>CAZFSU010000009.1:0-92236 GCA_964521555.1 uncultured Jutongia sp. | reverse complement strand
ACAGAACCACGAACTGTAGGTCTGATACCCATGTTACGCTTACGACCGGCTTTACCGATGTTTACCAGCGCATGCTCACCGTTACCGATGACACCCACTGTTGCACGACAGATGATCGGAACCATTCTCATCTCACCAGACGGCAGACGAAGTGTTGCATATTTGCCTTCCTTAGCCATCAACTGTGCGCTGTTTCCGGCAGAACGAACCATCTGTCCACCCTTGCCAGGATGAAGCTCAATGTTGTGTACCTGTGTACCTACCGGAATATTCTCCAGTGGTAAGCAGTTACCAACTGCGATCTCCGCTTCAGGACCGTTCATAATCTTCTGTCCCACTTTCAGGCCTTCTGGAGCGAGGATATATCTCTTCTCACCATCTACATATGCTACCAAGGCGATATTGGCCGTTCTGTTTGGATCATACTCGATGGTCTTAACAGTAGCAGGAATACCATCCTTATTTCTCTTAAAATCAATAATTCTATATTTTCTTCTGGATCCACCGCCGCGATGTCTGACAGTGATTTTACCCTGCGCATTACGTCCGGCATTCTTCTTCAATGACACTGTCAAAGACTTCTCCGGCTTGTCGGCTGTGATCTCAGCCTTGTCAAGTACAGACATCTGTCTTCTGGACGGTGTATATGGGTTAAATGTTTTAATTCCCATGACGTTGTCTCCTTTCCTTCTTTACAACGACCCGTGTGATAGGTTTTCCACACGGTGTATTTATTTGATGTTGAAATCTCAAAACCACTCAACTCTTCGATGATGTGTTAGAGAATCCTCCATTCCTACAGACCCTCAAAGATTTCGATATCTTTAGAATCCTCTGTCAACTTCACGATTGCTTTCTTGGACTTCGCGGTCTTGCCAAAAGTTCTGCCACGACGGCGTGTCTTCCCTTCCAGATTCATTGTGTTGACCTTGGCAACTTTTGTTCCCTCAAAAAGCTTCTCAACCGCTTCTTTGATCTGGGACTTTGTTGCATCTGTGTGTACTGCGAAAGTGTACTTCTTCTCGCCCATTGCCTCCATCGACTTCTCTGTGATGATCGGCTTCTGAATGATGTCATAATATTTCAAATCTGCCATTATGCGTACACCTCCTCAATCTTGGAAACAGCATCCTTTGTGATCACTACTGTCTCATACTTTAAGATGTCATATACATTGATCGCATTCACTGGTACTGTTCGAACGTCAGCAATATTTCTTGCGGATAAGGCAACGTTTTCGTTATCACCGTCTAATACAACCAATGCCTTGTTTACCTTTAATGCATCGAGAACACCAACCATTTTCTTAGTCTTGATCTCGTCGAACTTCAGAGAATCTAATACGAAGAATTTCTCTTCATTTACTCTGGAGGTTAATGCAGACTTGATCGCGCCTGCTTTTTCCTTCTTGTTCATCTTGAAGGAGTAATCTCTAGGCACCGGAGCGAATACCACTCCACCACCTGTCCACTGTGGAGCTCTGATCGAACCCTGTCTTGCATGACCGGTTCCTTTCTGTCTCCAAGGTTTTCTACCACCGCCACGCACTTCAGAACGTGTCTTTGCCTTCTGAGTACCCTGACGCTTGTTTGCCAACTGTAATACTACAGCCATATGCATTAAATGTTCATTTACATCAACAGCGAATACTTTGTCGTTCAGATCTAACTTACCAACTTCGCTGCCTTCCATATTATAAACAGATACGTTAGCCATCTGTGTGTTCCTCCTTTCCAAAAGAATGATTAGTCAGCCTTTGCTGATGCAGCCTTAACGCTTTCCTTGATCACGATACATGCCTTCTTTGGTCCAGGAACTGCGCCCTTAACCAAAATCAGATTCTGATCAGCATCCACGCGGACGATCTCAAGATTCTGGATCGTTCTCTGTACGCCACCCATCTGACCAGGCATCTTCTTGCCCTTAAATACACGGCTAGGATCAGAACAAGCACCGTTAGAACCTGCATGTCTGTGGAACTTGGAACCATGACCCATCGGTCCTCTGTGAAGACCATGTCTCTTAATGGCACCCTGGAATCCCTTACCCTTGGTGGTACCGGTTGCATCAACCTTATCCCCTGCTTCAAAGATGTCCGCTTTGATCTCCTGGCCAAGCGTGTACTCCTCAGCGTCCTCAAACTTAAATTCTTTCAGATATCTCTTGCCGGATACACCCGCTTTCGCAAAATGTCCCTGCAGTGGCTTGTTTACGCCATGAGCTCTCTTTACTTCCTTCTTGCCGGCAGCATCTTTGGTGATAATCTTATCTTTCTTATCCACAAAGCCTACCTGCACCGCACTGTACCCATCATTGTCTACCGTCTTTACCTGTGTTACATAGCAAGGACCAGCCTGAAGTACAGTAACCGGAGTTAATACTCCGTTTTCATTGAAGATCTGTGTCATACCGATCTTCGTAGCTAAAATAGCTTTCTTCATAATGTTGCACCTCCTGTTAATCTACAGCGGAATACCGCGACATCCTTTTCCCAAGTTTGTCCGATATTCATCCTAGATGGCTTATAATGTGCAAGTTTGTAAACCAAAAACTTTCTCTGCAAATTGCAGATCTATATAAACCCTAAGGACTTTCCCTTAATTATTTGCGAGAAATACGGAATCTATTTCTCTTTCATTTTCAGCACTACTGCTACACCAGATGGCATTTCCATTTTTGTCAATGCTTCAATGGTTTTCTGAGTAGGCGCGATCACATCAATCAGTCTCTTATGTGTTCTCTGCTCGAACTGCTCTCTGGAATCTTTGTACTTGTGTACAGCACGAAGAATCGTAACAACCTCCTTCTTGGTTGGAAGAGGTACCGGACCGCTCACCTGCGCCCCTGTCTTCTTAACTGTCTCGATGATCTTTCCAGCAGCATGATCAATCTGATTGTGGTCATACGCTTTCAGTGTAATTCTCATTACATTCGTTGCCATAAAAAAAGCCGCCTCCTTTTCGCACTTTTGCAGACATTACTGATCTTGCCGTCTCTTCGGCCATGTCCGCTTGATTTAAGCGCAACAAGTGGTGACTGTACACTTACCCGGGTGTGTCCTATCGGTTTACAGCTTATAGCATAGGATCACCCGTCTCATCTGCATTCCTTGGACACTCGTCCAATTCATCAGACAAAATATTGGATTTTCGTACAGTGACTTGTCGCCAGTTTTCTAACTTGACATTCGCTCCACGGAAAACCTCCTGTCCGTCACCGAACAGCAGCAACCTCACGCTTCTACGCTATCAATGTCACAGCATTTACTAATATACACCACTTTTTCAGGGATTGCAAGCACTTTTTTCACTTTTTAGGGATTTTTTTCCACGATTTTTTCATGGACAACATTTTATAGAAAAGCCAGTTGCCCAATTATAATATGAAGTCAGAAGGAGAATGCTACTTGACGGAAACAAAGATACAACAAAAAGACGATGCCAGAAACACAAACCCAATCAATACCAGGACTGCACTTTTCATCATCTGCCATATGCCAAAATGATAATAAAATACCATGCTTGCCAAAGCCGCTGCCAGAGCAACAAGCATCAGCAATGCCTGCGTCAGCACCGTTTCTTTGACCAGGGAAATTCTAGGAATACAAAACAGACGCCTGACGCGCCAGGCCTTTCTCCTGGATTGGAACCAGAAAAACTCCACTACAAATAACACGATCAAACTACATATCACTGCGATCCAAAATATGATTTTATAAAATTGAGCCTTTGCCTTCGCCGCATCGCTTTGTTTTTTTCCCGCAGGGTCTGACATCTCAAGAGTCATGCCATAATCCCTGCAGACCCTGTCCAGTTGTTCCTGTTCCTCTGTCAGAGCCACGCTTCCTTCCACATAGCAAAACAACTGCTTCTGCTGCAAATATTCACCTGTGTATTCTATCTCATCCTTTAGAAACTTGTCTTCCTCGGAGGCAAAACTTTCATCCGGAATAAGATTCAACTTGTCTACATCCTGCAATTCTAAATGTATCACATGGCTGCCCTGGCGTATTATCCGAAGTTCTTCTAACCAGGCCTCGATTTCTTCCTCATCCAGGGCCTGTTCATAACCGCTGACATAAGCACGAAAATAAAAGATCCGGCTGCTCTCCGCGGCAGATTGCCTGATATGAACCGGGACTATGAGAACCAGAACAATATATACACCAATCATGGTCACTACATTCGACAGCATAAAGGCTTTAAAATCTAACATCTTCCCCTACTCCACTATTTTTCCATCTTTTATCTGAATAATCCTATGGCACTTATTCGCAATATCCTTATCATGCGTTACTATGATAATGGATTTTCCCTTTTGATTCAATCCGGTCAGGATGTCCATGATTTCATCGGCAGTTTTCTCATCCAAAGCCCCCGTTGGCTCATCTGCCAGGATAATGTCCGTATCTGCCACCAATGCGCGGGCAATGGCGCAGCGCTGCTGTTCCCCGCCAGACAATTTATGGATCTTTTTGCGTCTGTGTTCCAGGATCCCTACTTCCTCTAAGGCTTTGTGAATGATTTTCTTTCGGTTCGTGACATCCCTGGCAAGCAGAGGGATTTCTACATTTTCATAAACGGTATACTGGGGAATCAACTCAAAATTCTGAAAGATATAGCTAATGTGCTGCTTCCGAAACTGATGCAGCTCCCTTTTCCTTAGTTTGGATACTTCCACATCATCATACCAATATGCCCCTCCGTCCATCTTTTCCAGACAGCCAATCAGAGACAAGAGTGTGGATTTTCCCGCCCCGGATTTTCCCATGACGGCAACCATCTCCTGATTCTGTATTTCAAAAGAGATATCATCCAATACTTTTTTATACGGTTTCTTATATTCCTTCTCCACGGAAACAAATCGAATCATATCATTTTTACCTCACCAATCATGCTCTTTCTATTCATAAAATGCCTTTACCATGCTAAGCGGCGGTATCCTGTTAAATACAAATGACGGAATCACAGATGTTACAATACAACAGACAGAAACAATGACAAACCCCTCTGCAAATACCCGGTCACGCAAAAGAGTCTGCACGATCCCCTCAAGCGCGCCATAAGAGCCATTGCCCAGCCTCGCCAGCACGGCAAAGCTGTTCCATAATATAATATCGGCGATCAGTAATGCCGTATAAAAGATCGCGCAGTTTTCCATCCAGATGCTTGCTATGATTTTTCGCCCTGTCATCCCGGAAGAATAGAACACGCCATACTGTTTTTTATTCCGCCAGAAGGAATACAGCTTAATCAAAACCAAAAACAGGATCATGACACCCATTGTCCCTTGTGCATAGTGGCTCAGTTCTGCGAAAATCTTTTCATTCCGCTCCGCCTCCCGCCGGATATACTTTGTCATGGGATATACCGTTGCCGTGATGCCCTGCTCCTGCGATAACCGCTCGACCTCTGCCGTAAACCCGTCATAGTCATCCGCATCCCGCAGGCGGAACCAGCGCTGGTCAGACGGATCTTCTTCCGAATCGTCATAAAGATCAAAACACATATAGCCGGTATCAACCAAAGCGCTGATTTCCGGCATACTCCTGCCCGCCACTTCATTAGACAACCAGTGGGAACCCTCGCAGGTAAAGCCCAGGATCGGAATATCACCTTCCACACAGTGCAAAACCTCCTGATCCTGAAACCTCTCCCGATACCGCCAACCCAGGATGATCCCCTCTGCCGGAGCATCCGCCCGACTCTCCCACTGTAGGTCAAAAACATCCAGCATTCCTCTGTTCATAACGGTATCTTCAATCATATCAGTACCATCATATAGCGAAGTATAATGATGTCCCTCCTGCATCCGGGCAATCTCAGGATCTGTCTCCTCTATCGCATAATCTATAAAATTACCAATCCCCTCTATATATTCTAACGCTTCTACCTTACGAAACCATTTCGATGTATCTTTCAAAGGGGAATCTGCATCCCAATCCCAATCCAATGTAATCCGCCCGGTCCGCTCCGCATCACACAGTTTGCTAATCTCCATCGCATCATAGGACTTAAAATCCAACACCAGAAGCGAAACACCAATGAGCAGGCACGTAGCAATCAATAACAACAAAAGCAAAAAATTCTTTACTAATTTCCCCAGAAGCATATTGCATGCGATATGCCATGTACATCTCAGTTTCTTGATCATGAAATCTCTCCCATCTTTTCTCTAAAATGTATATGGTTACTTTATACGAAATGAATACTATTCATTCGCACGCAACTCATATTTTCCCGCCAGCGTATCCATATGTAACTTTGCATAAGTATACTTTTTATCCACATTTTTCTGTTTGTAAAAACTTTTTTGGTAATCTTTCACGTATGGCAAGTGAATTTTAGCGTGCTCCTTTTTTCCATAATACATCACATAATCCGTACCACACTCTTTACTACCATGCGAAACATTCCCATACCAAACAACCAGATCCTGAGACAGCAATCCACCTTTCTTGTCATAATTTACCGTTCCGCTAACGGTATACGCTGTACCGTTAACTTTCCTGGTTACATATTTAGAAGCACTATGTGACTTTGTAACCTTAATAGCGGCTGCCACCGCCCTTGGATGCGCAGGAATTAAAATAAGGGCAGCTAAGATCAATATTGCAATCATTTTCTTTTTCATTTTCAAAACCTCCATCTCATGTGTATTTTCACTTTCCATTTAAAGTATATGTTTTCCCTCGAAATGTCTTCAAGGTCAACCATTCGACAACTTTCGACAATTTTCGACAACATATAAAATGAAAATATAAAAAATCCAATACACATCACATTGTATTCAACCTCTGTGTATGTTAAGATATCATTGTAAAAATACACATAGATACCACGAAAACTTTGATTGCACTATATATCAAAGCTTTTCTTTTTGTCGCACAAAATTTCACAGAAGAGGTATGGAATGAGAGGAAAACTGTTAGCAGAGTGTGTAGAAAAATACGAACGGATTGAATTCGAGATGAAACGTTACGAAAAACAGTTGGTAACGTTGGAGAGACAGAAAAAGGGTCTGATCACAGACATATGGCTATACTCTATTGGCCTAGTCATCTCTCTCGTGGTTGTATATGCCTTAGTGGAAATGATCGATGATATTCCTTGGATATTTTTGTATTTTTATGTTCCGGTTCTGGCGATCTTTGGCTTTCTTACCGTTGGTCGTAGTATTCTCGGTTTATCCAGATCATTGGCAAGTTTGTACCACCACACAAGAAAGGATCTACCTTTTCAATATCCGGAACCGATGCGAATCAATTCCAATTATCCAACCTATATTCCGCCAAATTATTATACAGAGTATCTGTGTATCGAATGGCTGATGGAACAATACAGCTTTGAAAAAGGTCGGTTAAAAAAATTACGCAGGGAAATTGATCAGGCTTCCGAACAGGATTATGAACAGTTACAAAAAAGTTTGGATGAAATTATCATATATGAAGTCGTTGGCAGAGCAAAATAGCATCCAACCATTCCGTTATCCTCTCAATAATAAAAAGGTGTCATGCAAAACAGCACGACACCTTCCTAACCTTATATGCCTATCACATTTCCGTCTCGGTTTTATCTACTGTCACAGTATCCTCATCAGTTTCCGCGAATACCTCTTCATAGCGCTCCAAAATAATACGTTGTAATCTCTCCCGAGTCTCAGAATTAATTGGATGTGCGATATCGCGATATTCCCCATCGCCAGCACGGCGACTTGGCATCGCAATAAACAATCCTTTGTCTCCCTCGATTACCTTAATGTCATGAACTACAAACTCTTCATCCAATGTAATCGAAACGACAGCCTTCATCTTACCTTCTTTCGCAATTTTGCGAACTCTTACATCTGTTACCTGCACTTTTGTTAACCTCCTTTGGTTAGTATGTCGTGCAGAGCTCCCTTACTCCCTTTTATTAATAGGAAGAAACTCCTTTTTACATCACACGTTTTTGTTGACGATTCGCTTAAAGTGCGTATCTCTCGTTCTTTTCTACCACAATCCGGATTCCACCATCCTCTGAAGTATAATTCGTATTCGCACGAATGGTATCTCTGCTCTCTACGATACAATTCTCGATATGTGTATTATCACCAATATATACATCATTCAAAATGATAGAGTTCTTGATGGTACAATTATTCCCCACATAAACCTCCTTGAATAGAATGGAATTTTCCACGGTTCCATTGATGATACAACCACTGGACACCAAACTATTTTTCACAGAAGATCCTATATTATATTTTGCCGGAGGCAGATCTTCCACTTTGGAATATACATCTGGATATTCTTTAAAGAAATAATTGCGCACATCCGGTTTCAGGAAATCCATATTGGTGCGGAAATAAGATTCCACAGAGGAAATATTACTCCAATATGTATCCAGCGAATATGCATAAATACGTTTTACATTTTTGTGACGGATCAAGACATCTTTTACAAAATCATAGCGCTCTTCCTGCATGGATTTCTCAATCAGTTCAATCAGCATACGACGACGCACAATATAGACACCTGTGGAAACCGTATTGTTTGCTGCGCTGATCGGCTTTTCTTCAAAATCTGTTACTCTGCCGTCATCATCCACCCGCAGTACACCAAATCTTGTCGGATCGTCCTTGCCACTGATATCAGCCGTTACCACTGTGAAATCTGCCTTTTTAGCAATATGATATTCTAATACTTTATTATAATCCATTTTATAAATACCGTCGCCAGACGCAATCACAACATATGGTTCATGACTGCTCTTCAGAAAATCAAGATTCTGTGCAATGGCATCTGCCGTACCCCGGTACCAATAACTGTTATCCGGTGTTGTCGTTGGTGTGAATACATATAATCCACCCTGTTTTCTACCAAAATCCCACCATTTTGAGGAATTCAGATGTTCATTCAAAGACTTTGCATTGTACTGCGTGAACACTGCCACCTTCTGAATGTGAGAGTTGCTCATATTACTAAGGACAAAATCAATACTACGGAAACCACCTGCAACTGGCATCGCTGCAATGGCTCTTTTATTGGAAAGTTCCCGCATTCTGTTGCTATTACCACCTGCTAACACAATTCCAATCGCTCTCATTATCTGTCACCTACCTTAATCAATGTTTCACCACCTGCAAGTATGCCATCCGGATAGTCTGACGGCTCTGTCACACCAGAGATCGCCGTATTCTTTCCGATCTGAACATTATCCGGGATTACGCTGTCTTCTCCAATGGTTACCAGTCCAAATGCATATACATCTGGTTTCACCTTGTTTGGAAGTTCCTCTCCCACACCCAGCTTGCAGTTCTCGCCAATCGTTACATTTTCCGCAATAATCGACTTATCAACTACTGTTCCCGATTTGATGGTAGCAGAACTCATGATAATGGAGTCGCGGACAATCGCGCCTTCCTCTATCGTAACACCGGATCCAATGACAGAATTATGAACCTCACCATATATTTCTGATGCCTCTCCTACGATCGCTTTATCTACTATCGCATCCTCTGCCACATATTGCGGAGGAATCCGGTCACTCTTTGTATAAATTTTCCAAAATTCCTCATACAAATTGAATACAGGAATCAAATCAATTAATTCCATATTAGACTCCCAATAGGAACCTAATGTTCCAACATCTTTCCAATATCCGTTATACTCATAGGCGAAAATACGATCGCCTTTTTCGTGACAATATGGAATAATATGTTTACCAAAGTCACATGACGGCTGGTCCTTGAGCTTGATCAGAGCCTCCCGTAAAACCGGCCATGAGAATATATATATACCCATTGAAGCCAAATTGCTTCTAGGATGTTCCGGCTTCTCCTCAAATTCCTGGATCTGTTTATTTTCATCGGTAATCACGACACCGAAGCGGCTTGCCTCCTCCATCGGCACCGGAATCGTTGCCAATGTAACATCCGCCTTGTTTGCCTTATGGAAATCAAGCATCACCTCATAGTCCATTTTATAAATATGATCTCCACCCAGAATCAAAACGTAGTCTGGATTGTAATACTCCATAAAGCGTAAATTTTGATAAATCGCATTTGCAGTTCCGGTATACCATTCACTGCTAGTGCTTTTCTCATACGGAGGTAAAATAGAAACACCTCCTACGTTACGATCCAGATCCCACGGAATACCAATTCCGATATGTGTATTCAAGCGAAGTGGCTGATACTGAGTCAGCACACCCACCGTATCCACTCCTGAGTTAATACAGTTACTCAAGGGAAAATCTATTATACGGTATTTTCCGCCAAAAGCCACCGCCGGCTTGGCAACATCAGCGGTCAGGACGCCCAGTCGGGACCCTTGCCCACCTGCCAGTAACATCGCTATCATTTCTTTCTTGATCACACTATCACCCCTTACTATTTTAGTATTAGAATATTTTTAGTATAACACATTCGGCATGGATTGTGAATCAATTTTCATAAATTTTCTTCAATTTTTTAATTTTTTTTAGACATTTTATACAAGATTTTGTAAAAAAAACAAAAAAATTGGAAAAAAATTATTTAGGAATTGTTTTTTTACCACCGATGTTTATAATAAAATTGTACAAATGGAATTACTTCATATATATATTATTAGAATAGGACGGTGTAAAATTATGTATCAAATCGATTTGACTCATCCATGTACCGCATACTTCATCGGCATCGGCGGTATCAGCATGAGCGGCTTCGCCGAGTTATTAAAGGACAACGGTTTCGTTGTCAAAGGATCCGATGCAAACAAAAGTAAAATCACAGAACATTTATCCTCACTGGGTATCCAGGTGGTCTATGGCCAGAAACAGGAAAACATTACACCAGATATTGATTTCGTCGTATACACCGCTGCCATTCATCCGGATAATCCAGAATATAAAGCCGCCAAGGAAATGGGGTTACCCATGATGGAACGTGCCGAGATGGTGGGGCAGGTTATGAAAAATTACAAGAATGCCATCGGCATATCCGGTACACATGGCAAAACCACCACAACCTCCATGCTGACGCATATTTTCCTGGAAGCTCATAAAGATCCAACTATCTCTGTCGGCGGGATCTTAGAAGCCATTCATGGTAATATTCGTGTTGGACATTCTGAAAATTTTATCACGGAAGCATGTGAATACACCAACAGTTTCTTAAAATTCCATCCAACTGCCGGCATTATTTTAAATGTAGATGCAGATCATCTGGATTTCTTCAAAGATCTGGATGATATCCGGTCTTCTTTTCACCAGTTTGCAGAACTAATTCCCGAGGACGGCGTTTTAGTAATCAATTCAGATATTGACCATCTGGATTCGATTACACAAAATCTCTCCTGTAAAATCATTACCTTTGGACTGGAACACGATGCCGATTATCAGGCAACGGACATCCAATTTGACGACCAGGGATACGGCTCTTTTGAATTAGTACGCAATGGTCAGTCTACTGGTATTCGTATACAACTGGCAGTACTCGGCAAGCATAATGTGGCCAATGCCCTGTCCGTGATTGCCCTGGCGGAATATTACCAGATCCCGATGGAACAAATCCAAGCAGGTCTGTCCGCTTTCCACGGCACCGAACGACGTTTTGAACAAAAAGGATCGTTCCAAGGTGTAACGGTAGTGGACGATTATGCACATCATCCCACAGAGATCAAAGCAACATTAAATGCCGCACAGAAATATCCACATAAACATTTATGGTGTGTATTCCAACCGCATACATACAGCCGCACCAAGGCTCTTCTCCACGAGTTTGCGGAAGCATTGTCTCTGGCCGAAAATGTCATTTTAACCGATATTTATGCCGCCAGAGAAGCCGATCCCGGCGATATCTCATCCCAGACATTACAAACAGAGATGAAGAAACTCGGAAAAGATGCCTACTATTTTTCCAGTTTTGATGAAATAAAAAAATTTTTATCAAAAAAATGTATCGACGGCGATTTGTTGATAACTATGGGGGCTGGAAACGTTGTAACAATCGGGGAAGATCTGATCGAAAAATAATTTTCCACATTATCCACAATCAATTTGTGAATATCTCTACACATTTGGTTGTGGATATTTTTTTGTCAAAAATTGACAAAAGATCCATGAATTATATGCCATGTCTAAAAACGTAAAAAGTTATCCACATTATCCACATCCATCCATGAAAAAATTACACACTTTGCGGAACTATTTTCAACCAAAGATTTGTGTGGTAAACTAAGTATCGCACACGCAAAAACACCTATTTGGAGGTTATTATGGATCACATACTTTTATGCACAAATCATATCCCACTGACAACCTCGATACATAATACATTTATTGAAAACAATATGTTAGAGGCAAATGGAGACTATGTTAAAGTCTATCTCTACTTAGCCAAATGTATTCAGTATGGGGAACAGGGATTGTCCATCAGTTCGTTGGCAGATCGTATGGACAATACAGAAAAAGACGTTCTCCGGGCATTGCAATATTGGGAGAAAAAAGGGTTGTTACAGATCAACCGGGATACCGTTACAGGTGATATCGTCGGGATTGATATGTTATCTCCCGAAAAAAACGCAAACCATTTCCACCATGCCACAACAACGACTCCTTCTGTAAACGATCAGATTGCAGCCACACAGGATTCCTCCATGAACTCCAAGACGGTATCGATCCAGACAAGCCAAAAGGAGAACCGACAGGTCAGTACGGCACCAGAAGATCAGCCTGAGGCAGATCAAACATCCGGGATTCACAGGCAGCATACCTCGAAGGAAATCACGATCACCAACAGCCGATTAAAAGAGCTGGCCACAGATGATGAATTTATCTGGACATGCCATGTGATAGAGAATTATTTAGAACGCCCCATGAAACCAAACGAAACCCGATTGATTTCTTATCTATATGATACTTTACAATTCTCAAAAGAATTGTTGCTATATCTATACGAGTATTGCATCTCTTTAGGAAAGACCAACTGTAACTATATTCAGGCGGTGGCATTATCCTGGGATGAACAGGGGGTCACTACGCCCGAAGAGGCAGAACAGGCTTCTACTGCATATAATTCGACCTATAATGCTGTTTCCAAGGCATTGGCTCTGGGACGGGCATTGGCTGCTGTGGAAAAGAAATTCGTAGATCGCTGGCAAAAAAACTGGGGAATGGATCTGGGGGTTATACTGGAAGCATGCAACCGCACAGTGCTGAAACTTCATGGTGCAGACTTCAAATATACAGAAGGCATACTAGATCATTGGCGCCAAAGCGGTGTTCACACTTTACAAGATGTCGAGAGAGCCGATCTGGCTTATGCCCAAAACAAAGCGGAGAAGAAACAACCAGCCGGCGAACGCATGCAAAACAAATCCAGAAATCAATTTCAAAATTTTCAACAGAGAGAAGCCTCCTCACAGGAGGTAGACGACTTGGAACGTAAACTATTAATGCGTTGATCTGCATTCGTGATAGATCACAAAGAAGGAGGATGATATGGGACTATCAAATACGCAATACCGGGATATCATGTTTCGTTATGACCAGACCCGCATGAAGAATCAACGCACTTTAGACCAGCGTTATGAATCTTTATTTCAGGAAATACCAGAATTGGAACAGGTGCAAAATGATATTATGGAGCTGTCTCTACAGCAGGCACGGGAAGAACTGCTGCATTCTGATCATACCAGTCAAACAGACGATATATATCAACAAAAGCGACATGCTTTACTTGAGAAAAAAGCAAAACTATTACTGGCACATAACTATCCGGCTGATTACCTGAGTGCGATTTATGATTGCCGGGACTGCCACGATACCGGATATATAAACAACAAGCCATGCCACTGTTTACGCCAGGCAGAGACACTGGCACTTTATGAAAGTTCTAATCTCATGCACGTATTAGAAAATGAGAACTTTGATACTTTCAACGAACTATTTTATGATGACAGTATCGTTAATGAGAATCTTTCTCTGACCCCAAGAGAAAACATAAAAAGAGTACGGGAAGTCTGCCAGGACTTCATCAAACACTTTGATGAAGCCTACGATAACTTGATCTTTTATGGACCAACCGGCGTAGGAAAAACTTTTTTAACGCATTGTATTGCCAAACAACTTTTGGACACTTCACATACCGTCCTTTACTTGACTTCCTTAGAGCTTTTTGATATTTTAGAGAAAAATAAGTTCAATAAAGAGGATGCATCTACCTCGAATGAACAAATTTCTTACATACTAAATAGCGAATTGCTAATCATCGATGATCTGGGTACCGAATTAGTGAACAGCTTTACCGCTTCACAGCTATTTTACTTCATCGAGGAACGGCATATGAGGCAGCGGTCCACGATTATCTCTACGAATCTATCATTTCAGGAGTTGCGGGATCGATATAGCGAGCGTATTTTTTCCAGATTTACAGGATATTATAACTTTTTGATGATTATTGGTGATGATATCCGCATCCAGAAAGCAATCCGTTGAATCTCACAAAAACGGATTTGGATATTCAAAATATAGCTCTTGACGAACACTCTAATGAAAATCACATACAATTTAGAGGATCATGTGAAAAATCAACCAGAAAGCGGATTTTTACACACAACGATTGTTGCTGAAGCGTCACAATCGCTGTATCGCAGGCGTAAAATTGAATTTTTCGTCGCGTTCCTCTGCGCAAACGCTTCGGAATGGAGGATACTATGAAACGACATGATAAGTTAGCAGAAACACTTCCTGTAGGTACGCTGGGAATATTGGCCCTGGAAAGCAGCCGGGACATGGGCAAGCGGGTCAACGACTATATCGTTGACTGGAGAGAGGAACGCGCTTCCCGCCATACGGTAGCATCTTCCTTCGCCGGATACAACCGGGATTCTTTCATCATTGAATCATCCTGTCCACGTTTTGGTTCCGGCGAAGCAAAGGGTATCATCAAAGAATCCGTACGCGGAGATGATCTCTATCTATTGGTGGATGTTTGTAACTACAATCTAACTTATACTGTTTGTGGACATACCAACCATATGTCGCCGGATGATCATTATCAGGATTTGAAACGTATTATCGCAGCAGTAGGCGGTAAAGCCCGTCGTATCACCGTGATTATGCCTTTCCTGTACGAAAGCAGACAACACCGCCGCAGCACCCGGGAGTCCTTGGACTGTGCTTTGGCATTGCAGGAATTAACTCAAATGGGTGTGGAAAGTATCATTACATTTGATGCACATGATCCACGTGTTCAAAACGCCATTCCACTAAAGAGTTTTGAGACTGTTCAGCCCACCTATCAGTTTATCAAAGCATTATTAAAGAATGTACCGGACCTTACCGTAGATGCCAATCATCTAATGGTAATCAGCCCGGATGAAGGCGCGATGGGACGCGCAGTATACTACGCCAATGTATTAGGCATTGACGTGGGAATGTTCTATAAACGTCGTGATTACAGCCGTATCGTAGACGGGCGCAATCCTATCATCGCCCATGAATTTTTAGGCTCTGATCTGGAGGGCAAAGACGTTATCATTATTGATGATATGATTTCTTCCGGGGAAAGCATGATCGATGTGGCTACTGAGCTGAAACGCCGCAAAGCCAACCGCATTTTCGTGGCTGCAACCTTTGGTTTGTTTACCAATGGCATGGAGAAATTTGATGAAGCATATGAAAAAGGTCTGATTCACCGTGTACTCACCACCAATCTGGTTTACCAGCCAGAAGAAGTCCTGTCTCGTGATTATTATATCAATGTTGATATGAGCAAATATATTGCGTTATTGATCGACACATTAAATCATGACCAGTCCATCAGTGAGTTGTTAAATCCGGCAGAACGTATACATAATGTTTTGAAAAAATATGGAAAACGCTAATTTAGATTTATATTTTAGATTTAATATTTTTTTTAGAAATCAGACAAATTCTATCCACAATTAAATGCTATGATAAGATCATAGAAATCAAGAAAAGAAAAAAACAGATGTATTGGTTTCTATCATAACACTCAACTTAGCCGACTGACTTATGTTTGAGATAGATTCTTTTTCATTTTTTTCATTTTGGCCTATGGTAGCTCCCTCTGCCATAGGCCGACTCCTTTTAAATACCAATTCATAGAAACCATTAACATCTATCAAAACTCTATTTCACTATATGCTATCATGTCCCGCTATCACATATCATCTATTCAATCAATATGCTGGCACAATCCAAATCATCTGCCAACTCATATACCCTGCCACTTTCCAGTCCAACTACAGTTGGCCGCAGCACCGCCTCAGGATGATTCTCCACAACACATGCTTTCTCTCCATTACTAAGCTGTACAACAGAGTCCACCGGATACAGAATAACACTCCCCAGAAATCCCCGCATAGCTGCGATATCCAATTCCTCCGTCATTGACATGATGATTTCGATGGCATCACGCTGTGACATTCCTTTTTTGTAAGGACGTTCGGTAACCAACGCATCATATACATCCACCACAGATAAAATTTTCGCGTAAGGTGAAATCTGATTCCCGGTTACCCCCAGAGGATATCCCTTTCCATTCATCTTTTCATGATGTTGTAATACTGCTATGGCAATCGGCATAGAAAAATCTTCTTTTTCTTTTAAAATCTGATAACCATACACGGAATGCTTTTTCATCACTTCAAATTCTTCATCCGTTAGCCTTGCCGGCTTATTTAAAATCTCTAAAGGGATCTTGGATTTGCCCATATCATGGAGCAACCCTGCGATCCCAATATTATAGATATCCTGATGGCTCATACCCATCTTTTTGGCAACAATCATAGACATGGTTGCCACATCAACACTATGCTTAAAAGTGTATTCATCGCTAACTTTTAACGCAGTAATATCTACAGCAATGGCAGCATTATCCTCGATCGCTTTCAAAAGATTTCCGGTAATATTCACCGAGGTTGATGTGAAGTTAGGAGATTCGGGATCATTATACAGAAACTGAATCCCCTCCGACACTCGCTTTTTTATACTTTCGGAAAGTTTCACATTAGCCGGGTCCTCGGTACGCAGTTTCGATATATTATTGCGCGCTGCCGCGGATGTCGGCTTTGCTTCCTGTTCTACGGAAATTTCCGGATCTTCTTCCCCTTCTGATATATATACGCCATTAACACCCATGCGTTCCAATGCTTCGATCTGGTAATCGGCAAGATGCGTTCCTTTGGCAATCAGAACACGGTCTAAACGATCTTTTATATTTTGATCTATACGCATTCCTTCCTGTAGGGAACGCGTTCTTACGAAATAACGTTTTATCATAGTATTTTATTCTAAATCAACTTCATATCTGCTAATTCTTTTCTCAGAAGCTCCTTGTGAGACGTCTCCATTTCCGTCAGAGGCGCACGCAGACTTCCCACATTTTTACCCATCATATTCATTGCTGCTTTCACTGGAATCGGATTCACTTCACAGAATAAAGCATCGTACAAAGGCAAACAATCCAACTGCATCTGAGCCGCAGTGCGGACGTCACCCTCCAGATACTTCGTTACCATGTCATGCACATAACGCGGCGCCACATTGGATAAAACTGAGATCACGCCAATTCCTCCCAAAGATAACATTGGTACCGTCTGATCATCATTCCCGGAATACAAATCAATCCGGCCATCGGTCAAATGCATGATCTGCGCTACATTACTAATGTTGCCAGATGCCTCTTTCACGCCCACAATGTTATCTACATCCCGAACTAACGTAGCAATCGTCTGTGGCTGTAAGGCACATCCGGTACGACTCGGCACATTATACAAGATAATCGGGGTGTCTACCGCATTTGCAATCGTAGTATAATGGGCAATCAAACCACTCTGTGTAGCCTTATTGTAATACGGGGTCACCACCAACAGACCATCCGCTCCTGCTTCTGCGGCCTCCTTGCTAAGCTGTACCGCCGTAGCAGTGCAATTAGAACCTGTCCCTGCAATCACGGGAATCCTATGATTGACACGTTCGACTGCAAATCGAATCGTATCCATATGCTCCTGCTCACTCATGGTTGCCGCTTCACCCGTCGTACCACAGATAATGATGGCATCTGTTCCACCCGCAATTTGTTCTTCCAAGATCTCATCTAACTTATCATAATGGATCTCCATATTTTCTTTCATTGGTGTAATCAGTGCTACACCCGCACCTTGAAATATTGACATCTCTGTCTCCTTTCCTGTCGTTTGATCTAACACTCTGTCTCGCGCACTCCAGACTTTAACCTCCCCAGAATCTCAAGAAGAAAAAGAAGCGATGCATCACACATCGCTTCTCTACAAATCCCTTACCGTATCAAAGTCGATAGCGCTCCATCTACTGATGACAGTCATGACATTATTCACGCCATGCCCAAGGAATCCCATCGCAGGATACAATTCCCTTCGGCACTTTTCCCTTTCGGATCTCCTCTTCTGCCCCTGCGACATCAGACATCCTACTCATGAAGAGTGCGACCTCTATCTGCTGTTGTTTCTGTAAAAAAGGGTAACACGATCCCTGATATTTGTCAATAGGCCGGGCAGTAGGAGTTTCCTCTGAACCCTCCTTTACTCAATCAACCCCTCCATGCCTTTATACCACAGGAATCTAATAATCCTCAAAGGTTTTTTCATATTCCACACGATAAATCGCATCCTCGGGATATCCTCCCTTTGTTTTGTCATATATCATCTTGTCTTTGTTGGACACCATGATGCTCGTTACGCCGATATGATCTGACTTGTTTTCATATTCTTTTATAAGAGAAACCGTTATTGCATAATCCGCATTCCGATCCGTTTTCACTGTCATAGACTCGGCAGATTGACTTTTAAAATGATTTTTATCTCTATCACTTCCTGAACGACCAAGATCTTGCCCCGGTTCATCATAGTCAATAATATCCCCCTCAATAAATTCAAACATCCCCTCTATTTTACGGTCTAATTCCTGATCATTTTCCTGTATATAGGGACAGAAAATCTTATGAATACTTTCCACATCCTGATCCCGGATCGCCTGAAGCACGGTTTCCGTCGCGTCAACGGGATCAATATAGGTATTCCCACGGTCTGTCCCTGATTTTTTGTGGGCGATGGAACAGCCCGCCAAACAGGTGATCATCAGGACCAGCCATAGGAAAACACACCGAT
This sequence comes from uncultured Jutongia sp., assembly GCA_964521555.1. Taxonomy (GTDB): domain Bacteria; phylum Bacillota; class Clostridia; order Lachnospirales; family Lachnospiraceae; genus Butyribacter. The sequence goes on along the minus strand of CAZFSU010000009.1, from coordinate 73,101 downwards.
TCGTGAAACGTTTCATCTGAACCCTCCTTTACTCAATCAAATCCTCCATGCCTTCATACCATAGAATCCACACCTTTTGTTTCACACTATCAAATATCAAATAACGATCAAAGGCATCCTTATATCTACTATTTTTTTGTGATTCTCTGGCAGAATAAATGCCATCAAATAACCCGGTGCCGCTTAAATCGACGGACGCCACCACCGCCATCTTATCAGGATTGGGAGATGTGACATAATCCTTACCGAATTGATGACCGGAAAATCCGGTGATCCACCACTGAGGAGTAGAGGGATTCCAGCTAAATATATTTTCAAATTCCTCCTGATTTTGGTAGTAGTATAAGCTAAGTGTCATCGGCACCTCGTAATCTATGGCATTATACTGTTTTGACCCTGCTACCGTTCTATCATATTGATACAGCCCTACTTCAGCGCCATAATTCAGATTCCAATAATCCCCTTTCCACATCCAAAGCGCATATTGATTGTCGCCAGTTCGGAATTGAATGGGTAAATAATGCATATTAGAGCCAATATCAAACACCTGATCATAAAAGTTATTATACCCAAAGTATCGCTGCCAGGTTTCCGGTTGGGAATGATAGGCGATCTGTTGATCGTCTTGAATGAAATTGAGTATACCGGCTCCGAGACCTTCCGGTATATCCCCCTCAGAGAAGAACCTTATTACCGTTAATGTATACTGAAAGCCTTTGACAATCGCCTCTTGCGTCTCCGCATCCAAGTGATTGCCGGCAATATTTTTCGCACAGGATTGTGCTTTCAATAGTTCATTGACGATCACAGCCGCAAGTTCCTGCTTATTCTTGACACCAGGCAATTTTTCCAGTTCTTTTAATATATTCTTCGTCATATCCTCCCTGCTTGCTGATTGTGCATCGCTATCATAATTTTCCGCCGTGATTCCGACTTCCTGCTGCATTACATGCGTATCAATCAACCCAGCCGGCGCATTCATGGTCAAATCATCCGGATCCGCAGGTGCAGCCTCTTTGTCTCCGATGCATCTGGCCTTACCGTCATACAGCCCGTCATTGTCAGTATCCTTTTTATTCGGATCACTTTTTAGATGCCAGACAATGATCGTATACTCTCCATCTTCTGTCTTGACGGAAGAAATCTCCGGTTCTGCGCCCATTTCTTCCGCATCGGTCAGACCATCCCCATCCGTATCCTTTTCTGTCGGATCAGAGGCAATCACTTGCCCATTGGATAACATATATCCGGTTTCTTCGACAATATCTAAAATACCATCATGGTCAGAATCAGTCGTTTCTACCCCGTCCCATTCACATATAAATCCCAGATTTTTCAATCCATAATAATAGGTTGTATCGCCATTATAAGAACCGTCCGATTTCAAGTCATTCCACAGACCAAAGCAGTCTCCTGACATTCCCGGATATTTATTCCGGTAAATTACTAATTTATCTTCTTTTCCATATGCATTGTCCGGCTGTCCTTCCTGAAAATTATGATATTCCCATTCCTCGTCATCAACCCAGCTCCATTCCTCATTTTGTATATTTCGATATCCTCCCAGCCAATAGAGATTCTTCTTCCCTTCCGCTCTGATTAGGGATTCCACTATTTTTTGTTCGTCCCTGGAGGTAATCGTCGCAAGATGACCTCCCTGTTCTTCGCAATATTTCTTTGCTTCTTCCCACGTTTTTCCATTTTCATAACATTTATACTCATGAGCTTTTCCCGAAGCAATCCCTTTGATGGCATCCATGACATTCTTAAATAAACTTTCATTTTCAGACCAGACGGCATCCCATTGTTTCTTATCGACAACCAGATAAGTCGAAAAATGCGTCGTCACACAGGAAACTGTGTGTGCTTTCATATCTACCTTACTATTATCAAATATTACATATTTATCATTTTTCTCATCATACCACATTATCCGGAGATCCTCTTCCTTGACATCTCCCAGTTTAGACGCATCATAAGTGAACATGATTTCTGCATCCTCAAATTCCAAGGCAGAGGATGGTGTGATTTCCACAGGACAGCCCACCAAACCAACCACATTAGAAGACATAACGTCTTTGTTGAAGGTATTCTCCAACGTAAGATTGTCACACAGAGCCCCTTTACATATCATCCTTACACTAATATTCTTTATGATATCTGAGCTATCCTTTGGATCGTTTCCCTTGATCTGCTCTATTTCCTCCTCCGCATCCTTTATCCCGTCCCCATCCGTGTCAATTTTCAACGGATCCAGTCCCATTGTAAGCTCACTGCCATCCGGCAAAGAATCGGTGTCCGTATCAGCTTTTAGCGGATCTGTCCCTGTCTCATGGATCTCTTTCCCATCATATATGCCGTCACCATCGGTATCGGGTACATTTACCTCTGTACCATATGCTTCTTCCTCTTTATTGAGGAGACTGTCCTGATCAAAATCTTCATCACCGTCAGCAATGCCATTACCATCCGTGTCCTTTAATAACGGATTTGTATTTGACCGATTGATTTCAAAATAATCGGAAAGTCCATCCAAATCTGTATCCTTCTTATGCTTTTCAGTTCCAATATAATCTTCGATGGAATCTGTTAATCCATCCTTGTCGGAATCCGTGTCATCCTCAAAACTAAGCCATCTGGCATATAATGTCATATCTTGATTGACCGTATCCTCATCAAAATCAAAATACTGATGATACTCTTTATCCCGGTACCAACCAAGAAAGTACCATCCTTCTCGTTGCGGATAATCCTGCTTCGTTAATAATGATCCTTTCGCAGCCTGAATATCCCCCGGAACACCCGTCACATTCTCACTGCATGGATCAAACTTGACCATACAATAATCCTCTTCTAATGAATAGTCAAAAAAAGTAAGACTGATGCCTGACAATTTACTTGTGGATACCCCGTTTGATACAATAAATCCAAATGTTATCTTTTCACCAGGCTTAATATCCGCATGATACCCTGCATTTTCAAATTCATATATAGAATCTTGATGTGTTTTAATTTTGGCATTCCAAATATTCGTAATCTCACAATCAAAATCACATTTAATCGCCCAATCCTCAAGAGTAATGGTTGATTGATTGGTGAGAGTCACTTCCGCCTTAAAACCATCCTGCCACTTTTCTTCTATGCGATAGTCAATCGAATATTCCGACTCATCAAGTACAGACGTCGCGCCCACAAAAATGTAACTCTGTGGAAAGTCTGAAAACTCTCCGTCAGCGGAAAATCCAAATGTCACTTCGCCACCAGCAGGAATATCTCGATTATAGCCGGCGTGTTTGATAATAATAGAATCCTTTTTGCCTGATATCACTTCCGCATTCCATATATTCCGAATGGAATAAGAGAAATTAATCCATATTTTACCCCTTTTCTACGCAATTCTCTACTTTTATTTTGCCAATAACACAGGTTTCTGTCGTCATATTTCGCGCTCATTCGCGATATTTCGACTTTCCCGATTATCGGATTAGCGTCCTCCCCGATGGGTTCCATAGTGACGGAGTGTGTTTTTATCGAATAGGAGGAATTTCCTGTGCGAATAAAAAACTAATCCCGGGTTAGATACTTTGATCTAATCCCCGGGACCAGTCCGGTTCACATCACAGTGATACTCTATGATTACAATTTCTCCACACCAAGGGTTACTTTCTCGCCGTTGATGTTCCATTCTTTCGTGAATCCTGCTGCCGCATCATATACAACCTCATCTGCCAAAACATCTGCCTGAATCTGTGCTGCATTCTTTTCCACCGTATCCTGTACCTTGGCATTATCCTGCATACTGACACGAATATGATCTGTCACTTCGAAACCGGCATCCTTTCGCATCGTCTGAATCTTGCTGGTGATCTCTCGTACAAAACCTTCCTCCAACAACTCCGATGTCATATTGGTATCCAATACCACTGTGATACCATGATCGCTGTCCGAGATAAAACCTTCCATCTGAGCAGCTTCGATCAACAGATCCTCTTCTGCCAAAGCTTCCGCATTACCATCCACAGTGATCGTCAGCGTTCCCTGTTCCCTTAACTCTGCCATCGCCTTCTGACCATCCAGTCCGGCCAGAATCTCTCTCACGGCATTAATATTTTTGCCAAAACGACGTCCCAAAGTCTTTAACTGAGGCTTGAAAGTATAGGTAGTCAACGCACTGACATCCTCTGTCTGCTCTGCTTCCTTGACATTTAACTCATCCTTGATAATATCCAGATAGAACTGAGATAAACTCTTGTCCGCTTTTACGTACATCTTACCAATCGGCTGACGGTTTTTGATGTTGGCTGTATTACGGCAGGCACGCCCTAATACCACAGCCTCCAAAACTACCTCCATATCCGCTTCTAACTCTGCGTCAATCTGCGCCTCATTTACCTCCGGGAAATCACACAGATGTACGCTTTCCGGGGCACTTGGATCGACAGAACAAACCAGATTGCGGTAGATATCCTCTGTCATAAAAGGAATCATCGGCGCTGCTGCTTTCGCAATCGTCACCAATGCCGTATGCAGCGTCATATATGCATTGATCTTATCCTGTTCCATTCCCTTTGCCCAGAAACGGTCACGACACCGACGCACATACCAGTTACTCATCTCATCAACGAAATCCTGCAATGCCCGGGCAGTCTCCGGAATCTTATAGGCAGCCAGGTTCTCATCTACCGCCTTGACGGTACTATTCAGCCGGGATAATAACCATTTATCCATCACCGGTAACTGATCATATTCCAATGTATATTTCGTAGCATCAAATTCATCAATATTGGCATACAATACAAAGAAAGCATAGGTATTCCAAAGCGTACCCATGAACTTGCGCTGTCCTTCCTGTACCGCCTTTCCGTGAAAACGGTTTGGCAGCCACGGTGCACTGTTGACATAGAAATACCAGCGAATGGCATCTGCACCATACTGCTCTAAGGCATCGAACGGATCTACCGCATTTCCTTTGGACTTACTCATCTTCTGTCCATTTTCATCCTGCACATGACCCAATACGATCACATTCTCATACGGAGCCTTATTAAATAATAAAGTGGATTCTGCCATCAAAGAATAGAACCAGCCACGGGTCTGATCCACCGCCTCCGAAATAAATTGTGCCGGAAACTGCTGCTCGAACAAATCCTGATTCTCAAATGGATAATGATGCTGTGCAAAAGGCATCGCGCCACTGTCAAACCAGCAGTCAATTACTTCCGGTACACGCTTCACCGTACCTCCACAATCCGGACAGGTAAATGTAACTTCATCAATATATGGACGATGCAGCTCAATCTTGGCATGATCCGGATTGCCACTACGCTCTGCCAGTTCCGCACGGCTGCCAATGGATTCCTGCCTGCCACAACCCTCACACTCCCAGATATTTAAAGGAGTTCCCCAGTAACGGTTACGGGAAATACCCCAATCCTGAATATTTTCTAACCAATTACCGAAACGTCCGGTACCGATGGAATCCGGGATCCAGTTGACAGTATTATTATTGCGTACCAGATCATCGCGGACTTCCGTCATCTTGATAAACCAGGACTCACGCGCATAATAAATCAATGGTGTATCACAACGCCAGCAATGCGGATAATCATGTTCAAACTTAGGCGCATCAAATAATTTTCCAGACGCATCCAGATCCTTTAAGACTTCGGGATCTGCTTTCTTGACGAACAGGCCCGCAAATGGAGTTTCCTCACTCATTTCACCCTTGCCTGTAACAAACTGCACAAACGGCAGGTCATAGTTGCGTCCCACATTTGCATCGTCTTCACCAAAAGCAGGCGCTATATGCACGATTCCGGTACCATCGGACATGGTAACATAGCTGTCACAAGTTACAAAGAATCCCTTCTTGTGCTGCTTATCTGCACAATCCTTTGCACAAGCATATAATGGCTCATACTCCTTGTACTCTAAATCTTTTCCTGTATAACTCTCCAATACTTCATAAGCGGAAACACCGTTTTCAGCATCTGATAACTTACCTAATACGGTATCCGCCAATGCCTCTGCGATATAATACGTATACCCATCCGCTGCCTTCACCTTGATATAATTATCATCCGGGTTTACACACAGTGCCACGTTGGAAGGCAATGTCCAAGGTGTGGTAGTCCACGCCAGGAAATATGCGTCTTCCCCAACCACTTTGAATCGAACAATCGCAGAGCGCTCTTTGACTAATTTATATCCCTGCGCCACCTCCTGGGATGACAACGGTGTCCCACATCTAGGACAGTATGGCACAATCTTAAATCCCTTGTATAATAATTTCTTATTCCAGATCTCTTTTAATGCCCACCACTCTGATTCAATGAAGTTATCATCATAGGTAACATATGGGTTATCCATATCCGCCCAGAAACCTACAGTGCCGGAGAAATCCTCCCACATACCCTTGTATTTCCATACAGATTCCTTACATTGCTTGATAAATGGCTCCATACCGTATTCCTCGATCTGTTCCTTGCCATCCAGCCCAAGCAGCTTCTCCACTTCCAGTTCTACCGGTAAACCATGTGTATCCCAGCCGGCTTTGCGCGGAACCATATATCCCTTCATCGTCTTGTAGCGGGGAATCATATCCTTGATCACGCGGGTCAGAACATGGCCAATATGCGGCTTACCATTCGCAGTAGGCGGTCCGTCATAAAAGGTATAAACCGGATTCCCTTCACGGATCTTCATGGATTTCTCGAAGATTTGCTGGTTGCGCCAAAATTTGCCGACATTTTTCTCACGGTCAACAAAGTTCAGGTCTGTTGATACTTTTTCGTACATTTGATTTACCTCCTTTTTCCTGTTTACCCCCTTGGGCGAATAACATTAGTTACTTTACATATGAACAGACAGAAATTAATTTCTTGCTATAAAAGAAAAACTCCCGTCCCCAAATAGGACGAGAGTATAACTATCGTAACCACCTATCTGATGTACGGAATGCGGTATTCACATTCGATACATGACCCTGTTAACGGCGGGTGCCGGCAAACTGTACTGTCAAAATATCGTTCTGATTTTCCAGTTTGCAACTCTAGAGTGATATTCACCATCTCTTACTCCACATCCGGTTTCCACTATCCCGGACTCACTATCGCTTCTTCAGAGGGCTACTGTCTCTGTCATCGTCTTTGTTCATATAGCTTTATCTTAGTCGGATTGGAGGGATTTGTCAATAGGAAACCGGTTTGACTTTCTTTATTTTTGTTTAGACCACCTTGCGTTATTCCTTTGCCTATTCCCGGTCCAAACGCAGGGATAACCCGCTCATCTCATAACCGCCACTGCGAATCATATAAAATGTATCCTCTTCCGTCGGCATCATCGTACCACGAATCCATACATTCTTATTACTGTCTTTACCGAAGTTTTCTTCGCAAAGTTTCTGAAAAGATACTCCTTCTATACCGTCTTCCTGCTGATACCGATATAGGTAATATACCACACCACGGCTGCCCGTCGTACAAAACCCGATCAACGCTCTTTCGGCATCAAAATAGATCATACGAACATCCTCTGTTACCAGAGAATAATATTCCTTTAAGGAAATACCGGCTTGAATCACCGGCTGATCTTCTGTCACAAACCGATACCAGAGTAGTTTTACATTTTTATCGTCTCCCGTATGTCCCACACCGATAAAATTCCGTTCATCTACTGCGAAAAGCTGCCCATGAAAAGAAGTATCCTGAATCATTTCTTCCGATGTCAAGTCATCCATCTCATGAACTTTATCACCAGCTCCATCCACACAGACAAATTGTTCCTCAGTCTTGATCGATTCCTCCCCCATTTGTATCTTTAGCGGTACTCCCTCCCATCCCGGAAACATCCAGCCCTCAATCTCCACAAAGCTGCCACGGTACGAATGAACCTTCATATGCATACTTAAACATGTCCCATTGACCCTGACAGGCTGCATCATATCAATGCTGCCTGTAACAATAAGATGCCCTGTCCCATTGACTTCCCCATTTTCATAGGATAATATCGTCACCCCAGTACGATCTGTCCGATCCGAATTTTTTGGCACAACCTCACTGCAAATATAGATCTGATCCCCGCCAATCCGAACCAACTCCGCGGTACCAGCCACCGCTTTCGCCATCATAAGTTTCGGGCTTGCCGGATTCTCCAGACTATACGCACTTATCACCACGTATCCTGTACCATACAAATCCCTCTGTATATAGATATCCTCTGCCAAAATCTTCTTTCCGTCTACTTTGGGAATATAATCATCAACATCCTTCTGATCCCATGCTTCAAAATCTTGAAATTTAGAAAAAATATAAAGATACTTTCCCTGTATTCTCATGGAAGTATACTCCCCCGACTGTGTCAGCATATGCGCCCGTTTCGGATGTGACGGATCTGTAATATCATATACATAAGCAGCACAGGATTTTTGTTTCAACTCATCGAGTCCTTCCTCATATTCACTGATATTCGTAGTAATATAAAGATAATGACCGGATACCATTAGTTCTGCCCCGCTTCCCTCGCTCATAACCCACGGGCTGACATAAATTTGATCCAATCTGCCGTCCGCCACATGATACACCACCAAATGGGTCTCTCCGCTATCATAAGATAAATCCCCTTCTTGCCAAAGGGTATATATAAACTCCCCCTCCACTACAAATTGATCCGGCTCTATCACTTCCCTCTGCCTCTCTGTCAGTTCACCCTCTCCGTCCAGGAGCGACCGCCCTGTGCCATCCTGATATTTCTCCCATGTCTCAAACACATCACTGCCGCTCTCTCCTGCTGTCATGTATTGCCGGTATTGACCAATTCCACTGTTCCCTAACCCTGTGACAGCCATCACCTCTCCCAAAGCTGCCGATGCAACACTGCTGCCGGACATCAAAAAAAGTAAATTCCCATTTTTCTCATCCTGTGATCCATTCATCCCCCGATGATTTTCCCATTTTTTCTGGATATGTAACTGTCTCGCCTCCACCCGCGCAAAACTCTGGTATATTTTCTGATAGGAGGAAGCCGTCTGTAACTCCCCCTCCGCCAGTCTTGCCAGATAGACATTGACACCATATCGGACGCCGCCATAACCAATCAAAAGAATCAAACTACATAAACCAATCCGAAACAAAAGGTATTTTTTCCGTCCATACTTTGTGTCCTCCTCCGGTTCCCGGTATTCTATGATACCCTTCAATATATTCCCTGGCTGATTCATCGATCCTTCCTCCTCTCATTCTTTACTATCTTATTGCCAGAATGAGAGACCAAACCGCTTCTTCCCTGAAAATTTATTTCCGTTTGAAATGATCTCTGATGCCTGTGCCATTTATTACTGTATCTGCACATTGACAGAAAGCAACAGATCAATCATATCCTGTTTAGAATACTTATCCTGATCCAAAAAGAATACATAGCCCATCCCCTCTCCCTGTGTATTTAACGAACTATTTTCCGGCTGGATACAGCCGATCCATAGTTTTCGAGGCAACAGCTCTGCGGACTTGGATTTCACCTCTAATTTTGTTATATAGTGTTTTTTACTTCGATAGCCTTCCGGGTGATACCAGCACAGATCACCCAAATATGCTTCCGGCTGAATCTGAACCGCTTCCACACTGGCAATCCCATTCGCCACATTGACTGCTGTCAAAGCTCCCTTTCTCCCCTCTATTTGTTTCACACCAATGGCTGCCCCTTTGCCATTTCCATTATAATTTGACAGAGGCATATGCAACAGACCATCTGCATCCGTTCCTAGTTCCATCTGCATCATGCCGCCATCCGCAGACCACACTAATGTATGCTGATAACCGTATACACCGTTTTTTCTCTCTTGCTTCTCTGTCATAAACAGCCTGCCTGGATCATTGGACGTCCCACCTAACCCATAGACACAACGTCCATTCTGCAATCCTTCCGGTAAAACATAGTGAATGGTTTTGTCCAGAACATCATCATGATCCAAAAATTCTGCAATGCTTTTCACATACGAAGCCGTCTCCTGATACTCCTCTCCCACATATAGGATTGCGCTTTCTGTCAACATGTCATCCCGATCAGTATCTAATTGTTCTATGTAAATCCTCTCGATAGACTCCGAAGACTTATCTACATCCACAGAAAGCCGGTACAGATCATCATCTTCCCGATCGGGGAATGTCAGATCATCGTATATAATATGGTAGGACAGATCATCAGCAGATTCCTCCGTCCTCTGTGCATTACGGTAACTCATAAACTGTTCCGAAGTAACCTGGCCAATCCTTCCTTCGGCACAGAGCCGCATCAGTTCTTCCATCGTCATCTCATCAGATAGTTGCAGAGATGAAGTATCCGAAGCCGATGTTTTCCCTGCCTTTGCTGTCCCACCCACTACATTCTCTGCCATACTTTCTGCCTTTTTGCCGATTTGACGCGCTTCCGCCCGCATGTCCTTCTTTTGGGACAATTCATCATTATTTCCGCCACCTGTAAAAGTGATGACTGCAACACATAGCACGACTGCGATAAACGGCAGCAAATAAACCGGACGGATTCTCTTCGTCGAACCAAGCGCACGAATACGTTGCTCTAATTGTTTTCCCTGTCTGCTCATGGCAGTAATCGAACAAAACAAATGCGATAACTGACGATACTCTGCCACTTCCAGTAACATAACTGCATACTGGTGTCTTTGACTCTCTCCCAGCTCCCTTACCACAGATTCATCACAGGCAAATTCCGCATCTCTCTTTGCCACAAGCGCCGCCAGCCACACCAATGGATCATACCAATAGAGAGACACCAAAAGCATCCGAAGCACAGACCAGATATGATCCCTATGGCAATAATGCATTTGTTCGTGTGCAACCACCTGCCCCAAATTAGTATCCGATATCTCATCTACCAAATCTCTCGGCAAATATATGGCCGGCCGCACAAAGCCATAGAGACATGGGGAAGAAAGCACCGATGTCGTATATACTCTTAAATGCTGTCCGTTTTTACACCCTTCATACATTCCGCGGACCATAGATAATCTGCGTTCCGTATATAATTTACGATCCTTGTATAACTTGCGGTATAGATTGAAATTTGCGCTCATCAGCACCAGAAGGCAAATCATCATTCCTGCCATCCAGACCGCTGAAACAATTCTCTTCAAACCTATATCTTGCAAGCGGCACAAAACCTTCGATAATCCTCCCTCGGTCTGATTACCCTCTTCCAGCACCCCCTCTCGCTCCCACACACGTTTCGATGGCTCTGTCTGATTCTTAGAAACGGATGACTTCCCATCTTCTATTCCCTGCACATCATCAGAACTTGTCTCTTCTTCTGCGGACATAGTGCTGTCTTGCTGATCCAGAGCGTTCTGCTCCTGTCTGTCTGACCGAATTTGTTTTTCCGATTGACCCTGTCCGACCTCCCCGCCCTTGTCGTCCCATTTTACAGACTGATGTTGCAACATAGCCGATGCCTCATTCCATACCTGCATTACATTTACAGAAGTCTGTAACAGCGGTACAGGCAGAAGTAACCGCAAAGCCACCAACCCCCACAGTCCGTATAATATGCAATAGCGGATACGCCCGCTAAAAATTGTCCGCAGCGCCAAAATCAATATGATCAGCACCGAAGATTCTACCAGTAACTCTACCATAACTTCCCTCATCATCCTTCCCCTTCCATCAATCACATCTCTCAGCCGCATCTTCCACGACCTGTAACCAATCCCTCTATTTGTTCTTGTGTTCCGGCTGGTTGGTCTCTGCTTCCTGTAATATTTGCCGCAACTGTGCGATATCCTCCCCGGTAAGACCATCCCGTGCCACCAGAGTACTCATCATCATACCGATACTCCCATCATAAATGCGCTGTAAAAAATCCTTTGTTTCCTGTACCTCCACCTCTTCTCTGGCAATCTTCGGAAAAAAATATTTTGTCTTACCTTCTTCCTCGTACCGAATCAGTCCCTTCTGGGTCATACGCCTTACCATAGTGGCACACGTGCTCTTGCTCCACCCTGGAGATTCCCTCAATTCGCCCACTAATTCCATCAATGTCTTTGGCGCCCGCTCCCAGAGGCACTTCATCACATACCATTCCTTGTTAGTAATATGAAGTTCTTCACCCATAAATAAACCTCCTTTTCTATCATAGGTTTCATCTGTAAACCATTATAGAATATTTGGTTTAATTTGTCAACCTACTGGGGACTATTATTTGCTCGTAAAGATACCGGACACGCTATGAAACGTTTATATGACAGGAGATGAACAAGTTTCCTAAAGAAAGAAAATCTAAGCAGTCCATCAAAGAATTATCTCAGATTAATACTTTGGACGACGCAGACTTCCCTGATCAAAAGTATACTCCGGGGTCTGGAATGGATAACGCACCTCGCTCACATAGTACCACGGGTCCTCCTCATGCGCGGGATTCTTGAGTACATGAAACTCTTGTGCTGGCATATATCCCTGTGCCAGAAGAAATGCTTTCTTTCCTTCCATATTTTCACAGACATCCACTACCATAACCACATGCCCCGGACTACCCCCTTTGATAAAAATATCTCCCACCTGCAATTCTTGTAATTTAATTTTGCGGGATTCCTGCTCCATCGAAAGAGTACTGGCATAGGAGAATACCACCCGGAGATATTTCTGAAAACACTCATAAGAAGAATCTGCCGACGCAGATTTCACCCAGGAACTTCCGGTATCCCCCACATCAATTCGGTAGCCTTGCTGCCACTTACGATACTCTGCCAGAAATCCATCCACAAAATGAAACCTAATCTTATCTTTCTGATCCGTTTGCCAATAATATTCTGCATACACCCGCATCACAGAATCAGCGCACTGCTGCAAATCCACATTCTCGATGGGAAGTCGGAAAACAGCCACATGCGCATTTTGATTCCCTTTCTTTTTCCCATTATACAAACGCACCTTGCTTCCATCTTTCTTCATCTGATAAGACCGCAAAAACGTTGCCAGACTGTCCGCATCATCAGGAACACGTGTATATCCCTCCGGTGTATGGATTCGTGTTTCTAATGTGTTACCGTCCGCATCCAAGAAAGAATCCCTCTGTTCTGCCATCTCCTGAGAATCACCAGAACCTTCTCCCGGAACAGCAGTCGCAGTTTCCCCCGATTCCTTACCTCCCGTCCGGACTTCCTGCACATTTTTTGTGTCAGATAATCCTCTTTTATCCCGGGATACCTCACCCGCAAGATGTCTCCCCACCAGCAAAGCTCCCATAGCGATCACACAGATCACGATTAATATCAGATAATTAGTTCCTTTCTTTTGCATGATATCCCCCTCCTTCTATCATTTCTCCTCTGTCCTTTTGCCACGATTATACGTGAATCCTCATTGTAATTCAACAAGATATTCCATTCTCGTCCCAACAGATGGACTTTCATATCCGGAGCCGTCCCTAATAATGCCAGGCCAAGACGTAATTAGTATATTATTCTCATGTTTTTTATAGACAATTACACGAAATAACTTTATAATAAGAAACAAAGAATCATTTTAAGGATGGGAGGTCTATTATGGCAAAACACAAGAAAACAAAAAAAGAAAGAAAAGTTTCGATCAAGACCCGTATGATTGGAATTATCATTCCGATTATTACGATTCTCTTTATCATCATGATCGTATTATCCTATACTCTTTCTAGCAAAATCATTGCCAAGAATGCAACTGCACTCTTGGATTCCTCGATCAGTTACCAGTCAACCAGCATTGCCGCCTGGCTGGATCAAAACCTGGCAGCTTTTTCTGCTGTCAAACAAAACATGGAACAAACGCATCCAACGGAGGAAGCCCTACAGCAACAGTTGGACGCATACTATGGTTATAATGCCAACTATGCCAATGGCTTATATGTGGCAGATATGCAGGGAAATGTGATGAAAGCCACCGAATCCCAGCAAACATTTCAGGATGTTCAAAATTCCACCTGGTACAAAGAGGGATTGACCCGTATTAATATGCGTTATACCAAAGCTTACCAGAGTGACTCTGGTGAAAATCAGGTCAGCGCTTCCGCGATTATCAATGATGGCAGTGACAATGTTCGTGTGCTATCAGCGGATGTATCTCTACAGCGTATCTCCATTATCGTTAATTCCTTTGTCAAGATGGACGATGCTGCCGCTTTCTTAGTTGATCCCCGGGATGGTACTATTCTGGCACATCGTGATGATTCCTTGATCTCCACCACCTTGGAAGACAATAAATCCGATCAATTCCTAACAGGAGTTGCCAAAAAAATCGATGCAGAGTCCTATGAAGACTGCGAAATCGATGGTAATCTCACGGCATTTGATACGATTGATGGTACAGACTGGATTTTGGTTTCTTATATTCCAGATCGCATCATTTACAGTGATGTAAATAAGCTTCGTACCCAGATGTTGATTTTAGGAGTCATTGCCATCCTTTTATTGATTATCCTAATCGAACGGGCTGTACATATTTTGATCAAACCGGTTCGGAATCTTACCGAAACCATCACTACGATGGCAGATGGTGATTTCACCGTCAACGTAAATACCAAAGGACGTGATGAAATTGGCCGGATGGGAAGCAGCGTAGAGAATTTCATCACTTCCATCCGCAGCATGATTCAGGATATTCAACATATTTCACAACAGGTAACCGATCACTCTACTACCACCAACGGTTTGTCTGTGGATATGTATGATGTGGCAAAGATCCAGGCAGACTCCATGCGCGAATTAAACAATACAGTGGATCAGTTAGCAGAGTCGATCACTGATATTGCAGATAACGCCACCGCATTGGCATTGGTGGTATCGGATACTAAAAATACCAGTGATGAAGTAGAACGATATATGAAGCAAACCGTTTCTGTATCGGAAAAAGGCAAAAATGAAATGCAACAGGTCAATGATGCAATGGATACGATCCGCCAGTCCATCAATAAACTGGACGAATCCATTGACAAAGTCGGCAAAGCTTCCAATGAGATTACAAGTATTGTCACGGTGATTGGAAGCATTGCAGAGGAAACCAATCTCCTATCACTGAATGCTTCCATCGAAGCCGCCCGTGCCGGCGAAGCAGGAAAAGGCTTTGCCGTAGTGGCATCCGAGATTGGAAAACTGGCACAAAACAGTACCGAATCCGTGGAAACGATCGTACAACTGATCGAAGAAATCACACGACTGGTACATGAAACCATACAACAGGCTAACCACAGCATCCAAAGCATTGATGCCAGCAGCGAAAAGATTGATATGGCATTAAATACCTTTGATGAAATTTTTGAAGATATTCACCAAACCGGCAATCTGGTGGTGCAAATGCGCAACAAGGTCAACGAAGTTGATGATGTTGCCAATAACGTAGCAGCAATTTCACAGGAACAGGCCGCTAGTACAGAAGAAATCCATGCCACTTCTGAAAACATGGTAGAACAGGCAAATAATATTGCATCCAGCAGTAAATCTGTTATGACGGATACACAAGATTTGTCCGAAAGTGCCGATAACCTGTCCAAGCAAATTGATAAGTTCAAAATTTAGGGAGGAGGCATGATCATGAAAAAGAGTATTCAATTATTGATGATATTAATCTTATGTCTGTCCCTGTTTACCGGATGTAACAAAAACGGTGGCAGTGACAAGCAGGAATCCGCAAAAGGTGTCAAAATGTATTTGACCGTTTCTTCTGCCGACACATTCCGCCAGGCACTCATGGATACAGCCAAAGAGAAAGCAGAAGCCATAGGCGCAGAAATCACCTTAAAAGACGCAGAAGGTTCTCTGGAAAACCAACTGTCACAGATTCAAGAAGCAGTAGATGGAGGCTATGACATTATTCTCTGCAATCCTGTAGATGTGGATACAACATTACAATTACAGGTAACAGCCGGGGATATTCCGATGCTATTTTGGAATTCCTGTCCCGATGAGGAACGCCTGACTGCTGATAAAGCAGTATTCGTCGGGTCCAATGAGGAAGATGCCGGAAAATATCAGGCAGAATATATTTTAGAAGAATTTGCCGATCAGGATACCATTAATGTAGCCATCTTAGAAGGGCAGAAACTTCATTCTGCTACTTTAGGCAGAACTAACGCACTTAAATCTGCCTTAAACAAATCAGGCAAAACCATCAACTATGTGTTTGATGATTATGCTGACTGGGACACCGATATTGCCAAATCCGAATTTGAAGTATTCCTAAAGACCAAACAACCTGTGGATGTAGTGGCTTGCAATAATGATTCTATGGCTCTGGGTGTTATGCAGGCGTGCCAGGAAAACGGTGTAGAACCCGGCAAAGATCTAAAGATCGTCGGAATTGATGCCACCGCCGAAGGATGTCAGGCTATAGAAGCAGGAACAATGGCATTCACCGTATGCCAGTCCGCCACCGGTCAAGGCGAATATCTGGTCAAGGCTGCTGCCCGTATTTCCCAGGGAGATACCTTAGACGGACTAAAATATCTGGCTGATAATCATAAATATGTATGGGTACCGTTTGAAAAAGTAGATAGCAGTAATGTGAAGGATTATGAATAACTTATATAAATACCCATAAGCAAAGAAAGATAGCCTGTGAATGTTTGTATTCACAGGCTATCTTTTTTTCATCGTTGCTATCCAACCCACAGAAAAATAATATTACTCTATTTTCCGATATTGTTCCAAAATATGATTATACATCGTTCGTACAGCAGGCGCCATAAACTCCGGATTTAAGGTTGCGATACCAATAATACGGTATGCATCCGGTTTCACAGGATAACACTCCACCTCATAAGGAATATCCAGCATCGTCAGTTCCGGCATCAAACAGATCCCGAATCCATTCGCCACCATTGCCACTGTTGACAAATCATCCACCACATGATAACTGGAATGTACCGCCAGGGAATTTTCCTTCAAAAAATTCTGAATATCTGCATCGGTGGACTCTCTCTGAACCACAAAAGGATACTGACGCATTTCGTCAATTCCAATGCAATCGCCCTGTTCATCTGAACGGACACCTTTCGGCATCACACAGATCAACGGGTCCTGATAGAGCGGCTCTATCGGCAGATCCGCCGCACTGGACACGGACAGAAACCCCAGATCCACAATACCATTTTTTAACCAATACACCACATCATCATAGGTTCCTTGAAAGACCTCTATGTGAATACCCGGATATAATGCTCCGAAGGAATGTACGATATCGGGAATCCAATTCGTACAGACACTGGAAAAACTGCCGATCTTGACCGTCCCCTTTTTCAGACCGTTAAACTCAGCAATCGCTTGCTGCAAACTTTCATCACTCTTTAACACAGTATTAACATAGGGAAGTAAGTGCTCCCCATAATTAGTCAAAGTGACACCTGCCTTATTCCGATTCAGCACCGAAAATCCCAATTCCGCTTCTAACGATGCAATCGTATGACTGATCGCAGACGGTGTCAGCCCCATGATATCTGCTGCCTGACGGAAGCTTCCCTGTTCTGCCACCGTTTTAAACACCTGATACATTAATAACGTCATATCATTACTCGCTTTATCGATTACACTTGTATAACAAATCTTCCCACCGTCTGTCAACCTCAGCCTGGAACTGCTCAATGAGATCTTCATTGCCTGGCTTAAATAGATGCTTGAAACGTCCCTGCGCACGCAAGAAATCCTCGATTGGCAACTTCTTCTTTGGCTCGTAAGTCAGAATCCATTTACCATGATCCACCTCAAACATTGGCCAATAACAGGTTTCCACTGCCAACTTACAGATATTCATAATGTCCGGCGTATCGTATCTCCATCCACGCGGGCAAGGAGTAAGCACATTCAAGAAAGCAGCTCCCTCTGTATAAATCGCTTTCTCTGCCTTGCGGTGCAAATCCATAAAGTTATTGGTGAAAGTGGTCTGTCCAACATATGGAACATCATGATCTGCAATAATACTGGCCAGATCCTTACGATTTTGCATCTTACCATTGGATTCAGATCCCACTGGCGTTGTGGTGGTGTCTGCATACATTGGTGTTGCTGACGAACGCTGAATGCCTGTATTCATATAAGCTCCATTATCATAACAGACATACACCATATCGTGTCCACGCTCCATAGCACCCGAAAGAGACTGGAAGCCGATATCATACGTACCACCATCCCCACCAAAGGTAATAAATTTATAAGTTACATCTTCCGGTAATTTTCCTCTCTTTTTCAAGGCTTTGTACGCGGTTTCCACACCACTTAAAGTCGCACCTGCATTTTCAAATGCATTATGTATATAGCTGTCTTCCCAGGATGTATATGGATACATGAAAGAAGATACCTCCAGACATCCTGTCGCATTACCAATCACCGCCTGGTCCCCCTCATGCAAAGCACGCAGGACAGCACGTACAGCGATTGTTGCACCACAACCGGCACACATACGATGTCCAGGCGCCAAACGTTCTGGTTTATTCATTATCGTTTTCAAACTCAAATCACTCATATTTTCCTAAAACTCCTTACACTTATTTTCTCAACCGAATGTACTGATACTGCTCCACTTCTTTTCCTTGCTCCACCATATCTTCCAATTCCCGAAATACGCTGACCGCATCAGATACAGTGAAATCACGGCCTGCCAAGCCGTAAATATAATTCACTGCCTCAATCATAACCTTCTCACGGAATAGTGCCGATGTCACTTCACTGCCAAGCGGTCCGCCGTTACCATTGTAGCTTTCACAACGATCCAGTATGGCCACCGCCTTACAATCCTTGAGTGCCTGGGCAATCTCTTTCGCCGGGAACGGGCGGAACACACGTAATTTCAATACACCAACCTTTTTCCCCTGTTCGCGTAATTGATCCACAGCTTCTTTGGCAGTGCCTGCCGCAGAGCCTATGATCAGAATAATATAATCCGCATCCTCTGTCCGATATTCTTCAAACAGGCCATATTCTCTGCCGGATGCCGCCGCAAACTTTTTCGCAACCTCCAAGATCACTTCCTGCGAACGTTCTAATGCTTCCTCTTGATTTTTCTTTGCTTCCATCGCATAGTTACTAACGGAATATGGTCCCACAGAAATCGGCTTTCCCGGATTCAATAAGAACTCCTCTGGCTGATACTCCCCTACAAAGTTTTTGACAATCTCATCCTCTAATAACTCAATATTTTCCACCGCATGGCTGGTGATGAAGCCGTCCTGACAGATCATGATCGGCAAATGCACTCTGGGATCCTCTGCAATGGGATATGCCTGAATAAAGTTATCATAAGCTTCCTGATTATTCTCTGCATAAATCTGAATCCAGCCAGTATCACGGGCACCCATACCATCGGAATGGTCACAGTTGATATTGATCGGACCGGATAAAGTACGGTTTACCAGTGCCAAGGCACATGGCAGACGATTGGATGCTGCTAATAATAACTCCTCCCACATCAATGCCAAACCTGCGGAAGAAGTCGCCGTCAGACTGCGGGCACCAGCCGCCTCAGCCCCTATGGTAGCACTCATGGAGGAATGCTCACTCTCCACCGGAATAAACTCTGTCTCCATCTCTCCATTTGCAATATATGTTGATACCATCTGCGGAATCTCCGTAGAAGGAGTGATCGGGAATGCCGGCATTACATCCGGATTCACCTGGCGAATTGCATATGCAACTGCTTCATTACCTGACATACGTTCTTTGATTGACATTACTGCTGTCCCTCCTTCATCTCGATTGCTCCAAATGGACATACGGCCGCACAAATACCACAGCCTTTACAATGATCCATATCAAATTCCTGTCTCTGGCTATCCTTTACCGGAATGCACCCATCCGGACAAACCGGAGTGCACAACAGGCATTGTTTACATTTATCCTTATAGTATATAGGGGTATTGGTTCTCCACTCACCTGTATTAAATAGTTTGGAAGTACCGCCCTCGAAGACCATCAATCCCTCTGTCAACTCCTGATGAGGAGTCTTTTCATTGATCTTTGTGATATCAGTTCTCATCTCTTCCTCCATTCTGAAACGTTTTATGCTTCTTTCCCGATTGCTTCCTCGATAACATCAAATGCCACTTCTAACGCCTGCATATTGCCATCGATCACCTCTGGCTTCTTGGCAAACTTGTGCTGATACGATGCCCTCATTTCGCCGATAAATTTATCTCTGGACATCACACCACTGACTGCTACCGTTGCCGCTAACATTGGTGAATTTGGGAAATTCTTCCCCAAAGCATCCACCGAAATCTTACGGCCATCTACGGTATAGACACGCCCCTCGTATCCTTTTAAATGTGGCATAATCTCTTCCTTAGACTTCGGTGTATTGACGATGATAGCACCGGTTGGTTTCAATCCTGCGGTTACATCCACCGACTCCAGCAATGTCTCATCCACCACCACAACATAGTCCGGATGATAGATGTTGGAATGTACCCGGATCTTATCAGAGCTGATCCGGTTATATGCCGTGATCGGCGCACCCATGCGCTCCGGACCATACTCTGGAAATCCCTGCACATTTTGCCCCGTCTTAAATGCTACATCTGCCAGCAGCAGGGCTGCAGTCTTTGCGCCCTGACCTCCACGGCCATGCCATCTAATCTCAATTCCATTTTTCATGATCTTTCCTCCAAATTTTCCTATAATGATATAGGCGACTATGCACCTTCATCAAATCTTATTCGTGAATTTTTTTCACTTCAATGTCGAATTTTTCTCAGCAGTAACTATTATATAACGATTTTTTAAAATGTAAAGAGAGAATGTTTTATTTTGTTCATTTTTAAGATGAAATTTGTTCAACTTTCAACAAAAGAAATGGAGCTCCTAAGAACTCCATTTCCGTCACAATCCGAATTGCTGTCTTGATATTATGATTTCTCTTTGATTCGAATGGTAATATTTCCCTCAAAGTCATCACCATTCATGCTAAAATACAGAGATTGTTTCCCAGATAAGTTTTTATCTGATAAATCAATCGTAAGTTTATTTCCAAAGGTCCAGTTAGCCGCAAAAATATCTGCGTCATCTCCCACATAAGGCCAATTGGAATCAGGTCCCACCACACTCGTTGCAAATTTGCAATAACAAGAACCAGATAATCCATCCGATGTGATCTCCATCACCGGATTCTGATAATCCTCCCAATTCACACCAAATAAACGGAAACTGCCACCATTTCCTGCGATTGCAAAATTAGATTCCTCCTGCGTGGATATCACATACTGATTGTAGGAAGAATTTTGAAGCTTACCACTCCAGATATATTCCGAAGGGGCGCCAGCAGGCTGATAAACCTCATTCTGCGCTGCTTCCTGTGCCAACATCAGATAATTCGCTGCTTCTGTACTATGGGTGACAGTACAGCTTGATCGATCATAGACCTGATTCGTATCCCATAACATCGGGCACATACCATGACCAATCGCATACTCACATATCGTCTTAAAAAATACATCTCTGCCTTCCTTGCGGACATAGGTTCCATTGCTCAAGCCATCTGTCACACCATATTCACCGATTACCACCGGGATACCCCTGTCAGCAAATGTCGTCTTCATCTTGGCAAGCTGTGCTTTCATCGCTGCAATATCCTCTTCCGTTCCCCAGGAATCGTCATAGCCCCATGTATTTGTCGGCGTGTTTGAAATGCAATATGTACCTGGCGTATAATAATGGATCGATACCATCATATGCCCGGCAATGGTATCCGTTGGCATCACATAGCGGCCATCACAAGTTTTATCAATATCGGTATCATATCCGGCAATCAGCAAAAATCTGGTTGCATTATTTCCACCGGAGGCACGTACAATATCCACAAATTTTTGATTAATCGCATTCACCGTCTGATAACATTCGTCCGTAGTCAGCGTACCTGTAGCCTGATCCCCGCAGTTCTCCCAATCATCATTTAATCTTTCTCCCAGCTCTTCATTGGCTGACTCAAAGATCAAATGGTCAGAATAATCCTTATAAAATTCGGAAATCTGTGTCCAAAAAGCTTCATATCTGGTCCAGGCTTTCGTACGAACACTGCTATCGGCATCCCCGAACTGTCCCCACCACTGACCATCCCAGTGGATGTTAATAATGACATACATATCCTCTTGCAAGGCATAGTTTATAATCGTCTCGACACGCTTCAATAGTGCCGTATCAATCGTATATTTTCCGTCATCGGACATCATACTGGACCAGGAAACCGGAATACGCAAGGAACGAAATCCCGCCTTTTTCATACCGGTAACCATCTCCTGTGTCGTCACTGGCTGTCCCCAATTCGTCTCGAGTTGTGTCGCAGTAGATGCACCAGCGCAATATGCTTCCATCGTATTTCCTAAATTAGTACCCAATCCCATTTCGTGGATCAGATTGAACGCAGGAATATTCTTATCATCATCCGCACCGACAGCAGCCGTTGGAGACGGAGTTACTGTAGTTGCCGTTGTTGGTGCTGTTGTTGGTGTCGTTGTTGGTACTGTTGTGGACACTGCTGTAGGTGCTGTTGTTGGTACTACTGTAGGTGCTGTCGTAACCGTTGCTTCCGGAGTAGATGATGGTGTCACCTCTGGTTTAGAAGTTACTGCTGGCGTTACTGTCGCTGTAACCTCCGGTCCAGAGGTTACGCCTGGCTTTGGAGCCTCGGTTGTCCCCGGTTTGGGAGTTGCTGTAGTCTCCAAACCCGGTGTCATTGTTGCGCCTGGTTTGGGAGCTTCGGTATCCTGTGGTTTGGGAGTGTCTTGCTTCACATCACTGTCTGACTGATCCTGACCAGACTCATTATCATCATCCTCATACTGATCATCATAATTTGTGCTTTTCACACCTGTGACCACTACCTTGCACTTCAATTTCACACTGTAAATTTTCTTAGAATTTTTCTTGCGGTACTTCACCTTACAATATACCGTTGCTTTTCCCTTTTTCTTTGCCTGAATCTTACCTTTCTTTGTTATCTTGATTGCAGAACCTTTCTTGGAAAATTTCTTTTTCTTCACTACGATGTTCTTTTTCTTCTTTACTTTTAACTGATAACTTTTCCCCACCTTGATTTTCTTGTTTGTTGCATTCAGTTTGACTGCGGAAGATTTCGCCTGGGAAATCGTGCACGTACCTCCCAAACAAGAAAACACCATAACCAAAGCTAATGCCAAACTAATCATACGCATTTTCGTTTTTTGTCTCATTTTGGTCTCCTTTCCTTTTTTGATTTAGTGTAACATGGATGCAAAAAATCGACAATCCTTATTTATAGAAAAGTTATTTGTCATTGCGGCAAATCATATTTTATACTATACTATTTTAATATAGTATCATTCGGAAAGGAGTTTCTAATATGAAGAAAAAAATTGTGATGACTGGTGGCGGTACTGCGGGCCATGTTACACCAAATATTGCGTTAATCCCCGAACTGCAAGCGAGAGGATATGAAATACATTATATTGGTTCCTACAAAGGTATTGAACGCCAACTGATTGGCGACTTAGGCATCCCATACCATGCCATTTCCAGCGGTAAACTTCGCCGCTACATAGATCCCAGAAATATAATTGATCCATTTAAGGTGGTAAAGGGTCTGGCGCAGGCGAGACATTTATTAGGCAAGATCAAACCTGATGTAATATTCTCCAAAGGTGGTTTCGTGTCTGTACCAGTGGTATTGGCCGCTAAGAGCCACGGCATTCCATGTATTCTTCATGAATCGGATATGACACCGGGACTGGCCAATAAAATCTGTATTCCTTGCGCGCTTCGTGTCTGTACCAATTTCCCGGAGACAATGTCCCATCTTCCGGCAGAAAAAGCAGTTTTGACCGGTTCACCGATCCGCCAGGAATTATTTCAGGGTGACAAGACAAAGGGATTAACCTTCTGTGGATTTGACAATAGCAAACCGGTATTATTAATTATCGGCGGAAGTCTGGGGGCTCAGGCAGTAAATACTGCTGTACGGGCAATCCTGCCACAATTACTGGAACAATTCCAGATTATTCACCTCTGTGGCAAAGGTAAGACGGACGAATCTCTACAAGGTACCAAAGGTTACGTACAATATGAATATATCAAAGAGGAATTGCGTGATCTGATGGCTGCGGCTGACATCGTGATTTCCCGCGCCGGAGCAAATGCGATCTGCGAACTTCTGGCACTGCGCAAGCCAAATATCCTGATCCCACTGCCAGCCGAATCCAGCCGCGGTGACCAGATCTTAAATGCAATATCTTTTCGGAATGCCGGTTATAGTATTATGATTGAAGAAAAAGAGATCACCAATGAGATTTTATTGGATGCCGTACAAACGGTATATCAGGACCGTGAGCAGTATATCAAAGCTATGAAGAAAAGCCAGTTAAACAATTCCATCGAAAAGATTGTACGGCTGATTGAAGAGGCCAGAAAACATAATCTTAAATTAGAGAGGTAAGATATGACAATCCCAAATGATCCAATGATATTAGTAAGCTATCTCAATACGCAATTACGTGATTTTTACCCTTCTCTAACTGAACTGTGTAAAGCAATGAATGTATCTGAAAAGGAAATCCGGAAGAAATTAAATGCGATTGATTATCATTATGATAGCGAGCAAAATCAGTTCATATAAAGTTCAGGATGCTCACACATCTGGTCAAAGACCATCATTTCAGAATATAAAAAATGCAAAAACGCCAGGACCTTGATTTGTCCTGGCGATTCTCATCATGCCGTAATCACTTTTCCCGTCACATCTCTGGATACCCACATAGACATTCCCGGACCATGATTGCCAAATGGTCTGGTATGAAATCCAAACCGTTCATAAAAACTTTCTCTATCGTACGCTGCCATCAGGCTAACCATCACTGTCTCCCCATCTACCACATCTTTTTCAATATAGTCCAAAACACGGCTAATTAATTCGGTTCCGATATGATATCCCTGATAATCCGGATGTACGATTACATCGGTAATAAAATAAGTATACCCGCCATCACTGACGATCCGGGCCATTCCCACCGGTTTGTCCCCGCATACTGCCACACAAAGATAAAAGGAATGCCGCAATGCAATCGATGCACGTTTCTCCGTAACCTGAATCCAGTTCACTGCCCGCCGCAGGGCATTATAATTTTCCACTGTAATATTATTTGTATAAGTTATCACTGGTATCGCAGTATCTGATGTATATTGTTCTGTCATAATCCGATTACTCCATTCTAGTATAAACACATGAAAACGTATGTGGCTATATAATCTTTCTTGCCTGCCATTTCGTACATCATAACACAACCTGTCCTTTTGGGCAATCACCACCAAAGAGTTCTATACCGCCCATTCCCCGCATACATTATGTTAGACCTATCTGAAAATGGGACGGTCTCTCATCTGTCCCCCAGATATAAACAGGATTAGAAAGGGCAAACGATATGGAACTGATTACCAAACGTATTCATACCAGTCAGACAAAGTGTCGCAGTGATATCCAGTTGACGCTGGAGGACGATATCAATGTACCGGATAGCAAACCGGACATCGAACACATTATTAAAGTACAAGGCGAGGTACAGATTCAGGAAACCACCCCCGAAACTGACCGCGTCCTTGTCCGTGGACAACTGCTGTTCTCCCTGCTCTATTTGAGCTCCGCGGATTTTCGGCCAATACATACCATGCAAGGGCAAATTCCTTTCGAGGAATCCATCAATATGGAAAATGCTTCTTCTGATCAGGAAATACACTGCCACTTTGACTTGGAAGACTGTCAGGCAGGATTGATTAATTCCCGCAAAATCAGTATTCGCTCGATTCTCAGCCTGCACTGCTGTCAGGATGAGACGGATGATCTGGAAATCGGCGTACGCATTGTATCCGATGAAGCAGCACGCGCAGATATGGAAGATATTTCTACACCGGAAGGCCTCTACCAGCAACACCAAACCATGACACTGACAAATCTTGTCATGCAACGCAAAGATGTGTTTCGCATCAAGGAAGAAACCTCCCTCCCTAAAGGCAAGCCTAATTGCGAAGGATTATTATATTATGAAATGACACCCCAGGGACTTACCACCCGTCTCACCGATGATGGCATCCGCATCTCTGGTGATCTGACGGTATTTGTATTATATACCCCCGAAGAGGATGAACGAACTTTAGAGTTCTATGAAACAGAATTGCCATTTGATGGCATTGTATCCTGCTCGGACTGTAATGAGGATATGATCGCTGATATTGCCGTCACTCCGGGCAAGAAACTTCTGGAATTTCGTCCGGATGAAGACGGAGAATACCGCATTATGGATCTGGAAGCAACACTTCATCTGGATATCAAATGTTATCAGGAAGAAAGCTTTGATTATCTGGAAGATGCCTACTCTACCAAATGTGAGTTGCAACTGATCCATAAAGAAGCATGTACCCGCAGATTGCGAGTTAAAAATCAGAGTACGTTACGCATCGCTGACCACATTAAGATCGAACCAGACAGGGAAGGAATTTTGCAAATATGCAATGCCTCCGGTACGATTCAAATTGATGAACAATCCATCACTGAAGATGGCATTGCACTGGAAGGTGTTTTGGAAGTAGAGATCTTATATATATCAGAAGAAGATGCCAGACCCCTTAATATCCAAAAAGGCACCATACCTTTTGAGCACCTGATCGAGGTCCGGGGCATACAGTCCACCGACAGCTATGAACTTCAGACCGATATAAATAATATCAGCGTAATCATGCTGGACCGGGAAGAAATCGAGGTAAAAGCTGTCCTAAATTTAAGTGTTTTGGTATTTACCGGATGCGGCGGAGAGATCGTCACTTCTTTCCAGGAGATACCAATCGATCTGGATCGCTTCCAGGAAATGCCAGGACTCGTAGGTTATATTGTCAAAGATGGAGATAGTTTGTGGAGCATTGCCAAAAATTTCCACACAACCATAGACAGCATCCGGGAACTCAATCATTTAGAACAGGAAGAAATTCATCGGGGTGATAAATTACTGCTATTAAAACAAACCGAAGGACTTTTATAATAGCATCATTCTATCTGTGGAGCATTTTTATGGAATACGAGGAATTTCCCCATATGCCGAAAATGCTCCCTACTTTGTTTACATCACAGAGAAAAATAATTTTGCCGGAAATACAACGCTATTGACAGAAAATACACAAAAGAGTAAAATATGAATGAACAATTCATTTATATTTGAGAGAAAGGGGATTCCCCATGAATGATCGGATCAAATCAATTACGGATGCGGCAACCCTCCTGTTTTTACAACAAGGGTATTCCAAAACACAGATCAGCCATATCGCAAAGGCAGTCGGTGTCTCAGTTGGTACCATCTACCTTGACTTCACAGGCAAAAGAGAGATTATGCATTTCGTGTTGCAATGCACGATTGATCCTGATTTTATAAATCGGGATTTTGACAGGCCTATTACCGATGATTTATTTAACGATCTGGAAAAAGATATCGTGATGGTATTGGAAAAAACAGGAGATGAATTTGCAAAGCATCTGAAAAATAACGCAACGGATTACAGTTTTGAATCTCTCGTTTCAGACGCTTTTGATCTGCTTGCCAAATATGCGGTAGGTTGTCTGTTCATTGAAAAAAACCAGTTTGATTTCAAATTCCTGGCAGAACATTACAAGCAATACCGCAAGCAATTTCTAAAGACCACAACTCAATATATGAAGATATTCATAGATAACGGTACCGTTCGTCCATTAGATCATCTCGAATTATCCACCACTATGATTATTGAAATTCTTTCTTGGTGGGCTATGGATATACGCTACACCACCTTTGAGACAAAAGACATCCCTTTGAGTCTGGCAAAACAACTCTGTATGGATAACATCATATCTGCATATCAATGCAAAAATTAGCGGGCAATAAAGGCCCCCTAATTTTTGCCTCAATAATGAATGAATTATTCATTTACCAATAAAAGAAAGTGAGGACATTTTATGAATGTAATAAAACAAAAAAAATTATGCTTTATGGCGATTGTACTTTTTCTGGTGGCTTTCACTGGCTGCTCTCACTCCAGAAATACAGAAATGACAAATGAACTTCATTTCTCACTGGATGATATTTCTGATGTGACAATTTCCTATGATGAAGAGCTGATTACATTTTTTGAAGCAGAAGATGATGAACTTACGGTCAAAGAATACATGACGGAGGACAAAAGCAAATATTATGCCAAGGTAAAACAGGATGACGACAGTATTCATATCAGCGAAGGCGGTAAACCATTGTTGAAAAACGATTTTGAACGTCATGTGGAAGTCTACCTGCCTGACTCCTATCCGGAGTCTCTGACGATTACCACCACAGACGGTAATATTGACTTATCCGGCATAAATCTGCAATTATCTGAATTACACATCGACAGT
The DNA here is from genome assembly GCA_964521555.1 of uncultured Jutongia sp. Taxonomy (GTDB): domain Bacteria; phylum Bacillota; class Clostridia; order Lachnospirales; family Lachnospiraceae; genus Butyribacter. The sequence goes on along the minus strand of CAZFSU010000009.1, from coordinate 44,713 downwards.
ACCGCCGGGACGGTGAAAATAAATAATGCTTCTGCTTCTGATATTCACATTTCTTCCACAAGTGGAATATTAGACTTAGGCAAAGTGGAGGCTGATACCATAACACTCCAAACGACAAGCGGAAAGATGACTTGCTCTGAAATGATCGGGCATGTAAATTATTCTTCCACAAGCGGCGATGCCAATATCAAGCAGGCTGTGGGGTCCGGTAACTATAAAGCAAATAACTCCGGAGAACTTCATGTTGAATATACGGAAGTAAAGGGCGATTTATATCTCTTTAATAAAAATGACAAGATCCAATTAAAGATCCCGGATGACCTGGATTTTGAATTTGAAGCCGAAACAAAAAATGGTTCTGTCGACACCACATTTCAGAAATATATTAAGACCCAGGATCGTATCACGCAAGGCACCGTTGGCAACAATCCCACGGTAACCATCAAAACCGAAACAAAAAATGGGGATATCGAGGTGACACAATGAAACAGATTGTTTTGACTATGCTGACACTTGGGATCTTGCTTTTCATCTGTGGCACCCTTTTTGTGGGAGGAAGCTATGTTGTCTATCTACTGGTTTATGTCTTTTCCTTTGTCTTTCTCCTGTGGCACACTGTATTTTCTGTATCTGCCATCCTCGATAAAATTGCGCAGGCCCTTGTGTATGCTCTAATCATGGCATCGCAAATACTTTTTGATATTTTCGTTATCCGTATATTATTAGAAGGACCACAGAGTTTTCGTATCGTTGGTAAACTGTCAGGAATATTTTTAATTTTTATTCCATTTTTAATTAAGCAGCTTTTTTTCTTTATACAGCATGACCGCTCCCCTTTTACAGCATTGGGCGAATGTACCGCACTGTCATATTCTCAGTTGTTGGATGATAAAGACAAAATTATTAATCGGATTCACAAATTGAAAAGCACTCGACAAAAATTGTCAAAAGAAAATGTACTGGAAATCATACATGATTTACCACGGCATAATTCCTTTTCTTATATCAATAACGGAAGCCTCACCGAGGGCTATTTTCAGCAAGCCGCCAAAGCGCTCCAAGACGGTTATATTTATCTCATCCTCACAAAATCGAAAAGCGCATCTAGTGAGATGATCGGGCTTTTCACAGATAAACCCTATAATCATGTTTCTCTGTCATTCGATCGGGAACTGCGTACTATTATCAGCTATAATGGCGGGGAACACATAACTCCTCCCGGTCTTAATCCAGAACTGGTGGAACAATTAGCTCGCAGAGAGGGGGCATCTATCCTGCTTTACCAATTACCGGCAACATACCAGCAGAAACAGATCATACTTGATAAAATCCGCACCATCAACCGCGAGGGGAGTGCGTATAACCTCTTAGGGCTGCTGCTGAAAACTACTCCACAGCCGAATATTATGTTTTGTTCACAATTTGTCTATACCATGTTGGAACTGGTGGGGTTGAACTATTTTCAAAAAGATGCAACTCATGTTACGCCTACTGACTTTATAGAACTGGACTATTATCGAACTCTTGATTTTTTGTGCAAGATTAATTTGAATGAGACAAATGGATCGAAACAAGAAGCGTAAAAAACAGAGAGCCCAATCACATCAAAAAGTAATTGGCTCTCTGTCTTGCTTTATACTCTGTCTGTCTATTTGATCACTTTGATCCATCCCTCAGGTGCTTCGATACGTCCCATCTGAATACCCGTCAGCGTATCGTATAATTTCTTGGTAGTCGGCCCCATTTCTTCCATGCCACTTGGGAAACATATTTCCTTGTCATGATCTACGATCTTACCTACCGGCGAAATAACCGCCGCGGTTCCGCACAGACCACACTCAGCAAAATCCTTTACCTCATCCAGATAAACTTCTCGCTGTTCAACTTCCAGACCCAAGTATTTCTCTGCCACTGTCATCAGAGAACGACGGGTAATGGAAGGAAGAATGCTATCTGACTTTGGTGTGACAATCTTATTGTCCTTGGTAACAAACAAGAAGTTCGCACCACCAGTCTCCTCTACTTTCGTACGAGTAGCAGGATCCAGATACATATTCTCGTCAAATCCCTTCTTGTGTGCATCTACAATGGCATGCAAGCTCATAGCGTAATTCAAACCAGCCTTGATATGACCGCTTCCATGAGGAGCAGCACGGTCAAAATCGGATACACGAATCGTAATCGGCTTCGCTCCACCCTTGAAATAAGGACCTACCGGTGTACAAAATACACGGAACTGATACTCTTCTGCCGGAGCAACTCCGATTACGGCATTGCTGCCAAACATATAAGGACGAATATATAATGTAGCACCGGAACCATATGGTGGTACATAGTCAATATTGGCCTCCACCGTCTTAACCACAGCATCTATGAAGCGGTCCTTAGGAAATGCCGGCATTTCCAATCTCTGTGCTGACTGCTCCAAACGCTCTGCATTTAGATCCGGACGGAAACATACTACATGACCATCTTCTGTAGTGTATGCCTTTAATCCCTCAAATATCGTCTGCGCATACTGCAAGACACAGGCACACTCACTTATCGTGATCTGGTCATCCTCGGTCAAAACACCATCATCCCATGCACCGTTTTTGAAATTAGAAACATATCGTTTGTCCGTCTTAATGTAACTAAATCCCAGGTTACTCCAATCGATGTCTTTTTTTGCCATATTATTACTTCCTTTCGTATACCCACAACAGGGGGCAGATTCTATAACTAGTTCAATTTTACTGCTAGCTTTTCCATGTGTCAAGAACCAGTATGCATGTATACAATGTCTACTCTTCGATCTGACGTATCCGATTGATGTGGCGTTCCACATTAGAAAATTCAGTATGTAAAAATGTATCCACGATCTTGATCGCCAGTCCCGGGCCTATGACACGTGCCCCCATCGCCAGTATATTCGCATCATTATGCTCTCTCGTTGCCTGCGCACTGAATGTATCATGGCAAAGAGCAGCACGAATCCCCTTCACTTTATTCGCCGCGATGGAAATGCCGATGCCTGTGCCACAAATGAGAATCCCTTGTTCACATTCCCCTGATACAATCGCATTGGCTACCGCCTTGGCATACACCGGGTAATCACAGGGAGATTCATCGTAACTGCCATAATCCTTATAATCGATTCCCTCCTGTTCTAAATAGCGGATCACTTCCTGCTTCAATGTATATCCTGCCGCATCATTCCCTAATGCTATCATCTTTCTTACCTCCATTTACTGTTCTATCCGTATACTACTCCTGTTCCACACATCTTACTACCAGATCAATCCGTTTCATCAATTCCTCACAACAGTTGATATAACCTTCTTCTCCTTCACCACAGGGATCTAAAACATCTGTCTCGGTGCCGGTATATTCTCCTAGTGTATATACATGCCCCATCCCTTCAAACATCTCCATTAATTGAACTTTCTCTGATAACGTCATCGTCAGAAGCAAAGTATCTTCGGTTATATCCTCCGCTTCAATCTGTCTGGAAGATTTGTGGTTACTTATGCTGATGTTATATTTACTCAGGATCAAATTGACCTTTGGATTAATTGGTTCCTGAAAAAGTACCACCAATCCTCTGGAACATGGTGTTGGCATCCATTCTGGGGCCTTCGCACGAAACATTGCTTCTGCCATCGGACTTAAAAATGTGTTCCTGGTACAGACAAAAATTATCTTATCATACTTCATTGCCGCATCACGCTCCTTTCTCATGCTTTGATCAAATGATACCCTGCTGCTTTGAGCATCCGGTTCATAATCGCTTGTCCCAGATCATCCTCTTCAAAACTTTCTGCATAAATATACTCTGCTCCCAGATGATCCATTTTCCGAAGCATATCATATAAACCTGCTGCGATGGAACCTTGTGTTTTCCTGGAACCGATACTGCAAACCAATCCTTCGTTGTACCGTCCCTTTGTTTCCTCTGTGGCAATCACTGCCACTTTGAACCCTTTTTGATGATGGTCTGCTGCCAATGCATTGATCTTTTCCACAACCGCATTCATTTCCCCTTCTACGATCGTCAACTGCCCTTTCGGTGCATAATGGCGATACTTCATACCCGGCGCCTTCGCTACCACATTGGGATTAAATTCGTGATTGATAACAGCGGGATCTATCTGTACTTCCCCTATCACTGCTTCCATCATCTTCCTGGTGACATATCCCGGGCGGAGGATGACAGGTGTCTCACCGCTCAAATCAACGATGGTAGACTCCAAGCCAATTCCCACTGTACCGCCATCCAGAATCATCTCGATACGTCCATCCAAATCTTCCACCACATGCTCTGCCCTAGTAGGGCTGGGTCTGCCCGAAGTATTCGCACTAGGTGCTGCAATATATACACCTGACTGACGTATCAGTTCCATAGCTATCGGATGAGAGGGCATTCGTACTGCCACTGTATCCAAACCGCCTGTCGTGGAACACGGTACCTGCTTCTGCTTCCGAAAGATCATGGTCAATGGCCCCGGCCAAAAGGCTTCCGCTAATGTTTCTGCTTTCTCTGGTACCTCTGCCGCGATATCATACAAACTCTTCATCTCGGCGATATGTATAATTAACGGATTATCTGAGGGTCTCCCCTTAGCCTCATAAATTTTCGCAGCAGCTTCCGGATGCATCGCATCTCCACCCAAACCATACACTGTTTCTGTAGGAAATGCCACCAACCCTTTCTGTCGCAGTATCTCACATGCCTCCGCTAACTCCTCATCCCGAAACCGTTCCGGGTTGATCCGTTGTATTTTCGTCTTCATGTTGTTCCTCTTTTCCATCCTGTTGTTCTAGATATTGTATCACTCCCCCCGCAATCGCTTCCGCAATCTTCGACTGATATTCTTCCGATTGTAAACTGGCTGCCTCGCCAGGATTCGACATAAATCCACATTCTACGATCACCATAGTCGCATCTGAATGTTGCAACAAATAATAGTCATTGTTGGCTTTGCACTGACGTTTGTTCTCCGGATCGACCTGTGTTTTGAGTACCTCCTGTAAAAGTTCCGCCAATGCCTTGCCGCTCTCAGAGGACGCCTGATAAAACACCTGCGCACCTTTGGAAATGGTATCTGAAAAGCTGTTCTGGTGAATACTGACAATCAAATCAGGATTACACCCATTCATGATCTCAATTCTTTTTTTCATATCGGACATCTTTTTATTGGACGCAGATGGATCGTACAACCCTTCATCGCTTTCTCTGGTCATCACCACCTGACAATCCTGCTTCTTGAGTTCTTCTCGCAACTTCAATGCTATCGCAAGATTAATATCCTTCTCATATACCCCATCGGCACTCACCTTGCCAGGATCAATCCCTCCATGACCACTATCCACCACGATGGTATATTTGGCATTCTCCATATTGTCTGATATCACAGCCCATTCTCCCATATCCATGAACAGACATCCCGCTGCGATCGCCGTTCCCAGCACAAGCCCTATACCATATTTCCGCAGAAAATTCTTTAATTTTTGCAAGATCTTACTCCTAAGTTTCTCCTATTTTGTATCATTTTATGAGGAAAACTTAGTTTCCATTCATCCCTGATCTATTTTGAGTATTTTACGATCTTGTCCCAAATTGCGGCCTCTTCCAAACCTAATTTCCAAAATGCCATACCACCGACACCTGCATCGGATACGACTTTCATCTTTTCTTCCAAAGATTTTTCATCTTCCACCCACATTTTATATACTGCTTTACCCTTTTTATATTCCAAATAATTCATACTGGTACTATCGTCCCATTTTACCTGTGTCTTGGAGTCTTCAATCACCTCTTTTGCTCCTGACATGGAGTATGCTTCACAAGACAGACTCACTTTTCCGTCTTTGGTCTTTTCCGTCCATAATCTGGAGTAAAATGGCAAGGCAATCACACTCTGTTCTGCCGGGACCTGATCTTGTAAAGCAGTGATGGAATCCGTCACATACTGCAAAGAAGATACCGGGCCTGCCTGTTCCGACCCAGAATAATATTCATCATATGCCATAGTAATAATATAATCTGCTACGGCTGCCTGCTCTGCCCGGTCATAGTATGCATTAAAATCCTTTAATGGATAATTGTCAATGGACAAAACGATTCCATTATTCCTACACATGATACCCAGTTCTCTGACAAATTGGACAAAGTCCTCACCGTTTTCCGCTTTTACATTTTCAAAATCAATATTGATACCATCCAAACTATAGCGAATCGCCTCAGCGATCAGATTCTTCGCCAGTTTCTGCCGCTTACTGGTAGAAGATAACACTTTGCCAATCTTCATATTGGCAGCAAAATCATCACACAGTGCCCATACTTTAACACCTGCTTTGTGTGCTGTCTGCACATAACTATCCGATGCCAGGGAAGAAATATTGCCACTATTGTCTGAAGTCTGAAACCAAGTAGGTGCCACTACATTCACACCTTTTGTCCCTGCCAGCACATCGGTCAATCTGCCATTAGCCGTCTGATTGGTCACCTGATGCCATGCCAAAACCACTTTCTCATCCATCAGGATATGGCTATACGTCTCCTCCCGAAAATCTGTTTTCTTTTGATCCGTATATATATTGCCTAAGTGTTTCTTCTTGACATATCCGATGATACCACTCTCTGACATGACTTGAACAAATTCGCCATCACTTTTATCTTCTGCTTTCTTATCTTGTGAAGTCAATGCTCTGACTTGTTCCCCCTCTTTCAGGGTTGCTAATATATCACTTTTGATACTGGATTTCACACGCAATGCTGCTTCCTTCTTCACATCATAATATGAAATATCCGTACCATATATATTTTGGATCACTACACGGTCTGGAGAGTCATATTTCTCATAATCCAACGCCGTATAGTCTTTGATATAATCCAACGCAATATATGCTGTCTGTCCATCCGTTTTCACCGTAACATAATCTTTGGATGTCTTACTATTATTCGTATACACATCCTGGCTATCCAGTTCCGTCTTAATCATGGCCGTAGACGTCGTATAGATCAAGACATTCTCTGTATCATCCCAATAGAAACGATGGTTCAGATTATTCTTGACAAACTCAATATCCAAATAAAATTGTCCATTTTCATACAAAGCATTTGCATCACTGATCTGATCATTTAAGATCACCTTTGTATGTCCTTCCTCCACCGCAAAATATTCCTTTAAGGACATATGGCTCTTACTTGGTGTGTACTTTTTGACCAAATGTACCGTCACTGCCATCACAATCACCAGAACTATGACTAATATTCCTATGAAAACCGGTTTCTTATTTTTCATTCGTTAATACCCTCATCTTCCATAACAATTTTCAAACCTCAGTTGCTTAGACACTCTAAGCCTAGTATAACACGTTTCTGCATGATTAGCAATTTTGAGAAGAATCTTCCAGACTCTTCCCAAAATCATGCTAATATAAGGGGGTTTCAACACAATAGACATTTCCTGTCTATTTACAGTATCTGCATCACCGACTCAGGTCAGGATGCCTCAACAGACTACGGTACTATGATTTGTGTTCACAGACTTGCTTTCGTTCGGATGATTTGTTTGACAGCTAATCCGTGATACGAGCAACCAATCATCCCTTTATTTCTCTGAGAGCCGAATCCCTATAATACGCAAGCTGCGGAACTTTTTTATCAAGCAGGAATATCTTAAACATAGGATCAGAGTAGCAGAAACTTGCAGGCTGTCTGCGATACCCTCATCGATATAAACAGATTCTCTCTGCCAAAATAATCAATTTCCGTCGTCTCAGCCAATACCTCCGCAGCAAACTGCAGAATATTGATCTGTGTGCAATCGCCAAATGCGAGCAAGCCTGTCCTGGGCTTGTTATGCACAAAATAATATTATCACGTTCACCTCCTCTATCCCGGATTCGTTTCTCTGGATACATTATATTCTCAGAAACTCCCATTTCACAAGCCCTGGCAGAGCTTTAAAATAACAAAAAATAAAGTTCAAATTATAGTACATATTACCAGTCACTCACATATTTTCTCAGTTTTCACTCAGATTTACTAAAATTTGTTGAAAATGAGAATTATCTCCACGTATTCTTTCGTCAATATAAACAAACGATATAAATGGATCTCACGCATATTATTTTGAAATGACATAAATCGCAGTTTTCAGACAAAATATCCCCTGGAAACCTTTATTTCGCGTTGACTTATGGCTATAATCGGCTATAATTAAACTATACCGAACATAGATAGGAAGCACCCTTCCTATCCATTAAAAACAGAAAGGAAGTGAGCCCATGCGAATTGAAAAGATAAATGATCATCAAATCCGATGTACGTTGAGCCAAAAGGATCTGAAAGACCGCGAGCTTCGCATCAGCGAGTTGGCATACGGTACCGAAAAAGCCAAGGCTCTGTTTCGCGATATGATGCAGCAAGCTTCCTATGAATTTGGATTTGAAGTGGATGATATTCCACTCATGATTGAAGCAATCCCTATGTTGCCTGACGCTTTAGTATTAGTAATTACTAAAGTGGAGGATCCCGATGAATTAGATACCAGATTCTCTCACTTTACAGATGACCCGGAGGAAGAGATACTCTCCGAAGAGATAATAGAAGAATCTGGATTTGATTTTGTAGACAGCCTGACAAATGAGGATGATTTACTTTATGACGATAACTTATTAGATCCCGATGAGATAACCGCTGAAGATAGAGAAGCACTTGACTCGATTCCATTTTCTCAGGAAGATTCCTCTTCCAAAGAAAAAGATTTTATCTCACTGACGGAAGCACTGGGCATGGAGCCAAGACCTAAGACGGAACCTTCCAAAGAACAAACCGATGTGATACGTATTTATCAATTTCATTCTTTAGAACAATTATCCGCCCTCAGTGAACATTTACTATATCAATATCAGGGAAGAAATACGATTTATAAAAACAAGGCCAGCGGATGTTATTTCTTAATCATGCACAGAACAGACCATTCAGCGGAAGAATTTAACAAAATTTGTAATACGGTGAGTGAATATGGTTCGCCAGTACGTAATACCTATGCAAGTTCTTCATACTATGATGAACATTATGAACCAATTGTCCGGGATAAAGGGCTACAGGTTTTAGGCGGTATATAACCTGACATTACACAAAAGAGCAGATTCCTATCACATGACAAGAATCTGCTCTTTCGTGCTTTTATCTAAAAACTATGCTTCTTTCTTCGCTAAATACTCATTCACATTGGCAACTAACTCGTCCACTGACAAACCATGCACACCTGCTGCCTCTTCCAAACTCTCCCCCTGTGATGCGGGACATCCAATACAATGCATACCGGAAGCCATCAGAATCGCTGCGATCCCAGGATCAATCTGCAGCATATCACCAATAATCATATCTTTATTCACTTGCTTTGCCATAATCTAATTTCCTCCATATCATTATTTTGTTCCGATGACACCAATTAGAACCATCGGACTAAAGTTCATTATATCCGAACTCGCGAACATTATAACACTAGCCTTATAGAAAATCCAGTCCTTTTTGATCTTTAATTTTTAGTATTTCCAATCATTTTTATCAATACAACAAATTGAACAAAAGCAAAAACCGTATAAATACTCCCATATTTTAAGACATTTAATATGCTATCCGTGGATTTTACGGATACAATAAAAAGCAATAGCAAAAATGCGACTAGCAATAGTAATAAAAAATCAATACAAAAATTAATTTGTAATTTCCATAGTGATTCTCCAAATAAATATTTTATGATATATTCTTTTTTTCTCCTCATAAACCAGGTAATGATTGATATGATATTAATAAGATTCACTAATATAACCGTGCCAAACATCAATAAGCGGTAGATTCTTTTGCCGACTTTTTCTGTCTCAGCATCATTTACTTCTTCATGTTGATAAATATCAATATAAATTCCTTTTTTTAAGGCCATGTTATATAATTCCGAATATTCTTTTGTCATTTCTTTTTCATCAAATATTTCATACATTACATTCTTATCTGATTGGTTCCTATCTGACAAGAAATTCAGCAGAGATTTTTCTATCTCCTCCCCAGACATAATGGTCTCTTGGGAAATCAAAATATCATCATAATTTCTTACCTGAACTTTATACAGATCGTACTGATTTGTAATATCCCTCAGACAATCGATCAAATACTCTGCATTCTCTTCGCTAAATCCACCATCTGCATATGAAACATAATACGCCAGACAATACATCTCTTGCTCTCTGTCACCAGAAGTATCATATTCCTGTCTATACCGGAAACACATGGTTAAAATAATGAGAGATATTAATTCACATATAAATAACACAAATGAAGCGATAGGATAATGCTTAATTCCTTCCATACATCCTCTCCTCTAATCCTCAGACATGACTTTACCATCCCGTATCATGATTTTTCTCTGACAGGAGTTTGCTACATCAATATCATGTGTCACGATGATGATCGTTTTTCCTGACGAATTTATTTTCCGAAACAGCTCCATCACTTCCTCAGAAGTTGCCTCATCAAGCGATCCTGTCGGTTCATCGGCAAGTATCACTTCTGTTTGCGCTACTACTGCCCTGGCAATAGCACATCTTTGTTGTTCACCACCGGACAATTTATTTATATTCTTTTTGTAATGCTCTTCGATCCCTACCTGACCCAAAGCATCCATGATGATCTTTTTTCTCCCTTTCACTTTTCTGGCCAGTAATGGTATTTCAACATTTTCATATACACTATACTGCGGCAGCAATTCAAAATTCTGGAATACGTAACTAAAATGATCTCTTCGAAACAAATGCATATCACTTTTTGATAACTGATATACATCTATATCATCAAAATAATAATTACCGCTTGTAGCAGCATCAATGCACCCTAACAAATTCAGTAAAGTAGTCTTCCCGGCACCGGATTTTCCCATGACTGCCACCATCTCACCACGCTGTATATCCATGCAAACATGATCTAATATTCTTTTATGCGGTTTTTCATAATCCCTGCAAATATGTTCTAATCGTATCATATATGTTCTCTCCCCCCCTAAAACAGACCTTTCATCATAGTAACTACATTCATTTTTTTCAGAAGAATCGTTGGAAGTATTGAAACAATCATATAAATGATAATAAACAGTATCCCTTCTTGAAAAATTACTCTGGTATATATAATCTTGTTGATCAGACCGGTGATTACTTCCGCTCTCAAACTATACCCCGCGGAATACGCAAGCCTCATCCCATTCGCTAACATTACCATAGCCAAAGCAAAGGACAAACCAATCATTAGAGCATTTTCTACCCACGCGGTTGCTATCACCTGCTTTCCGGTCAAACCGGAAGCATATAGCACGCCATATTCCCTATTATGAATCAATATATGGAACATCTGAAGAATGCAGATAAGTATAAACAGACAAACAGTCATATACATACAGTATTTCAATAAATGTTGTAAAATCGTATCATTACTTTTCGTCTGATTCTTGATATATTCATCCATAAAAGATACACTGATGGTACAGTTGTTTTGTTTCGCCAATTCCTTCGCCTTGTCCTTGAACTCTTTTTTTGAGACACCGTCTTTGATCGTATAGTAAAAGGAACAAGAGTATAAAGTATCATCTTGCTTCAGCGTAAAAACCATATAGCTGGTATCAACCAGGCTGGTTATTTCGCATTGACCGTTCGGATATTGAACGTCTCCAGAAATCCATTTCTCACCAGCATGAATATAGCCTAATATCGGAATCTTTTGATCACCAACACGGATCGTTGTGTCTTCCCCTATATCTTTCCGATATCCGTCACCTAAAATCACACCATCTTTCGATTGCTTATTATCTTCCTTCCAATCGATCTTCATTGAAAAAATATCAAATATTGCACGATCTACAGTTGTTACTTCTGTGCAGCTTGTGGCTTCGTACTCCGGTGTATATTGATGTCCTGCCTGCAATTCGTTAATCACTCCCAAATCTGCCCCCAGATTAATCACTTCTGCCACGGAATCCACTTCTTCACACTTTGCCAATTCCTGATATAACTTAAGCTCGGATTCGTAACCTTCATTTTCATCTATAAAAATATAGCCTGTCTGGGATGAATCACACATATTATTGATGGTTTTTTCATCATAACGATTGACATTAAACAAGACTAAAGAGATTCCTATCATAATGCCAGTGGCAGCAAAAAATAGCAGTAACATAAAGTTCTTTAACAATCTGCCGGACATGAGTTTTACCACTAAAATCAATATATATTTCACTTCTGTAAACATGGTTATACTCCTTCAAAAAGGAAAAAAGCTGTTCATCCATCACGATCTCTCGTCTGAACAAACAGCTCTGTTCAATTTTACTCATAAATACTAATAATTACTCCTCAGAGATAGCGCCTGAAGGGCAAGTACCTGCACATGCACCACAAGAAATACATGTATCAGCATCGATCTCATAATGAGTAGCACCTTCTGAAATTGCTCCTACTGGACATCCACCTGCACAAGCTCCACAGCTTACGCAATCATCACTAATAACATATGCCATTTTTATGTTCCTCCTTTTGATTGTTATTTGACATCATTCTAATACACTTTCACAAAAATAGCAAGAGGTAAAAATCGGGAAAAGCCTGATTTTTCTAGGTTAGACGGCACTTACCAGAGTTAGGATTCCCCTTCTGTATTTCCCTCACCATTCTCCTGGGAATCATCTTCCTTATCCTGTCTGCCCATGCCACCTTTGATCACAATCTTTGTCGCTTGATTATTTTCATCTAAAGTGATTTCCAGAATAGAATTTTCTTTGATATCACTTTCGGCTGCTGCCTTGGTATTCTGCCCTTGCTCCATCTCAATCTTCGTATCATCGGTAATCGTAAACGTGATCGTATCATCGCTGGCAGTAAAGGCTCCTCCCGGACCACCATTGCCATCCGGTTTTTCCCCATCTGCCGGCGGGGTACCGTCTGGTCTCTGCTGGCCTTCCTCCTTTTGACCATCCCCACTTTGATCAGTCTGATTCCCGTCCGATGGCGGAGTACCGTCTGGCTTCTGCTGGCCTTCCTCCTTTTGATCATCCCCACTCTGATCAGTCTGGTTCCCATCCGATGGCGGCGTACCATCTGGTTTTTGCTGGTCTTCACCATTCTGGTCCTTTGGCTGGCCATCACGCTCTGCCAATTCACCAATCGCACCTGTGACCTTATCTCCATCAATTTCTGTCACTTGTACTGTCTGGGATGATGTCGTTAGGGTTTCTGATGACTTTTTATCACTACACCCGGTAAATGTGGACATGATCAATGCCATCATACAGCTATAGGCCATAAACTTTTTAAATTCCATACTCTGCACCTCTTTCCTAATTACATTTCTCTCGATCTACATTTACCAATATAATCAATGCTTATGAAGAAAATGCGTTCAGAGTGTTAAAAAAGTGTGTTCATATCTCTTGACACCAAGAATAGATCCCGATAAATTTATATCTGAGCAAGGCAATAAGTTTAAGGACAAATGTGAACCGGTGTCTCACATCGCCTCCTCGCAATATATTTGCTCAGAAATGAGGATTGCTATGAAAAATTATCGCATAACCATCTCCTATGACGGTACACGTTACAGTGGCTGGCAAAAACAGGGAAATACCGAAAATACCATACAGGGACGCATTGAACATATCCTTTCAAAATGGACAAAGGAAAGCATAGAGATCCACGGTTCCGGCCGCACAGATGCCGGTGTTCACGCTTTGGGACAAGTGGCTAATTTCAAGACAAAGCGCAATCTCCCTGCGGAAGATATTTTGAATCACCTCAATCAATATCTGCCACAGGATATTCGTATTTTAACCGCCTGTGAGACTGAGTCCCGTTTCCACGCCCGCCTAAATGCTTCCCGTAAACATTATCAATACCGGATTGACAATGGCTCGATAGCAAATATATTTGAACGTAAATACCTGACCCGCTTCACAGACAGAGACTATTTTTATGGCCTGGCAGAAAAACAAGAAAAAGTATATTCATTCTGTCCGAAGACTGCCATACGAACGGACAATCTTATCCCACCAGACCAAATTCGTCATATTGACTATGATCTTGCAATCATGCGCCAGGCAGCAGAAATCCTAATCGGCGAACACGATTTCAAAAGTTTTTGTGATAATAAACATATGAAGAAATCCACTGTCCGTAAAATCGACCAGATCCATATCTCAGAGGATGCCAGTCATGTGATGACATTTGACTTTTATGGAAATGGCTTTTTGTACCATATGGTACGTATCCTGACTGGTACATTACTGGAAGTCGGCATTGGATTAAAAAAGCCCGAAGAAATGTATACTATTCTTCAGGCCTTGTCCCGCACTGCGGCCGGATTCACTGCACCACCACAGGGATTATTTCTGATGGATGTAACATATGAATGATTGATGCACTGAATATCACTCCACCAGCCATATATTTTCCCGTTACCAGTGATTACATGACACATTGCAAAATTGCATCAAAAATTTTAACAGCCACCTCATCTTTCGTCATCTGTGGCAACTCCACGGCTCCCTCTCGGGTAATGAGGGTTACCACATTGGTATCGACACCAAAACCGGCACCAGCTACTTTCAGATTATTTGCTACGATCATATCCAGATGTTTCTTCTCTAATTTTCTTCGGGAGTTTTCCAACATATTCTCGGTTTCCATGGAAAACCCACACAAAAACTGCTGTTTCATCCGGTGTTCGCCCAGATAACCTAAGATATCTTTCGTCCTTTTTAAGGCAATATTACTATCGCCTTCCATTTTTTTAATCTTTTCCTCTGCCACCGCCACAGGCGTATAATCAGCCACTGCCGCCGCCTTGATGATGATATCCTGCTCTTTGGCCCTAGTTACCACAGCCTCATACATATCTTCGGCACTCCGGACCGGAACCACATCTACGAAACGTGGTGGCTCAAGATTCACAGGACCACTGACTAAAGTAACCTGTGCACCACGCTGCATTGCCACCTTTGCCAGCGCGTACCCCATCTTACCTGTGGAATGATTCGTTAAAAAACGAACCGGATCAATCGCCTCCACTGTCGGCCCCGCCGTTATCATGACCCGTTTCCCGGACAGATCTTTTTCAAACCGGATCTCCTTCAAAATATAATCTAATAAAGTATCCTCCGATGGCAATTTACCGGCACCGACATCTTTACATGCCAATACCCCAACCTCCGGAGCAATTATCTCATAGCCAAAGTTTTGGAGTTTGCTTAAATTATCCTGTACGATTGGATTCTCATACATATTAGTATTCATCGCAGGAGCAATTATCTTCTGACACGGACATGCCATCACCGTAGTAGTCAGCATGTCATCCGCGATGCCACCTGCAAGTTTGCCAATCACATTGGCAGAAGCCGGTGCAACCAAAACCACATCTGCCTGCTTTGCCAGCGCAACATGTTCTACACTATATTGAAAATTCCGGTCAAAAGTATCAATCAGACATTTATGATTTGTCAATGTTTCAAAGGTAATCGGATTAATAAAATTTGTCGCATTCTGTGTCATCAGCACATGTACATCCGCATGAAGCTTTCCCAACATACTAACCAGATTGGCAATCTTATAAGCAGCAATACTGCCTGTCACTCCGATTACAACGGTTTTTCCTGTCAACATTTCCTCATCTCCTTTTTCCTATACCAATGAACGCATCCCCTCATCTTCCAGGATATCTGATGTCGGTCATCCTATTGCTCCGGTGAAAGCTCCCCATACTTCTCATAACGCGAAACCTGGGTAATCCGGTTTTCTCCATTCACAAAAACCACATATGGCTTATGATCTTTTGCTTCTTCCGGGGACATCTGGGCATAACACATGATGATCACATGATCCCCCACCTGTACCTGACGTGCTGCCGCTCCATTCAAACAGATCATACCACTTCCCCGCTCGCCTGCGATGGTATAAGTCTCAAAACGATTTCCATTTTCTACATCTACGATCTGCACTAACTCATACTCCAAAATACCTGCCGCTTCCATGAGTTCCGGATCTACCGTAATACTTCCCACATAATTCAGTTCTGCCTGCTTCACTACAGCGCGGTGTATTTTGCCTTTTAACATGGTAATCATCATAGGTGTTCCTCCTGTACTAATTTATTCTCTACACTCACCGGCATCCGCTTCTCCATGATGCGGTGCCTCTGCCCTCCCGGGTGTTCGCTCTCCACACCGCCACTCCACGATGGCAGTGATCTACAGACGCAAATTGATCGCTCATTGCTGTATCACATTGTCAATTAAGCGGGTTTTGCCTATATATACTGCGATGGCTACCAAAATCGGTCCATCAATGGTATCAACAGGTTCTAAGTTGTTCCAATCTACTATCTCAACATAGTCGATCTTTGCCAAAGGCTCTGTCGCGATCTGATCCATGATCACCTGACGAATCTTGGCTGTATCTTTTTCCCCTGCTTCCATCAATTTTCTACCCTGTGCCAGGGACTGGCTTAGAATCAAAGCAGCCTGTCTTTCCTGTGGATTGAGGTAAGTATTACGGGAACTCTTCGCCAGTCCGTCCTCCTCGCGAATGATCGGACATCCCACGATCTCGATTCCATAACTTAAATCATTTACCATATGACGGATTACCGCCAGTTGTTGCGCGTCTTTCTGACCAAAATATGCACGGTCCGGTGTCACAATATTAAATAATTTGGAAACCACGGTACATACTCCACGAAAATGAATCGGACGAGTCTTGCCACACAACCCCCCTGTTAAAGTATTCATATCAACAAAGGAAGAAAAATCCTCCGGATACATCTCAGACGGCTCCGGATGAAAGATCAGTGCCGCCCCCGCCTTCTCGCACAAAGCGGCATCGCGATCCATATCTCTGGGGTAACTCTCCAGATCCTCACCCACACCAAACTGCATCGGATTCACGAATACGCTGACTACCACACGATCATTCTCAGCCACCGCACGATCAATCAGACTCTGATGCCCCTCATGCAAATAGCCCATCGTCGGTACCAGACCAATGCTCAAACCTGCTTGTCTCCATTCTTTTATCTGTGCTCTTACCTCTGCTATCGTTTCTACAATCTTCATAATCAATCCACACTTTCCTCTATTTTGAAGCATTTACGTCTCTGCTTATTCCATCCTGATTTTGGGATATCATGATCCCCTTCCCAGACTTGTCCCACATCACGGACAGCACTTCCTATCGGGAAAATTAATATAATTTGTCTATCACATCATCATCAATCTTATATCCATGCTCCTCTGCCGGAAAGCTGCCGTCGCTGACTTCCTGCTTATAATCACGAAAAGCCTGCTTCATCACCTCTCCTACCTGCGCATACTGTTTCACAAATTTAGGTACATAGTCTGTAAACATTCCGAGCATATCCTGATATACTAACACCTGTCCGTCACATCCATTACCTGCGCCGATACCAATGGTTACAATATCCAATTTATCAGTCACCAGACTGGCTAATTTAGAAGGTACACATTCTAACACTACCGCAAAGGCTCCCGCCTCCTGAATCGCCAAAGCATCCTCTAGCAATTTCTTTGCTGCTGCTTCACTTTTGCCCTGTACTTTATATCCACCAAAAGCATGGATGGATTGTGGCGTCAGACCCAGATGTGCACATACCGGAATACCTGCTGAGGTAATCGCCTTGATCTGTGGTGCAACTTCCACTCCGCCTTCTAACTTTACCGCCTGTGCGCGTCCCTCTTTCATCAGACGCCCCGCATTTACCACGGCATCATAGACCGAAGTCTGATATGACATAAACGGCATATCACAGATGACCAAGGCATTCTTGGCACCACGCGCCACGCAGGCACAATGATGAATCATATCCTCCAACGTGACCGAGATGGTATCCTCATATCCTAACATGGTATTCCCCAGAGAATCTCCCACCAGAATAGCATGAATCCCTGCCTCATCGATTAACTTCGCCGTAGAATAATCATAGGCAGTCAACATACTTACTCTCTCTCCATCGGCCTTTGCCTGTTGAAATGTACTGACTGTATTCTTCATTTTTCCTTCCTTTCCGGATATCCGCTGTTCCCCAGTCGGATTCCTGGCCTGTCCCAGAAGCAGATCTCATCATGTCTTGTCTGACTTCAGACCATCGAATGACATAGATACATCCGATACTGACCCATCATACGAACACTCAGAACCATCCTCTTTTCTGTACAAGCGTAAACAATTTCTCATAGCGGTATCATCCCATGCCGGATGCTTCTGCTTCGCGATATCTGCCAACACATCACCTAATACCCGGTAAACCCTCTCTGCCGAACTTCCTGCCAAAACATCCAGGTGCTTTTCTACTGTGGACATATCCCCTCGTTCTATCGGTCCGGTCAAGGCTTCTACAGGGCCTTTCGCCAACATCGAAGTTACGTTGTTTTGTATGATCGGCCGCAGCATTGCCAGACTGTCATCGTACGAGAAGCCACACTCTCCAAAGAGTGTTAAAGCAACTTCCAGCATAGCAATCATATAATTACTTGCCATAGCTGCTGCCGCATGGTACTTGATCTTATTCTGTGCATCAATCACCAGGATCGTATGTCCCAATTTTGTACCAAACAATGCCTGCATCGACATCATGGCTTTCGTCTGTCCTTCGGCTACGAGATAAGCAGTATGAAATTGTTGATAAGATGTGAATTTGTCGCTAAAAGCGTACATCGGATGAACCGAGAGACCACTCGCTCCGGTCTTCTCTATCCCAGAAAAAACATTAGATGACAATGAACCACTAAAATGGCATATGATTTTATCCGTCAGATCATATCCTGCAATGCAATCCCAAACCTTACCAATCTCACCATCCGGTGTAGTCAGAAACAGGGTATCGCTTGCATCTGCCAGATCTTCCAAATCTATATATACGGTTGTCTGTACAAAATCGGCTGCTATGGCAGCACTTTCTCTCGTCCTGCTATAAAATCCGGAAACCGTCACACCGGCATCTGCCAGATACTTCCCCAACGTCACACCAACTTTACCGGCTCCAATGATTCCTATACGCATGGCATCACCTCTTTCATAACGAAATGTGATGCACTATCATCTGATGCAGTTTCTTGCCGAATACCGCTCATGCGCCTAATCATAGCACAGAACTTCTTATTTTTCAATTTATTTTAAAATAAATCCCGGTTCCTGTTCTCTATTCCACGTTCTTGAGTGCTTCCTCCATCGGAATCTTCTTGATCTTAAAGAATTGTGCGGCAGCCACCACCAAATAGGTAAGCGCCATCATCACAAACATCACCGCATACAATCCGGCAGTGATTTTCAGATTGAACCAGCCACCATATCCCTTGAGGAACACGACGAGAATGAAGTGGAATAACCATGTATTGATGGCCAACGACAACACTGCCGATACCAATACGACCCACACTGAGGCAACCAGATACAAACCAGCCACCTCACCATCGTTATACCCCAAAATCTTAACCATAGAGATCGATACAGAGTTTTTTTCCAATATAATTTTGGTCAACAGATAAATCAACAGGACAAATAGGACAATGGCAAACACTTTAACCATGCCAAACATAGCCCCCATTGATTTGTCCATCTGTCTGGACAATTTCGTCAAATCATCATCGGTAATCACACTGGCGATATCATCATCGCTCAGATATGTACCGCGCAAATCAGCATCAGAGAAATAACCGTTAAAATAATACTCTCCCTGTGCACCAGATACCTCATTGAAGGCTTTGTTAAACCATCCCATTGCTCCCACTTGCTCAATGATGTCCCCTTCAAAAACTTCACAGTAATATTTTTGCCGCATAAAAATTCCCAGACATGTGGGATACTCAAAGATTCCCTCTACCCGGAATGCATAGATACCTTTTCCGTATTCCTCACGGAGATTGATAATATCACCTTCTTTGACACCGTATTTCTTGGATAAATCCGAAGTGATCACCACGCCTTCCTCTGGCAAATCTATGTCATAATACCGGCTGTCTTCTATGATTCCGTATATACTAATATCTTCTTCATCATAATAATCATCTTGCATTTTCAGGGATGTAACACAATATTTCTCTGCCACATCTTCATCCAGATTTTTTTCCGATTTTAAGATATACTGATAATTGGCAGGTTTATATTTCAATGCATCCTCCGAATATCCCTGTAGGAGCGGTGTCATAATCATACCAAACATCAGGATCAAATTTGCAAATAAGATTCCCACAAATAATGTCACATAACTGGATGCATTCTGAATAATAATACGAATACGAAACCTGGTTAGAAATTTAAAATGTGGTAATCTAACCGCCTTTTTGCGTCTGCTGCGTGTCAGATTCCGACGCAAAAATTGAAGCGGAGAAAATGACAATTTGTTCCACAGGGCAATCCCCGTCACCAATAGCATGATGATCATCGGCACGACCGTCGTCTTGACAAATGCTTCCGAACTAAAATATGCATGGAACGTTGTCAAGCTATAGCTGTTGAGATACATATCGGCGGCCACAGCTACGAAAACAGTGTATCCCAAGATATTACCCACGATAGCGGCAGCGAAAGCCACCAACATCGGTGTAGACAAATAATGGCGCAAAATTTCGCCTTTCGTATAACCAGATGCACGCAACGTTCCGATCACCGCCGCTTCTCTGGCCATTGTGTGATTGATGGTGACCGCAAACACGAAGGCCATAATCGCAATCAGCACATAAAGCAGACAAGTCATCATCGGACGATCTCCGCCCATATCATCTCCCGCAAAATGAATCGACTTACTGATATACTGTGGCAAAAAGAGATCCAGTTCCAGTCCTGCGGCAACGGCATCTTTCGCCAAAGCCTCACCCAAGTCATCCGATACTTCCTTTTCCTCGGTGTCATTCTTTGGTTTGTGATCATACTTCCATGCGTAACTATAATATAGATTGGATTTATCATAACTTGCAAATCTTTGATTTGTCACAACACCAACGCCAAATTTGGTTGCATCAAACATGATGTCATTATTATTCTGGCACAATACACTATAATCGGACAACGCCACAATACCACATATTTGATACTCTTCTCCCGCAATCTGAATCGTATCATTTTTCTTGATCTTGTTATTGTTCATATATACCCGATCCAGCGCCACCTCATCATCTTTCTCCGGCATATTGCCTTCCAGCAGACAGACCCGGTTGACTTCGGTACGTTCGCCAAACAGACGCAAAGTAGCCTGATTCTCATCACTATCGCCCCAAGTGGCTGGTTCTTCCACATAATAGTCCTGATAAAGAGTGATTCCCTCTTCCTGCATCTGGTCTAACACCTTCTGCTCCGGTTCATCATCCAGAACAAAATGCCCATCCTCAATATGATACCGTTCAAAACTGGCGTCATACTCAATCTGCAAACTTCTTGATGCAACCAAAAAACCGGACACAAATGCGATGGTCGCAGCCATAAACAAAAAAATCGCCGCATATTTTCCAAACTCCCCAAAAAATTCTCTCGGAAGTCTTTTATGTAATGGATTTCTCATGATATCCTCCTAACCAATCCAGCGCTTTACCAATCCAGATCCATCGCTGCCATTTTAGTCTCATTCTTATAATCTTTACGAATCTGTCCGTCACGCAATTTGATGACGCGGTCTGCCATGTTTTTTATTGCATCATTATGGGTTACCATGATAATAGTATTACCATACTTCTGGTTTACATCTTCAATTAATTTCAGAATGTCCTTGGACGTATTATAATCCAATGCACCTGTGGGCTCATCACAAAGCAAAATATCCGGATTTTTGATAATGGCACGCCCAATGGATGTTCGCTGCTGCTGCCCACCGGACAACTGATTTGGCAACTTGTGACGATGCTCGTACAGACCCAGTGTACGGAGTAAATCATCGATCTCTAACGGTTTGTCACTTAAATAAGCTCCCACCTCAATATTTTCTTTAACATTTAGATTCGGTATCAGGTTATACATCTGAAAAATATATCCCAAATGTTTCCTGCGATATAATGTCATCTGCTTCTCTGACATATCTGCCATTCTTTCTCCGCGGATGGCAATATATCCACTATCCGGCCGGTCAATCCCACCAATAATATTTAGTAAAGTAGATTTGCCGGAACCCGATGGCCCTAACATCACACAAACCTCACCTTTTTCAATGCTACAGTCTATCCCCTTTAATACCTCTACACGGTTGGAATCATTTCCAAAACTCTTTTTCAAATCATGAATCTCTAAAAACATTTTCATCCTCCTAATATTTCAGTTAGTTCTATCTAACCTTGTATATCATACTCCTATTCCCTTCAAAATAACAGAGTTCTTATTGATTATTTTTCTCAATAAAGTTTGTCCGGTCATAATATGGCAAAACCGAAAATCCATACAAAGCCACTACCACCATCTTTACTATTTAAGTAATTCATGGTACAATATACCAATCATCACTTAGGAGAAGCATAATAGGTTTTCGTCAATCAATGACACAAAATACAAGGGAGTAAAAATATGGCATATCTATCTGAATTTATTGGAAGTTTTATCTTTCTTCTGGGCGGTTATGCATATATGTGTAACATCAGCCTCAAAAACACATTAGTATCCACACTCAATTATATTGAACTGGTATTTGCCTGGAGTTTAGCCGTAGGATTCGGTCTGGCGATCTCCACCATCATGGGAGGACCTGCTTACCTAAATCCCGGTGTGGTACTTGGCAGTATGATCTACAATGGGCTGGCCATCCCAGATGCCTGCCTATATATCCTGATGGAGTTTATGGCTGCCGGTGCCGCTGTGCTGACCTGTATGATTTTCTTTTGGGATTCCTTTCAGGCATCCGGAGATGCTCCAAAACGCGGTATCTTCTCTGCTTATCCCGTTGAAAAGAACATGGTTCTAAACTTCATACAAGAGTTCATTGCCACTTTCGTCTTTTTGTTCCTGGTTTTCATGGGAATTGCAGGTGTGAGCAGCTTAAAAGCGAATAATCAGGCATTGCTTGTTGGTTTTGTTGGCTTCTGTGCGGTGGCATTATTATCCCTGTCTCTAAACAGTACAGGGTTCAGTATGAATGCGATGCGCTCTTTCTTTAGCAGTATATGGTTTGCAGTCCTTCCTATCCCAAACAAGGGATCTGAAAAAGTAGATTGGAAATATCAGATCATTGTAAACCTAATCGGCTCTTCAATCGGCGGTATTCTGGCAGTGATCGTGACAACATATATTAAAAACAATTTGTAGCATACATATATGGCACTCTAGCAACATCTTCCACTCCGCCGGAGTGCGATCTATACGGAGTGTTTTTATATGATAGGAACAGTCCGGCATGGACTACTTTCCTATCATATAAAAAGGAGGGCTGCCGTTAAAGTGACAGCCCCATTTGCTTTTCCTATGGATCGTCTTAACCCTTTTTCACTTTCATACTCTTCTGATACCCGGCCTTTTTCGAGAATAGTTTCTTGTATGCCTTGAGCTTCTTTTTCTTACAGGTAATCACTGCCTTTTTGTGTATTCCTTTAATAGCATTCTTGCCCACCTTTTTCAATACAGTAGATCGAATCACGATTTTCTTTAAGGCTTTACAATTACGGAATGCGTCTTTACCGATGGATTTCACATTTTTTCCAATGACCACTTTTTTGAGCTTCTTACATTTCGTAAATGCCTTGGCGGAAATGCCAGTAACCTGATACGTTACCTTCCGTCCATTCACATTCACCTTAATGTTATCCGGGATCGTTATGGATTTTGCGGTCGTCTTAACCGGAGCCTGATATTCCACCGTCTTTTTCGTGGCATCTGTCACTATATAGTTGCTGCCACTCGCCTTACATATGCTTCCCTTCTTTAGAGTTGCTGTCTGTGTAGCAGTTGGCACAGAGGTCGGGGTAACGGCCGGCTTTTGATCCGAAACATTCGCCGAAGGATTGCTTGATTGAACCGCAGGTGGTGCCACCGGATCTCCTTCCTGGCTATTCCCAAACGCTCCACCCAGGATACCAACCATATCTACATACAATGTTCCCTCTAACACCTCTATGGTCACGGTATGTTCTTTGTTCTGCAACCCACGGATAGCATAGGTCATGTTCATTTCCTCTGACCTCTGTGTCGTTTGGACCACCCGCTTCGTTCCATCGATTGTTGCCTGTAACGTGCAGGCATTATAATTATCCCCCAGTATCTCCAACCCGGTTCCTGTAAACTGATAAGAAATCGTGGCACCTTTCCCGGTGCTTTCTGATAAGCTTCTCTGGTATACATACATTCCCTGGCCGTTCATATGAGACCACTTATCATTATAAACCAATTTCGCGTTTTTCTGCGCCGTCAAATCATACATTTCCATATTATCCAATAACTCAATATAATACGGTGTCCTATTTTTGATCTTCGTTACTTTCAAGTTGTCAAACTGCGTAAAGGTATATGCGCTTCCCAAAGCAATTCTTCCTGCGGAAATAGGTTTTTCATCTGTATAAGATCCTACCTGCACATCGTTAATATAAGCATAGATGGTATCACCTGCACCCTCCAGTTTCAAATTATTCCACTGACCGGCACCGGAGCGAAATGATACCGCATCATCACATACTCCAGAAGCTACTTCTCGTAATTTGCGATACAGTTCCCATTTTCCATCCGGATATACTTTCAGTGTATAGCCGGAACTTTCCAGAATCTTCTGAGAACCGCCTGTCTGGCGAATACCAACCGCTGCATATGGTTCGTTTCCTGTCGTCTCAAATAAAACATCCACAGAAGCAGTATAATTAGTCCAACGGAAATCTCCCACTAGTGTTACAGGATCACCGCTGTTCCAACATTCTCCAACGCCATAGGTATCCGTATCTAACTGCTGACGCAATACCCTGTTTCCATCCGCTGTCTTATAGACCTCAAATGCCCCATTCATCGTATGAGTGTAACGTGCGATTGCACCGGTATCCCCTCCGCGGGATGCAATATAATCTTCGGTTTCCTCTGTAAAGCCGCCTTTTCCATCTAATACCTTCACTGTCTTATCCGTATATTCATAATCATCAGCATATAAGTACTCGCTCTCAGTATCCTGCTTGGCACCTGTACTATCAGTATCTAATACCGTGCGCTCCCCCTCCACCGGAAGTGCCTGCGTATGTTCTTCACTGCCAGATACGTCTAATGTAGTCACAGTCACCGCAGAATACGGCTTTACTTCTATCGTGTATTCACCTTGCTGGTTCGCAGATATGGTGTTAATGCATTTCATGTAATTCTCATGAAACGCGCCCTCATCTGCCGCTCTTGTCTCCCATATTTCTAACGGCTGGTCATCTTTCAGATTCATATTTTCCGTCTTTAGACTATACACCATCGGATATTCACTATCATTGACAATCATGGTAGAAAAATTATCTTTCGTTGGTGCCGCCAGCGTTATATAGTTTTCACCACCATTCCGACCGTCCACCGGATTCGTTCCCTCTGCCGTAGATTTACTTGCCTCAGGAACCGCTCTCCATATCCCGGCCGTATTGTCTTCATTCTCCCAACCGGTCACAGCAAATTTGCTAAGATGTGCCAATACCAGCAATCCCGCATCATAGTGAATCCAACCGGACCAAGGATCTCTGGCACTGACTAATTCCTTAAATGAAAACTGTCCGCCTTCATAAAAAGACCCTATCGCCGGCTGATAGATGACATGGGTACGTCTGGACTCCACGAAGCCCTTGATAAATGTATTCCCCATCTCTAAGGCACTGCCGGTTCCGCCGATACCTGTCCCTGCCACACTCGGGTCCTGCTCATTATTATTTGGACGAAAGGCAGAATTAGAAAAGGTTGCCTGTGCTTCGCTATTCCAAACTTCTTTATCTTCTATTTCTGCCAGCCATTTCATGCCATCGTTACCGTCATCCCACGGACTGTAATGGTATCCCACTACATCCACAGAATCATAAAAATCTTTGTCACTCTGCATAGCACTTACCACACCATCCGAAACGGTCCCCGCCTCATCGGATACAATCAACTGAATCTGTTGGAAGAGTTTCCGTGCTTTCTCATCCGGAATCGTCTCCGTTGTCTCTTCCGCTATCCATGTGGCAAACTTCTTCGTAAATGCCACATCGCTGTCACCACCCCAGGATTCGTTTACATTGGGATTGATATAGTCAACCATATATCCATATTCTTCATAGGCATCCAGAATGGTTTCCTTGTACCATGTGTAAATATCTTCATCATTCTTGACCCATACCGGTTTTTTCCAACGCAAAATACTTATCTTGATATCCGGATTGATCTTTTTCGCATCCGCTACCAACTGCCAGCCCGGATTTCTCAAAACATTCGCCTCTTCCGACTTACTGCGTTTTGTGGCAGACTCCGGTCCTGTAGAAGTATTTCTGTCATTTCCCATTTCCAGTTTGACATGATTCATAATGGGATATTCGCCCCCAAACAAAATCTGCAATAACTCCGCATATGCCTCTGGATTTTCTGACTTGTAGTCCATCAACAAATCACTGGTAGAATTTCCACTCAAAAGGCCAAACCCCTTGTAGGTCAGTCCGTTGACATTCTCTGTACGGATATCATCTCCATTGACCACAATACTGCCTGACTTTGTCTCCGGTGTCTGCGAAGAAACGGCACCATTGGTTTCCGCTGCTTTCGCTGTGTTTTTTGCTGTGACCGGAACACAGCCGATGACGAGTGCAAGACTTAACAAACCTGCCCCCATTCGTTTTCGGAACGATACTCTCATACCTTCTTCCTCCCTTCCTTTACAATCATCTTTATTTCCTGAATCTATCGGTTATATCATAAATTATATCTTTCTCCTTGGCTGCACTCAATATAACATTTTTCGCATACCTCTACTATTTGAACATGATATCGATGTCGTTTGAACAATGGAAATCATTCGCTGGTCCACTCTTTCGCCAGCGGATTTCTCCCGCGATAACAAAAATCCCCGGCACATTCGTGCCGGGGATTCCCGTAAACATCTATTCACCATAGATTTATTATTATGCTAAAGCATCTACCAACTTCTTCACTGCTTCCAGTGCCTCATCCGGAAGTTTATCATAGCCATTCTTAGCAGTAGAGAATCCCTCTACCGCATTCACACGGTTCTGCATCGCTGCCTTCAAAGCTGCCTTGTACTCTGGGTCTTCCAGGTTTGGCTTGAAGTCTGCTGTCTTGCCAGACCAGTCATACATGATCTCGATATCGTCGAAGTTACCCCACTTCTCGAAAGTAGCCTTTCCTTCTACGATATCTTCCAGGATTCCAAGGGTATCTGCCGGCTGGCATTTGGTTCCCATGAAGTCACCTGTATTTACGATATAGCAGTCTACATCCTTCTCCTCGATGAGTTTCTTGAATGCAGAGTAATCGTTTACCAATGGATAAGTTCTAAATGGGTTAGCGTAAGGTACGATACGAAGTGCGTTCATATCCGTTCCTGCTGCCACACGCTCTGCGGTAGAAGTCTTGGTTGCCAGTGTAGCTCCCATCACAGATGCCAAAGCAGCACCCTTTAACTTAATTACCGGAGGAATGGTTGGGTCTTTCATGATCCAGAAGATCGCATTTACAGGAGCGTCAATCTTATCTACACGGTTTGGAGACCACAATTTCGATTTGATCGCACGACCATTACCATTACGGATATCTTCTGTTACTAACTGAATCTTGCCATCCTCATCCATCGTTGCCGAACAGTTCTGAACTGTCAACAAATACTGGTTATCCGGGCATCCTGTTGGGTAATCTGCTGTCTTATCAAAATAAGTAGGCTCTAATGCAATGGATGCACAGGTATCTGTATTGATGATGAATGCATCATCATGAAGAACCTTGATACCGCCAAATGCGTCATACTTACCACCATGCTTAGCATGTGTTAATGTAGATTTACCGGAACCTGACAGACCATATACAGAAGCAACGAACTTCTTGCCTCCCTCTAAAGAATACTCCTTCTGTCCACCGTGGCAGGATGCATAACCATTGCGGTTAGCCAATGCCCAAGCCATAGTCAGAGTACCCTTCTTGTGCTCACCAAAGTATTTCATACCCAGGATGGCGGCACAGTTCTGCTTTGTATCGAAGTAGCAAAGGGTTAAAGGATCACTCAAGCAAGAGTAATCTACATCAGGGCTCTCTGTCGGTGCCCACTGTGGATTAGAGAAGATATAGATATCCGGCTCTTTCCCATCTGCGATTTCCTTAGAATCCTTGTACATCTTTACGTACTCATCAGACATATACTGGAAGTTTAACATCCAGTTGTAAAGCAAGTTCTCTTCTCCTTCCGGAATCAGAAGATGAGCCTTTGCCATAAATTCTTTATCAAGACCTACGAAGCAAGTAGCATGATATAACTTCTTGAAACGTGTCTTATAAATAGCATCCATTACTACCTTGTCCAATTTTGCTGCATCCACACCTGGCTCACCCTTGATACGACGTGCTGCTGCGTAACGCCCCGTTACTGCACCGTCATTAAACAGTAAAACCTTAGCATCTGCATCCAGACCGAACTCTTCTCCTCTGTAAACAGGCATGTCTGTTACGATTGTTCCCGGTGAGTTCTTAGCTAAGTTATATGCTTCTTTCAGGGTATTAACCTTCACAACGTTGTTTCCATAAAAAGCGGACTCGATGATCGCACGAGTGTTTGTCACTGCTTCACCAGTCTTAGGAAAACCAACCTTGCCAGCACCAATTTCTTCCAGTTTGTAGTTCGCTTTTGTTGCCATTGAAATAACCTCCTATGATGTAAGTTGCTGTCAGCAGTGTATATACCGACAGATGTATAGTTGATCACGCTGTCTGTATAGGCACCGCGAATGCTAACATATCGCACCACGCCCGATCTGTCCGAAATAGACATATCGAACCGTTTCAAAAACCCCTAGTAGGGCATTATCATGTTTAGTATAGATTTTTCCAAGAAAAAAGTCAATATCAAAATCCCAGATTTCATGAATTTGAAATGAAATGTTACTATTCACATACAAGCCCATACCTATGCATAAAACCTCTAAGCATTAATTCATATGCATATGATACAATTTCTCATAAATGCCCCCCTGCGCCAATAATTCCTGATGAGTACCGGATTCCGCGATCCCGCTCTCGGTCAGCACCAGAATACGCTCTGCATTCTGAATCGTGGTGAGGCGATGGGCAATCACCAGCGTGGTACGGTCTTTCGCCAATCTCTCCAGAGAATCTTGTACCACCTTCTCACTTTCATTATCTAATGCCGACGTTGCTTCATCAAAGATCAATATGGGCGGATTTTTGAGAAAGACTCTGGCGATGGACAAACGCTGCTTTTGTCCTCCCGATAATTTGATACCCCGTTGTCCAATATCCGTATCATATCCCTCCGGAAAAGACATAATAAACTCATGGGCATTGGCATTTTTCGCCGCCGCTATCACTTCTTCCCTGGCAGCACCCCGTTTTCCATAAGCAATATTCTCAAATATAGTACCGGCAAATAAATAAACATCCTGTTGTACAATACCGATATGACTACGCAGACTTTGTAACGTAATATCCCGGATATCCGTTCCGTCGATCCGTATCGTTCCCCCAGTCACATCATAAAACCGCGGTATCAGGGAACACAAGGTGGTTTTCCCTGCTCCCGATGAACCCACCAGCGCAATATAGGACCCGGCCGGCACCTCCAGATTCACATCCCGCAGAACCTTATCCGCCCCTTCCTGGTATCGGAAGGACACATGTTCAAAGGAGATGTCCCCTCGTACTTCCGACAATTCTTTCGCATCCTCTGTATCCTGAATATCCGGTTCTATATCCATGATTTCGCGAAACCGCACGAAACCGCTATACCCATTCTGAAACTGTTCTGTGAAATCTACCAGTGTTCGGATCGGTTCTGTAAAGACACCAATATATAATAGAAATGTTATCAAATCACTGATATCAATGGAATGATAGGCGATCAATATACTCCCCACGATAATCACGTTCACCTGAATCAAGGTGGTAAACACCCCGACTCCTGCCTGAAAACTACCCATATAATGATAACTGTTTCTCTTGGCCGACAGAAATCCATCGTTCCCTACACGAAATTTCTCCTGCTCCACCGCCTCATTGGCAAAAGATTTCACTACACGGATACCAGACAGATTATCCTCAATCTGCGCATTAATTTCTGCAATGGTCTCCCGATTCCTCCGAAAGGCAGCCCGCATCTTGCGATTGAGCAAGAAGGCAAACAGAAACATCACAGGCAACACAATGAAAGCCGCCAATGTCAACCAGCCGTTGATGTGAAATAAGATTACTAAAGCTCCAGTAATCTTGAGTATCGATAAGATAATATTTTCCGGTCCGTGATGCAATAGTTCTGTGATATCGAACAAGTCTGAAGTAATACGACTCATTAGTTGCCCTACTTTCGCATCATCATAAAAGGAAAACGACAGTTTCTGCATATGTCCAAAGATCTCTGCCCGCATATCGTATTCCATGCGCGCGCCCATAACATGTCCATAATTGCCGATGAAAAAACGACTGTAACAATCCACCGCCAGTAATATCACCAACAGAATCCCAATCTTGACTAATTGACGCAGAATCATCCCCGAATCTTGATAAACCAAAGTAGAGGTCACATATCGCACAATCAATGGTATAGTAAGCGCCACCGCTGCGGATACAGCCGCGAAGAACATATCTGCCCAGAAAATATTTAAATATGGTTTATAATAACTTAACATTTTTCTAAAATTTTTAGTCTTTATTTTACTTCTGTCCATTTCTCTCTCCTAACGCACACAACCCAGAATACTGTTACTTACACGATAACTTAAATAATCAGATGCTTGATCGAGTCTATGCGAAACATCTTCGATCATACGCAATCATGATATGGCAGTTACCATCAATCGAACAGGATTCTGGGTCGTGTCATTGTACTAGTGTAATAAATTTGCAGCCTCCTCATAAACACTTTTTACTTTTTGACCTGGTGTATTCCTTAACCTTGGAATCGGTTGGATCATAATAACGGCCTCCGGCACTTTTCCCTATCTTTTTTGCCTTTGGCTTCTTTAATGGATACTTGGCAGATTTATCATAATATAGTGACACACTACAACGATAAGCCCGGTCGTAGATCCATTTGGCATCCGCTACCTGTAATCTGATACAACCGTGAGACGCACTTTTCCCCAATTTATTATATTCCTTCTTTTGCAGGGAATATTTATCGCCATAACGCGTGTACACCACGGAGTGAAATAAATATGGCCCAGAGATGCGGGTGCAGTACTGCCCCACGCTGTTATATCGAAGTACATGCCAGCTACCGGCACGGCTTAACCGGGAATAGTTACCGGTAATCGTCCGATGCCCCGGCATCCCGGCAGAACAAACCATCGCTTTCACCGGAATCGTATAGCCCTTATTGCCATCTTTGGCATATATCATCACCATGTTTTTGCTGAGATTGACTTCGATCCGAAAATAAGTATTCTGTTTTAACTGTTTTGTCACATCCAGCTTACGTTTTCCGTTTTTGCCAAAATATAGTTTATATTTTTTCCCGTTTATCTTGACATATTTCCACTGACTGGTAATGGCATATCCATTCTTGTTAAAGAAGTAACCGGCCCCGTCGATCGTCTTGTATCCCTTTGCCCGCTTTCCGTTTGCCTTGATATAATATTTCTTGCCTTTTGCGGTCTTATGCCATCCCGGCCGGTCCGTCTTAGTGGCAGAACCAGGCGCCTTGGTTGCCTTCGGCACATTTGTAGACCACGGTGTTGCCGTTGCATTTGGCCCGTTCGTAGATTGTGGAGTACCGGTTGCCTGTGGCTCGCCGGTAATATCCGGTGTTGATTCCGGTGTGCCAGATGGCATTGTCGTCGAAGCCGGTGCACTTTCTGTCGGCTGCGTGCCAGATTGTCCTGTCGATATCGCAATAATGGAATCTGTAGCATTCTCCTCCTGCTTCATCATTTCTGTAGAAGCCTCTACACGATATCGCGCCTCCTGCTTCCAATAAATGCCTGCACAAAATAGTAAGCTCATGCCCAGAATCAAACCAATCCCTATTCTTTTGTTCATTCCCCTATTCCTCCCCTTGGTATTATTGTGTATTATAATGTCAAACCACTCTCTGTAATGTTATCCTATCTGCGGCCAGGCTGCAAGTCTATTTTTTTGGCAAGTCTATCCTTCGGAGTTCGATCCAAACGGAATATTTTTTGTATGATGGGAACAGCCCAGTATGGACTACTTCCCTATCATATAAAAAAGCACATGCAGACTACTGCATGTGCAAACATAAGCGATAATATAAACACCACAAAGATATCAATCCCTGACTTTCTCTTGCTCTGACACCCTAAAACAGATTTGATAATAATATTTTTTTCCCTGCTCGGTACGTTTTTCCCCCATGAAATCGAATATAGCGGGAATTTACACTAAAATTATACACGGTTTTCCCATTTGCATCATACATACAAATCCCATACTGATAAGCACCCACCTTTTTAGAAAACGTGTTCCCTGCCAAACGCCGGAACTTATGGTTTAGAAACATCTTTTTCAGGGAATCACATTGTTCTTCATTGCACTCACTGAGTTTCCCGCTATTTAAATCTCTGACCGTAATCTTGGATACGTTACGAAAGTCAAATTGATAGTAAGCATTTTTAACGACAACTTTATATTTTATTTTATTCTTTCCAGTCTTCACTGAAATAGTAGAAACTCCTTTTTTTAGTCCCGTGATCTTCCCCTTTGCACTCACTTTTACATAACTTTTGCCCTTTTGTTTCCAATCACTTTTCTTATCCCACTGCGGAAGCGTCTTGTGCTCTCCTACACGAATCTGGATTTTCTTTACTTTCGTTTTGGCCTTGGCCTGACTTCCCAAAAAAGCCATAGACACGACGAAAGCCAATAAAAAAATGAGAAGTCTGTTTTTTTTCATCATAAACCACCTTTCTGTATTGCCACTATGTCATTTTGATTAAGCCTTATCTATACTTATTTTATTCGCTTCAAGATTACTTCTTTGGATGAACGGTAATCATGCCGCGGTCACTCGCCTTATGTCCTACTTTTACATGTACAAATCGATTGGGTGAACTGCTCCATCCGTCTGCTATTCTTAAATATCTGCTGTATTTCGATTTCGTAGCACTTTGAACTTTTTTATATTCAAACTCCATATAGCCCAAAGCCAAAACAGCATGGTCCCCATATAGGTAATGATCATAAAGACAAAAAATCTTAATGATTGCTTTTGAAGTAACAAGGCTCTCAAACTTGACCAGACACCGATAGCAGTGCATGTGGGTTTCTTACCCTTCTGAATTAACAAGGCTCTCAAACGCGTCATACCGCAACAAAATATTGTATATGGTTTCTTACCCTTCTGAATTAACAAGGCTCTCAAACTTAATTTCCTCGTTGCGATCTTCCAAGTATGTTTCTTACCCTTCTGAATTAACAAGGCTCTCAAACCGTTGCAGTTGCCCCCAGCATGGAAATGGGTTTCTTACCCTTCTGAATTAACAAGGCTCTCAAACTCGCGCAGTCAATTTTCCGTCATATTCTATGTTTCTTACCCTTCTGAATTAACAAGGCTCTCAAACCAAACTCCAACACGAGGCAGGCCGGAGCGGTTTCTTACCCTTCTGAATTAACAAGGCTCTCAAACGTATATGTGTATTTATCGCTTGAGTATCCTGTTTCTTACCCTTCTGAATTAACAAGGCTCTCAAACCTCAAATTTCAAGATTCTCACCGAGCATATCACAATTGCGTTGTGTCGCTAATTCAGTCAATTTCTATTATACAACGGTCTTTATCAATGATCCAGTTTTTTTCACCAGTACTTTTCGATTGATACCTCCCTTCTAACAAAATCAGATTTAATTTTTCATAACACGCAAACTCATAAAGTCCTTTTAACTCATCTGCTGTCAAATACTGTTTTAGATTCACAAATACAAAATGTTCTACTCTGCATATTTGATGATAAATTCGTAAATAATCAATCATCCGATCCACAAATTCTATTGATGTATCCTCAATCCTAATATTATATAATTTTATTAGCGATATAATATCCATTTCCAAATTATAATTTAACGGATATGGTAACTTTGTCTCCATCTTAGATAGCAAAGCCACAATTTCACTATTAATAATAGAAATCTTCTCAACATCCGTCTCCATTACATCAACAATTTCTTGATACAGTTTATTTAATACTTTCTTTTCATTACAATTCATCGCAAACGGATTGATGATTACTTCTAACTCTTTGGAAATATTTTTTAACTTATCACCGTCGGACAGAATGAACTCTCCAGATTCCCCGGACGCTTGTCTCCACAGATCTGATACCATCGCAGTAAATAAATGTGGTTCTTCCACACTAACTACTTGTACCATATTCTCTTGAAAGAGCAGATGCAGGTCAACTATTGGATAAACTAATTTCATAGGATCACCAATCTTTCATCTGTATCTAGAACGACGGATTTAGAATCCCCTACAATATACTCCATTTTTATATACTGCTTTTCTGTAATTTTTAATGTTTGCACCAATCCATCGGATGGCTTATTCTTTCTCACATGGTTGACGATAGCATCTGCTGCCGTACTATTGACTGCTAATTTACAATATACCGATTCCTGCAACATGAGAAAGCCAGATTTGATTAAAAACTTACGAAATTGGCGATACTCTTTCCTATTTTTGTCTGTCAATACCGGTAGATCAAAAAACACAAATACTCTCATATATCTATAACTCATTTCTATAAAATTTAATCAATGATACATCTTTGTCATTGATGGCGTCAAACACGCTATGACAATACAATTTGATGGCATTATTGATCATTTCCTTTCTGCCTGCAATGTATATTTCCTGTTGAAGGATTTGCAATATCTCAACCTTTTCCTCATGTTCAAATTTCGCAGGATGCATCTCGCGCACACAGCGATCTATGATGGGGCGATATGGTTCCATTAAGTCTGATGCTAAATTAAATGGATTAAACATATTGTCATGAAATAGACCAAGCTGTGTATTATATCCCGCTGCCACGATCTCACGGTTAAAACAGGATAGCAAAATGCCATATCCATAATTCAAAGCTGCATTAACACTATTTTCCGCTGTTCTCGTGAAATCTAGCCCAAATAACGCATTAAAATACACCTTCGCGGCATGCCCCTCTCGGTTGGTCACATCCCCAAACTCCATTTCATCGATATAACCATATAATAAATCCGACTCAGACCGCCCGATATCCACTAAATGCTCCGCCTGTTTCCGTATTTTCTCCGCCACAATCTCCGTCCATACAGATGCCTTATCCTCTGCTGTCCATTCTATTTGCCTGCGCAATTTCGCACTGCAATCATGGGAACCATAATAGGGAACCAGTTCTGCACATGGATTACGCTTCTCATCACAGAAGATTACACGGATTTTTTTCTTTGTCAACTCACTTAACAGTGCCGCTGTCATGGACACTGCCGTGGATTCTAATATCAGTAACGCTATTTCACTCAAATGTATTTTTAAGATATCGTCCTTCCGAATCACCAGATAACCCAACTGATAATCCAGTTTCGCACTACTGGTCACCATCACCGTTCGCCAACTCATATGGTTAAAAGATCAATACTATTTTCATAAACCCCTGTCACAGATTGATTGATCAGTCTCACCTCCTTTTCATCAGTTATATTTTTGCTAATCAAAGTAACCCCTGTCTTTTTGGCCCCTCCTAAAATGGATAGATCGGCAGACGGCAATCCTATCATAGTCAGTTTCAATAATTCCGCTAACACCACACACTGTTCTTCCAGAGCCAGTCCATCAAAGATCTCCATCCACCCTTGCAATTTTTCCCCCACAGGATTTGGCCGATTACGATAGATGCCTTCCTGATGTTTCGTCAACAAGATTTGATAGAGGTATTCATTCCTTTCTTTCGTAAGATACACCTTATTCCCATTGCTTTTTAATGGCTTGTCCACTAACACTCCATGATTTACGTATTTTTCAACTAGTTTTATGTAGGTAATCCATTCCTGTGATAAACATAAATTAACCGCATTTCGCATAATAATTTGATTTCCTGTCTTACCGGAGATATACATAAAATATCCGTTGCGCCTCACCAGTGACTGAATCTTTATTTTTTTCATACGAATGGATGGATGGATCAAGCCCAAACTTTCTTCACAATATTTCAGCAATCCATCATCCGACTTTTCAATCTCTGCCTTTCTATAAATCGGAACCGTTTCCAAAGTGCGAACTTTCTTTCCCTTTACTTCATGTTCTACCAGGAAGAAATATGCCGTAGAAGCACTGGTAAAGCCACCGTATTTTGTCACATCCTGCATCTTTCCATCCATTGTCTTTAACGGAATATAATTCTCTGCTTTTGCCTTTTTTGCTCCATATAATGTCTCATTGGCTATCGCACCGTGATTTTCAAAATTCCACCGCGTCATGAGTGGTGTGTTTTTCGCAAGCATACGCTTCACTGTCGCAATGGTGCCCGGCATCTCTTTAGTGCCAGCGATCCATGCCACTTCCTCTCCGCGTTTCACATCCCAGTCAAACATTCTCCCTAAATTGTACTCATATTTTTTCGGATCTTTTGCATATTTCTCTTTGATGAAATGCAACGGATTATCCGTAAATTTTACGAAATACACATTGCCCACCACAATATTTAGATAAGCATCGTGCGCATGATGAAAATCATTGACGATTCTCGATTTGACAATGCCTCTCTTCTGCCGAAATTCTGATACATTGGATGCCTTGGAATAGACCAGCTTTGTCTCCGGCAATAACTGCTTCAACAGATCTGCCACTCCTTTTGTCCCTTGACCGGTCTCCACTAACTGTCTCGCTATAAATCCCGCTTTTTGCTCTGGGGTAAATGGGGTTCTGTTCGTCAAACGATTATATTTTTCATCATTAATTAATTTTGCCTGATGCAATCTTTTCCATAATGTCTTGACCTCTGAATTAGAGGAAATACTAATATCTAAAGGATATACATCGCTTTTATTAGCATTCGTCTCTTTCTCTACTAAAACAAGATTATTTTCCAAATTATCATCTTTTACAAAATGCCTCGGGTAAATATGATCAATATCGTATAGATTATCATTAAACAACTGATCCAGATCTATAGGCTTACCGGAATACATAGATCTTCCCATCTGCTTTATGTAAAGATACATCTTCTTGCTGCGCAATCTGCCGCTTTCTTCTGCCTGCTCAATCAGATCTTTCCATTCCTTCTTGGAATGGAGTTCATCTTGAATATTACTATACAAATCTAATAATTGTTTTTTTCTCGAATTTTTCCGTCCAGCATCACCCTTTTCTTCAGATGTTCGAGTCATCTCGATAAATAACCGTTTCGGGGCACCTCCCATGATCTGTTCAATCTCACGTATCAGAGATATTGTCTGCCAAACCATTCTCTTAACCGGAGCTGAGAAATACATCTCCTCCATGTCCTCCGGTTTAAAATCACTCAGACATTGAAAAGACTTTTGCTGCTTTTCCTCCAGTGATTCCCGAAATGTATAGGCATCACTATGTAGCAGCTCCATGAGATTATCCTGAGTATTCCACAAAGCTTGAATCAACGATATAATTTCACCCGTAGACTTATCACATCCCGCTAATTCCAAAAATTCTCTGGAAAGTCTTCCCCAATCCTTAAATTTATATCCCATAATTCTCTTGATGTCTCTTTCGGTTAGCAGAGATCCATAGTTCTCTTGAATTCTAGCGTGTAAAATACTCTTTGCATCGCCATAGACTGTACACCAGAATATGATACTTTCCACCATTGCTTTCACATCATCTTCCTGCATTTTATCACCTAAGATTGCATGAAACTTCCCATACGATGAAAGCCAATTATTCATATTTTGATCTATCCCACTAATCTGCACCTCTTCCGTAATTTTTCCTTTTCCTATCAAATACTTTGCAAGCTGTTTTCTGGTAACTTTTTTCCCTTTTTCAAACAAATCATGATAGATGTCCTGTTTTAGGGATACTGGTATTTTTTCACCATCAATTTTAATATTATTGATCTCGTTTAATACACAAAATTTTTCATATAATAAAGAAGACTTTGGTAACACTTTTTCGTCTTCCAGATAGGAACATCTCCTGACAAGGCGTGAAATAAACTTCTCCGATGTTTTAGCAATGTCAATCTTATCCTCTATGTTCCACGGTAACACTTGTCCTTTTTCCTTGCGTACCACCCAGCCATTTCCGCCAGATTTCATACTATTCTCTGAAACCGGTCCCACATAATATGGTATCTGGAAAGAAAACAACTGTAAGATTCTTTCTGCCGTCGTCAATCCACTCTCATCTTTTTCATTCAAAAATGGCAAATATCCTCCTGCATTTTTCAAAATTTTCTTCATCTCTCTGGCATGAATTTGATTCGGTATTACTCCATTGGATGACGTTAATTGCTTAGGCATAAATGTCTCTTTGTCCATCTCCTTTTGAATATAGATCACTTCCTCATCCTGTGGAAACTCTTTAAGGACGGATTTCACCTTTTTATAAAAATCATCTCTCCCACGATTCTTCATATTGCGCCGCACTTTTCCCCCGGAATTGTATGAGCCCACATACGCACTATAGCTCCCTGCTTCATCACTACGAAACATCTGATTATACACTTCAAATGTACCATACTTTCGAATCACCGCCTGCAATTTTTTCAGATCACTATGATGTTTTTCATAGTCCTCCACACGGGCTTCGGATAAATATTTCTTACCTTTTAGGATGCCAGCTAAGGAACCGATATCATAAATTTGTTTCATCCGCTCGATGATATGATAATTCTCTTCCCCGATTGCATTTAAAATATCTGGTATTTTTTCTTCATAACCATAATCGGCAAAACATATATCCAGCTTATCTTCTAATCCAATCTCCTCAAACAGCAGTCTCGCATCACCTTTAAGACCGCACAAAACCTTCACAAAAAGCATTTCTCTTTTTGCTTTTTTCTCCACACCAACCAGCGCAGATATTCGTTCTGCTTTTTGAGTCCGACTTAAATTTCGATCACTTAAAATCCCCTCAAAACTCTCTATATCAATTATTTGCGGAAATGAAATATTTGTCGCTTCTTTCAGATCATGAACGAACAACTCATAAGCATCTTGAATATTGCTTTCCTGCTCGTCGCTGCTTAATCCGGCGTTCAAAAAGTGTCCCCGATGTTTAAACATATTAACTAACGCAAGATAGACAAGACGGACATCATGTGGGTCCGAATTATCCATTAATTCTTTTCTAAGATGAAAAATCGTCGGATACTCTTTGTAATATTCTTTATCTGTATAGTTTTCATCATGAAAGATTCCATTCTTGTTTTGAACCTCTACATCCTTGTCTTCTAAATGATATTTACTGTTATCCAGACGTATAAAAAACAAAGGGTCCACAGACATCACTGCATCGTGAAAATAGTCCTTTAACAAACCAATCCTAACCTGTTCTCTCTGTCTCCTCCTTCGCGAAGTACGATGGGTACGACGCTCGACAGACGTGGATGCCTCCTCAAATTCCCGTATTCCCCATAAGTCTTTCCGTCTGGCTTTCAGTAAATTATATTGCATATCTGTCACTGCCCAGCCAACAGAACTAGTACCCATATCCAAACCTAAAAAGTAATCTCTCATCCATTCATCCTCCTGGTAATTTTAATTTTATTCTTGACATTATCCTTTTCCCGTGTTATCTTGTAATAGAATTAACAAGGCGAGTGCAAATAAGGTTTATCCGGAATCGTCATTATGACTCCGCATGGTGCGGAACTTATAAGGTCACATTTATGTGATCTTTTTTTCTTTGCCATACCTTTTTGTCAAATCTCCTGCAATTCTTCTAAGGTCTTCTATCACTTCCTCAGGATCTAAGACCGTCACACCCATTCCTAACGATATAATCCACCCCAAAAACTGCTCACTTACAGATACCATAACTAAAATATCAAAATGAAAATCATCTTCTTTTAAAATAGTGA
Source organism: uncultured Jutongia sp. (assembly GCA_964521555.1). Classification (GTDB taxonomy): domain Bacteria; phylum Bacillota; class Clostridia; order Lachnospirales; family Lachnospiraceae; genus Butyribacter. The sequence goes on along the minus strand of CAZFSU010000009.1, from coordinate 4,503 downwards.
CATCTCGTCCAAAACGATCAATAACCACTCCAGCTAAATCACGATCAAATCGCAATCTCACACGCCGTTCTATCCCACCATACATACTAAAAATCCTTTTCGTATAAGTTGGCATATCCATCTGTTTAAAAATTTCTCTGCCTTCCCGACGATCTCTCATTTTTGTAAGGCTCATTATTTTATCCACACGAAAATGTTTCATTTTATTTTCAGTACTATCATATCCGATCAAATAATAATTTTCATTATCTCTAATTAGAGACCACGGACTCACTTGATAAAAAGCTCCGTCATGTCGCAACACCTTTTCTTTTGTCATGTCCCATTGGAAATACTGAAATCTTATCTTCATATTTTGATTAATGGCAGAATACAACTGATCTACAATATAGTATATTTTTTCATTATCTGTTTTGAGATGCCCTGACATACACACCTGTCTATGGAGCTGTTTCCTCTCATACCTGCTACACAGACTTTCGATTTTCTTGATTAATTGAAGCGATTTTCTCTCTGTGATAAATTTAGATACCTGAACAGAATCCACTAACAATTTTAGTTCAGCTAACTCAAATTCACGATTTACAAGACTATAATAATACGTCCTATCTTCTTTAATCCGAATAATATCGAGACCAAACTGTTTGAGCGCTACAATATCCTCGTAAATAGCTCTGCATTTTGCATCTATACCGTATTTTTCTAATTCTGCCAAAATTTCTTCCATAGTAATACCATGTTCATCATCTGTGTATTCCCACAAAATTCTTGCCAAATATAACAATCGTATCCGCTGACTTGATCTTGCCATCATCATCCCTCCGTACTGTAATATTTTACCATGATTTCATTACCAAAAAAAGTATTTCTAATAGGAACTTATGTTCCCTGTTTTTCGATCCACTGTTCTAATCGGTCCCGCAATACGGAAAACGGTGCCGGCCCCGTCTGAAGAAAGAATTCATGAAAACTCTTTAATGTATACTTCTCTCCCAACTTCTCCTCTGCGGTTTCCCGTAAACTCTCTATCTCCAGATATCCTAACGTATATGGCATATAACTCACAGGCTCTCCGACTACCGCGTCAAAGATTGCCCGGCTACTGGATTTGCTAAATCCAAAATCTGACAGATAGCTTTTTAATTGCTTAAAATCCCAACCATTATAATTTACTTCCAAATCTGCCTTGGCATAGATTGCCAAGGTCAATATAGTATTGGTATACAATAGCGTCTGCATATCTTCTTCCAACCCAGCCAGCCGATAGCTATATAATTCAGCATAGGTCCCCCAGCCTTCCGTATACCCACCGATACTCACCGCATTTCGTATCGGACTATGCTCCTGTGAATAAAAGTAACAAGTCTGGTATAAATGCCCCGGATAACTCTCATGGGCTATTGTAGTAAATGCTTTAGATAAATCATACTGATCACTTCCATTGAGATACATGGTATTATTCTGATAATCATCCATAGCAGGCGTCAGATAAAATGCCGGACTCATACTGTCTTCCAAAGAAGCATCTACGTACTTCACCTGGCACGTTATCCCCTCTGGAAGAGCCGGAAAGTCTTTTGCAATCTGTTGCTGTAGATACTGTATTGTTTCCTCCGGTTTCTCAGAGGGATACTTTACTCCTTGCGCCTTTGTATAAATCTCCGTATCCTCCGCCACTAATTTAGCCATAACCTTTTTATTTTCCTCTATGGTTTTGTCTAATAATGTTTCAATCTCTTTGATAGAACGATCCGATCCGGTTTTAGTATGTAACAGATACTCATAATATTGCTGTCCTTTTTTTAGACCACATAATCCTTTCCCATTTTTTCCTGTTCCTTCTAACGCTTTCAAACCATCAATCAAAGATTGATATGCCGGAATGACTTGCTTTAACACCGCCTGCTTATTTGCTTCTATCAGTTTATTTTGCTCTTCCGCAGATAATTTTAATGTTTCTAATCTGTTTGTGAATGTTGTAATCAGATAATTTTTCTCCGGCTCTGAAATGAACTCCTGACATCCGCTTATGATCGATTCGGCGATACGATCACTCATAAACAAACCCTCTTTGGATTTCTTCTGTTCAAAAGTTAATATTTCCTGAAAATATTCCGGAACCATACCTAAAAGCTGGATATAAGTTTCCACCGATGCTTTGTCCCTGAAATCATACTCCACCAAAAGCACTGGTAACTGTGCCTGTATGCCCGTAGTAGGTCCCAGACATTCGGAATACTCCAATAGCCCCGATGCCCCCATGCTTTGTTTTAGCAAAGTATATATTACATCATAATCCAGTTGCTGATCTTCCCGTAATTTATCATAGTCAAAAGTTTCTAATGCTGCGATCCAATTTTCGGAAACTGCCAAATTAGCCTGCATCCCTTCTAATGAATAATGGCCCAGAGAAGGCGTTTCCTCAGTCAGACCATATTGGGCAGGGTCTTTTAACATATAATTCAATGTCATGCTATCTGACATTGCTTCATTTTGAAAAATTTGTGTCATTAATGCATCAAAATCCTGCCGGGATTGCTTTGTTGTCCGGGAATCCTGTACTCTCGGATGACTAACCCTGCCCGCGTTTTCTTTTTGATAATGTTGAAGAAAAATTCCTGCGACTGACACCAAAAACACCAATGCCATGATCCGAGATAAGATGTGTATTCGGCTGATATTTTTCGACGGATAGTTCTTGGCATTTTTCTTCGCATATTGCGCCCTCTCCATACGATCCATCTCCACAATACTCCTTTCTGATTTCTTGTCCTATCCATACATTCTATGCAATTTCGCACCAGTTATCACAACAGAACAACTTTGTCGAATCCCACCGAAACATTCACAAATTGCACCAAATCACATATATATGAATTAGCACGGAAAATTATTCCGCTATTATTTAGGAAAGGAACGTCACAATGAATAACAGAAATGGAATGGGCTGTAATATGGGCAACACGTGTCCGGAACAGCCATGTATGAAGAAAGATCCCTTACAGGGAATGCCATTAGGTATCGGATATGTACCGATCCAACAATGGGATCAGATCTATTGCCCGGAAAAAGCCTTGGAAAGAGCAACTATCTTCCCTTGCTTAGATCTGCCGTTCTGTGGATGTGTGCCAAAAAGCGTACAGAATCGGAGAGGAGGTATCTCATGAATCCTAATATGATTAATCGAAATGCAATGGGGTATTATGGTATGAGACGCAATGGTATGGGCCAGCGTGATATGAATCGAGGCTGCATGAATAATAACACAAAACCTGAGAATACCTCTGACTGTGAAAATAATAATATGAAATCTGGAACTGACTGTGGTTGTGATAATAATACAAGATCAGATCATAACCGCGGTTGCATGAATAATACCATGCGATCAGATAATAGCTGTGGCTGCATGAACAACAATGCACAAACCGACAACAACTGTGGCTGCATGGGAAATACCATGCGATCAAACAATCATCGCAACTGTACAAATAATACGAGATCCGATAACAACTGCGGTTGCATGAATAACAATGCTGAAACAGAAAATAACTGTGCCAGAAATAATATGAGATCAGACCGCAACAACTGCGGTTGCGCTGATATGAACTCTCAGCAGTTGATGAACATGAATCGCAATCAACTGCTCTCCTATCTAAATCAAGTAAGCTTTAGCATGTTTGATACTGTCCTGTTTTTGGATACCCATCCAACCGACCAGGAAGCCATTGCTTATTTTAATGAAATGAAACAGGCAAGAGTAAGCGCATTAAAAATATATCAACAGAGGTTTGGTCCGCTTCTGTTAGATGATGTCGATGCTGACTGTGAATGGACTTGGGGAATGGAACCATTACCTTGGGAAACCTGTAAATATTAGAAAGGATTTATATAGATTATGTGGAATTATGAAAAAAGATTGGAATATCCTGTGAACATCACAAGATGCGATCCAAAAGCAGCAATGGTGATCATTTCCCAATATGGCGGTCTGTAGACGAATAGAATCAATTTGACTTTTGCATCCATTCAAATTTGCTATCTTTTTTCGACTATGGTAATATAATAAGTGAGTGACTGTGTTCAAGGTGCGGTAAATCTCCCTTTTACGAGGGGAGGTGGTGCAATGAGTACATACGAAGTTTTAACATTATTAATTTTAAATAGTACACTTTTAATTGCACTGCTGACCTATTTAGATAATAGGAATCGGCGTAAATAAAAATTAGCCTATCCGACGAACTTTGGCGAGTCTAGGATAGGCTTTTCATATCTTAGGGAGCTAAACCACACCTTGTGGGCAGTCGCTCTTTATGTATATATATAATAATCAATTTCCATAAATATGTCAATGCTTGCTTATCACTTGGTCACTCTTTGGTCACATAAGTAGCATAGATTAAGATAAGAGTTCTTTACACTTTTTCAGATTAACCCAACGATATCTGCCGTCCTTGGTCTTGGCTTTTAGCCGCCCCCAATTACCAACCACCTTAACAACCTTGA
>CAZFSU010000008.1:0-103164 GCA_964521555.1 uncultured Jutongia sp. | reverse complement strand
CATCCTTTTTATTTAGAATTTTCAGGGTTGTTTTACTATTCAGTTATCAAGCTTCAACAATATAAATTGTGTATTTATCAGCGCTTTTCGTCTTTCGACTTATTTTGCGCCAACGAATGATATAATATCACCCCGTTCCAAACTTGTCAACAACTTTTTTCAAAACTTTTGAAAAATTATGAAAAATATACATCAGAGAATATAATTTCTTATTTCTTCACAGCTTTCCTGCGATTCTGAACGGCATCTGACAACAGATATTCAATTTGCCCATTGATAGACCGGAAATCATCTTCCGCCCATTTCGCCAGTTCTTCCCATAGGGAAGGGGAGAGCCTGAGAAGGATCTGCTTTTTCGATTTTTCCTTCTCTTTGACAGACTTCTCCCGTTTTTTCACCGCCTGCTCCATTTCCTCCAGGCGTTTGATCCGTTCTTCCAATGCCAGTTCCCGACTCATCACTTCTTTTTCTGTCATATTTCACCTGATTTCTATACTACATTTGTATATAACAGTGTGTTTGTGTCAGCAACACACCAACACAAACACTTCCCGATCAATAAACTATGTCTTTTCACACCGTCTTTCATGCTGCACAGTGACGGTTGAATTAATAAATACTGCCACTATTTATGATAGGTTGTGCCTCCTGATGCCCACACAACACTACTAACAAATTACTTACCATCGCTGCTTTACGTTCTTCATCTAAAACTACAACTTCTTTCTCACCAAGCTGTTCAATCGCCATATCCACCATACCAACTGCACCTTCCACAATCTTTTTACGCGCAGCGATCACCGCAGTTGCCTGCTGTTTCTGCAACATAGCTGCTGCGATTTCTTCTGCATAAGATAAATGTGTTATACGCACTTCTTCCACAACGATACCAGCTTCTGCCACCCGCTTACTCAGTTCGGCTCTCATACTATCTGCAATTTCCTGACTGCTTCCTCTTAACGTCTTTTCGTGCCCCTCTTCTTCCTCTTCCTCCAATAAATCATAAGGATACAGACGTGCTACGTTACGAATCGTTGAATCACACTGAATCGATAAATAGGTATGATAATTGTCTACCTGAATCAAAGCCTTCGTGGGATTAATCACTTTCCAGATCACGATTGCCCCAATAATGATTGGATTACCCAACGCATCATTTACCTTCTGTTGCTGGTTATTTAAAGTCATCGTTTTCATCGATATCTTTTTCTTTGATTCATTCGCTTGCTTTTTACCTACGGAAGGTACCATAGCGATGGAAAACGGATGTACAAAATAGAAACCCTCTTGTTTGATTGTACCATAATAATCACCAAAAAGGGTAAATACCATTGCTTCATTTGGATTAATCATATGAAATCCGGCACAAAAAATACTACAAACCAAAATCAATAGCAGCGCCACCAGATCCAACACCGGTATATCCAGCACCGGCAACACAGGCGATTCATCCCAAACCAAATCACCAACGATACAGCCAACTGCCAGGATAAATCCCACAACAACCAACAGTAACATCTGAAAGCCATTTTTTCTTGTAATCTCCCTTTCCTGCAAATCCCTTTTTTGTAATCCCTCATTCATCTCTCTTCTCCTCCTTTGTGATATCATTTTGATATCATCATAATATCAGTTTCATTTGCGCTTGTCAAGAATTCTTTTAAAATAACGAAAATTTGCAATGAAAATATTGCATTTTTTGTACGCCACAATTTTGCCAAACATATATCATATTATCCCAGTATGAATTATAAGAATTAAAACATAATGAAAGGATACAAAGGAACTATGACACAGATTATTATGCGGGCAGGTATGTCTCCAATCAGCAACGCTTCCCCTTACGAAGTTTTAACCATGAACATGATTGGCAGCAACATTGGCAACATGCTTTTTCCTTATAGTATATTCCGTACCTTGCAAACAGAGGAAGCCACCATTGATACGGTAACCACAAATCGATACTTTTCTGCCAAAGATATTGATAAGATCAATCAAACTTATGATTATTTTGTAATTCCTTTAGCAAATGCATTTCGTCGCTCTTTTGTGGGAGAATTAAACAAACTAACAGACTTCATTAATAAACTTCGTATTCCGATCATCGTCACCGGTGTTGGTACACAAACGCAAAAACATGATCTGCCCATCGACCGGGACTTGAACCAGGCAACCATAAAATTTATCAAAGCAGTTCTTAAAAAATCAAATCTGATAGGAATCCGCGGAGAGATAACCGCAGAATATTTAAAATCATTAGGGTTTCAGGAAGAACGGGATTTCACTGTCATCGGCTGCCCTTCTATGTTTTTATATGGAAAAAACCTCCCCACCCCTGCCATAAAAGAATTGACGCCGGCTTCCTCTGTCAGTATAAATTCCAAAATATCATTATCACAGAAGTTTCATAACTTTATGGAACGAAGCAGATTACAGATACCCGATTATACCTATGTACCACAAGTAATTGATGAAATATACCGTATGTATCTGGGTATGCCTTATCGAAATAGCTTTTCTTCCAAAAGACCAAAACATTTTCCGATCGAAGCAACACATGAAATATATATGCAGGACAAGGCTTTGAGTTTTGTCAACGTGCCAAGCTGGCTTCAATACTTAACCCAAAAAGATTTTTCTTTCGGAAGCCGTATCCACGGAAATATCGCTGCCATTCTAGCAGGAACTCCATGCTATATTTTCGTTTCTGATGCCAGAATTAAAGAATTGGCTTCCTATCATAAAATCCCACATATGATGATCTCAGATTTAACCCGTGAAACCAATATTTTTGATGTGTACCAGCATACTGATTTTACCCAGATACATCAGGGACACGAACAACGATTCCTACATTATCTGGATTTCTTGAAAAAGAATAATTTGAAAACCATTTACGATACTGACCAGGCCAGAACCTCCTGCCCCTTTGATGATCAGATCAAACGAATTTCCTATGAAGAACCTCTGCATGCATTTACAACACTGTCAGCAGAGGAACAAATCACACGTTTAGAACCCTTTTTAAGTCATTATCACAAATTAGCCTCTCAAGCAAACCGAGAAAACCCAAACCGATTGGTAGACGCCAGTGGAGATATGCACTTTTTAACTCCCAAAAAGGACAGGAAGCAATGGATTAAAAAAATTCTACATTTCTGATATTGTTTGAAACATAGAACAATTTTTTTATCATACATATAAAATAACTAATTATTTTCAAGGATAGAATCATGTGTATGAAACCTTCTGACTTACATATCAATGAGGAAGTGGAAAAAATCAGTTCCTTTATCAAAACCGGACTTTTTACACTGGCGGTAATCTTTATCGCAGGAATGGCTATCATTTATAGCCAGAAAAAAATGCTGCAGACAAAGACTACTCTGTCAGGTAATGTTATCAGCGAAAAAGAACTGCCGATTTACTGTGTCGATACGCAGGAACCCAAAATTGCATTGTCTTTTGATGCAGCGTGGGGAGAGAGGCGGTTGTTGTTAAAATCATTTCTTCCCTTCACATTTCTCATATAACCGGACGTTCTATCCTCTACCATTTTCCGCATAAAATCATAACAAACGTTTTTTCCTGAAAGGCATAAAACGATGGTAAAGAAAAAAAAGGCATCCTGGACTGTTACCCGCCAGTATAAAAATCAATGCACTACCAAAGAATGTCTGCGCATGATTATACGCAGACATTTACAAAACCATCCAAATCCCCAATCATAATAATACACGCCACCCTAGTACACTGTGATTGCCCTTCTCGCCTTTCGATAGATCAACAATGCCGCAATCACATCCAAACAAAAGATGAAATGCATCACAAAATACCAGATTGCTTCCTTCTTGGATAAAATGTCATATTTACAGCCCGTCCTTACGGCAGCAATCCCATAAATCGTTGAGGACAGTAACACAATATAGTCCACAATGACCAGGCAAATTACAATCCCCATGCCGATAAAGATCATAAACGGAACCGGAATCAAACCCAAAAGAACGCTGATGATTCCCACAGTAAAGATGAGACCATAAAATGGGATATGAACCAGTTTGATGATGAGATTCCAAAACGCAATCACCCGCAGGGATTCCTGACGTCTGCACATCACAATGGCATTAATAATATTTAATATAAAGATTATAATTAAAATAATACCATAAACCCCGATCGGGGAATCTCCCGCCGCCTCTTCGGCAAGTCCGCTGATATCAACCCATAAACCAACCAGCAAAATATATGGAAATAAACATAGTAATATCTGTGGTATCCTTTTCATTTTCTTTGACTTCCTCTCCTGAAACACTCCGATTATTTCTTTGGTACAATCTATCACAGGAACGTTCTACTCCCTGTCCCTTCGTGCATAAAATAATAGCACAGGAGGATTTGACATGTCAAACACCAGCTTATCATCACAGGAACACCAACCATCCCACAATCAGATAGCCCTTTATATCAGACTAAGTCGTGAGGACGGGGACAGGCATGAAAGTTTAAGCGTGACCAACCAACGGATGCTGCTACAGGAATACGCAGAAAAACAGGAAGGATATGACGGTATCCGGTTCTATATCGACGATGGATATACTGGCACGAATTTTGACAGGCCTGCCTTTCAGGCCATGTGCCAGGATATCGAAGCAGGCATTATCGCTATGGTTATCGTCAAGGACCTATCCAGATTAGGGCGAAATATGCCGAAAGTAACCGAATTGGTACAAGACTACTTCCCTATTCAAAAGGTCCGTTTCATCGCCATCGATGATCATATTGATAAGCATTTCTTTGACCTGGACACCACAGAAGATATGATGATAGATATCAAAAATATGTTCAATGGATTTTACCCAAAAGATATCAGCAAAAAAGTCCGCTCTACCTTGCGCAGCAAACAACGCGCCGGGCAGTTCATCGGAGCATTTGCCTGCTATGGATACACCAAATCAGAAGCAGACCACAACCAGCTTGTCATTGATGAGCCAGCCGCTGCGATTGTACGACAAATTTTTTCTCTCTATATCGCCGGAAAGGGACAAAACACCATCGCAAAGATGCTGAATGCGCAGGGAATCCCCTGTCCCTCTGAATACAAGAAACAATGCGGACTAAATTATAAAAACTGCAAACGTCTGGAGAATACCACTTACTGGACATATTCCAGTATCCGAAACATTCTCCGAAACCGTATCTACACCGGAAGTATGGTTCAAAACAAAACCTTCCGTCAAATATGTAAACAAAAAGCCATATCTCTGCCGGAAGAGAAATGGATCGTTGTGCCAAATACCCATGAGGCCATCATCGACCCCGACACCTTTGAACGAGTTCAAACCCTTCTTATGCAAGGTACCCGGCAGGTTCATCCGCACCAAAATATTCATATGTTTGCCGGATTTCTCAAATGCGGTAATTGTGGCAGAGCAATGGTGAAAATCAAACGGCAGGGAACTGTATCCTTTGTCTGTGGCAGCTATCACCGCTATGGTGCAAAACAGTGTAGTTCCCATTATATCCCACAAAAAACTCTGGAAGAGATTATCAAAAAAGATTGTAATGCTATGTTAGCACGCTCCCATGACCTGCAAAAAATAATAGCGGAAGAGCAGCACAAACAGAACACATCTGACATCCTCACCAGAACAGATACCTCTTTATTAGAAAATCAGATTCTCAAATTAAGGCAAAAAAAAGAATATGCCTATGACGATTATCTGGACCAACTGATTACAAAAAATGAATATGTCCAATACAAAGAAAAATATGACCAGAAGATAGTCTCTTTGGAAAACCAGATCAAAGCATTATCCAATACCGGAAAGGCGGAGAAGTCTGCCGGAAACCAATGGGTGAAACATTTATCGGAAACCGGCAGGATCGACCAACTGGACCGGGAAACCGTGTTAGAAATGGTACATATGATTTACATTTTCGACGATTACCACATCCAGATCATCTACAATTTCGCTGACGCTATGGAGGAAATGTAGATGTGTAATTGCATGATTACTCAATAATATGTTTCCACTTCTGACGTTTCTGCCGCCTGCGTTTTCCATACAAAATCATATGGTCCAAAGTATGTGCTCACCAGAAGAACCAGATATTGAACAAGCCGGATAGTACAAATCTTGCACTACCCGGCTTGTCCGTTGTCCTGTTTCATTATAGTTTCTATCTAACTATATAATGTCCTGAAAAGTTAAAACGGGTCAATTTTGTTTCCGCAATAATTCATAAAATTCTTCTGCCGGCATAGGCTTTGCGTAATAGTAGCCCTGCACCTGATCACAGCCAATACTTTGTAACAAATCCACCTGTTCCTTCGTTTCCACACCCTCTGCCAACAGACCCAAATCTAGTTTATCAGCCATAGAAACAATCTGCTCCAGAATCAGTTTTCCTTTGTCAGAAACCATCATGTTTTCAATAAATTTTTTATCCAGTTTAATCAAATCAAATGGCGTTTCCAACAGAATATTTAATGAAGAATATCCACTTCCAAAATCGTCCATCAGCAAGGTAAATCCTTCCGTTTTCAACTGCATCGCCTGCTCACTAATCTGTCTGTCATTGGCTGTCTCTGTGATTTCCAGTTCCAACAACGATTTAGGAATATCATTACGTTCCACCAGTTCAGAAAGGACCTGAATACATTCGTCACCGTTTCCCAGATGAATCCGGGACACATTGACAGAAACAGGACAGGACGCAATGCCGTCCGTTCTGCATTGTTTAATGAAATGACATACCTCACCCCAAATATAATAATCTACCTTTTTTACAAATCCGTTTTCCTCAATAATCGGTATGAACTGATCCGGATAAATCATCCCACGCTCAGGATGTTTCCAACGCACCAGTGCTTCCGCCCCTATAATTGCATTTTGAGAGATGCTATATTTGGGCTGAAGATACATTTGAAACTGCCTTTCTGTGATCGCAGACTGCATATTTTCTTCAATGAACTTTCTGTTATATAAAGAATCCTTAAACTGCTCTTTATAAAACAAAATGTTGGAAAGAATACTGTTTTTAGCAGCCTTCCGTGCCATAGCAGCCCTGTCCTCCATCTGACGCATCTCCATTTGACGATCCTCTACCGTATAGACACCATAAACCATCTGAAGTTTCACATTTTTAAAATGACTGATTGTCACATCCAGGCTTTGAATAAATGCAACCAGTTCCTCTTCCTGCTCATATTCTGTCACCACCATAAATACATCACTACGAAGATTAATGTAAAATTGATTTTCATTACAGACAGATTGCAACTGTTTCGTAATGAAATCCAATATTTCATTTCCAAATTTTTCCCCATATAAATCATTGACTATCTTGAACTTACGAATATCAAACTGGATAAATCCAATGTTTTTAGAGGAGGCAAATAAAAGATTATGTACATTTCTTCGGAAACGATGGATTTTACTGATTCGTTTCAATACACTCTGCATTTCATCATCTTCCGGAAGATCTTCTAATCCGATGCTGCTCTCCGCCACATCTCTGAGATAATCTGCTAACATCTCCTCCAACAATTCTATACTGATGTGCAATACTTGAGGACAGGTTTTCAAAATCAAACCATCCCTACGAACCTCTGCCATCTCCTGAGGATTCGTGATATCCTTCCCCAAAATATCCCGACAGTTTATCCTTCCATTCATCTTTTCCCGAAAACGGGCAATAAATTCCTCTGTTTTTTTATTACCGTACACTTCCAGTTCCCTGTCCTGGGAATCATAAAAGCCCAGCCCCATTCCCAATACCATCAATGCAGCCGTAATACATCCACAAGTCCCGCCCTGACGCATCCCTGCCCCAAAACAGGTACTGACCTTAAAGGCTGTTTTCAAATCTAATCCAAAATCTCCGGCAAATGCGCCAAATAATGCCTGGGAACAATGATATTGCTGCTTGATTAATTCATCTGCTTTTTCTCTATGCGTCATAACAACCCCCATCACATCTGATACCTTCTTCATCACATAAATAAAGATAATACGCTATACGTCTTTCCGACACCGGCTCTTCTATCGCATTATCCCAACAAATCCCTGATTTACTCCCTGCGTTCTTTCTTACGTGTCACTTTGTCAAGATACATGAGTCGGTCTGCTTCCACCAGCATGGAATCCATATCCATATCTTTCGTGATTTTCTCACAAACCATACCAATACTGACAGTAATCGGATATGGCTTCTCCCTGACCCCTTCGATCTGATGGATACACTCCAACAGCTTGACAGAAGTTTTCTTGACTTCATCACAATTTTTGTCTTCCTCTATCACAACACAAGTAAATTCATCTCCACCGAACCGGGAACAAATTGCTTTTTCCCCAAACACCCGGACAACCGCCTGTGCAACCGATGTGATTGCAAAATCGCCCTCACTATGTCCAAAGGTATCATTGATATACTTCAACCCATCCATATCAATCGAATAAAGGGAAAGATATTTCCCAAGATTCGTCTCGTCCTCCATTAACTGATTCAATTTATGGAAGAATCCTCTTCTGTTATAAATCCCGGTCATCGAATCCTGGTTTGATAAATCGGCAATCTGATGATAAGCCCTTGACAAATTCTCATTTAATTCTGCCATCTTATGATTATGTAAAACCGTATCAATGGAAAACGTTAAAAACATTGCAAACTCATTGCTCCGTTGTAAACGTCTGTCATCCAAATCTTGAAATCCCTCTACCGTATAACCATATACCCTTTTACCGGAATTCAACAAACGCACCACCAAAGTATCAATATCGCTCCCCTTTTTGATAATCTGATCCAGATGTGGTATAAATTCCGAGATTTCAAAAGTTTCACCCGGCTCACGAAATTCCCCTTTATAATCCCACAAAATAGTGGTCATCTCCGTATGTTCCTGCTTAGGTCGGTCATTGAGATTCACCACATCCGATTTCAAACAGGCAAAGCGGAAATTATCACTCCACAGATCAATATAATTCGGAATCTTTACCGCAATATCCATAATGGTTTTCTTATCCAACAAAGAGGCAACCATGTTATTCATGGCAATATTATGCCAGAAACAGTCACCCAGATCCTTTGCAAAACTGGAAATCACTCTATTGATATTATGCATCACCTTCGACGCACATCCACAAGACTGGTTTTTTGACAAGGCAAATGCAATGCTGTAGTCACAGGGACAAAAGCTTCCGGTCTCCTGAATACGATCGATCTCTCTAATAATGAACCGAACTGCATCCTCATAATCCGGTTCACACGTTGACAATACCGGGAAGTGGTATTTGCCATCCTTCGTTCCATCAAAACCTGTGACTATAATATCCTCCGGTACCTGCAATCCCTTTTCATTCAAAACAGAACATACCGTAATCGCCATTGCATCATTGGCACAGACAATCGCTTCCGGCAGTTCTTTTCCCTCTGCCAGAAATTCCTGCATCACTTTTCTCGTTGGTCTGTCCCAGAAATCACCATATCCCAGACGTTCCTTTTCAAAAGGAATCCCGTTTTCCTGTAACACTCTTTTGTATGCCTGGATTCTTTCCTCTGACATAGGATTTCCCCGAAACCCAGCCAACATATTGACTCTTTTACATCCATGATCCTCTACCACATGACGTACCATCTGCTCAAAACCATCATGATAATCCAATACCATGTTATAACAGCCTTCGACAGCTTCACCAATGGAAAATACAGGAATATTTTTGCTCTGACCAATTTTTACGATTTTTCGTACCAGCTCTGGATTTTGTAACGTTTCCGTCAAAATAACCAGGCCACTAAAATCAATAAAACGGGGCAACTCAAAAAGCTGTGCTTCCCCTTGCACATTTTTGCTTTCTTTACTGGAATCCAAGGGGATATCTTCACTTAAATCTGTATTGGAGGAAAAGGCTATCGTATAATAATCATTTTCTATTCCCGCTTTCCGTAGTAAATTGATAAATGACATGGGAATCTGATTAAAAATCCGACTGCCACATACTCCAATCACTTTTCTCTCTTGATTCATCAATTCCATACCTATCCTTCCTGTAAACGTAATCGTTTTGCCAGAACATTGTGCCTGTTGTCATGCGAACCACACAAATGATCAAAAGAAAAGTCCCCAGAAGTTATCTCTTAAAATCAATTTGAACTAATTTCTTCCCGTTAGGCAGCATATGTTCCAAAGTCTTAATTGCATGATAATCAATTTCAAGCATTGCTTTTTTTAATGTCTGTTCTTCCATTTGATGATGGACTTGCTCCAACCCATCAAACACATGCAAATACGGGGAATCGGATACCCAATTATCTTCGATATTAATTTGGATTATGCACGAAACATACAACGGCTTTACATGTTGAATTACCTTTTGAAAACACTCATAACCAATATATTCAATAAGCAAATTTGCAATAACCATATCTGCTTTTGGTAACTGATCCGTTTCATCTATCAAATTAATACAAATGCATTCCAAAATCCCCTCTAGATCCGAATATCTGCGGGAAACTTCTTTCAAGTAAGAAGAATTAATGTCTACTCCATATACTTTTTGAAATTTGTCTTTTTGGATATGTTCCAGACCATTCCCGCCTGCAATACCCAAAATCATTACGCTGGATATGGGGTATGTGTCAAATTGCCCCTTCATCATTTCATTCATAGCTTGTAACTGCATCACAGAATCCAGTTTCATGTGATTTTCATAATCGGTTAAAGGGATTTCTTCCCACGGATTTTTCATATCATTACCTCTTCTCTTAATAATAATATGTTTCTCTCAAATCATTAGACAAACAAAAGTAATACAAAACTGTCTACTTCATTTTAATCAAACTTTTCCGGCTCTTTGGATATACCGCAATATATGTCTTGCCTGGATTAATGGTCAGAGTATTACCGTCACTATCCTGATAAACCATTTTATTCCCTGATTCCTTGCGTTTCCATTTGATTTTCTGTACTTTGCCATTGGTAATATAATATCCTTTTCCAGAACTATCCGACAATTTCATAGTCTGATATCCATTGTGATCAATCGCAGACTCATCGACCAATTGAACAATCACATTTTTGAACGATAGCTGTTTCTTGTAATAGATGTCCATATGTTTTTGTCCATATTCGTACTTATAATATATCCGTTTCTTAGCATTGTATTTCAACCGGCAAGTGGAATAAGTTGAAAAAGGTAACGTAATATTGGTTGCTTTATCCCCACTTTCCAGGTCTGTATCCTCGCCATAAAAATTAAAATGTTCTGCCATTTTATCGGAATCCTGTTTCCGGGAATATTTTAGTTTCTTTGCACCTTTTTGCAATTTCCTGCCGGAAGTAAACACATTGTGCGGAGCAGAAATCGACGAATCCCTAGCATAAACCAGGGAACCAATCGCGGAAAGACCACTGAGATTATTGATTTTTAATTTCCGGATTTTTTGCGTCGCATATTTCGTATGACCAAAATGGCAATAGATCGCATTCCATTCTCTGGCAAATTGAACGTAATAATGTCTCGCACTGCGAACCGAACCAATCACTTTGACCTTGGATGGGTCCTGATAAATCGCCATCATACGGGTGATGCCACCTTCCGCCAGTGCCTCGTATATAATATCTGCCCCAGAAGTTCCCTTCTGATGCTTAAAGGCATATTCGATGTTATTGATCATCACTGCGTATGGTCTTTTCATTTCCACTTTTTCGGATACCCATTCTCCGTTCAGAGAACTCTGAACCTTACCCGCATGAGGATCTAACGTGGGTGTCGGCACCGGAGTGGGAGTGGCTGTAACTTCCGGCGTAGGTGTACTCACATCTCTCTCATGATCTTCCTTCGGTTTCATTGACAGATGAATCAAAATTCCTGCAATGATAATAATCATGATAATGGATGTAATAACAGCTATCATGATTCTTTTCTTCTTGCTATCCAATCGTATATCCTCCCTGAAATTCTTCCGGTCTCAATAGTATTCTTTCCAATTTATCCCTATCATACCATACTTTTCTCTACCCTGACAATCCATTCTCTACAAAGGCAAAACAACACCAGAAAAAATCCCCTTCATGCCACCCCTCATTCTAAAAAGTGCAAGATATCGGTAAATACCTGTTCATTATTCTGTTCATTCAGAATCTCATGCCGCATATCAGGATAACTGATTTCGGTAATACGGGTAAAGCCTGCTCTTCGCAATGTCAGCAGACTGTCTGCACTCCCCCGGTCTCCTCCGGTACAGGGATCTTCCGCTCCACGAAGTGCCAGAATCGGCAAACCGGCATTCACATTCCGATAGCAGTCTATTTTCGTCATTCTCCTCACCAGCCGGAACAAATCCTGAAATCCTGCAACGCGAAACCCTTGTCCACAATAGGAATCCTCCTGATACAAACGGATATTGTCTTCATTGACGCTAATCCAGTCAAGTTCCGTCTTATGTGTCCGGATTTTCCGATTGAAACTTCCCACTACCAGATTTTGTACCAGTTTGGAATAGTAATCTCCTCCTTTCCATTTTTTCATAATTTCTGTCAGGAAAATTCCAAATCCGGCGGCTGCATTGGAGCAGGGATAACCGGATAAGATCACTTTTTGATAAGACACAGACTGGCTTTGCAATAGATTTCGTGCAATAATCGTTCCCATAGAATGGGCAAATAAGATCACTTGATCAGTATGAAAACGATGTTTGATGTAGGCAGTAATTCTGATCTGATCCTGCAACAGATAATACCATCCCCGTTCTTCCCCAAAGTACCCCAACACAGGCGCCATCGCCCCATGCCCCCGCATATCAGAGGAAACCACCGAATATCCGGCAGCATTGAGGCGTTTTACCAAAGGCTCATATCGTACCTGGTGTTCTTCCATTCCATGTATTATTTGGACATAACCTCTGGGATTATCTATTGCAAAAATATGCAGGCATAGTTTATATCCATCCTGCGCTTTCATAATCACTGTTTCCATTCTTCTACTCCTATTATTACTCACATCCTTCTTTTCCTAGTTTACAGCACCAATGACCAATGAATCATCAACATATTTCAGCTTTGTTTCAGCATAATATTTTGTTTCACTCCGAAATTTAGGATTCATCTCATATTCACGTTTAAACTCTTTCACATAATTTTCAAGGAAACTCTCCCCATATCGTTTCGTTACATTTTTTACAAAATTCTTCTTATACAGTTCTCTATTTGAATGATCAAAAATATATCTCCTCGATGTTATATAACATGTCAGGTATTGTTCTCCCTTTTCCTTACCGAATTTTTCAATCACTTCATCTATGATGGAGGTGATATGTTTTATACGTCCTACAAACTTATACCCCGTATACTCATACACTGACATGAAATATCGATATGCTAACACACATCTTTGGAATGCATCCGTTTCCCGGATGAAAAGTGGGGCAAATTTCTCCCGGTATACCAAATCAATTTGTGATGTTCTGGGATCATTACACCAATGTTTCTCTAATGTAATCTTAGATTCATATCCTGAACCATCACAAAAGATCCAGGCGATTCCCTCCTCAAATGCCCACATGCAAAATGCATATTTGCTCGGATCCCCAAGCCCAAAAGCATATTCCGGAATTTCACAGACTCTTCCTTCATTTCGAAATTCAGATGCTTCATACAGATAGGTCACTAATGTATTTTGAATCTTTCCTCTATTCCTTGCTTCCGCAATTTCAGGATTTTCATAGTTCACAAACTCCTGATACGGCATTTCCATATCTTCAGCCATAATGGCACGGAGCAATTCTTCATGCTTCGTATATCCCTGTGCATACCATTTTTCTACTCTCTTATATTCCTCCGCAGTCAGTTCTCTATACGCAAATTTGAAACGCTTACTATCCCAGTATCCTGCCGCCAATCCGTAATCATCCGAAAACTCGATCGTATTAAAATAACCTTTCACACTGTAAAATATATCTAGCAAAGCCTTAAATTCACTGGACTTTTCAAAAAGACCCTCACCCAAATCAAAATACACTTTACAGAAACCATCATAAGTTTTTTTCTTATCTAGTTTGAAATAAAACGTTTCGCTTTTGTCATCATGAAAGTCAATGGAGATACTCTCCCGGTCAGGATCGTAGATACACTCCCATTTACGCGTGGGACCCTTTTTCTTGTGGATCTTCTTTTGTAATTTTTCATATAACTCTGCCGGAATTCTGGTTCTCTTTAATCTCATCGAAAAAAATATTGTATCTGACATATAGTTATCCCCCATTTCAAAATATTTACTGTGATTTCGCGCATTTTATTACTTTTCTCATTTTATCATACAATCAACGAAATGTGAAACAGAAATATCTATTTCTCATGCCGGATACCTACCGGTACATAATACGTTTCATTACGGTGCCGGATATCCTTTTCCTAACGATCCACCGACATTTTTCCAACGAGAAACTCGCCCCCTGGGGGAATGAAGACACCGGCCGCCTATTGGACACCCTGAAAAAACACGATGTGAAGGCCACCTTCTTCCTCACCGGAGGATGGATCGACAGTTATCCCGACGATGTCAAAGCCATCGCCGAAGCAGGACATGAATTAGGGAATCATAGCGAAAATCATAAAGAAATGTCTAAAATATCGGCAGAAGAATGTAAAACCGAGATTATGACACCGCACGAAAAGGTCAAGAAACTAACCGGCGTCGAAATGAAAGTATTCCGGCCACCTTATGGTGACTATAATGATACCTTGATTAACACCCTGAAAGATTGTGGTTACTATGGAATACAATGGAACGTAGACAGCCTGGATTGGCGGGATTACAGTGCTGAGACAATCTTATCTAACGTGCTCAATCACAAAGACCTCGGCAATGGTTCCATCATCCTCTGCCACAACGGCGGCAAGCACACCGCAGATGCCCTTGACCAGTTAATCACCGGACTCACCGACAAGGGATATACTTTTGTGAAAATGTCGGATCTAATCTATCACGACAACTACGAGCTGGATATCACGGGCAAGCAACATCTGATCGGAGAACAATCATCGGCATCTCCTACCGGTACCACCACCTCCCAATCGCAGCACCAATGATCAGGACATAACCGATCACCGACAGAAGATCCGGCACCTGTCCCAAAAAACAGAACCCAAGCAACGCGGCAAAGATGATCTGGGAATAATCAAAAACCGAGATCTCCTTTGCCGGAGCATACGTATAGGCTGCTGTGATATTGAGCTGTCCACCCATAGCTGCGACACCGGCCATACATAGCGTGATCCATTGCCACAGCGTCATAGGATGATAATCTAACAACAGAAAAGGTGCTGTGACTAACGTGGAAAATGCTGAGAAAAAGAAAACAATCATCGGTCCGCGCTCACCACGACTACCTAATAGCCGGACAAAGGTATAAGCAACCCCGGCCCCCAGACCACCCAAAGCTCCGATCAATGCCGGTAAAAACTCCACATCAAAAGAGGGTTTCATCACAAACAATGCCCCCATAAAAGCAATGAGCACTGCCGTCCACTCTATGCGATTTGCCTTTTCCCGCAAAACAAAATAAGAAAAAATAATCGCAAAAAAAGGAGACAGCTTATTTAACATATTGGCATCGGAAAGGTTAATGTGATCAATCGCATAAAAATTGCAAATCAGCCCTGCACAGCCACAAACAGAACGGATCACCAAAAACGGCAGACTGCCTTTCTGCATCTTGAATCGATCTTCACTGCGCAGCAATATCAGCAGTGCCACCAGTACGGCCACGATATTGCGAAAAAAACATTTCTGCATCGATGGGACATCCCCTGCCAGACGCACAAAGAAACTCATCAGTGCAAAACAAAAGGCTGCTGCCAAAATATGAATAATCCCCCGACCTTTCTTTGATATCTTCATATCCAAATACCGTATCTAACCAGACCCTTCCAGAATTTTTTGTTCGTAACACATTTATGATAAAAACTACTTATATTATCGCAATGTCTTCTTTTTTTATCATACCACACTTCCCGGCCAGCAGCAAAAGTAATCACCACCTGCTAAAACTCATACACCAAATCATGTGTCCAGACCATGCTTCACCGCATAAACCGCTAATTGTGTCCGATCTTTTAACGATAGCTTGTCCAATAATCTGGACACCTGATTCCGAACTGTTCCCTCTGCCAAATATAGCATAGCTGCAATCTCCTTGTTATCATAGCCCTGCGCCACCAGACACAACACTTCCTGTTCCCGTTTGGTAAAATGTATTTCTTGTCCGTCCTCTGTCTCAGCAGTATCCACAGCGTGTCCGGCATTCCCCGGCCAGCAGTTTTCACGCATCCTTTGATATACTTCTCTACCAAAAATACTCATCCCAGCATATACTCCCTTTACTGCTGAAATCACCTGTGCATCTTCCATTTCCTTTAAGATATAACCATCTGCACCACTATCCAGTGCCTTGCCAATCGTATCTTCATCATCAAAAGTCGTCAGCACAAGTGTACGTATTTGCGGACAACACTCCCGAATCCCCTTCAAGCCATAGCTTCCATCATAGTCCGGCATCCGCATATCCATCAACACCACATCCGGCTGGTATACCTTCGACTTTTCAACCGCTTCTCTGCCATTTTCTGCTAAAGCCACCACCTGAATCTCTTGATCCTGTTCCAAGACCGCTTTTAATCCCTGCCGCAATATCATAACATCATCTACGATCAGCACTCTTATCATCACCATGCCTCCTGTCTCATATTGGTAATCGGACCCGCATCATAAACCCTTCTCCCGGCGACGACAGAAAACGCACTTCTCCGCCTGCCTCACAGACTCTCTGTCGTATTCCACAGATTCCGTTATTCTCTATCATCCCATCACATCCCTGTCCGTCATCCGCCACTATCAATTCCACCTGTTTTTCCTGAAAACGTAAGATAATATCTATCCGATCTGCTTCTGCATACTTCAAGGTATTGGTAATCGCCTCCCTGGTACAATCGTATAATATGTTTGACAGATGCGAATAGGATTCCCGGTCCTCCCCCTGTACCGTCACCTCCACCGGAATTTCCCTGACCTGGTCTGCCAACTGCATAATCCCCTGTGTTACTAACGGAAAGGAAGCCTCGAGGCGCAGATGATTAATAGAATGGCGCAATTCACGAATCCCGTCTCCTGCCAGATCTCTGGCCTGCTCCAAATATTCGTTCACAGCATCATGTTCCCCCTGCTCATTTGCCACCAATGCCAACTTCATATAAGACCGTATCATGGTCAGGGTATGTCCTGCCGTATCATGTACTTCCCCCGCAATTCGATTGCGTTCCTTCTCCAGAATTAACTGTTCATTCACCACTACCAGTTCCCGTTCCATGAGATCTACATCCAAAAAACGATACCGCACGGTTGCCACCAACAACAATATCACAGAAATTCCAAATCCTAATGGTGTAATATCATAGGGGAGAGGCAGTCTCCCCAACTGATAAATCACATTGAAAATCACCGGAACCAGAACCGCCAAGATCATTAGGCTGGGTGCCATCTTATTGCCGTCATCGGATATTTTTACCCGTATCGTATGATATAATCGAACCGCGCCCCAGAGCAATAATATATAGGTCACAATTACGTTCGTATAATAAAAGAATCCATGAATAATCTCTGTCCGCTGAAAAGAGATATAATACCAGTGATGCCAGCGGTTGGTTAATACGATACCGTAATGAAAGATGGATAATGCCGCCGGTATCCCCCGCTCCCACCATGACAAAACTCCATTGGAATACAGTCCGGCAAAGTAATACCAAACTGTGCCGATGAAACAAATCCCCAGATTACTGAGCAAATTCGCCAGATATAACTCCCTTTCATTCGTGGCAATAATATAAAAGAGCTGAGAAGCACACCAGAGAATTGCCAATCCCTGACAGCTAAGGTATGCCTGATTATAGACTTCCCGCCGTCCCCGCAGCAACACCATAGACATACTGACCACTCCCCCTGCCATCACCAGCAGATATACAGCGCACAGAACAAAAGTCACCCGGCTCACCTCCTACTCGTATTTATCAGGACTTTGACAATTTCAAAATCGCTACAATGATCAAAATAACACCTGCTGCAAACAAATATCCCCACCATGCTATACTAAGCCAGAAGCTTCTGGTCAAATAAAATGCCAGTATTAATAATATTGCCGCCGATATCAGCACCAGTTCCTTCCGATCCCATCTGGCGCCTGCTAATAAAATACACAGAGATATCAGTCCCAAAATCAGGACATTACCAATATTGCCATCAGACAAATCATGCAATAATAATCCCCATAACAAATAACAGCCACATCCATACTGAATCCAATAAATCCCTTTCCAAGTATCATACCAAATCACACCCAAAAGGACAATGCCTATCGCCAACAGAAAACAATTCCACTCATACAGGAAAGCGGCCGGGATGGTAATATCCGGCTGGGTCAATGCCATCACTTCCCCCCAGCATAACAAAATCATTCGTAATACTTTACTGCGCACCTGTAATAACCAGCCTAAATGAACTCCAAACGCAATCACCATCAGATCCCAGAATCGCAGTTGCCATCCACAAAGCAATAAGCCATACCAGATCGTTCCCACCAGCAGTTCTAACATACATCCATAAGATATGTTGCTGCGTTTTTGGTAATAATGAAATGCCATCAGTATCAGCATAACGAAATGTACGAGGAAAACCTGCATCCATTCGGTATTTTTCACGGTATCGTGTTCCCACCATAACTGAAACAAACTTCGGTGAACACCTCCTGACAACGCCACCACCAGATATCCGGCAAATCCAGTCCCCAAATAGTACAGGGCCGATCCTGCCTTTTCCACTTTCGGTTTGGCAGCCAGCCATTGTGATAATACCATAATGGCCACCGTCACCAGTAGCAGGATTATCTTTTTTCCGGTTTCTGGCAGATAATGCCACGTCTTAGATACAAATACCCCTCCGGCAATCATAATAAAAATCACGCCAACCACTAATAAAATTTCTGAAATAATATTTCTGTCTTTACGTTCCATATCGATTCCTCCCTTCTTTGATTAAGATTATAAGGAATCCCGTCTCCCATTGTTAGATGTCATTTGTCACCATAAAAAAAAACGGGTAGTGACATTTGTCACTACCCGTCAGACTGATTCACCATTATAAACTTTCAAAAATGGCAGTCTCCTTTTGTAAGGAATCGGCAATTTTCTGATTTTCTTCCATACGGTTATTAATAACCTCCATATCACCCACCAGAATTTGCGTACTTTCCGCAGTTCCATTGACCCCTTTCGCACCATCATCAATGGCACTTGTAATGGCATCAATGGAAGTAGCGATTTCATCCATTGCATTTTTAAGCTCTTCTGTCTTATCCGTAAATTCATTCATAACATTTTCAATATAATTTGCATGATCACGGTATTCTACACCACTTTGCACAAAATTCTGAAATTCCGGCAAAATGGATTCATTTAAGTATGCAACCAAACTATTCGCATGATCCGATAAATTATGAACCGCATCCGTCACAATACGATTGATCTCCTGAATACGATTCGCAGTCTCCCGGCTGGAATCTGCCAACATCCGGATCTCATCTGCCACCACTGCAAACCCTTTCCCTGCTTCCCCTGCCCGGGCTGCTTCAATCGATGCATTGAGTGCCAGCAGATTCGTCTGTCCGGAAATACTTAAAATATCTTCCGTCAACAGATTGACCTGATCCACACTCTGGCTATCCTGAATGGCCTGATTCAACACCTCGAGAATGTCATAAACCTTTGCACTGATTTCCTGCATGGTTGCTCTGGCATTTTGCTCCATCGTATCCGCATCCGCTTTCATTTCTTTGGAATAATGATTAATACTGTTGGACTTATTGGCAATACTTTCAACTTCTTCCCGAACTGCCCCTGTATTGCTATTGATCGTATTGGAGGAAATCCCGATTTCCTGCATGGTTGCCGATAATTGCTCTGTCAATGCCGACAAATCCGAAGCACTGTCGTTGGAATTACGCACACTTTCCTGTACCTCATTCACCACATTTTCCATCTGCTGTGTATTTTGTATGATGAGCTTCAATATCGCCTGCAACTTATCCATAAGCATATTGACACCCATACTCAGATCAGCAATTTCATCACCACCATGTACTGTCACACGCTTGGTCAGATCACCCCTGCCCTGATCAATACCAAAAATAATATCCTGAATCTCTTTTTTCGCAGAAATCAACGGATTGACCACTCTATAAATCACAACCATCAAAGCAATCACAAAAATTACGACACAGACCACAATGATGATACCGTTACCTAATATTGCTGTTTGATAGTTATTCTGCAACTGCTTTCTGGAATAGTCTGCATCCGAATTGGCACGTTTACTCATGGTGTCAATCTGTTCCTGTATGGCATCCGAATACTCCGCAATCGTTCCATTTGCCAAACCAAAAGCAGCATCATTGTTTCCGGCCGCGCTATATCCTAACAATGTGCCAATCTCATATTTCAATCCTTCGTAATTAGACAACAACTGCTCATAATTGGTACTATCTTTTTTTGATACTACTGTCTCATAATCCTCCAGATATCCGTCCAGTATATCCTCTTCCTGCCGAATCGTATCGACCAAAGCAATCATAGTATCCAAATCCGTGGCAATAATATGCGATAATGCCAAACTATGTATTTTCTGCGTTTCTTCCTGGATCGAAGCCAACATGGAAAGACTATTCATGTTATCATTGGCTATTGTGGACGCTTTATTATTCACGCTGCGAATATTATTGATCGCAGCAATATTGGAAACAATACATAAGATTCCCAATACAAATACCGGAATCAGGATTAATAATTTAATACTAATACTTTTCTTCTCTTTCATTGTCTTCCCTCCTTATTTCGTAACTGTACTGGTAATATTCTTGACTAAAGTGTCCATCAACTCCTGTAATTTAATATGATGTGGATTGCCCGCCGCAATGGTATCTGCAAAACTTGTACAAGCATCCCAGTATTTATTGCCTACACGCTGCAAATTACCATACTGAGATTGATCCAACACTGCCTGAATCGCTGGTACCTTGGCCACTTCATCCGATGCTGCTGCATTGATGTTAGACGGCCCCTGACTTTTTTGCTGAAAACGAATGGTCTGATTCGTCTCATTGGTCAACCAACTGGCGAGTTTCATCGCCCATTCCTTATGTTCTGAATAGGCATTGACCCCCATCATCTTATACCCAGTAAAAGATGACATCTGTACCTGCTGTCCCGCCACAGTATAAGTAGGCAGTTTCACTGCACCATAGTCTTTTCCCCAGGCTTCCGTCACCCCGGTGGCATTCCATGTACCACTGATACCTGCAATCACTTTGCCTGATTTGATGCTCTTCACGAAATCTCCATCGCCCTGTACCAAAAAAGCCGAACTGGATGTAATTCTGAGTAAAGCTTCTGCAATGTCTACCCCTTTAATCTTTCCCTCTTTGGAATTCCAATTACAATGATTGGTCACACCGTCCTCATTAATACCAAAGTCTAATCCCGTCTGTCCGAAAAACGCATATAGATACCATCCTGAATTAAATTCCATTGCAAATTTCTTTTTATTTTTTTCTGCTATTTTCAAAATACCATCCAGAGTCTGTACATCTTTATCCGAGAAATATTTCTTGTCATAATATAAGAAAAATCCATTATCTGCCGTATACGGATAAGCATATACGGTATCCTGATAGGATGCTGCATCCACTGCCGCCTCCAAGTTAGCTTCTTTGACCTCATCTCCATTCGTCACCGGTTCCAGCACCCCGGCAGCTATCAAACCGGAAAACTGATCATCCGGAAAAGAAAATACATCCGCTCCCGCATGGACATCCCCCAGCAAAACATCCTTTGCACCGGAATCAGTCTGCGCTTCTAATGAAATATCAAAGTCCGCCTGTCCGGCATATTCCTCCTGAAAGGATGCGATCATTCCCTCTACCATCTCAAAATCATCTTCTTCCGCCCAAACCCGTAATGAAACCTGCTCTGTCGTTGCTGACTTCTGCGAATCCGATTTCTTACTGCCACCGGATTGTCCAGCTTTATGACCAGCGCAGCCATTCAATGTCAATAATACTAACACGCACGATAACAACATAGATAACATTTTATTTCTCATGATTAGCCACCTTTCCCATCTCATTCTTTTCGCCCATAAGACCACAAGCGAAATTAATTCACGTCCGACATTACTTATCAAGTATTTTATCATGATCCAAAATTTTATACAAGAAATGTGACAAAAAAAGAGAACTGCTCCATAAATGCAATATCATTTATGGAGCAGCTCTCTCAAAAACCTTTCCTGTGTATATCCAGGAGAATCATCGGTCAGACGATCAATAATCCAATGCTCTGTCTTTACCTGCACCGACTCTCGTCAAATATAATTTATGATTTTTCGTATCTAACTGTGCGATCTCAAAAGCCTGTTCTGTAGCAGTATTAAGCGTCATGGTTTCTCCGCCCCAAGGCGTACTCTGTTTATAGGTGTCACAGTTGGTTGATACAACCAATAACGTCGGAGATTCTTTCTCAGTATCCGTGGATAAATCGGTATCTTCCAAAGAGCTATCCGTGGCATCCTGTGCCTGATAGGTCAGTTTCGTACTGAGATCCCGGTGGCAATGTCCCACCATCCAAGCAGCCACATCCGCCTTGACATTCCGCTGCAATTCCAAAATATGATCTGCGAAATCTTCCGCTCCCGGAATCATGTTTTCCGCCGCTCCCAGTCTGGATGCACGATAATATGCATGTGAAAACAACATTACCGTCCATCCCTCCGGCAATTCTGCGATATGTTCATCTACCCAATAAGAAACATATGGTTCAATATTTAACCGCGTATCAAAGTAAAACGATATATATCTGACTTTATTTTGATAGTCATCAATATACGAACATTTTCCATTGTTCTCTGTCACGGCAAAGGTAGTCTGCTTATCATACATCAAATCAAACAACTGATCCTCTGACAGATAACTTAATACATCCAAATTCGCCTCACTATTCCAATCGTGATTTCCGGTAGTGGACAATACATTTACATCAAACTGTGCATAAAAATCCTGTAATTCTGCAATCGCTGCTGTCTGTGAATCATGATGGCTGGTAATCGCATCTCCTCCAAATACGGTAAACGGAATATCCAGCTTCTTCGTCAAATAATTAATCAGCGACGGAGAACGCTTGGCATTGGAATTCCAGTGAGAATCGGTCAGATAAATAAACTTGGATAGAGAATCATTATTCTTTTCTCTGGCAGTCACCGTATTGATTGATTTCGTTAATTCTGCATTCCAACATGCCGGTATTGTCACTTTAACCTTGCACTGATATATCTTGCCATGATATTTTGCCCGGATATAGGTCGTTCCCACCCGCTGTCCGACAATATTGATCGTAGAAGCGTTTTTCTTTTCGATCGTGGCAATATCTGTATTCTCCACTGCCCAGTAGAGTTTCTGATAAGTATTCGGCTTCCCAAGAAGTTTATTCCATTGCACAATAGTCGAAGCAGTCCCGGAACGCTTTCCGGTAAATGACAAAGTTCTGGTCTTTTTCACATCAATGGACCTGGTTGTATAGCTCAAACGGGGATCCTTTGTGGTGATTTTACATCGATATTCTTTGCCTTTATATTTAGCCTGAATAATAGTGCTTCCAGCCTTTTTCACTTTAATTTTGATGGTACTGTTATTCTTTTTGGCCACCGAAACCACAGAAGGATTTTTCACTGCCCAAAACACTTTTTTATCTGTTTTGGCCTTAGATGAAATCTTATTCCACTTGACAACCTTGGATGTTGTCTTTGGCTTCTTTCCCCGGAACATCAATGTCTCAATTTCTCCCCGGTCGATCACCAAAGAAGTCGCTGATACCGATTGCTTTTTGACCGTGACTTTACACTTATACGTCTTACCATTCAGTTTTGCCTTGATGGTGGCGCCACCTTTCTTATTCGCCAGCAGCAACGCAGTATTACCGTCATAATCTTCGATTGACACTACATCGGTATTGGAAGAACGCCAGTCCACCTCTTCCCCCTTGGCATTTTTTAAGACTAATTGAAATGTGTTACCAACATACATATTCTTCTTTTGGGTACTCAGAGAGATAGTCCCCCCCGCAGAAACATGGGTCTCCATCCCAAAAAAGACGGCAAAAAACAGTACGAATACAGCCATAGCCATCTGAAACGGTATTCTTTTCACAACAGATCTCATTTTTCTTCCTCCAATATTACGGCTTTTTCTATCGTTCATTCCTCTAAATAGTAAAATAACATCTTGATATTTTTATGTCAGTTTTCTCTTATCCAGTATGATGATCCTTCCGTCACAGCTATACCAATGCCAAAATCTCTTCCGGCGCAGATACCAGACAAACAGCACCCTGCTGTTTCAGAAAGTCCGGTTCCCGAAATCCCCAGGTCACTGCAATGCCATCCAACCCGGCATTACGGGCTGTCGCAACATCCACCTCCGAATCACCTACATAAACTGCCTGTTCCTGTTTCATATTCAATGTCTGAAGCACCTGGTTCACCGAATCCGGTGCCGGCTTTTTCGCAATACCGGGGCGTTCTCCCACCGCGATATCAAACAGACCATGAAAATACTGCACACACAATTCCTGTACTGCCTGATCAGCCTTGTTTGATACCACAGCCGTCCGGTATCCCCGATCCCGCAATGTTTGAATCAATTCAGGCACACCCTGATATGGTTTCGTTTTCTCTGCACAGTGCTTCTCATAATATTCCATAAAGTCCTGATGAACCGAATCAATCTCCGGCACAGACAACCCCTCCGGTACTGCACGTTCAATCAACAGACGGATACCATTTCCCACAAAACTTCGTACCTCTGACAAAGTTCTCTGCGGATATTGATGCTCCAGCAACACCACGTTCAGACTATCGGTCAAATCATCCAGCGTGTTTAATATCGTTCCATCCATGTCAAAGATGATTAACTCATATTTCCTCATGATACACCTCCCAAATCATGCCTTCTCCCACAAAAAGACGCGACTTTCTGTTAGTTCAGAACGCCGCGCTTATTAATAGGATCAAAACATTACACTTGATATCAAAAACACTTTTATCAAGTATTAAACTCTCTTTAAATACTCTCCGGTACGTGTGTCAATCTGGATCACATCACCTGTCTCCACGAACAATGGCACATTCACCTGTGCACCTGTCTCCACAGTAGCCGGCTTATTCGCTCCCTGTGCGGTATCGCCCTTGAATCCCGGCTCTGTCTCGGTCACCTCTAACTCTACGAAAAGCGGAGGCTCGATGGCAAACACCTCACCGGCATGAGAAAGCATCTTAACCATCTCATTCTCTTTCACAAATTTCAGAGAATCTCCCACCTGATCAGGGGTCATATCAATCTGATCATAGGTCTCCGTATTCATAAAATGATACATATCATCACTATACAGATACTGCATGTCAGAACGCTCAATATGTGCTTGTGGACACTTCTCTGTTGGACGGAATGTCTTCTCCACTACACCACCATTCTTAATATTCTTTAATTTGGTTCTCACGAATGCTGCCCCTTTGCCAGGTTTTACATGCTGAAATTCAATAACCTGATATACATTTCCCTCAAATTCAATCGTCAAACCATTTCTAAAATCACCTGCTGATACCATGTTAAAATCCTCCTTACTGTAATTGCAGTCGAAATACCGCAAAATCCTTTTTGTATTGTATCCCATTTAACCAGATATTTCAAGTTTTTTCTAGTGGGATTTTATATGCCATATAAAAAATGTGCGAAAAGCACTCTTTTTCAGTGCCTCTCGCACAACATTCTATCCGTCGGGCTTTATTTGCCGGTTTCTAGCGGGACTTCATTTGCCGGGATTTCCTGTTTGCCTTCTCCGTCTTCGTCGGTGTTTTTCAGATGCTGCGGTCTCCTGCACTGAACCAGTGCGCCAAACATGCCAAACAGCAGCAGAAAACACCCCCGGTATTCCATCCAATAGTGGAAATAGGCATGGGAACTGGCAAACAGATACCAGACGATTGGCAATAGTGCAATCAGAATAAACGGAACCGCCCGTCTCACCCCCTGTACATCTATCCCCCTGCGAATCGTCTGAATCAGCAAGTAGAATAAGACAATAGCAAACAATACGATATACGCTTTTTGGCCGGTCCACATCAAATTGCGCCAAAACATTTCTGACAAAGAGAAGGTTCCGCCATCCATATCCGAAGCCATAGAGGTGTGTTGTGTAATCTTATTGACAGCCTGTACAAAACAATTCTGCCGCAGGAAAATACTGGCAACCAACCATTTTCCCGCCCAAAACAAAACGTACCCAATGCTCCAAAAGAATCCCAGTTCTATCATCTTCTGTACTGTTTTCTTCACAGAATCCGATGGATTCGTCAAGAAATATAGGAACAGTGGTAATCCTATGGCCACGATCGGATAGGACAGAAGGTCTATAAAACTGGTTCCCATGCCCGTAATCAGAAAAACCAGATAGTATAGATTCTTTTTCTTTAGATACTCTTTCCAATACAGTAAAATAATACTGCTGATGAACATCATATAATAGCAGGACGAAAACTGCATAGACATTTGAATCGTCATCGGAGACAATAACAGGAATGCCGCCATGAAAGGCAAAATATATTCCCGGTATCCTTTTTTATAGAAACCAAGTACCAGCAGAATCAAACATACTAACTGCCCAAAGGTATTCAAAATACGGATATCCGCATAATTCATAAATAGTAATAATGGTTTCAACAAAATCAAATATCCGTGCCAATACCAGAAATACGCATGTACGTAATCGGACTCTCCGGTTGCACAATACTGAATCAAAGAATCCGTATAGTTTGCTCCAGATGTCATATTGGCATACTCATTCATCACACGATCGGTCAGCGACTGGTCGCCGTCGTAGATAGCCTGCAATAGCATCACCGAATCTGTATAATTATCCTGTTTCGTGGTATATACTCCCGGAATCGTATCATGATATACACCCTCTGTAGTAAAAATGCCCACCGAATCTTTTACATTCTTTATCATCGGTTCTGTTGGCAATAGGAATACCAGAAATAATAAAAGAGTTGCCACCACGATGGCACTCACCAGAATAAGTCCTGTCACTTTACACCGATGACCAATTTCTTTCCACATAGTTTTCCTCCTGAGTTCTAACCCAAAAATCCTGTCACCCAAACAAAGATGCCGCAATATCTTCTTATGGGCATACGATTCCCTTGTCTATAAGATAGTGATTTGTTCGTGATATTTTAAATTTTATAGATAACAAATTTCCGAATAACAAAATTCCATACAAATACAATCCCTGTGGCAATCATTTTCGCGGCCATTTCATTGGCTGATAGCAAATCGACGGCAATCCACATGAGGAACAGATTCATAAGCAGTCCCACAATACTGGTCAAATACACCTGGATCAATTCTTTGAAAATGCCCTGATCATTATGAAATAGTAGTATTTTTCCAAAGAACCAGTTCGCGAATGTGGAAAATATGAAAGCGATCGCCGTCGCTAAAAAATAATTCATTTTTAAGATCTGATTCAGGCCGTAAAAAAATATCCATTCGACTAATGTGGCACCAGCACCCACAAGCAAATAAAGCAGAAACTGATGTATACTCTTTCCTGTTTTATTTTTCTTCTTCATGGTACTCCTTTTCGGTATTGACACCCCAGATATTATCCTTCGAAACCGTGTTATTCAATATGTTTTTCACAGCTTCAAAACTGGTACACATACTGTGATCAATGTTATTATACCTGTGCTGACCGTTGCGTCCGACGCAATACAGATTCTCGATGGTATCAAGATACTCCGTCAATTTGTCCATCTCATGGTATGTATCAAAATATGCCGGATATGCCTTTTTCACTTTCTCCATGTGGTAGTCTATCACATCATCTTCCTGTTCGATCAAACCGATTTTTAACATTTCTCCGATAGCCAGCCGGGCAAATTGTGTTTCTGTCATGCTCCAATATTCATCGCCTTCATTGACAAAATACTCCAATCCCAACCATACCGCATGTTCCACATCTTTTACCATATATGGTGACCAGTTATTATAAATTTGAATCCTGCCCAGCCTGACATTCCTGTCCTGCACATATATCCAACAGTCCGGGACAATATTTCCCAACGTTTTCATCTTTGTCGTATTTTTGATCTTGAGATTTGAAACCAGAACTCCCAGCGTCATGTAATCCCGATACGGAAGACCAGCCGCAATCCTTGCCGGTTCCTTTGGTACATCATTCATTCCCCCCACCAGATCTTTGATTGGCATAGAGGAAATAAAGATGTCTCCCTTGAGAGTATGTTTTCCCTGCCGGTCCTCATACTCCACAGCCGTAATTTTGTTGTCCGAACCCTTATGGATATTGACCACTTCAGCATTACGGTATATCGTACCACCGAGTTCCGTGACTTTTTGGGCCGTTACATCCCATAATTCTCCCGGGCCCAGTTTGGGATACTTGAACTCTTCAATCAGGGAAGTCTCTACTTTCCTCCTGCTCTTGTGAAATACCTTTCCTGCGATATCTTTGAGAATAGCAACCACAGACATACCTTTCACACGCTGGGCACCCCAGGATGCATCTATCTCTTTTGGATGCCGTCCCCAGAGATTTTCCGTATAATACTCAAAGAACATAGAATATAATTTTCTGCCGAACCGGTTGATATAAAAATTTTCAAGATTATCTTCCGGCTTTTTGCGGAGCACTGCCCCTAAATAGGAACAGCCGACTTGGAATGTTTTTACCAGGCCCATATTTTTTAGGGTTTCCATTTTTAGAGAAACAGGGTAATCATAGAATTTACCGTCAAAAAGAATCCTGGATACCCTTTTTCTCATAAGCATAACATTATCCTCAGATTCCGGATCCGGTCCCTGTTTTGCCATAGGCATTTTCCTGTCTAGAATAATATCATCATAGGATGCACTCCCCTGCATGGGCAACATCTTATCCCACCATTCGTTTACTTCCCCTACTTTGCTAAAAAAGCGGTGTCCTCCCATGTCCATGCGGTTCCCCTTGTAATTGACTGTTTTGGAGATGCCGCCAAAACTATCCGTTTCCTCAAGTACGATCACTTGTATGTCCTGACTCTGCACCAACAGTTCATATGCTGCTGTCAGACCAGCGGGACCGGCACCAATGATGATTGCTGTTCGCATTTAAGATTCTCCTCCCTTTTTCGTCTTCATTTGTATAACCACATTCATAAATAATAAAGGATATGGGACGAGTGTGAACAGTGAATATTTTCATTTTTTTCATATGACATTTGTCATATTTTGACGAAGATTGTTACGCTAATGCTGCAATCAGTTTCTCCGCCACCTGCTTGGGAGTACATCCGTCTGTCTCAATGACCACATCGGCCGCTGCACGGTACTTAGGGTCTCTGGCCTGCATCAGTTCTGCGATGTACGAAACATTCATATGACCATTTAATAACGGTCTGTCTGTACTATCTTTCACATGTGCATAAATGGTCTCCGGTGTAGCAGTCAACAGACAGATCGTTCCCTGTGCTTTCATAGCCTTCACATTTCCCTCACGCATCACCATACCGCCCCCACAGGAAACAATACACGGCTTTCGGGATTGCAAACTGTCAAGGAACGCCGTTTCTGCCTGTCGAAAATATTCCTCCCCCTGCTCTGCGAAGATCTCATTAATCGACTTCCCCTCCTGTGCCACGATCATCGCATCCGTGTCGATCTCCACTGCCTCCAGCATACGGCTTAGTTCCCTAGAGGTACTGGTCTTGCCCACCCCCATAAATCCAATCAAAAAGATATGCTTCTGTAATGTTTTCATCGCTTCCTCCATCTCACATAATTTCGTTTGTGCTTCCTCAGTTCATTCTGTTTCTGTTGATTGCTATGCATCATGCATGCAACACTTCTAATATCTGTTTTAGCTGATCCGCTTCTATCTGTCCCGGAGCACTGGCTTTTCCCATGCATCCGAAGGTGACGGCTGAGCCAAAACTCTCTCCGGCCACACGGCTTATGGCGCCCATACTCCCCATCGACATGGTGATCACCGGAACCGAATCCAAGATCTGTTTTGCGTTCCATGTTGCCATCATCAGTTGTAACACATCGCCTTTCTGCTGTGGCATCACCGCCATTTTAGGTATATCCGCACCCAGCTCATGCATCACCGTTAATCGTTTCGTAATCTCCGCAGACGGCGGCGTTTTCTCAAAATCATGGTAAGACCCGATCACCGTCACATGCTTTTGAAGCTTGGAAACCAAAACACGTACCGGTGTATGGCAGCAATGTTCTGCCTCGGACCAAATCTGCCCCAACTTCCCACGGGCACCCCAAAACATTTCCACGTCAATATAAGAAATCTCCGAGAAACCTGCCGCTGTTTCCAATATCACAGCATATTCCTCAAAGGATAACTGTCTTTCCCCGCCTTCCTGACTGGTACGAATCGTGAAAAGCAATGCCTTGTCCCCCAAAGTCTGACCTAACCCCTCTATGGTTTCCTGTAGTCTGACGGGATCTTGCAGGCCCTCATAATAATCCGCACGCCATTCCACCAGATCTGCTACACTGGTGCGCAGCTCTCTGGCAGCTTCCCATATCTTTTCCTGTGTTGTTTCCACAATGGGAATGCAAATTTTAGGCATCTCCTGCCCTGTCCTGATATCACACATAGATGTACTCCTTTATTCTTCTCAATGATTCACCCTATTTTACTATACTTTCTTACAGAAAGCAAAAATCCCATAGGTAATATTTCACCCTTTTAGATAAAATACTCCCCCTGCCTTTTTGCCCTGCGAAAAATGGACTGATTCCTGACGAAACCAGCCCATTGCCTGTGTTACATTTATCAAGTTATCAAAATTATTCCTGTGATTTCTCTATTTTGTCCGCAGCCGCTTCGTTTTGCTCCTTGGAACGAATGGCAGCCACACCCTGCTCCCCGGTACGGATGCGAACAGCATCCATCAATTCATAGACGAAGATTTTGCCATCTCCATGATGCCCGGTATATGCCACTGTGCGAAGCACAGATAACACCAGATCTGCCCATTCCTGATCGGATACTACGATCTCAAACTTTACTTTGGGTATCACATTGACATCTACTTCACTTCCACGAACTTTATGACGATATCCCAAACGGGTACCGCAACCTACCACCTGGCTAATGGTCATACCATTGACTCCCACATTTTTCAGACCGTCTTTTACATCTTCCATTTTCTCTTCACGCACAATCGCATCTATCTTAATCATATTCATCCATCCTTTCCACTACTTCGGTTATTGCTAATCAATTCCGTTAAACGTTGGATAAGCTTCCTCTCCATGCTCCACCTTATCCAGACCGATCCGTTCCTCTGTTTCTGCCACACGTAATGGTGTAAATAATTTTACCACAAAAGCGCAAACCAGAGTACCCACAACCGCAATTACAATCGTGATAAGAATACTTAACAACTGCGCGCCAAATAACTGCACATCACCAAAGACCAAACCATTCCAACGTACGGATGAATTCACTGCCTGATTGGCAAATAACCCGGTGGCGATACCACCCCATATACCCCCCACACCATGACAGCCAAATGCATCCAGAGCATCATCATAACCTAGTTTTGATTTCACGAAGGACATCATAAAGAAGCAAATCGGCGAAACCAAAAATCCGATTATGAAGGAAGCCCAGATCGGTACAAACCCGGCACCCGGTGTAATAGCCACCAGTCCCAGTACCAGGCCGGTGGAAGCCCCCACTGCCGTCGGTTTCCCTTCAAAGATAATATCCATAAGCATCCAGGAAAGCATACCGCAGGCACAGGATGTAGTGGTGGTCACAAAAGCATGGGCCGCCAGACCATTTGCCCCCAGGGCAGAACCCGCATTAAAGCCTAACCAGCCAAAGTATAAGATCGAAGCACCTAACACTACGAAAGGCACATTGTGGATACGATAAGACTGCATCTTATATCCCCGTCTGCTGCCGATCATTAGAGCCAGTACCAGACCGCTGACACCGGAACTAATATGTACCACATTACCGCCCGCAAAGTCCACAGAGCCTAACACTTCTCCTAAAAATCCACCATGTCCCCATACCATATGAGCCAATGGATAGTAGACCACGATCAGCCATAAGATCATAAACAGGAATAAGGCTTTGAATCGCATACGCCCGGCCACAGAACCGGTAATCAAGGCCGGAGTGATGATGGCAAACATCATCTGGAACGCCACAAAAACCAAAGCCGGAATCGTATCACTATAGGCACCGGTTCCCTGTCCCATCCCCATCAAAAATGCCTGTTTCAAATTCCCCAGAAACATACCCTCACCACTAAAACTAAGAGAATATCCAAAAGCAATCCACATGACGGAGGACAATCCGATCAGCGCAATGGATGACATCATCGTGTTTAATACATTTTTACGGCGTACCAATCCTCCATAAAAAAATGCCAATCCCGGCGTCATAAATAAGACAAAAGCCGCTGAAATCAGCATAAATCCCGTATCTCCTGTGTTCATTGTTACTACCTCTCTTTCATATTGATTCCCAAATACTATAGGTTCGTGCCATTGTGACTCTGGCACAATTTACCGTGAAAGAACAAAGAATCTCGCTCTGCGAGATTCTCCGCCTCCGGCGGGTTGCTGCAAGCAACATCTCCCACTCCGCCGGAGGGCGATCCACACGAAATGTTTTTTATCGAATCGGAGGAATTTCCTATTCAATAAAAAAAGACGTCCAGAAAAAATCTGAACGCCTTTGTCCGATAGCAATTATAACACATCATGCATTAAAATACAAGTCATTTATAAACACGAATGTTATCCTTCCATCTCCTATACATCCTTATCCTCTAATGTATCCTTGACTCCTGCTATAATCGCAGTAACAGCGGCTGCTACCACCACCACTGCAACCACTGCCACAGCAATAATACCTGCCACAATAGCCATCTGAACAACCTCCTCTACAAACATATAAATGCTGCCATTGATATCTTATCCTTTGTGCTTGGTGTATATTATATCACAACCTCCCGCAGCAATACAAGAACAGATACCAACGGTTCCACGGATATGAAAGCTTCCCATTTCCACTTAGAACAACAACACTATCGGCGATACCGGAAGAAATGTGTATTGGTGGTAATCGCATCTGCTCCCAGATTTAATGCTTTTTCTATCTGTGCCCGGTTATCCGCCGTCCACAGACATACATTCACCCCATGAGATTTTAGTTTTTTTACATCCGCTTCATTCGCATGAGGCAAGTACCAGTCCAATCCAAAATGATGTGAACACAGATAATCCAGATCAAAAGATTTTTCCATAGTAATATACTGAATCTGAATCGTTGCATTTTGCCGTCGAACTTCTTCGATTAATTCCGGATGAAAACTGGTGATATAACACGAATCCAGCCGATCATATTGTTCCACCAATTCCAATAATGCATGGATCGCATAGGCATTTCGTTTCTCCTCCATACTTCGGGGATCGGCCGTACCATAGAATGCATCCACCTCCGTCTCGGTGGGATACTGGCTTGATACGACTTCCTTTAACTCCAATAACGGTATCTCCTGATGTCCCCGCAGCAACTGTAGCAATTCTTCTACTGTAGCAATCTTGCCATTGGTTAAGCGGACCAACTGTTCATAGGTCAGCTCCGCGATCATTCCTCTCTGTTCCACTTCATCGGTGAGATCCTCCGGTCTAGTATACCATTTCCCCCAGAGGCACGCATCATGCGACAAGACAAATACGCCGTCCTTCGTCATATAAACATCGGTCTCAATGCCCCAAAATCCCAAATCTAGCGCCGCCCGAAAAGCCGCCAGGGTATTTTCCTGTTCAAATTCCGTATATCCTTTGTGTGCAATAAAATGCGTTGCATCGCTCCATATGATCTGCGGGATATGCACCTGATAGGATTTTGTATCCTGAGATCCCCGGGCTGTGATCCTGACTTCGCCCGCCTGTTTCGCTGTCACAACCCCCTTATGATCCACTTCTGCAATCATAGGATCTGAACTGCTATACCGTATCTGATCAGCATATACATTTGATTTTTTTGCCGGGTTAGAATATTTTTCACCCACCTCAATACTAACCTGTTGTTTTGCAAAGGAAAGTGTATAACCCCGCTTCACTGTTACCCTGCATTTCCTCTTTCCATTCCGGCATTTTGCGACAATATAGGCTTTCCCCGGTTTTTTCCCGGTGATCTTACCTTTCTTTGATACCGAGACAACTGACTTCTTACTACTCTTCCAAGTTATGCGTCCTTTGGCCCTGCGCAATTTCAACTGTTTGGTAGTTCCACAATAGATTTTGACAGAAGTCTTTTTGAAATATGGTTTTTGTTTCGCCTTTGCCGATGTCAGCAAAGGATTGCCCAGAACACACCCAAGCAACAGAACCCCAAATATTAGTAATGTACTTAATTTTTTTAAAGTTTTATAAAACCAATCTAAATTTTGTTTCATTTTCTCCTTTTCCCTCTTACACCTCGACCCAAAATACTTATTTTCGTCCTATGACACAAACAAGTATAAAGAGCATCCTTACTCAGCAGAGTAACGATGCTCTTACTATTACATAAAATATACCATCTGAAAAAGACACTTTTCACATCAGATCTGTGTTTAGTTGTTGATCAACTTATCTTCCTCGTTATTCCAGCTATACAACTTACGGATCTCTTCGCCCACTTTCTCCGCAGGATGCTCAGAAGCTAACTTTCTCATCGCCTTGAAGTGAACCTGACGTCCGGCATCCGACATATCTAATAAGAACTCTTTTGCGAAAGAACCATCCTGAATATCAGACAGAACTTTCTTCATAGCCTTTTTGGTTTCCTCTGTGATCAACTTTGGTCCGGTAATATAATCACCGTATTCTGCAGTATTGGAGATGGAGTATCTCATGCCGGCGAAACCTGACTGATAGATCAGATCTACGATCAGTTTCATCTCATGGATACACTCAAAGTATGCATTACGGGGATCATAACCAGCCTCACACAATGTCTCGAAACCAGCCTGCATCAATGCACATACACCGCCACAAAGAACAGCCTGCTCACCGAACAAGTCTGTCTCGGTCTCGGTACGGAAATCAGTCTCTAATACACCGGCTCTTGCACCACCAATACCTAAGGCGTATGCCAATGCAATTTCCTGTGCCTTTCCAGTTGCATTCTGCTCTACTGCGATCAGACAAGGAACACCTTTCCCCTCCTGATACTCAGAACGAACTGTATGTCCCGGTCCCTTTGGCGCAATCATGGTTACATCCACATCTGCCGGAGGTACGATACAACCAAAATGAATATTGAAACCATGTGCAAACATCAACATATTGCCTGCTTCCAGGTTTGGCTCGATCTCATTCTTATACATATCAGCCTGCTTCTCATCATTAATCAGAATCATGATGATATCAGCTTTCTTAGCGGCCTCAGCCGTTGTAAACACTTCAAATCCCTGCTTCTCAGCCTTTGCCCAGGACTTAGATCCTTCGTACAGACCAATGATAACATGGCATCCTGAATCCTTTAAGTTCAGTGCATGTGCATGTCCCTGGCTACCATACCCAATGATAGCAATGGTCTTTCCATCCAATAAGGATAAATTACAGTCGTCTTGATAATAAATCTTTGCTTCTGCCATTGTCTTTCTCCTCCTAAAAAAGTAGTTGTTATACGATTCCTTCTATGTAATCGTCGTATAGCACTTATTGTAAAACTATTTATATTCCTTGTCAAGAATCCTGACAATTTCTGAAATTACATAGGTTTGCTTCGGAAAACCTGCTTTTCCTGCCGCCAGACTATCTTCCCCTGCTCAGACCTGCGATACCGGTACGAACAATCTCCTGAATCTCATATCCACCCAACAGATTCACAAAAGCATCCAGTTTGTTTTGGTTTCCTGTCAATTCAATCATCATCGTATTTTCTCCCACATCGACGATCTTGGCACGGAAAATATCGGCAATGGCCACGATAGCCGGCCTCTCCTCCGGATTTGCGTGTACTGTCACCAGAATCAACTCACGACATACCGACTGTCCCGGCAATAATTCCTTCACAGCCCGTACATCTTCTAATTTCGCCACCTGACGGGTCATCTGCTCAAATACCAGATCATCTGCCCGCACCACTACTGTCATGCGAGAAAATTCCGGATCTTCTGTCTCGCCCACTGTCAAACTATCGATATTATATCCACGACGGCTAAATAATCCTGCCACACGCCCTAATACACCTGCTGTATTATCCACTAATATAGATAAAACCTTTTTTTCCATCTCATCGATCTCCTAACTCCATTAAAATGGTATCCTATGTTATCATGAATTGTAGCAAGTCACCTTATTTTTGTCAAGAAATGACCTACTTCGCCAACAATCCGTTTTTCCTGACCTTGCGTGTCACGGTCTTCACTTTACTTCCACGGACTACCCGGTAAGTCAGTTTGCCGGAAGCATATTTCAACTGGCTGATTCTATAATTTCCATGATAATATTTTGATCCTCGTAACACCAGATAGATCTTGCCGGTCTTGCGCTGATACAGATAAATACGATTATAATTGATGAAATAATACTTATCCTGATTAAAGGCAGTGAAATAGTTCCCTCCCGCCCAGTATAAGTTTTTTGCCTTTCCTTTCGTCAGGCTGGATCGCTGCTGTATCATTCGGTCCGTCTGATATAACCATTTCCCTTTGCGATAGAATATCCGGGACGTAATATCAGTCCAGAATTTATCATCATACTTGGTACTCTTCGCCGATTTCCCACGAAAATCATAATATCCTTTTTCCATCATTTTCCGGGTACTACATAGGAAACGATCATGCAGCACCAGACCATACTGGTCTTTCTTCTGTGTGGTATCCAGAGGATCATCCCAAGTCACATCTACATGATACCACTTCCCATCGATTTTGATCTGATTCCACATATGCATCATGGATTCGGAAACCACATAACGCACCGGGATTCCCGCCTGTTTCATCAAAATCCCATATGCCATCGAATATCCCTGACAGTTCCCCCGTCCTTTGAGAAAAACGCCCCACTCACTATAGCGGTATTCTTTGGATTCCTCATCATTATATTGGGTATTTTGGATCAGATAATCATGCAGAACCAATGCTTTTTCCACTGTATTCATCCCAGGCTTGATAGACTTTAATGCTTTCTTCACCTTTTGATCTATCCTCTTTTGTGTTGCCTGTATCAGAGAAACATTGACTGTGCCATTCTGATTTTGGAAACTCTTAGCATACTCCAGTTCCAATCCGGTGATCTGATTCGTTCCCACCACAACACACTTCGCATATTGCATACCTGTATAAAACAACCCCGGTGTCTGGTTGACCACCTCCGTCATCATGTCACTCACAGCCTCACTATCCCGTGTATTGTACAAATGATAGGCAGACACATCCACCTTCTTCTGATAGTTTTTATATGCGGCTATGACAGCCTTCTGGGCTCCAGACAGATCTGCTTTCTGTGCTGCCCGGACACTTATCTGACCAGCCAGCATCCAGCCTAATATACCAATGCATAGCAATACCAATACCGATATCCCCTGAAACCTGTTCCCCTTCATCCATATCCCCTCTCTGCCGCGGCCGGGCAGTCCTGTCATCCTTCTGATGCTGCCCCTGCCAGATAATTAATAAATTGTTGCGCTGTTCTGCCGGAAATACCACCATGACTTAGTTCCCACTGGTTCGCTTTTCGGTGCAGCTCTTCCTC
The DNA here is from genome assembly GCA_964521555.1 of uncultured Jutongia sp. GTDB lineage: Bacteria > Bacillota > Clostridia > Lachnospirales > Lachnospiraceae > Butyribacter. The sequence goes on along the minus strand of CAZFSU010000008.1, from coordinate 65,220 downwards.
AGATAACGTAATCTCTGGATGTTTTCTGGCCAATTCTGTCACAATCGCAAAATACTCCTTCTGGGAAGGACGATAATAACCGATGGATACGCCAAATCTAGCCACCAGAGATAATTTTTCCTGCATGGTATCCGAACGATGTAATTCATCCTGTGACATATCCGAGCGGTCACTCCAAGTCTCCCGTATCAAATGACGTCGGTTCGAGGTGGCATAAATCAAAACATTCTCCGGTTTCGTCTCCAAACCACCTTCGATCACAGCCTTCAAATATTTATACTCAATCTCAAATTCTTCAAAGGACAAATCATCCATAAAAATAATAAAACGGTAGTTTCGGTTTTTAATCTCCGCAATGATCCGTGACAAATACTGAAACTCATGTTTATATACTTCGATCATGCGCAGCCCCTGACTGTAATACTGATTGAGAATCGCCTTAACACTGGTGGATTTACCGGTGCCGGCATCGCCAAAGAGCAAGACATTATTGGCTTTTCTGCCGTGGACAAATGCTTCCGTATTTTCGATCAGTTTCTGCTTCTGGGATTCATATCCCACCAGATCATCCAACGTCATATCTCCGGGCGTGGTAATCGGACTTAAAATACCGAATGCATCATTGTCGGATACCCGAAATGCCTTGTTCAGACCAAATTTCCCCACACCATATGCCTGATAAAAATCTGTGACAATCCGGTATAATTCCTCTTCGTCCTGCGCTTCCTCAATCTGTTCGCTTAAAATTTGCACTTTCTCACTGACACTTTTATTAAAGATCTGCTCGCTTTTCACCACTGCCTTATAGTTCAGGATCACATCAAAACAATGAATCCCCAGTTCCTGCTCCATCCGGGTAAAGTCATAATCAAAAAGTGCCTTGAAAATCTTAAAGTCATCTTTGGCAAAGATATTGACCGTTCCTTCACTGGCTCCTACTTTCTCCGAAACCAAGGTAAACGGATTCTCACTCATCGCCAACTCAAAGGCAAGATAATTATGCCAGAGATTTTTGTCAAAACCATAGCGGGTAGAAATTTCCAGCAGGCGGTGGATCTGTTCATAAATTTCAGTAATCAGATCCTCTTTAATATAGTTTCCCCGGTCAAACCGCTGACAAATATCAGCCAACTGAAATAAAATACTGTTCCTGCCTATATTGCGATAGATTACCAACTGAGATGTCAAACGATACATCGGACTTCTCTCCTTTCATGGCATACTTACATACGATCCGGCGCCTCTAATCCTAATAAGTCCACGGCAGTTTCCAATACACTGCCCACCAGACGACACAATTTAATATAGGATTCTCTGGCAGCGGCATCCTCTCCCGTCAAAATCTTAGTCTCATGGTAAAACTTATTGAAGGCATCGGACAGTTCATACACAAACTGACAAATCTTATGTGGCGCCTGCTCCGCATATGCGGTTTCCACTGTCTCACTCCACTTGGATAAAGCTAACATCACATCGGTCTCTGTCTTATTATCCGAAGGCAGGATCGGTGCCGCATCATCCACCTTAATATCATGTTCTGCCACTTTACCAAGCAAAGACTTGATACGAACAATCGTATATAAAATATATGGTCCCGTATTCCCCTCAAAGGAAGTGAACCGTTCCACATCGAACACATAATCCTTGGCCGCCTGATTACTTAAATCACCATATTTGATTGCCGCCAAACCGATCTTAGCTGCCGCTTCTTTCATGGTCTGCTCATCCATATCGCGGTCGGCCATCTTGTTTTGTACCTGTGTACTCACATCCTCCAATAAATTCTCCAGACGTAAAACACCGCCATCCCTGGTCTTAAATGGCTTGCCATCCTTGCCATTCATGGTGCCAAAGCCAACAAAGACCAAATCCACATCCGAACCAATTATCTTCGTCTTACGGGCACAGCGGAATACCTGCTCAAAGTATAAGGACTGCCGCTTATCTACCACATAGATAATTCTGGTGGGATCAAATAATTTACGACGCTCTACAATGGTGGCCAGATCTGTGGTATTATACAAAGTAGCACCATTAGACTTCAAAATCATACAAGGCGGAATCTCTTTGGTATCCGTTTCTTCCTTGACGTCCACCACCAAAGCCCCTTCATCAATATGGGCATACCCCCCATCCTTCATATGCTGGATCATGTCCGGAATATAAGGCTGTGCATCCGATTCCTTCTTCCATAAATCAAAATCCACATTCAAACGGGTATAGATCCTGCGAAGATCTGCCACGGATACACGGATAATATGCTGCCATAGTGCCAGATACCCCCGTCTGCCTGCCTGCAGCTCTGCCGTAGCGGTCTGTGCTTCTTCTTTATACTCCTCATGCTCTTTGGCATAACCATTGGCATAAGGATATATTTCATCCAGATCCGCCATCGTAAACGGTGGCTCCTGTGGATACTCCCCCTCGAAACTTTCATCAAAATAAACCAGATCAGGTTTGCGGTGTTTCAACTCTGTGATAATCAGTCCCATCTGTAATCCCCAATCACCCAGATGTGCATCCCCGATCACTTTATGTCCCATATAACGGGCGGTACGTTTGATACTTTCCCCAATCACCGCAGAACGCAAATGACCTACATGCAATGGCTTTGCCACATTGGCTCCACCATAATCAATCACGATCGTTTCCTGTTTGTCCGGAGGAACAACGCCAAACTTCTCCTCTGCTGCCATTGCATTAATATAATCCGCCAGAAAAGCATCACTGACTGTCATATTGATAAATCCCGGAGCCTGTGCTGAAATTTCCCGAAAACTGTCACTATCCGTCAAAAGATCCACCACTTCTCCTGCCATCTGGATCGGCGCCTTGTGATACTGTTTCGCTGCTGCCAATGCACCGTTGCACTGATACTGGCACAGATCCGGACGATTGGACACCGTCACTTTCGCATACTGTGCATCATATCCCGCCTGTTCAAACGCCCTCGCTAATTCTTCCTGTAATAATGTAACAATCGTTTTCATGAATATAATCCTTTCTCAAATAGTTCAAAATACTGTGCAAATGTCTTACGGCAACACATAGGATCCATGATCTCAATTCCCTCTGCCCTAAGTCCTGTGATGGCAAAAGACATCGCCACCCGATGATCATGATAGGTTTGAATCTTTGCCGCATGTGGCTGTCCCGGATGGATCACAACACCATCCGCAAACATTTCACAACGAATCCCCATGCGTTCCAGCTCAGTCGCAATCACCTGTAATCGATCGGATTCCTGTCTTCGAATATGGGCCACTCCCCGGATTGTCACCGGTGCATCTGCATAAGGCGCAATCGCTGCCAGGGTCAATACCTGATCTGAAAAATCACTCATTTTTATATCAATACCACGAAGTGTCCCATTTTGCGGACCGATAAGTTCTAACTGCTCCGTCTGATTTTCGTCAACAATCCACCTAAGAGTACACCCCATCTGTTCCAATACTTTCAAAAATTTCATATCTCCCTGTAGGGAATCCCGGCACATATGACAGACAATGGCTTTTCCTCCTGTAACAGCCGCAATGGCATAAAAATAGCAGGCTGCCGACACATCCGGTTCCACTGTATATTCCTGTGCACGATACGGATTTTTCTTGACCTGATAACAATCATCCCCGTATTTTTGTACCCCGGGATGTCCAAACTGGCGCATCATTTGTTCCGTCATATTCACATAAGATCTGGCACTCCGGGTTCCGGTTAATTCAATCACCAGAGAATCCAACATCAAAGGGGCTGTCATCAAAAGAGCACTCAAAAACTGACTGCTGCGGTCGATATTAAGCTGAATCCGGTATTCCCCATGCCGCCGTCCCATTCCATGCACTTCCATCGGAAACGCATAAGGTTCTCCTAACCATGTAAATCTGGCGCCGATCTCCTCCAGTGCTACTAATAATTCCCGCATCGGCCGTTTTTGCATCTGCTCGGATGCATTTAATCGGTACCGCCCCGGAGACATCGCTACGAAAGCCGTCAAAAACCGTGCTGCTGTTCCGGCGCTCCCCACATAGATGGTGGCCTTCTCCTTAGGAATACGTCCGCCATATCCCCGAACCATTACCTGACAGCTATGCTGGTCTACTCTCACCGGAAATCCCAGATCCTGCAACGCTGTCAAAAAATGCAGGGAATCTTCACTAAACTGCACTCCTCGCAGAATCGTCATGCCCTCTGCCATAGCCGCCATCAACAGCGCGCGATTCGTCATGCTTTTCGAGCCCGGTACACTGATCTGTAACGAAGGTGGCTTCGATACCTTTTTTACCTTGTAAACATCCATCTTCTTTATCCCTTCTATTACAATGTGATGTTATATATCATCTTTACACACTAACTTCTAGCATAATCCGTCACGAATCATTTGTCAAACCATCCCTGCGGTCTGGTTTTTGATGTAACTCATATAATTTCTGAACAAATTTCGGCTTTTCTGCAAACAGATACATTTGCCTGCTATAATCATACTGCATGACATGAAGCACGTCCTCTTGTGTTCGCAAAATACAATATTCGATATCGATATAAATCTTTTGCAACGACAAATCTTCCTGCGAAAAAATTGATTGACACAGAGAGATCACCGGAACCCCGGAATCTTCCTTGTCCGTCCAAAGTATCTGATAGCCCATCTGCGCTGCTTTCTCACGCAATTCCTCTGCCAGCCATTCATGTCCATTTTCCTCGATATAATAGGATTCGGAAGCTGCAAACAACCCATGAAAAGGGGCATCGCTATAATCCAGAGGAAAAATCCGATTGGCCCCTGCCCTGCCTGTCACGCCATGCAATGCATCGTCCAGTGCCAAAACCACGGTCCGGGTTTTGGCCTGCATCCCGGTGAAATAGCCTTCATATATCACCTGAAAAATCGAAGATAAAAAAGTCTCTGCCATTTTTTCATAATCTTCCACCGGGGTATATTTTGCAAAAAACAAAATCCAGTTACGCCATGCATAATAGGTAGGAAACGTATTGACTGTCTCCTGTTTCGCCCCCATAGTATGTAATGCTTTCGATGTTCCCACCGAAGCCACTTTCATCCCTGCCAGATTACATTTATGACACCACTCCGTATCATCCCAGTACAAAAAATTTTCCTCCGGCATATACCCGATCCGGTCAATGGTACTCCTGCGCACCATCAGCGAACAGGCAGCCACACTATCCACATACAAATATTCTGGCATTGTGCCATCTTCCACCATATTAAAATGAGGTACTTCTGTACAAAAATAGTTGAAATCTATCGTTTGTCCGAACTGTTGAATCCGATCCGGTGCCTCACTATGATAGATCTTAGATCCTGCCATTCCCACCTCTGGATGCTGTTCCAGAAACAAATAGAGGTTCCCTACGGCATTTTCATCCAGCATGGCATCATTATCCACACACATAAAATACGGATATCCCCTGGCATATACTTCACGCAATCCCCGGTTAAATCCACCGGAACCTCCTAGATTCTCTTCATTCACCAGTACCGTCACCTCAGGATATTTTTCCCGGATTCTGCGTACCGAGTCATCCGTAGATGCGTTATCTACCACATATAGATCAAAATCCTGAAATTTGGACTCTAAAATACATTGTATACATTCCAACACACAATTTTCTTTATTATAGTTACAAATCACGATTCCGACTGCCTTCATCTGGATATCCCTTTCCTGACCATAATTATTTTCAGCACAGCGACACCCATTCAGATCCTGTTTCACCATGCTATCGTAAGCATACACCAAAAACCACTCCGGTTTCAACCATAAACATCACCCCGCAAACAGAAACAGGCAGGCTGATCCTAAGAATCAACCTGCCTGAAATATTCTTTTCTAACGCCGCCATCTAGGATACCGTTTGTCTCCATGTCAGATCGGAAAATTCTGCCACACGGTTTCCCGAATCAATGACATACATAGCAAGCAATACCCCTGTAAATCCTCCTGCCACTTCGGTAGACAAATATTTCGTTCTGGCCTGCGCGATGCTGATATCGGTTCCCTCTTGCACCAGATAAAAATAATACCATTCATGGTCTGAACATATCTTGAATTTCACATCCTGTATTCCGGTTGGCAGGATCACTGAGCCTGCGATGCCAATGGCGTCCCCGGTACGGAGCTTCACCTGTACCCTGGTGCCATCCTTATCCTGTATCAACGCAAGATCATAATGCTGACTCTCATCCATATAACAGGTCACACCTGCCTCCGCTGCTTCGGAGTGCAATTTCACCTGATATTCCGTCTCAAATTCATTTTGACGGATTCCCAAAAAGGTTGGAATGGATGCCTCCTCTAAGGTAACTGTGTTCCCATAGAGCCGAATAGAATGTCCGGTAAATTCGTAACGATCCGGCTCATAGTCACGCATATAACACCATCGGGGATCTCCCGCAGGACAAGTAGACAGATCCACATCATAGATCCCCTCCCGCTGCTGTATTCCGGAAACACCAGACACCTCCATTTGTGCTGTCACCGTCCCTCTGGCATCGCCTGCCGTAAACCAGCCATCCTCCGTCCAATGTACCCCCGTCAGATAAACCTCTCTGCCCAAATGATGAAACGGCTGCCATTCACCAATCTGACGATATCCCAGACACACCAGGAAAGTATTGCCCGCATCATCCTGTACCAGATCCCCATGTCCAATTCCCTGAATCGGATTCCGATCACCCCCCACATTGCGATTGGTCAAAACCGGGTTATGCGGATAGTTTTCATACGGTCCCATTGGATCTTTACTGCGGGCATAACTAATCATATGACCATATTCCGTACCACCCTCTGCCACCATCAAATAATACCAGTCCCCAAAATGATATAAGTGAGGCGATTCCAGATATCGTCCACCTGCCCCGCCCCATATCCTGGTAGTCGGTGTCAGTTTCTGCCCCGTCTCAATATCGATCTGACACTGCATGATACAGCCATCGCCATTTTCGTCATTCCCATTGGAAGTGAAATACACCTGATCTCCCTCGAAATACAGAGATGGATCAATCCCATCCTGTTCTACATAGATCGGCTCTGACCATTCCCCGTATATATCATCGGTGTATACATAAAAATTTTTTTGATAGGTATTATTATTCGTCACCATATAAAATCTTCCGGCATGATAACGGAGTGTCGGTGCAAATACACCGCCCGAACTGTTGACTTCGTGGAGATTCACCTGACTTGGTCTGGTCAGGCAGTGTCCGATCAACTGCCAGTTGAGCAAATCTGCACTCTCCAGGATGGGTACACCTGGAAAATACTGAAACGAGCTACATGCCAGATAATATTTTCCATTTGCCCTGCAAATACTCGGATCCGGAAAAAAGCCTTTCACAATAGGATTTTGCACAATCATTTTCACATACCTCTCTTTCTGCTATATTCTGCCATCTAATCCTGCCACACCGGAAACACTCTTGTATTTCACGATTATTTATACTAAACTACAGCTATAACATAACAGAAAAGCATATTCTTTTCCTTAACTTTTATGACAAAAAACAGCACAAAACGGACATAACGGTCAAAATACCAATGCTGCCATTATACTGAAATGTCCTATGGAGATCAACTCATGAATGAAATGAAATTGCGTTATTTTACAGAAGATCCTGCCTTTCCTTTCTTTATTCAATACGGAAAACATGACAAATGGCTGGAAGAACATGTCCATCTGGACTTTCATGAACTGGTGGTGGTACTGCGTGGCCACGCAGACCATGTAGTCGGCTCTGAAACCTATCCGATACAAAAGGGCGATGTCTTTGTCATCGGAGCAAACACCGCCCACGGCTATAAAAACACCCAGGATTTTAAAATATGCAATATCATGTTCCGCATGAACCATATATTTGATCCTGCCAGTGATCTTTGCAATATGGAGGGATTTCATGCTTTATTTGTCATTGAACCGTCTATGACAAAAAATCATATGTTTACCAGTCACCTATCGTTAAAGGAACAAAACTTTTTGACCGTCTGTCATATGCTGGACCAAATGATCACAGAATACGAAAAAAAGGACAGGGGATACCAGACCTTTTTGAAAACCGGTTTTCTCTCCCTGGCACTGACTTTTTCACGGATTTATCAGGAATATTCTAAATCCGAAACGAATCATTTCTTCCCGTTACTCTCCCCCATCGCCTATCTGGAAACCCACTATCCGGAAGAAATCACCGTAGAACAACTGGCCCAAAAAGCAGGTCTGTCCACCCGGCATTTTAACCGGCTGTTTCAAAGTGCTTATCATACTTCACCCGGACAGTATTTGCTCCACTACCGGATTCAAAAAGCAGAAAGACTATTAAACTATACCGATATGCCCATCAGCGAGATTGCCTGTCAATGCGGCTTTAATGACAGTAATTATTTCTCCAGACAATTCCACAAAACCCACGGTATCTCCCCAAGACAATATCGGAAACAGGTGGAATAAACGAGTGCAGCCGTGGCTGTACCAAGACTTGGGGAATAATGCCATCAAAATAGGAGACCGACGGACTGCCGATCTCCTGCTATCAACCAAATCTTAAATTTATGCCATAAATTCTTTCACCTTGGCATAAATCCCTTCGCTATCCAGACCATATTTTTTAATCAACTCCACTGCCGGACCGGACTCACCAAAAGTATCATTCACACCAATCTTTAATACCTGCGTCGGTGCTTTCGCAGACAGACAGTCGCATACGGCACTGCCCAAACCACCAATGACCGAATGTTCCTCGATCGTTACCACTTTTCCGGTTTCCTGTGCTGCTGCCACGATCAAATCTTCATCCAAAGGCTTAATGGTATGAATGTTGATCACTTTGGCATCAATACCGTCGGCCGCCAATTTTTCGGCCGCTGCTAATGTCTCCGATACCTCCAGACCTGTGGCAGCCAGAGTTACATCTTTTCCTTCCCGGAGTACAACACCTTTCCCCAGTTCAAACCGGTAATCCGGCTTGTCATTAATCACCGGTACCGCCAAACGGCCGAAACGAATATATACCGGACCTTCATGATCCAGTGCCGCTTTCACTGCCGCCTTTGCTTCCACATCATCGGATGGATTCATCACAACCATTCCCGGAATCGTGCGCATCAGAGCGATATCCTCACAGCACTGATGAGTGGCACCATCTTCTCCTACGGAGATGCCCGCATGGGTAGCACCAATTTTTACGTTTAACTTAGGATACCCAACGGAATTGCGAACCTGCTCAAACGCACGTCCCGCTGCAAACATGGCGAAAGAACTTACGAAAGGAATTTTCCCGGTTGTTGCCAGACCTGCCGCTATCCCCATCATATTACACTCTGCGATACCACAATCAATATGTCTGTCAGGATATGCCTTTTTGAAAATTCCTGTTTTCGTAGCAGCCGCCAGATCAGCGTCCAATACCACCAGATTCGGATATTCTTCTGCTAACTCTGTCAAGGCATTTCCATAACTTTCTCTTGTAGCAATTTTCTTAACGTCTGCCATTTTTCTGTCGTCTCCTTTCTATAATGATGCACCGATTGTCTCTAAATCAGCCATTGCCTGCTCATACTGCTCATCATTTGGCGCGGAACCATGCCAGCTCGCCTGATTCTCCATGAAAGTTACGCCTTTTCCTTTCACACTCTTGGCAATAATCGCCGTCGGCATCCCTTTCGTTTCTTTTGCCTGCTTAAATGCGGCAGCGATCTGGTCAAAATCATGTGCATCAATCTCGATCACATGGAAATTAAATGCCTTGAATTTATCTGCCAATGGATATGGAGAACAAACCTCTGCAATGTCACCATCGATCTGCAATCCGTTGTTATCCACGATCACCACCAGATTATCCAGTTTACGGGCACCGGCAAACATCGCTGCTTCCCATACCTGCCCCTCCTGCACTTCACCATCTCCTAAAACTGTGTATACGCGAAAAGCAGAGTTATCCAGCTTGGCAGACAGTGCCATACCCACTGCTGCGGAAATCCCTTGTCCCAGAGAACCACTGGACATATCCACCCCCGGAATGTGTTTCATATCCGGATGCCCCTGTAAATAAGAACCCACATGGCGTAATGTCTTTAAATCTTCTACCGGAAAATATCCTCTCTGTGCCAGAGTAGAATACAGTGCCGGTGCAATATGGCCTTTGGATAATACAAAACGGTCTCTGTCTGCCTTCTTTGGATCTTTGGGGTCTATATTCATCTCTTCAAAATATAAATACGTCATAATATCAGCCGCTGATAAGGACCCACCCGGATGACCGGACTTCGCACTGTGAACCGCAGTCACAATCCCCTTGCGAATCTCATTGGCTGTCTTTTTTAATGCTAATGTATCCATACTCAATTTTCCTTTCTATGATATTAATTTGTGCTTTATTCGCCAAATACTGCAATATAATCCTTCTGGAATTTCTCAATTCCCTGATCGGTCAGAGGATGTTTGGTCATCTGCTCGATAACAGAATATGGAACCGTAGCGATATCCGCACCTGCCAATGCACAATCGGTCACATGGATCGGATTACGCACGCTGGCCGCGATGATCTCTGTAGTAATCTCCGGGTAGTTGGCAAAAATATCTGCAATACTCTGAATCAAATCAATACCTGGTGTTGAAATATCATCCAGACGTCCTAAAAACGGAGATACATATGCTGCACCTGCTCTGGCCGCCAACAAAGCCTGATTTGCGGAAAAAATCAAGGTAACATTACACTTAATTCCCTCGCTTGCCAATACCTTAGTTGCTTTCAATCCCTCCACTGTCATAGGGATCTTCACCACCATGTTTGGATGTAATTTAGCGATCTCTCTACCCTCTGCAATCATGCCCTCTGCATCCACTGTGGTAGCTTTCACCTCACCGCTGATCGGTCCATCGACAATCGCTGCGATCTCCTTTAAGATTTCCTCCTGGCTTTTGCCTCCCTCTTTCGCAATCAGAGATGGATTCGTGGTAACACCACAGATCACACCCATATCATTTGCTTTCTTAATGTCTTCAATCTTCCCCGTGTCAACAAAAAACTTCATTTCAAAATACCTCCTATGATATAAATTTTATACTTGCCCGGACTAGCCGGAAATTGCTTCCTCATGCTATAAAATCTGGGACGACAACCTAATTTTAAGTATACAACATTTGCCAGATATGGTCAATGATGGAGCTGCAAGGGAGAAATATAAAGATTGAAATGATACCGACCATAGACAAGAAAATGACATTATATTATTAAAAAAGAAACATATTTATGAACCATTCCCGTCACATTGTCTTATTAAAATTATGCTACAAAATTGAAATGGGAGTAATCATATGAATCAGATCAAACATTTTACAACGGAAGAAGAATTAAAAGAGTTTGCCTGTCATAGTGATCAGGTCATTTTATATGGTGAGAAATCTCTGGTAATCATCCTGCTGCGCTACTACTGGCAACAATCTTTAGACACACGGATCTCCGGTCTCTCTTATACTACAACCAAAAAAGACAGCACCGGATTATTAGATAAGCCACTGAAAAACATTCAGACTTATCCCATAAACCAGGCTAACTATATTTGTGTTCTGGGACGTTCCAACAACCAGGCGGAGTCGTTATGTTCCAATCTCCAGGACTGGCCACAGGATCATATCATCACCATAGATTACGAACTGTTAGCCGGCCTGTCCAGACGCGACAATCTGCCTATGGATTTCCTCTGTGTCGGTTTTACGAAATGTGGCAGCACTTCCTTACATACTGCTCTGTCAAAACACAAACATATTTATTTGCCACGCCGGAAAGAACTGCTTTACGGCAGATGGAAAAACCGTTATCTGGATGCACCGGAACGTTTTCAGAGAACTTATCTTGATGGCAACCTCCCCGCCAATCGTAAATTAGGAAGTATTGAACCCACCTTTTTCTTTCAAAGCCATTTTGTATATGAAACGTATGGACGAAAACCAAAGATCATTTTTTTAGTGCGCAATCCTGTTGGTGCCACTTATTCCTATTTTATTATGATGATGAAGCGCAGCATGGATCCCAAATTACGCACTTATTATCATAAATATAAAAAATTCACACCGGAAATGTTCCACGACTATCTGCATGATTATGTTTACTCCGGGAAAGACCAGCGGTTTTGTTATACCAAATGGATCAAAGAGTATTTGCGGTTTTATGATATGGATTCCATCAAAATTGTTTTTATGGAAGATCTAATCCATCATCCGGAAAATACCATGAATGAAATTCAAACATTTCTGGACGTTCAGCCTCGAAAATATAAGAAACTGCCACATTCCAATCCCGGAAACAGAGTGGCCAGAAACTATCTATGCGCACGTATCAATGGAAAATTGCAAACGTTTCGTGTCAATATAAAATCTGCACCACAAATCTGGCAGAAACTATTTACAAAATTATTTACGTTTATCTGGAAATTTACATTGATCGAAACGGATGTGAAAATGCCGGAATCCGACCGGATTGCACTGGAAGCATTTTATCAGGATTCTGTCCGTGAATTGGAACACATAACCAAGCGGGATCTGAAAGATCTCTGGTTTTGAAGCCCTCTGCTGCTACAACCGCTATTTTATCCGATATATTTCATTTTTTGTAATTTTTTGTAAAGCTGGTCTGCCAAAAGCTGATAAAACTTTTCATTGCCATGAACATGATCGTACTCCGGTGCCTTTATAAAACTGGTAGGGATGTCCCCCTCTTTCAGATCTTTCTTATCCTGCTTGGTTGCCTTGATCCCTGCATCCTTTAGACCTCTCTCCAACACATAAGTACGAAAGTCATAGAAATGCTCCCCAAACGCTTCGGCCAATCTCAGATTGACTTCCTCCACTTCCGGCATGTAGGTAAGCGCCGTCAGACCAATGACAATATATTGATCGCTTTCTAAATAATCAATCATCTTCTGAATATTTCCGATCACCTCATCTACATTTTCTAAAGAGGTACGATCATTGGTCCCTGCCCAGATAATATTAATATCATCTGAATAGTTCCCGCGCGCTGCTACCGGAATAATGGTATCACCGGATGACACCTGCAATTTCTCTCCTTTACGCGCCCGTACAAACTCATAAAAGCCACCATTCCTTTGAATGTTTCCTTCCACACCATTAATAATAACAGGATTCACACAGTCCTCTTTGGTATCTTCCTGTACTTGTCTTAAAATTCCGGCCATCTCCCCCGAGGTTCCCAGAATCGAAAAAGATTTTTCGTTTATTTTTTTGTTATCTTGATTTCCACACCCCGCTATGTCCACCGACAGCAGGCACATACACATACATAGAGCTACTATTTGTTTTTTCATAAAAGCTCTCTCCTTCTTCGTCTTATTAAAACCAGTCTAATACGGTGCTAAAAGAATGTCCATGAACAAAATGAACAATATATTACAATTAACCTAAAATGTACCTGCCATAACGAATAGATTCTGCAACGCACCAATATTGTTTCCATCAATAGAACCAGAATCCCTTCCAATCCGATTTATAAGCGCGGTATAACGAATATGGATATGTAAATTTACGAATCAATTTTCCGGACTTATCTGTTTCCTGCACTACTTTGGCATCGCTATTACAGTAGATAATCACATCTTCTTCCACCGCCACATTCCCATTTGATTTGGTCTGTGCCAATGCTTCCATAGTCTGTAACCCATAAGTGCCCTCATTCTCATCCACCTGATACCGGTAATAGTACGAGTGGGCATCTCCTCCCGCACCCCGTCCAGCATTATTATTCAACAATTCCAGCGTATACTGTCCCTCTGTGGCTTTCGCATGATATGTCATGCTATTCTGTCCATATTGATAGGCAAAATCCTTCTTTTGAGCGGACTCCTCTTCCCCTAAATCTTTTGTTAATACTAACTTTTTCCACTTTTTATAATCATTCCATAACTTAGGGTCGCCGATGATGTAATTCACTTTTGGTAGCAAACTGCCTACCTGGCTCACTTTTAATATACTGGACAATCCTGCGGAACTGATCAATAACTGGTTTGTCCCTGTGACCTGAATAGAGTCCACATTGACCCAGTTTTTCCCTTTGATACGCTTACGTACCTGCGGTAATAACGTATCCATATCCAGAGCTTCCGTGACTTCACCGGTCTCCAACTCCAATTTCAGAATCTTACTATTGTTCGTTGTCTTTTTTCGTATAGCAGTGGCAATCAGATAAATGCTACCACTGCCATCATACGCATACTCACCGGAAATCTGATATCCTGTGACCGGATACACCGCCGTCACCTGTCCCAGATCATTCACTTTCACAACTTGATTCGCGCTGCTGGTATACACCAAAGTATCGTAGATGACCTGCATATTTCTGCCGGAATATCCATCCAGTGGAATATTACTGCGCAGACACCCCGAATTATCATATTGCAGAATCGAATAATGGTTTTTGCCATCTGACCCCTTTCTGGCACCAGTAAACACCGTATACAAACCATTGGAAACCTTTGTCTTGCTATAACCAGCCTCGGTTCCTAATTTCGCCTGCGCTCCATCCGTACCAGCCGGCACATCTAAGCTATAAGTCTGAATCGCCGCCAGTTCTTCCTTTTTATTATACAGACGGACTGTGATATAATTCTTTACGCCCGGTATCAAACCGATTAACTGGTATTCATGTTCCTTGGATAGATTACCTGCCCCATCATTTAATAAGGTTCGCGTAAAATCCGGTATCGCCGGATCATCTACAGAGATTGTATAACGGCAATAGCCCTTTCCGTCACTCTTAAAATATAAATACAATGACTGCCGGTTCGTTCCATAGGGATTATATGCCCACATCGGGCTGGCAAAAGAGAATTTTTTATTCTTTTTAATGTCCGTCAGCATATCCTCCACTCCGGCTGATTTCGACAAATTATAGATATCCTGAACCTGGTTCATGGATGTCGTAATGACATTTTTATCATTGCCAGACAGATATAAGGGAACAATATCTACTTCTTTGATCTCATCTGTCACTTTAGATCCGTCTTCTGCTACTAAATCCCGCTCCTCATCTAACAGTGCCTCTGCTTTTGCGCTTTCTTTTTTGGCAATATCATTCATTTTCCATAAAAGCACTCCCATACCAATCAGCATCACCAAACTGGTGATCAGAATCACCCTTAATTTTTTCTTCATACTACCCCTCCATGCTGCTTCCTTCTACTAATGCCTTTATCTTCTGATAAATCTCCGGATATTCCCGCTTCATTCTAACCGGCTTCATCTCCTTATCGAGAAAACAATGTCCACTGCATCCGGTGGTACACAATGTTTTCCCCTCATCCTTATAGATTTCATAGGAAAGTTCCATCTTGATGCCATCGTATTTGGTAATACGCAAATGTATGTCAAACACATCCCCATATAACAATGGCTGTAAATACTGACAATCCACAAACAGAACCGGAATGATAAGGCCATTATCCTCCATTGCTGCATAATTCAGATCCAACCGGTCCAGCAGCTCTAATCTGGCTTCCTCGAAGTAACGTATATAATTGGAATGATGGACAATCGACATTTGATCCGTTTCATAATAATTCACTTTACGGTGATAAATCATAGATTTCATTTTGACATCCTTTCTATTTCTCGGTAAGATAGTCCATAATTAATATAATTATAACATATTTTTCACTAAGTTTGTACTCATATCTTATTTTGGGCCACTACTTTTTAGAGTGTGATAAAGGAGGATCTTATCCATGAATATCATGACCGTCGAACACTTAACACATTCCTATACGGAACGTTTCCTGTTTGAGGATGCTTCGTTCCATCTGGATGACCACGAAAAAGTGGGCATCATCGGGATCAATGGCACTGGCAAATCTACTCTGTTACGTATCCTGGCCGGCAGAGAAGAAGCAGATCGCGGCACAATCACTATGCAAAGAGATCTGCGCATCACGTATCTGCCACAACTGCCACAGTTTCCTGATGATATCACAGCCTTGACGGCTGCCTTACCCCTTGCAGAAGAAGTCTCCGGAGAACCTTCCGACTATATCCCGGAAGCAAAAAGCATGATGCAAAAACTGGGACTGCCAAACTTGAACCAGCAAACCGGAGAATTATCCGGCGGTCAAAAGAAACGGCTGGCACTGATCCGTACTTTGCTGACCCCGGCCGATGTGCTGATCCTGGATGAGCCTACGAATCATCTGGACAGTGCTATGGCACAATGGTTAGAGGACACCTTAAAAAAAGACCCCAGACCCCTGATCATGATTACCCATGACCGTTATTTTCTGGATAGCGTCACAAATCGCATCGTAGAAATTGACAGAGGGAAATTATATCAATACAAAGGAAATTATCTCACGTATTTACAGTTGAAAGCAGAACGTGAGGAAATCGCCCAGGCCACAGAGCGCAAACGCCAAAGCCTGCTCCGTACCGAAATCGCATGGATGATGCGCGGTGCCAGAGCCCGCTCCACCAAACAAAAGGCACACATCGCCCGCTATGAAGCACTGCGGGATCAATCTGCGCCGATACCGGAGGAAACCGTACAAATCAGCTCCATCGCATCCAGACTGGGGAAAACCACCGTAGAATTGGAGGAAATATCCAAAAGTTATGCCGGACATACCCTGATCTCAGATTTTTCTTACATTTTCCTGAGAGATGACCGTATCGGTATCATTGGTCCCAACGGTTGCGGTAAATCTACACTGCTCAAGATCATCCTGCACCAGATTCAGCCGGACAGCGGTTCCGTTACGATCGGTCAAACCGTACGTATTGGTTATTTTTCACAGGAATGCGAAGAAATGGAACCATCCATACGGGTCATCGATTATGTCCGGGAGGCTGGTGAATATATTCATACCACAGATGGCACTCTCTCCGCCTCTGCCATGCTGGAGCGTTTCCTCTTTCCGGCAGATCAACAGTACACCCGGATCGAAAAATTATCCGGTGGCGAACGCCGCAGGCTATACCTGCTGCGAATCCTGATGACAGAACCAAATATTTTATTTTTGGATGAACCTACGAATGATCTGGATATCGCCACTCTGACCATATTAGAAGACTATCTGGATCAATTTCCCGGAATTATCGTAACGATTTCACATGACCGCTATTTCTTAGATCGTGTCGTCAACCGTATTTTCGCCTTTGAAGGAAATGGGCAAATCAACAGATACGAGGGCGGCTATACGGATTATTTGAAACAATCCTCAACTCAGATGCAAGTATCCGATGCCGGGATTGGCATTTCCCATATGAATGAAAAAAAGGAAGGGTCCGGCTTAAATCGTAAAAACTGGAAAAACGGTCACAAGCATCAAAAGAAAATGACATATCAGGAAACCAGAGATTTTCAAACGATTGAAAATGACATCGCCACACTGGAAAGCAGCATCAAACAACTGGACCGGGAAATACTGACCGCTTCCAGCGATTTTGTAAAACTGGGTGAACTGACTGCTGCCAGAGAAGCCGCAGAGAAACAACTGGAAGAAAAAATGGAGCGCTGGATGTATTTGGAAGAATTAGCTGCCGAATTGGGAATCACAAACAAATAACCTCTTCACAGTCTTCCATTTGCAATACATAATTTCTCGGATTGTCCCATAGAATGTGTAAAAACTAAAATTTGATTCTGATCACAAAACGGAATCATGATCCGAAAGGAGACATCATTGAAATCCTATCTGGTCCGTTATCATGGACAGTCCACGCAACCCTTCCGCCCCATCATCCGTAGTGTTCTAGTCTATTTGTCGGGAATGCTTTTGGGATATCTATGTGGCCATGTTCTCCGAAACAGCCTCTATAACACAGTAAAAGATACCTACGATGAATTATTATCCGGCATCGCCGCCACCAAAGTCAAATTTCTGCCACTCTGTCTGCTCTGCTTCCGGCAGCAATGCAAAGAATATGCACTGCTGGTATTCTTCTCCTGTACCAATGTCTGGATGCTATACCTATATGGTTATTTACTATATAGCGGTTTCACCGGCGGGCTGCTCCTACTCTTTTGTACTATGCTGCATGGTATCAGTGGTATCTGGGGATATTTTTGTTTCCTAATGCCACAGGCTCTGATCTATGCACCGGTATATCTTCTCCTGATCCAAAAGTTACACACCATTCACACCGATACCAAAAAAGGAATTTCTCTGTTACATGAAATTCCTTTTCTACTGCTACTGTTATTTCTGCTGCTGGCTGGCTGCATTCTGGAAAGTACCCTGAATCTGCCTCTGCTCCGATGGTATCATGGTCTCTAAAAGCTTTTCCAATGCCTGCCGGTCTCCCGTATTGTCGATAACACAATCTGCTCTGTCCAGGAAAAATGCGTCCGGCTGCTGCTTTGCCATTATGGCACGGGATTTTTCTTCCGTATAACCACGCTCCCGCATCAAACGCCGGATGCGAACTTCCTCCGGCACATATACATACCAGACCTCATCACAAAACTCGTTACATCCGGTCTCATAGAGAATCGCGGTTTCCAACAGTATCGTTCCCTTCTCTTTCTTACGCTTCTGAATATAATCCGCAATATATGATTTCACCACCGGATGTATGATGGCATTCATATCTGCCATCGCCCGGGGATCACGAAAGATCCTCTCCGCAATACGCCCGCGGTCTAAGGTGCCATCTGCACCAATCACATCCTTTCCAAATCGGGAAACAATCTGATCGAAACTCTCCGTTCCCGGTTCCATCGCCATATGCCCCAGGTCATCCGCGATCAGGAGTTCCATCTGATATCGCTCCTGTAAGTAGTGCGCCACATAAGATTTCCCACTGCCCACACCACCTGTCAAACCGATTACCCGCATTCTATACACACTCCTCTCAAAGCGCAGGCAGAGGCAGACTTCTGTCCTGTCTAATCAATCCACCACACCAGATTAATGTGCCTCGTACCAATTCACTCCGGCTTCCACCCCGATTTCCAAAGGCACTACTAACTCTGCTGCTGCCGGCATTTCTCTCTGTAATATCTGACATACCTGTTCCTGTTCTTCCTCAGGGGTCTCGATCAATAACTCATCATGCACCTGTAAGACGATACGCGCCTGCAAATCTTCTTTCTTCAACGCTTCTGCCACCCGGATCATGGCAATCTTGATGATATCAGCGGCAGTTCCCTGAATCGGGGAATTCATAGCAATGCGTTCACCGAAAGAACGCTGCATATAATTACTGGAGGATAATTCCGGCACCGGTCTTTTGCGCCCAAACATCGTTTCTGCATATCCCTTATCTCTGGCAGAAGCTACTAAATCATCCAAATAGCGTTTAATCGCCGGATAACTGGCAAAATACTGCTCGATGATTTCCTCTGCCTCTTTCCGGCTCACATTCAAATCCTGAGACAAACCAAAGGCACTAATCCCATAGACAATGCCAAAATTTACCGCTTTTGCATTACGGCGCTGTAATTCTGTCACTTCTTCAAACGGAGTATGAAATACATTCGCTGCTGTACTGCGATGGATATCCTGTCCCTCCTGATAGGCACGAATCAATTCCCGGTCTCCCGATAAATGTGCTAAGACTCGTAATTCAATCTGGGAATAATCCGCATCAATGAAAACACAACCATTCTTTGGCTCAAACACTTTTCGTAACTGCCTGCCAAGTTCCATACGGATCGGAATATTCTGAAGGTTCGGGTCCGTACTGCTGATACGCCCAGTGGCTGTAATCGTCTGATGAAACTTACCGTGGATACGCTGGTCTTCCTCAATATACACAGGCAATCCATCCGCATAGGTGGATTTCAACTTACTCACTTGACGATATTCCAAAATCTTGTCTATAATCGGATCCTCACTTCGTAACTTCTCTAAAATATCCGCTGACGTGGAATACCCGGTTTTGGTCTTTTTCGCAAATGGCAATTTCATCTTATCAAATAAAATCACACCCAGTTGCTTGGGGGAATTAATGTTAAATTCTTCCCCCGCCAAATCATAAATGTCCGTCTCTAACTCTAACACACGGCGTCCCAACAAATCAGACATATCCGTCAAGGTCTGACGATCAGCCTGCACACCGATCCGTTCCATCTCAAATAATGCATAGGCAGTAGGCATCTCAATCTCCTGTAGCAGATCAAACATTCCCTGCTGCTCTAATTCCTTCCGGACTTCAGCCCATGCCATACAAGGGATACAGGACTGGTACGCGAAATATTCTAATAACTTTTCGGAAAGCCCAGGTTCCGCACCGGATGATCCATCCTCTTCTCCCACTGCCTGTCCACTTGAAACACCGGCATCTGGATTCTGCACCAAATCTGCTAATTTCTCTTTTCCAAAAAGCTCCAGATACGATGGCAATGTCATACTTAAATAATCTCTGGCAATATCCTCTGCCCGATACGTATCCTTGAGCGGATTCAGCAAATAGGCTGCAATCTCCAAATCCCGCATCTGATGAAACAGTCTCTGACGATCTGCCTCTGTGGCATCGGCAAATCCCTGCTGACGGGCCGCCTCTTTCCCGGCATTTCTATGCTCTACAGGCGTAGTCATGTGCAGGTTATTTTTCCAGTCCAATATGGCAATCTCCGGCACTGCGGCTGCCACTTTGGCATATGCTTTTAGCAGTTGATCTGCGGATATCTGATCCGAAACCTGTATACATGCCGTCTCCATCTCCCCCTCTCTGCAATAAGAGAGCGAAAATCCGACAAAACCATACTCTGCCTTTTCCTTTTCCTCTTCCTGAATCATAGTAAGATCATGGTTATCTTCATCAAAAACCAAACTCATCTGCCCACCTGATTTTTTGGTTTTCCCACGTTTTATGGTCCCGGCATTCACCCACTCGTCACCGATAAATGCCACCCCGGCCACCTCGGGTCCGGACTGGAGCAACGTTTTGATAAAACGGTCTAATTCTTTCCCATTTTTCAGCCAACGATAGCCAGACAATTTGGCAGTTGCCTGTTTCGCAATGGATGGATCGAATCGTTTGAGTAATGACTTTAATTCCAGACGCTTGATCCATTCAAATGCCTCCGGTGTAAAAAGTTCTCCCAGCCTGGCCTCCTCTATCCGGTACTCCAAGTCGCAATCCGTCCGGATCGTTGCCAAATCCTTGCTGAGAGTTGCTAACGCTTCATTGGCACGTAATAATTCTCTGGCACGTTTTGGCTCCACTTCTTCGATATGGGCATATGCCTCCTCAATGGTTGGAAAAACTGACAGTATCCTGGTGGCTGTCTTTTCCCCCACGCCCGGAACTCCGGGAATGTTATCGGAACTGTCTCCCATCAGCCCTTTCAGGTCCACAATCTGGGGCGGAGTTAGACCATATTTATCGATAACCTCCTGCGTGTGATAATTCTCAATCTCCGTACCACTCCGTTTTGTTTTGGGAATGCGGATCAGGATATGATCTGTGGCTAATTGTAACAAATCCCGGTCTCCAGACACCAGAGATACCTCGATCCCTTCACCTTCTGCCCGTTTGGCAATCGTCCCCAGGATATCGTCTGCTTCCAGACCACCCTTCTTCACAATGCGTACCCCCATCGCCTGCAATACTTCCTGAATCACAGGCACCTGCTCTCTTAGTTCATCCGGCATCTTCTTGCGGGTTCCCTTGTATTCCTGATACATCTCATGACGAAAGGTAGGTTGATGCTCGTCAAATGCCACAGTCAGATAATCCGGTTTTTCCTCTTCCAGAATCTTTAACATAATATTGAGAAATCCATATACGGCATTGGTATGCATTCCTTCCGAATTTGTCAAATCCGGCAATCCATAATAAGCTCGGTTTAAGATACTATGTCCATCAATTAAAACTATTTTTTCAGCCATTTTCTATCCTCCACTGTTAGTCTCACATCCATATTCTACAAAAGTAGAACCGCTCCCAGACACAATAGTACAAAAATTATTATTTTCTCCGCCAATACGATCTTGTATTTTATTAAATAATCTTCTGCTGACTGTAATTTTTGCCAGGAATCAAAACGAAAAGCCTCTGCGTTGTCACTTTCCAGATACCGCATACCTGCAATCATAGTATAATATATATCATATTCCTCCCTGCAATTCTCGCAGGTCTCCATATGCTTCAAAAAAGTCTCCAGATCCTGGATGCTCAATTTATCATCAATAAACGGGATAAACCACTTCTGTATCTCACGACAATCCATCTGACCGCCTCCAAAACTGTATTAATTTTTCCCCACATGTTGTCTTACTTAAAAAAAGTGTAAATCCTTTATCGTCCAACAGGATTTACACTCTATGGATCTACTTTTTATGCTATCTTGTTTTTGAGATCTGCTAACTCCCTTTTCAATTTTTCCACCTCATCCGTAAGATAATTCACCTTTACCTCATATGCCAGATTTTTGTCAGCAACCGGAATCGCCTGATTTAACTTTTTGGTAAGATCCACAAAATTCTCAGCCACTAATTGAATATTTTTATCCGTACCATTTTCAATATGTAAATCAAGTCTGGTCATCTTTGCATCTAAAACATCCATCTTCTCTTCCAGACCAACGAACTTTCCTTCCAGATCGCTCATCCTGCTTTCCAGGTCACCAATCCTGCTTTCCAGATTACCAATCCTTCCCTCCAGTTTGTCAATCTTTCCTACCAGATTACCAACCTTGTCCAATATGAGATCCAGCTTTTCACTATCCGTCATACCTTCACACCCCCTCGTACATAATTGTATGGATAACAGTATAACATATCATTTTTCAAGTGTAAAGCAACAGAAAAAGACACTCGGCAGAACCTGATACATTCAGATTCTGCCGAGTTTTCTGCCGTTTATTTCATAAAAATAATGCACCAGGAGGGATTTGAACCCTCACGAGGTCACCCTCGACGGATTTTGAGTCCGTTGCGTCTGCCGTTCCGCCACTAGTGCCCGCTGTGTTATCACAACGATAGATATCATATCATCTTTGGAATGATTTGTCAAATATTTTTTATTTTGTTTTTGTTATTCTCTGTCTCTTCCATTGAATATGTCTTTTCACTTATGATATATCTAGGGCGTTTCTTGACCTCCATATAAATCTTGCCAATATATTCTCCCAACACCCCCAGACAAATCAACTGCACACCACTCACAAGACAAATAATACAAGTCATACTGGTCCACCCGGCCACTACCCGCCCCATAAAGGAAGATACCACAGCCCAAATCACACCGATAAAACTGAGAACTGCCACAAAACACCCAAACATGGTGATCAACTGAATCGGCTTCGTACTTAGGCTGGTGATTCCATCAAAGGCCAAAAATAACATCTTACTCAACGGATAATGGCTTTCCCCTGCCAGCCTCTCATTGCGCCTATAATAAACACTGGTACTTTTAAATCCCACCAAAGGAATCATACCGCGCAGGAAAAGATTCACTTCCTTGAAATCCGCAAACTCATTCAAAACCCTGGTGGAAATCAGGCGATAATCTGCATGGTTAAATACCACCTCAGCCCCCATCCAATTTAATAACTTGTAAAAGGTTTCTGCTGTAAAACGCTTGAAAAAGGTATCCGTTTCCCGATTATTACGAACTCCATACACAATTTCACATCCATTGTGATATTCATCCACCATCGCTTCCATCGCACCGATATCATCTTGTCCATCACAATCAATCGAAATCGTAATATCAGCCACATCCTTCGCCTCCATCAGTCCGGCCAATACAGTGCTTTGATGACCACGATTACGGCTCTGGCTTATTCCTATAAAATGCGGATCGGATGCCGACAATTCTTTGATAATATTCCATGTATTGTCTCTACTTCCATCATTGACTAACAAGATTTTGCTTTCATCGGATATTTTCCCCTTTTGGATCAAATCCTGCAATTCTTCCAAAAACATAGGTGATGTGATGGGCAATACCGACTCTTCATTATAACAGGGAATCACCATCCATAATATTGTATCCATACTACTCTCCATTCTACGAACTCTTTTTGAATGCCCAAAACTTATTGATAATAAAATTTATCGGCACACTGACTAACAGATTAATAATCGGTGCAATAAATGCAGATATATGCAACAGATCTACCCATAAATACAGCAAAAGGGAATTCAAAAACAAACCGGTAAAGGAATAAGAAATATAAGTTTTAATCAACGCTTTCCACCACGAACGCTCTTCTCCCTCTTCCAACCGGAAAACCATCCGGTTATTCCAATAGAAAGACCACAATACACTCAGGACAAAAGCAATGATCTGTGCCAGGAAATAGTCTATTTTAGGGATGTCCAAATATTTCCGAAATATCATCAGACTCAATACATAGATCACATAACTGATGACGGTATTACTCAATCCCACGATTCCAAACTTGACAAATTGCATAAAAGCTGCGAAAGTCTCCTCGGTTAATTCCTTCCCCAGCAAACGAAAAAACAAATTCAGGCAAAAATAGGCAATCGTTTCGATCAAATTCCACATCCACTGTCCTACTTTCTGCATTTTGCTTTCCTCACTTTCTTATCTTCCATACCTATGCCAGTGTACTGACATACTAGTGGTATCATAGCGAATCTAACACCATAAGTCAAATCATTCCTGTGTGTTTTCTTGCATTTCCATTGGTGTTTTGCTACACTTATACGCAAGAAATGCTCAGAAACGGAGGATAATCCTATGAAACATATCTGTATCATTATGGCTGTCTATAACGGAGAAACCTATCTGGCCGACCAAATCGACTCGATCCTCCATAATTCTTATCAAAATTTCACATTACACATCTTTAATGACAATTCCAGCGACCATTCCCGTGAAATCATCGAACAATATATGAGAAACTACCCGGATAAAATTTATGGACATCATCATCCCCAAAACAAAAAGGTAGTTCGGAATTTTTTAGAAGGCACAAAAATCATGGATGCCGATTATTATATGTTTTGTGACCAGGATGACATCTGGCTTCCGGATAAGATTCTACATACGCTGCAAGCTATGGAACAGTTGGAGGCAGAAAATCCAGCCAGACCACTTGTCGTATTTGGGGATGCTAAAGTAGTAGATCAGGATTTACAGGAAATCGCACCATCTTTTCAACGTCAAAGCGGTTATCGCACCGATGCATTGGATATTGCTCATATTTTGATGGAAAATAAATTAATCGGATGTACCACTCTCTTTAATCATGCACTCCGGGAGAAGATCACATCGATTCCGCCACAGATACGAATGCATGACTGGTGGATCGCATTGATTGGTGCTGCTTTTGGAAAAATCGCTTACTTAGACGAACCACTGTTACTCTATCGACAGCATGGTGATAACGTTGTGGGAAATATCAGTCAGGGCAGTTATATCTATCAACGCCTTTCCCATCTGAGACACCAAAGAGACGTCTTATATCAAACGTGCGCACAAGCCGCTGCCTTTTTGCAGATCTACGAAAATCAGCTCTCTACAGAACAGATAGCGTTGATCCGGTGTTTTGCCACCCTTCCACAGGCAGGATGGTTTTCCAGACGTTATCGCATCCTGCGCCACCATTTTCTAAAAAGCGGTTGGATCCGAAATATCGGAGTTCTCTTCGTGATCTAAAAGCAATGACAAACCAGCCTTCTTCTGCTATAATGAGCAATGGTATATTTTTCCAGAAATACGCCAAAACTAAGGTTATCATAGTGCCATGCTAAAGGAGGCTGTCATGTTGCAACAATCACAATCAGAAAGCAGAAACACAGTAGATATCATAAAACGTTACACCATTCTGTGTATCATTTTAATGTTAATTTCCTTTTTTCCCTTTTTCTATATGCAAAAATCACTCCTGACAAAAGACGACGGATTTTTACAACATTTTGTCACGATACGGGCTTTGCATAATATGTTAGTTCAATTATTTCAGGGGAAAGGATTTGCCTTTTGGTCCTGGGATATCGGTCTTGGTGCTGATACTATCGGAGCTCTGGCTACTGTTATTTGTGATCCCTTCAGCTACATTGCTGCAATTTTCCCGGGAAAACATATTGCCCTTGGATATACCGTGTCTATTTTAATCCAGATGTATGTAGCCGGATTAGCGTTTCTGGGATTTGCAAAAACGATTCACTTAGACGCAACACATATCCTTTGGGGATCTCTTGCCTATGCTTTTTCCTCCTGGGTGGTAATGTCTGTACTACACCACAACGGTTTTGTGACCGTTGCAATCCTATTTGCATTGCTAATGATGGGAGTGGAAAAAGTATTACAAAAGAGATCTCCCGTCATTCTGATTCTGGCTGCATTTGCCTCGGCTATTACGTACTTCTATTTTGCATATATGTCAGCCATTATGATCTTTTTATATATTGTGATCCGCTATTTCACACGGGAACCAAATAAATCATGGACGCATTTCTTACGATATCTTTTGAAATTTGTGGTCTATGTTGTGATCGCCGCCATGTTGTCCCTGTGCATCATTATTCCCGTTATTTATATACTTCATTTTGCTTCCAAGTCCGGTGCCGTCACATATTCTGCGCTGTTCTCACTGAAAGTATACTTAAACTATTTCACCATATTCACATCTGGAAAAGAATTATTTGCAAACTACTCCTGCATCACAGTGATTCCTTTGTTCCTGATTATGCTTCCGGTAATTTTCCATCGGTTCCGCACACACAAAGCCACACCGGCCATGATCATTTTGATGATTTCTTTTGTCATGCTGTTGATTCCTCTGTGTAATTCCATCATGAACGGCGGCAGTTATCCGGTGGGAAGATGGTGCTATACCACAGCCTTCTTCTTCATTTGGAGCGGACTGGAATGTTTGCAGGACCCTTATGTGAAATCCTCTGACTATCACCGTAATACAACACGGTTTTTAGTATTTTTGGCATTCTGGAATATTGTGATATGCAAGTTACTGTTTAATATAATTTCCGACTCTGCACTACTTGTTTCCCTCTGGAATCTGACCTGCGGTTTTCTGTTCCTACAGTTAGTCACCAAGCACTCCGCTTCCATGACACAACGAAACCGTAAACCTGCCATCACATTCCTAATCTGTATGAATATTATACTGAGTTATATCATTCAGTTCATACCTACCAGCGGAAACCTGGTAAATAATTATATATCCTTCCGGGAGGAATATCATAAAATCAATACATCGACTCAGAAAGCGGCAACCGAAATACAGGATTCGGATTTTTACCGTGTCGACCAGGTGGATTTCATCACTGCGGATCAAGCACCCGATGGTTATACTAACAAATCCTATCGTCCTGTGCATACACCGGTAAACGAAACATTGTACTGGAACACCCGCTCGATTTACACTTATTTATCTACGACACCGGACAATCTGTTTACCTTATATAAAAATCTGTGTAACAGCAGTGGATATTATCGGCGGATATGTACCTACGGAAATGACAACCGAACCCGTATGGATTTCCTGATGGGGGTAAAATACTTCTTGGGAAATAATCCACAAAATTCTCCGTCCGAAGGTGCGAATCACTATGCCTCTTATGGATTTCATAAAACAAAAACTTCCAGCGATGGTGTGGATATATTAAAAAATAAATACAGTATTGGCTTAGGCTGTACCTTCCAATCCTACATCACAGAAAGCGAATGGAAAACCCTCTCCTATGCCGACCGGGAACAGGCATTAATGGAATGTGTTGTTTTACCGGATGATACAAAAACCCAGCTAAAACATATGTCATTATCAGAGATCCGCTCCGGCGCAAAATCCCTATCCTATCAGGTGGTTGATACTGATAATCTGCAACAAACCGATCACCATTCCTTTGAAATAACCAAATCCAACGGATCGATGGAGATCAATGTAACAGAAAGTGTATCCGATGTAGAACTATATGTGTACTTTAAGAATTTGAAACGCACCGTAAAAACCGCAAAAGATACCGATTCCCTGTCCAAATCCGGTTATGGTCCTGTGGATTGGATCAACGCCATAGACTATGAAGACTACGGTGAATTTAGTGTCTATTGCCAAAAAGATACCGTGGAAAAAAAGGCACTGAATACCAATGGTACCGCACAGGGATTTTCTGATATTGAAGATTATCTGATCAATTTAGGCAATTATAAGAAAAGCAATGGCAAGATCACGATTTCTTTGGATACAACCGGAACTTATACCTATGATGATTTCCAGATCATCGCCGTTCCACTGGAAACCTTTACCGAAGAGGCCACCAAGTTACAGGAACAAAAACTACAACTCAAAACTTTTTCCGATGACTATGTGAAAGGAAGTATTACGACAACAGAACCATCCATGTTGTATCTATCCATCCCATACAATCACGGATGGAAAGTATATGTGGACGGTACCGAATGCAAAAATGTGACAACCACTGATCTGGCTTTCACCGGGATTCCTCTCGAAGACTCCGGGACACATACCATTGAATTACGTTTTAAGCCGGTAGGTTTCCATGTGGGTATAATTACATTTATCATCGGCGCGCTTCTCACCATTGGCATCGGATATTCTTATTTCCGCAAGAAACAACACAAACCAAACGATCACTAATGCATAAGAAAAGAGAGCATCCCTGCTGTCAAGAGGAAATTTACTTGACTTTTCGGATGCTCCCTTTCTTTTACTCATATAATGATTTCGTCAAAAATGTAATATCAATCTTTTCCCGGAGTTTTCCTAATACCTTCTTCATATAGCTATTATGTTTTTCGGACTTTTCCTTCCCAAATTCATATTCCATATTTGCATAAATATAGTTCTTTTCATCTCCGCGATATCCGTCAAAACCGGCTAAAACCACTTGACCGGTTTCCGTTGTAACCAATACCTTTAACAACATAGCGATGGAGTTATCCGCGATATCAGCCTTGAAATCCAATAAATCACTGTATTTCAACATATAATCAAACTGTCCGCTTGTCTTGGTCACATTGGATGTGGCAATCACCTGGAAGGAATTATCCGTCTTGGATAATGCCGTTGCCAACTGAACATATCGCTTGGAATTACTTAAAAAGATGTAATCCGGGGAAATGCCCTCCGGAATGAAATTGATGGAAATAATCACCGGATTCTTTTCTACGATATAATTCTTAATCTTATCCCGTTCCTTTACCAAATTCGGTCCCGGTCCCAATACCAGAACCGTCTTATTCTGAAGTTTTTCCTGCAAACGCTGCATCGCTTCGCTGTCATCCACATCACGTTTCTGGTAATCCATATATAATCGTTCGATGTAATCTGCATCATATAACAGCTTCTTCTCACCCTCTAATTTTTGCAAAATCTCATTGATGGATTTCACTGATAACGTTCTCTTATCCATCAAATAGGATACATAGTTCGGATGACAGTCATTGGAAGCCGCCACATAGAAGAACATGGTATAACCCCACGGACTTTCCCGGTAAATATTCATAATATTGGCATCGATGGCTTCCAGGATCTGGCTGATCTTATAATTTTTACCATAGTGTTCATTCAGATGCATCCCCACCAATTCAATCGGGGCATTACCCGCGCTTTTCCCCATACCATAAATGGTCGCATCTACCACAATGGTTCTTTCCACCGGATGCGCCAGCATCGCAATACAATTGGCATATGCCAACTGGAAGTTATTATGGGAATGATATCCCAGACCAATGGATCGATCCAGATTTCTATTTAAGATGTCAAAGTAATGCAGCAAACTGTCCTGATGCAACAAACCGTAGGTATCCACCATAGATACAGCGTACGGCTTCACCTCATTGGCCAGGCGGATCAAATCCAGTAATTCTTCATCATCATAACTGGTAATGGATACCAACTGAGAAAACACTTTATATCCCAAATCCTTTAATTGTTTACAAAATGCCATCGCTTCATTTCGCAGATGTTTTTTGAAAATCACACGAATACCATCCAAAAAACTCTCTTCACATGGCTGAATATTCTTGATGTCACAGGTGCCATAATCAATCATCCCCACAACCATAGCCTGCTTCCGTTCCAAACCACCATAGATTTTCTCCACAGAGGCAGTATCCGGCATAATGCTGCGATTAATATCAAACGCCCGCCTGTCATCTAAAAAACCGATCTCTATAATATCCACATTGGCATCCACCACACGTTCAAACACACTGACCAGATTATCATGACCAAACTCCCAATCATTGATATAACCACCATCTCTTAATGTACAGTCTAATAACTTAATCTCTCCCATGATTTTCCTTTCCTTTCTTTTCCCAATTAGTCTACCATAAAATCAAATGCTTTATTACTCGTTAATGTATTTGGATTATATAAGATAATGACATAATCCGGATTCATTTCATCAATAAAAGGTTTGGCTGCACTTCCCGGATATCTTAAATCCACCGTGTCTAATTGCTGGCAGGACATTCCCAAAAACGGTGTGACAACTGTGGCAAAGGACTCACGAATTACCAAAACTTTTTGTCCGGTAGTATCCTTCTCATTGTATAACTGTGTATGTGTAAAATCACCACCGGTATATGCGCAATATGTGTTACGGTTATAATAGTCCTTTGTCAGTTGCTCCGGTACAAAAACCTGCTTACTAAAATCGATTTGATAGGTTTGATTCCTGTCACATATTTTATAGGTCATTGGAGTTGATTTTTTAGGCAAATACAGACGAAAATCATCCAAACCTGCATATGGAATGCCGATTCTCCTGCCCAGACTCCCCAACAGCCAGTCCTTATATATTTTACAACTATACCGGTCAATGTCAATAGATTCCTGATCAACGACAAAACCATACTGTTCCGATAAATAACCGGCAATTTCCCCGGTTGCCCAGATTCCAGCCTCTGGTTTCCAGTGGTGATCCGTATGGTAAAACAGGCTGTAATGATCAACATTCTCATTATGGATGCGGTCTCTCAGATCCAGCGTCTCCACCCCATGCCCACGAATCTCACTTAGAAATTCATCAGCCATCTCATTACTGTAGTCTATGACTCCCGGAGGCAGTTGGTCATCTTTTTTACATACTTTATAAGGGGCTTGTACATAAACAAGCGGAATCTCTTTTTCCTTTAAGTAGTCAGACAGCTTCTCTGTCTGTGCAATGGGATACGACAGATCACTTTTTTGTGGAAGGACAAAACTCAACTGACCATTGTCCAGTTTCACAACCCGGTACTGCGCATCATCCACCACTCTTACGCCACATATTCTCAACGCAAGTCCGTTGAGGTCAATATATCGTTCTCTGCCTTTGATGTTGCTGGCGTAATATGTGTCCACAACATCACGGTAGTTTTTGAAATTGTGATACCATTCCTTTGCAAGGTTGGTCTCCTTTTGATACTGCTGCGCCAGAACTGCCTCCTTGATCCCGGAGGCGTTGGTCACGAAGCCAAAAATCAGAAAGATCATAAACAAACCGGATGCTAACTTTTCCTTCATCATTACCTCATTTCTGCGAAACGAACGCTTTGTCCGTTACCGCTTTATTACACATAAAATTTCAAAAAATCAAGTATTAAAAATTGAAATAAATAAACGGATTGTAAGTTCCTTTGACCAAAAATGTCTCTGCCACCAAAAACAGGACAAATACACACAAAGCCAAAAGTCCCTGCCCCAAATAATGTACCGGTTTTGGAAGTTTGGTACGTCCAAGTACCTCCAGCCAAGGGGTGGAGAATAACACTGCTGCCACCAGATACACTTTATTTTCATTGAGATTCATGAGGAAATTATGGTCTATCTCAAACCCATTCTTTCCAAACATCACAAACATAAACTGTATTGCATCCTGAATGGAAGGACTGTTAAACAAGACCCATCCCAGATTCACCACAAACAAGGTGTATACATGTTTCAGGCATTTCAAAGGTCCCTTTGGCTCCTTTGCTTCCTGTGTCCCGTCGTGTTTTGATTTTTGATGGAGAATCACTAATTTTTCTATCGTCAAGAAGCAAAGATAGTATATGCCCCAGACGATAAATGTCCAGTTGGCACCATGCCATAATCCGGTTAAAAACCATACAACACTCAGATTGAAAAACAATCTGCCCCGGGATACCCTGCTGCCGCCCAACGGGATATACACATAATCCCGAAAAAAGGAACTTAGGGAAATATGCCAGCGCCGCCAAAACTCCGATACTGATGCGGATATATATGGATAATTAAAGTTTTCCAGGAAATGAAACCCAAACATCTTGCCCAGACCGATGGCCATATCCGAATAGCCGGAAAAATCAAAGAAAATTTGGAAAGTATATGCGATGGAGCCTAACCAGGCCATTGGTAAAGTCAACTGTCCCATATCTGTTCCAAAAGCCTGATTGGCCACAATGGCAAGATTATTGGCTAATAAAACCTTCTTGCAAAAACCCACCATAAAACGATAGCAGCCCTCGGTAAAATCCTTCCAGTTCTCCCGGCGATGCAAAATTTCCTCTGCCACAGTCTCATACCGCACGATCGGTCCCGCAATCAACTGTGGAAAGAAGGATATATATAATCCCACATAAAAAGGATTGTTCTGTGCCTTCCCCTGCCCCCGGTAAATATCAATCACATAGGAAATCGCCTGGAAGGTAAAGAAAGAAATGCCGATCGGTAAGGTAATCTCCGGAATCTTCAAATCCAAAGAAAAGATACCATTGATGATTTCACCGGTAAACATCAGATATTTAAAGATAAATATGATACTCAAATTCATCACTAACGTAAGTACGATAATGATACGGCTAATCCATTTCACTGACCGGTATTTCCCCATAAACAAACCAAGCAGCCAGTTCATAAAAATCGATGCCAGCATGATCAACACGAATTTAGGTTCTCCATACGCATAAAACAAAATACTGACAACAAATAAAAACAGATTTTGTAATGTCCTGTTCCATTTCAATAATAGATAATAAACAAATATGACAATAGGCAAAAATAGAAACAAAAAGACTGAACTTGAAAATAACATCCTACATTACTCCTCTTTTTTTCAATGCTTGTGTCCTATTTAGGATCGCCGTCTTTTCCCTTTTCCCTGCAATCCCAAAAACCATGCAAACAATATCGTGAGACAGGCTGCCGTCAACAAATGCCACAGATGCGTCTGCAAAGGCAGGCTCCCATCTTCCACTTTTATTCCTATGATCCCATACACTTTTTTCAACGAATCAATGGTGATAATCCCTGACAAACTCCGCAAAAAATTAGCATGAAACAAATAACAGGTCAGCATCACAGACGGAAACGCATCGATAAGCCGCAACGGGTTTTTCCTGATCCTTTCTTTGGACAACGGACTCCGTTTATATTCCCGGTCAAGATCCCATACTTTGATAATCAGCAGAATCACAAGCAGATAGATGCTTGGCAAAATATATTGATAGATCAGCCAGTTATTATGCAATAAATGCTGTGAAGAAACACCAACTTTTTCGATATTTGCCTGATAGTATATAACGTTATTATATAAAACCAATCCGATTAATGCGAAAACACTCACGAATTTCATCATCACATTTCTCCAGCCGACAGAGCGCTGTTCCTTCTTCCCTCTGCACGCATTCAGACAAAATCCACCGAAAAACAGATCCAGATTCATATAAAAGGGTTTATAGATATCAATATGCCATGCCCCGTTACCAGTTGTGGCAATGACATGTCTCCCCCATAACCGCAATCCCAATCCACCCACAAGCAGGATCACAATCACCAGATATCCTCTCCACTTTGAAGTCAAAAACCTGCGCACCAGCCAGTACATGACAGGCGCCACAAAGTACAATTTGATCAACGTACACAGATACCATACTATCCCCATACAGGCATAGGCATCCACTTCCGGCTCATACCAAAACACCAGTAATTTTAATAATAATATTGTGTTTTCTTTGGAAAAATCTACTATCTGAGGATTTACAAAAAACACAGAAAAGATTAGATAAAAATAATACATCGGAACAATCTTCTTTAATCGTCCCCACCAAAACAAGAGCAAATCTCTTCCATTGTCCAGAGAATACCGTCCCGACATAAATCCGGCACCAATACCGTATCCCGATAGCACCAGAAAAATCCATACACCTGCCCATGCCGGAGTATACAGTAACCATGCAGCAGAGAAATCATTCCAGCCTGCCGGTGCAAAACTCGTAGCATGCAGGCAAAATACCATCAAAAATGCCAAGAGGCGAACAATATTTAGAACATCCACTGTATTCTTTTCCAGATTTGCGTCTTCCATCGCCTTTACTCCTCTGATTTATCTGTACTTTCCGTAAAATTAATACGTTCTTCCTCTACCACCATCGGGCGGCGGGTTACGCGGGTCAGAATGGCACCAATGTATTCACCAATCACACCGATAAATGCCAACTGAATCGAACCCAGCAGGAACATACCGATCAGAATCGGTGCTGTACCCATAATGAAACTATCCCAATAAATCAATTTCCGAATCAGGAAGATCACAGCAATGATAAAACTAACCGCAGACATCATAAAACCGAGAAAAGTTGCGATACGCAAAGGTTTTTTAGAAGTATGCGTCATACCCGTTACCGCAAAATCAAAATAGCTAAAGAAGTTATAGCTGGATTTGCCAAATTCACGTTTTGCCTGTGTATATTCTACCAGACAGGTCTTATATCCCAGCTCTGTAATCAGACCACGGATATATGGGTCCGGATCATCCATCCATTTGATCGTCTCCAGAAAAGCCCGGTCAAACAAACCAAACCCGGTCACATTGTCCAAATGCTCATTTTCTGATAACATTTCCATGATTTTATAATATATCTTACGGATTCCGTACATGATTTTGCTTTCTTTACTTTTTGTTTTTTGACCCATGACTACTTTGTAGCCCTCTTCCCATTTTTCCAGAAAAACAGGAATCATCTCCGGTGGATCCTGTAAATCACACACAATACAGATCAACGCATCCCCGGTACCCTGCAGCATTCCATAAGTACCAGAACGATTAGGTCCAAAATTCCTGGCATTCAGGATCACCTTAACGTTAGTATCCTCCCCGGCCAATTCCCGCAATATTGCCCGGGTATTATCCGTAGAATAATTATCGATAAAAATATGCTCATAAGTATATTGCGGCATTTCAGCAAACTGCTCTTTTACTGCCTGATAAATATTTCTAACATTCTTTTCTTCATTATAACAGGGAGTCATCACTGAAATATGCTTCTTTTCCACGTCTCTACACACCTTTCATCTCTTTATACCATGCTGCCGTCCGCTTGATTCCTTCCTCAAAAGAAACCTCTGGAACAAACCCGGTATCCTCCGTCAGTTCCGAAATATCAGCCCACAACTTCATCACCTGATTTGGATAATATTCTCTCTCTCCCAAACCGATTTCCAGGGATGGATCAATCACATCCCGCATGGCAGTAATAAATTCTGACAATTTCCTTGTCTGCCCGGAACCGATGGTATACGCTTTCCCATGCTTTCCAGACTGACCGATCAGGTAAAATGCTCTCGCACAATCCCCGGAATAGACATAATCCCACACCTGATCGCCTTTGGTAAACGCCATGCGTTTCCCCTCCAGCATACCAATGACACTGGACATAATCATGGTATATGAGTTGTCCATCGGCCCATAGGTACTGACAATGCGCCCCCATGACTGACGCATTCCATATTTCTCACAATGAATCTTACTGAGCTGACATGCCGTCAATTTCGTAATGCCATAACCCGTGACAGGATTTTTCGGCAAAGCATCGGATAACTTCCCCTCCACAAAACCAAATTCCGCCTGCGATCCGGCACCGATAAAAGTCTGGCAGCCTGCACTATGTGCTAATTCCACTGCCTCCAGCGTATTTTTTACATTTTCTTCCTGCATGAATGCATCATTACGGCTGTCCCCGTATGTCCCATCCCATGCAAAATGATAGAAGGTATCATAATCCGAAGATAAGGTTCCTTTTAATGTGAGCAGATCTTTTACATCACACTCCACCACATCCACCAGTGCATGATCAATCAAATTAGACCTCTTTTTGGAATTGGGACGAATAATGGCAGTAACCTGAATGCCGTCCTGCACCATCTGCTGAATCATCGATGCGCCGATCATTCCGGTAGCACCGGTCACAATTACTTTTTTCATACTAACCCCCCTAATCAAACTGCTTATTGGCTAAATATTCCTCACGATCCAGGAATGGATATAAATCATCAATCTCCGGTGATACGATCTTACCGTCCGGTAATACCTTCGAAGATAACTTTGGCGCAAAGAACTGCGCTTTATCTAACATTACTTCACACATAACCGGTCCGGTGGTTTCCAACGTCTTCCTGATGTTTTCCTGCATATCATCCAATGATGTGATCTTAAAATACGGAATACCATATGCATATGCAATCTTCTCCATATCCGGGAAGCTCACACCATTGGCAGCAGAGACACCACACAAATCTCCCTGGAACAAATTGCTCTGGGTCTGTCTCATAGAGTGGTATCCCTCGTTATTTAATACAAACAAACGAATATCACACTTATTATGCACAATAGTCTGCAACTCCTGTAAATTCATCTGAATACTGCCATCTCCATCCAGACAAATCACGCGTTTCCCTCCCTGGGCAATATTACCGCCAATGGCAGCCGGCACACCATATCCCATCGTTGCACAACCGGAATTGGTAAACAGCCTCTGTCCCTTTTTGATAATGGCTGACTGGAAGGAAATCACACAGGCACTACCATTACCGGTGATAACGGTCTCACCCTCTTCCAGATTTTCAAACAATTTAGTCATAAACACATACGGATTAATCGGTGATTTCATATCATAGTATTCCGGTAATACCGCCGGATATTTTGCATCGATCTCACGACACCACTGAAGCCACTTCTTATGATCTTCATTGTCCCCACCGACAAAACCGGAAGCCAAAATAGAATTTAACACATCTCTCACATCTGCATGGATTGGCAGATCCGGGCTAATGGTAGGCTTCTGCAATTCTGCCTCGTCGATATCGACAATAATCTTGTATGCACGTTTTGCAAACTCTTTATAGGAATAACTGATCTGACGAATGTTCAGACGGCATCCCAGCGAAATTAGCAAATCACTGTTTTGAACCACGAAGTTACCTCCCCGTGTTCCGATGGTGCCAGGTCTGCCACAATATAACGGATGATCATTCCAGATCACATCATGGGCATTCCACGCTGTAACCACCGGAATATTCAAACGCTCCACCACCTTGATAAATTCTTCATGCGCTTTTCCCAGACGGATACCAGTACCCGCCAGGATCACCGGACGCTTTGCCTCTTTGATTTTCTCAATAATCTGCTCTGTGATTTTCTCGTCATAGACCGGTACTACCCGTTCCAGCTCCGCAGGATCGAAATGTACCATCTCCTCGGTATCCACCTTGGCTGCCTGGATATCCAGAGGCACATCCAGCCATACCGGACCACCACGGTCGGCTTTACAGAGATACAGTGCCTTTTCTAAATGATAGGATACTTCCTTGGGATCATCTAAAAATTTAGCGTACTTCGTCATCGGAGCAACGCAGTCGGTAATATTAAACTCCTGATCTCCCAACTGGCGCAACGGTGCGTCTGTGGCATGGATGGTAGTCTCCTGCTTTACCTGGCCGGAGAGAATAAACATAGGAATCGAATCTAACCAGCCGCCTAATACACCGGTTAATGCATTGGTTCCGCCCGGGCCACTGGTGACACATACCGCAGCCAGATTGCCGGAAAGTCTGCAATACCCTTCCGCAGCAATGGAACAAGCCTGCTCATGATGGTTATATGTGCAATGCAACTCCTTATGATGACCTAAGGAGTCATTTAAATGCATCGCTCCTCCGCCTGTAATCATAAACACATCTTTAATCCCATTTTGTGCCAGGAAATCAGCAATATAATCCGATACCTTTACTATCATTTTGTCTTCCTCCATTCTCTATTGTAAATAATTTAATGTATACTCTATCGCACCCGGAATTTCATCCGGTTTCAGATCATGAACAATCTTTAATTTGAAATCGTCATACATTAACACGGCAGTCAGATCCGTACTGGTCTGCTTTTTATCTTTACGAATCGCCTGTATAATCTTCTCCAAATCAAAATCCACACCGGACAGGTCAATATGAATAATTTTCTTTAAGACCGCTTCGCTGCGCTGTACCAGAGATTCCTCTAACAGCCCTCTGGATAAGGAAACCCTGTTTGCAACGATGGTTCCCATCGCCACCGCCGTGCCGTGTGGAATATAGTAATCCGAGATCGTCTCAAAGGCATGTCCAAAGGTATGGGCAAAATTCAAATGAATCCGGACACCACGGTCAAACTCATCTTCTTCAATGAAATCCTTCTTAAACAATAGTGAGTTTTCTACAAATTCATCCAATGTATCCTTATCTCTGGAAAGCAACGCATCCATCTTCTGTTCGATCCGCTCCAGGCCCTTCAGCCCAAACATCAGATTGAATTTTACCACTTCTCCTAAACCACTCTGGTAATCCCGCTCCGATAATGTTTGGAAAAATTCAGCACAAATGTGAATCTCATCCGGCGGATAAAAGGTCCCCAATAAATTTTTAAAATGCTTATAATTTAAAGAAGTTTTGCCACCGATACAACTGTCACAAGATGCTAACAGCGTTGTCGGCACAAAAACCCACTGAATACCACGATACAAAATATTGGCTACAAAACCGGTAACATCCTGTACAATGCCACCACCAAAAGAAACCAGCCTGGCATTTCTCTTCGCCGGAATCTCCGTCATCACTTCACAAATCTGTAATGCCATATCCACCGTCTTATTTGTCTCCAGCGCCTCTAAAACAAATAACCGGTTCGGCTTCAGATCCTTGAAATGATCTTCATATAATTCATACAATGTCTTGTCCACCACAAGCATGGTATTATCATCAATAGCCAACTCTGTGATAAAGGACAAAGATTTATGAATTTTCACTTCATAGTCCTTTGTCTTTGATTTAATAATCATTTTTCCGCAAACCCTCCATCTACTGTAATTTTCTGACCAGTCAGATATGTATTGTTCTCGCTTCCCAGAAAGTATACCACCTCCGCGATTTCTCTTGGCTGCGCCATTCTTCCCATCGGTATATCCTGACTGATCTGCGCTATCTGCGCATCCGTATTATTCTTCTTGGTCAACTCTGTCATAGTAAACCCCGGACAGACAGTATTCACCAAAATATTATCGGGAGCTAATTCTACACTCAACGTATTGGTCACTCCATGAATGCCATTTTTGGTGGCACTATAGATACATCTGCCACCCTTGGAAACCACTGCCCATATAGAACCAATATTGATAATACGTCCATATTTCTGCTGACGCATCGGTCCCACCAATCCACGTAACAACATAATAGGACTGATCAGATTCGTCTGAAACATGGCATCCATCTCTTCATCCGTAATATCTTCAATCCCATTAATATCATTAATACCTGCATTATTCACGATTACGTCAAAACACTCTGTCTGATGCTTCTCTATAAAAGCCCTGATCGAATCCCGATCTAATAAATTCAGTTCCTGTCTGGCAGGCGTATAAACCGCATATCCATGTTGTTCAAACACTTCTGCGATCGCCTTGCCGATCCCTCTGGAACCCCCAGTTACCAACACTTTTCTCATGATACCGCCATCCTAACCAATAAAATCTTTAATCTGCTGATCCATAATTTCCGGAATATTTCCCTGGGCAAAATATACTTTCGTCCATGCGACCGTTGCATCCAACGCTTCTGATACGGTCCAACGAGGTTTCCAACCAAATGTTTTCTTCAGTTTGGAACAATCCAATTTCAGGAAATTAGCTTCATGCGGGCCGCCATCATACTGATTGATCCATTTCAGGCCCTGCCCCCATTTGGATGTAAACATATCCACCAAATCACCGGTTGTCACACAGTCGATCTCATCCGGTCCCACATTATAATATCCCTGATAAGAAGAATCTTCATACTGTTTCTGTGCAATCATCAAATAAGCAATCACCGGCTCCAACACATGCTGGTATGGTCTGGTAGAATGGGGATTACGAATAATGATATCTTCCCCTTTTTCCGCCGCTCTGACACAGTCCGGAATAATTCGGTCATTGGCAAAATCGCCACCACCGATGACATTTCCCGCCCGGGCAGTTGATACCGCAATTGCACGATCAGCAAAAAATGAATTTTTATAACTATGCGTCACCAGTTCCGAACAGGATTTGCTATTGGAATACGGATCATAACCGTCCAATGGCTCATTCTCCCGATATCCCCACTCCCATTCTTTGTTTTCATATACTTTATCTGTAGTAACATTCAGAAAACTCTTAACACACGGGTACAAGCGGACACATTCACAGATATTTACCGTACCCATCACATTGGTTTCATAAGTATATACCGGTTCTTTATAAGAATCCCGGACAATCGGCTGCGCCGCCAAATGTAATACGATCTCCGGCTGTGCCTCCTCAAAAACCTCCCTCAGGTGTGCCAAATCCCGGATATCCCCGATGACCGAATGCATCTTTGACTCCACATCTGCCATCCCAAAAAGATTCGGCTGTGTCGGTGCCTCCAGTGAATACCCCGTCACGACAGCACCTGCATTCACCAACACACGACACATCCAGGTTCCCTTGAAACCGGTATGTCCGGTCACTAACACTCGTTTTCCCTTATAAAAATCCATATCTAACATCAGTCTTTCCACACTTTCCACGGAGCAGTCCCATCCTGCCACATTTTCTCTAATTTTTCGTGATCACGCTTGGTATCCATACACTTCCAGAACCCTTTATGACGGTATCCCATCAGTTGACCATCTTTCGCTACATTTTCCAAAGGCGCCTTCTCAAATACAGTGGAATCTCCCTCGATATAATCAAAAATAGCCGGTTCCAGCACCATATATCCAGCATTGATCAAACCGCCATCATCATTGGATTTCTCACGGAACGCTCTCACAGAGCCTGTCTCATCGATATCTAATACTCCAAACTGTTGACCAATATTTACTGTTGTCATACTCACCAGCTTGCCATGACTTTTATGGAACTCTACCAGCTTACTAATATCAATATCCGAAACGCCATCTCCATATGTCAACATAAACGGCTCATCCCCGATATATTTCCTGATTCGTTTAATACGCCCACCAGTCATAGTATTTAACCCGGTATCTACCAAAGTGACTTTCCAAGGTTCTGCATCATTACTATGAACTGTCATCTTATTTTCTGCTCCAAAATCAAAGGTAATATCACAATTATGCAAATAATAATCTGCAAAATACTCCTTGATCACATGCTGTTTATAACCACAACAAATCACAAACTCATTATACCCATAATGAGAATATTCTTTCATAATATGCCAAAGAATTGGTTTTTCTCCAATTTCTACCATCGGCTTTGGTTTAAGGTGACTTTCCTCACTGATTCTGGTTCCAAATCCACCCGCTAAAATTACTACTTTCATCATCGCCCTCATTTCTGCGCTGCTTTATACGCATAACATTAAACTCCTAATTGTACGCAACCAACATAGATTTTCACTTTCTGGTAAAATCTATCAAACCCAAAACGAGTATAGCATTCCCCATTTTTTCTGTCAAGAAAGGGATTTTTAGCGTTTAACCGTCTGCTGTAAATGACGGTTAATGCCCAACCCCAGACCTGTCAGCACAAAAAAGATTGGTGATACCGCCACGCAGGAATCATTGGTAAGCCCTAAAATCAGATAACCGATCACAGATACCATCACCGCCACACCCATTTTAGCCATATAGCTATCATACTGTAGTTTCCAATATAACCGGAAACTGCGAATCAGATACCATCCATAAAATACCAGAAATGCAATCAGAGAAGGAATGCCGGTCTGTACCGCAATCTGTAGATACATACAATGTGGTCTGGTAATCACCTCATTATCATGCCCGGAATTATACAGTCCCACCAGATCATCGTTAGGGAAAGCGATCACAAAAGTATCCGGTCCAGAACCCAATAATGCATATTTTATGTTTTTCAACAATGGAATGGTTCTCGCCCAGATATAGCCGCGTTTATTGGCAAACTGATAGTGTTTGGAAAAATATCCGTTCCCCTGGCTATATTTTTTCATATGAAACAAAGAATTTCCTGCGCCTTTGAGATAATACGAAGTATCTCCCTGTTTTAGCTGGTTGCTAAAAAGCCATTTGCGATAGGAAACTGCTGTATTCTCTTCTGTCCCGGTCTGTGGTACGCCTACATAAAAACCAGTGAAGGAATTGCCGGAAACCGGACCAAAGATTAATGGAAACCGCTCATCCGTGATCCGATTCGTTGTGGCACTTTGTGATGTGTACGCTACGGGTTGTCCATCCCCATCCACCACATGAAAGACTGTGGAATCTTCTGCCGCATCAACCGTGAAATGAATTTCATTCCCCTTGTAAGTAAAGGTTACGTCCTGATCCGCTTCAATGGACTCCAGTGCATATTCCTGTGTAGATGTATCGAACATGGAACGCATACGATTTAACAGTGCATTTTGGTTCATCAGATTAATCCCGACAAAACCAACCACGGCAATCACGATGATCCCTATGGTTAATTTCCAGTTTTTGAAAAAGATCTTTCGCATACATAACAGCATAACGAAAAATGTTACGATCAAAACCAGAATACCGGCACGGGACTGGGAAGCAAACAGAACAAAGACCATACCCGCCGCCAAAGCACCATATCCGATACGGGCATATATCTTTTTCGTATGCATCAACAGGGCAATCAATACCGGAACCACCATCACTACATAGAAACCTACATAGTTGGGATTGTACAATGCCAGGAAAGCCCGCCCCTCTTCAAAAGCAAACTCCAGCTTCCCGATCATATCTTTGTTTGTCAAAATGAGACTTTGGAAAAATTTTGTATGAAGCGGATCCTGTTTGACAGCCTGCAGCACACCAAACACTGTCATCACGGTAATACCTGCTACAAACCACGGTATCAGACGCTTGACCGCCGCTTCCTGATACAGAACATAGAATGAATAGTATACCAACAGTACATAACCCAATAACATCCAGACAGGCTCAAACTGCTCATAGATACCGGCAAAAGAATAATGTCGGTTCACAGAAACCAAAGCGGATATCAAGCTCAATCCTCCATACACGAAGATTGGTATCAGCATACGATCCCATATCGGCTTGATCTCCTCCGAGAAAATCATGTAAATCATAAAACATAAAATCACAATCAACATGGCATAAAGCCATACCATTTTACAATGCAGAAACATATCCGATGTACTGTCCGGTCCCTGAAACCAGTCATACTGAATCAGTCCGGTATGGTAACGATATTGGTGCAAAAAAAGCGGAATCACCGCCAGCACCATAATCAACGGTAATAATATAATCAACGGGTATTTCCTTTCCGTCTGTTTTTTTCCTGCATTTTTGGCCATCTTTCTATCCTCCAGTTTCCTTTGATCAACTGACCGGAGTTTTCAACCCCCCCGGTCACACAAGTCTTTGATGCTGTCAACCAGCATAAATTTAATTGTATCTTAACTCTGCCATAGCGTCAAGAATGGAGAATATTCAGAATAGAAAAATAGCCTGTCACTATCGAAATAGCATATTTTTCATTTCATCATCTAAAGATGCAAACCAATCATCAAAACCATAATTCTGCCAAGGCATCGCGCGATCAAAATGATATCTCCAAGGATAATAATTTTCTCCTGTTTCCTTATTTTTTATTTCTCGAATATCACCCTTGCATCTACCGGGATTG
Organism: uncultured Jutongia sp.; assembly: GCA_964521555.1. GTDB lineage: Bacteria > Bacillota > Clostridia > Lachnospirales > Lachnospiraceae > Butyribacter. Next base: position 21,393 of record CAZFSU010000008.1, on the reverse strand, counting down.
CCGACTACGACGGAAAACTTTTCCACATCTCTGTTCACAAGAGTTCCCGCTCCGATGAGTGAATCCCCATGAATCTCTATCCCGGGAAGCACAATGGAATTGGTGGCAATGATGGAAAAAGAATGAACATGAACACCCCATTCGATTTCAGAAGGCGGAGTAGGATCATTGGTTAACACCACATAAGGATAAATCCAGCAGCAGTCATCGATCTTGGAAGCTTGACCTATATGGACATTACTATGCAGTCTGGTATAATTCCCGATTTCGCATTTCCCCTGAATATCTGATAATGTACCAATGCTGACATTATTCTTAATAACCGTCTTTTCACGTATCGTCACCTGATGGCCCGTTTGAAAGTTATCTCCAATCTGCGATCCTGCATATAAGATAGATCCACTTCTAATAATCGCATTATTCCCTATGATCAATTCATGTTTATGATATTTGCGATCACGGAAAAAATCCATTTGGTACTCACCAATAATACAATTTGCTCCGATTGTACTATCCGAGCCTAACTGAACATCTCTTCTTATGATTGAGTTATGATCAATATATACATGATCACCGATCGTTACATTATCTTCGATAATACAATTATTTCCAATAACAACACAATTACCAAACGATACATTCTCACCAACAATACTATTGCTCCCCATTTGCGGCATGATACGATCCTGCATAGCAGCAACCTCCTTCTTTCTTGATCCGTTCTATATTAAATATAACCCTACAAGCAAATTTACTGATGCCCTTTGAAACCTCAGAACTTTCAACCTCTTAATCTTGTTGGAAAAGTAAATGATTAATATATTCAAACGCATATTTTGCACTATTTGGATAATTAAATTTGAGATGTTCTCTCGAAAATCTGGTTCTTCCTTGTTTCATAGGATCATTTCCCCGGATCACTACATCTTCAATAAAATGATAGATATCTTCTGCTTCATACGCTTTATAATAATGTTGCAAACAATCTTGGCCCATTGGCAAAAAATCATCTTTGATCTGTGCTTCATCCTTTAACATATAACAACATGGATTTTCCGTAAACAAATATTCCGCTGTAAACGAACCACAATCATGAATCATCGCATCACTGTTCGCAAAAGTTTCAAAGTAATTGCTATCCTTATCATATTCCATATTGCTCATACTATTCATTTGATGGATATATGCATCCACTTCCTCTTCACTCCACAATCGACGACTAACCAAATTGTAAAACAATAACGGATGTGGTCTGAACACAAAATCTAACTCAGGATATTTTTGGGGCAATTCCAATATCAAATCCGCATATTTTAAGAAATTGGAAAGTGCCAGGAATTTTGTTCCGGTCCAGCCAGACACCGTGTGATGCGGACAAATCAAAACTCTTTTTCTTGTTCTTTTTTCTATCACTGCATCCGCCATACTATCCATCTTAATATAACCGGACACCACACCATTTTTCCCTCTGATCATCTCAACCTTTTTCAAATCCCGAAGGTTTTCGTCAGAATCAATAAAGACTTTCCATACATAATTATAGAAATCCTGCTTTACGATCTCACGCCCATATTTCAGAGTAAAAAATCCATAATTTACATAAAATGTTAAAACATCTTTATCTAAAAAGTATTCTACATTATGATATTCATGTATCATTCCTTTATAAGGAGTATTAAAAAATATCAAATCATACTCATTCCCAATATCCAAATATTGGTCCAACTTACAATCATATCCTTCGATTACATGCTCATCAAATGTTTTTAAATCCTTTAATGTATTCTCATATGTTTCCCGTAAATGCTGAATGCCACGTTGTACATCCGGAATAGCAATCAAAGAAGTCTCGTAACGATCATCGTTGCTCATCAATTTATATATTGGTAAAGAAGAAAAAGTGGACGTATATACAACCAGAAATGCAACCTTTATTTTCGCTCCACTCTGTGCCTTGTCCCTTAATTTGATCAAAACTTCTTCATAATGTTTATGTGCCGATAGATAGTTCTTTTTCTTTAAATGATAAGCCCATACTTTTTGCATTCTGCCCAGAGAATGATCAATTAGTTTTATACTTTTTTCACGTATCTTTGCATAACGACCCTTTTGGTCCTTTCTGCGATCTCCTAATATAGAATCATAAAACGTAAGATAATCCTTACCTGTTCTCTCATAGAAAGCACAAAATGCATTCCACTGCTCTTGCACACCAGGAAAATGAATGAATTGTTCCACAGTCAATTCTGTATTTTGAGCACTATTCAAACATAATTCAACCGCCTGATCGATCTGATGATGATCCAGTAAATGTTGATAACATTTTTCCCCGTGATATTCTTTTTGTTGAACAGCTTCACGAAGGATCGTTTCTAACGTTCTAAAATTATAATTTAATTTCGGTATCATATCATAAGACCATCCCAAGGTATAATCCGTCACTTCATATAAAAAAGTGTACTGGTTTGTATAAAACCTCTTATTTCCAATCGGGACTACGACAGATGGTATTCCTAATTCTGCTCCGTTCAAAAGCGCAGTTCCCATCGTAATTAATACATCCACATTTTCCTGCAAATACGCGTACATATCTTCTCCCAAAAGGTAGGATGTAAAAACGAAAGTGATCTTACCTGCATATTGTGATAGATCCAAAAGATTTCTGCGATTTCCATCTCCGATAATGTGAAATTCAATCGGGCAATCAAAATCCGTTTCCATCAGATTATCAGCAATATTAATCACAGAATATATTTTATCCGAATCCAGACGTCCTAAATATGCCAAACTGATCTTATCCTTCTTTTTCCTTGACACTTTAGAATATCGACCAGAATCTATCTCTTTCGTCACTGGAATAAATCTTTTCTGCGGCAGAAAACCTGTAATGTTTTCGCAGGACAACCGTGTAAATTCATCCATGAAAGCAATCGCATTTTTATCATCGACATTTTTATAAATTGCAGCAATATCAACATTTTTATCATGAAACTGACTCCAGAGATACCGAGAACTATAAGCATGCCAATCATATAATAATATTTTTGCATTTTTTAAACTGTGTATTTTTTCCAAAAGCAAAAAAACATAGTTGGGTGGTGTGACAAACACGGCATCTTCAAACCCCTGTACCTCAAACTGATTCACATCAATAAATTTTACATTTGTTCCCTTAATGAGTTCTGTTATATTTTCATTATAACAATTCACATAATATACATCATGCTCCGTTTGATTGCTGAGGTAATTAGACAAATTAAAAAATTGAAGCAAACTACCGCCGATTTTTTGATCTTTTTCATAGAAAAAAACAATTTTCATGATAAGTCTCCTCCATTCATTACATCAATCACATATGAAATTTGTTCCTCTGTCATTCCATAAAAAATCGGAAGACTTAACTCGGTTTTACTAATCTCTTCCGCAATCGGAAAAGCGCCTTCGGACATATGCATTGACTGATATGCCTGTTGCAGATGAATCGGAATCGGATAATGTTTTTGCACACTAATCCCCTGATCCAAAAACTTCTTTTCGTATTTTGCTCTATCATGGATTCTGACCGGCATTACGTGCCAGACATTCTCATAGGTCTGATCATTAAAATGTGGTAAACAGATCTCCTCACTTTTGACTCTCTCTATATACTGTTTTGCAATTTCAATTCTGGCTTTAGTCCAGCGATCCAGATATTTTAACTTAATTCTCAGGAAAGCCGCCTGAAGTTCATCCAGCCTTGAGTTCACACCTTGATATACATGGTGATATTTGTAATCTGATCCATAATTGCTTAACATTTGAATCTTTTTCGCCAAATCTTCATCGTTGGTTGTGACTGCTCCGCCATCTCCGAGAGCACCCAGATTTTTCCCCGGATAAAAGCTAAAGCCTGCTGCATATCCTAAATTTCCCGCCCTTTTCCCCTTATAAGATGCACCATGCGCCTGAGCCGCATCTTCAATCACCTTGATCTGATATTGATTGGCAATACGATCAATCGCATCCATATCGCAACATCTGCCATATAAATGTACCGCCATGATTGCTTTGGTTTTGGAGGTGATTTTTTCCTCTATCTTATCCGGATCGATAGTATAGTTTTCCAGGGAAGGATCCACCAATATAGGCGTTGCCCCCACACGAGATACGGCAAGCGCCGTAGCAATAAATGTATTCGCCGGCAAAATCACTTCGTCTCCGGCAGAGATATCCATCGCCATTAAAATCAACTGAAGGGCATCCAAACCACTGGCAACTCCTATGGCATATTTTGTGCCACAGTATTCTGCAAACTCTTGATTGAATTTTTCATATTCCGGTCCTTGAATAAAATAACTATTCTCAAAAGTGACGCGATGAAATGCTTCCTCTAATTCTTTCTGAATTTCCAAATGCATTGGTCTGAAATCTGCAAAAGGTACTTTCATTTTTTTCCTCCATTCCGAAACGTTCCTGCTTTTTTAATCGTGCGTATAACTTTCCGACAAGCTCTGACTGGGTGTGTCATTGCTAAAAATATCCATAATATCTGATGTTTCTTACACAACTCATATCCTTTAAAAAAATGACTGTCATAAATATGATTGACAAGCCATTTTGTGTGACAAAACCGAGTCCTTAACGGATGCGTTGTATATGGTAATATCTCTTTATGATAAATCCGCTTCACATCTTTGAGATATAACGTATTGCAATGAACCGGAGCACTTACACCACCACATCGGTATTTCAGTGTAATTCTCTCATAAAAACCAAATGCCACCCCTTCCCGAACCCACCGGAGATTCATGGGGTGGTCTTCGATTAAACGATATTCTTCATCATACGGCAAATGCTCTTTCATAAACTCTTTTGTATAAGCAATATTGCAATGAAAAATAAAATTAGCCCTTGTTAATTCCTCAAAAATTTTAACCTGATTCTCATTCTTTATGAATGCCACCTGTTTCTCTGATGGTAATATCTCCATACAATTTTGTAGTGTCTCATCATAAACAGCCCGCAATGCCGTCGCAACCTGATACTTTCCATCCATGAAATAGTCAACCCAATCACGGATAACATCCGGATCATAAAATAAATCATCCGCGGATAAATATAGAACAATGTCTCCCTTGACAAACGCAAGAGAATGGTTCAAATTCCTTACAGTTCCAATATTTTTTTCATGATGATGTACCACGAGGTCCTTTATATTTCCAGTATTATGAAGGCGGATATACTCTTTGATATCATACTCCGAAAAACTTTCACTTCCGTCATCAAAGATAATATATTGGATATTAGGATAGGTTTGTGTGATGACGGAATCAATCGTCTCGAAAATAAAGTCACTATTGTATGAAAGGGTGATGACAGATACGAAAGGCAACGCTTTCCCCGTAAGATTTATCATACTTGATTCTCCGTTTGCTCCGCATATTTCAAAAACTCATCATAATCCCTGATATAATCAGACTCATCATATAATTCAGAAGCCAAAACCATCAAAACAGCATCTTCGGAAAAATCAAACATTTCCCGCCACATGTTATTTGCCACATACAATCCCTCATATGGTTTCTCCAATGGCACCACTTTCTTTTCCGTTCCATTATCCAATCGTATTTTACAACTGCCATGAATACAGATCAAAATCTGTTCCAATGATTTATGTGCATGATAACCCCGTGTAACATTTGGTGCGGTATCGTACATATAGTATACTCGCTTTATTTTAAAAGGAATATCCTTGAATTCTTCTAAGGCAACTAACTGCCCCCGGTCATCTCCATGAGGTTGAAACATATATTTTACTACCTGCATAATCTCCCTCCCAAGAAATCTATTATCTGAAAAAGTACACTTTTTCTACAAAACAAGACATATTCTAACATATTTCGACCCCATATGCAAGCAGGGGGAAATGATTGGCAAAGGCTGATCGCAGCCTGATGTCCATCAGATTACAACCGTAATTTAAGACTGCTATATTGGAAAATTTACTGAGACAACAGAACCATTTCGTCAATATTGCCTGCATGATAAGTATTCTTCCCAAAATTCACGATTCGTAACTTCCGATTCTCTGTCACGGTATTCCCTTGCTGTTTTATCATACTGTTTCCGCAACAAACGGCTGACATAACACATATCCCGAAGTAACAGAATCAATTCCTTATACTTTCTCTCTGTCCAAAACCCTTTTCCCGTCTCCGGATCATAGTACAACACCCGCTTCACCCGATATAAAGCTCCGATGGACACCCCCATAGGCACGGCCTCTTCCTGTCTCTTCGCCGGAAGCAGCCAGCCATTCAGGCTCAAAAACTGCCGTCTATTACGCACCTTCGACTGCCGCATGGCACGATCCACCACTTCCTTCTCTTTCCAGTCCGGCTTGAGCCGATCTAATCCCTCTGTTTGTTCCATCCAGCCATAACCCTGTTTCATAATCTCCTGATGTAATGCAACCGGATCCTGCGTCTTCAAAAACGATATTCCCTTGCAATAATCTTCCACACCCCGTATCGTCAGTTCTGCATCCCGATACCGATATTTTAACCGTTGAAAGATCAAATGTTTCCACACACGCTTTCTGGCCTGTCTCCAAGTATATTCCGGACGACGCAAGGCATTCATAATCAACAGATTACGCATATCATAATATTCCATGCTGGAAGATTTCCGGTGATCAAAGGCATCATGCCATACCCCGATTCCATTGCAATAAATGAACTTCCCCGAAAAACGTAACCCATATTCAATATCATCCATATGAATAAAAAACGGCAACGGTAGATCTTTCGCTGTTTCCTCTGAAAATGGTATACAATAATACCACCAGCCGTTATAATCCACTGGCACAATTTCTTCATTCGCCAACAAATCTTTCTCCTGCGAAAGATCATAGCCCCGCTTGGTGAAACTGACTTTATCCGTGGCCCAGACCTCACCGCTGGCATGTTGTATCCGAGGCAGATCCTTGCGCAAAAGAGCACCTCCGATCGCAGCATCATAATAGTTTTCCGATAACATGGACAACAGACAATATGTCCTGTAAAATACTTCCGGCTCAATCGTGATATCATCATCCATAAACAGGAAATGTGTATATTGTTTCCTGTTCTGATCCTTTAATGCTTCCAGCATCGCCCGTGTAAACCCGCTGGCGCCCCCCGCATTTTTATTGGGAAAACAATGAATATGAGTATTACTGATCTCTTCCCAAGGCAGGGTATTCCCATTGTCCGATACATAAACCTGTAAATGATCATATAACACGGAATCCGGCTGGTTAAAGAAAGCATCTCTGAGATTTTGCAATGTCTTCCTGACATATTCCTCTCTACGAAACGTACAGATCCCTACAGCGATGGAGACCTGTCTGCTCTGGGGTGTACCGGTTTCAAACCTGGCATTGTGCATAAAAGTACGCTCGTCCGTTTCCACCTCCACATAAAGGATTCCCTCTTGTACTTCTTTTGGGACAGACAGACAAACTTCCAGACAGGCACAAGTATGGTATGTTTCCAGAAGCAACTCCCTGGTAACCACCTGTTGCCCCTGCATTACGGCCTGACACAAACGAATCTTCCCGGAACCTGTCATCTCGGCACAAAAAGTAAGATCCGATATATCGGAATATCGCATCCATTTTTCCAGTGAAAAACTATTAAAGTAAGTAAAAAAGGAGTAGTTTCCTGTCTCTTTCAGAGCAATCCCATCCAGCTCCACCTGAAAGGCACCCTGCTCCTTTTTAATATATAATTCACTTTCTGTACATATATCTTCCTTGGGAAAAATAAAATGTTGTAGAATCATAAAATCCTCCACTCCGAAGCATTTTCACTGTGGAACGCGGTCTCACTTCTTCTGCATACTGGCCATATAAGCATCACACACTTCATCCACTTCACCGATCTGTATAATATCGCCTTTGTTAATCCACACCGCATGATCACACAGCCTGCGTACCTGATCAATAGAATGTGATACAAACAATAAGGTAGTACCGCCACTCAGCATCTTGTCCATACGTGCTATGCATTTTTGCTGGAATGCGTAATCACCCACTGCTAAGATCTCATCCACCACTAAAATGTCCGGTTCGACAATGGTTGCCACTGCAAATCCTAATCTGGCACGCATGCCGGAGGAAAAGTTCTTAACCGGGGAATCCAGAAAATCCTGTAACTCTGCAAACTCCACTATCTCATCAAAGTGTTCCCGCATAAATGCCATAGAATGTCCCAGGATGGTGCCATTTAAGTATATATTCTCCCTGGCTGTCAGATTCATGTCAAAGCCCGCTCCTAATTCCAGCATTGGCGAAATCTTGCCTTTGATCTGTACATTCCCTTTATATGGCTTTAAGACACCACAAATCGCCTTCAACAAGGTAGACTTGCCGGATCCGTTACTGCCCACCAGTGCCCATGCTTCTCCTCTCCTGATCTGGAAGGATGCATCTTTCACTGCCAAAAACTCCTGAAACAGCAACTCCTTTTTGAGAAATTTTATGACATATTCTTTGAGGTTATCGATCTTCTCTGATGCCAGGTTAAACCGTATCGTCACATTATTTACACTGATTACTACATCATTTTCTGTTTCCACGTTCTCTCCTCCATACAGATCGCCATCCGGCCTCTATTAAATATACAATATAAACCGATCCTGCTTTCTCGCAAACACCCAGATGCCAATCAATAACATCAACACCGCATCAATACATCCATACAATACCATGTGAGCATCCGGCCAGACACCATACAGCGTCAGGCAGCGCAACTGTGTGACATAGGCATACATAGGATTGAGATGTACCACTAACCAGTGAAGACGATCCGGCAGATATTCCACCGGATAAAACATCGGCGTCAGATACAGCCATGCTGTGGTCACTGCATTATAAATATATTGAATATCCCGAAAAAATACATTGTAGGCACCTAAAAACATACCTAATCCTATATTAAAGACAAATAACTGAACTACAACAAAGGGAAATAATAACAAATACCAGGAAAAATGACCATGCGTAAAGATCATAACGATCAGCAACGCCCCAAAGGAAAAAACGCAGTCAATCAATCCACTGGTGATCTTGGAAACCACGAAAACATATTTCGGAAGATATGTTTTTTTGATTAAGGCGGCATTCCCTACGATTGCCCCCAGGGATTGATGTGTCGATTGGTTCATATAATTAAATAACACCTGTCCACTCATGAGATACACCGGATAATTGGGAATATTCCCCCGCTTAAACATCTGCGAGAACACAATCGCCATAATCGTCATGATAAACAATGGGTTTAAGATACTCCATAAATATCCCAGGATACTGCGCCTGTATTTGAGTTTGAGGTCCCGCAGCACCAACTGTCCCATCAAATCTTTATACTGAATGAATCCTTTCAACCTCGCAAGAAATAACTGCATACTGAATCCTCATTTCCTCTTTTCATTCTGCCAACAAAGTCATCGAGAGAACACTCCGTCTATGCGATAAAACATAGTATGGATACTGTTGTTCTGCATTGTAGTATACCATCCTTCGCTTTACCGTGTCAATTTCCGTCTGACTGCCAGACTTGCCAGAAAATACAGACGGTAACGGCTGCGCCGCAACAGACGAACTGCCTGATTGGTATTTGCTTCATATACTTCCGGATATTCCCGCCTGAGCTGATGTTCCAACATCCGAATCTTTGCTTTTCCTTTCCCAGAAGGCGGAAAACTGAGATAGATCTTAATCTGGCTGGCCGCCAGCCTGGCCGCCCCCTTTGCCAGATATCGGCACAATGCCGCCTGACGGTCCACTTCATCCCGAAAACCACGTTTCCAGACCATAGCTGCCAGCTCCTTCTGCATCCCATATGCCTGAAGAATACGTTGCAAAACCTTTTCATGATGCATATAATTCTTTTGCATATTGCCCAGATTCATGCTCTGACCATCCGTTCCCAGCCGGTATTGATACACCGACTGCTGCAAAAAGGCGATGGATTGCACTTTTGGTATCGGCAGCAAGACATATTCTGCATCCACGTAAAAACAATGATGATCCAATGGCGGCATAGACTCCTGAAGGAATTTCGTCCGGTATGTCATGGCATGCATATTCACATAAATCTGATCGCTCACTTCCACAAACGGATAGATCTTACCATACGTTACCCCATCAAAATGTTCTGATATCCGTTTGATTTGTCTGCCTGTCTGATGATCGACCCAATCGTATGGAGTACATACGATATCGATCCTGTCATCTGTTTGCAGATACTCCACCAGAGCCACAAAGCCCCCGGCATCCACCCAGTCATCTCCATCCACCGTCTTGAAATAAGTCCCTGTGGCTTCCCGGATTCCACGTTCTACCGCCGCACCATGTCCACCATTTTCCTGCCGGACCAGCCGCACGGTATCCGGATACTGTTTTTGAAATTCTTTCGCAATCTCTGCCGTACCATCCGTAGAACCATCATCAATCACCAGTATTTCAATCTGTTCTCTGACTTCCGGTAACAACATGGAAGAAATGGTTTGTTCCAAATATTTCTCCACCTGATATGCCGCAATAGATACTGTCAAGATCTTATCCCGCATTATGGGTTTCCTCCAAACTGCCATATATTTCACGCATTTTATGATCAACGACTTCCCTTGAGAAAAGTTTCACTCTCTGTTGATTCCACTGTCCCATCTGAAACCGCCGTATATTTCTGGGCACCGCACTCTGTCCATATTTCTCGGTGAACATCCGTCTCACCTTCACGGCATAATCCACCGGATCAAACCCCCGCACCAGATACCCACCGTGTCCATGTTCGATCAGGTCTGTCACGCCGCGAATCCTGCCTGCCACGATAGGAAGCCCTGCTGCCATAGCCTCCATGACGGCCACTGGTAACCCTTCCTGATAAGAAGGAAATACAAAACAATCCGCTGCTGCCAAAAACCGTCTGACATCGTTGATATAGCCTGGCAGAAACACTTTGTTTTCCAGCCCCTTTTCATGGATTAAGGTCTGTAAAGATGCTTCCTCCTCTCCCGTCCCCCCGATCAGGCAGATCAAATCCAGATCCTTTAACTCTGCCATCATTTCCACCAATAATCGGTGATTCTTTCTCCTGGATAATTCCCCAATATCTACCAATACTTTGGTTTCCGGGGATAGTGTTTTCCCAATCAGACGTTCTATCTCATTACGGCTGTCCCGCTCTGTTTCCACCTGTGACACATTCCCCATCCGGTGTACTCTCGGTTCCTGCACCGGCAGATATCCCTCCAGAGGGATGCCAATCCCCGGCACATACTCCACCTTCCCCCGGACCGGGAAGTTTTTTCCACGCTCATAATCTTCCTGATTGATGAGGATTAACCGATCCGTATATTTTGCCAGATGCCGCTCTATGGGATAATATATCCAATTCTTTAACGGTGCCCCGGTATAAAAATGCAGGCCATGCGCTGTATACAGTACCGGTATCTGTCTCCCCGTCTGCTTTCGCACATTTTCTGCCGCCAGTCTAGCGATCACCGCACTTAATGGCATATGACAATGCACCAGATCAAACTGCTCCTGTAACATCAACTTCTGTAATTGGCAATAGGCAACTCTGACGTTTTTTGAAAAGGGAGATTTCTCAAAATCAATCTGGTGGGGAATCACACCGGTTCCGTCCAATCTGTGATTATCTTCGCCATATACAACGTTATGGAGGTTTGTCGCATAGTGGACTTCGTACCCCATCTCCTGCAAAATTTTCACATTATTCATCTCATGCTGCGGTACAAATCCACTGACCCTCGTCACTAACAATGCTTTCCCAGCCATCACCTTCACTCCTTTGCCTCTCCAGACTGTGTAGATACGATTTCCCGAATCAAGTCTTCTACAGTTGTCTCCTCAGTGGCACTCTGCTCTTTCCATGCAGTACGTTGTCCATCCTCGATCCCCTCAGTGGATTCCCTGCGCAAAATCGTTTTCACAGTCATCAGAATCAACTTAATGTCGATCCAAAGAGAATAATTTTCGATATAAAAGAGATCCAGTTTTAATTTATCATAAGGGGTCGTATTGTATTTACCATAAACCTGTGCATATCCAGTCAATCCTGCTTTCACTCTGGTGCGAAACTGAAATTCCGGCATCTGTGCCAGATATTGTTCGATGATTTCCGGTCGTTCCGGCCGCGGTCCCACAAAGGACATATCTCCCCGAATAATATTAAACATTTGTGGTAATTCATCGATTCTGGTGGCGCGTATCAGACGTCCTACCCGTGTAATACGGCTATCGGCTTCTTCTGCCAGACGTGCCACACCATCTTTTTCCGCATCCACCACCATACTGCGAAATTTGTAAATATAAAATTCCCGGTCATCCTTGGTACATCTTCGCTGCCGATATAAAATCGGGCCACCGTCATCGAGCTTGATCGCCAGTGCTGTTAAAAGCATAATCCATGAAGTCAGTACCGTCACTGGTATGGCGATCACCAGATCTAGTATCCTTTTTAATAGACGTTGGTCAAAGCTCAGGGCATACCCCCTGGATAACAGGAACGGAGTATCAAACACATGGATGCGATCTGCTCCCATTAAGATAATATCCGAAAGTTTTGGCACCACATAAGCCCGGATATGATTTGCATAGCAATATTTCAACAAATCATTTCGTTCCACCGCCGAGATATCACCAATGATCACAGCCTGGAAATCTTTCATCTTTTCCGCAATCCTATCGATCCCCACGGCGATGTTGACCGCATCGTAAATCGCATATTTATCCCGTCGGGTCTCCACTTTATGAACCAGTCCCATAGCGGAATATTCCCCATAGACCAACAGAATCTTCCAGGGCTGAAATATTCGATTGTAGATATGGATCACCACCACATTCCAAATGGTGGACACCACCATCTCTGCTCCCATCAGTACAAATAACATCAATGGGTTTACAAACCGGAATGCTAACAAAGAGATAATAATGTAATACAAAGTATTCGTGAATAGTAAACTCAAATATTGGGATAACATGACTTCGATACGTCGAAGCTGGCCAATCTTTAACCCGCCATACATATTAGAAAAGAATAATAACATCAGGCCATACAATGCAATAATGACATAATGACCCCTGCGGTAAAATTTATAGACATACATGGTGTCCGCATAATGATAATACCACGCATATGCAAACAGTGCACTCATAAGAATAATATTAATGAAAGAAGCAAAAAACAAGATCGTCCTCTTATAAGGATCATAATTTTTCATCACATATACTCCTTATCGTCAACACGTCAGCGCCAATCTGTCCCCTGTTTCAGCCTGCACTAACCATATGTCGGCACCGCCGTGCTGCCACTTAACCTTCTTCGTGTTGCTCCATTAACTTGGTCAGTCCCTGATGTTCGATATTCTCCAATGATTTAAAAATATGCTCATTGGCCAGTTTTTCTGCCAGTTCCCGGTCATCAGATTTCACGGCTTCTAAGATCGCACTATGTTCCTCACTGGCTTTGCTGGCACGTTCTTTGGAGGATAATGTATTTTTGCGCACACGTTCCACATAGTGATGATAATCCGATAAAATATGCTCCAGGATCTTACTTCCACAGGACTCATACAGCCGCAGATGAAATCGGTTGTCCAACTCAAAGATCTGCTCCCAGTGTTCCTTTTGAATATGAAAATTACTCAGATATATGATCTCTTCCAGCTCGTCCACCTGATCCTGTGTAATATGCTCACAGGCCCACTTGGCACATAACCCCTCCAAATAGGAACGAATCACATAAATATCATAGATATCCTTTGGTGTAATCCCGTTGACATAGGCACCTTTATTCGGAATAATATGAACCAGCCCTTCCAATTCCAACTGCCGCAGCGCCTCGCGTACCGGTGTCCTGGACACTCCCAGTTCCTTACTGATAGCAGCTTCTTTCAGCTCCTCTTTTTCTGCATACTTGCCCGTCAAAATATCTTCCCGTAATTTATGAAACACTCTGCCACGCAGAGAATATTGATCATTCATGATCTGCCTCCATCTGTCTGATGTATTTTTTCTCAGAATGATGACTCATCAATCAAAAGTCTTTTTTACTCAAGCATTATCATATCATCTGAAAATCCATGTTTTATTGTATACATTCAATACATGCTTGTCAACCAGAAAGAACTTCCTATATCTCCCTCATAGAAAAAACGGGAAACCCCAGTCCGCGGACCAAAGCTTCCCGTCTTTTCTATGCGTTTACACGCTCACCGGTCTATCCAGACCGGATCTTCAGCAAATGATCGAGTGTACGGCCTCCATCAAATCCCGAAACGCATCTCCACATCTCCGTTTGAATCTCCCTCTCAGCAACAGTGTACGGCCTGTTTCGTCAAGAAATCCTCGCCCGTGCCAGTTTCCACGCGATTTGAAAAAAATTCTTATAAAAATTTTTTTATAAGTGGTTCTGCCGAATGACTTAATGCCACTCTTCAGAACTACTCAAGTTATTTATCGGACAGTTTGACTACTAACTTTATATGATGGAGACATTTTTCTGAAACATTTTTCTGACATGACAGTTTTCCCGATGTATCCTCATTCCCAGACATTTTCCGGACGGTTCACAATATAAAAACCCTTGTCATTTAAAGTATTTTCCCGGTTATATAACAATTCTGTGTGATCCAACTGTTTCACCACCGCTCCGGCCGCCTCTGCGATACAATGCATTGCTGCTGTATCCCATTCGCAGGTCAGACCAAACCGATAATACACATCGGCTCTTCTCTCGGCCACCAGACAGCCTTTCAGTGAACTCCCTGCGGAGATCACTTCGGCGATCTCCGACTGATGTTTCTCGATGAGAGCAGCTTCTTTCTCTCCGGAATGAGACTTGCTCCCCACCCAGACCAGCTTCTCCGTCTTATCAGAGACCTGAAGTCTGGTAATTTCTCCGGTCTTGCCATCCTGTTTATATGCTCCTGCCTCTGTGGATGCATAATACAGATCTCCGGTTACCGGCACGAAGATAACCCCCACCACAGGACGTTGCTGATATGCTAAAGCGATGTTCACTGTGAACTGTCCATTTCTTTTCACAAATTCTTTCGTCCCATCTAACGGATCCACGATAAAACAATAATCATTTTCTCTTCTCGATCCATCATCCTTTAACTCCTCGGACAGTATTGCGTATTGCGGAAAATGTTCTGCCAATCCCCGCACAATATGCGCATTGGCATTTTTATCTGCCATCGTAAGCGGTGACGCATCTTCCTTATAATCCACGGTAAAATCCGTCTCATATATTTGGAGAATGATATCACCCGCTTCTGCCGCCAACCTCTTCATCACCTCAAGTATCCTGTTTTGATCCATGCTTCCATTCCTCTCTTCTCTACATTCTACGTGTTTATTCTTTCAAATACCTATGTCATTTTTATGATTGCTTTGTTTTCCCGCCATCCGTATCATCCGGTTGTGCTTAGTTCCAACACCTTCTCGATCACATAATCCTGCTGTTCCGCACTGAGTCCCGGATAGATCGGCAGACTAATTGCCCTGCTGTAAAAGACTTCTGCGTGAGGACAAGATACCGTATCATAACCGTGTTTCTGATAGTACGGATGCTGATACACCGGAATATAATGCACATTGACGCCGATACCGGCTGTCCGCAAGGCCTCAAACACTTCTCTGCGGTCTCTGCGCATCACCTGTATCATATACAGATGCCAACCACTCTCACAACCTGTCTGCTGCACTGGTATCTGTATATCCGGAACTCCCGTAAACGCTTCATCGTATCGTCTGGCAATCGCCGTACGTCTTGCAATGAAATGATCCAGTTTATCCATCTGACTGGAACCTAACGCACAGGAAATATCCGTAATCCGATAGTTATAACCCAAATACTGCTGCTGGTAATACCACGGTCCCTGATCTTCCGTAAGCAAATCTCCGTCCCGTGTGATCCCATGACTACGGAATAGTTGCAGACGACGGTATAAGTCTTCCCGGTCCGTCACGATCATTCCGCCTTCCCCTGTGGTCACAGGTTTCACCGGATGAAAACTAAAACAGGTCATATCTGATATAGCCCCAATCTTTCTACCGTTGTAGACGGCTCCTAAGGCATGTGCCCCGTCTTCTATCACCAATAAATGATGCTTTTTGGCAATGGCTTCAATGGCATCCATATCGCATGGCTGCCCTGTGTAATGAACAGGTATGATCGCCTTTGTCCTGGACGTAATGTGCTTCTCAATCTCTGCCGGATCTATATTATAGGTGACGGGATCAATATCGGCAAACACCGGTGTGGCGCCACAATACAAAACACAATTTGCGGAAGCAGCAAACGTGATTGGTGTCGTGATCACTTCATCTCCGGCTCCGATCCCGGCCGCCAGACATGCCACATGTAACGCTGCTGTCCCATTGCAAACGGCTACCGCATACTTTGCGCCGACATAATCTGCAACTTTCCGCTCAAACTCTGCCACCCTGGGCCCCGTAGTCAGATAATCCGAACGCAACACTTCCACCACTGCCTGAATATCAGATTCATCAATGGTTTGTCTTCCGTATGGAATATACATGATGTGGTTCCTCCTCCTCGATCAGATAGTGCAAAACTATATTGCCATTTACACCATCGGACTAACCCAATTTCTAAAACTTTCGCAACTAATATATTATACTCCGTTTTTCTATCATCCCGCAACTGCTTTCTGCCGCCGCTTCCTCATAGAACTCTCATTTCCCTATAGAACCATCATTTCCTTATAGAATTCCTTATAGAACTCTCATTTTTTCATTGACACGCCAATGAACTTATGGTACTTTAAGTATGTTGTTTGCTTAGCATCGTTTTGTTGCTAAGTGCAAAATATTTTTCAAGTTTTAGGAGGCAGTACAATGAAGGGTACAGTAAAATGGTTTAATGCAAAAAAGGGCTTCGGATTCATCTCTGACGAGACAGGCAAGGATGTATTCGTACACTTCTCAGCACTTCAGATGGATGGTTTCAAGGTTCTGGACGAAGGCGAAGAAGTAGAATTCGACGTAGTAAACGGCGAAAAAGGTCCTCAGGCATCAAACGTAGTTAAGGTTGGTTAATGGCTTTTTAACTACACTAGTTATAATCATGCATGAATCATTCTGAATTTTTATAGATAAGTGTTTTCATTTATTTTAAGAGTTAAGATTTTCTAAGGTTGTAACGAAAAAGGAGTTAGTGGTGTAATCCACTAGCTCCATTTTTTGTCCTTTTTTTGATTGGCCATTACTTCGCCACTGCATCTGAGAACGCTCCTTGCGTGAGATCTCTTCCCGTTTGATATCACTCCTTTATTTTCTCAAAGTAGTTTTCAATACTACATTTAATAATATTATTTTCTATTTTATATTGACACCAATACCTTTTGGTGATATATTTTGATTATCAAAATTTAGGAGGTAATCATCATGCAACCATTAACGATTGGAAACAAAACTGCGCGGATACCCATCATTCAAGGAGGAATGGGAGTCGGTGTCAGCAGAAGTAAATTAGCCGGAGCGGTGGCCGCTGCCGGCGGTATTGGTATTATTTCTTCGGCACAGATCGGATTTGATGAAGAAGATTTTCTCACAGATCACCAAACCGCGAATCTCCGTTCCCTGCAAAAACATATTCACTTAGCCAGGGAACAGGCAGATGGAGGCCTGGTGGGGGTTAATGTAATGGTTGCTTTAAAAGATTATGAAGCACATGTCCGCGCCTCGGTGGAAGCCGGAGCGGATGTGGTAATCTGTGGCGCCGGACTGCCGGCAAACCTTCCCGCACTGGTGGCAGGCAGTGATACCAAATTTGCCCCGATCGTTTCCTCCCAAAAGGCCGCTATGGTACTACTGAAACGATGGGACAAAAAATACCAGACCACTGCTGATTTTATCGTGATCGAAGGACCGAAAGCCGGAGGCCATCTGGGGTTCTCCAGAGAAGACATCCAAAAAGATCATGCAAATACCCTGAACTATGATCTGGAGATTGAAAAAATCATAGCAACCGTAAAAGAATACGAAATCCAATATCATAGAAAAATCCCTGTCATAGTAGCGGGCGGTATCTTTGATGCGGCGGATATACGACATGCCCTCAGGCTGGGCGCGGATGGTGTACAGATCGCCAGCCGTTTTGTAGTCACCGAAGAATGTGATGCCTCTGCGGAATATAAACAGGCATATCTGGATGCCACCCCGGAAGATATCCGTATCATCCAAAGTCCGGTGGGAATGCCGGGCAGAGCCATCCACAACGACTTTTTGGACCGCGCTAACGCTCAGGGATGTGCGATCCCCCGCTGTCTGGGATGCCTCGCCAAATGCAATCCCTCCCAGATCCCATACTGCATCACAGACGCGCTGATACAGGCAGTCAAGGGCAATATCCGGGATGGTCTACTGTTCTGCGGCGATAATGTCAGCAGAATACAGGAGATGACCACCGTTCCTGCATTAATGGCAGAACTTCAGGAAGGATTTCCGGCCTAAACAAAAAGATCCTCTTATTTGAAATCCACCTGTATCTCTCCCATACCACAGGTAAGTGCAAGATTTGCCAGGGTATTTCCGTCTGTGGTCAGCCGTTTCCCATTCTTCTCATCAATATTAACCGATCCCATACCGGCTTTGGTAGAAATGCTGTAGTCTGCTCTGGCACCCGGCAACACAAAATCGATTTCTCCCATGCCGCAGTCCGCATTCATATCTCCTGCCAACTGGGACAATTCCATGTTCATCTCTCCCGCACCGCATTTAATACGGCTGGTTCCGGTGATATCACCAGATGTCACCGTGATCTCTCCTGCCCCAATACTAACATCCATAGAATCCGATACCGCCAACTCCTCAATGGTGGCCTCCCCTGCCCCGCCCTTGAGATTCAAGGTCCTGGCCTGCAATTTCTCAATATCAAGCTCTGCTGCAGCAAAATTAATCTTTACCGTTTCAAACTGATAATCCCGTGGCAAAGTAATGGTCCATTTCATCTCAGACCAGTCAGTAAACCAATGATACCATTTCCGTTTCGGACTTCGCAGAGACCAGGTTTGCCCATCTTCACTATACGAAGATTCCAGCTTGGAACCAGTAATATTAAATTGCTCCCCCTCTTTGATGGTCACATCACAAGCGGAAAAATCAAAATCCAAATTTTTAATATTCCCAAAAGAATTCATATCGACATCATTCATCAAATCATCCTCCATCTGCACCCGGTCTTCCCCATCCAGATTCCAAAAGTCACTGACGTTGCCTAAGGTCCCGCCCATTGCTGTACCGACCGCCACCAACACACAACCAACTATAATACTGATTCCCATAATGCTCCAAAAGAATGCTCTATGTTTCATCTCAAAGTCCCCCCTCTCGTTATGCAAATAGCTTTTGTGCTATGCCACAAAGCCAGTTCCAAAGATTCTGACATAATTTCCATGCGCCTGGTGCAATTTTTAAGAGTAACAATGCTCCTAGATAACATAGAATGATCCCCACAGGCAACAGCACCAGACCGGCTCCGATCCCCACCGCGCCTTTGGCAAAATTAGCCGTCATGCAATGGAGTATCCCAACAAAAATACTCACAACACCACCGATTCCCATACCAATGCCACAGCCAAACAATGCACAAAATAGTGCAAATATTACAGCGATCAGTGCAATCAAAAGACCAAATAAGGTGGCGGCCACCGGCAGCACCACAGGAATGGCGATAATTAGCAACGTTATAACCAACACCCATTTCAATGCCTTGTTGGATGTATCTCCAGACGCAGACGTATGACCTGCTCCATCTGTCTTTGCTTTGCCATCATATTGCCAAAACGCTTTTGTATTCCCACCATTTTGCGAATCTTCCTGATAATTTTCTTCATCCTGCAATGAACCCTTTGGGGCCGGATATGCTGCATCTCGCATCTGACTGGATTCCCCATATTGTACATCCTCCGCGGCAGTCCCCCGTATCTTTGCTGCCACTTTCTCCGGCGATTCCAATTCCTGAATAATAGCCTGCTCTTGTTCTCTGCCAGCATCTGCAAAGTAGTCCTCGTAATATTGTAGTGCCTCACTGCGTTCCTCCTCTGACAAATCCGAAAGCAGTCTGCTCAAATCTCCTAAAAACTCGTATTTCGTCATGATTCTCCTCATTTCCGCGCACTATACACGCCTATTTCATTCATTTTTTAACAACAAGTCATTAATTTTACCAGAGTAGCTGGCCCACTCCTGTTGATACAATGCCAACTGTCTGCGTCCCCGCTCCGTGATCCGATAGTATCGCCTGGTGCGTCCCCCGCATAACATATCATATGTTTTGAGACAATCGTCTTTTTGCAGCCGTCGCAATACCGGATATAATGTTGATTCAGAAATCTGAATGACCTTACGCACATCCTGCGTTATCCTATATCCATAGGTACCTTCCGTCTGCTGGTCCACAATCGCCAAAACAATCGCATCTAACAAAGCGGCTCCCGTATTAAATACCATAGTTCACCTCATTTCATTATGTACCATGTATAATATTATATGCCATATAATATTATTTACCAAATACTATATAGCATATAGTATTACCTGTCAACCTTTTTCTTCCTTGAATTTCTGTTTGACAAACGGTATAAATCATGCTATCCTTGTAAAACATACTAAGTACAGCTAGGGGTTGTACTGGTTTCGACGGGCTCACTGAAGATGGAGAAGCTGTCCGTGGTCGGACACCACGTTAAAAGTTCGAATTTAAAATTAAACGCTGAAGATAATTTAGCACTGGCTGCCTAAGCGCAGCCCATCGGCCCTGGCGTCCCGCCGTCAGGATCACCGGTGTCAAACCGCGGGTCACTCTGATTCTTAAGCTTTGCGGAGTCAGAAAATATATGAAGCTACCAAAGGATATAGCCTGTTAGTGGGCGATATCCGGCGGGAATGTGAAAACACTAACTATGACAGTAGAAGTACATTGGATCTGAGTTCGGACGCGGGTTCGATTCCCGCCAGCTCCATTTGACCGCATCAAGACAAACTCTATATTTGATATCATCATATACAGGAATATGTTTTGTTTGGTGTATCGGAAAGAAAAAAGGACAACGTAAGCATAAGGGCAGTTTACGTTGTCCTTTTTTTGTGTATTATCCTGTGTGAAAGAGATAAAACTTCTGAGAAAATACGGATGGACTCTTTTCAGCCGGTTGAAAAATTCATAATTTGGTGCTATATTATTAGTTAGTTGCCACTAATCAACGAAGTGCTCAATCGGGATTTGCGTACGAGAATTATATTCGGGGAGGAGTTAAAAATGCCTGAAAAAATAAAACCTGTTTTGAACGGCTCTGCGGAAACGATGCTTCAAA
>CAZFSU010000007.1:0-107280 GCA_964521555.1 uncultured Jutongia sp. | reverse complement strand
AAGACTAAAATCTACTTTACTTCTTTCAAAGTGGAAATAAACTTTTCACTTCAGGGTGCGATAAATTCTGCTTTTTGTGCGAAATATACTATTGACAAAGCAAATGGCGGTTGTTATAATGCTATATGAAATTTTAATATTTTTGTAATATTTTATACACAGATATGATGATATCATGATTCATATCGTAGCATTAGGATAAATATGGAGGTTTCTATGAAAAAGACATATTGGATAAGGACTGCAGTTGCGTTTGGTACAGCATTAACGTTATCGTTGGGATGTTGTGCTGAGATGACAGACATTTCTGCTGCAACTCTTTGTCAGGAGACAGAGATCGCAGGTATTTCATTATCCTTAGATAAATATTATGCCGATAATCAGACATCCGTAGAGGATGTGGAGGCAGTGGCAACAGAAGCGCCAGCGGCAGTAACACCAGTGGCGACAACTGCTCCGGCAGCGGCAGCAGCTACGGCGGTGCCGGCGGCTGCAACCCCAAAACCAACGCCGCAGGTGGCAAAGCAGTTTCAGACAACGGCTTTATCCATTGCCAGTGATTATGTTCACATTCGTAAGACTCCATCTACCGAAGGTAAGATCTTAGGTAAATTATATGAAGGTTCTGCTGCCAAGATTCTCAGTGAGAAGGACGGCTGGACCAAGATAGAGTCTGGCAGTGTGTCAGGGTATATTAAATCTGAATATTTAGCAACAGGCGCTGAGGCAGAGAAATTAGCGGATAAATATGGTACGTATTATGCAAAGGTAAAACCTGGTACCATTACATTAAATGTTCGTACAAAACCAAATACGAAAGCAACGATTTTGACACAGATTCCGGAGGATGAGTCTTTTGAAGTATTAAACATTGGCAAGGATTGGGTAAAGATTGCCATTGATGGGGACAAGGGATATGTTGCAAAAGAGTTTGTAAATTTACATGCCAAATTCAAAAAGGCAATTTCCATTGAAGAGGAAGAAGCGGAGGCAAGAAGAAAGGCAGCCGCAGAAGCCGCAGAACAGGAAAGATTAAGACAGTTGGCAGAGGAACAGGCGCAGGCTTCCAATAGCAGCAGTTCTGGAAGCTCTAGTCAAAGAAGCAGTTCAGGAAGTTCCAGTCAGAGGAGCAGTTCTTCTCAGAAGAGCAGTTCCAGTCAGAAGAGTAGTTCTTCTCAGCGGAGTAGTTCCAGCCAGAAGAGCAGTTCTTCTCAAAAGAGTAGTTCCGGTGGCAGCACAACAGCTTCTGGTGGAAGTGGTTCAGCGATTGCATCCTATGCACAGAAATTTGTCGGCAATCCATATGTATATGGTGGTTCCAGCCTGACAAAGGGAACAGATTGTTCTGGTTTTACCATGAGTGTATATTTACAGTTTGGTTACAGTTTACCACATAGTTCATCCGCGCAGGCAAGTTGCGGTAGAAAGGTTAGTCTATCCAGCGTACAGCCTGGTGATCTGATCTTCTATAAGAATGGTGGAAGTATTGGTCATGTGGCAATCTATATTGGCGGTGGACAGGTAGTACATGCAAGTAATCCATCGGATGGAATCAAGATTTCTAACATGAACTACAGAACACCGGTGTGTGCTCGGAGAATTATTGGTTAATAGGTCAATGTTTTCGTTCGGGTTATGGAGTATATCACCGGAAGGAATAGAGTAAAAACGTGGAAGAAGAGGAGTACATTCTGTGGCATCCTCCAGAGAGAGCGGTTCATCGGCTGAAAAACTGCTTGGAAAAGCGCAGAATAGAAGGTAGCTTCGGAGTTGTGATTTTGAACAGAAGACAGTAGGAGTCACCGGGTCATTCCGTTAACAATGGTTGAGTTAGCGATTCACAGAATGGATCGCTGAGATCAAAGGTGGTACCGCGTATATTCGCCCTTTGCAATAAGCAAAGGGCGTTTTTATTTTCTATGGGCGTTATGTCCTATAGAGCAAAAACGCTCCATGAGGATGCGTATCTGGCAGGTTTGTGTCTGCGTTGCGGCACAAACATTACCAAATGCACAAAAAGGCAACGCAGAAATGAGGAGAAACATGGCGAAAGAATTAGAAAAAAATTATAATCCGGCGGACATAGAGCAGAAAACCTATGATAAGTGGATGGAGAAAAAATATTTTCATGCGGAGGTCAATCGGGACAAGAAACCATTTACGATCGTGATGCCCCCTCCTAACATAACAGGACAGTTGCATATGGGACATGCGTTAGATAATACGTTACAGGATATTCTGATCCGATTCAAACGTATGCAGGGGTATGAAGCATTATGGGTACCTGGTACCGATCATGCATCCATCGCCACAGAGGCGAAAGTAGTGGAAAAACTTCGTGCAGAGGGGATTTCTAAGGACGATATCGGTCGTGAGAAATTCTTAGAGCATGTATGGGATTGGAAGAAGCAGTACGGCGGCCGTATTGTGGAACAGTTGAAAAAGATTGGTTCCTCCTGTGATTGGGACAGAGAGCGTTTTACGATGGATGAGGGGTGCAGTAAGGCGGTAAAGGAAGTCTTTGTGAAGTTATATAACAAGGATCTGATTTATCGTGGAGAGCGCATCATCAACTGGTGTCCGAAATGTCTCACCTCAATCTCGGATGCCGAGGTGGAATATGAGGATCAGGCGGGGCATTTCTGGCATCTGCGTTATAAGACTACGGATGGAACGGGGCATATTGATCTGGCGACTACCCGTCCGGAGACATTACTGGGCGATACTGCGGTAGCGGTGAATCCAAAGGATGACCGTTATAAAGATATGGTTGGCAAGACATTAGATCTTCCCATCGTACATCGTCAGATTCCGATTATTGCCGATGACTATGTAGACATGGAATTTGGTACGGGTGTGGTTAAAATTACACCTGCCCATGACCCAAACGATTTTGAGGTGGGATTGCGTCACGATTTGGAGATCATTAATGTATTAACCGATGACGCCAAAATTGTTGAAGATTATCCGAAATATGCCGGAATGGACCGCTATGAAGCACGTAAGGCGATCGTAGCAGATTTAGAGGCAGAGGGTGCTTTATTAAAGACCGAAGATCATGAGCATAATGTAGGTACCTGTTATCGTTGTCATACCACAGTAGAGCCAAGGGTATCTAAGCAGTGGTTTGTGGCGATGCAGGATTTGGCAAAACCAGCCATCGCGGCAGTGCAAAAGGGAGATACAAAGTTTGTGCCGCCACATTTCGACAAGACATATTACCATTGGCTGGAAGGAATCCGTGACTGGTGTATTTCCCGTCAGCTATGGTGGGGACATCGGATTCCGGCGTTTTATTGTGATGACTGTGGCGAGATGGTGGTCACCAAAGAGGATCATTGCAACTGTCCGAAATGTGGAAAAGAGATGCGGCAGGATCCGGATACGCTGGACACCTGGTTTAGTTCTGCGCTATGGCCATTTTCTACCTTGGGATGGCCGGAGAAAACTCCGGAGATGGACTATTTTTATCCAACCAGTACATTGGTAACCGGGTATGACATTATATTTTTCTGGGTGATCCGTATGATGTTCTCCGGTTTGGAACATACCGGAGATGTACCATTTGATACAGTATTGATTCATGGTCTGGTGCGTGATTCTCAGGGGCGCAAGATGAGTAAATCGTTGGGAAATGGTATTGACCCATTGGAAGTGATTGAGAAATATGGTGCGGATGCATTACGTTTTACTTTGGTTACCAACAATGCACCGGGAAATGATATGCGTTTCTATTGGGAGCGCGTGGAGGCAAGCCGTAACTTTGCCAATAAGGTATGGAATGCTTCACGTTTCATCATGATGCATCTGGGAGATGCTGAGATTACCGAGCCTGCCAGAGAAGATCTGGAGGTGGCAGACCGCTTTATCTTATCTGCTGTGAACACAGTGGCAAAAGAAGTCACAGAGAATATGGAGAAATATGAACTGGGTGTGGCAGTACAGAAGATCAATGATTTCATTTGGACAGAGTTCTGTGACTGGTATATTGAGATTGTGAAACCAAGATTATATGCTAAGGAAGAGAATCCGGCTTCTGCCAATGCAGCATTTTGGACTTTAAAGAAGGTGCTGATTGACTCATTAAAATTATTGCATCCGTATATGCCATTTATTACAGAGGAAATTTTCTGTACTTTGCAGACCGAAGAGGAGTCTGTCATGATTTCCGCATGGCCACAGTATCAGGAGAGCAGCAGGGATTCCCAGGCGGAGATGGAGATTCAGATGGCGAAGAATTTAATCCGTGGTATTCGTAATATCCGCAGTGAAATGAACGTTGCCCCATCCCGCAAGGCGAAGGTATATATTGTGGCAGACGATGACAGTACGGCAAAGGTTCTGGAGGGATTAGAGAATACTTATATCCATCTGATTTCAGCATCAGAAGTGGCGGTACAGACAGATAAATCCGGCATTGAAGAAAACGCTGTATCGGTGGTGATTGATAAGGCCACGATCTATATGCCGTTATCCGATCTGGTTGATTTTGAAAAGGAAAAAGAACGTCTGTTGAAGGAAAAGAAACGTTTGGAGGGTGAGTTAAAGCGTGTCAATGGTATGCTTGGCAATGAGAAATTCCTTAGCAAAGCACCGGAACAAAAAATTGCAGAGGAACGTGAAAAACTGGTGAAGTATGAGAGCATGATGAGCAAAGTCGAGGAGGAATTAGCGGCACTGGAAAAATAATTTTTCTCCGTCTTGCAATCTATTAGAAAGTCATTTATACTGTATTCAACCATAGTTTTCAGTGGTAGAAAGGTGTATTCTGTTATTTTGATGTAAGTGGTCGTTTTGGGGAAGGGGGCATAATTATGAAGGAAATATTATCCAAAGAAATGGTGGAACCATCCGATGGAATTAATATTACATTTTCAGAAGATGGCATGGAAGCCTATTTATGTTTGCAACCCAAAGAAAACGGATATTCGGTTTCGTTGATCAAAGCACGTCTAAAGGATATGGGTATTACAGCCGGTATTGAAGAAGATAAGATCCGGGCTATGCTGGACCGGAGGAAATATGGAGAGACCATAAAGATTGCGGAAGGAATCCGTCCGATTCCCGGTGTCGATGGCTGGTATGAATTTATGTTTGATATGGAACATGATGACAGCCCGAAGATTTTAGCAGATGGATCTGTGGATTACTCTATGTACGGTAATATTCCGTCGGTGGAGGAGGAAGCTGTGATTGCTGTCTATCATCCGGCGCAGGAGGCCAAAGATGGTGTCAATATTTATGGGGAATTGCTAGTTGCCACCAAAGGGAAAAATATGGCCAAGTTATCCGGTCGTGGATTTACAGTATTAGAGGATGGCTGTACCTATGTGGCAAAGTATGGTGGTAAGATCACATATGACAATGGCAGATTAAACATCGAACAGGAGTTATTGATAAAGGAAGATGTATCAACATCCACCGGAGGCATTACCTACCGCAATG
Source organism: uncultured Jutongia sp. (assembly GCA_964521555.1). GTDB lineage: Bacteria > Bacillota > Clostridia > Lachnospirales > Lachnospiraceae > Butyribacter. Next base: position 101,835 of record CAZFSU010000007.1, on the reverse strand, counting down.
ATATTCATGTCCGGGGGAATGTGTTGTCTGGTGTTTCGATTGTATCAGAGAAAGGCTCCATCATCGTGGATGGATATGTGGAATCAGCCTCTTTATCTGCGGATAAAGATGTGATTCTCAAAAATGGTATGCAGGGAAATGCCCGTGGCAGTATTAAAGCCGGAGGGGATGTAAGCGGCAAGTTTTTTGAGCGGACGCGGATCGACGCAGGTGGTAATGTCAATGCTAATGCGATTATGAATAGTATTGTTAAAGCCGGCAATGATGTAATCGTATCAGGGCGGTTTGGTATCATTATTGGTGGAGAAATCCAGGCGTCTCGTCAGATCAAAGCAACGATTATTGGCAATACTGCGGAAGTTGAAAATCGGATTTTCGCCGGTGTGGCAGGTGATCTCTTATCCCAGTTGAATCATTGCGAATCACAGAAAAAGGCTGTGGAGGAAGAGTTATCCAGAATCATGCAGGGGTTGAACAGGGTGAATGAGTTGCTTGATAAAACGGATGGAGAAGAACTAAAGCAAAAGAAATTGCTGCTGATCCGCAGTAAGGTGGAGAAAGACAGCCAGATCAGTATGTTAGATCATCAGAAAAAAGAATTAGTAGATTTGTATGGAAAAGCAAACGAGGCAAAGATAACGATTGATAAAGCAGTGTATCCGGGTACTGTGATCTCGGTGAATGGGATGAAGAAAAATGTCACAGAGGCAGAGAATCATGTAGAATACGCCAGAAGAGGTCCGGCCATTATTGTATATCATATCGAAGATGAATAAGAACTCCTTAAATGAAAAAGAGATGTCGAGTTTTGCGGACGATAGCAACCCAAAAGCAGCAGGAGGTAGTGTAAGATGGATTTTGAGGCAGAATTAGAAAAATTTCAGCCAAGTCTGGATATTGAACAGGCAGAAGATGCAATACATGGAAATAATACCACAGATGTCACAGACTTATTGCATGTCATTTTAAGCGGTGAGTTAGAAAAAGCGACAAGAAATCCGAAAGAGTGGGTGGAGGAATCATGAACTGTCCTAGATGTAATGCAAAAGTAGCGTTTACAAAAAATCAATGCGATAATTGCGGACAGGATCTTCGGGCATACCGACGGACGGTAAGTCTGTCAAATCAGTTTTATAATTATGCGTTAAGCCAGGCGAAGGTCCGGGACTTATCCGGAGCGATTTATTCGTTGAAACAGAGTCTGCAATTTAATAAATTAAATACCAGTGCCAGGAATTTGCTGGGATTGATTTATTATGAGGAGGGAGAGATCGTTGCTGCCCTAAGTGAGTGGGTGCTTAGTAAGCACTACCAGGAAAAGGGAAACGATGCAGATCTCTATATTCGTGAAATTCAGGCGAATCCCAATAAGTTAGAACTCTATAATCAAACCGTCAAGAAATACAACATTGCATTGCAGGCCGCCAAGAGCGGAGATGAGGATATGGCCATTATCCAATTAAAGAAAGTGGTAAACCTCAATCCGAAATTTATACGGGCAAATCAGTTGTTGGCATTGTTGTATATGAAAACAGGCAAACGGGATAATCGGGCCAGGGCATATCGTCTGATGAGGAATGTCAGTAAGATTGATGTGACAAATACCACAACATTACGGTATCTGCGGGAATTATCTGATATGAAAAACAAATCAGATCCGGCGGTGAAGGCAGTGAAGATCGAACGGGAAAATGCGAAAAAAGCATCTACACTGCCAAATCCAGAGGTGGATGTCTATAAGACCATTACCCCATATAAAGAGGAACGTCCGTCGATCATGCCTTTTGTCAATGTGATGATCGGAGTGATCATCGGGCTGTCAGTGATGTATTTCCTGGTGATTCCGCATATTCGTTCCAATGTGGCATCTGAGGCGAATAAAAAATTCCAGCAGTATAGTGAGAACCAGGCGGCCAGTGATGGTGATGTTTCCACTTTGACGAATCAAAATGAGACATTGCAGGCCAGAGTGGACGAATTGACCCAGCAGTTGGAAGAATTACAGGGTGGAGATTCTACCAATCTTACATCGATTCAGGATAATTATGATGCATTATTGGATGCCTATAATAGTTATCAGTCTGGGAATAAGGAAGAGGCGGCAGAGAAACTCTCAGCCATTAATAAAGAGACTTTGGCCAGTGATGTGGCAAAAAATTTTTATAAGACCATCAAGAATGAAACCTATACAGAAGCATCCAAGAGTTATTTTCAAAAAGGGCGGGATGCTTATAATGGAGAAGGTGAGTATTCTGGAAAACGAGATTATGAAAAAGCGATTGAGTTATTAGAAAAATCTTTAAAGTACGATAAGACCAATACCGATGCAATCTATTTTCTGGGACGTTGTTACCAGCAGAAATCGGATATGGAAAAAGCGAAAGAATATTATAATCAGATTATTGAGGATTATCCGGATTCTGCCCGCGTCAGTGAGGCAAACCGTAGATTACGCGAATTGGGAGAATAATTTATACCGTTTATTGCAAACAGATAAAATGTCGAATATCCTGTCACATGGATATTTGTCAGAAAATACATCAAAGGATAAGGGTGTTTTATTGGACACTTGATTCCTGACAGATGGGATTCTGGCAGATAGTCGTGTAACAGGATATTTTTTTGTGCTTATGGATCGGCAGAAATGGAGGAAAGAATGGAGACGAAAAGTAGAGATGAGATGGTACATTATGAACTATGTGATCAATGTCTTGTAGTCTATGTAACATCAGATCTGGATCACCATGCCGTGGATTTCCTGCGGGAGAGATCGGATCGGATGATTCAGGCAGGCAATGTCAAATACATTATTTTTGATTTTGAGAATGTGGATTTTATGGATAGCTCAGGGATTGGTTTGATTATGGGACGCTATAAAAAGGTAATGTTTCTGGGGGGGAAAGTTGCAGTAACGAATGTGGGGGATAACGTTGACCGGATTTTTCGCATCTCTGGTTTGTATCAAATCATTGAGAAATATGATACGCCTGTGCAGGCAATCGCCGGATTATGAGTATGGGAAATGATCAGATCGATGGAAAGGAATGGAGAATGGACATGAAGATGATATTTGAGAGCGATTCAAGAAATGAGGCTTTTGCCAGAACAGTGGTAGCTGCTTATGTAACCAGACTAAATCCTACGTTGGAAGAATTGGCAGATATTAAGACCGCGGTATCGGAGGCGGTGACCAATAGCATCATTCACGGCTATGGAGGCAGGGAAGGAAAGATCGAATTGGAATGCCGGATCACGGGTAGTCTTGTGGAAGTGACGGTGCAGGATTATGGTGTTGGAATCGTGGATATCCAACAGGCAATGGAGCCATTGTATACCACCAAGCCGGAGTGGGAGCGTTCCGGGATGGGATTTGCCTTTATGGAAGCATTCATGGATGAATTAGAAGTATTCTCGGAACCGGGTCAGGGAACCCGGGTGGTGATGAGTAAATTGTTGGGACAGCCCGATACCGCTGCCTAGGATTCGGACATCGAATAGAAAATTGCATGGAGACAATGATATGGATACGATGGAGTTGTTGAAGAAAGCTCGTGCAGGTGATCGGGAGGCCAGAAATCAGTTAGTAGAAGAAAATGTGGGGCTGGTTTGGAATATTGTGAAACGTTTTTCCGGAAGAGGATACGAGACGGAAGATATCTTTCAAATTGGATGCATCGGATTAATTAAGGCGATTGATCATTTTGATATGAGTTTTCAGGTTAAATTTTCTACATATGCAGTACCGATGATCACAGGTCAGATCAAGCGGTTTCTAAGGGACGATGGGATGATAAAGGTGAGCCGCACACTGAAAGAAAATGGGTGGAAGATCAGTAAGGCAGAGGAGGATTTGCGGCAGCAGTATGGACGATCGGCCACCATAGATGAAATTGCTGCTTATACAGAATTGGAACCGGGAGAGATTGTGTTAGCGATGGAGGCCAATCGGGAAGTGGGGACCATTGACCGGACGATCGGGGAAGAGGATGGAAAGGAAATTCATTTAGTGGATCAGGTGGTGCAAAGCCCGGAAAGTGGAATGGGACAATTAACGGGAAAAATGGATCGATATATGTCTGGAGACAAAGATCCGGAGAAAGAAAAGGTACTCGATCACATGTTGTTGCATCAATTGATCCGGGGACTGGATGAACGTGAACGACAACTGATCGAATACCGTTATTTTCAGGAAATGACCCAGATAGAAGTGGCAAAAAAACTGGGGATTAGTCAGGTACAGGTGAGCCGTTTGGAGAAAAAAATATTGCTGAGTATGCGCAAAAAGGCCTGCCTGGATCAACCATAAGATGGGGAATAGATGATTTCTATAACCATCCAAATACTTTGGCAAGCCAATAGAGGATTCCCAGGATCCAAGAACTGAATATTCCATATAATATGACAGGGCCCGCGATGGTGAAAATCTTGCAGCCGATGCCAAATACCTGACCTTCTGCCTGAAATTCGATGGCAGGAGAAACGACGGAATTGGCAAAACCTGTGATTGGTACAATACTACCGGCACCGCCAAACTGTCCCAGTTTTTGATATACATTGAGTCCGGTCAACAGGATGCTTAATGCAATCAGAGAGATGGTGCCATAGAGACCGGCCAGCTCCTGTTCATTACCCATTGCCTGATACATCTGATTGAAACCTTCACCGATCAGGCAGATGATTCCTCCGACCAGAAATGCTTTCAGGCAATTCCACCAGGGGTTGTTTTTGGGCGTCATGTTTTTCACATAATCATTATATAGATCCTTTTGGTGGGTGGAGTCCTGTTCCCGCAGAATTTGTTCCATATTAGGATTTGTACTATCTTTTTCTTTCATTATCCTTGACCTCCCATGAGAAATAATTGATAAAAGGTGCCGAATCCCTTGCCCAGTGCAATGGCGGTGATGATAATAGCGATTCCCAATTTGAGATTCGTTCTTTGACATAGGATCGGTACTACTTTTAATGTTTCCGCCAGTGCCATTGCCAGAGAACCGATATAGATACCGGCAAACAGACCCAGAATAGCTAAAAACCATAATCCGAAGGGTATGCTGATATGAAATACAGTGATGATACTGCCGATGGTACCCCCCACCATAATCAAGGTTTCCATAAGATGGGTATACGAGGCCAGTCCCAGACGGTCACATAGCCGGGGAATGATTCCTAAGATGGTGACCAGGGCAAATACTCCGCTTGCAACTGCAAAACCACTGGCAAATCCGATGATGGCTAACAGTATATTCATTTTAATTCACTCCCCTCTCTGGAAGCATCTAAAATGATGGCTTTGTTCATTTCTTCTTCGTAGTTTCGCATTTCGATATGAATTGGTGTTGGGTCTTCTTTGGCCTTCGTAACCTTGAAGTGATTATAAAAGCCCAGAATACCAATCGGAATACCAATGCTATAGGCTATTTCTAAGACGGAGCCTTCATTTTTTGGTTTATTCATTACCAGCTCATAGATTAAATCAAACACTTCTCCTACACTGACATCGGTATTGAAAGTCATGATGGTAAATGCGGAGCCAAAGAAAACAATCAATGCCAATAGTACTAGTTTGATGCATTCCGCTACTTTATTTTCCGGTGTCGGTTTATGATACTCCACGATTAGATCTGGTTCTCCGATCAAGTCAATGTCGATCCCGGGACATTCTTTCTGCATCAATCCAATTAGTTTGAGAGAAGATATTACGTTTTTCTCGTTTTTGTCTCCTTTGACGGTTAATACTACGATTTTTCCTAACTTTTTGGTAATATCATAGTCCCAGGCATATATTTCGGAAATATCCTGTAATGTGATGCGCTTATTAGAAACCTGAACGCTTTGTCCCAGTTTTAAATATACGATTCCTTCTTTCATGATCCCCTCTCTATTTCCATTCCATTTTGATCCATGTGAAACTAGGTTCTGCCGGATCTGTGATTTGTACGATCTCTCCATCAGCATATTGTTTATTGGCATTACTTCGCAATGTCAGGTAGCAGACCGTTGTGATCAGCATGATTCCAAATACCATGAGTGCGATCCAAACTTTGTTATGTCGCATAAGCAGTCCTCCTTGTAAAAGTATTATGGAGTCAGTATGTACCATTTTTTGAAAAATATTCTTTTTCGCTGTATTATGTGATAAAATATCATCCGGAAGGAGGAAGAATATGGAGGAAAGAATCCTGGCATATGCCAGATATTTACAGAAATTAAGTGAAGAGGAATTAAACGAATCCCAGCGAAAAGAGGTTTGTGAGAACATATTAATTCAGATTGGTTTTTTTCAGCATGAGCGGTTAATCCATTTATTAGTCACGGTCTTGTTTGCGCTGATGGCAGTGGGGGTATTTGGGATTTGTGCAGTAGCACCATCCATACCGTTTTTTGGACTGGAATTAATGATTCTGGTGCTGTTGGTACCATATGTTCGTCATTATTTCATTTTAGAGAATACGGTACAGCAGATGTACCGGTATTATGATAAGATTCGTGGAGAACAGTGGCCGGGTAGCGGTCCGAAGAAGAGAGACATTACAAAGAAGGAAGGAAGAAGATTATGAGACAGCCCAAGTATTTGACGGAGAAGGGGATGGTGGGATTTGTGGCACCCTCCTTTGGGTGCAATATTGAGCCGTACCGCAGTGGTTTTGATGCAGCACAAAAGCGGTTTCAGGAGATGGGGCATCGATGCAAAATTGGTCCGAATTGCTATGAGGGCAGCGGGATTGGTATCAGCAATACACCGGAGAAATGTGGTGAAGAGATCAATTCTTTTTTTGCAGATTCTGAAGTAGAGGCTTTGTTGTCCTGTGGTGGTGGTGAACTCATGTGTGAAATATTGGACTATGTTAATTTTGAACAGATCGCAGCGTTGGAACCAAAGTGGTATATGGGTTATTCGGATAATACCAATCTGACTTTTTTGCTGACAACGCTATGTGATGTGATGTCGGTATATGGTCCATGCGCTCCTGCTTTTGGGATGAGACAATGGCATCCGTCTATACAGGATGCCTATGATTTGTTGCGGGGGAACAAAAGTTATGTGAGGGGATACCTGCTCTGGGAGAAAGAGTCCCTCAAGGATGAGGAGCATCCATTAGAACCATACCATACAACAGAACCGCGTATATTACATTGTTATCCGGCAGGAGAGGCCTATTCCATCACCGGAAGATTGATCGGAGGATGCCTGGATTGTCTGGGAAATCTCGTGGGTACCAAATTTGATCAGGTCTCTGCTTTCGTGGAACGATACCAGGAGGATGGTTTGGTTTGGTATATGGAGGCCTGTGATTTGAATTTGATGTCCATTCGCCGGACTCTTTGGCAGTTATCTCATGCAGGATGGTTTCGTTATGTGCGGGGATTTTTGGTGGGCAGACCCCTGTGCTTTGGTACACAGGAGTTCGGTCTGGATCAATACAGGGCGGTGACAGACATTTTGGGCGCATATCAGGTACCCATTATTATGGACGTGGATATTGGACATTTGCCACCGATGATGCCTCTGATCAATGGTGCAATGACAGAAATAACCGTTCAGAAGAATGACATCAGGATACAATATCGGCTGCAGAATGATTGGGAAGCTTAGGGCAGGTAAATGTTAAGATTGCTAAAATTTTTATTAATTTCGGCAGAGAAGTAATGATAATTGCCGAAAATTCTGCTAAGATGGGTATGTTTGACGTTTGAATTATTTATAAATTAAGAACTGCTATGGGCAGTAGAAGGGAAAAGAAATGCCAAAATTTAGTGTAAAGAGACCGTTTGTGATTTTGGTTGGTATCATTATCGTATTAGTCTTGGGTGGTGTCAGCTATTCGCGTATGACGACAGATCTGCTGCCGCATATGAATATGCCATATATGTTAGTGTTGACTACATATGTGGGGGCTTCGCCAGAGAAAGTGGAGACAGATATTACCGAACCGATGGAAAGCCAGGTGGGAACCGTAAACGGAGTAAAGAATGTAAACAGCATATCTTCTGAAAATTCCAGTATGGTATATTTGGAGTTTCAGGAGGATACCAATATGGATGCAGCGATGGTGAAGGTGACTTCTGCCGTGAACCAGTTGGAACTTCCGGATAGTGCCGGCACCCCTATGGTGATGGAAATTTCTATGGATATGATGGCTACCATGATGACCAGTGTGGATTATGAGGGGAAGGAAGGGGTAGCACTTTCTAAATTTATTGAGGAAAACGTGATTCCTGCTTTGGAACGCGAGGATGGCGTGGCCAGTGTCAGCGGTACCGGTATGGTGGAAGAATCAGTAGAGGTAGTGCTGAATCAGGATAAAATTGATGATGTTAATGAACGGATTCTGGAAAAGACCAATAAATCTTTAGCCAAGGCAAGAAAAAAGATTGACAAGGCAGAGGAAAAATTACAGGACGGCAAGTCTAAACTGGAAAGCCAGCAGGAGAAATTATCGGATCAGCAGGAAAAACAAGCTTCAGAATTGGCCAAATATACTAAATTGATGAATCAGGCATTGGCGACCAAAGCGGCGTATGAGTCTCAGTTAGCTAGTTTGAAGGCCAGCAGAACCGCTCTACAGACAGAAAAGAAAGCATACAAAGATAATAAAGTGGAGACTTCCTATCAACAGATGAATCAGGGGCTGAAAGCAGTGAGGGCCTCCTTCGCAGAGGGAGGCGCAGCCTATCAGGCGATTTATCAGGAAGTATACACCCAGATGATTGTTGCGATGGTGCAGTCAGCTATGGATACACTCAAGCCCGGAACTACAGTGACAAAGGATAATGTCGGTACTTATCTGGAGCAGATGGGGGATACCGGATCTTCTCTGAAAAAAACGGCAGAGGCACAGGCAAAGAGTACTACCAAGACGCAGGCAGACACACAGTTAGCTTCCCTGCCTGCGGACGTAAAGGATGCCATTGATAATCCGTCGAAACTGGCTGCCTATAAGAATTTGTTAGAGCAGCAGGGACAGGCAGAAGCCGCCAAAGCTTTGACGAAGAAGAATCTAAAATCTTTATATGACATTGTGGAAGTCAGAATCCCACAGATTGATACAGAGTTAGCGAACTTAAAGATCGAGATTGCAACTGCCAAGGCGGTGGTGGATCAGGTAAAGAAATCCATCAGCAAGGCGGAGGCGCAGTATGAGACAGTGGAAGCCGGCAAAATCACGGCAGCAGCGGCATTTGGCTCCGGCAGTGCCCAGTTATCAGCGGCACAATCTACCATTAAAAGCAGTGAAAGTCAGTTGGATGAGGCAAAGGATTCTTTCAAGACATCGAAAAAGACGGCATTGGAGAATGCCAATCTGGATCAGTTGTTGACGATGGAATCTCTGTCTGGTATCCTGACCGCGGAAAACTTTTCTATGCCGGCGGGATATATTAGCCAGGATAAGACCCAGTATCTGATCAAAGTAGGGGATGAATATGATAGCATCGATGCCATGAAAGAAACGTTATTGTGTCATATTGATGATATTGGCAATATTCGTCTGGAGGACGTAGCAGACATTAATATCGTAAATAATGGAGAAGATTCTTATGCCAAGGTAAATGGAAACGATGCTGTATTACTCAGTATTTCCAAGGCAAGTACCGCAGGTACTTCTACGGTATCGAAAGCTTGCAATCAGGCTATGGAGGATATGTCTAAGGAATATAAAGGACTTCGGTTTACCAATCTGATGGATCAGGGAGATTATATTGCGCTGATCGTGGACTCTGTGGTATCCAATCTGTTATGGGGGGCTTTGTTGGCGATAATCGTATTGTTCCTCTTCTTGCAGGACGTACGTCCGACGGTGGTAGTAGCCTTTAGTATTCCGCTGAGTGTATTGTTTGCCATTGTGTTGATGTATTTTACCAATATTACTTTGAATATTATTTCCTTGTCCGGTCTGGCATTGGGAATCGGAATGTTAGTGGATAACTCCATCGTGGTGATCGAAAATATATATCGGTTGCGGAATAAGGGAATATCCGCAGCCAGAGCTGCGGTAATGGGGGCAAATCAGGTAGCCGGAGCGATCTTTTCTTCCACACTGACAACGATCTGTGTATTCTTACCAATCGTTTTTACCGATGGTATAACGAGACAGATCATGCAGGATATGTGTCTGACGATCGCATACAGCCTTTCTGCCAGTCTGGTAGTGGCATTGACGGTGGTTCCTACGATGGGTTCAACGATGTTAAAGAAACAAAAAGAGAGAAAGCACCGTCTTTTCCAGGCACTGGTTACTGCTTATGGAAAAATACTTCGCTTTTGTCTGCGATTTAAGGTGGTCCCAATCGTCATTGCCGTAGCGCTGCTGGTATTTTCGATTTGGAAAGTATTGCAGCTTGGTATCGTATTTATGCCGGATATGGGAAGTGAACAGTTGTCCTTTACCTATACCACAAGCGAGGATAGTACCACGGAAGAAGATTATGCCTTATCCGATAAGATTGCATCCCAGGTGAAAGACATTGAAGGTGTGGATATTGTTGGGGCGATGATGGGTGGATCTGAGTCGATGTTAATGAACACTGGTGGCCAGAGCAAAGATTATAGTGTTATGGTATTGTTGGATGAAAAATATGCTAACGAGAATAAGAAAATTGCGAAAAAGATTGAAGATATTTTGGAAAAATGTGATCTGGAAGATTATAGCGTATCTGATTCCAATATGGATATGTCCAGTATGATGGGAAGTGGACTGGAGATTGATATTTATGGTAAGGATATGGATAAACTGTTGGCACTGAGCGAAGACGTCATGAAGATGATCGAGGATACCGGCAAGTTTGAAGAAATTTCCAATGGTCAGGAGGATGGCGATAAAGAAATCATTGTCACAGTGAATAAGGATAAAGCCATGAAATATAATCTGACAGTAGCGCAGATATTCCAGGAATTATCTGAGAAACTCACCACAGATAAAGATTCCACTACTTTATCATTGGATGAAAAGGATTATGATGTTAAAATCGTAGATGAACGTGAGACTTTAGATACAGATAATTTGATGGATTATGAATTTGAAACCACAAAGACAGATGATCAAGGTAAGACAAAAACAGAGAAACATAAATTAAAAGAATTTGCAACGATGAGCGAGGGTAAGGCACTATCCTCATTAAATCGTGAAAATCTGTCGAATTATATTGCGGTTACGGCTGTTACGAAAGAGGGAGAGAATACTACATTATTAAGTCGTGACCTGCAAAAGAAGATCGATCAGTATGATGCCCCGGATGGATATGATATTGAAATCGCCGGTGAGACAGAGACCAACATGGAAATGATGAAAAGTATGTTACAGATGATTGGTCTGGCTATTGTATTGATTTATCTGATCATGGTGGCGCAGTTCCAGGGATTGTTATCTCCATTTATCGTCTTGCTGACATTGCCGTTGGCCTTTACCGGAGGTCTGATTGCACTGCTGATAACAGGGGAAGAATTATCAGTGATGGCGATGATGGGATTTTTGGTATTGGCAGGTGTTGTGGTAAATAATGGTATTGTTTTTGTAGATTATGTCAACCAGTTGCGTTTAGATGGTGCTGAAAAGCGGGAGGCATTGGTAGAGACCGGACAGACTCGTATGCGCCCGATTCTGATGACAGCTCTGACCACGATTTTGGCCATGTCTACGATTGCATTTAGTCGGGATACCAGTGCCGCCATGTCGCGGGGAATGGCGATTGTTACCATTGGTGGTTTGGCATATGCCACATTGATGACGTTGTTCATCGTGCCGGTATTTTATGATATTTTCTATCGCCGCAAGATGAAGAAAATTGATCTGGGTGACGAAGAGAACCTACAGGATAAAACTATGTAACAAATGAATAAAGGGTATGGAACTGGTGCGAAACATCCGTCTGATATCCTGATCCTATCTGGATTCGGCTGTAGATTTATGTGATTTCTCTCATAGATCTACAGCCTTTTTGAATATTCTGACTTTTTTTGGCAATAGTAAAGTCATGAAATTGTGTGCAAAAAGGAGGATACAGCAATGGAGCATAAACAACAGGGAAAACAGAGTGTGAAATTTGAGCATCCGCCTGTGATCAGTGGTCACGCATCCGTCGTAGGACAAAAAGAAGGAGAAGGACCATATGGCTCTTATTTTGATGTGATTGAGCAGGATCCAAAGGTAGGTGGAGATACATGGGAAGAGGCAGAGGGAAAGTTACAGGAAAAGGCGGCAAAACTGGCCATTCGTCATTCGGGTTTTTCCCAGGATGATATCCGTTATATTGTGGCGGGAGATTTGTTAGGCCAGTTAATGGCATCTTCTTTTGGGCTGATGACGTTGCAGAAGCCTTTTTTTGGGGTATATGGCGCCTGTTCCACGATGGGGGAATCCATTAGTCTGGCAGCGATGTTATTGGATGGGGGATATGCAGACCATATCTTGGCGTTGACATCCAGTCATTTTGCCAGCGCGGAAAAACAATTTCGTTTTCCGTTAGGGTATAGCAACCAGAGACCGAAAGCTGCCACATGGACTGTGACAGGCAGTGGCGGTGTGGTACTATCTGCGCCGGATAAAGCGAAAGGAAAGGTTGTGGTAAAGGGAATCACCACAGGTAAGATCGTGGACTATGGTGTCAAGGACACCATGAATATGGGTGCTTGCATGGCTCCGGCAGCAGGGGATGCGATTGCTGCCCATCTGTCTGATTTTAACAGTAGTCCGGAAGATTATGACAAAATCATCACGGGAGATTTGGGGAAAGTGGGAAAGGATATTCTCATTGATTTGTTACAGGCAAAGGGATATGACATTCGTAAGCAATATATGGATTGCGGAATCGAGATTTATGATGAAGAGCAGCAAGTGCAGGCAGGTGGCAGTGGATGCGGTTGTAGTGCAGTGATGTTGACCGGATTTGTTTTGAAGAAGTTAACCAGTGGAGAATGGCAAAGGGTATTGTTTGTACCTACGGGAGCGCTATTATCTGTGGTTAGTTTTAATGAAGGAAACAGTATTCCGGGAATAGCGCATGCAGTTCTTTTGGAGCATGTGGATCATGTATAGGATTTGATGAAATAAAATAGATTTGTTATCGGTTGCAACCCGTATGATGGAAAAAACAAAGAATAATTATAGGATTTTTTATTGGAAAGAAAAGGAGTGAAAAATGAATTATTTATTGGCATTTTTGGTGGGGGGATTCATTTGTGTAATAGTACAAATTTTGATGGATAATACTACATTATTACCGGGAAGAATTATGGTGATTTTGGTTTGCAGCGGAGCGGTTCTGGGCGCATTGGGATTATATGAACCTTTCGCAAAATGGGCAGGGGCAGGTGCTACTGTGCCATTACTTGGATTTGGAAATACGTTATTTAAAGGTGTAAAAAAGGCGGTGGATGCCGAAGGATTTATTGGTTTATTTAAAGGTGGATTTACGGCATGTGCAGTTGGTGTTTCCGCAGCATTAATTTTTGGTTATATTGCATCCTTAATTTTCCGTCCAAAAATGAAATAGTTTTATTGCAAATTTTTTTCAAAAACAATAGTGTAATTTGAATATATTTTTGCGTATTTTTATTATTTTTTGTACATTTGTAACAAAATTTAAAAAAAGCCATTGCAAAATGAAAATAAAAGTTATAAACTGCCATTGTAAGAAGTCAATGTATTTTAATGTTTTCTCGGATCAAAAGAAAACATCGGGTAAAGGAGAGTTAAAATGGCTAAAACAAAAGCAACCGAAACAAAGACAACGACAACTACAACAGCAAAGACAGCCGTGGCAGCAGCAGCGAAGGCTGTGGCAGCAAAGAAAGATGATGTTAAGACAGCAGTAACCGCAAAGAAAGAAGAAGTAAAAAAAGAAGCGCCTAAGGTGGCTGAAAAGAAGGTTACAAAAGCAGCCGAGAAAAAGACTACGAAAACAGCTACTAAGCCTGCAGCTAAGAAGCCAGGCAGAAAGCCGGCAAAGAAACCGGTAGAAAAGATACAGGAAATCTTTATCGAATATGATCATGAGCAGTTCCAGGCAGAAAAAATTGTGGAACAGATCCATGAAGTGTATAAGGCAGAAGGCCACAGAGTCGGTGCCATCAAGTCATTGCGTGTATACATTGATCCAGCAGTACGTAGAGCTTATTATGTTATTAATGATAAGGCTGAGGGTAAGTTTGTAGAATTTTAATATCATAGATAAGAATATTTTTTGGACTGTAATTCATTATAGGATTGCAGTCTTTTTTTTGGATAGGATATCGGTGCGAACCATTTATTGATACTGAAATCTTAACAGGATATTTCCGGGAACATTATTTTTCCTTAATCTACCAACATATTTTCTTTGCGAGAAGCAATAATAATATCATGATAAGCGTCAGATGGCGTTTATCAAACACCGGATTGATATCAATCTCATGTACTAATCTACAGAGAATCAAATCAGCCGGATCAATATAAAAGGAGGAAACAATAATGACAAGCAACAACAGTAATCAGATGGAAGTTCCACAGGCTAAGGAAGCTATGGACAAGTTCAAGATGGAAGTTGCCAGTGAGTTAGGAGTACCTTTGAAGAATGGTTACAATGGTGACCTGACATCTGCTCAGAACGGATCTGTTGGCGGTGAGATGGTTCGTCGTATGATCAAGCGTCAGGAGCAGGAAATGGCTGGTAAATAATTGTAAAAGTGATTTTATGATTATTTCAAAATGCGTAGTCTCCGGGTAAGCATATGTTTGCCCGCAGATTGTGGCTGCGCGCGGGTCAATTTCCCGCAGTTGATTGCGAGGGATTGACTCACATCGCAAGTTTATCTGCGATAAGGAGAGGCAAAGAATTTTCTTTTCAGGAAAGTCTTTGCCTCTTTTCCTTTGGGAACACAGAAGAAACAGGGTCTTGTATTTTTTGGGAAATGTGCTACAATAAATACATATGGTCTGGATCTGATAAAGATTCTGACAAAAAGAGAATGATATTAATACATTATGGAGGGTATTCATTATGAAACATATTCAGACAATTAATCGTGCGAATTTGGAGGCAACTGCAAAGAAGGGTGGTTGTGGTCAGTGCCAGGCATCTTGTCAGTCAGCCTGCAAGACTTCTTGTACGGTAGGTAATCAGAAGTGTGCCAATGAGGATCGTAAATAATTCTTTTATGACAAAGCAGAGAAAATATGAGTGGCTGTTACAGGTTCTGTAGCAGCCATTTACCATGTTCAAGAGGAAGGTTTGAAATCATGATACACAAATTTAAAGCGAAAGAGATCAATATTTTGTTGGATGTCAATAGTGGTGGTGTTCATATCATTGATGATGTAACCTATGATTTACTGGATTTGGTGGAACCTCCGTTTTTGGATTCATGTCCGGCAGATGTGATCGAAAAGTTGTCTGATCAGTATACGGAGGAGGAGATTCGGGAATCCTATGCTGACATACGGGAGTTGCATCAGCAGAAGTTATTATATAGTGATGACATTTATGGGGACTATGCTAATACAGCGGTTGAATCACCGATTAAAGCATTGTGTCTGCATATTGCCCATGACTGCAATCTGCGTTGTAAGTATTGTTTCGCTTCCACAGGAGATTTTGGGACAGGACGTAAGCTGATGCCATTGGAAGTGGGACAGGCAGCGATTGACTTTCTGTTAGAACACTCCGTGGGCAGGGAGAATTTAGAGGTGGATTTCTTTGGTGGTGAGCCGTTGATGAATTTTGATGTGGTTAAGCAGATTGTAGCATATGCCCGCAGTAAGGAGCAGGAATATCACAAGAATTTCCGTTTTACCATTACTACAAATGGTATGTTACTCAATGATGATATTATTGAGTTTATCAATCAGGAAATGTATAATGCGGTACTTTCCATTGATGGACGCAAGGAAGTCAATGACCGTCTGCGTGTGCGTGTGGATGGCAGTGGCTGTTATGATAAAATTATAGAAAATTATAAAAAACTGGTTCAGAAACGGGGAGATAAGGAATATTATGTCAGAGGAACCTATACCAGATATAACTTAGATTTCTCAGAGGATGTTTTGCATTTGTATCATGCCGGTTTTGATCAGATTTCAGTGGAACCGGTGATGGAAAGCCCGGATGTGGAATATGCCATTACCGAGGCTGATTTGGATCAGATTTATGCCGAATATGATAAATTGGTTGATCAGATCCAGGAGATAAAAACATCGGGTGGTTCCATTAATTTTTTCCATTTTATGATTGATTTGGATCAGGGACCATGTGTGATCAAACGCCTGCGTGGTTGTGGCAGTGGTAATGAGTATGTGGCTATTACGCCGGATGGCGATATTTATCCGTGTCACCAATTTGTGGGACACGAAGAATATTGCATGGGTAATCTGGAAGAAGGCACTTTCCGTACAGAGATTAAGCATGAATTTGCCGGATGCCATGTATATTCCAAACCGTCTTGTCAGACCTGCTGGGCAAAATTCTATTGTAGTGGTGGTTGTAACGCAAATAATTATATTTTTAATGGAGATATTCATGATTCCTACGAACTTTCCTGTAAAATTATGAGAAAGCGGTTGGAAAGTGCAATATTGGCGAAGGTATTGGAAGTATATGATCAAGGTATTGAGTAAATTATTGATTTCTGACTATAAAGAATATGAAGATCCACAGGTACGCCGGAGTTATGGTATCTTGACGGGAATTGTGGGAATATGCCTCAATGTTCTGTTGTTTGGCCTGAAGTATTTTGCCGGTGTGTTCAGTGGATCCGTGGCAATCATAGCGGATGCATTTAATAATTTGTCCGATGCGGGTTCTTCTGTGATTACTATGGTTGGGTTTCATTTTTCGGGGAAGAAACCGGATGAAGAGCACCCTTTTGGACATGGGCGTTATGAGTATATTTCGGGATTTATTGTTTCTTTGGCGATCCTGATGATGGGTTTTGAGTTGGCCAGAAGTTCGATCGGTAAAATCATGCGCCCACAGCTTGTGGAAACCAGTACACCCATCTTTCTGATTCTGTTTGTATCCATACTCGTGAAATGTTATATGGCTATTTATAATCATGTCATTGGCAACCGAATCCAGTCCGCAGCGATGCGGGCAACCGCGATGGATAGCCTTAGCGATATGGCGGCAACATCTGTAGTGGCGGTTTCTATGGTGGTGATGCAGCAGACATCCCGTAATGTGGATGGGTATTGTGGTCTGGTGGTGGCACTCTTTATCTTATATACGGGTATACAGACTATACGGGAGACTCTGGGGCCTTTATTGGGAACGAAACCAGATGCTGCTTTTGTAGCAAAAGTACATGATATTGTATTGCGGCATCATCTGGTATATGGAGTGCATGATTTGATGGTGCATGATTATGGAGCCGGGCGCCGGATGATTTCTCTGCATCTGGAAGTGCCAGGGGAAGTCAATGTATTTGCTCTGCATAGTATTATTGAACATATAGAAAGTGATCTGGATCAGGAACTGGATTGCAAAAGTGTGATTCACATGGACCCGATTGAAACGGATAATGAGAAAGTTATGGAATTGCGTCAGGCTGTCAGGCAATTAGTACAGGATTTTGATGAACAGCTTTCGGTACATGATGTACGCGTGGTTCAATGTGCAAAGGGAGAAAGTCTGGTTTTTGATTTAGTTCTGCCACATTCGTTTTATTTAACGGATGAGCAAACCAGCCGGCAGATCAGACAACGGCTGAGAATGCAGTTTCCGGAGTATGAGATCATAATTAAATTAGAACAGAAATATATTTGATATTTTGAAATCGTAAGAGGCATTTTCCGACGGAAAATGCCTCTTTGTCAGGTGCCGCTTTCATTTTATAATATAGTATCTAATAATGCTGTATTTGTTGGCAGATGTAATGCCGGAATCGCATGGGCCTCATCTCCGTAAATGGTCGATGCGAATATATGGCAAATTTGTTCGTGAGTTTGTATGGTATATTTTAGGGATAGAGATCTCGCAATTCGGTTCAGGGTAAGGGGAGAGATACATTTGCCCCAATCCACAGTATCGGTATCACTGAACAATTCAGGGGTAATTTCCATCGTTTGACCAGTGGTTGGATTGAATGCGGTCAATGTCAGATAACCATTGTCGGTGATGCTATAGCGTAACTCGCAAACTTCTTCCTCCTTTTGCCGGAGCTGCTTTTGGATCAATAATGTGGAATCAACGCATGCTATAGGATCCAGCATATTAATTAGCTGTTTACGGTCATGTGTAATCAAATAAATTAATTTGTCAATGCTTTGCTGGCTCATAACATCGCTGTCAACGGAATTTTTTTTATCTAATAAAAAAGACACTAAAACGTCAATTTCATCCTGATTTAACAGGGAATAGCTTTGGTTTTGATTTGAAATCATATTGATACCTCCCTTGGTTTTTATGTCCGCATTTCTTCGTTTTATGTTTTTCTATTATACATGGAAATAGTAAGAGTTTCAAGACAGAAGCATGAAACAGGAATGAAAAACAGAAGAATGTGAAAACTATTGTATAGCAATGAAAACAAATGTCGTAAATCGGAATGCTGTTTTGATCTGCGACACCTGGAAAATAGATTGGAGGAATTTTATGAAAAAGAAAGTGGAGGTAAAAGAAATATCTGATATTGCAAAACTAAAGGAACAAGAACAGATGAAATGGGAGGTGGCTGTGGAACTGGGGCTTTTTGACAAAGTTGTGGAAAGTGGCTGGAAGTCATTGACTTCCCGGGAAAGTGGCAGAATCGGAGGGATTGTTTCTGCCAGAGCAGAAAAGGAACGGGCGAAGAAGGCAGGACAAGAGCAAGAAAAAAGTTGACAGGTGGAGTGACATGTAATAATTTTTAAATAGTATGACCTAGTATTGGAAGGAAAAGAGGATACTCATGGGAAGAAAAAAGGAATACGAAGAGAAGCAGCGTCATGGTACGGTAGAACTGCCGTTGGGGCTACATAAAATGGAATATCCACAGGGGACCGATGCAATATTTTATTTGCACTGGCATCAAGAGTTTGAGTTTTTGGTGGTGACGAAGGGGCGAATCCTGTTTGAGATCGAAGAGCGGGAGTATGAATTGGAGGCAGGCGACGGCATATTTGTGAATTCCAATTTGTTGCATTCTGCCCGGGCAGTGGATGGGCAGACCTGTGCTTTTTTTGCCGTGGATTTTTCGTATCAGATATTAGAACCGGATATTCACAGCCGGTTTGCCAAGCGTTATATCCGGCCGATTTTAAATGGAAAGACCTGTTTTCCGGAATTTCTATCTGGTGGGGAAAGCGGATGGCAGCGTCAGGTTCTTCAGGCATTGCTGGACATCAGTAGCTGTCCGGAACATAATCTGGAGTCTTGCGAATTGTTGGTACGTAGTCGTATTTTTTTGGTTTGGGAGCAAATGATGCAGCATGCAGAGAGGGTTCATGGTTCGGAAGAAGAAACCAGATCTTCAGAACGTCTGGCGCCTGTGGTGGAATATATGCACGACCATTATTCTTATGAAATCACATTGGCAGAGTTAGCAGAGCTCATTCCTATGAGTGAAGGGCAGTTTTGCAGAGTGTTTAAACAAACGATGAAATTATCCCCCATGCAATATCTGATGCGGTATCGGATTTTGCAAAGCTGCCGGTTGTTACAGGAGACCGATAAAAAGATCGGGGAGATCGCGAATTTGTCCGGGTTTAATAATATTAGTTATTTCAACAAAGTCTTTTTAAATATTATTGGATGTACACCGAAACAATATCGTGCGAATAGTAACTATTGAGGGGGAGAACAAGATGAAATGTTATGAGGATTTATTGGCAGCTCTGGATGATTTTCAGGACAGCAGTTGTTTCTTATTTGATATGGATGGTTTGATTTTTGATACGGAACAGTTGTTTATGGAACAACTGGCAGTTGTCATGGCGGATCGCGGCTATCATTTATCGCGAGATGTATATGTCCATACTCTGGGAATGGGTGGAGAGCCATTGAAAAAATATATGTTAGGGATTTATGGAGAGAATTATCCTTTTGCAGAGTGTAGCAGAGAAGCGCAGAGAAAAGTAACACAGATCGCAGAGAACATCGGATTACGAATCAAACCACAAATCAGAGAAACTTTAGAACAATTAAAGCGGTGGGGAAAAATTTGTGCGGTAGCTTCCTCCACTTCTTCAGAATATGTCCGGAAATATTTGCACATCGCCGGACTGGAGGAATATTTTAGAATGATCATTGGTGGCGAAATGGTAACCAAGTCTAAGCCGGATCCGGAAATATTCTTACTTGCCTGTAGTCGGTGTAAGGTGAATCCTCAGGAGGCGGTGGTTTTGGAGGATTCGGAACACGGTATCCATGCGGCCCATGCCGCCGGGACCAAGACAATCTGTGTACCGGACCTGTTGCAGCCTTCTCCGGAGGTTCATGCATGGATTGATGCATTGGTGAAACGGTAACGGTTACGAAGTTTGTCGGATTAATTCATGGCAGGAGAGGATAAAAATAACCAGCAGTAAGGTACATAGCAGTGCCAGTAAGCCAAATACCAAGATGGATACGGTGCCGGTCTGTGTGTATTGATAGATACATATGATATCCAGAATGGTCAATATGAATAATGCAATCCCCAGATAGATTCGTTTGGTTACTAATTGGGATCGGATTTCCATATGAATGTCTGCGTATAATTCCGGGTCTGCCTGCATTTGTTCCAAGGTTTGTTTGCGGGTTGCTAATAAAGCGATGGCGCGTTCTTGCAGATACCGATTACTGACTTGCTGTTTCTTTTCCGGATCATGTCCCATTATCTGAAAGGCACCCACGGAAAAAAATGTAATGATATGGCTGCTATATAGTACATTGTGGATTCCGGATAAAAATAGTAATGCAACATAGAGCAAAAAAGTATTATATAAAGAAAGCTGGCGATATAGCGGTACTAATTGTGGCCAAAATAAGATAGAAATCAGGGATATGACCAGTGTGGGAAGCAAAATCAGTAATATGCGGTGTCTTATGGTTGGGACTTTGCGTTTGGTCATGCATCGACGGGTATAATTTCGATTTCCTTCAAGACACCAATAGAAAACCAGTATTGCCCCCGGTACACCGATAAAGGAGATGGACCCAAGGGAAGGAAACAGTGCGCGGATGAAATAACAAAAGAGCAAGACAATACTGGCTTCTGTGCAGATTCCCAGCAGATAATATAATACGAAAAAAGGCTGCTGTCTGCGCAGAAGGTCTTTGCAGTATCGTCTCGTGTTACTTCCCAGCCAGGAACGTACCGGGATGTGCTGTTGTTCTGCAAAACGTATGCGTGCTTCTTCTGACAGAAGAAGCTGCTGGATCTGATCTTCGTTTAGAAGAGAGGCGGCTTCTTCCTGAAATGTGTCTTTGATTTGATTGAAAGTATCCTGATATATATTTTGTGTACTCATGTGGTTTCCTCCGAAAGTATTCTGTTATTTTGCTTTGATAAAAGGTTTTAAGTATTCATACTGTTTCTTACCTGCTGGTGATAAATTGGCCATAAAAATTTCAGTTAAAATCTCATTTTCTTCTGGGGTGAAGGAAATATTTTCTTCAGCCATCTGCTGTTTCCATTGCATCAGGATCGGAAGTGCTTCTGTCAGTTTTTTATTTTGCAGAGCCTCGGTCAGCATCAATATCATTTTTTGTTTTTGCGGATGAAGGTTTTGAAACGCTTCATGAGTCTGCCAGTTGGTTTTCTGTATCATAAGATGTCCTTTCTGGTGACGTACACCTATCATTATACATGATTTGCTGCATCTGTTCAAAGATGGTTTTTTGTTCCGGATTTAAGCGGGATAACAAAAATTCCATCAACTGATTATGGCTGCCGGACATGGAAGCCGCTGATAGATCTTCATTTTGTGGCACAGGATGGGCTGCCTGAAATTCCTGATAGCCGCGGAATAGCTTCCCGGCCCGGATGACGTTTAGTACAGTCTGAATGAGATCGGATTCTCTCGGTGAACAAAATTCCTGAATATGCAATAACATATTTTCGGGATCGGGTTGATAATTTTTTCCCGTTGCTGATGGAGAGGATTCTCCGTAGTCCTCGTGTAATTCAGCAGATTCTAAAGAAAACTCATTCTCTCCGGGGAAATTTCTGGCGGTGTGTACCAGAGCATCCGCCTGTAGCAGCATTTCGATGGCGTGGCGGCTCTGGGGCATAACATATGGGATGGCCGCCCGCAACATTGCCATATGGCGGTTATGTTCAGATGTGGTAGGCATAGATAACCTCCTCATAAAATAATATTCTCTCTACAAGATATGCACGGAAGAATGATACTATTCCTTTACAGTAAAAATCCAAAGAAAGTGTTCATTTGAAAATAAAATTTATCAAATAAACTACTAATTTTACCATATTGGGAATGTTTGGTAGTAATGGGGGGTAAGATGTGTTATGGTTCAAATATGTAATTCGTTTCACAGCCGCTAAGGGTATTGTTAAGGAGGAGGGTAAAATGAAAAAGAGGTATTTTTCGTGTGTGAAGATGATTGTCTTTTTTCTTGTGGCGGTTGTAATTATCATGATAGATCACTTTCAAATTCAGGAAGCAAAAGAGCCAGGTACACCGGTGGTTTTAAGAGCTTATGCAGATCCTTATGGGGCTTATGGTCCTGACGGGGGGAAACTGGAGGGGTGGTTCGGAGATTTGCTCAAAGAAAAATTGGATCTGGAGGTGCAGCTTGAACCCTACCCAGTGGCATATGGATCGGATGGAGTTAATGGGGAAAAGTTTGTACAAAATGCGGATTTGTATGTCTTTCTGGGAAGCATAGATTATTATGATGCAGTAAAGGAAGGGAAATTAAAGGATCTGGAGGACGACATAAAGAAATATCCCGATCTCTATTCAAAATATTCCAATGCGATCAATCAGATCAAAGAGTATACATACGATCACACCGGACAAAAAGGAGTTTTCGGTATGCCGATATGGCTACAGTCGTTTGATGACACAGGAAGGGAATGTTATTGCCTTTCCATACCTTCCACGGCGGAGCATTCAGACAAAGCGATGGAGCTGCTTACCTATTCCGCTTCCGAAGAAGGAATCATGAATACTGTTTTTGGTCCCGAGGGACAAATGTGGAAGAAAGAAAATGGAAAATATGTGTTAATACAGAATTGGTATGAGATAAGAGACGAAGATCCAGAGAAAAAGTTTGTTGAGACAAAAGATGGAAAAGAGGACTTCCAGACCGCAATTAATAAAATGCAGTTGGTTGGTAATGAGGCATTGGCACATGAACTGATGGATTTAAAGGAGAATTAGCTTGAAATTACGATACATATTTGTTTTAGCATTACGTTCCCTATCCGATCGTATGGTGCGCCATTTTTTCATACTGTTCATGTTGATTGCCTGTATATCTTTATTTGGTATATCTTTGTTATTTGTCCAAAGTTATCGTTATAACCGGATGTCCTGTGAAAAGGCTTTTCCCACAGATCTTACCAGGACGGGATATTTCAATTACTTCGGCGAGGAATTGGAAGATGGGGAGGAAGCAGATATCAAACCATTTCTGGATGCCTTGGGACAGATGGAGGAAATAACGGTCTTGGGTGAAAGTTGTATTCTCGGTACAAACTTAACAGAAGATATCTTTCACGTGCAAGAAGGATACCAAAGTGCTTCCTATGAAACCACTGGAGATGTTGAACTCACTTTTATTACAGATGGAATGCGAAAAATTTGTCCCTGGAAGTTATCGGAGGAGATGGATTCTGACAAACAAAAAGAACTGGTAGACAGAGAAATTATGCCGCTTTATTTTGGAGCAGCCTTTCGGGATGTGGTGAAGGTTGGGCAACGTATTTCTCAAAATGGAGGGGAATATTTTGTGGCCGGGCTTTTGGAGTCTGACCAGCGTTGGGTGGCAGAGGAAATGAGTTGGAAAGAGATTCCCGAGATTACCAGTCTCTACAATACAGATCATATGATATTTTTTATGCGTCCGGATGAAGAGCCTATGTCCAGTCAGCAATATTATGTTTTAGACGATACCTGTGATGTGTCAGTGGTTGAGCAAAAAATCCAGGCATTGGCAAAAGAAAATCATGTGAATTTGGATTTATTGTCGATTGATACCATGCTAAAACAACAGGAACAGATGAATTCTTTCGCTATTGTTCTGGTAAAACGATTGTTTCTATTGGGGATGTTAGTTTCTGTGATTGTCATGTGCAGTTTGCAGATTTCTTCGTATTATATAAACAAGCGGGAATATGGCATTATGTATGTTACGGGTATGTCTGGCAGAGACATTTTTCATAAATTATTATGGGAAAATAGTATTCTTTTCGGATTGGCATTATTAAGCACCCATTTATTATTTTATGCTGTGATTCCTTTATATTTTGAATATCCGTCATGGGGAATCCTGCAATACTTTATATGGGATATTTATTATGTGTATACATTGCCATATATTTTGCTGTTAAGTGTGATTTTAGCAGGCATGGTGACGGTGATACCGCAGTTGATTTTTCAGAGGATTTCACCAGCTCAGTTATTGAAATAAGGGGGATTATATGTTTCGGGATAAACCGTCCGACTTGTTATTGGTGATCGGTATGGCACTGATGATGGTTCTGGTTGTTTATGGTAATGGATTGTTTTCTGAGAAAACTGCTGTATATTCGGTCAATACAGAGGCCGCGGAAACTTCTTATGATGAAATGGGTGCTTGGCATGGTAATGGTGTTTGTCAGACAAAGGGGTATCGTATTCCAGCCAGATATCATAAGAAAATTGTCTATGTTAGGGATTGGAATGGTCGTGTTTTTTGTATTATGCATTTTGACCGAGCTGCTGTTGAACCATCCGGCTGGCTTGTTGAGAAACGCAAAGTAGCATTAGAAATCAAAGGAGGTTTGTATGTTATCTCTGAAAAATATAGAAAAAACCTATGACAAAAATGGGATCTCCACCAACGCATTAAAGAATGTTTCCTTGAATATATCTCAAGGAGAAATGGTTGCGATTATGGGTACCTCCGGTTCTGGAAAGACGACTCTTTTGAATATTTTGGGAGGGTTGGATACATCGACCAGCGGTGAATTTTATTTTAGAGAAGAAAAGATATCGGATTATAATACACGGGGATTGCAGGCATACCGGAAAAAGCATATCGGTTTTGTATTTCAGAATTTTGAATTGATGGAACGGTATACAGTATACGAAAATGTTGAAATGCCGTTATTGGCCCGCAATATAAAAGGAAGAAAAAAGAAAGTGTTTGATTTGCTGGAACAGTTGGGGATCGGGGAATTGGCAAAAAAGAAAGTGAATCAGTTATCTGGTGGACAGCAACAGCGCTGTGCTATTGCCAGGGCATTGATTGCAGATACCGATGTGATTCTGGCGGACGAGCCTACAGGGTCTTTAGATGCTAAGACATCCAGAGAAATTATGCAGTTATTTCAAAAAATCCATAGCATGGGTAAAACGATCATCATTGTTACGCATGATCGGGATGTAGCCGATTGTTGTCAGCGAATTTTGCAATTAGAAAATGGAACGATTGTGGATGGTTCCGTAAACGATGGAAAAGTCAGATCGTAACCGGATTGCATTTTTCTCCCTTATAGAGTATCCTGTTTTAGGAGATACGCTTGAATTGTTTCGTGGTAAAATGGACTTGCGGAGTCTTCGATGAAACAAAGGGGGAATTGATCAGTGAAAAACAAGACGGCACCGACAAAAATGTGGATGGTATGTCTGACTGTCGGACTGATGACAGGACTGATATCGGGCTGTGGTGTCAACGAAGAGGATTCCGGGGTTGAGACAGCCAAGGTACAGGAGCAGGAGAATTTGTCTGCGGCAGCAAAACCGGCTAGAGATACCGATATTGATACAGCATCTTTGGAACAACAGATACAGGTCATCATAGACAACGAGAAGCTATGGAAATATGATTATCGGGAGCAGGAAGATGAATATTCTTCGATTGTTTATCAGGGTGCTGTGAACTATAATTATATGATCTGCGACTTGAATCAAAATGGGAGAGTGGAAATCTTTTGCCAGACCTATCCGGGAAACGGAGGTTATCCCATCAACGATTATTATGAGGTCAATACAAAACAGGATGGCTTAGATCATATTTCCTTTGAATCAAAGTCAGAGGACAGGGAGAGCGATTTTGCCGATTTTGCGGAGGCCTGTGCGGTTTATTATGATGAGTCGGCAGACATCTATCACTATGCATTAAGCGACTGGCGGCGCAGTTCTGCGATAGATCACTCGGAAGCGGAGCTGGATGTTGTGTTGCGGGATGGCGTTTTGTGCGAGAAGGAATATTGTTCCTGGGAACAGAAAAACACCCTTGAGAAATCTTCAGGAGAAGAGCAATTAGGATGGGAGTATTCTTTTTATGATCAGGAGAGACAAAAGATATCGGCGCGGGAATGGTATGAGATTTCCAGAGACTATTTTCAGCCAATGACAGACAGATTGGCGGTTTTTCAGTGGTTTCAAACGGTTGATATCGATGAAGACTATGGTGCTGTGCCGATTACAGATCAGGAATTGGCACAACGTATGGAGAAATCCTATCAAAATTTTGGATTTGTCAGTGCCGCTTCCAACAAACTCTCCGTCGATGATCAAATACAACTGATCGCGCAACAAAAGGAAGTATGGATGCCCTGGTTAAAGGAAACGAAGCCGGTGGATATCGAACCGGAGAGCTATTTCTTTCTGATCAATGATTTAGATCATAACGGACGGCTGGAGGTGTTTGTCAGCTTCATGGGTGGTACCGGAGGTATTTCAGAAAATGCTTATTATGAGGTGGACGAAGAGGGAAAAAATCTGGTGGAGATCACACCAGAGACAGAGAATCAGACCGACTGGCTGGGAACGGAGCCGGATCAGTATATGGTCTATTATTATACCGATTTGGATGAAATTTATCATTATAGTGTAGGAGATGGAGCTTGGGGTGGGGCAGGCAGCGGAGAATATATCTCACAGGATCTTTATTTGCAGGATGGGGAGCTGTGTGTGACAAATTTTGCCATGAAAGAGTTAAAACAGGGAAAGAGTACCTATTATCGTTTGGAGGATGGTATCCGGACCAAGATAACCAAAAAACAGTATCAAAAATTGCAGTCCCGCCATTTTTTGAACTTATCAGAGGATGAGGATATGGTAGGGGAGGATGCTGCGATCTTCCATTGGTTTTCTTTGTCGGAGCATCTTTCCGAAAAAGAGTTGATAGAAACACTGGAGACCGCTTATATGAATTGGGCATATAATAGCGATAAGAGATATTAGAAAATTTGATCTTCTTCTGTCTGAAAAAACTTGAATTATTTTCCAAAATAGAGTATTCTTGTAAAAGAGTTCCATACGACTGGCGGATAAGTGGGATGACCCACAGGGAGTATGGAAAGAGGAGCCGACCGCCTGGGCAGATCAGTTTGCCCGGGGTGGTCGTTTTTCGTTATAGACACGTTTAACAGAAGTACAAGTGCTTCGGAATGGAGGAAAGAACATGCAGATGATTTCGCTGGAAAATGAATTGAGAGGAAATGCCTATCCGGGTCGTGGAATTGTGATTGGCAAGTCACCAAATGGCAAGTATGCCGTTACGGCTTATTTCATCATGGGTCGTAGTGAGAATAGTAGAAACCGTGTTTTTGTAGAGGACGGTACGGGAATCCGTACACAGGCATTTGATCCGTCTAAGTTAAGTGATCCCAGCCTGATTATCTATGCACCGGTACGTGTATTAGGTAATAAGACGATTGTAACGAATGGGGATCAGACGGATACCATCTATGAGCTGATGGATAAACAGCAGACCTTTGAACAGGCACTGCGTACCAGGGAATTTGAGCCGGATGCGCCAAACTATACTCCTCGTATTTCCGGTATCATGCATGTGGAAAATGGGGAATATAATTATGCCATGTCGATTTTGAAGAGCAATCATGGCAATGCCGATGCCTGCAATCGTTATACGTTCGCATATAACAATCCGGTGGCAGGGGAAGGTCATTTCATTCATACCTATTTAGAAGACGGGGAACCGCTGCCAAGTTTTGAAGGTGAACCAAAGCTGGTGGAAATGTCAGATGATATGGACGCGTTTACAGAGATGCTGTGGAATAGTCTGAACGAGGACAACAAGGTATCGCTCTTCGTTCGGTATATCGATATTGCCACAGGGGAATATCGTTCTGCCATCGTCAATAAAAACAAATAAATGACAGGAAGAAAGTGTCACAAACTTCTGTGGTGCTTTTACATAAATCAGAATGGAGGATCAATGATTATGAAAGAATTAGAATTGAAATATGGGTGCAATCCAAATCAGAAACCGTCTAAAATTTATATGCAGGAAGGGGAACTTCCCATCGAAGTATTAAACGGCAAGCCGGGGTATATTAATTTCCTGGATGCTTTTAATGGCTGGCAGTTGGTTCGGGAATTAAAGAAAGCTACAGGTATGCCGGCAGCGACTTCTTTTAAACATGTATCCCCGGCAGGTGCAGCCATTGGCAATCCGTTAAGTGAGGTGGAGGCAAAGATATACTGGGTGGATGATTTAGGAGAACTAACGCCACTGGCAGCCGCATATGCCAGAGCCAGAGGGGCGGACCGTATGTCATCCTATGGAGATTTTATTGCCCTATCCGATGTGTGTGATGTATGCACAGCTAAAATGATCAAGAGAGAATTTTCGGATGGTATCATCGCACCGGGATATGAGCCGGAAGCATTGGAGTTATTAAAGGAGAAAAAGAAGGGGAATTACGCCATCATCCAGATTGATCCGGATTATGAACCGAATCCGGTGGAGCACAAGGAAGTGTTTGGCATCACCTTTGAGCAGGGACGAAATGAATTAAATATTGATGAGGCATTCTTTAGCAATGTGGTGACGGAGAATCAGGAACTGCCACAGGAAGCCAGGGATGATATGGCGATTGCGATGATCACTTTGAAATATACCCAGTCCAATTCGGTTTGTTTCGTCAAGAATGGACAGGCAATCGGGATCGGTGCCGGACAACAGTCCCGTATCCATTGTACCAGATTAGCAGGCCAAAAGGCAGATAACTGGCTATTGCGTCAGTCTCCACAGGTCTTGAATCTGCCGTTTAAGACGGACATGAAGCGGGCAGACCGGGATAATGCCATTGATCTGTACATTGGTGAGGATTATATGGATGTACTGGCAGATGGAGAATGGGAAAAAGTATTTACCGAGAAGCCGCCGGTTTTTACAAAAGAGGAAAAACAAAAATGGCTGTCACAGGCGACAGGTGTCACTTGTGGGTCTGACGCATTTTTCCCATTTAGTGATAATGTGGAGAGAGCATTCCGCAGTGGTGTCAGCTATATTGCACAGCCGGGCGGTTCGATCCGGGATCAGGATGTGATTGATGCATGTAATAAGCATGGGATCGTTATGAGCTTTACCGGGCTGCGTTTGTTCCATCATTAAAACAGAACGTGTAGTAGTACGGAGGCGGCATGCAGTGCTGCTATCTGGTATATACTACCTCAATACTTATAATGATCAGGAGGAAGTGAGATATGGCAGGTTCAACCTTTGGTAAGTTATTTCGCGTGACGACATGGGGGGAATCCCACGGTATCGGGATTGGCGCTGTTGTAGACGGCTGTCCGGCAGGACTGCCTCTCAATGAGGAAATCGTGCAACAGTATTTAAATCGTAGAAAGCCCGGACAGACCAAGTACTCTACCCCGCGTAAGGAAGAAGATCTGGTGCAGATTCAATCCGGTGTATTTGAGGGGAAAACCACAGGAACGCCCATCTCTATGGTGGTTTTGAATCAGACTCAGCGTTCCAAAGATTATTCGGAGATTGCAAATTATTATCGTCCGGGGCATGCAGATTATACCTTTGACCAAAAGTATGGATTTCGTGATTACCGTGGTGGTGGGCGTTCTTCCGGCCGTGAAACCATCGGGCGTGTGGCAGGTGGTGCTGTGGCAGAGGAAGTTTTGAAAAGTCTCGGAATTGAAGTATATGCATATAGTCAGTCCATTGCCGGGATTACCATAGATGATACGAAGGCCAAAAGAGAAAATATTGCGAAAAGTCCCTTGTTTATGCCGGATCTGGAGGCATCTGCGCAGGCAGAAGATCGTCTGGCGGGGAAAATGGCAGAACAGAATTCTGCCGGAGGTATTGTAGAATGTGTAGTTCATGGTCTGCCAACTGGTATAGGTGAACCTGTCTTTGACAAGTTAGATGCCCTCTTGGCACAGGCGGTTATGTCCATTGGTGCAGTGAAAGGCGTAGAAATCGGAGATGGTTTTGCGGCGGCCGGCAGCTTTGGTTCTGATTTTAATGACAGTTTTTGTGTGAACGGGGGAAAAGTGGCCAAGACAACTAATCATGCCGGGGGGATCTTAGGCGGTATCAGTGACGGAAGTGACGTGAGGCTGCGGGCAGCGATCAAACCTACGCCATCCATTGCCAGAGAACAACAAACCGTAAACCGGGATGGGGAAGAAATTGTGATTGGGATCAGAGGACGCCATGATCCCATCATCGTTCCAAGAGCGGTGGTTGTAGTGGAATCTATGGTGGCAATAACGGTACTGGATCTGTTATTACAGTCTATGACTTCACAGTTAGATGGGATCGGTAAGTATTTTGGCAGGAAATAGTATTTTATACTTCCATACGGGCGGCTTTTGCATAAATTAATAGTAGAAACGTATAGGAGGAAAATTATGCGATACTATTATTATGGCGATGAAGCAGGTTCTGTGCGGGGGAATCCCATACATGCGATGCATGTTGTGGAACAACCCGATGTCTTATCCGACGATCCCAAAGATCGGGATTTGATTATTGAAGAAGACACAATCTATGAGATTGATCGGGAATGTCTTCAGTGCAGAAAGCACAAAAAGAAGAAATAGAATTTCCGATGAAATAAAAACAGGGGCTGGCACCAGACATGATGCCAGCCCTTTCTGTTTGACTGGTGTGAGTATTATCATGCTCACATGAATCGGATGGAGTGATTAGAATCCACCGCCGCAGCAGCAGCACAGAATAAGTATGATCCAGATGATGGAACCACAACCGTCATTTCCACCGCATCCGCCGCCGAAGCCGCTGAAACCATTTCCATTACCGCAGCAGCACAGGAGTAACAGGATAATAATCCAACTGCATCCATTGTCATTTGAAGCGCATCCACAGTTTGTAGCTGCTAAATCACTCATAAAATCCTCCGTTCTGTCGTTTTCATCGACAGTTAATTATATTTACAGTTTTATATTATGCAGGGGTGCTTGGGCACTTTACAAAATTTCCAAAAAATTTTATAGATTATTTTGTCCGCAAATGTTAGACTAGTGTGGTAACCTGATAGCGCAAAAAAACGGAGTTTACTTTTATACTATTAGGAAAATCAACAGGAGAATATCAAGAACCAAGTGGAGGATATCAATATATGAAGAAACGGAATAACTGGAGAAGAGTTCGGGTGGTCGTATTAAAATGCTTATGTTTGGTTATGGCATTTGTGGTCACGGGATGTAGTTTACCGGGCAGTCAGAGTAAGGAGCCAATCACCAAATACACACCGGATCCCAAGAATACGCCTATGGCATCGGAAAAACCAGTGGTGACACTGTCAGAAGAGGAAGCGTTGGAATTGGCGGGCCGCTATTATGGGGAGATGTCCACAGAGGAACGTGTGGGTCAATTATTCATGGTCAATCTGGAGCAATTAGATACCCGTAAGGGAAATTATTATGAGTTTAAGAAATGTACCAAAACGATGAAAGCGACTCTGGGGCAAATTCCCGTGGGGGGCGTGATTTTGTTTTCCAGAAATATAGCAAAAATCAAACAGACCGAGAATCTCATCACAGGTTTGCAGGAGAGCAGCCAGACTCCTTTGTTTGTAGCTGTGGACGAAGAGGGCGGTGATGTGGCAAGAGTGGCCTCCAATCAGAAAATGAAGACAACAGAATTTCCTTCCGCAGAGGAGATCGGAAAAAAGGAAGACGGAGATTATGTATATGAAATGGGACGGACGATTGCCAGAGAAATTCGTGCATTGGGATTCAATGTAGACTTTGCTCCTGTGGCAGATGTGAAAACCAGTGCACTGAATACGGAGATTGGCAACCGTTCTTTTGGTGATGATCCGAAGAAGGTGGCAGATTTGGTATCGGCCTTTGTGCAGGGATGCCAGGAGCGGGGCGTCAGTGCTACGCTGAAACACTTTCCGGGGCAGGGATCATCAGACGGTGACACTCACCAGGAAAATGTGGATATTGATAGCAGTATCACGATGTTGCGTAAGACGGATTTTGTGCCTTTTCAGGAAGGGATTAAGGCAGGTGCTGATTTTGTAATGGTATCCCATATCTCCGTTAGCCGGGTGACAGAAACGAAGGAACCGGCCAGCATGTCGGAGTTGGTGATGCGAACCATTCTGCGGGATGAATTGGGTTTTCAAAGAGTGATTGTGACAGATGCTTTGGACATGTCATCGATTACGGATCATTATACAGCGGCGGAGGCCGCATACCAGGCTTTTAAATCGGGAGCCGATATTATCCTGATGCCTGCTAATTTACAAGAAGCATATCGGGAACTGTTGCAGCGAGTAGAGGATGGTTCTATTACCGAGGAACGGCTTCGGGAGTCTGTGGTGCGGATACTGACAGCCAAATTTAGACGGGGGATCTTGACAGAAGAACAGTTAGAGGCGCGTCTGTCTCCCTCTCCAAGTCCGGAGATTACCGCAGCGCCTACGGCAACGGCAACTGCCAAGACAAAGCAAAAGTCCTCCAAATCCAAACGCAAATCCGCTAAAAAGTGAGAAACAAGTCTTGCGAATTTTGTAGAAACGGTTATAATAAATGTGGTGACAGATAATTACCCCGGATTGATTGAAGTGAACATACACAGTGATGATTTCGGGGTTTTTCTTTTGCCGATCCATTGCAAATATAGTATACATGAAAGAACTAGCATGAAGGAGAACAAAATGAATTGTCATGGACAAAATTGTGACAGTTGTCACAGAAAATGCTTATTAGCCAATGAAGAAGAACAAAAGCTGGGAGAAGAGTGCGGTGTCTTTGGAATGTATGATCTGGATGGGGGTGATGTTGCTTCGTCGATCTATTATGGCTTGTTTTCTCTGCAGCATCGTGGACAGGAGAGTTGCGGTATCGCTGTCAGTAAGACGGATGGTGCCCTGCGAAACTCTCAGGTATGTAAGGGAATGGGACTGGTCAATGAAGTGTTTGATGCCGAGCATCTGGAGAAGATGGTGGGGGACATCGGCGTGGGGCATGTGCGCTATTCTACTGCTGGTGCCAGTATTCCGGAGAACACACAACCACTGGTTTTAAATTATATCAAAGGCACTTTGATGGTGGCGCATAATGGAAACTTGGTGAATGCCTTAGATTTGCGTCAGGAATTAGAGTTAAATGGTGCTATCTTTCATACATCTGTTGATTCTGAGGTGATTGCGTATCTGATTGCCAGAGAGAGACTACATGTGGGTAAAGTAGAAGAAGCGGTGAAGTTGGCGATGGAGCGTATTAAGGGAGCTTATTCTTTGGTGGTTGCCAGTCCGCGTAAGCTGATTGGTGCCAGAGATCCTTTTGGATTCCGGCCTCTTTGCATCGGCAAGAGAGATAATGCCTATTTCCTGTCCTCTGAGAGTTGTGCCCTGGATACCGTAGGTGCAGAGTTTATCCGGGATGTGGAGCCGGGGGAGATAGTGACAATCAATGCAGAGGGAATTCAATCAGATAAAAGTATGGTATCGGAGCAGCATGCAAAATGTATTTTTGAATATATTTATTTTGCCAGACCGGATAGCTATATCGATGGAATTTCTGTACACAGTTCCCGCCTGATCGCAGGGCGCATTCTGGCGCAGGATCATCCGGTGGAGGCGGATATCGTAGTGGGTGTACCGGAATCTGGCAATGCCGCCGCTATGGGCTATTCCTTGGAGTCCGGCATACCATATGGAACGGCGTTTGTCAAGAACAGTTATGTGGGACGCACCTTTATTAAGCCGAAACAGTCATCGAGAGAATCCAGTGTCCGCGTGAAATTAAATGCTCTGCGGGAAGTGGTACGTGGGAAACGTGTCGTGATGATTGATGACTCAATCGTAAGGGGAACCACTAGTGCAAGGATTGTGAAAATGATTAAAGATGCTGGTGCTGCGGAAGTACATGTCAGGATCAGCTCTCCACCATTTCGATATCCATGTTATTTTGGAACAGATGTGCCATCCAGTGAGCAGTTGATTGCGTATCAACATTCGGTAGAGGAGATTGCCGATATGATTGGGGCGGATTCACTGGGCTATCTCAATGCCGGCCGTCTGGCAGAGCTGATGGGAGGCAACACAGGATATTGCCATGCGTGTTTCTCCGGGGAGTATCCGTTAGAACCGCCCAAAGAAGATATTCGCGGTGAATACGAGCATTAACTCATATGAAAAGTGAAATCATATTGGTAACTATTGATATATCATAAAGAAATGAGGTAATAGAAGATGAGTACAGATAAGTATACGAGTCCATTGTCAGAACGTTATGCCAGCAAAGAGATGCAGTATATTTTTTCACCGGATAAGAAATTCCGGACCTGGAGAAGGCTGTGGATCGCTTTAGCAGAGGCAGAGAATGAATTGGGACTCAAAAATGAGCAGGGAGATCCTGCCGTGACGCAGGAACAGATTGATGAATTAAAGGCACATGCAGATGAGATTAATTATGATGTGGCAAAAGAGAGAGAAAAACTGGTACGTCATGATGTCATGTCTCATGTTTATGCTTATGGACAGCAGTGTCCGAAAGCGGCAGGAATCATTCATCTGGGAGCAACCTCCTGCTATGTGGGAGACAATACCGATGTGATCATCATGACGGAAGCTCTGTATCTGGTGAAGAAGAAACTAATCAATGTCATTGATGAGCTGGCGAAGTTTGCCATGAAATATAAGGATCAGCCAACGCTGGCATTTACTCATTTCCAACCGGCACAGCCTACTACAGTGGGAAAACGTGCTACACTGTGGCTTCAGGAATTTATGATGGATCTGGAAGATGTGGACTACGTTCTGTCTACGATGAAGTTATTGGGTTCTAAGGGTACTACAGGTACACAGGCAAGTTTCATGGAATTGTTTGACGGCGATGAGGAAAAGGTGAAAAAACTGGATCAGATCATCGCCCGGAAAATGGGATTTGATACCTGTTTCCCGGTTTCCGGACAGACGTATTCCCGTAAACTGGATACCCGTGTGGCGAATGTATTGGCAGGGATTGCTGCCAGCGCGCATAAATTCTCCAATGATATTCGTTTGCTGCAGCATCTCAAGGAAATTGAGGAGCCTTTTGAGAAGAATCAGATCGGGTCTTCCGCAATGGCGTATAAGCGAAATCCTATGCGAAGCGAGCGTATCGCATCCCTGTCCCGTTATGTGATGGCGGATGTGACCAATACCATGTTTACCTCTGCGTGCCAGTGGTTTGAGAGAACCCTGGACGATTCTGCCAATAAACGTATCAGTATTCCAGAGGGATTTCTGGCAACGGATGGTATCTTGGATCTGTTACTGAATGTAGTGGATGGACTGGTGGTTTATGATAAGGTGATCGAGAAACGCCTGATGTCAGAACTGCCATTTATGGCCACCGAAAATATTATGATGGATGCGGTAAAGGCGGGTGGTAATCGACAGGAGCTGCATGAAAAGATTCGTACTCTGTCGATGGAAGCAGGCAGAAATGTGAAAGAATTAGGTCAGGAGAACAATCTGTTAGAATTGATTGCCGATGATGAAGAATTTCCGATGGGACTGGAAGAATTACAGGCGTCAATGGAGCCTGCCAAATATGTGGGACGTTCTCCTTCGCAGGTACAGGAATTTGTGGAGAATGTGGTACAACCGGTGCTGGATGCAAATCAGGATATCCTGGGAATGAAAGCAGAGATTAATGTGTAAGATCTCTCGTGTTTCGGTATTTTGCGGCAGTTGGTATGATGCTTCACAAAGGAGTTATGCTCCTGAGGTGATATGATTATCATTTGCTTTGTGAGACAAGATACGGTATACTATGACTAATGTGTCAGAATGGTGTTTTGTGCTTTGGCGACACAAGAATATGACGGATTGTGCATTGGCATTTGGAAGGCATTTTAAGCCGCTTATGATATGTCTGGCAGAAGGCTTTTGCACGAGATAGGAGGAAAAGAATGGTAACAGCAATTGTAGGTGCAAATTGGGGCGATGAAGGAAAAGGCAAGATTACAGATATGCTGGGACAGGAGTCCGATATTATCGTACGTTTTCAGGGCGGTAGTAATGCCGGGCATACGATTATCAATGATTATGGTAAGTTTGCGTTGCATTTGTTACCATCCGGTGTGTTTTATGATCATACTACCAGTATTATTGGTAATGGTGTTGCATTAAATATTCCTTATCTGTTTCGGGAGATCAATGATTTGGTGGAGCGTGGTGTCCCAAAGCCGAAGATTCTGGTTTCTGACCGCGCTCAGATTCTAATGCCATATCATATTGCTTTCGATCAGTATGAAGAGGAGCGTCTGGGGAAGAAATCTTTTGGTTCCACCAAGTCCGGGATTGCTCCATTTTATTCCGATAAATATGCGAAGATTGGTATCCAGGTATCCGAATTATTTGATGATGAGGTATTAAAGGACAAGATTGCACGGGTTTGTGACCAGAAAAATGTTATTTTGAAATATCTATATCAAAAACCAGAGCTTGATCCGGCTGAGTTGTTGAACACATTGCATGAGTACCGTGATATGGTGGCTCCATATGTATGTGATGTCTCTGCATTTCTGCGTCAGGCAATCAAAGATGGTAAGAATATCTTGCTGGAAGGACAGTTGGGTTCCCTAAAGGACCCGGATCACGGAATCTACCCAATGGTAACGTCGTCTTCTACGCTGGCGGCATATGGTGCCATTGGTGCGGGGATTCCACCATACGCGATTCAACGGATTGTAACAGTGGTTAAGGCATATTCCAGTGCAGTAGGCGCCGGTGAATTTGTCAGTGAGATTTTAGACGAAGAAGAAGCGGATGCATTGCGTAAACATGGTGGTGACGGTGGTGAATATGGTGCGACCACGGGACGTCCTCGCCGTATGGGGTGGTTTGATGCGGTGGCAAGCCGTTATGGTTGTCAGATTCAGGGTGCAACGGAAGTGGTGTTGACGGTATTGGACTGCCTGGGATATTTAGAGGAGATACCAGTATGTGTTGGTTATGAGATAGAGGGCGAAGTGACCAGGGATTTCCCTGTGACAACACAGTTAGCAAAGGCGAAACCGGTATATGAGGTGTTGCCGGGGTGGAATTGTGATATTACAGGAATCAAGGAATATGGTCAGTTGCCGGAGAATTGCCGTAAGTATATCGAATTTATTGAACAGGAGATTGGCGTGCCGATTACGATGGTATCCAATGGACCAAAGAGATCCGATATTATTTATCGCAATAAATAATCGTTTCGATACCACAGAGGGAGACTATCATGCAGGAGCGCGTGATAGTTTCTTTCGTTAGTGGATAGAGTAAAATGTGTAAGAAACTCCAATGTTGTTTGTGTCATCTGAGATGGCATGTCTGAAGGAGAGAAAAGCATGAATTATAGTGAGCAGAAGATTCGTCAGAAACAGAGAGATCTGACTTCGGACAGGAGAAAAATTAAAAACCGCGTTCGTGTGGGATTTGTATTTGTGGGGATCATCCTGGTGATTGCCGCCTTGTTGGTGACCTCTTTTAGTGTGATCGGTATGGCAAGGGGCCTGTGTGATAGTGCTCCTGACATCAGTTCATTGGAGATCATGCCGGAGGGATATGCAACGACAATCTATGATGCAGATCATAATCAGATTCAGACGTTGATAGGATCAGATGCCAATCGAGAATATGTGTCCTTGAAGGATATTCCGGAGTGTGTCCAGCATGCCTTCATTGCCATAGAGGATGCCAGGTTTTATGAACATTATGGTGTGGATATGAAAGGGGTATTACGTGCAATATATTCCGGCATTTCTGAGGATGATGGATTTACACAGGGAGCCAGTACACTTACACAGCAGCTTTTGAAAAATCAGGTATTTGGTGGTGGGAATGAAACCACATTTTTTTCCAAACTATCCCGCAAGATCAAGGAACAGCATTTGGCAGTGCAGTTGGAAAATGAGATGGACAAAGACCAGATTTTGGAGTATTACTTAAATACTATTAATCTGGGGCAAAACACATTGGGGGTACAGACTGCCTCTAAACGGTATTTTAATAAGGATGTTTCGCAAGTAACAATATCAGAGGCGGCGGTATTGGCCAGCATTGCTCAAAATCCCACCGAATATAATCCCATTGCGAAACCACAGAACAATAGTGACAGGCGTAAAATCGTACTGAAATATATGCTGGAACAGGAGTATATTTCCGAAGAGGAGTATGAGGATGCGTTGGGCGATGATGTGTATGCCCGGATTGAAAATGTGAATCAGAAAAAGAGTACGGTTAAAGATAATGTCAATTCTTACTATGTAGATGCAGTGATTGACAGTGTATTAGAAGATTTGAAACAAAAACTGGGATATACAGAGACACAGGCGTATAATGCGATTTATCGTGGTGGTCTCAAGATTTATACCTGTCAGGATGGCAAGATACAGAAAATCTGCAATGATGTAATCAATGATGATGCCAATTATCCGGTGGGCACAAAATCATATCTATCCTACCATTTGTCCATACAGAAACCGGATGGCACGGTGAATGAATACACGGAAAATGATATCAAAAATTATTTTGAACAGATCGGAAAAGAAATTAATCTGTATTTTGATCAGGAGAAACAGGCGAAAAAATATATCCGGAAATTTCGTCAGGCCATGTTATTGACCGATGGAACAGTGCAGGAGGAACAGATTCATTTGATCAAACAACCACAGGCATCCTTTGTATTGATGGAACAATCCACTGGCAAGGTTATGGCCATCGTAGGAGGCAGGGGAAATAAGACAGCGAATCGTACATTTAATCGTGCAACCGCATCATTAAGACAACCCGGCTCTACCTTCAAGATTGTTTCGACTTATTTGCCGGCACTGGATAGTTGTGGGATGACCCTTGGTACGGTACAGGATGATGCCCCGTATCAGTATCCCGGGACGCGAACACAGGTACACAACTGGAATGATGGGGTATATCAGGGATTGACCACTCTTCGGGATGGTATCGTAAATTCCATGAATATAGTCACAGTAAAGACGTTTGCCGAGGTGACGCCGCAGACGGGATTTGACTATTTGCGGAATCTGCATTTTACTACTTTGGTGGAAGAAAGGAAAGATGAGGAGGGGGAAGTATATACAGATCTTCAGTTGCCAATGGCACTGGGGGGATTGACAGATGGTGTGACAAATCTGGAACTTACTACGGCATATGCCAGCATAGCCAATGGTGGCAAATATAATAAACCGATCTTCTATTCCACAGTGGTGGATCATGAGGGAAATGTGCTGCTGGAAAATAAAGAGGATTCTACCCGGGTGATGAAGGAAAGCACAGCCTGGCTTTTGACGGATGCGATGGAAGAAGTGGTGACCAAAGGAACTGGTAAGGCAGTGGCATTAGAAAATTCCGGTATTGCTCTGGCCGGTAAAACCGGAACTACTTCCAATAACAGTGATTACTGGTTCGAGGGGTACACGCCTTATTATACGGCTGGAATTTGGACCGGATATGATAGTGAGTTATCACAGGAGGACGGAAACTACCACAAAAAAATGTGGAAAGAGATTATGGACCGGGTGCATCAGGTTAAGAATTGCAAAAAAAAGAAATTTCAGAAGCCATCCGATATTGTTAGCCGGTCGATTTGTACGAAATGTGGTAATTTAGCAGTGGAGGGACTGTGTGATCAGGCGCTGGGGGGTTCTACCGTGCGGACAGAATATTTTGCGAAGGGATCAGAACCCAGCGGAAAATGTAACTGCCATGTGAAGTACAAGGTTTGTCGTGCATCTGGACAATTAGCAACGGTTTCCTGTCCGGATTCCCAGTGTTATTATCAGGTATATCTCAAAAAAGAAGAGATAACGGATACGAAAGATACTCCGTATATTGTGCCGGAACGCCTGACACAATATTGTGAAATACATGGTTAGACAACCAAATAGAAATGTGAAGGATTGATCTGGGTGATACCAAAAGGAATGTGGGCAGCCAAGTTATACGATTTTTTGAAAATCCACATAGCCTTGCATCCAGATGATCCCTTTAAAACGACATCCGATCATGGGAGTTCCAAGCAGATCTTTTTTGTTAATGCAAACCGTGATTACAATACCATTGCAATTTACTAGCATATGGTATATTTCTTCATGTGTATAGCTATTGGTGACTAAAGACCAGTTGACGATGATACCCAGCAGAGAATAATTATCGGATTCGGAACCATAGGGAACAAAACTGGTCTCCACCAGACTATATAGATCTTCTGTTTTGATTCGTTTGGCGATACGGGAACTGAGATCAATCTCATCCACGGTGAGACTGTCAATCGCATCCTGGTCGCCGTTTTTCGCCTGTTTGATGAGCTGGTTTTTTATCCGGGTCTCGTGATTTTTCCGTTGGATGGATTGTTCCGAGCGTTCCACTCCTAAAATAATGGTTCCGCTTAGCGCTAATCCGGATAAAGAAAGTTTCGCTTTGCATGGTGTGTTATCCGGTGTTTTTAGTGTGACATAGTCCACTGCGTTTTGCAGATAGAAAATCAAAGAAATCCCCATACGCATATCGTCACACATGCCGGTATAGGCATCCGTATCTACACGTTTATTTACAACAATATCTTCCGTGGCGGTATATAGATTGCAGGTACAGTACGGGAAATGGTGTTCCAGGTGAAAGAATCCCAGTTTGTCATAGTCTCCTCGGATCGTGATTCCCATATTGTGCCCAAAATCCTTACTCATCTCAGTATAGATTCTGCCATCCTGTTCCATTTTCTTTTGTCGGTCTGGTTCATTCATGATGATTCCCAATAATTTATCCATATCCTGCCGGCTGTTTATATTGCGAAAGCCGATCGCGCGTAAAAATCGATGCATACCTTGTCCGTTCCTTTCGGAAGATTTTTTATCATCATACTACGCAGGAGAATTTCACGCAAGGGAAAAGTGTGTTCTCAGATTTTCTATTGCCAATCTGGCAGATTCGGTGTAAGATAAGCAGGGGATTTGTGTTTGCGCTGTAACACAGGTATTTCCCGCTACGATTGAGAAAAGAAATGTCTGGTTAGATATTCTGATCAGTGACAGTGCGGAATGGAGGAAAGAATGGCTGAATCAATGAAGGGGCTGAAGCGTACCTGCCGATGCGCCGAATTAAGTGAGAAAAATATAGGGGAGACGGTGACTGTCATGGGATGGGTCCAAAAGGCCCGTAATACCGGCGGTCTTATCTTTGTCGATCTTCGAGATAGAAGTGGATTATTGCAGATTAATTTTCAGGAAGATACATTAGGAAAAGAATCATTTGACAAAGCTTATAAATTACGTAGCGAGTATGTGATTGCGGTTACGGGTCAGGTGGTTGCCAGAGAAGGCGGCATCAATCCAAACCTTCAGACGGGAGCGATTGAGGTTGTGGCAACAGCGTTGCGTGTGTTATCGGAGTCGGAGACACCGCCATTTCCTATTGAAGCCGATTCCAAAACGAAAGAAGAACTTCGTCTGAAATATCGTTATCTGGATCTGCGGCGTCCGGATTTGCAACAAAACCTGATAATGCGTAGCCGGGTCACTACCTTGATTCGTCAGTTTTTGGCGGAGGAAGGTTTTTTGGAGATCGCGACCCCGGTTTTGACCAAGAGTACACCGGAGGGAGCCAGAGATTATCTGGTGCCAAGCCGTGTACATCCTGGTAACTTCTATGCATTACCACAGTCTCCACAGTTATTTAAACAGTTATTGATGTGTTCCGGTTATGACCGCTATTTCCAGATCGCTCGTTGCTTCCGCGATGAGGATCTTCGCGCAGACCGTCAGCCGGAGTTTACCCAGGTGGATATGGAATTATCTTTTGTGGATGAAGAGGATGTGATGGATGTGAATGAACGTCTGTTGCAGAAAGTTTTCAAAGAAATCCTGAATATTGATATTCCGTTGCCGATTCAGCGTATGACATGGCAGGAAGCGATGGACCGTTTTGGTTCTGATAAGCCGGATATGCGTTTTGGCATGGAACTTCAGGATGTATCGGAAGTGGTACGGGATTGCGGTTTTGGTGTGTTTACCGGAGCACTGAAAAATGGTGGTTCTGTGCGGGGTATCAATGCCAAAGGACAGGGGGCTATGCCTCGGAAGAAAATTGATGCTCTGGTGAAGTTTGCGAAAGATTTCGGTGCCAAGGGATTGGCTTATTTATGCATCAATGAAGATGGCACGTATAAATCCTCTTTTGCTAAATTTATGTCCGAAGAACAGCTAAAAGCTCTGGTGGATGCCATGCAGGGAGAACCCGGGGATTTATTGCTGTTTGCGGCAGATAAAAATAAAATTGTATGGGATGTGTTGGGTAATTTACGTCTGGAAATCGCACGTAATCTGGACCTGTTGGACAAAAATGAATATAAGTTTTTGTGGGTGACGGAGTTTCCGGAGTTTGAATATTCGGAGGAACAAGGCCGCTATGTTGCCATGCATCATCCATTTACGATGCCGATGGAAGAAGATATTCCATTATTAAAGGATCATCCGGAAAAGGTTCGTGCCAGGGCTTACGATATCGTGTTAAATGGTACAGAACTGGGGGGAGGTTCTATCCGAATCCATCAAAATGATGTTCAGGAGACCATGTTCGAGGCATTGGGATTTACGAAAGAAAATGCCAACGAGCAATTTGGATTCCTGTTGGATGCTTTTCGGTATGGAGTACCGCCACATGCGGGATTGGCATATGGTTTGGACCGTCTGATCATGCTTATGGCAAAACAGGACAGCATTCGTGATGTAATCGCTTTTCCAAAGGTAAAAGATGCTTCCTGTCTATTGACAGACGCTCCGAATGTGGTTGACGTCAAGCAATTAGAAGAATTGTGTCTGGATATTACTGAGGTGGATGAGACAGAAAAGGAATCGGTATGACAAAAGAGCAGTATTTGCGGATTATGGAATGGATTCGCGGGAAAAAATATGGAATTTCATGGATCAAGTGGTCAGGTAAGGGTATTACTTACCTGACCGCCTTTCTATATTTTGTATGTATGATATGGTTGGTTTGCTGTAGGGATATGCGCGTCATACCCTTTGTTGTTACGCCATCGGTTTCCTTTGTGTGTGTCAGTATTTTCCGTACCCTGTATGGTGCGAAAAGACCTTATGAGAAATATGGTTTTGAACCACTGCTTCCCAAGGACACACAAGCAAAGTCATTTCCAAGCCGCCATGTATTTTCGATCTTTGTCATTGCTACGGTGATTTGCTTTGTCTGGCCGGTGGTCGGTGTGTGCTTACTATGGTTGGGAATGGTACTGGCAGTATTGCGCGTGGTGATGGGGGTACATTTTCCGGGAGATGTGTTAGCAGGTGCGGTCATCGGTGTTGTCAGTGGATGTATCGGTATGGGAATCTGGCTATGCTGAGAGAGGAGGATACACAATGAACAAAAGGCAGGAACAGAACAGTCATATTGTGATGCCGGTGGCATATTTATCAGAGCAGGAACAGCAGGAGTTCATCAAAGTGGCACAACAGAATATTCCAACCGAACAAACTTATTGTATCCATAAGGTGGATGAGGGGACAGATGCGGTACAATTACGGATGCATATGTTTCCCTTTTATTGTTTTGAAGCTAATCTTCTATTTTGGCAATGCATGTTTGCCGGCAAAGAGGAAACACCGCTTTGCGTACAAAAGGTGTTTGTGCTGGATTATACATGGAAATTGCAAAACAGCGTCTTGTGGCCATATCATTATACATCCGGCAGACAGCAACAGGCGAAAGAAAAGGTGCATGCCCTGTTGGGATACATTTCGGATCGGATTCTCTTAGAGCAGCCGGGGATTGATAGTTTTCATCGCTATTATCTGCTGGGTTTACAAACAGAGAAATCAACGGAAGTGGTGGTGACGCCAGAAGATGTACAGATCAAACGGGATGGCAGAAGCATATACAAGGCGCAGAAATTTGAGTTGGTTTTGACGAAATTCAAGCCGGTGGGAAATAAGATTCTATTTGTAGCGTTTATCAAATCACCGATTTTTAATTTTTGCGAAGCACCAACGTTATGGATGGAGCAAAATGGAGATCATGATGGTTTGGTGGAAGTGGCATTAAAAAATTCTTCCTGGAATTATTATAAATGTAAGGAAGAAACCAATCATTTTTATACCTTTGTGTTGACCATCAATACCAGAAAAATTAAGAAATTTCATTTTTATGTCAAGATAAGAGACCAATTTTTCGAGACCTATTATTATTTTATGCCGGAAGTGGTCTTTCATAATCAGTTCAAACGGTATCGCTATTATGACCGAAATAAGGTATACCGTTTTGACCACAATACATTTCTAATCGAGAAAGCGAGTGCACAGCAGGCAGAGCAGTATCAGGCTGCGATGGATCAACAACTGGAAGCCGGTCATATGGAATTGTGCACACTCCGAAAACGGATCAAAGCAAAGCGTCAGGAGCAGAAACGCATCTGGTTATATTATGATTGCAAAGGGGTCTATA
The DNA here is from genome assembly GCA_964521555.1 of uncultured Jutongia sp. Classification (GTDB taxonomy): domain Bacteria; phylum Bacillota; class Clostridia; order Lachnospirales; family Lachnospiraceae; genus Butyribacter. Next base: position 57,032 of record CAZFSU010000007.1, on the reverse strand, counting down.
AAGACAACGGGTATCTGCAATTTGTCCATGATTTTGGACAGCAGGACAATGTAGAAAAATATTATATATTAAACAACGATCTGGAGACTTGCCGGGAATTATTTACGCCGGATCAACTGCCCTTTGTGGTTGCTTTTGGCAGTGAGCAGCATAAGCTGTTGTATTGTGCGGCAGAGCAGGTGATCACGGCATATATTGAACAGAATAACTATCTGCCGTTTACGGCGTTTGAATACTCCTGTGTGATGGATGTGGCGACTATGCCGTTGATTACTTATTTGCAGCACGGGGTGTACCATGCCTTTATTCCGTGGAAATATTCGTTAGACCGATTGCAGGTGGATCTCAAGGTGATATCTTCGCCGTTGGAACGGGAACAGGATCTGGGTACCCATTGTTTCACACGGAAACAGGAATTGACAGCCTGTATGCCGCGTTATGATTTTATCGACCATGAGTCAGCGCCCAAAAAGAAGATTTTATATGCTCCCTCCTGGAGAAAATATTTGGTGGGAATGGAGAATCAAACCTGGGTCACCCGAGAGGACCTGTTTTTACAATCAAGATTTTATCTGGAGACTTCAAAGCTGCTGCATGACGAAAAGCTGATCGCCTATATGAGACGACATGGATATACATTAGATTTTAAGCTGCATCCCATCTTGATGCGATATGCGCATTTGTATTCAGTGGATCATGAGGTGGTACGTATGGCAACAGAAACAGTGCGGGAAGAGGATTATGCCATTTTTATTACGGATTTTTCCAGTTATGTATTTGATTTCGCTTATTTGGGACGATCCATCCTATATTTTCTGGCTGATTATGAGGAATTTCGTTCCGGCATGAGCGATTACCGACAATGTGTACTGCCGTTTCAGGGAGGAATTGGAGATTATGCGGAGCGGGCAGAGGATGCGGCAAGATGTTTGCGGCGGATGATTCGCAGAAAGGGAAAGCCAAAGAGACGATATCGCAAAAAGATGAAAAAACTCTTTTATCATCGGGATGATAAAGCCAGACAGCGTATCTATCATCGTTTGATTGGAAAAAAATGATAGAGCATACAGGAAGTGGTGAGGGAAACATGAGTAGAGAGAGTAAATATGGTATTCCCAATATTGCCAAAGTATCCAGAGATCTCTTTTATATAGGATTACTAATCGGCATGTTGGGTATGATAGCAGGGACTATCCTGATGGTGTTTCGGTTGGATTTACGACATATATTACCCCCTTGTGCCCTGTATTCCACAGTGGGGCTATATTGTCCGGGATGTGGTGGTACCAGAGCCTGCTATGCCCTGTTGGAGGGGCGGGTATGGGATAGTATCTGTGCCCATCCGCTGGTTTTATACCTGGTGGCGGGATATCTGGTATATATTCTGTCCCATTTGTTGGACATTTTGACCCGTGGAAAAATCCGGGGATGCTATTTTTGCCCCTATTATTGGTATATTGGGATCGGCATATTACTGGTTCAATTTGCAGCAAAAGATATTCTTTTGCTGTCAGGTTATGACATATTAAGTAAGATCCGGTAGAACACCCATCCGTGTCAGGAGTAAACAGCGGAGATTCACCAGGCTTTCAATTCATGAATCAGGTATTCCCGCCAGAAGGGATCTTGGTGTTCCAAAGAGGAGGGTAATTCATAAAAACAGAGTTTGTCCCGGTAGGTTTGTAAAAAGACTGGCACCTTTGGCAAAGCAGTAGATTCTGCTGCCGATTTGTAAGTCTGCACAGACGGAAGAAAATGTCCGTTTTTTCGGACATAACAGGTGGCAGAGGTGGCCTTTTTGCGGTGAGCCGGATCTACAAACGTGGCGACACTTTTATGAACTGCCTGGTCCTCCGATGGAAGATAATAGTAGTCCTGTGGATTGGGTAAAAAATATTTTAGTTCAGCGGAAACCACGGGTACATGGAGGCATCCGGTATCCGGTTGTAATTCCAAACAACATTGTTTCGGGAAAAGATTGGTGCCTTCTGGATCCTTTGTGGCAGGATAACTGGAAGCTATCGTAACAGTCTTTGGCAAGGCAGTATCGTGTTGGAAGCGCAGATCGAGACAGGATGCCGTGTCAATCCGGGAAGGTGATGTTGAGATTCCGGTGATGTGAATTTGTTGTTCCAAAGCAGGGGGCATGTCGAATAAATGACGGTAAAGCAGCATCTGCGTTATGTTTAGCATACCCTTCATATCGTCGTGATTGTGCAGCAATAAAAAATGTTCTAGTTCTTCCGCGCGATCCGGATGGAGAAGCCGATCCTGCATATATTGACTATAGACAGGGATTAGGTCCCCGCCGCTGTATGTATCGTCCCGGTTGTAGCCAAGCCAGTGTTCCAGATCGGTTTGTCCGGCTTTGGCGATTCCTAATTTCTTTTTGAGTGGACGGATGTTAGCGAGAAGGTCAATCGAAAACTTTCCTGTGGGATCTTGTAATATAGCTGCATTATGTGCCGATAGTTCGATGTGATATTTTTTGCATTTATGTAATATATAAGGAATATCAAAGGTTTTGCCGTTAAAATGATAGAGATAATCATAGTGATCCAGTGTTTCCAGGAAATACTGGATCATGGCGGCTTCATCCCGGTATGTATTGGCGAACCACTGGGTCATTTTCCATTGGTTCGTTGTATTATGATAAACCAGAATACCGATGAGATATAGAGAAGAGGCCCGGGGTGACAGTCCGGTGGTTTCGATATCAAAAAAAATACATTTCTCTAAGGGGTGTCCCAATGTGGCAGCATTTGTGATGGCAGTAACTTTGTCTTGGAAAGTTTTCATGCTGGTATCCTTTCTGTGTTTGATCTGTGGATGCAAAGATCCATATGGTAGTATCCATAGTATAACAGATATTTGAGTTTTTTGCCTGTATAGAGTATACTAATATGTCAGAAGACAAAAGATGCATACAGTAGGGGCATAGTATAGAAACCGGAGGTTCGTGCTATATGGAAAAATTATTTGATTCAGATAGCAGTTATGAGAAATGGGCGCGGAGGAAAAAAGAAAAGGGAAATGATTTATTTTATACCAAGTCAGAACGGAAATATCTCAGAGGATTGAAAGGACGGGTTCAAAATAATCTGAGTGGTTTTTTGCGGATTGCATTAACCGCGATTATATTTCTGATTCAATGTATTTTAATTCTACTATTGCCCAGTTGGTTACAGAATTCTACGGTATATTTCTATTTCATTTTGGAGTTAGTCGCTGTTATTACGGTGGTAACACTGGTCAACCGGAACCAGAGTCCCGCATTCCAATTAGCATGGATCTCTATGGCCCTGATATTACCGATCAGCGGATTTGTCATGTATTATTTGTGGGGGCGTTCCGGTGGAAGTAAGGCAAGGAACAATCGCTATATCCGTCAGCAGATTTCCTATGGGAATCAATTTCTGGTACATGATGAGGAAAATTATCAAAGATTTTTAAAGGAAAACCCTGTGGCGGGCAGAATGGTGAAATTCATGGAGGAAGAGAATTTTCCATTATCGGCTGGCAATGAAGTGAAATATTATGCTATGGGTGAGGATGCTTTCGAGGATATTTTTGCCGCGTTAGAAAATGCAAAGGATTACATTTTAATTGATTTTTTTATCGTGGCAGAGGGCGCACTCTGGGATCAGATGCACGAGATTCTGAAACGGAAATGTGCAGAAGGGGTTGAGATTAAGTTTCTTTATGACGATTTTGGGACAGCGATTCGTACACGCAAGTATTTCCGGCATATTTTACAGGAAGAAGGTATGGAAGTACGGGTGTTCAATCCCATTCACAGATATACCGGTGATCTGTATGTCAATTATCGCTCCCATCAGAAGATTATTGTGGTGGATGGGAAAGAGGGATTTACCGGCGGATTCAATTTGGCGGATGAATATGCCAATTTAATTGATCGGTTTGGTGTCTGGAAGGATACCGGGGTGCGTGTGCGCGGCGAGGCAGTCTGGGGACTCACAGTGGTGTTTTTGCAGATGTGGGATTCCTGTGATCATACAAAAGATCATGTGGATTATTTGCGGTATCGTAAGATGCCGGAAGAGTATATAGTGAATCCGGATGCCGGAGAAACGATTTGTCATGTGATATCGGATGGACCCGCGAATCAGCCACGGAATCTGATTGAAGGAGTTTATAATCAGATGATCATGTATTCGGATCAGTATCTCTATATTATGACGCCGTATCTGATCATCGAGGAATATATGATTCGTTCTTTGGTGGAGGCAGCCAAACGTGGTGTCGATGTGCGGATTATAACACCCGCGATACCGGATAAAAAGATGGTGAAGCTGTTGACCAATTATAATTATGGAACATTACTACAGGAAGGGGTACGCATCTATGAATATACACCGGGATTTATTCATGCAAAGCAAATCCTGACTGAGGATGCGGCCATCGTGGGAACCATCAATATGGATTACCGAAGTTTTTATCTCCATTTTGAAAATGGCATATGGATGTCAGGAGAACGAATTAAACAGACGATCCGTGAAGATTTTCTGAAAACTTTTCAGCAAAGTAAGGAGATTACTTATGGAGAGTGGCAGCATCGTCCGAGGCGATGGAAGATGATTCAGCCGTTATTGAAATTATTTTCTACTTTATTTTAGACAAAGATTTGTATGGGGAAGGGAGCTGCCATCGGTGAAACAGAAAGGAGTACCATGCAGTATACGAATGTTTGTAAACATTGTCACAAAGAATTTCGATCCAGGATTCGTACGTACTGTTGTAAGGATTGCAGACAGCAGGATGAAGAACAGTTAGATGATATCGTAGAATATCTTCGTCTTTATCCCAATAGTAATGCGTTACAGATATCAGAAGAATTGGGGATTCATCCCTATGAAGTCTTGAAGTTCGTGGAGGAGGGATGGTTGACACATTCTCGTGGAACTTTTAGTAAATTACCGGATTGAGATAGATAAGAAACTCGAGGTGTATGTTTGTGTCTGCGCTGCGATGCAAACACAGAACTATGGGTGAAGGGCGGCGCAGAAATGAGGGATAAAATGATTCATTATATAGCAGGAAAGTTGGCGGCAAAGGGAGAAAAAAGTATTGTGGTGGATCATCATGGACTGGGGCTGGAGATCCTGATGCCGGGACGGGTGTTGGACTCTATGCCTGAGGTGGGGAGTGAAGTTAAGATCTATACCTTTTTTCATGTGAAAGAGGATGGGATGAAATTATATGGATTTCCGTCGGTGGGAGACAAAGAATTGTTTCAACAGTTAATCACGGTGAATGGCATCGGTCCCAAAGGGGGATTGGCAATCATGGGAATGCTTGGCAGCGATGATATCCGGATGGCAATTCTGTCAGATGATGCCAAAACCATTGCTATGGCACCGGGAATCGGTCCTAAGACGGCAAAGAAATTGATTTTAGAACTCAAGGATAAGATTGATATGGAATCTGCTTTGCAGGAAGCTTTGGATCAGGGAGAGAAAGAGGCTTCCGAGAACGCAGGCATGGGGGCAGGGCATAGCGTGGTTGTAGCAGATGCTGTAGGTGCATTAACCGCATTAGGCTATTCGCCCACCGATGCCATGCGTGCAGTACGCGCCGTACCGATGACCGAAGATATGACGGTGGAGGAACTATTGAAACTCAGTTTAAGAAATATGTAGTGTTTTATAGAAATGAGGGAAAATATGCCGAAACGTAGTATTACTACAGAATTTACAGAGGAAGATGCCGGGATCGAAACCAGTCTCCGGCCACAGTTGCTCTGTGATTACGTGGGACAGGAAAAGGTCAAAACTAATCTAAAAGTATATATTGAGGCAGCGAAGCAGAGAGGAGATTCTCTGGATCATGTGTTGCTTTATGGACCACCGGGTTTAGGAAAAACTACATTGGCCGGCATCATAGCCAATGAGATGGGAACAAATTTTAAGGTGACGGCGGGTCCGGCGATAGAAAAGCCGGGAGATATGGCAGCCATCTTAAACAATTTGCAGGATGGAGATGTTTTGTTTGTCGATGAGATCCATCGTTTGAATCGTCAGGTGGAAGAAGTGCTTTATCCGGCGATGGAGGATTTTGTCATTGATATCGTGATTGGCAAAGGGGCATCTGCCCGTTCGGTTCGACTGGATTTGCCGAGATTTACCCTGATTGGTGCTACTACCAGAGCCGGTATGTTATCCGCACCGCTTCGGGATCGGTTTGGAGTGGTAAATCGTCTGGCTTTTTATAATACGAAAGAGCTGCGGCAGATCATTATGCATTCTGCGGCTGTGCTGGAGGTGGAGATCGATGAGGACGGTGCTATGGAATTAGCCAGGAGATCCCGTGGTACACCCAGGTTGGCAAACCGCCTGTTAAAACGTGTCCGTGATTTCGCCCAGATTAAATATGACGGGCGGATCACCAAGGAAGTAACCGATTTTGCATTGGATTTGTTAGAAGTGGATAAATTAGGGTTGGATCAAACAGACCGTCAGATCATCATGACGATGATACATAATTTTGGCGGTGGTCCGGTGGGATTGGATAATCTGGCAGTATCCATCGGAGAAGATGCAGGAACATTAGAGGATGTTTATGAACCCTATCTGGTTCAGAATGGATTGATTGTCCGTACACCCAGGGGGCGTATGGTGTCGGAGGAAGGATATCGTCATTTTGGTCTGGTAAGGGAGGAAACAATGTAATCATGAGATAGAATGGAGGTTGGTCGTATGAAATTTACAAAGATGCATGGCTGTGGTAATGATTATGTGTATGTGAATTGTTTGCAGGAGTCAGTGGCAGATCCGACGCAGGCAGCGATTTATGTTAGTGACCGTCATTTTGGGATTGGCTCCGATGGACTCATCCTGATTCATCCATCGGAAGTGGCGGATTTCCGTATGGCGATGTATAATGCGGATGGTTCTGAGGGACAGATGTGCGGCAACGGCATCCGTTGCGTGGCAAAATATGTATATGATTATGGATTGACCGATAAAACAAATATTGCCATCGAGACACAGGCTGGGATCAAATATCTGGATCTTACCGTAAAGGATGGCAAGGTGGATCTGGTAAAGGTCAATATGGGAGCACCTATTCTGAAGCCGGCAGAGATTCCGGTAAAGTTAGGGGAAGAAACATGCATTGCAGAGACATTGACTGTCGATGGCAAAGAGTATGCGGTTACTGCAGTGTCTATGGGAAATCCGCATGCGGTCACCTTTGTGGAGGATACAGCAGGTCTGCCATTGGAGCAGATCGGTCCGAAGTTTGAACATCATGTGGTATTTCCGGAACGGGTGAATACGGAATTTGTACAGATCATCAATCGCAAAGAGGTTAATATGCGGGTATGGGAACGGGGTTCCGGTGAGACTCTGGCATGTGGAACCGGAACTTGTGCCACAGTGGTGGCTTGCGTCTTGAATGGCCTGACAGAGGATGAGATCACGGTACATCTTATCGGTGGAGATCTGCTTGTAAAGTATGACAGAGAGAATGATACTGTATGGATGACGGGACCTGCCACCATAGTATTTGATGGAGAAATCGATCTTCCTGAGATCGAGCAGTAGAAAGGGAGCTTGAAATGAAATTAAAAGATTTAATTGCAGAACTGGATTATATCTGTCTGCAGGGGGAACTGGACCGGGAGATCACCACCCTGGTTTACGATTCGCGAAAAGCAGAAAAAGGATCGGTTTTTGTCTGTATCAGTGGTGCGGTAAAAGATGCACATGATTTTGCGCCGGAAGTGGCAGAAAAGGGAGTTTCGGTTCTCGTGGTAGAGCATCCGGTGGAGGTGCCGGAACATGTGACCGTATTGCAGGTCAAGGATAGTCGTCTGGCTTTGGCTGTTTTGAGTGCAGCATACTTCGGGCATCCGGACAGAGAGCTTACCACGATTGGTATCACTGGTACCAAGGGGAAAACGACGGCCACGTATATGGTGCGCTCCATTCTGGAAGCATCGGGGGTTAAAACCGGACTGATTGGTACGATTGAGACCATTATCGGAGAAGAGAAAATTCCTTCTGCGAATACGACACCGGAATCTTATGTAGTACAGCAATCCTTCCGGAAGATGGTGGATGCCGGGTGTAAATGTGTGGTGATGGAGGTTTCCTCACAGGGATTGATGTTGCACCGTGTGGGTGGATTTGTATTTGATTACGGTATCTTTACCAATCTGGAACCAGATCATATCGGCCCAAATGAACACAAAGATTTGGAGGACTATATACATTGCAAGAGCCTGTTGTTCCAACAGTGTAAACATGGCATCTTTAATGCGGATGACCGTCACTTAGAGCAGATTATGGCCGGGCATACCTGCGAGGTAGAGACATATGGTTTCTCAGAAAAGGCGGATATCCGGGCGCAGGATGTGCATTTGATGGATAAAGGCGGAACGTTAGGTGTGGCATATCATATGGGCGGGCTGTTTGATATGGATGTGGAGATCGATATTCCGGGGAAATTTAGTGTATATAATTCCATGACCGCCATTGCCATCTGTCGTCATTTTGGCGTGAAACAGGAGACGATTCTCTCTTCGTTATCACAGATCCGAGTAAAGGGGCGGGTGGAAATCTTACCGGTATCACCAAAGTTTACTCTGATGATTGATTATGCCCATAATGCCATGAGCTTGGAAAGTCTGTTATCCACTCTGCAAGAGTATCGGCCGAAACGTCTGGTATGTTTGTTTGGCTGTGGTGGAAATCGCTCCAGAGACCGCCGGTTTGAAATGGGAGAGGTATCTTCCCGGTTAGCAGATTTCACCATTGTCACTTCGGATAATCCTCGTGACGAAAAACCGGAAGATATTATAGCGGATATTGTCACAGGTGTAGAGAAAGCGGACGGAGAATACATCACAATCATAGACCGTGCAGAGGCGATCCGCTATGCCATCGAGCATGCGGTGGAAGGCGATGTTATCGTATTGGCCGGTAAGGGACATGAAGATTATCAGGAGATCTGCGGTCAGAAACATCACATGGATGAGCGTGAGCTGGTTGCAGACGTGGTAAAGGATGGGAACTTTATACAGTAAAGAGGAAAACATGTTATTTGCAGATGTAATTGTGGACATTTCTGTGAAAAGTCTGGATCGTCCATTTCAGTATATTGTGCCGGAGGAGTACCGGGATATGGCAGTGGTTGGCGCACCGGTACTGATCCCCTTTGGACAGGGGGATACACAGAGACAGGGATATATCGTAGGACTTTCCGCAGAACCGAAATTTGATATTCATAGAACGAAACAGATCATTCGTGTGGAAAAGCAGGGCGTAGTGGCAGAATCGCACCTGCTTTCCCTGGCTTATTGGATGAAAGAAAATTATGGCGGTACGATGAATGATGCCATCAAAGCGGTGATGCCGGTGCGCCGGGAAGTGCAGGAAAAGTTCATTCGCAGGGTATATCCTCTGGTCGCACGAGAGGAATTACTGGCGCAGAAGGCGGAGATGGTGCGGAAACATCAGGTGGCGAGAGTTCGTGTGCTGGATGCATTATTGTCTGTGGATGTGTCCCATTATACGGATGGTGTGGATTATGATTTGCTGATCAAACAATATAAAATTACAACGGCTGTTTTGCGTGGTTTGGTGGAACGTGGATTGATACAAATTGCTGCGAGGCAGTTGTATCGTAACCCTTATCAGGGATTGGAGTTCCAAAAGAAGGATATTCCTTTGAACGCAGAGCAACAGTCGGTGGTGCGCCAGGTGCTTTCGGATTATCAATCGGGCAGGCATTTGGTATATCTGTTGCACGGGGTGACGGGCAGTGGTAAGACGGAAGTATATATGCATTGTATTCATTCCGTGATCCGGCAGGGACAACAGGCGATTGTGCTGATACCGGAGATTGCCTTGACATATCAGACAGTAAACCGGTTTTATGAGCGTTTCGGTGACCGGGTTTCCGTGATGCATTCCCGGCTATCGGCAGGAGAACGGTTTGATCAGTATACCCGGGCTAAGAATGGGGAGATTGATGTTATGATCGGTCCGAGATCTGCGCTTTTTACCCCATTTCGGAAGTTGGGATTGATCATCGTAGATGAGGAACACGAAACCAGTTATCAAAGTGAGATGCCGCCAAAGTATCACGCCCGGGAAGTGGCAGTGCAGAGGGCTAAAATGCTGGGGGCCAGTGTGATACTGGGGTCGGCAACACCTTCTATGGAGGCGTATTACCGTGCTTCTGCCGGGGAATATCAGTTGTTGGAACTGAGGAAACGGGCGGGGGGAGCGGTACTTCCATCGGTAGAGATAGTAGATTTACGGCAGGAATTGGAGGAAAAAAATCATTCCATATTCAGTCGTTCTCTGTCAGATAAAATCAGGCAGAGGCTCAAAAAACAGGAACAGACCATATTGTTTTTGAACCGTCGAGGTTATGCCGGGTTTGTTTCCTGTAGGAAGTGCGGGGAAGTCCTGGGCTGTCCTCACTGCTCTGTGGCGTTGAAACCACATCTCTATGGGGGGCAGGTTGACCGGCTGGTGTGTCATTATTGCGGATATCAGATCAGGATGCCACACACTTGTCCCAGTTGTGGGTCACGCTATATTGGAACCTTTGGATTGGGGACGGAACAGGTAGAGGAGATGGTGCGAAGCCGGTTTCCGGAAGCCAGAGTGATTCGGATGGATGCCGATACCACGGGTGGCAAGGAGGGGCATGATAAGCTGTTGAAATCTTTTGGTATCGGGGAAGCAGACATTTTAGTAGGGACACAAATGATAGTAAAAGGCCATGATTTTCCGAATGTTACTCTGGTGGGAATCCTGGCGGCAGATTTATCTTTAAATGTGGGAGATTACCGGGCGGCAGAGCGTACCTATCAGTTACTTGCGCAGGCGGCTGGACGAGCCGGACGGGCAGACAAACCGGGAGAAGTGGTGCTGCAAACCTATCAGCCGGAACATTATAGTATCGTTTGCGCGGCGAAACAGGATTATCAGGCATTTTATGAAGAAGAGATATTGATGCGCAGGATGTTGCAATATCCTCCGGTTTCCAATATACTAGGAGTATTGGTGTTATCCGAACAGAAACAGCGGGGAGAGGCACTTGCCGGTTATCTGGCAGAACAGATGCGGGAAGCAGAAGATATTATCGTGCTGGGACCGACGGAAGCACCCATCGGAAAATTACGGGATGTATATCGTAGGGTGATTTATGTGAAGGCAGCACAATATGATAGATTGTGCCAGATTAAGGATGAACTGGAAATATATCTGGATCGCAGTGAAATATGGAAAGACTGCCGTGTACTGTTTGATTTTAATAATTAGAAAGATGGAGGAAATAAAACGATGGCTTTGAGAACAATACGAACCATAGGGGATGACATACTGGAGAAGAACTGTCGTGAGGTGAAACAGATCACACCGCGGATCACCACTTTGATCGAGGATATGCTGGAGACCATGTATGATGCGCAAGGGGTGGGTCTGGCGGCGCCGCAGGTTGGTGTGTTGAAGCAGATTGTGGTAATCGATGTGAGTCAGGAAGGGGACCAGCCGATTGTGTTGATCAATCCTGAGATTGTGGAACTGTCCGGAGAGCAGACTGGTCAGGAGGGGTGTTTAAGTGTCCCTGGCAAGGCAGGGATTGTGACCAGAGCGAACTATTGTAAGGTGAAAGCTTACAATGAAAAGATGGAAGAAATCATGGTCGAAGGAGAGGAATTGTTAGCCAGGGCGATGCAGCATGAGATCGATCATCTGGCAGGTGTTCTGTATGTGACAAAAGCCCAGGGAGATCTGATGAATGTGGTATCTGATGAGGAAGAATAGGGCTGGAGACAAGAGGAGGTTTATGGCGTGAGGATCGTATTTATGGGGACTCCGGATTTTGCGACGGAGACATTAAAGGCATTAATCGAAAGTAAACATGAGGTTGTGGGTGTGGTGACACAGCCGGATAAGCCAAAGGGACGCAGTGGCAAATTACAGGAGACGCCTGTCAAAGAGATGGCTTTGCAATATGGGATTACCGTATATCAGCCGAAACGGGTTAAGGAACCGGAATTTGTTCAGGTACTGGAGAAATTGGCGCCTGATGTGATCATCGTAGTGGCATTTGGACAGATTTTGTCCAAAGATATTCTGGAATTACCGAAGTACGGATGCCTGAACGTCCATGCATCTTTGCTGCCGAAATTGCGGGGGGCTGCTCCGATTCAGTGGTCTGTGATAGATGGAGACCGGGAGAGCGGAGTCACTATCATGCAGATGGATGAGGGGGTCGATACCGGTGATATGCTGTTAGTAAGAAAATATACGTTAGATGCCAAGGAGACGGGAGGCAGTCTGTTTGACAGGCTGGCAACGTTTGGTGGTCCGATGATTCTGGAGGTATTGGAGCAGGCGCAGGCAGGCACCCTGCATCCGGTTCCGCAGAATCATGAGGAACATACCCATGCCAAGATGTTGTCTAAGGAGACAGGCCGTATTGATTTTAAGCAGTCTGCGGTACAAATCGAGCGGTTAATCCGGGGATTAAATCCGTGGCCAAGCGCTTATACCTATTTGGGAGACAAGATGTTAAAGCTGTGGGATGCGGATGTGGTCACGGCAGAGAAGGCGGCGGAACAGGGAATCGCGCAGGCAGAGCCGGGAACCATTGTTTCCGTCACAAAAGAAAAATTACTGATACAGACAGGGGACGGTTGCTTGTCTGTGAAGGAATTGCAGTTAGCTGGGAAAAAACGGATGGAGGTTTCTGCGTTTTTGAGAGGATATGCGTTGCAGGAGGGCGGATGTTTATCCGGGAAACCTGTGTGATGTGTGGGAGAAGATAGGAGATGTGGGATTGGCGGATAACATGAGAAAGGAAGCAGAATCATGGGAAATGCAGCAGCCGGACCATCACAAAAACGTAATGTCAGAGCATTAGCATTACAGGTGGTGATGCAGACTTTGGAGGAAGGGAAATACTGTGATAAAGTATTGCACCGGGTATTAGAAGATCATGCAGAATTACCCAAACAGGACCGGGCTTTTCTGACCAGACTTTCGGAAGGCACGGTGGAACGATGCATAGAATTAGATTATATTATCGGACAGTTTTCTAAAATCCCGGTAAATAAGATGAAACCAGTGATCCGTTGTATTCTCAGGTTGGCGGTGTACCAATTTATGTACATGGATCAGGTTCCCAACCGGGCAGCCTGTGATGAAGCGGTCAAATTGGTGATGAAACGTCATATGCAGGGACTTCGCGGTTTTGTCAATGGTGTCCTGCGCAATATCGAGAGACATATCGGTGAGATTGCTTATCCCAAACGACAGAATTTTGAAGAATATGCTTCGGTGAGATATTCCATGCCCACTTGGATCATACAGTATTTCTTACAGGAATATTCCCGGGATATGGTGGAAGAAATACTAAAAAGCTATTTGGTCCGGGAACACGCTACCTCTGTTCGCTGTAATCAGTTTTTGGGTAGAGAGAATACAGAAACGATAGATTCCGTGGCTATGGGGGAGGCATCGGTTTCACGAAATCAGAAACAGGAGATTATCCATTCCCTGCAGAGTCAGGAGGTACGGGTGGAACCGGGATATCTCATGCCGGAAGCGTTACGTATTAGTGGATACGATCGTATAGAGGGGTTAGAAGTGTTTCGGCAGGGGAAAATACAGGTACAGGCAGAAAGTTCTATGGTGGTGGGAGCGGTCTCGGGTATCCGGCCGGGGCAGACGGTTCTGGATGTTTGTGCTGCGCCAGGTGGGAAATCCATACATGCCGCTGATCTGTTACAGGGTCAGGGCATTGTTTTGTCCTGTGATCTGAGCGAATCCAAGGTATATCGGATACAGGAGAACATGGAAAGAGCCGGAGTAGAGCATTGTGAACTATACAAGCAGGATGCCCGCATCCTGAGAAAAGATTGGATTGGAACAGTGGATGTACTGATTGCGGATCTGCCTTGTTCCGGGTTAGGTGTATTGGGGAAAAAGTGTGATATCAAATATCATACGAAGCGGGAAGATGTGAATACTCTGGCGGCATTACAGCGGGAAATTCTCCAGACAGCAAGTCGGTATGTCAGACCAGGGGGTGTCATGCTATATAGTACCTGTACGATTGGGTCTGTGGAAAATGAGCAGAATGTTCGGTGGATTGAGGAATATCTGCCCTTTCACCTAGAATCAGTGGAAGCCCAACTGCCAGAGCCGTTACAGGGCAGGACAGGAGCCGAAGGATTTTTGCAGATTTTGCCCGTGGATCATACCGATGGCTTTTTCATCGCGAAATTTAGGAGAGAAAGTTAGATGAAAGGTTCTTCAGTATGAAACGCTTTGGAATGGAGGATTCAATGACGGAAAAACCAGATATTAAAAGTATGGATATGACACAACTTCAAATATTTGTGGAGGGACTGGGAGAAAAGAAGTTTCGGGCGAAACAGCTATATCAGTGGATGCACCAAAAACTGGCAACGGATTTTGAGGAAATGTCAAATTTGTCTAAGGATTTTCGTGCCAAATTAGCAGAATACAGTGAATTACATTGTGTCAAGGTGATTCGCAGGCAGGTATCGCAGGATGGTACGACAAAATTCTTGATGGAATTACCGGACGGGAATACTGTGGAAAGTGTTTTGATGAAATATCATCATGGAAACAGTGTTTGTATCTCAACACAGGTGGGATGCCGGATGGGATGCCGCTTTTGTGCTTCCACTGTGGGAGGGCTGGTACGCAGCCTGCGGACTTCGGAAATGCTGGATCAGATCTATGAAATCCAGAGAATCACAAAACAGAGAGTATCCAATGTGATTTTGATGGGGATCGGAGAACCTCTGGATAATTATGAAAATGTGGTACGATTTATCCGTATGCTTTCCGGTGCGGATGGACTACATATCAGTCAGCGTAATATTACACTATCTACTTGTGGGCTGGTGGATCAGATACGTCGGTTAATGGAGGAAAAACTGACGATCACGCTGGCAATCTCATTGCATGCACCCAATGATATACTTCGCGCCCGGATGATGCCAATCGCCAACCGCTATTCTATTCAGGAAATCATGCAGGTTTGCCGGGAATACATAGAACAGACCGGACGGAGAATCACATTTGAATATAGTATGGTGGAGGGGACCAATGATACACCGGAGCATGCAAGGGAGCTGAGCCGGCTGTTGCACGGCTTGCTGTGTCATGTGAATTTAATTCCCTTAAATCCGGTGGAAGGCCGGATGGGGAGCCGGTCGAAAAAAATGAATGTTCAAGATTTCAAAAAGGTATTGGAAAGAAATCATATCAATGTCACCGTCAGAAGAGAAATGGGAAGTGATATTGATGCAGCCTGCGGGCAGTTGAGAAATCAGACCATGTGATAAGAGATGCAAAAGGAAAGGGCAAAGTTTTAATTATTAGTTGCCCTTTCATTTTTGTTGTGATAAAATATTTTGTTGTATAATGGTACATTTATATATTATGGGGATTGCTATGGTTAGTGATGAAAAAGATGTATGAAGAGACACAAGTGGTCTGTAAATTGCATAATAATAGTACCTTGAGGTTGCAATCACATAAATGTTACGATTCGATAGAGAAATGGGAAGTGATATTGACGCAGCCTGCGGACGATTGAAAAATCAGAACAAAGGAGGGGAAACTACATGAGAGCATATGCCAAAACAGATGTTGGTTCAAAAAGAGCAATGAATCAGGATTATATGTATTGCAGCGAAAATAGCGTAGGTAGTTTCCGTAATCTGTACATTGTAGCGGATGGAATGGGTGGACACAAGGCGGGAGATTATGCATCGAAACTCTGTGTAGAGCGGATGGTGCAGTCGATCGAACACAGTGAACATAAGACCCCGGTATCCATGTTTGAAGAGGCAGTTGAGGCTGCCAACGAAGCAGTGTACACGGAAGCGCAGGAGCACGAAGCATATGAGGGTATGGGTACTACTCTGGTTGCATGTACCATACAGGAAGATACATTATATGTGGCGAATATTGGAGATTCCAGATTATATTTGCTGCGGGATGATGATATTTTACAGATTACGGATGATCATTCTCTGGTGGAAGAGATGGTGAAACAGGGGAATATTACAGAAAGTGAGGCGCGGGTGCATCCACAAAAAAACATTATTACTCGTGCAGTCGGGATCGATGAATCCGTGCAGGCAGATTTCTTCGAGGTGGAGATTCGCCAGAATGATATTATCATGTTATGCAGCGATGGTTTATCCAACATGGTGGAGGATGAAGATATTGAATATATTGTAAAGCACAGCAAGTCATTACAGGATGCTGGTGAGACACTGGTGGCCAGGGCCAATGAAAATGGAGGCAGTGATAATATTACTGTAGTTTTGGCGAGGGTGTGTGCTTAAGCCGTGCGCTTGTGAAAGGAAAATTGATTAGGCATTTTGTGAGCCGTATAAATAGAGAGTTGTCTGAGAATCGGACAGAATGGAGGGAATTATGGTTAGTCCAGGGATGTTATTAGGAGAAAGATATGAGATTATTGACCGGGTGGGATCAGGTGGAATGGCAGATGTATATAAGGCCAGAGATCAGCGGTTAAATCGTTATGTTGCCATCAAGATCTTAAAGCAGGAATATAGTAATGATGCAAAATTTGTTTCTAAGTTCCGTGGGGAGGCACAGTCAGTAGCAGGCTTATCTCATCCTAATATTGTGAACGTGTATGATGTCGGGGAAGACGACGATCTCTATTATATTGTGATGGAGTTGGTGGAAGGCATCACTCTCAAAAAATTCATTGAGAAAAAAGGCCGTCTGGACGTGAATGAAGCGATTGGTATCGGTGTACAGATTGCACAGGGTATGCAGGCGGCTCATGATAATAATATTATTCACCGGGATATTAAGCCGCAGAATATTATTATTTCCAAAGAGGGAAAAGTGAAAGTGACGGATTTTGGGATTGCCAAGGCGGCAACATCGAATACGATCACGTCTAATGCTATGGGTTCGGTTCATTATATTAGTCCTGAGCAGGCGCGAGGTGGATATAGTGACGAAAAGAGCGATATTTATTCTCTGGGTGTTACCTTATATGAGATGTTGGCAGGGAAAGTACCTTTTGAGGGGGACAGTACAGTCACAGTGGCTTTGGCACATATTCAGGAGGAAGCGTCGGCATTAGATGAAATGGACCCGGAAATTCCTCATAGTCTGGCTAAGATTATTATGAAATGTATGCAGAAAAAGCCGGATATGCGTTATATGACGGCATCTGCTTTGATTGTGGATTTAAAAAGAGCATTGGCAGAACCGGATGGTGAATATGTCATTATCAGTGATGTGGCAGATAATTCACCTACCATCGTTCTGGATAAAGAGGATGTCAGTCATCTCAAAGAAGCACCGAGGGCGATCGCTGAACCGGAAGAGAAAAAGGGGGAGGCAGCAGAAGAAATGGATGAGGATGCCATTGATCCGAAATTGGAGCGTATTTTGAAGATTTGCAGTGGTGTGGTCGCTGTAATCATTGTATTCTTTGTGATTTTATTGATCGGCAATGTGTTAGGATGGTGGGGCGGCGGCCGTTCCCACAAAACAACACAGGCAACCCCTTCGGCGTCAGCCAGTGAATCTGAGCAGCCACAGGTAACGGATTCTGAAGATAAGGTTCTGGTACCTGAGTTGACTGGTCATACATTGGAAGAAGCGGAAAAATTGTTGGAGGAAGCAAATCTGAAGGCCAAATTGGAGCCGGTGGAATCTTCGGAGGATGCCAACAAGGTAACTGACCAGGATCCGGCAGCGGGGGAGGAAGTGGATGCGTATTCCTATGTGAAAATATATTATAGTCAGGGTGACAATGGTATTACGATACCGAGTGTGGCAAACAAGACGGTATCTGAGGCAACCAAGACTTTAGAAGATTTGGGACTGAATGTGAATGGAACATCTGAGGTCTATAGTGATACAGTAGACAAAGGAAATGTTACCGGTACAGATCCGGTGGTAGGGTCCAGTGTTGAGAAGGGTTCCAGTGTGAAATTAATTATCAGCAAGGGTCCAAAGAGTAATACGGTAAAAGTTCCGTATTTGGTGAATAAAAAGTTGTCAGTGGCACAGGAGAAATTAGCCGATCTGGGATTGACAACATCGGATAATCCTAGCTACGTCTATAGTGATACGATACCAAAGGATCGCGTTGTGAGCCAGACAGTTAAATCCGGTACCAGAGTAGAAGTGGGAACCGAAGTCGGTCTTACCGTTAGTTTGGGACCAAAGTCACAGGCGGATGCCACTGCGACCCCGAAGGCTACGAAAGAAGTGTCTTATAAATATACCGGTACCGTTAAAATTAACTACAATCCATTTGACTATGAGGATGAAGAACCGGCAACGATTAAATTGATTTTGGAACAGGATGGTAAGACGAAGACGGTGTGGAGTGGTACCTTGAGTTATAGTGATTTTCCAAAGGAATTTTCGATTGCAGGGTGGAGTGAAAATAATGGAACAGTAACGATGTGTAAGGGCGATCAAAAAATTGGAGGCACTTATAACGTGGAATTCAAAAAGGTTCAGCAATAATGCAGGGGAAAATTATTCGTGGAATTGCAGGGTTTTATTATGTCCATGTACCGGATCTGGGTGTGTTGGAATGTAAAGCCAAGGGTGTCTTTCGTAATCGCAAGGAAAAACCCCTGGTGGGTGACAATGTTTCGGTGGAACTGTTGGACCGGACGAATCTATTGGGAAATGTAGTGGAGATTTTGCCGCGGCATAATGCATTAATTCGTCCGGCGGTGGCCAATGTGGACCAGGCGGTTGTTATATTTGCCGCATCCTATCCGGAACCAAACCTGAATTTATTGGATCGCTTTTTATTGATGATGAAGACGCAGGATATTCCCACGGGGATCTGTTTCAATAAAATGGATACCGTTCAGGAAGAGGAGATCCGGGAGATTATTTTCCAATATCGGAATAGTGGTGCAAGGATCTATTTGACCAGCACATATCAAAATGAGGGATTAGATATTCTAAAGGAAAGCTTGCTGGATAAAACTACGGTTCTGGCCGGGCCTTCTGGCGTAGGGAAGTCATCTGTGATCAATGCTATTTTTCCGGAGGCACAGATGGAAACCGGAAAAATCAGTGAGAAAATCAAACGGGGGAAACATACCACGAGACATTCGGAGTTGTTTTCTCTGGGAGGAGATACTTATGTGATGGATACTCCAGGATTTACGTCTCTTAGTTTACCGGATCTGGAGAAAGAGGAATTGCGGGAGTTTTATACAGAATTTGTACCTTATCGGGATCAGTGCCGCTTTTTGGGATGTGTACATGTCAATGAACCGGATTGTGTAGTGAAGGAGGCAGTGGAACGAGGGGATATTTCGAGACAACGTTATGATCATTATAAATTGTTTTTTGAGGAATTGAGCAGGAAGAAGCGATATTAATCATCATATGAGAGGAAGGCGGGATAGGCCGCTGATGGGAATATTAGAATGAAGTGTCAATTAGTACCGTCGATATTGTCGGCAGATTTTAATTGTTTGGGGGATCAGATACAGGAGTTAGAACAGGGTGGAATTGAGATCCTTCATATTGATGTGATGGATGGCATGTTTGTACCCTCCATCACTTTTGGTATGCCTGTAATTGCTTCCCTGCGAAAAAATACCAGTTTATTTTTTGATATTCATTTGATGGTGCAGGAGCCGATTCGGTATATTTCAGATTTTAAAGAAGCAGGGGCCGATAGTATTACTGTTCATTATGAGGCCTGTACGGATCTGGATGCCACGATTGATGTGATGCGGGAATCCGGTGTGAAAGTGGCGGTGTCTCTATGTCCGGAAACTCCGGTTTCTGCGATTGAGCCATATCTGGAGCGTGTGGATATGGTGTTGGTGATGAGTGTCAGGCCGGGATTTGGAGGGCAGAAGATGATACCGGAGACTTTAGAGAAAGTGAGGCAGTTAAATGCGTTAAGAACACAAAAAAAGTTGTGTTATACTTTGGAGATAGATGGTGGTGTCAATCGGGACAACCTGGCAGAGATTGTCGCCTGTGGAGCGGATCTGGTGGTGGCCGGAACGGCTGTGTTTCATGGTGAGATCGGAAAGAATGTACAAATGCTAAAGGAGGTTATTGCGCATGCTTCTTGAAAAGATCCCATTAGGGAAAACATTAGAGATTTATATTGACCGGGAGGGGTATCGTTATCGTTTGGTGAGCAAGGTGGAGGATACTTCAGAGCGTAGAGTCTGCGTGACACTGATCGCAGCCGGGGGAAGAGCATTTCGCTTTGATCCAGAGGATGATATTCGTCTGGTGTATCGCGATGAAGACCAGATGTGGGAATGGCCTCACGTCAAAGCGGGGATTGCCAAGATAGAAGATGTTCCGGTACATTGTTTTGAGATTACCAATCGTGGGCGTTCTTTTAACCGCAGAAATGCATATCGCGTATCGCTGAATGAAAACGTGGAAATCGGATATTATTCCGTACCGGGAAATCGTAGAAAATATTCAGATCCGGTTCTTCCGGAAGAGACCGGAGAAGAGATGGCAGAAGATGTGATATATGAAGTACCGATACCGGAATATGTCAAGGGGATGATCAAGAATGTCAGCGAAACCGGACTTGGTTTCTATACAGATTTTGAATTTGATACAGAAGATGGAATCTTTGTGGAGATACCTTCAGATTATGGCTTGTTGGAAACAAAGGCAAACGTGATCCGAAAAGATGAATTAAATTTGCGTGCCAGCAATCAACGGTATCGATTCTATTATGGCTGTGTTTTTTCGCGGGCAGATCGTCGTTTGATTAAAATGATTTATGATATTCAGAGAGAGAATTTAAAACGACAGAGAGACAAAGAGTAGAAATGGAGACATCATGTTTGGAACTGTGTTATTGTTGACAGGCGGCAAAATTGATCTGGATTTTGCCGCGAAATATATTGCGGACTATTCGTTTGATCGGATTGTATGTGCGGATTCCGGTCTAAATGCTGCGTATGCGTTGCAACTACCTGTCGATTATATCATGGGGGATTTTGACAGTGCATCGGGAGAGATTTTGCAAAAATACCGGAAAAGGCAGGTGGCTAATTCGATTGATGCACAGTTTGTCAGATATCCGGTGGCTAAGGATGCCACTGATACGGAAATGGTACTGGAATGGCTGATATCACAACAGCCGGAGGAGATCGCAATTTTAGGGGCAACAGGTGGGCGTATGGATCATCTGTTAGCCAATATTAATATATTGATGAAGCCGCTGGCGCAGAAGATTCCGGCTTATATCATAGATCCCAATAACCGCTTGTATCTGGCAGATCATACAATAGAAATTCATCGGAAAAATTTATTTGGGAAATATATTTCCCTGCTGCCTTTGACTGAACAGGTTTATCCCTTGACGCTGCAGGGGTTAGAATATGGATTGGAGGATTACACGATGGCGATTGGAAACAGTCGTGGTGTAAGTAATGAAATGGCGGAGGATGCAGATACTGCTGTGATATCATTTACAGAAGGCATTCTGATCATCATAGAATCAAGAGATTGAAAAGGAAATATTATAGCATAAACCAGGAATCGTAAAGACGGAATTATGAGGGGAATCTTATGGGAAAAAGGATAATGCTCAGGCTGCTTTTAGTCGGTATGTGCAGTTTGGCAGTTATTTTGATAGCAAAAGAGTTTAGAGAAAAAGAAACTTTGAAGGTTTGTATGTTGACCGACTATCCTGACAGCACATGGTATTCCGAGCAGACGGGGGATATGATTGAGGTAGGAGAGGATTTCGAGTATGAAGATGAAATGCCTGGCATATCAATCACGAAAGAATATAGAGGGGAAAGGATTCCTTTTTTTTTATTTCATAGTGGTTCGGAATATTGGATTTTATTTGATGAAAATGAGAGAGAAACAGAAGTGGAAGGGATTCGGTTTAACGGAGAGATTACAAATGAAGGTCAATATACCTATGTGACTTTCTATGATTTTGCACCAATGGGAAAAGATAGTGCTGAGGGCAGGAACCAGATTACAGAGATGTTTGGTTCGCAGGGCGAAGTGGTGTTTAAAAAAGTTCCTAACCAGCATTTTGATCAATATCCTGACAGTATATGGAAATCAGAAGAAATGGGATATACGCTTGTTGTTCCCGATGAAAAAGACCTGGAGGAGGATGGGACAGCAGAGTTTTGGGTGGAACAGGAAGGGGTGAAAGAGCGGTATGGATTTTATGAACCTCTCTATGATGCACATGCGTGGGGAGAGATTTACGATCCAAAACAGGAAGAGGAACTGGAGGATATGGATGACTTTTATGATTATTTATATTGCTCTATTCTTATTTTAGAGGAAAATAACCATTTATATATGGAATTATCGAATTTTGAAGCAGAAAAAGAATGCCCGGCAATCATGAAGAAGTATTTTATGCAAAATCCTAAAATAACATTAGAGAAGGTAAAATGAGTTACATTGACCATCTGTGCATTGGAGAAAGAAATACCTAAATGTTTGACGATTATATTTATTAGAATACTTCTGTTTCATGGTTTAGTGTTTATATATAACATTGTGGGTGAAGGATGGAAGCGTAATTGGTACATGGAAAATGAAATTAGATTGTATAATAAGAGTCTTGATACCAAAGAAAAAGTAAATATGATTTAAGCGGGCGGTCTGGTTATAAAGACCGCTTGTGTTTTTTTACCGGTTTTGTTTATTTTAGAAAAAAGAAAATGACAGAAAAATTGGTCTGCTGTATAATGGAGATATGGATTCATTCGATGAAGGCAGATAAAGAATGGAGGATGTTTTGTCAATTAGAAAACTAACAGGATATAAAAAATTTGAAAGTATAATGTGGTGTAAAATTAAGTACAGGTATAGAATATGAATGCAAAGGGTGGATAGAGGATTACAATGAAACAAAGAAGTTTTGATATCATTAAATGGAGGAACAATGAAAATTACTGCGAGCTATACTATATTTATTGAGTTTGCAAATGTACTGGAATTGCTAATGTAATAAAAAGAGGTGAAATGTCTTGGCAATTTTTTGTATCAATTTTTGATTGTTTTTTATGAGTAGCAATTATTCGTAAAAATTGGGACTTAATTTAGAGAAGTTATTTGCATTGTATTATTAAATAAGTAGAAAATATCGCATTAGAAAGAGAATATGGACTTATGGGCTGTTATATGGTAATATATAAGCTATTGTATTAGGGCTTCTTTGCTGAAAGGAGTTATAAAATATGGGAAAAGACTTTAGCAACATCTTGCGGCAACAGACATAATGGTAGACGCATGTACAAGATGTATCGAAGCAGGAATGAAACCGAAAACCTTGCAGATGATTTTAGGACACTCGAACATAGGTATTACCATGAACCTATATGTACACGTCACGGACGAGGAAAAAGAAAAAGAAGTTCAAAATGTTGAGAAAATGCTTAAAATCATTTAGAATTGGTGTAGAAATTGGTGTAACAAAAACATAGAGAAAGGCAGAAACACTTGAAAATCAAGGATTTCTGGAAAGGTAAAGATAAAAATGAAACTAGGAATTGTAGGGCTTCCTAACGTAGGAAAAAGTACATTATTTAATTCATTAACCAAGGCAGGGGCAGAATCTGCCAATTATCCCTTCTGCACCATAGACCCCAATGTGGGTGTTGTGCCGGTACCGGATTCCAGGCTTGATGTTCTGGCAAAGATGCATCATTCTGCCAAGGTGGTACATGCAACGATCGAGTTTGTGGATATTGCAGGTTTGGTCAAGGGAGCCTCCAAAGGTGAGGGGCTTGGGAATCAGTTTTTATCCAATATCCGGGAGGTGGATGCCATCGTTCATGTGGTTCGTTGTTTTGAAGATGGGAATATTGTCCATGTGGATGGCAGTATCGATCCTTTGCGGGATATTGAGACTATCAATTTAGAATTATTATTCTCTGATTTGGAAATCTTAGAGAGAAGATATGCGAAACTGGTGAAAAGTGTCAAGAATGACAAGACATTGGTCAAAGAAACTGAATTGGTGGAGCGTTTGAAAAAGCACTTGGAAGACGGCAAGCTGGCGAAAAATTTTGAGCCAGTGGATGAGGACGAAGAGGAACTCCTGGCAAGTTTCAATCTGCTTACCTACAAGCCGACGATCTATGCAGCGAACGTAGCAGAGGATGATTTGGCGGATGATGCTGCTAATAATGATCATGTGAACCGTGTCAGAGAGTACGCCAGGGAAGAAGGTTCGGAGGTCTTTGTGATCTGCGCACAGATTGAACAGGAGATTGCTGAATTAGACGAGGAAGAGAAACGAATGTTTTTGGAGGATTTGGGATTAAAGGAATCCGGACTGGAAAAAATGATTGCAGCAAGTTACTCTCTCCTTGGTCTGATAAGTTATCTGACGGCGGGTGAGATGGAGACAAAGGCATGGACGATTGAGCGGGGAACGAAGGCGCCACAGGCTGCGGGTAAGATTCACTCGGATTTTGAACGTGGATTTATCCGTGCGGAAGTGGTCAGCTACGATAATCTGGTGGAGCAGGGAAGTTATAATGCGGCCAAAGAGAAAGGGTTAGTGCGTTCCGAAGGAAAAGAATACGTAGTCCAAGATGGAGATGTGGTACTTTTCCGGTTTAATGTATAAGGTATCCTGTTGTTTTTTTCAGAGGGAGGGACTGCTATGGATATACGATTTCCGCATTTGGGAATTGAGATCGCACATTTAGGCAAAGAAATCAGTGTTGGCGGATTTGGCATTGCTTATTATGGTTTGATTATTGCCCTTGGCATGGTGTGTGGTTATGTCATGGCGATCTGGCAGGCGAAGCGAACAGGACAAAACACGGAGATGTATTTGGACCTGGCATTGTGGGATATTGTATTTGCTGTGATAGGAGCCAGAATCTATTATGTGATATTTAGCTGGGGATACTATAGTGAGCATCCGGCGGAGATACTGAATCTGCGAGGTGGTGGCTTGGCCATCTACGGCGGGGTGATCGGGGGAGTGATTACTACTCTGATTTTTGCCAGGGTTCGGAAGCAATCTTTTTTCCGGTTGGCAGATACCGCCTGCGCAGGTCTGTTGGTTGGTCAAATCATTGGTCGTTGGGGAAATTTCTTTAACCGGGAGGCATTTGGAGATTATACGGATGGATTATTTGCAATGCAGATCCCGAAGCAGGATGTACGTACATCAGATCTGACAGATCCGATCATGTCTCATTTGGTGACCATAGGAGGCACGGAGTATATTCAGGTGCATCCTACGTTTTTGTATGAATCCTTATGGAATCTGATTTTGCTGCTGGTACTGGTGTTGATTACGAAAAGAAAGCAATATCATGGTCAGCTCTTTTGCCTATATTTGTTGGGATATGGTCTTGGCAGAGTGTGGATCGAAGGTTTACGCACAGACCAATTATTACTATTCGGTACAAATATTCCGGTATCGCAGCTTTTGTCCGGGGCGTTGGTATTATGTGCCATCGTGGTTTTGATTCGTATGGAGTGGAAAGGTCGAAAAAAGAGGCAGGAGGAAGCGGCAGCAATAAAAAAATAATCATAGTTCAAAATTTGCAGAAGTTGTACGAAGGTACAGCTTCTTTTTTGTATGAAAATCTATATTTTTTGAAAAAACACTTGCTTAATTCCCAAAAAAAGGGTAGAATGGGATACAAAGTGGTGGAAAGTGGGAGAAAGTGGTGTATAAAACCACAAAAGTGGAGAAAGTGAATCCCAACCAATGAAAACGAGGAAAAGGTGGTGATAGTTATGTTTATGGGTCAGTATGAACATACCATTGATACCAAGGGCAGAACTATCATACCGGCAAAGTATCGGGAAGAATTGGGGGAGTCTTTTGTTGTCACAAGAGGTTTGGATGGATGTCTATATTTGTATCCTGCGCTCGATTGGCAGGAGTTTGTGGACAAACTAAAAAACCTGCCTTCTAATTTGAAAAACCGCCAAATACAGAGACAGTTTCTGTCAAAGGCAATGGAGGTATCCCTGGATAAGCAGGGACGCATTCTGATTCCGGCTATGTTGCGTGAGATTGCGGGATTGGAAAAAGATATTGCGTTTGTGGGCATGATGAACCATGTGGAAATATGGGATAAAGCCCGCCTGGAGCAGGAAGATGTTGCAGAGAATGCAGAATTGTTAGAAACTGCGATGGATGAATTGGATATCTCTCTGTAGTTCAGATCAGGAGAAGGGGGATTGTCATGGAGTTTCAACACAGATCTGTATTGTTGCATGAAGTGATCGAGGGATTACAAATCAAAAGAGATGGGATTTATGTGGATGGTACACTGGGAGGTGCCGGACATGCCAGTGTGGTATGTGGGTGTCTGGGAGACTCCGGCAGACTGATCGGAATGGATCAGGATGCAGATGCTATTGCTGCCAGTACCAAGCGTCTGGAACCCTATGGCGACAAGGTGACTATCATTCGCAGCAATTATTCGGACATGGTTTTGGTATTGCAGCAGCAACAGATTTCTCATGTGGATGGCATCACCTTAGATCTGGGTGTGTCCTCGTTTCAACTGGATACTTCGGAACGGGGATTTTCCTATCGTATGGATGCTCCGTTAGATATGCGTATGGATGATCGGCAGACATTATCTGCGGAAACGGTAGTGAATGAATATTCCGAGATGGAATTGTACCGTATCATACGCAATTATGGAGAAGATAAATTCGCAAAAAATATTGCCAAACATATTGTGGCAGAACGTAAACAGGAGCCGATTCGGTCTACTGGCAGATTGGCAGAGATTATCAGTCAGGCGATACCGATGAAGATAAAAAAGCAGGGGGGACATCCTGCGAAACGAACTTTTCAAGCGATTCGTATTGAAGTCAATCATGAATTGGAAGTGTTAGAACAAACTTTAAGCGACATGATTGATTTATTGAATCCGGGTGGTCGTTTATGTATCATAACTTTTCATTCTTTAGAGGATCGAATCGTAAAGAAGGCATTTCGGGAGGCGGAGAATCCTTGTACTTGCCCGCCCAGTTTTCCGGTATGTGTATGTGGAAAACAGTCCAGAGGCAGGGTGGTGACGCGGAAACCGATTTTGCCGTCAGAACAGGAGAGGATAGAAAATCCTCGTTCCAAAAGTGCAAAATTGAGAATATTTGAACATCATTAAGAGATTCCGGTATCCTGGATCCGGAAAGAAAACGGAAGGGAGTTGCAAATCATGGCAGATAGAAGATATTCGGGAGGATATAGATCTTATGATCGCAAACATACCGCAATAGAGCGCCATACTTATGTAGATGGAAATACCGTTCGTCGTCTGGATACCCTGCCAAGGAGACGGCAGGAAGAAGAAAGACGAGAAGAAGAACGCCGTCAGCGTATGATACGCAGACGGATTCAGAGACAGCCGGTGCATATGCCGGGGATCGATCGGTCATCGTTGCTATTTTTGGCAGTGGCATTAGCAGTCACATTATATATTTGCTTTACTTATATACAGTTGCAGAATCAAATTTATGAGCAGAAAAACCAGGTGGTTAAGATGGAGTCATCTATTGCTTCACAGAAAGAAAGCAACGACATTGCATATCAGGAGATTCTGGATTCCGTAGATCTATCAGAAGTATATGAGAAAGCCACCAAAGATCTGGGAATGGTACAGGCACAGGAAAAACAGATCTATACCTATCAGAGTAAGAAAAGTGATACTGTGAAACAGTACGGAGAGATACCGGATGCTGATTAATATTAGCATCCGGAACTTTGATTAATTTTGGAGAGAATGATGAGCAGACAAGTGAGAAGAACGGGAAGAAAAGCAGCAATGAGCAGAAAGCATAACAAGATAGGCACCCGCATGATGTATTTTCGATTACTGATTGTGTTTGGTGCTATTGTTTTGTTCTGTATCCTTTTGGTCGCCAGGATCGTCCTCCTGGATCAGAGCAAGGGAGAGACCTATGAGAGACAGGTTCTACAGCAGCAAAGTTATATGAATAATCCGATCCCCGCCAAAAGGGGTGATATTTTGGACTGCAATGGTAATAAGATTGCCACCAGTTCCAAGGTGTATAATCTGATTTTAGACCCGCAGACTTTGCTATCGGATAATACTTTTCTGGAACCTACCGCAGAAGCACTGCAAAAAATAGTGGGGATGAAACAGAAGAAATTAGAAAAAATATTGGATAAATATTCCAATTCCAGATATTATGTGGTGAAGGAATATAAAGGGTTGTCTGCGGATATCAAAAAGACATATGAAGATCTGGCCCAGGAAAACCGCAAAATTCAAGGGGTTTGGTTCGAGGAAGAATATGTCAGAAAATATCCATACTCCACTGTGGCCAGTGGTGTGTTAGGGTTTTGTTCTTCAGATAATAATGGTATCTGGGGAATCGAAAATCAATATAATTCTATGTTAAATGGTACACCGGGTAAAAGCTGTGGGTATTATGATTCCGATCTGAATCTGATTAAGACAGTGAAGGAGGCCAAGAATGGAAATAATGTTATTTCCACGATTGACATCAATGTACAGGGAGTTCTGGAACAGCATATGCAGCAGTTTCAACAGGAAACCGGTTCGGAAAATATGGGTGTGATCATCATGAACCCTAATAATGGGGAAATATATGCTATGGCTTCTTCGCCGGGATTTGATTTGAATAACCCCAGTGATCTGAGTGGTTTATATAGTGAGGAAGAACTTAAAAAACTGACGGATGAGGAAAAGAGTGAGATCTTAAATGAAATTTGGAGAAACTATTGTATCAGTGACTCCTTCGAGCCAGGTTCTACTTTTAAGCCTATTACCATAGCTGCCTGTCTGGATGAGGGTGTTACCTCGCCTGGTAAAAGTTATGTGTGTGACGGTGCGCAAAAGGTAGGGGATGCCACGATCAAATGTGTTGCATATAGCAAAGGGGGTCATGGTACGGTTAATATTTGTCAGGCTCTGATGGAATCTTGCAACGATGCCTTAATGCAGTTAGGTGCTGATCTGGGAGGAAAGAAGTTTTTGCAGTATGTCAATGCCTTTGGTTTTGGGGGGAAAACCGGGATTGATTTGCCAGGTGAGGCATACGGAAGTGTATTTACACAGGAAACCTTACACAGTACAGAGTTAGCGACTTCCAGTTTTGGACAGGGACAGACAGTCACAATGATTCAAATGGCATCTGCTTTTTCGGCAGCGATCAATGGGGGAAACTATTATGCACCGCATGTTGTAAAGGAGATTCAAAGTGAATCGGGTGCCACGGTGGAAAATATGGAGGATACGTTAGTTCGTAAAGTGATCACGGAAAAGACCAGTGAACGTTTGCGAAAATATCTATACAAGACAGTGGAGGAAGGAACTGCTGCCCCGGCACAGGTAAAGGGTTACGAAATCGGGGGCAAGACTGGTACTGCGGAGAAAATCGGAGAGGATCACAAACGTGATCACAAAAATTATCTGGTATCCTTTGTGGGATTTACTCCGGTAGATGATCCGGAAGTAGTGATTTATACTGTGATTGACCAGCCCCATGTGGAGGATCAGGCGCATAGTACATATGCTACACAGTTTTCCAGCGAAGTATTGGAAGATGTTCTGCCGCTATTGGGGATTTATAAAAATTCTGGTAAAAGCAAGACGGACATCACCCTGCCTTCAACCAAAAAAGGAAATCTGATACAGGAAGTGCCAGAGGGTGGTTATAGTAGTCAGGAATATGGCACGGCGGAACCGGAACAAACGGCAGAGCCGACAGCGACAACAGGGGCGGAAGAGCCGGCCGCAGAGCCGACGGCGGAATCAGTGGGGGAACCAACGACAGAACCAACAACAGAACCAACTGCGGAACCACCAATAGAACCAACGACAGAGCCTGCCGTGGAACCATAAGAACACTAGTCATATCTTTTGCATAAAACTAATAAGGTAGTAGTAGAGGTAGTATATTATGCTGCTGGGGATTTTAGGAAAATGCAGAGGAAGGAAAAGTGAAAAATTGCAAAACGGCGCAACGCCAGAGAATCATATTTGCCTATGTCTTTATCGTTCTATTGACTTTGTCCTTGACAGGGAGACTGGCCTATCTGATGATTGCAAAGGCTGATTATTATGGAGACAGAGCAAAGGATGTACAACAGCGCGAACGGCATATCAAAGCACAAAGAGGCATTATTTATGATAGAAATGGGACAGTATTGGCAGGTAACAAACCGGTATCGACCATCTCGGTGATCCATAATCAGATTGAAGATCCGGAAAAGGTGATCCAAAGCCTGTCCAGTTTGTTGGAATTACCCGAAGACACTGTGCGGAAACGGGTGGAAAAGGTTTCTTCCATCGAGCGAATCAAGACAAATGTGGAAAAAGAGATCTCGGATCAGGTTCGCGACCTGGGACTGGCGGGCGTGATGGTGGATGAGGATTATAAAAGATCGTATCCATTCGATAATCTGGCCTCCCGGGTGATTGGATTCACTGGTTCGGATAATCAGGGTATCATTGGTTTGGAAGTGAAATATGATGATTATCTACAGGGGCAGGATGGGGCCATATTGACCATGACCAACGCCCGTGGTATCGAGATCGAAGGTAAAGCGGAGGAACGTCAGGAGCCGGTGGCGGGACATAACCTCTATACCAGTCTGGATGTGAATTTACAGCAATTTGCCACCCAGGCAGCAGAAAAAGTACGCAAAGCGAAAAATGCCAAGGGTGTCAGGATCATTATGATGAATCCGACAAATGGCGAAATCTATGCGATGGTCAATGATCCGGAGTTTTCTTTAAGTAATCCATACCAAATCACAGGTATGACAGAGCAGGAAATGGAAAAACTATCCGAGAAGGAAAAAAATGAACAATTAAACCAGATGTGGAGAAATGCCTGCGTCAGTGATACCTACGAACCGGGTTCCACATTTAAGATTATTACGGCTACATCGGCTTTGGAGGCCGGAGTAGTGCAGCTAACCGATCAATTCTATTGTCCGGGATATAAGATTGTGGAGGATCGACGAATTCGTTGTCATAAAACCAGAGGACATGGCAGTGAAACTTTCGTACAGGGAGTACAAAATTCCTGCAATCCCGTATTTATGGAAGTGGGGGCCAGATTAGGGGTGGATGGCATGTTTCGGGGGTTAAAGCAGCTACAGATCCTGTCCAAAACCGGGATAGACGTACCGGGAGAGGCATCAACGATCATGCACCAGCAGGATAATGTGGGGGCAGTGGAATTGGCGACGATGTCCTTCGGACAGTCGTTTCAGTTATCACCTATCCGGCTGTTGACATCGGTTAGTTCGGTGATCAATGGTGGGCACATGATTGTTCCTCATTTCGGCGTAAGCGTGGAAGATGCACAGAACAATGCCGTGACAGCATTGGAATATACGGAGACCGAGGGAGTAATATCCAAGGAGACATCCGAGAGCATGAAAACGATATTGGAAAGTGTAGTGTCCGAGGGGTCCGGCTCCAAGGCATCTGTATCCGGATATCAGGTAGGTGCAAAGACCGGAACTTCAGAAAAGCTGCCCCGTAGAAGTAATAAATATATTGCATCCTGTCTGGGGTTTGCGCCGGCTGATGATCCGAAAGTTTTGGCAATCGTGTTAATTGATGAGCCGGAGGGGATCTACTATGGTGGACAGATTGCGGCACCTGTGATTTCTGACTTATTAGATAATGCGTTGCCATATTTGGGAGTGGAAAAGTCGGGTTGATTTCTAAAGATGATTGCATTACAATAAATAAGTTATATACCAAAAGAGGAAACGGTTGCAAGAAGCAGCACGAAAGAGTATACAGATTCCGGGAATCTGTAAGTCTTGGAGGCATATATGGAATATTATGGTACTGCAATTTTTCCGATGGTTATCTCATTTGGACTGAGTATGGTCTTATGTCCGTTTGTGATACCCTTTTTGCGCAAAATGAAGTTTGGGCAATACGTAAGAGAAGATGGACCGCAGACGCATTTGCAAAAGGCGGGGACACCTACTATGGGTGGGGTGATTATCCTGATTGCGATGGCGGTTACCTCTTTGATCTTTAGAAAGGATGCACCAGAATTGCTTCCGGTGCTATTCGCCACCATTGGTTTTGGATTGATCGGCTTTCTGGATGATTATATCAAGATCATGATGTGTCGTTCAGAGGGACTTACTCCACTGAGAAAGTTATTGCTACAGGCGGTGGTGACCGCAGTCTTTGTCTATTATTATTTGGTTAAGCTGCGGATGGAACCGGAGTTTCTGATTCCTTTTACCGGAGGCATAGAGCAAGGAATCTATATTTCGATGCCCAATTCCCTATTTGTGGTATTTGTTTTTTTTGTTATGCTGGGAACTGTCAATGGAACGAATTTTACCGATGGACTGGACGGTTTGGCATCTGGTGTGACATTGTTGGTTTCCGCCTTTTTTACGGTGGTAGCCGCCGGGATGCATAGTGGTGTGTTGCCGGTTTCTTCGGCAGTAACGGGAGCGTTGATGGGTTTTTTGGTATTTAATGTATATCCTGCCAGTGTATTTATGGGAGATACCGGTTCGTTGGCATTGGGAGGGTTTGTGTCCTCTGTGGCATTGTTGTTAAAATTGCCAATGTTTATATTGATCGTGGGTATGATTTATATGTTAGAAGTGTTGTCTGTGATAATACAGGTGGCTTTTTATAAAATTACGAATGGAAAACGTATCTTTAAGATGGCTCCCATCCATCATCATTTTGAACAATGTGGATGGTCTGAGACGAGAATTGTCACTATTTTTTGTGTGGTGACGGCTTTGTTTTGTCTGCTGGGGCTGGCAGGATTATAGGAGATACGGTGATGAAGGAGGAAATGAATATGGATTTTGCGGGAAAAACGGTATTAGTGGTAGGTACCGGGATCAGTGGTGTGGCTGCGGTGAAATTGCTGGCGGCCAAATCAGCGAAAATCATCTTGATGGATGGCAATGCTTCACTGGATCCGGAGGTGATCGCTAAGAAATTTCCGGAGGAGATACAATATGATTTGATTTTGGGGGAATTACCGGAGAAAGCGATTCGTCGGATCGACATTGCGGTTTTGAGTCCGGGGGTGCCGACAGATTTGCCTTTTGTAGTGAAAATGCAGGAATCCGGTATACCGATCATAGGGGAAATAGAGCTGGCCTATCTCTGTGGTCAGGGGACGGTGCTGGCGATCACGGGAACTAATGGCAAAACTACGACCACAGCCTTGACAGGAGAGATTATGAAAGCATACTATGATAGTGTCTATGTTGTGGGGAATATCGGTATGCCATATACGGAATATGCCTCTCAGATGCAGCCGGATACGGTGACAGTGGCGGAGGTCAGTAGTTTTCAGTTGGAAACGATTCATCGTTTTTGTCCTAAGGTAAGTGCGATCTTAAATATTACACCGGATCATTTAAACCGTCACCATACGATGGAGTGTTATGCCCAGACCAAAGCCAGAATTGCCATCAATCAGACGCAGCAAGAGACTTGTATATTAAATTATGAAGATTCATGGCTACAGAAGTTAGCGGAAGAAATCTCGGCAGATGTATTCTGGTTTAGCAGTGCCAGAGAACTGGAGCGAGGAATCTTTTTACGTGACCGGGAGATCATTTATCGGGATACCGAGGAAATCAAGATCTGCCGGACGGATGAATTATTACTTCTGGGAGTGCATAATTATGAAAATGTAATGGCTGCCGTGGCAATCGCTATGAAAGCAGGTGTGCCGGTGGAGGTGATTCGCCAGGTGGTTTCTTCCTTTCAGGCAGTGGAGCACCGGATCGAATTTGTCCGTGAAGTGGATGGGGTCAAGTATTACAATGATTCCAAGGGAACGAATCCGGATGCTGCGATTAAGGCGGTGGAAGCGATGATTTCGCCGACGATTGTGATCGGAGGGGGATATGACAAAGAATCCACCTACGAGGAGTGGATTGCTTCTTTTGGAGATACGGTGAAAGGATTGGTCCTGTTGGGACAGACGAAGGATAAGATCGCTGACGCTGCGTTGGCAGGTGGTTTTACAGCGGTGACAAAAGTGGATACATTAGAAGAGGCAGTGGCAGAAGCCGCGAAACAGGCAAAGCCGGGCTACGCAGTATTATTATCTCCTGCATGTGCCAGTTGGGGGATGTTTCAAAATTATGAGGAGCGGGGCCGCCTGTTTAAATCAATCGTAAATAAGATGTAGAGGCATAGGAGTCTATGGCAGGAAAATATCATTCGCAATATGATTTTGCTTTACTGTTTATGACAATAGGTATCGCACTCTTTGGAGTGTTAATGATTTACAGTGCCGGATATTATGCCGCGCAGATCGTAGGTTCTCCTTACCGATTTGTATCCCAGCAGTTATTGGGATTGGGTCTGGGGATTGTATTGATGCTGGCGGTATCCAAGATTGACTATCAAATCTTTATGAAACGGTTTTATCCATTTCGGCTTACGTTTGTACATATGCTATACCTGCTGGCGATTTTGATGCAGATCGCGGTTTTGGTGATAGGAGTAGAGAAAAATGGGGCAAAACGCTGGTTGAATCTGGGCTTTGTGCAATTTCAGCCTTCGGAGATATCCAAGATTGCCGCGATATTATTTGTAGCTTATGCGGTTTATCAGGATCGGCGTTCGTTAGATCATTTTGCGGGATTTTTCCGGGTGATGTTATATATGGGACCGTCGATTGTGTTGATCCTGGTGGAAAATATGAGTTCTGCGATTATCGTGGCGGGAATCGTGGTGGGAATGTGTTTCATTGCCAGTAGGAAGAAGATGTATTTTTTTGTTTGTATGGTGATTCTTGTGGCAGGAGGAATTGCATACATCTTTTTGGGGGAAGGGTTTCGTGCAGAACGGATTGACATCTGGCTTCATGTGGAAACCAATGAAAATGCACATCAGATCAAACAGGGATTATATGCGATTGCTTCCGGAGGCGTCTTTGGCAAGGGGCTGGGACAGAGTATGCAAAAGCTGGGATATATTCCAGAAGCATATAATGATATGATTTTTGCTGTGATCTGTGAGGAACTGGGGATCGTAGGAGCGACCATAGTGATTGTCGCTTTTTTGATTTTGTTCTGGCGTATCGTGATGATCGCCCTGCATGCACCGGATTTGTTTGGGACGATGATATGTATTGGTGTGTTAATCCAGTTGGCGATCCAGGTGGTAATCAATGTGGCGGTGGTGACGAATTCCATCCCGTCCACGGGAATACCGTTACCCTTGATTAGCTATGGAGGTACCTCGGCAACGATTATGATGGCAGAGATGGGATTGGTACTGGGGGTTTCTAATCAGATTAAGCGAACTTGATTGGCGCGATGGACGATACAGGAGAGGAAAGGAAAGCAGGCATGAAGTGGTTGAAAAGAATTTTGGCTGGGGTGGCAGGCATCGCTTTGATCGTATTTCTGTGTTATTTTATCTTTCACATTGATACGGTAACGGTGGAAGGTACGGAATATTATACGGACGCTGAGATCAAAAATGCGGTCTTTACCAGAGATTTTTCTGATAATGAAATTATGTTTTTTATCTATGATAAAATGTTTGGCATCAATACTCTGCCATTTGTAGAAGAGATTGAAGCGGAGTATCATGGTCCGCGTTCTCTGACGCTGCATGTTTACGATAAAAATATCAGTGGATGTATCAATTATTTGGGGCAGTATGTATACTTTGATAAAGATGGTATTGTTCTACAGACGCTTCCTGAGAAAAAAGAAGGAATACCGGTGGTGACAGGGATCAATTTTGGTAATTTTACAGTAGGCAAGCCTTTTCAGGTGGAGGATGCTTCTGTTTTTGATTCCATCATGAATGTTTCCCAGCAGATCGGGCATTATGGAATGGATGTGGAGAAGATCAAGATTACCGATGGAGAAATTCGTCTGGTGATCGGATCGTTAAAGGTGGATCTGGGAAAAAAGGAACGATATGATGATGCGATGTCAGAGCTGGCAGGGGTCTTGGAGACGGCGCAGGAGGAGAACTTAAAACTGAATGGCACCATCCACATGGAAAATTATACAAGTGGGGATCGCATCATTGTGGAGCCGGAAACCAAAAAGAAATCCAAGAAAAAGGACCCGGAGGCCAGTGCCACTCCACAGGCCAGTACCTCGCCTGATCCGGAGGGGCAAACAGAAGAATAGCAGGCGGTTTACAAAAAAATGAAAAAAGAACA
Source organism: uncultured Jutongia sp. (assembly GCA_964521555.1). Lineage (GTDB taxonomy): Bacteria > Bacillota > Clostridia > Lachnospirales > Lachnospiraceae > Butyribacter. Next base: position 20,814 of record CAZFSU010000007.1, on the reverse strand, counting down.
TATATTCTCTTGATTATTCTGAGATTAATTTGTATTATATAGTTTAGGGAAAATTTGTTTCATGACATGATAATTTTATGCCAATGCATGGTGAAGGAGGAGCAACGTTGTTAGAGATTAAAACGAATGAGACAGACTTAGCTGCAAAGATTTTAGTTATTGGAGTCGGCGGCGGTGGAAATAATGCTGTCAATCGAATGATAGAAGAAGGAATCGTAGGGGTAGAGTTTATTTGTATCAATACAGATAAACAGCATTTGTCAAAATGTAAAGCAAATCAGTGCATTCAGATCGGTGAGAAGCTGACGAAGGGACTGGGTGCAGGCGCAGATCCGGAAGTGGGTAAGGCAGCAGCCGAAGAAAATAGAGAAGAAATTACAGAGTTAGTCAAAGGAGCCGATATGGTATTTGTCACTTGTGGTATGGGTGGCGGTACGGGTACTGGTGCTGCTCCTGTGGTTGCAGAGATTTCCAAGGAATTGGGGATTTTAACGGTGGGCATTGTGACTAAGCCTTTCACCTTTGAGGCAAGAAGTCGTATGAACAATGCATTATCCGGTATTGAGAATCTTCGTCAAAGTGTCGATACTCTGATTGTGATTCCAAATGATAAATTATTACAGATCGTAGATCGTCGTACCTCCATGCCAGATGCACTTCGGAAAGCAGATGAAGTGTTACAGCAGGGTGTACAGGGTATCACAGACCTGATCAATGTGCCTGGTCTGATTAATTTGGACTTTGCGGATGTACAGACTGTCATGAAGGACAAGGGCATTGCACATATTGGTATTGGTATGGGCACTGGTGAGGATAAGTGCTTAGATGCGGTAAAGGAAGCGGTATCCAGTCCGTTGCTGGAAACCACCATTGAAGGTGCTTCTCATGTGATTTTAAATATATCTGGTGATGTGGGATTACAGGAAGCGTACGAAGCAGCTTCTTACATAGAAGATCTGACAGGAGAAAATACCAATATTATTTTTGGTGTTATGTGTGAGGATAGTGAAAGTGAAGCGGTGAAGATTACTGTGATTGCCACTGGTTTAGAGGAGGATGGATTTACTTCTATGGCCACCGATGGTACACCTGGCTTCCTGAAGAAAGCAAATGCTCCTAAGACGAATTTCCCAACCAAGGAAGGGCAGATGCCGAAACATCCGGTAACGCCTTCTCCATTGGGCAAGACGCAGACAACAGCAGCCGCACAGACAAGTACGGCAGCAGCTTCTGCTTATAATCGTCAGAACGACGATGGAATAAAAATTCCTGAATTTTTACAGCGTAAGCGTTAATCCCAGACAATGTTGTAAGATATGAATGAAAATGGTTCGGAACGGAATGTCGTCCCCGGACCATTTCTTATGTAATCAGATACGGTGTAGGTGTCAAAATTCTCTTATGACCTCTGCAAAAGTAAAGGAAATGAATATGATACGAGATCAATTAAAATTATTACAGGTAAGAAGCATGATGCAGGTGGTGTTGGTGTTTCTGTCGGTGTTTTTATTACAAATCATGGGAACGCTTCTGTGGACAGGTGTGTGTATGGCATTGCATTACACACCGGAGAAAAGTACCATGTTACAGCAGATTTCAATTTTGAGTTCTGTGTTTATCATCTTGTGGTGTGGACATCTTTATCGTCAGTCTGCCTGGAGAGTGCATCCCTTTGATTATGGCAGTGCTTTTTCAGTCAAAATGGTGATGTGTCTCGTTATGGTTGGTATGGGTGGATGTACAGTGATGTTTTTTTTGCTGACGTTTCTGTCGGGCTTATTGCCGCAGCTTTTTGTTCATTACAATAAAATTATGAATCAGTTTGGGCAGGGAGATATGGTATGGATTCTTCTTTACGCATTGCTGTTTGGTCCCATTGCGGAAGAACTGATTTTTCGGGGGGCGATTCTGGATCGGTTATATCTGGCCTTTCCATTTTGGATGGCGAATCTGATCCAGGCGGCGTTGTTTGGGCTGTATCATGGGAATCTGATTCAAGGGCTTTATGCCTTTGCATGGGGCATTCTGCTGGGATTGATACGCCAGGCGGTGGGATCTATTCTGGCAAATAGTCTGGCACACATCATATTTAATTCCACAAATTATCTGCTGAACTGGATGTTTGCCGGTGAGGAAGCGGTGTCAATTCCGCTATACATAGGAACATTTCTGGTGGGAATCATTTTCTTTGGTGTGGGTTTGTGGTATACTATAACAGTATATGCGAAAAAAAGATTGAGAGAAAATGGGGATTAGAGTGGTTTATTGCATGCTTTGATCCGAAGGAAAGGAAGGAAAGAGAAATATGGCATGGTATGATGAGGCAGTGTTTTATCACATTTATCCCTTGGGATTATGTGGATGCGCAAAAGAAAATACAGGAGTGGCAGAGTCTCATTTTGATCAGTTAAAAGATTGGGCGGCACATGCGGCCCGGATTAACTGTTCTGCGATCTATATCGGACCTTTGTTTGAATCAGTGGGGCATGGATATGAAACCACGGATTACTGCAAGGTGGATTGCCGTTTGGGAACCAATGAGGATTTCAAGGAGTTTGTATCCTATTGTCATGAGATCGGACTGCATGTCATCGTGGATGGTGTGTTTAATCATGTGGGCAGAGAATTTTTTGCTTTTCGGGATGTCCAAGAAAAACGAGAAGCTTCCCCATATTGTAGTTGGTTCTGTAACCTGAATTTTGGTGGAAATAATGAATATAACGATGGATTTTCTTATGATAACTGGGGTGGTTATAACCTGTTGGTCAAGTTAAATCAACAAAATCCGGAAGTACAGAATTATCTGTTTGATGCCATTCGCTTCTGGGTGTCTGAATTTGACATCGATGGCATTCGTCTGGATGCGGCAGATGTACTGGATCATGGTTTTATGCATAATATGCGGCAGATGACCGATGGTCTCAAACCTGACTTCTGGCTGATGGGGGAAGTGATTCATGGGGATTACAGCCGTTGGGTGAATCACCAGATGTTACATGCGGTAACCAATTATGAATTGCACAAAGGATTGTATTCGGGACATAATGACCACAATTATTTTGAGATTGCGCATTCGATCAAGCGGTTATTGGGGATCTGTGGTGATTTCCGTCTGTATACTTTTATGGATAATCATGATGTGGAGCGTATTTATTCGAAATTAAATAATAAGGATCATCTGTTTTTGGTAACTTTGTTGAATTATACCGTTTATGGCATTCCATCTCTGTATTATGGTTCAGAATTTGGTATTGAGGGTAAAAAGGAGCATGGTTCCGACTGGAATCTGCGCCCTTATCTGGATCTGAAAGACTTTGAAAATGCCACACAAGATAATGTCATTACTGCATTATGTCAGAAGTTAGGCCGGTTAAAGAAGGATTATCCCGAGTTGACTTACGGGCAGTATCAGGAGTTGGTTTTGACGAATCGCCAGTTTGCCTATGGGCGTGTCATGCAGGATACTGCGATGGTGATTGCTTTAAATAATGATGAGGCACCGGCAACACTGGAAATCAATGCACCGATTGGTGCGCCGACAGCTACAGATATGCTGGGTATGGCTGAGCATATGAGCTATTCGGATGGTCATATTAGTGTGACATTACCGGCCGGACGGGGTACGGTGATCTATCTGGGACAGGAAGCAAAGGATACCGCCAGCCTGCCCGAGAAGGAGGAAAAGATGACGGCGATATCGTTGGCGACCGAGGAGGCTGTATCAGCGGATGAGTCTCGGGAGACTGCTGGGTGTGTCCTGAAAAACGGACAGGCAGACGAGGTTGGAAGAGAACCAAAACCAGAGACGATCGACACAGAACCACAGAAAACACTTGAGGCAGTACCCAAGGTGTTATTGATCAACGGTTCGCCTCATGCGAATGGTTCCACTGCGTTGGCTTTGCGTGAAGTGGAAAAGACTTTGCAGGCGCAGGGGATTGAGACAGAAATGATGCAAGTGGGTCATTTGGATATTCGTAGCTGTATAGGGTGTAGACAGTGTGCGAAACAGGGATATTGTGTATTTGATGATATTGTGAATGAAACTGCTGCCAAGTTTGAGAAAGCGGATGGTCTGGTGGTGGGGTCTCCGGTATATTATGCTTCTGCCAATGCCACACTGGTGGCATTTATGACCCGGTTGTTCTATAGTACACATTTTGATAAGACCATGAAAGTAGGAGCTGCTGTGGTCTCTGCCAGAAGGGGAGGTCTGTCTGCTGCCTTTGATGAGTTAAATAAATTTTTTACAATTTGTGGTATGCCTGTGGCATCCAGCCAGTATTGGAACAGCATTCATGGCAATAATGCAGATGAGGCGGCGCAGGACGAGGAAGGGTTGCAGACGATGCGGACTTTGGGACGCAACATGTCCTTCTTGGTGAAGAGTATTGCTTTAGGAAAGCAGAGATATGGTTTGCCCGAGAAAGAGGAGCGAACCGGAACGAATTTTATTCGGTGAGATCACATATTCGATCACAAACATTGCGTTATGCGCAAAATATAGTGCAGAAATGAGGGAAAGGTTAAAAGAAATTCTTCTTTCAACCGCCAAGTTTGTGCAGCGGGCAGCACAAACATTGGTACATTAGCTGCTCGCAAAGGAGGCTCGCAACATGAGTACAAATATGAAAGCGACACCAGTAAAAGGAACAAAGGATTATTTACCAAAGGAGGTTCGCATCCGGGATTATTTGCAGGATGTGATTAAACATACCTATGAGGAGGCTGGTTTTGAGAGAATCACGACGCCGATTTTAGAAGATGCTGTTAATCTGGACAAAAGTGAGGGCGGTGAAAACCTGAACTTGATTTTCAAGGTCCTGAAACGGGGACAAAAACTTTCTTCTGCTTTGCAGGGAAATGATGTGACCGAGAGAGAATTATCCGATATGGGGCTTCGTTACGATCTGACATTGCCGTTATCCCGTTACTATGCGAATAACCGTAATGATCTGCTGGCACCGTTTAAGGTGATCCAGATGGACCGGGTGTATCGGGCAGAACGGCCACAAAAAGGGCGTTTGCGTGAATTTATGCAATGTGATATAGACATTATCGGTAATCCATCCGGGGATGCAGAGGTGGAGTTGATATTGACCACCACCAAGGCATTAAAGAGAGTGGGGATCGATCAGTTTAAGGTTAAGATCAATGATCGTCGTATTCTGAAAGCGATCTTTGCATATGCCGGATTTGCAGAGGCAGATCATGAAAAATTAGCGATCATTTTTGATAAACTGGATAAAATCGGTATCCAGGGTGTCCGGGAAGAATTAACGGACAATGCGTTTGATACTGCTGCCATTGATAAATTTATTGCTCTGTTTGAGAGTGGGGCCCTGGATCTGGATGCGGTGGCAGAGGTATGTGATGCGGAGTATGTGACTTCATTAAAGAATATTATGGATACCGTTGTTGCCGTATCCGGGGGATCATTCCCTATCGAATTTGCGCCGTCTCTGGTGCGTGGGCAGGGATATTATACCGGCACCATCTTTGAGGTGGAAGCGGAGGGATACAGTGGAGCGGTAGCAGGTGGTGGTCGTTATGATAATCTGATTGGCAAGTTCCTAAATGAGGACATTCCGGCGGTGGGATTTTCCATCGGTTTTGAACGTATTTTTGGCATTTTGATGGAAAAAGAGTATGCGATACCGGGGCAGAAAAAGAGGATCGCAGTATTCTATGATCCGGATACGTATGCACAGGCACTGTCCTATGCGGAAGAACTGCGGACGGATTATCTGGTATCTGTCATAGCCAGACCGAAGAAGCTGGGCAAATTCTTAAATCGTCTGGAGTCGGCAGGGTATGATGGATTTGCTGTATACGGACAGGAAGATGGTGTGAAACTATTTGAATCCTGATGGCGGAGATTTCCATATGCTGAATAAACCAGTGTGAAAAGCACACATTGTAATTTTTTCTGAACAAATTGACTTATGGGCGGGAATAGTGTACTATAACCCTAAGTGTGCTGTGTGTCACCGTGGTAAACAGGATGGCGTATTTCGTGCCACAGTATACCATGAAACAGTGCGAATAAAGCTGGAAATCCGGTGAGAATAGAACAATGGAGGAAACTATGGACAAGAAGTTGAGAGTAGGTATCCTGGGGGGTACCGGAATGGTAGGACAGAGATTTATTTCATTGCTGGAGAATCATCCTTGGTTCGAGGTGGTTACCATCGCTGCCAGCCCACGTAGTGCAGGCAAGACCTATGAGGAAGCCATTGGTGGACGCTGGAAGATGACCAAACCAATGCCAGAGGCAGTCAAAAAGATCGTTGTTCAGGATGTCAGCGATGTGGCAGCCGTTGCTTCCTCTGTAGATTTTGTATTTAGTGCAGTGGATATGACAAAAGAGGAGATCAAGAAGATCGAAGAGGAGTATGCTAAGACAGAGACTCCGGTAGTATCCAATAATAGCGCACATAGATGGACACCTGATGTACCGATGGTGGTACCGGAGTTAAATCCGGAGCATCTTGAGGTGATTGCGTCTCAGAAGCAGCGTCTGGGTACTACGAGAGGATTTATTGCGGTTAAGCCAAACTGCTCGATCCAGAGTTATACACCGGCGTTACATGCCTTAAAGAAAGCTGGTTTTGAACCAAAGACGGTGGTGGCTACCACATATCAGGCAATCTCTGGAGCCGGCAAGACATTCCGTGACTGGCCGGAAATGGAGCATAATATTATCCCATTTATCGGTGGTGAAGAGGAAAAGAGTGAGCAGGAGCCACTGCGTATCTGGGGTCACATTGAGAATGGTGAGATCGTCAAGGCAGAGAGTCCGGTGATTACCACACAGTGTATCCGTGTACCGGTATTGGATGGTCATACTGCAGCGGTATTTGTGACGTTTGAGGAAGGGAAGAAACCGACGAAGGAGCAGATCTTGAATATTTGGCGAGAGTTCAAGGGCATCCCACAGGAGTTAGGCCTGCCAAGCGCACCAAAGCAGTTTATCCAATATCTGGAGGAAGATAATCGTCCACAGGTGGCATTGGATGTGGATTACGAAAATGGATTTGGTGTATCTATGGGACGTTTACGGGAAGATACCGTATTTGATTACAAATTTGTGGGCTTATCTCATAATACAGTCCGTGGTGCGGCTGGTGGCGCTGTGTTGACCGCAGAGTTATTGACTGCAAAGAATTATATTTCTGCAAAATAATAAATGATAACCACGTAATAGGATAACCAAAGCAAGATTTAGGGGGTAATGAATGGAACATTATCGTATTTTGGTAAAGGGAATTGTGAAACGGGAAGATCATTATTTGATCGTGGAAAAATGGTATGATGATAACATTATCGATCCCTATCAGTGGGAGTTCGTAGATGGTGAAGCAGAATTTGGGGAATCTCCGGATGCAGCAGTGGTACGTGTGGTACAGGAACAAACGGGGTTGATCACAGTAGTTGACCGGGTTTTGTATACCTGGACGTTTATGATAGGTTCCGAATGTAATCTGGGACTGGCATATCTTTGTCTGACCGATATGGATGAAGAAAGCGTACAACTGTCCGAGGAGCTCCGTGATGCTAAGTGGATCACGGCATCCGAATTTGGCGAATGGATTAATAATAGCCGTATGCTGGAAGATCTGGAACAGGCGGAGATTTATTAACATCAACGAGGCATCTGTCAGTAGTCACTGACAGGTGCTCTCTGTGTGTATAGGCACAGGAATACGTTTTCTGGGAGAAATATTCTGTATAGAGAACCTTTCAAAAGCTTTTTCACACTGGTCATATGATGGTAAGGAGGAGAATTGTGAGTAAAACATTGATAAAGGGCGGCAGATTGATTGATCCGGCACAGGGAATAGATGCAGTGCAGGATCTGTTGATTGAAGAAGATATCGTTCTTCAGGTGGCAGAACATATCGAAGATGCGCAGGCACAGGTGATTGATGCCACAGGACGGGTCGTAATGCCGGGATTTATTGATCTCCATGTGCATTTGCGTGAACCGGGATTTGAGTATAAGGAGACTGTGATGACTGGGGCGCAGGCGGCGGCCAGAGGTGGAGTTACCACGATATGCCCTATGCCAAATACGAATCCGGTGATCGACAGTCCGGAAACAGTCCGGGATTTATTAGAACGGGCAAAAGAGGCACCGGTACATGTGTTACCCATCGGCGCAGTTACTCTGGGACAGGAAGGACGGGAATTAGCAGACATCGCAGGTATGAAGGAAGCAGGTGCGGTGGCATTAAGTGAAGATGGGAAATCTGTTATGGATTCCCTGCTGTTCCGTCATGGATTGCAGGCGGCAGCAAAGGCAGGATTGCCGATGTTTTCCCATTGTGAGGACAAGCCTCTGGTGGATGGCGGTGTTATGAATGCCGGGCCGAAGGCAGAGGAATTAGGGTTACCTGGGATTACCAATGCGGTGGAGGATGTGATCGTTGCCAGAGATATTTTCATGGCGAAGGAAACAGGTTGTCAGTTGCATCTGTGCCATTGTTCTACGGCAGATAGTGTGGCGATGATGCGTTTGGCGAAAGAGCAGGGCTTGTCAGTGACGGCAGAGGTATGTCCACATCATTTCACCATGTCGGATGATGAGATTACAGAAGATCATGGACGGTTCAAGATGAATCCGCCACTGCGGAGCCGTCAGGATGTGCAGGCATTACAGCAGGGCCTGCGTGACGGGATCATGGATGTGATTTCTACTGATCATGCACCACACGGAGCAGAAGAGAAAGATCAGTCCATGTTAAAGGCACCATTTGGCATTGTGGGACTGGAAACATCCTTTGCATTAGGTTATACAGAGTTAGTGCGTGGAGGATATCTGACCTTGTCAGAATTGGTGGAGAAAATGAGTACCAATCCGGCGAGGGTATTGGGGATCCCGAAAGGAACTTTAGCGAAGGGCAGTGCTGCAGATCTGGTGATTGCCGGGATTGATACCGAATATGCCATTGATAGCAGTACCTTTGCATCCAAGGGGAAGAATACCCCGTTCGATGGAAAGAAGGTCTTTGGCAGGATCGAGAAGACTTTTGTGGATGGCAAATTGGTATATGAATTATAGAGATGAAAAATCAGGATGGAGGGCAAATGTATGATTAATCAGTTAGTAGAGCAGATTCAGAAAAAGAATGCCCCGGTGGTGATCGGGTTAGATCCGATGCTAAGTTATGTACCGGAGCAGATTCAAAAGGCGGCCTTTGAGGAATATGGAGAGACTTTGGAGGGAGCGGCTGAGGCAATTTGGCAGTACAATAAAGGGATCGTAGATGCCATTTATGATTTAATCCCGGCGGTAAAGCCGCAGATCGCTATGTATGAACAGTTCGGTATTCCGGGGCTGCAGGCATTTAAAAAGACCGTGGATTACTGTAAAGAGAAAGGACTGATCGTGATCGGAGATATCAAGCGCGGTGATATTGGTTCTACCTCAGCCGCGTATGCGGTGGGACATTTAGGAAAAGTGACAGTAGGCAGTCAGTCTTATTATGGCTTTGATGAAGACTTTGTCACCGTGAATCCATATTTAGGCAGTGATGGTGTCAATCCTTTTATCGATATATGTAAGGAGGAAAAAAAGGGCATCTTTGTATTGGTGAAAACTTCCAATCCGTCCAGTGGAGAGTTTCAGGATCAGTTGATTGATGGCAAGCCATTGTATGAATTGGTGGGAGAAAAGGTCAATGAGTGGGGCGCACAGTGTATGGGTGATACATACAGTTATGTCGGTTGCGTGGTGGGAGCCACCTACCCGGAGATGGGTAAGATTCTGCGTAAGACGATGCCAAAGGCATATATTCTGGTGCCGGGTTACGGTGCGCAGGGCGGTACGGCACAAAGCCTGGCGCCTTATTTCAATGAGGATGGTTTGGGAGCAGTCGTAAACTCTTCCCGGGGTATTATCTGTGCGTATAAGCAGGAGAAGTATGCAAAGTTTGGTGCAAAACATTACGCGGATGCTTCCCGTCAGGCAGTGGTTGATATGATTGAGGACATCAATGGCGCACTGGGAAAATAGTAAGCCTTAGGAGGGATACATATGTCTAAGAAGCGTAAGATAGCGGCAGTGATCGAAGGTCAGGAATGCATAACGGATGGGGTCTACAGTATGTGGCTGCGGTTTCCGCAGGAGTATAATGTAGCCGCAATGGCGATACCGGGGCAGTTTATTACATTATATTGCCAAGAGGGCAGCAGATTATTACCACGTCCGATCAGTATCTGTGAGATTGATTCGGAAGGTGCCAGATTACGGGTGGTTTATCGTGTGGTAGGTGCAGGCACCACGGAATTTTCTGCGATGCAGGCAGGAGATACCATTGAGGTTGTGGGTCCGTTGGGCAATGGTTTTGCCCGCAGAAGTGGTAAGGCGGTTCTCATTGGTGGTGGTATCGGTATTCCGCCGATGTTACAACTGGCCAAGACATTACAGGCAGAAGGAAATCAGGTACAGGTGGTTCTGGGATACCGGGATGCAGATTTGTTCCTGAAGCAGGAATTTGAAGCCTATGGTACCGTCTATGTTTCCACGGAGGATGGTAGTGTGGGGACAAAGGGAAATGTGATCGATGCGATACAGGCAGAACAGATTACGGCGGATACTATTTATGCCTGTGGACCATTGCCAATGCTGCGGGGAATCAAGGCATATGCGGCAGAACGGAATATTGAGGCACAGATTTCCATGGAAGAGAAGATGGCCTGCGGGATCGGGGCATGTCTGGCATGTGTCTGTCAGTCGACAGAGAAAGATGCCCATAGTAATGTTCATAACAAGCGGATTTGTAAGGATGGTCCGGTCTTTGATGCAACGGAAATTGATTTTTAAGGAGGTAATGGGATGAATCTGTCAGTAGATTTTGCAGGAGTAACTATGAAAAATCCAGTCACCACGGCCTCTGGTACATTTGGTTCCGGTGCAGAATATGGAGAATTTGTAGACTTAAATCAGTTAGGTGCTGTGACGACTAAGGGTGTGGCAAATGTGCCGTGGCCGGGGAATCCCACACCGCGTATCTGTGAGACCTATGGTGGTATGCTCAATGCCATTGGTTTACAAAATCCCGGGATTGATCTGTTTATTAAACGGGATATTCCGTTCTTACAAAACTATGATACCAATATTATCGTCAATGTCTGTGGGAAAACTCCAGAGGAATATATCGAAGTAGTGGAACGTTTGGCAGAGGAAGATGTGGCATTATTAGAAATCAACATTTCCTGTCCGAATGTGAAAGCCGGTGGAATCGCTTTTGGACAGGATCCGAAACTGGTGGAGGATATCACTTCCCGGATTAAAGCCAAGGCAAAACAACCGGTCATCATGAAATTAAGTCCCAACGTGACCGATATTACGGAGATGGCAAAAGCAGCGGAAGCAGGGGGAGCGGATGCGGTCTCACTGATCAATACCCTGACTGGTATGAAGATTGATGTGGATCGCCGTACCTTTGCATTGGCCAATAAGACGGGAGGGATGTCTGGGCCTGCCGTCAAGCCGGTGGCAGTCCGTATGGTATATCAGACGGCACAGGCGGTCAAAATCCCGATTCTGGGCATGGGCGGGATTCGCACCGCCCAGGATGCTTTGGAATTTATCATGGCCGGTGCCACGATGGTAGCCGTGGGAACTGCTAATTTTCATGATCCGGCGGCTACCGTGAAGGTGATCGAGGGAATACAGGAGTATATGGATCGCCATGATGTGAAAGACATCCAGGAATTGATCGGTTGTGTCAGATAGCAGATTACTGGTTGGAAGAATCCAGATAATGGACCGCGTAGTCCAGTTCATAGTCGCCTTCGCCACCAAAGATGGTAAGGGCGGCTTTTTCTGTGAGAGGGATTTGTTCATCCAGAGGAACACGGGAGATACGGTCAGCTTTGGTATCGATGAAGGGATCTCCATTCTCATCGATTGACATAAAGAAAGGATATTGGATCACAAAGTCACTGTCAGAGGTGAAGCAAAATCCTCCCACGGTCTGGTTTACTCCATTGGTGGTTGTGATGCCCATAAGCGTCACGTTAGGAAAGAGGGAAAGATCTGCTGCCAGTGCATCCCCGGCACTACAACATTGTGCATTGACCAGGGTAACCACTGGTATATCCGCATATTTTCCGTTTTTGGTTATTTCGATGTTGGATTTCAAAGGAATATAGTTTCCATCCTGGTATTTGGCGAAGCCGCTATGGAAGATATTTTCCCTGGCAAACAGAGATGCCACGGCGGGGCTGATAAAATCGCATCCACCGGAATTTCCGCGCAGATCTATGATGAGTCTGTCCATACCTTTGTCACGGAGTTTGGTTAGTTTTTCATCCAGCATTTCTGTTATTTCCGGATATTCTCCTTTGATAGAGGCAGCAGAATCGGATGGAATACTATAGCTTTCTTTGGAGATTCTCAGATAGCCACAGTGATCGTTTAGCATTTTGCAGGAGAAATTCTTATCCGGTATGTTATTGTGGTAAAAGCGTTTTACAGCGCATTCCAGACGTTTTCTGTAGCTGCCCATACTGTTTAAGGTAACTGTTTTCTCAGTACCATCCTCTGCAAGGAACGAAACGGTGTTTTCTTTGCCACCTTTACCGGCTAGAAATATAGGTTTGAGATATTCCTCATTGCTGGCAACCGGGAAGGCAAGAAGTTCCGGATAGATACATTCCACATCCTGTACCGCTTCCGGGATGGGGGTATTGTCCCATTTAGTGATCACGGTGCCATCCTGGATACCAAGTTCAGACGCCTGGCTATCCTTTTCGGTAAGTACAGCAATGGTTTGGCCATCCTCCAGTGTGGTCATGGAGAATCCATAGTCTTCTCCGGCGATACGGTCACATATGGTTTCGCGGTCGGCTTGGTTCATAATTTCACAGGTAATGTGTCCATCATAAAAACGATATGCATAAGTCATCAGTGCAATGCCATAAGCAATCTTGTCCTGTTTTTTTTCTGCCTGTTTTATCATGGGCATGATATCCTGTTCCAGGGCATCATAGTCAATCTCCTTCCATTCTGACAGAATATATTCTTTTTGCATCGTTTCTATGGTGGATCGGAAGGCTTCGGTATAGCTTTGTGTGCTGAAATTATGTATCTTAATGAATAAGGAAGCCTGTAGGGAAATCGTCAGGATGAATCCTAAAATAGCAAAAATGTGTATGATTCCCGCAGCGATACGGCAGCCGTGTTTTCTTTGATATAAAAACTGCCAAAGTGCCATCAGGATCGCAGTGATATATAGTATTCCATAAAGTAGTATCGTTTCCAATAGGGCACCATGCAGCCAGTAAATCGGAAAATGTATCAGGCATACTATGAGTGGAATCAGGCATAGTATTCTCCAAATCTTTAAACTTTTTTCTTTCTTTTTCATGATATGATGTGCCAGCGTGAGTCCGATTGCCATGAAGATCATAAATATTGACAACAGCAGTGTGAAACGATCCATAGCAGACAAATAGTATCGTAATAATTCCATTGTTTTCTCCTCCTTTATTGCTTTTGAATCCATATGATTTTTATGGTTACTTGAATCGTAACTTTTGATTCAGTCTATAGGATTCCTTTTGAGAAAACAAGTGACAATAAGCACATTTTTAATATTTTGTTCCATTTGGATTCCCTGTGGTCTGCATATTTTTGGTGATGGTATATTTTTTTCGATATTGCATAGGGGACATACCATAATGATTCTTAAACAGCCTGCTAAAATAGCCGGTGGTTTCGATCCCGATAGAGTGGGCAATTTCACAGATGGTCAGATCAGAGTTTGCCAAAAGATTTTCGGTATACTGTAATCGTAAAATATTGCAATATTCGTTGTAACCAAAGCCGGTTACTTTCTTGAAGAAACGACTAAAACCATAATAGCTCATACCGATGTTTCGGGCGGCTGTCTGCATATCAGGAATGTGGGCGGGATGGGCGAAGATTTGATGTAAGAGCTGATCCATTAATGTCATCTGTGACATAGAGATGTGATTTGGTTGTATCATCAAAAAACCATCCTCGATTAAGGTGCTGATTACTTGAAAAATCAGACCGGTTCGTTTCAGTCCAGTGCTGATTTGATTCGGCAGGCCGATCTCCTCTTGGCATGGAAGCTCGCTGGCAGCCGTAATCTTTTGTAACAATTCATGAAGGAAAGTGCCTTCCTGAACTTCATAACAGGGTTTGGTGTTATCTTTTAGCAATATCACAGTATCCTTCTTAAACTCATAGGTGGCCAGCCTCAGGTAATCCATCGAAAATTGTATGACCAGATCTTCTACAGATGTAATGTTTTGGTTGCCGTGCATGGACAATGGCGGCAGAAAGAATAGAGAACCGGCTCCCACTTTATGGTATTGTCCGTTGTAAATCTCATAACGTTTTCCATGAATCACGTAAGAAATTTCATAATGTGTGTGAAAATGCAGCGGATATCCCCCATTGGCACCGCCCAAATAGTGAAAACAGCTGATACTGGTTTCTGTGTGTGATTCGGCCATCTGAAAGGTATTTTGATAAATCATATAAATCCTCCATTTTCTTATAGCAAATATGAAATATCAGGGAGAAGGGGATATTTCGCATTGAAATTTTGCACATTGTTTGTAAATGCGCATGTTAATACTATAGTAGATTTTTGCTTTGGATGCAAATGGCATCGGGACAAAAGTGCAAAAAAAGATAAAAATTGTGCAAAGAAAGAGATCGTTAATTCTTTCTGAAAAAGATACAATGATAATACCAATCAACATTGTTTCGTGAAGGAAAGGAGAAGAGGATGATAAGGAAACAAGCAAAAATGTTACGCAAAATGGTTTCTGTCTGTATGGTGGCCGTGCTGCTGGTTACAGGAGGCTCTGTGTCCGGTCAGTATGTCATGGCTGCTGCCAAGACAAAGCAAAATAAGACTGTGAGGAAGGTAAAGCTGAATAAGAGTGCAAAAACTCTCAAAAAAGGCAAGAAATTTACATTAAAAGTAAATAATGCCACGAAAAAGGTGAAATGGTCTATAAAATCAGGGAAAAAGAAAGTTGCTTTATCCCGAAAAAAGAAAACTTCTGTGGTAATTATTGCGAAAAAGACGGGAACGGCCAAGGTACAGGCAAAGATTGGTTCCAGGAAGCTGATCTGTAAAATTAAGGTGGTCAATGCAAAAAATCAATCAACGGGTGCATCTAATACGTCGGAATCCCCTAATATACCAACCAAGGCACCAGATTCGGCTATGCCACAAAATACACCGTCGGATACATCAGATCTGTCTGTGCCAACAAATGCCCCTAGTCCAAATGTGACGGCAACTCCAACACCGGATACGCGTATGCCGTCAGAAACCGAAAATAATTATTATGACACGACAGCAGAATATTCTACCTATGCTGTTGCAGCAAAGGAGCCGGGCAATCATAATACGACATTGACCAATGCCTATGCCTGCGACCCCTATGTCATGGAATATAATGGAAGGTTATATGTATATATGACTAATGATTCACAGCAGTATGAGGCTACGGATAAAAATGGCGCCAATAGTTATGGCTTTATCCAGAGTGTCCATATTATTTCTTCTGACGATATGGTGAATTGGACAGATCATGGTATCTTCCAGATTGCTGGAGAACAGGGGGTATGTCAGTGGGCAAATTGCTGTTGGGCTCCATGTGCGGTACATAAGATGGTAGACGGACGGGAAAAATTCTATATGTATTTTACCAATGGGGGATGGCAAATCGGTGTTGTGGAAGCAGATACACCATATGGTCCTTGGAGAGATGTGAGAGGGGAAGCGTTAGTAACCAGTGGGGCTGATACTTCTTCCAGCGGG
The DNA here is from genome assembly GCA_964521555.1 of uncultured Jutongia sp. Taxonomy (GTDB): domain Bacteria; phylum Bacillota; class Clostridia; order Lachnospirales; family Lachnospiraceae; genus Butyribacter. The sequence continues at coordinate 4,993 of CAZFSU010000007.1, read as the reverse complement.
CTGGATCCGGCAGCTTTCATCGATGATGATGGAACCGCGTGGCTGACGTATGGAAGCGGTAATCAGAAAACCAACGCAGATGGAAGTGTAACCAATGGTGCGCGTATCCGGCAATTAAATGATGATATGATTTCCTTTGCGGGAGAAGAAATCGTCATTGATGCACCGTATATGAATGAGGACAGTGGTTTAAATAAGATTGGTGACACCTATTATTATTCTTATTGTGGCGATTGGACCAGTGGTTCGGATCATCAGAGGTGTTCTATATTGTATATGACTGCGCAGGATGTGCAAGGACCATATACTTTCCAGGGGGATGTATTGCCCAATTGTGGTTCGGTATTTCAAACCAGGACCGGACAGGAAGCATGGGGAAATAACCATCATAGCATTGTAGAGTTTCAGGGGAAATATTATATGTTTTACCATACGATGGTGTTACAGGATCAGCTCTACTGCAAAAATGAGTTTTGTACAAAGCTGGATGCAGAATATCTGGGCTATCGCAGCACTGCCATAAATGAATTGACTGTGAAGGAAGATGGTACCCTCGAAATCGTAAAACAGGATTTACCGGGCGTATCACAGATTACAAATTTTGATCCCTATGCCGGGACGGCAGGAACGGTCTATGCAAACTGTTCTGGTATGGAAGCCATTCATATGGACTATGCAAAGGTGGCAAAGAAAGATAAGGAAACCAATTCGCTGTACAAAGAACAGGGCACTTATGTTGCTTTGAGTTATGCTAAAAATGATAAGAATATGCCGGATTATTTCTATGAGACTACAGTGAATGAATCCACAGGTAAGACGAAAACGGAAGTTCTGTACAACGGATATCTGCGCACGGATGATGGTGCGCGTATGGAGGCAGTTGCTAATCCGGATCTTTATCAGTATAGCTGGAGTAGTATAGAAAGTGTTGACTTTGGTGATACAGCACCTTCTGCTTTTGTGGCGAATTTTATCATGGATACCACAGTGGCCAAACAGGCTAAGATCCGCGTGATAGCAGATTCTTTGGATGGAATGGTGATAGCGCAGGGGGATATTGTGGCCGGAGAAGATGGAATGGCATCTGTCACGTTACCGGTGGAAAGGCTCACAGGCGTACATGACCTTTACTTTGCCTTTGATGGGGCAGTATACAGTTTTGAAAATTGGAAGTTTGAAAAATAATGAAAGAAATGGAGGTTTTTATGGCAAATCCGTATTTACCCTCTTGGGAATACATTCCGGATGGGGAACCGAGAGTATTTGGAGACCGTGTGTATGTGTACGGCTCACATGACAGGGTTGATAGTGAAGCATTTTGTGATTATAAATTAAAAGTATGGTCGGCACCTATTCATGATTTGGGACACTGGGTCTGTCACGGGGATGTATTTCGTACCCGTTCCGGTGATCAAATGCATACAGAGATTGACTGGACAGAAAATGAACTGTATGCGCCGGATGTGGTTGAAAAGGATGGGAAATATTATTTGTATGCTTATATTGTAAATGCAAAGGGATGTGTGGCAGTCAGCGACAGACCGGAGGGTCCCTTTCACCTGCTATCCCAATATACGTACAATATCCCCGGTCATTATGATGAAGGAACCTTTATTGATCCGGGGGTACTGGTGGACGATGATGGAAGAGTGTATATATACTGTGGTTTTGAAGGCTCCTATCTGTGTGAAATCAATGGAAATAATATGTATGAGGTGATAGACGGAACGTACCAGACCGACATCATTCCGGTGACGGAGACGGAAGAGGGATTTTTTGAGGCATGTTCCCCCAGAAAGATTGGGGATACGTATTATCTGATTTATTCCCCCCGGGTAGGAAGCCGCCTTGCGTATGCTACAGCCTCTGCACCTACAGGGCCGTTTACATACCGGGGATATATTGTGGACAATGGTGTGGACTATCCCGGAGGAAATAATCATGGTTCCGTCTGTAAAATTGGTGATCAGTGGTATGTTTTTTATCACCGGATGACAAATGGTTCGATCATGTCAAGAAGGGGGTGTGTGGAGCGGATATCCATATTGGAAGATGGAACGATTCCAACGGTGGAAATGACTTCCCTGGGGTTTGCGAATGCATTAAATCCATATGAGATGACTCTTGCCGATACAGTATGTGTATTGAAGGAAGGGAATGCCTTAATCACAGAACTTGACCCGTTTACCAGAGTCATTACGAATATTACAGATGGTTGTGTTATGGGATGGAAATATTATGATTTTGGTGAGGATTTTACCGGGGGAGACATGACATTTATGGCCAAGCTGCTGCCGAGGGGATGTCATGGAGCGATACACATTTGTATTGATGATGAAAAAACAGAAATTGGTCTGGTGACGTTTCAAAGAGACAGCACTGTCATACGTGGCAAAGTGAAGAATGTCACAGGGCGGCATGCGGTATATCTGGTGGCACAGGATGGTTATTCAGGATGGTCTGCCTGCTATTTTGCGGGACGACAACTGTTTGACTTGGTGGCGTTCCAGTTTTGTAAATAAGAGGAGTCGGGGTGTGCATAGGTGGAAGTCAGACGGGAAGCAGCATAATATAAAAAATTTATGACAATAAGCACTTATTTTTATCTTGTTATATGATATAATGGATTAATCAGGTAGAAAGGCGTTTGAAAATCATAATGCCGGTAATACCAGCATTATGGTATGAAAATATATATTTTTGATTAGGGAGGTTAATCATATGGGTACAATCAAGATGAAAGTGGTAGCAGTTGTGTTGTTATGTGCATTGTTTGCATCTGGCATATGCGGAGTGATCAGTATCAAGGAGTCCACCCGCACGGCTTCGGAAGAAAGTGGCGAAATACTGACACTTCAGACAAAACAGTATGCCGGAGATTTGGATGCGCAGTTTTCTATGATTTCCCAGTCCGTAGATACTTTAGCCAGTGTATGCATGAAGCAGTTAGTAGATTTTGAGCAGTTTAAGTCGAGTTCCCAATATGTCGAAGACTACACCAATGCATTGATGGATGTCTTGGAGGAATCTGCCCAAAATACGGAGGGGGCATTAACTTGTTATATTCGATATAATCCGGAATTTACGGAACCTACATCTGGTATTTTTCTCACACGTAACGATGCGGAAAGTGATTTTGACAGTGTCACACCAACGGATTTCTCTATTTATGATCCGGATGATCTGGCACATGTGGGCTGGTACTACATTCCGGTAAACAATCAAAAGCCTACCTGGATGGATCCTTATCTCAATGAAAATATTAATGTATATATGATTTCTTATGTGGTTCCTTTGTTTATCGATGGAACTTCGGTGGGAATTGTGGGCATGGATATTGATTTTACCAAAATACAGGAAAATGTACAGGATGCAACTTTTTATGATACAGGCTATGCGTTTTTAACTAATGCAGAAAATGATATTTTGTTTCATCCGCATTTAGAGACTGGTACGAAGGCATCTGAGGACACCAAATACGGCATGAAGCAGATGGCAGCTTTTCTGGAAAATGAACAAAAAGCCGATCAGGTGCATACTTATACATGCTCCGGGGAAAAATATGATAGTTCGTACACGGTTTTGAATAATGGCATGAAAGTGGGAAGCTGTGTGCCGGAACAGGAAGTAATGAAAGCGGCCACAACAACCGCTCATAAAATATTTATTGGGTTTGCAGTTTCTTTAGTATTGTCATTGTGTATCGGTCTGTGTTTTAGCTTTTATATCACCAAACCATTGAAAACCATTACGGATATTATACAAATCACAGCAGAGTTGAATTTTCAACCCCATGAGGCCATGCATCGTTTGTGTAAGAGGAAAGATGAAACAGGTAAAATGGCATTGGCGGTACAAAATATGCAACAGCATATTGGGGAACTGGTTATGCAGATTGAAGGTGCCAGTGAAACTTTGCGGGACAATATCCAAAGATTGGAACGTACTACAAATGATGTGGATGGGTTAAGTGTGGATAATAGTGCGACTTCGCAAGAGTTAGCGGCTTCAATGGAGGAAACAGCAGCCTCGACAGATCTGATCACACAGAATGTTGCCGAGATTACCAGTCTGGCGGGTGAGATCAAAGCTTTGTCAGCAAGCGGGGTAGATAATGCCAGAATCGTGCAGGAACGGGCTGCAGATCTACATAACAAAACCATCATGGCAACCGAGCAAACCAATCGTATGTATGAAGAGGTAAGCAGCCAGTCTCAGGAAGCTTTGTCACAGGCCGGTGCCGTCAAGAAAATCAATGAAATGACAAATGCGATTACGGATATTTCATCACAAACCAATTTATTAGCTTTAAATGCATCTATTGAGGCAGCTAGAGCCGGGGAAGCCGGAAAGGGATTTGCAGTGGTAGCAACGGAGATCGGCAATCTGGCAAATCAGACATTGGAAACAGTATCTAATATTGATTCTATCGTAGGGGAAGTGGTGAATGCTGTGGACAATATGGCGGCTTGCCTAAAGGATTCCACAGAATTTTTGGAAAATACAGTGCTATCGGATTATCAGGAATTTGCTGAAGTTAGTGAGCAATACACGAATGATGCGAAAACTTTTGATGAAAGCATGGGGCAGATTCAAAAATCCATTACTAACCTTACCGATTCCATGTCTGGCATTGGCAGTGCGATTGTGGAGATTAATACAACAATAGGTGAGGCCACCGAGGGTGTCAATACCATTGCGGCAAGTAGTGCGCAGATGAGGGATGGGGTATCGGATAGTCTTGGTCAGATGCAGACTAGTATTGATAGCATACAACATCTGGATCAGGTAGTGGAAAAATTTTCGATTTAATTCCGGATAAATGAAATAAATACGAATCAAAAAGCAGCACTATCACATAGGGGTGAGAGTGCTGCTTTTTATATCTTTTCAGTGCCAGATCAATGAAATTTAAAATCATCACCGATTTAAGGATTAGTTACAATTCACAGCTGTTTTTAGTTTAACGACCTTTGTCCGGGAAATCATGTCT
>CAZFSU010000006.1:0-110661 GCA_964521555.1 uncultured Jutongia sp. | reverse complement strand
CACCCTTACATACTGCTGTTAAGATCGTAGTAGAACCTGTAGGGGTAGGAACACGCTGTGCTGATCCGATCAACTTACCATTTAACTCTGGGATAACTAAGCCGATTGCCTTAGCTGCACCAGTGCTGTTTGGCACGATATTTACTGCTGCCGCACGAGATCTTCTCAGATCGCCCTTTCTCTGAGGACCATCCAAAGTCATCTGATCACCTGTGTACGCATGGATCGTTACCATGATACCAGACTGAACCGGCGCATACTTATTCAGAGCGTCAGCCATAGGTGCTAAACAGTTTGTAGTACAAGAAGCGGCAGAAATAATAGTATCCTCCGCCTTTAATGTCTCATGATTTGTATTATATACAATCGTAGGAAGATCGTTTCCTGCTGGAGCAGAGATAACCACCTTACGAGCACCAGCGTTGATATGAGCCTGTGCCTTATCCTTAGAAGTATAGAAACCGGAACACTCCAGCACTACGTCTACACCAAGGTCTCCCCAAGGACAATTATTCGCATCCGGGAATGCATAGATCTTAATCTCCTTACCGTCAACTGTGATGGAATCATCACTAGCAGATACGGTATCAGCCTTCTCATATTTACCCTGAGAAGAATCATACTTTAACAGATGAGCAAGCATCTTAGGGCTTGTCAAATCGTTAATAGCAACTACTTCATAACCCTCTGCACCAAACATCTGTCTGAAAGCAAGACGTCCGATACGACCAAAACCATTGATTGCAACTTTAACTGCCATGTCAAAATCCTCCTAAAAAAAATTTTTTATTATATGTCAGATCGATAAAAGCTCGTCTAACAATTTACCCGAAGTCTATTGTACCCAATTTACCTACAAATTTCAAGGATATTTTTGAAGAAACTACCAAAAATACCACTTTTTCCCTAAGATGGCATCCAAAATATTAATTTTCCACTGGTCAAAGACTCTTGCACCAGTATGGTTCTCTGATTGGAAGAACCTTTGAAAACCAGTCCCAGATCTTTCTTGTCAATCTCAAACTCCCCATCTACCATCACATCAATATAGGACAATAGTTCTTTCGTTTCCGGCCACTGCTGCATCATCCTGCCAGTCACATCCCGTTCAAAATCATATCCGGTGAAACACCAGACCGTTTTCTCCGGATAGCGCTCCCGAATCTGGCGGACCAGCGGAAGCAGACCTTTCTGATTCTCATGCTCCAACGGCTCACCGCCCAACAAAGTGATCCCCCTGATATAATCCGGCTTCATATAATCCAAAATCAAAGCGATCGTTTCCTCCGTAAAGGGCGTGCCATAGTCAAAATCCCATGTCTCAGGATTAAAACATTCTTTGCAATGATGGGTACAGCCGCTGACAAACAAGGACACACGCACACCCGGACCATTGGCGACATCACATCGCTTGATATCTGCATAATTCATACTATCCTCCACTGTACATGCTGCTTCCTATAGATGAAGGACTCTGGAATTAATCTCTTTTGTTTTTCCCACATTCCAGAAATTTTCTCCCAGATAACCACAGGTTCTCCGGGTCACATTCATCTTATTTTTATCCTTATTGTGACATTGTGGGCATTCCCACTCCAAATCATCATTAATAATAATCTCTCCATCATATCCGCATACATGGCAATAATCAGACTTGGTATTAAACTCCGCATATTGAATATTGTCATAAATAAAACGCACCACATCCTCCAGCGCTTCCAGATTATGACGCATATTCGGAATCTCCACATAAGAGATTGCACCACCAGACGAAATTTTCTGGAACTGGCTCTCAAAAGTGAATTTGGCGAAAGCGTCAATCTCCTCCCGCACATCCACATGGTAGGAGTTGGTATAATAGCCCTTATCGGTCACATCTTTGATCACACCAAACCGCTTTTTATCAATCTCCGCGAAACGATAACACAGACTTTCTGCCGGTGTTCCATACAAGCCAAAACCAAGTCCCGTCTCCAGTTTCCATGTATCGCAAGCCAGGCGCAGACGCTTCATCAAGCGCAGCGCGAAATTCGTTCCCCGGGGATCTGTATGGCTTACGCCGGTCATCAGCTTAGTAGCCTCATAGACACCGATATATCCCAACGAAATCGTAGAATATCCGTCATGTAATAACCGGTCAATCGTCTCTCCCGGCTTCAGTCTGGCAATCGCACCATATTGCCAATGAATCGGGCTGACATCCGATAACGTTCCCTCCAAAGCACGATGACGACACATCAGCGCTTCAAAACACAGCGCGAGACGCTCCTCTAATAATTCCCAGAACTTTTCTTCGTCTCCGTCTGCCACAATCGCAATCTGAGGTAAATTCAGACTGACCACACCCTGATTGAAACGTCCCTCAAATTTGTACTCACCATTTTCATCCTGCCACGTGGAAAGGAAAGAGCGGCATCCCATGCAAGAAAATACATTGCCTTCATAATTCTCACGCATTTTCTTGGCAGAAATATAATCCGGATACATTCGTTTTGCGGAACACTTTACCGCAAGACGGGTCAAATAATCATATTTCCCCCCTTTTAAGCAGTTATGTTCATCCAGAACATAAATCAGCTTAGGAAACGCAGGTGTCACAAAAATACCCTTTTCATTTTTAATTCCCTCAATGCGCTGATTCAAAATTTCCTCAATAATCATGGCATTTTCCTCAATATATGGATCATCTTTATCCAAGTTGAGGAATAATGTCACAAAAGGCGACTGGCCATTGGTGGTCATCAATGTATTAATCTGATATTGAATGGTCTGTACACCGGATTTGAGTTCATCGTGCAGACGATCCATCACAAAAGATTCCCGGATCTCCTGTGATACAGTATCTCCATATTTTTCTAGATAATGCTTCTCATATTTTTCCCTGGTCAGGCGAAGATATTTTCCCAAATGACGAACATCCACAGACTGGCCACCATACTGGCTGCTGGCCACAGCGGAAATAATCTGGGTCATGACAGTACATGCCACCTGAAAACTTTTGGGACTTTCAATCAATTTGCCATTCATCACGGTACCGTGTTCCAGCATATCACCTATGTTAATCAGACAACAATTAAATATACTTTGCAGGAAATAATCCATATCATGAAAATGAAGAATTCCCTCTTCATGAGCTTTCACAATCTTCTCCGGCAACAACACACGCTTTGTCAGATCTTTTGACACTTCCCCGGCAATCAAATCACGCTGGGTTGACGCAATATATGCATTTTTATTGGAATTTTCTTCCATCACATCCTTATTGCTATTCTGGATCAGACTCATGATGGAATCATCGGTGGTATTGGCGCGACGTACCATTTCACGGGTATAACGGTAAATAATATATTTCTTTGCCAATGCATACTTATGCTCGCTCATCAGCTTCTGCTCAATCATATCCTGAATATCTTCTACCATCAGATTATCCGCATGCTTATTTTCAATCCCTGCCACGATGGCATCTATTTTTTCCTCCGACACCTGCTCATAACGGTCTACCTCTGCATTTGCCTTTTGGATTGCCACCACGATTTTATTGCGGTCATACTCTACGATTCGTCCGTCTCTTTTTGTTACCTTCATCTCTTAACCTCACTTCTCCATTCCTTCGCATTTTAACGATTTATTTTTACAAGCATGGATAATTATAGCACCACAAAAACAAAAAGTCCACAACATCTTGTGATTTATTTTAAACAAAATCACAAAATATTGTGGAATCCACCATTTTTCTAAGAACTACTCTTGTAGTTCATTTCTTACTAATTTTCTTTCTGGTCCGAGTACAGATACTCCAGATAGACCGCAAATGCCGAAGGTATGCTATAGGTATCCCGCAGTTCCGAAAGGGTGCAAAAAATGCCCTGATCACAGAGTTGATCCGAGATCGCAGATAAATGAATCTCATATCCCAACATATGCCATTCCACATGGCTAAAGATATGTTTTGCCTTTCCGATTAACTCGATTCCACCAGTACGATCATCAGACGATACCCCAAGATCTTGTAGACCATCCATCACCTGTTCCAGTGTCAGATACCCTTCCTGTCCGGGAAATTCCCACAAACCGGCCAGCAAGCCTATATCCGGCCGTTTCTGGATCAGATACCGCCCCTGATACTCCAATAATAGAACTGTTCGTTTCTGAATCTTTCTCGGTTTCTTGGATGGTTTCACCGGATAAGACAATTCCGTCCCTGCCTGATGTGCCTTGCAAAGCTGTTGCAAAGGACACCGGGAACATAGAGGGGTTCCGTTAGGCAGACAGACCATAGCTCCCAGATCCATGAGAGCCTGATTAAACCGTCCTGCATCCTCCGGCATGATATCCAATAGTTCCTGTCTGACACGCTTTTTCAGTGCTGCCTTGGTAATATCCGTCTCCTCTGCCTGCAATCTGGTATATATGCGATAGACATTTCCATCCACTGCCGGCTCTTTTTTTCCAAACGCTATGGAGACCACAGCCCCCGCCGTATACTCCCCGATTCCCGGCAGAGCCAGCCACTTTTCATAATCCTCAGGAAATATCCCATCATACTGCGTGCAAATGATTTGTGCCGCTTTCTGCAAATTGCGAACCCGGTTATAGTATCCCAGTCCCTGCCATAATTTCAATAATACTTCTTCCTCTACGCCAGCCAAATCCTGCACCGCAGGCAGATACTCCAAAAAACGTTTGTAATATTCTTTGACTGCTTCCACACGGGTCTGCTGCAACATAATCTCTGATAACCATACATGATACGGCGTAGGATCCTGCCGCCAGGGCAGCACTCTGGCATTCTCCTCATACCAATTTAATAATGGTTCTACTATCTCTTTCACCGTTTACTCCATTCCGATGTTCCCTGGAGATGCCACTCGTTTAGCATCCTCAGATAACCCCATAATCTGATGAATCTCTTCTCTGGAAATCTTGGTATACTCTGATAATTCCTCGATGGTGGGTACTCTGCCAATCTCTTCCGTCATATATTTGGCTGCCTCATGCAACAAATTCGTCTTGGCAAGCACTGTACTTTCCTGATCTTTGGATTCCATTTCCTGATCAATCAACTGCTCCATCGCACGAATCACTTCCTGTTCCAGCAGCTCCAAAAGTGCCTGAATATCAGCAGAACCATCCTCCAGCAGAAACCGCTCCGGATCGTTTTCCACTAACACCATCCCATTTAACAGACCTAAATTGCCCTCTGCAATCAATTCTTCCACTAACACATCATGCTTCGCATATCGCCGCGCAACCTCCACCACCTGATGAAGCCTGCTTTCAATGATCATATCACGATACTGTCTCTCTCCCCGCAAAAACTGTTCGATTTCATGCACCGGTACTTCCATACGATCCGGTGGCAGTTGCTGCAATTCCATATCATATAACGTACGGTTTTTGTCCGCCCGACCCTGTCCTGTCGCTTCACCGGAGGAAGAATCCTCCGCCGCGGTCTCCTGTGGCACATACGCATATCCTTCTACCTGAATATGGCCAGCCCCCAGATATTGATAGACCGCTTTCCACTGATCCTCAGACAACTCCATATCGCTCAGATAGTCTTTGATTTCCTGCTGCGACAGCCGATTGTGCTGCGCCTTGGCGATTCCCTTGATATCCTCTAAGATTTCTAAAAATTTGTTTTGATCCTCCATACGATTAGTCCTTTCACAAACAAAGGGACCGATCTCATAGACCGATCCCTTTATTGACATGCTAAAACTGAGCAATCATTATTTTAACTTACCGGAAATTGTAATAGAAATGCTCTTCTTAGGCATCTTTGTGAAACTAGATGCAGACCACTTAGCATTTGCATACTTATTCCATGTATTTAAGCACATAATCTGAGTGAAATCCTGTGTCTTGCCTGGATCTGGAGTTAAAGCAGGTTTTTTGATTGTCTTAACGGTCTTACCGTCAAACTTAACAACTGCCTTAGTAACTTTCAACTTAGATTTGCTTGCTCCTGGAAGAGTAGTATCAACATACAGAGAATTCCAACCCTTGTCAGCCTTGAACTTCTTTAAGTTCTTACCGGTTACACTAACGGTAAATGTGAATTTACCCTTCTTGAAAGTTGCATTTTTCACTTTGATTCCCTTGATGGATGTTTTCTTATTACCATTCATAACACCCTTTGAGCGGTCACTCTCATTGTGGTTAACCAGTGCGCCATTGTAACCCTTAGAAGCAAAGCAAAGATATGCAGAATACTTCTTAGCGGCCTCTGCCTTCTGAGATGCTGCCGGCACTACGATAGAAGTAGCAGCCACTGCCACTGCGATTGCCAGAGACATTGCTTTTTTTGATAATTTTTTGAACTCCATGATAGTTCCTCCTTTTAATTTTTTGATTACTTGTGCATAATTCTGTCCTTTGTGCCAGAACTTGCAACTTTGGATATCGTATCACGCTTATGCAAAATTGTCAATCATTTTCATGATGTACAACCGCCTTCAGACATGCTGTCTGCCCCATGCCATATCCTGCCTAATTAGTAACATACAAACCTGGCAAAGATATGGCAGCTAACGCATTAACACCTTGGTAATTTCTGCTATATACATGGTATGTAAATTCCCGTCGCTATACCATGTTTCCTCGATTCCGGCATCTACCATATCCTGCATGGTCAATTTAGTTGCCGACATCGTTCGACAAAGCAACACCAAATTAGCCTCATCGATATAAGGGATTCCTTCATCATATCCCACATGCAGACCAGACTCTGTTATCTTATCTTCATCGCGCCCTGATACTGCTCCTAAAAACTTCATTTCCTTGCGATATTGCTCCATCGGAAAACTCAACGAAAAGGTCCCCTGGACATCCATAAATTCTTTCGTATATCTGGTCTGCCGGATTACGACAAAGACCACGTCCTTCCCCCACATGACACCCATACCACCCCAGGAGGCAGTCATGGTATTGGCCTTTTTTTCATCCCCTGCTGTCACTAACATCCAGTCCTTCCCGATTTTTTCAAAAGGATTGACCTCCAAAATTTCTGTTCCTGCTGTCTGAAATGCATGCATCTGCTTTTCCTCCTTTATTTACATAATTATTTATTTTGGGAATAGGTTGTCATAAAATATGTCTGCACCCTAATTATTTTAACAAATTTTCATCCTTATTCCAACCAGTCACCAAAGATTTTACTTTACAATTATATGTGTGAAAATCACAGATTATAAATCGTAGATATTGCTGCCTATGGCAACATGTTTTTTCACACGGAACCGCGGCTTTTGACAACCAAATCTTACCACAGAAATATATATAATGAAACTTAAATTCCACCCACACTAGACTTTTTTCAAAAAATGGGTTAAGATATCAAAACTATGCTAATAATAATGAAATGGAGAAAATTATGAAACAAAACCGGCTGAAACGTTTTTTGAGACAAACCCTGCCTTATTTTGAACAATTTACGCTACACATCAATGCCTCTAATATTTCTGCCCATGCAGGAGAAGCAGCTTTTTTTATCATACTCTCTTTTTTCCCTTTCACTATGTTTTTATGCACTCTGGTCAGACTGACACCTTTGACGAAACGTATATTGATCGAAGCGATGCAGGTCGTATTTCCTACTTCCTTTCATAATTATCTGGGACAAATTATTAATGAAATTTACAACCATTATTCCACCACAATATTATCTTTGACTATTATTACAGCAATCTGGCTGGGTTCCAAAGCATTTATGTCCCTGATCAGCGGCCTGAATGATATGTACCAGATCTCAGAATCCCGTAATTATATCCACGTTCGCATACTGGCAGTGGTTTATACCGCACTCTTTGCCGTATTGATCCTGGTCACGTTAATATTACTGGTCTTTGGTAACAGTTTATATTATCATTTTTGTACTATATTCCCCTGGTTGCATGATACGTTATTATCTATCATCAGTATTCGCTCCATCGTCTGCTTTCTGGTTATGCTGCTATTTTTTACCATCATGTATATTTTGCTGCCTAATCACAAAGCAAACCGCCATACCGAAAACAAAAGCAGTATAGGATTCATTTCCCAGCTTCCCGGCGGACTACTGACCACTACGGGATGGATACTGTTTTCCTATCTGTATTCCTACTATGTAGATCACCTAAGTAACTATAGCTTCTTTTATGGTACGATGACCACCATCGCTTTAATGATGGTTTGGCTATTTGCATGTATGTATTTATTATTTTTCGGTGGGTTAATCAATCACTTAGTTATGGACTTTTCCACCACTTCACAACCCGAAAAATAATATTGCAAAATCTCCTTGTATTGCTTTCCAAGTTTCGCCATCTGAGATGCACCACATTGACTCATTCCTGTACCATGCCCGCATCCTCCCCCATGTATTGCAAAGGATAAATTTCCTTTCGGGTCTGTGACTCCATCCAGATAGAACGCAGCACTGGGCAGCAGGGCCATCTTCGTCTTGCCTGCACCATAAGAAATGTATGCCTCGCCGGGAGACAATACCTTGCGTATATTGTACTGGCTGCATACCTTGACGACATTCTTTGAACCCACAATGACTAATTCCGTCACCAGACCACTCTTTCCTCTCTTTTCTACCCGTATTTTCTGAATCTTGCCCATCGGTTTTAATGCCTTCCTGTGATATTGCCCCGTCCGATCCTGTGTCAATATCCTGGAGGAATCTGTCTGATAACAAGCCTGTAAGGCAGCATCTATCCTTTGTTCCAACGATGCTGCTGAGACTGTAACATTCCAGCGATACCAGTCAGCCTCTCCATCATAAGTCACGGCTGTATCTCCGGTCAAAAATTTACGAAACGCGGTATCTGTAGACAAATCCCGATCTGCTCCATCTTCCTGCTTTTCTGTCTGCATACAGCTTTTGAGATATGAAACTTCAGATGCCGTTTCCCATACTTCCTTCCCACTGGCACTTTTTCCCCAGGAGGTGGAATAATAATATGTAGTTACCAGGTCTCCCCCTTTTACCACCACCTCTCCGGCAGTGGAATCTACTGCTTTTCTAGATCTTTTATCCTCTGGAATATTATTATAAACCTGTGATGCCGTACTATCATCCAGATCAGCACCATACTCCTCAAAACGATCTGATTTCAACTGATTATAGGCATAGGTTCTGGCACAAACCGCTTGTGCTTTCAGTGCTTCCATCTTATTCCCCGTGGACAATTCACTGGGTACCACGGCATATAGATATTCCCGCAATGTCAATTCATTAATTACGGTAAAGCCCTGCTTCGTCTTCTTTAACTCTATCTTTCCGCGATATCCCGGACGGCGGTTCTGCCTGGTAACGGAGCATAATTTTAGTTTGCCTCCCTCTGCCACTTCTATCTCTATCTTTTTAGAATATTTCCCATCTGTTCTAAAGGTAACTTCTTTCCCGGCAGGATATTGCTGTTTCTGCTGCCCCTGGGTAATGGTAATCTCTTTGGTTCCTTTTAATTTCACCTGTGAATGATACAAACTGTCAAAATTCGTGGTAGATATCAATACACGAATGGTTTTCTCGTCACCCGATATTTGTTGGGACGATTCCGGTTTGTCCACAGACGTTGCTGCCTGTTCCGATTTCCCCTGACCGGATACCGTTTGCTTTTTTGCTGTATTTTTGTCCTGGTATAATTTTACATTTCCCCGGCGATAGGCATCTGCCACCAAAATCCCCAGTAACAATAACGACAGGAGCATGATCTGCTTTAATTTTCGCTTTGTATTTTTACGGGTACCTGGTTTTCCCGTTTTCTTCCTGACAGTAGTCCTGTATCTCCTGTTTGGCAAATCTTCTCCCCTCTTTTCCTGTACATTTTATTGCTTATAACTTATCCCATTCAATATATGTTGTCAAATCTTCTCCTAGAACCAGGACCGGACAAACCATCAAAAACGGGTTCTGTCTCCACTCTCCGAAAACAGAACCCGCCCTGATCAAAGGCTTCCCTTCTTCATTATTCGTCTTTTTTGTCTGCCTTTTCTGCCTTGGCAGCTTCCGCTGTTGTCACCGATAACAACTGATCCATAGCACTGCTTACTACATTGATGTCGGCCAGGAACTCACACGTACCATTGTTCTCCACACGGTAAAAATTATTGCCGTCGTATGGCAAAAATTGCAAAGCAATTTTTCTCTGATCCGTGGTAATCGTCATGGATGCCTGCGCTTTCTTACCTTTGCCCTTGAGCGTGTTGCTCACCTCTCCACTATAAATCAAACTGCTAAACACGGAAGAACAAGCGGTTTTGAATGCATTTTCGTCTAATTCCGTTCCATCCAATAATATGGTGTAGTCATACACGATACTACCGTCTTCTGAAATTGCATTTTCCACTTCTTTTTTCGATACCTTGATCTGATGTTGCTTACCCTGATATTCAAATTGAATACTCTGTAACGTTTCCATCTCCAGAGCATACATCGGTTTCGACACATAATCAAACGCATTGATGTCAACTAAAGCATCCAACGTTTCCGTAGACATCAGATAGATCCCTTCGCTTCCATCGATTGCAACATAATATTGATCCTCTGTATCATTTAAGGCACCAATCGAAAGTTGATAGTGATGATACGTCTTATCTTCTTCCTGGATGGTATCTTCCGAAGCATCCTCTTCCTCCGAATCGGATTCTTCCACCGTATAGTAGTCAACATCTAACACATAGGCCGGATCAGATAAACCATATTGTTTCAGCAACTTCTGGTTACTTTGATAAGCCACACCCTCCGTTGCTTCCAAATTAGTCAATCCGGAAAAAAGATTCTGTAATGCTTCTCCTGATCCCGCTACTGTATTTTTATATGCCTTGGTGATATCCCATCCATCCACATCTGTATATTCTGCCTTGGCGGCGTCATACCGTGCCACGAAAGATTTGCCTTTGGCAGAGCGCAACGCATACCCTGTTACATATTCTGCTGTGATATCAGGTGCCTCTGGGACTGCCATCATCTCATTGCGGGTATAACTAAAATCCCCGGTGAGATTGGAAGCAATCGTATAGACCTTATCTGCCTGATCGACATATGCATAACAACCACCTGCCGCTACCGACTCCTGCCCGATGGCCAACAGCTTTGTTGCCCCGGACTGATCCGTAATCTCAATCTGATAATTGGGCTTCTCCAACTCATATTGTGCCAAATCTTCCGGATTCTCCACCACTAACTGAGTGGCAGTCAACTCCATCACATCCTCTAGCATGACCTGAACATATTCCTGATTCACCGGAAACTTTGCGTCAGAAGAATCCTGCCAGACATCTCCATCTCTCACCAGAGTCATATCCTGCCATTCATTGATGAAACGGATCTTCGTAATATCCTCTGCTTTCATGGATAACAACTGAATTTCCTCCGATGTCTCCGTTTCCTCTTTTTCCTTGCCTGCCTGATATTTTGATGCTGCAAAATAACCAATACCCGACGCTGCCAACACCACAAATAATACGATGACCGTTATGAACTGCCTTTTTTTCTTTGACATGATTCCTACCTCCTAGCCACGACGTCTCAACATCCAGATCACAAAACCAAAGATCAAAATCAACATCGGCAATAAGATAATCAGGATGGCCGCCCAAAGCATCTGTGCCGGCACAGATAAAGAAATATAGGAATAATCCAGACTCTTCGCATCGATGGCCGCTTTCTGGATATCGGTTTTTAACATAGTCCCAACCGCTGCCTTAATCAGATCTCCATTTTCCAACTGGCTGGTAGACACATATTCCTCTACGAAGATATCCGCAGAACTGAAAACGATCAACTGTGTCTCCTCTTCTCCCACCTCCTCGGTAGCAGAAATCCCCACAGAGAAAGGTCCGTCCAGATCTCCAGATTCCTTTTCGGAGCTGCCACTGGAAGGATCTAATTTCAGATAAGAATCCTCAGATGTCGTCAGCAATTCCTCTATTTTCAGAGAACTGCGGATCTCTGACATAGCACTTAAACCAATGGAATTAGGCACGATGAAATACCCACTTAGTTTGGATACCAGATCACTGCTTCCCAACGTTGGCACAATATAATTTGGATAGTAATAATAATGACCCGATGTCTCGCAGATGACACCCTGTGTACTCTGGATGCCATAATATTCCAACACTTCTTCCAAATTTGGCTGTTCCGAGATCTGTGTACTATACTGCATATTGATAATGGCATCTCCGCCCTTTTTCATATAATCCAATACAATCTTTTTCTCATTATCCGTCAAATCAGTGGTTGGACCATTGAAGAATAAAATATCACAGTCTTCCGGAATTGCATTTGCGGTCAGCAATGCCAGATCTTCCGTTTCAATGTTTAACTTACCAAAGGCTGAACTGATGGTCTCCGCAACATCGGTTTCTCCGTGACCACTAACTACATACATCTTGGTCTTGGTCTCTGCCAGAACACTTTGAATCGCAGAAGTGATCTGTCCCTCCACATCCAGATAATAACTCTGGCTATAAGAGGTATAGCCACTCTGAGAATAATACATCGAAGAAGCAGAAACATATTTAGAATTTCCTGTCTCTTCATTGACTACGATCACATCATTGGATGATATCTCATCTGTAACATTATGCTTAGAAGCAAATGCCGGATTCACCACCGGATCTACTTTATGGACCGATACTTTCTTAGAACATTTCGCATATTGGTCCAAAACGTTCTCAATATATTCCGTCTCGCTTCCCGTACTTACCATATAATTTAAGGTAATCTTTTTATCATTATCCTTCAACACTTCCTTGGTATCTTTGGATAATGTAAACAAACCTCCTTTACTTAAGTCCGTAGACAGGTCCAGTTTCGCAAATACCAGATTGATCACTACCACAATCGCAATCACCAAAACCGTAATGAATGTGCTATACGCACCTGACTGGAACTGATGTGACGTAAAGGATTTAAGAATCCGTTTTGATCTTTTCTTGCCCGTCTGGGTCTTTAATTCTTCAATCTCTTTCTTTTCTTCGCTCATCACTAGCCGCCTCCCTTCTTAGTTAAATCTCTTCTTCTTGATGACCTGAATCGTCAGGAACACAAAGATAAATATCACGCTCAAATAATATACAATCGCATCATATTTCAAGATTCCCAATTCAAAGTCTGAATACCGGGCTGATACCGCAAACACACCAGCCACCTTCGTTAGGAGATTCTCATAAAGGGAGGATTTTGCGATGTAAATCCCCCAGATCACTATTTCACCAACCACTGCCAATATACCGGTCACGATCACGTTTTTCATCATATTGTATACCACAACACAAACCACGATCCACAGCACAGCCAGAATCACTCCCTGAGATAATGAATCACTTGGCAGCATGGTGGCAATACTGCTGAGCATATTACTTAATAATAACACGATGAAGGATACCACAGCAGCAATCACCTGACTCTCGGTCAGAGAAGAAATAAATAAACCAATGGCAATATTGGCCGCACCCAAAAGATAGAATCCAATAATGCTGCTATAGGCCAGGGACAGCCGTACCTCGTCTCCATAGGAATGAATAAGCAATGGGTACAGGGAAATCACCAGAATCCCAATCGTAAACAGTGCCATCACTGCCAGATATTTTCCAAAAATTACTTTCGTCAGAGAGATTGGGGACGTGTATAACAACTGATCCGTCTTTTGCTTATTTTCTTCCGCAACGATCCGCATCGTTAAAATGGGGATCAAAATGACATAGATAAATGTCAGATTACCTAAGGTTGCTTCAAAGTTACCAATACCCTGGCTTAGATTACCCGCCCAGGTATATAATCCGATGACCGCCAGAAAGAATGCCAAAAATACAAAGCCCACCATCGAATAAAAATACTGTTTTAATTCTTTTTTAATAATGGCCAACATTTTTATTTGTCCTCCTTCTCTGTCACATCTTCTGCATCCGATTGCTCATCTTCTGCCTCAATTTCCTGCGTTTCTACCGCTGTCTGGGAATCCGCTTTTTTCTTTTTCTTCTTTTTTCCGCCATATTGTCTGGACCCATTTCCGGTCAATGCCAGGAATGCATCTTCCAGAGAAGCGGCAAGCGGATGAATTTCATAGATCGGACAATCTGCCTTAGCCAAAGCATAAAATATATCTTCCCTAATGTCTTTTCCTTCCATAGCATACAAGGTCATGCCGATGGTACCCGCTTCATTTTGCTCATCATATTTTACATTCCTGATGCCATTTACAGTGCGCAGTGCATTTTTAATATCTTCCCGTTCTCCTTTTGCTACCAGATGGATTCCGTTTTTCTCCACCATCTGCTGAATCAGATTTCCAGGGGTGTCTGCTGCGATCATCTTCCCTTCATTGATAATGATAATCTCATCACAAACCGCACTGATTTCCTGCATAATATGAGAACTCAGCAGGATCGTATGTTTCTGACTTAATTCCCGGATAAGATCCCGCATCTCAATGATCTGTTTCGGGTCCAAACCAACGGTTGGTTCATCCAAAATCAGAATATCCGGATCACCGATCATCGCTGCTGCTAAACCTACTCTTTGCTTATATCCTTTGGACAAATTACGAATCAGACGTTCTGACACATCCAGGGTTCCGGTCTTGTTCATAATATGATGTACCTGTTTCGCACGTTCCCCTCTGGAAACTTTCTTTAATTCCGCAATAAACTGTAAATATTCCCGTACTCTCAAATCTGGATACAGAGGCGGAATCTCCGGAAGATAGCCGATATTTTTCTTTGCCTTTTCCGGATCATCATTCATATCCACTCCATCTACCAAAACGGTTCCTTCCGTCGGTGCAATATAACCGGTAATCATGTTCATCGTTGTAGATTTCCCTGCACCATTTGGCCCTAAGAATCCTACGATCTTACCGCTTTCCACCGTGAAGGACAAATCATTGACGGCGGCATGATTGCCGTACTTCTTCACCAGATGTTTTACTTCGATCACTTTCTTTTTCCTCCTACATATTTCTGTCTATCCTCAAGATAAACTAAATACTACTATATCACTAGTTTGTGTACAAAAAGTGTACATAACAGAAAAACTCCATGTAGTTGAAAATCTTCCACATAGAGTTTTGTTTATGATAAGGTATACTATCTTGTGAACTTCCACCTAACTGCACGGAAGTCCAATCTCCCGCTTCCTCCTATTTATACATGCTCCGGTTCCGGATATTCCTCACCGAAGGTATCCACTGTCACCTCTATCATCACCTGTGGTTCCACCGGACGGTCATTCATATCTGTAGCAGTTGTGGCGATGGTATCCACCACATCTTGTCCTTCCGTAACCTTGCCGAACGCTGCATAAGCACCATCCAGATGCGGAGAATCCTTGTGCATAATAAAGAACTGGGAACCTGCGGAATCCGGCATCATAGAACGTGCCATAGATAGAACTCCTGCGGTGTGTTTCAGATTATTTTCAAAGCCATTCTGGGCGAACTCTCCCTTAATACTATAACCCGGACCACCGGTACCTATCCCATCCGGATCTCCGCCCTGGATCATAAAACCATTGATCACACGGTGAAAAACCAAACCATTATAAAATCCCTTCTGAATCAAAGAGATAAAATTATTTACCGATTGTGGTGCGATCTGTGGATACAACTCCAATGTAATCGTACCTGCTGTTGTTTTCATTGTCACTACTGGATTTTGTGCCATGATATGACTCCTCTCTTTCTTAAAAGTAAAAGAGGCAATGTAATGAAATGCATTGCCCCTGATTATGTACCAGTTTCCACACTAACCAATCACTTTTTTCACTGCTTCTAATACACGGTCTGCCTGAAATGGTTTTACGATGAAATCCTTTGCACCATTTTGAATCGCCTCAATAACCATCGCCTGCTGACCCATAGCAGAACACATAATAACATTCGCTCCGCCATCCACTTCTTTGATCTTCTTTAATGCCTGAATACCATCCATCTCTGGCATCGTAATATCTAAAGTTACCAAGTCCGGTTTTAATTCTGCATATTTCTGTACAGCAACGACACCATTTTCAGCTTCCCCTACTACGTTATAACCGCCTTTTGTCAAAATATCTTTCACCATCATTCTCATGAAAGCTGCATCATCAACGATTAAAATATTATTTCCCATGGTCATTCTCCCTTACAAATATAGTATCTATTCTATATATGTTGACTCCCTACTAACAGGAATACTCAACAATCTACTGGGTCTATTATATCTTTTTTACACTCTTGTGTCAAGGAAAAGCGAACAAGCTTCTAAAAAAGCTACAAACAAATAGTCCCACTTTTCCCCGTCTAAAAATATTTGCGGTTTCCCCAGAGGTTATTTTTCTTCAAATCAATATATTCCCCATACGCTTTCTCTAATATTTGCTTTTCATTAGAAAATTTTAATAAATGGTATGCTTCGTGATATTTATAATATCCTGAATCCACAAAATATTCCTCGCGTTGCGGCTTGCTATAATAGCTGTCTGCCATCATCAAATACCAATATACATCCTTGACCACGGTATCCGTAGCCGTATTAAATGAATACTGGCTTTTACCAACATAATTGATAATACTGGCTTCTACACCACTTTCCTCTTTCACTTCCCGCAGTGCTGTTTCTTTATATTCCTCGCCCTCTTCTACAGTTCCTTTAGGCAACACCCATCCCTCGTAACGATTCCTGTAATTCTTATACAAAAGTAATATCTTACCTCTAAAAATCACCACACCGCCACAACTGGTTGCTTCGATCATTGCACATCCTCCTTCGTGTGGTTTCCCTGTCCTCAAAATAGTATACTATTTTTTCCGAAAAAGTGCAATCTATTCCGCACTTTTGACTTTCCCACTTTTACGAGAGATGACTCAAGATTCCACATACTCCTGAAACATCTTTTTCGCAATCGGCACGGCGTACCGGCTTCCGGTACCGACTCCCTCCACAACAATGCTGACCACAATCTGAGGATTCTTTGCCGGCGCATACCCCACAAACCAGGCATTCGTGGTCCCATCCGAATCCACCTCTGCTGATCCGGTCTTACCTGCCGCCTGATAGGATAAACTGCTGAGAGAAGTGGCCGTTCCTTCCTTTACCACCGCTTTCATCATCTCATTCATCTCTGCTGCCACCCAATCATCCACGATCTGACCCAACGACTCCGGTTTATACTGCTTTATTGTTCTGCCATCCTCACTCTCCACATGATCTACCACATAAGGAACCATCATTTCCCCTCCATTGGCGATCATGGCGGTGATCATAGCGTTTTGTAAAGGTGTAACCACTGTTTTCCCCTGCCCCATAGAGGTCTGTGCCACCTCTGCGTCATCCGACTTCTTATTTAACACAAAGCGTCCCTTATTGTGTTCCAGATCTATCGGCAAATCCCGATTAAAATATAAGCTTTTGCAAAGCTTTTGAAAGGAAGACAGATTCAGACTTAAACCAATATTTGCAAAAGAACCGTTGCAGGACTCCGCAAAAGAAGTGACCAGATTTAATTTTCCATGCACCTCTTGATCATAACAATTAATCTTTGTGCCACCATACCTGGCAGTACCTTTGCAGCGGTACCGGTAGTCCTCATAATCTTTTGAGTGCTCCTGCAGATACTCCAGCGCTGTCACCATCTTAAATGTAGATCCCGGTGTATACAGCCCCTGCGTAGCACGATTCACTAATCGAGATTCCTCACCGGAATCTTCGATCAAAGTTTCCCAATTTTGATCAACCTTGTTCGGATCATACGTGGGAGTGGAAACCATCGCCAGAATCTTCCCGGTGGATGGTTCCAGCGCCACCACAGCCCCACGCTCATTTCCCAATGCCCGATAAGCAGCACGCTGTAAATCTGCATCCAAAGTGGTAATCACATCATCTCCCTGATTCTTGTTGCCACGCAAAGTATTTCCTAACTGCTTCAACGGATTATCATGGGAAGTAAGCAGAGGATAACACTGATCCAATTCGATCCCGGTCAGACTATGCGATGTTCTGCCCACCACATGGCAGAAGGCCCGCCCCTCCGGATATGATCTGGTTTCATTGCCAGCTTTATCGGTCACTGTCTCCGCCAGCACTTCACCATCAGCCGATCGTATTTTCCCCTTGATCACACGTTCTGCCAACAGGGCCTGCCTGGGATTACGAGAATTATTAATCACATCTTCACTATCCAATACCAAAAAGCAGGCGAGATAACCGGCCATGCCCAAAAACACAGCCAGCACACCATAAGTCAGAAACAAAATTTGGCGATTGCCACGTTTATTTTCTTTTTCCAGTCGTTTTGCCTCGCGCCGGCCCAGGCGTCCTGTTTCTTGCCCGCCTCCACTTTGTCTGCGGAATTTCTTCATGCGCTTCTTCCGATTCTGCTGCTGTCTCATCCGGATCCTCCTCTCTAAAATTTAAAACATACATCCCCTGAATAATGAAGAACAGTACCATAGTACTGATCACTGAACTGCCACCATAACTGATCAAAGGCAGCGTCACCCCGGTGGACGGAATAAACTTTGTCACACCGCCAATCGTGAGAAACACTTGAAAAATATATTCCACCGCCAGTCCCAATGCTGTTAATTTATAAAATCTACGAGTCATTTTTAATGCAATATTGACGAACATGATGAAACAACTCACTTCCACCAGAATCAAGCAGATTGCAAAGAATCCACCCAACTCCTCACAGATCGCAGAAAAAATAAAGTCACTGGTTGCCACCGGAATCTTGTATGGCATCCCTTCGCCTAATCCCATACCGAACCAGCCTCCAGTGCCGATGGCAAACAACGAATGTGCCACCTGGTATCCTTGGGAATCAATGGTACTCCACGGATCCTGCCATGCCTGCACCCGCACCTGTACATGATGGAATAGTTTCCATCCCCCCAGAGCCGCCACAACTCCCAGAGCTGCCGCTGTAAGCAGATACAGGGAATTCTGACTCGCCACATACAGAATCAATGCATAAGTGATAAAAAAGATCAATGCCGCGCCCAGATCCTTTTCCGCCACTAAAATCAGCACATGTACGGCAGCCACCGCCGATACTTTCACCACATCATAAAATTCTGTGGATTTGGCCAGTAATGCCGCAATGAAAAACACATAGATGATTTTGACAAATTCCGAAGGCTGCAATGCAAATCCTCCAATCACAATCCAGTTTTTGGCACCATACTGCTCCCTGCCGATAACAAAAACCAAAGCCAGCAGCAGGATACCGATCCCGGCATATATCCAGCCAAACCGATCAAAATAGGAAAAGCGTTCAATCAACCAGGGAATAAACAGACCAATCAACGACACTGCCGCAGCAAAAATCATCTGCCGAACCGCACTGGCCATATCCAAACGTTCAATCATCAAAAATCCAGTGGTTAATAACATTAGCATATTGTTCATAACCATCTTAGAAAGGTTGCGGTATACATATAAATACGCCCGATCCACAAACACCAAAAATAGAACCTGTGCCAGATAAAACCCTAAGATCTGGATCGATAAACTATTTAAGAACAAAACCAGCGAACAGATAAAATGTATTGTATACATAATGGATTTCTGCCGCTTATAAATCATATCCTGCCGCTCGGTGCTTTTCCCGATAAACACAGTAAAACAGTGCCAGGTGTAAATCGCAAACAAGATAATGATAATATATTTTGAAGCTTCTACTACTATAGAATGAAGCATTCCGATCCAGTTGAGATCACCAAACATGGCAATCAGCTTCTGCGCTGCTTCTTGTTTATTCATCCGCTCCCTCCATTTCTCCGAATCACCAGATTTCCTGGGCATAATGCCCGGATTCCACCTGCTCTGGTACCACTCCCTTCAAAATCTGCTTCACTTGTTCCCCCGTCTCTATGGTAAAATCATAGCGCCAGGAAGAACATCCCGTCTGACGAAGAACCTCCCGATGATGCAGTATAGAAAATGGCCTGCCCTGATATATTACATTGTAACAGTATCGGCAATAATTCACAGCTACAAATTCTCGTTTTTTATCATCCCGGAATCTGGTTCTGACATTCCGTTCCTGCTCTTGTACCGCACAGTGGCGGGTATTGCAGACAACACACTGTGCCGAAACCATCAGCGGAATATGTCCATACACAATCCATTGCATCCGGTCTTTATATTCCAGACGTTCCCATTCACTGCCCGTCAGTTCCCACGGTGCTGTCATCTGCTGCACTCCCTGCTCCATCCACCAATCCGCGGCCTCCCGATTCATCACATACAAACCGGCATCCGTCCGGATCTTTGCCGCCGAAACCTTTCGTACCTCCCGCAAAAAGGTAAAAGATTCCATATTTTGAATCAGATATCCATCTGGTTCAAGATCCCAGAACACACTCTTACCTTGACCGATCTCCCGTGCATACTGCTCCCATACCGGTGCACGCCAGATCGCCGGCATCCCTAACAGCAACCGCTTGCCTGCGTCACGCACCAAGCGGGCGCCGCTTCTTAATTGTTCCTCTGTCAACTGGTCCATGCGCAAAATAATCTCTGACACCTCCGGAATCGAAAGTACCGGATATAGCTGTTCCAGTGTCATCACCGCCACACTATATAATGGGTCCTCACGATCTGTCAGCACTGCTTGCGGATGGCCAGAATGATTTTCCTGCTCTTTGCGCCGAACATCCCTTCCGCCAGTTCCGGTCATCCGGTCACAATGCTCCGGCAATGTTCTTCTGCCATTTGACAGCAATGCCTGCTCCAACTTCTGTAATGCTGAACGCCTCATCTGCTTTAACATCCCCACAGGCAAAAACACGTCCCCTGCCAGTTCAACCCGAAGCGGTTCAAAACAAAACATGCTTTCTCCGGTCCTGGTCACTGCTTTTCGCACTGCCTCCTCCGTTGCCGGCTGTTTGACCGCAGATTGTACGATTTCCCCAGTCACCGTCACCTGGCATCCACATCGGCTCAGTGACAATCTGCAAGCCTGTCCCACTGCTGCCACAAAAATCCCCTCTACCGGTAATGGCTTCCTGACTGTCAGATATCGCTGACCAATCTCATCCAATAAACACTGATGTCTGGTCCGGTACACATGATCTCCCACCCGTATCCGGCACCCTTTCTGATAACGTGCCTTTACCGTCTCTCCGGTGCTTCTTCCCGTGCCTATGGTATATTCATAAATCATCTGCCCCTCATGGTCCCTGAACTCCACAACATCCTGGGGTACGATATCTCGTTCCAGGCGATAGACTGCTGCATGTGCATCCACCGAAATCACTTCTCCGACTCTGACGCCTCCATGACGCGGTCGCTTCATAGAAAGCATCACCGCCTTCTGTTTCACACCTTGATATCCACCAGCCTGTCCCTCCAGATAACCACTGGTAAAACCATCCCGGTTATACAGTTCGGCCAGCTTACGAATATCCTCCTGCCATTCCTGCGGATGCGACTGCTGCCACTGCCTATAACCATCCTGCCCTAATGCAAAATACAGATCCACATATTTCCGATATATCGCTGTCACAAACGCAGTATATTCCGGGCGTTTCATCCTTCCTTCGATCTTGAAGGAATCCACTCCGGCTTCCGTCAGCTCCGCGATATGAGATAAATTGCAAAGTTCCCTGGGACTGAGGTAATAACCGGATTTACCCGCACCATGATATCGCATTCTACATGGCTGGGCACATCTGCCACGATTACCACTACGTCCCCCCTGCATACTACTAAATAAGCAACGCCCGGAATAACAGTAGCACAATGCACCATGCACAAATACCTCTAATTCCATATCCGTATCCCGGCGCATTTGCTCCAATTCCCGCAAGGACAATTCTCTGGCGGGAACGATTCTTGTCACACCATACCTCTTGAATCGGTCTAATCCTTTGCCCATTGTCAGACTCATCTGGGTACTGATATGCAGATCCAGATCCGGAAACCATTGGTGCAATGCCCGCATCACTCCCAGATCCTGCACAATAACAGCATCCACACCCGCCTCATAATAAGGTCGGATATAATCAAATAGTTCACAATGAATTTCCTTATCTTTTAACAGAGTATTAACGGTCATATACAGTTTTACCCCATGAAGATGGCAATAATCAATCGCCCGAACCATATCGTCCTGCTTCGGGTTATCGGCATAGGCTCTGGCACCAAAACGTTCCCCTCCCATATATACCGCATCACATCCTGCTGCAACGGCCGCTTTCAGGCTATCGAAAGAACCAGCCGGTGCCAATATCTCTGGTTTTCTTTTCATATTTCTGATGCATTTCCTTTCCCAAAAAACAGGGACTGTCAGAAACAGTCCCTCATTAATTAATTCACTTCTATCTACGCTTGGTTCTACTGCTACGGGACGTCTTTTTATTTTGTGTCTTGCCTGTGGTAGCAGCAATTTCTTTCTCCGGATTTTCCACTTCATCCTTCCCGGATTCTTGATCTGCTTTCCCGGAAGATGTCTCCTCGCTTGCCAAAACTAACTTCTGATTCTGTTCGGTTAATTCCTGAACCAGCTTTTTCTGTGCTTCCAATTCTTTTTCTAATTCCTTTTGTTTCGTCTGGGCACGTTGCTCGGAATCCTGCACCAGCTTCAAACGCTTTTCTAGCCTCGTCAGTTCCAGCCTGCTTTTTTCTTCATTCCGGGACGCCTGCTCATATTTTGCTTCCATGCGGATCACACTATGTTCTTCTTCATTTTGCTGTTCTTTCAGTTTATCGGTCTCTTCGGAAAGCTTATCCATCTTGGTCTGCATGGATATCAACTCATGTTTCATATCAAAGAGTTCTTTTTCTTTTTCCTCATTTTCTTCTCTTAATTCCTGCAATTCCTGCATCGCCTTATAATAATCGTCAGACAAATTGATGGCTAACAGGATATTCTTCATATCCATATCCAGACCGGCATAGCCCTCCTGCTGCTTAAATTCTGACAGTTTGGCATTGATATGTGACGCGATCTTCTGGATATACTCACTACCCTCTTCGCCGCAAATCGTATATTGATTACCGCCGATCACCACTTCCACATCCATCATTTTACTCATACTGGTTCTCTGTCCTTTCCTCATAGGTAGCAGCTTCCATCTCCGGATCACCTTCCGGTGCGGCTTCCGGTTCTTCTGCCACAGGTTCCTCCGGTGCATTGTTTACACCTGTCAATTCCGCTTTGTTCTGCCGAATGATGTCCAAATGTCCACGCAATGCTGTCTCTAAGGCCCGTGAATTGTTCATCGTACTTTCATAAGCTCTGGCAATGGTTTTCTCTGCCATCTCTAACATATCTGTCGTATAATAAATTGCACCATTCCCGATCTCGTCAGCCTGTCTTCTCGCTGTCTCAATAATATGATCTGCCTCAGCGCCGGCCTGTGCGATGGTATCCTCGGCCTGCTGATATGCCTGTTGCATAATACTATGCTCTTCCACCATCGCCTTATACTGTTCTTTTGCGTCCAACAACAACGCAGATGCCTTTGTCTCTGCATCTTCCAAAATAGCGTCCCGTTGGTTCAGAATTTTCTGATAGCGTTTAATCTCTTCCGGCACATCTCGGCGCAAATCATCCAACAAATCATATAATTCATTCTTTGGCACCACTACTTTCGTACTGGAGAGTGCCTGCATTTTACAGCTCTCAATAAATGCATAAATATCCTCAATTTTTTGTTCAATTCTACTATTTACCTGCATATGTACCTCCTTGTAGATCAATCGTATCTTTTATCCTGACATTTTGTCTGTAACCACCGATATACGGATTCCGGTACCATGTCCCGGACATCTCCATGAAATGCTAATATTTCTTTGATTCCACTGGAACTAATATAGGAATACTCGGGTGCTGTCGCCAGAAAAACGGTATCTGCCTGCGTATTCATATGATAATTCGCCTGTGCCAAAGGCAATTCATATTCAAAATCCACAGCCGTACGCAGTCCCCGCACTACAGCAACCGCTCCTGTCTGCCGTACAAAATCTACTAATAGTCCCTGAAAGGGCTGTACTGTCACTCCAGGCATATCCTGCACCAACTCCTGCAAGATCGTCACGCGCTCTTCCAGAGTACCCAAAGGTTTTTTCGATGCGTTCACCAGAACACCGATAATCAATTCATCAAACATCCCGGCAGCCCGCCGGATCAGATCCATATGCCCTACTGTGACCGGATCAAAACTGCCCGGAAATACTGCTTTGCTCACCATACCACCTGCTATCTGTCTCAAACACGCAAAAATACATGTCGGTTTGACTTATAATCTTTGATCCTCTCGACTACACAATCATAAGACTGCATATAGGAAACATCCGTATCCAAAGCAGTCTCTACTATAATCAGGGTATCCTCCCGCACCAAAGAAGATTGTAATAAATACGGCACGACCATCCCCTCGGTCTCTTTGCGATAAGGCGGATCCATAAAAATAATGTCGAAAGGTTGTCCCAGTTGATCCAGCCGTCTCAAAGCCTGCATCACATCCATCGCCATCACCCTGCTTCGATCCTCCATCCGGGTGTGGCGAATATTTTCTTTGATACAGCGCACCGCATCCCGGTCCCGCTCCACTAAAACGGCCTCTGTGGCTCCTCTGCTTAATGCTTCAATCGCAATACCGCCGCTTCCACTAAACAAATCCAAGAAACGGCAATCTGCCACTTCCCACTGTAAGATATTAAATAATGTCTCTTTGATCCGGTTGGAAGTCGGTCTGGTATTTTTTCCTGCGGGAACCACCAGATTGAATCCCCTTACAGAACCTGCTACTACTTTCATAGACACCTCTATAATCCTTTGCATTGTATCACATTCGTTTTCTGTGTGCAAATAGCTATGACATCCTCTTTCACAATCGTCATCAGCATTTCCCGGGTAGGCTGAGACTGTTGAATCAGACGATTTGCCTGATTCATCACAATTTTTTCAAACATATTCCGAATGCCTCTGGCATTGCCAAATTCTTCCTTTTGATCTGCATTCATCTGTTTTAATTGCTTCTCTATGGTTTTCCTGCCATCATCTTCTATAGTAAGTCCTGCATCTGCCGCCATCACATCCAATATATCTAACAGCTCCTGATCGGAATAATCCGGGAAATCAATAAATTTATTAAAGCGGGAAACCAAGCCGGTATTCGATTTCAAAAATGCTTTCATTTCCTGTGTATATCCTGCCACGATAATGACTAAATTGTCCCGATGATCCTCCATCAACTTCACCAGTGTATCCACAGCCTCCATACCAAAGTCATTTGGCACATCGGGATTGACTAATGCATATGCTTCATCGATAAACAGTACGCCGCCAATGGCCTGTTCCACCAATTCATGCACCTTGAGGGCAGTTTGTCCCACATATCCTGCCACCAGACCGGACCGATCCGTCTCTATCACAGTTCCTTTCGTTAAGATGCCCAATTCCTGATAGATCTTCGCCACAATGCGGGCTACCGTTGTTTTCCCGGTGCCGGGTGCACCCGTAAATACCATGTGATATGACATATCCATTGTTGGCATCTTCATTTTCTCCCGCAGCTTGCGGATCTTAATCAGATTAATCAGGGATTGAATCTCATTTTTCACCCCCTGCAATCCCACCAACGCATTTAATTCATCCACTAATGTTTGAAGTCTGGCCTCTCTTGCTTGTCTCTCTGCCTCTTCCCGTTCCTGCAGACGTTTCTTTACTAATTGAAACTGCTCTCTGGCCTCCTCTGCCTCCAACTGTTCTCTGGCTAGTCTGGCCTTTTTCAATTCCGCTTCGTTTGGCTGCCCGGCATCCTCTGGTTCCCCGGATTTCTCCGGCAATTCCCGCTCCGCCGATAACTCTGCTTCCTCCTGATCTCCCGGCGGCTCCTGTAATTCCACTGATCCTGCATGCACTGAATGAGTTTCCTGAAGCGCCCCAGATTCATCTGCCATATCATCATCCTGCTTCTGCGCGATTGGATCGGGCTTTTTGCCCTTCTTGCTTACATGTAGCCATTTTACATCACAGGTCACTTCTCTCACACGTAATTTGCGAAATAAAAATTCTGTATGGTTACATTGTTCTGCCTGATTCAAAAAAAGGCAAATCTTTTCATAATAATCTCGAATGAACTGGTTTACCTCCGCATCTTTCCCATCATTGAGATAAGCCATACACAACAGAATATTGAGAAAAGCATCCAAAAAATACTCGCCACTATGACGGTCAAACCGCTTATCATATACACCACACAGTTGCATCAAAACCGGTGGAAATGTAGCAAAACGCAGGCAATCTTCTATCGTTTTCTGATCCACTTCCTCCCCGGCCGCGATACCCAGAGGATTGGAATCCGTAATTAACGCAATATACTCCTTTTGATTTTCCAACAAATTGCCACAATGGATCGCAAGCGTCATCAGCACAGACTGTACATAACGATCCAATACTTCCGTACTGGACTGTTTCATCACTTGTCTCGCCTGCTCCCAAAATCCTTCTGTTTCCAAATTGGAGCAATACAAGACCAGTTTTTCATAATTGGTTCGTCCCAGCCGCAATAATTCTTCCGCTGTATAACCTGCCTGTGCCATAAGCCGCCTCCATCTCATTTAAAAAACAACATACCATTTTTATTTTACTATTACTTTTCATAAAATGCAACGGGCATTCCATTTATAAGAAAATTTCATCCGAATAACGTTCCAGACGTTCCCGCAGCCCTTGATATTGCTGGCAGAGTTCCAACACCTCCCCTCTCTCAAAGATAGACGCCGCCTCATTGGCCTGCTGCAATATCCGGGCATCTTGATAGATATCTGCCAACTTAAAATCCAGATCTCCGCTTTGACGGATTCCAAACAAGTCTCCCGGTCCCCGCAATTTCAAATCTTCTTCTGCCACCCGGAAACCATCGTTGGTTTGTTCCA
Source organism: uncultured Jutongia sp. (assembly GCA_964521555.1). GTDB lineage: Bacteria > Bacillota > Clostridia > Lachnospirales > Lachnospiraceae > Butyribacter. Next base: position 83,799 of record CAZFSU010000006.1, on the reverse strand, counting down.
GAATGGCCAGACGCTCTCTATTTTGTTGAGACGCATTTCCTGTCATAAAGATACAGTAAGACTGTGCCGCTCCGCGCCCTACACGACCTCTAAGCTGATGTAATTGTGCCAGGCCAAATCGTTCTGCGTTTTCCACCATCATCACAGTAGCATTTGGCACATTGATCCCCACCTCAATCACTGTCGTAGACACCAATATGTCGGTCTCATGGGCGACAAAACGTTCCATAATCTCATTTTTCTCTGTCGGTTTCATACGTCCATGCAAATATTCTATACGGATGGAAGCCGACAGGTGTTCCCGAAGCATCTCCGTATAATCCACAACATTTTCCGCTTCCATCTCTTCACTTTCTTCCACCATAGGACAAATTACATAAACCTGATGTCCTGCGGCAACCTCCTGCTGCATAAACCGATATGCCTGCTTACGGTAGTTGGTCCCTACAACACAATTCTGAATCGGCAGACGCCCCTTGGGTAATACATCGATCAGTGATACATCCAGATCCCCATATAAAATAATGGCCAGTGTACGCGGGATCGGTGTAGCACTCATAACCAACATATGCGGTTCCTTTCCTTTCTCATAAAAACCTTCCCGCTGCTTCACACCAAAACGATGCTGTTCATCGGTTACTACCAATCCCAAATCCGCATAGACTGCTTTTTCCTGTATCAGCGCGTGAGTTCCCACAATAATATCCACCTCGTGCTCCTGCATCCGTGTCTGCATCTGCCTTTTGGAAGCCGCCCTCATAGAACCAGTCAACAGACCCACACGCACCCCCAAAGGCTCTAACAATTCACAAAAGGTCTCATAATGCTGCTCTGCCAAAACTTCCGTTGGCACCATGATCGCTCCCTGATGTCCCCCCTCTACCACCATGAGTAATGCCAATATTGATACAATCGTCTTACCGGAACCCACATCTCCCTGAACCAGGCGATTCATCACATAGCCCGACTCCAGATCCTTTATAATATCCTGCCATGCCTTTTGCTGCCCTTCGGTTAAAGTATAGGGTAATGACTCCAAAAGTGCCCTGGTCTTATCTCCCGGACGCACCATATAAGAAGAATGATTACGATGCCTGTTTCTCTTCATTTGCTGTAATGCCAAAGTAAAGAGAAAAAATTCCTCGAACACCAGACGATCTCTCGCCTGTAAAAAGGCCTGCTCATTTTTTGGAAAATGAATATCCCGGACCGCTGTCTTGTGCTGTATTAACTGGTATTGTTTGCGAACCTTCAGAGGAATAAAATCTCCATCCAGATTTGTCTCGGCCAATGCCTGTGTTACCGCTTTCACCACCATATTGTTGGTCAGCCGGGCTGTCAACGGATAAATCGGCTGCATCTTGTGTAAAAGATTCGCATACTCCTGCCGTTCCAATATCTTAGGCTGCTGCATCTGTAAACGTCCGTTTTTCACTGTGATTTTCCCGCGCAATATGTACCGTTTGCCCATAGTAAGTGAACGCATCAGATAAGGCATATTAAACCATGTCACTGGCAACTGTCCACTGCTATCCCGCATCACACAATGTATCATGTTAAGATTCCGCACTCTGGAAAGCTTTGGTTTGGCTGCCAGACTCACTTCCACCGCCATCGTCCTGCCCTCCTGAGCCTGTGACACATATTCTAATGGCTTATAAATATCATAGCTCCGGGGATATAGCCCTAATAAATCTTCAATTGTCCGAATCCCAAGTTTGGAAAACAATTTCTCCGTCTGCTCACCGATACCTTTCAGCTTCCTAATCGAATCCTGCAATTCCATCGAAACACCTCGCATCTTTCTTTCTATTCGATCAAAAAGGTGCTGTGGCACAACGCCCCAGCACCTCATAATATCACCACATATATAACCTTAACCAAGGGAATAACACCCCGGTATCCGGTTTTCTAATGAACCGAACGAAACGCGGATTCTATTCTACAGAAATGAAATAGGAATATACCGGTTGACCACCATACTGTACTTCCACTTCCAAATCCTCATATGCCGCCTCAATTTCCTGCGCCAATTTTTCCGCCTCTTCTTCTGTCGTTTCAGCGCCATAATACAGACTGATCAATTCTGATTCCTCATCGACCAGTGCTTCGATCAATTCTCTGGTGGTCTGGGAGAGATCCTGACCAACTGCCTGAATGGTCTTATCCGTCAATCCCATGAAGTCTCCCTGTTTGATCTCTTTGCCATCCATATTTGTATCACGAACTGCATAGGTGACCTGTCCGGATTTCACCAGATTCATTTCTTCTGTCATACTCTGGGCATTATCCGCAGCAGATTGCCCGGATACATAGCTTACCAGAGCCGCAATACCCTGTGGAATGTTTTTGGAAGGAATCACGACGATCTCCTTATCTTCCGTCAGATCCTTTGCCTGATTTGCCGCCAGTATAATATTACCATTATTTGGCAGGATAAAAATGGTATCTGCATTTACCTTTGCGACAGCATCTAAAATATCTTCTGTACTAGGGTTCATAGTCTGGCCGCCTTCGATCACATAATCCACACCCAGATCCTTGAAAATATCCACCAGTCCATCTCCTGCGGCTACTGCGATAAATCCCGTCTCCTTATGAGGCATTTGTGTCTCTGCCGTTTTCCCGACTGTCTTATTCTCTGCGGCAACATCCTCTTCACTCATTTCCCCGGAAGAGATCTTCGCAGAATCACGAATCACTTTTTCATGGTGCTCTTCACGCATATTGTCAATCTTCATGCTGGTCAACGAACCAAAGGACAATGCTTTCTGTATCGCCAGACCCGGATCATTGGTATGCACATGTACTTTCACAATATCATCATCTGCCACCACTACCACGCAATCTCCGATTTTTTGCAAATACTCTTTTAACTGTGCCTCTACCACATCTTCATTGCGGTCTAACATAATAATAAACTCCGTACAATAACCAAACTTAATGTCGACTTCCTCCGCTGCGGAACCTGCGCCCATAGAAATCGTCCGTGTACCGTTCTCGGTATCTATCGTAAAATCAGAAACCTTACCTTTTAATGCATCAATGGCACCACGGATAAAAGTCATCAGACCTTCTCCGCCGGAGTCCACCACTCCTGCCTGCTTCAACACCGGCAACATTTCCGGTGTCTTGAGCAATGCGTCCTCCATCTGCGCAGCCACCGTATCACAAAATTCTTCAATATCGTCTGTGTCCGCATTGACCAACAAATCCATCGCTGTATCTGCACCCGCTTTTGCCACAGTCAGGATGGTTCCCTCCTTTGGCTTCATAACCGCTTTATAAGCCGTCTCTGCTGCATGATTGATGCCATTACCCAATACCGTTACATCAATCTCTTCTAACCCTTTGATTTCCTTTACAAAGCCACGGAAAATCTGTGATAAAATAACACCGGAATTACCTCTGGCACCTCGCAGAGATCCACTGGAAATCGCCTTTGCCAACTGATCCAATGTTGGATTTTCAAGCGTACTAACCTCTCTGGCAGCAGACATAATCGTCATCGTCATATTGGTACCTGTATCTCCATCCGGAACCGGGAATACATTTAATTCATTAATATATTCTTTTTTTGCCTCCAACCCTCTGGCACCTGCCAAAAACATTTTTTGAAGCATCTGTGCATCGATTGTTTTCACACTCACTTTCCTGTACCTCCTTGCATCGGCCTACTTGCAACTTAATCTTCATCCACGATACGGACACCTTCTACCACTACGTTGATCTGTTCCACTTCCATACCGGTGAATGTTTCAATCTTATATTTCACATGTTCCAGAACATTCTGTGCCACAGCACGAATGCTGACCCCATATGCTACTATTATATGAAGTTCTATCTTGATGCGGTTATCTACTACAAACACATTCACTCCACGACCTGCATTTTCTTTTTTTAATAACTTTATCACACCATCTTTCATATTAACTGCCGCCATCCCCACAATACCGATGCATTCTGCGGTAGCCGCCCCGGCATACTTTGCCAGAACATCACGATCAATCACTATGTTGCCCATCTCTGTATTTATTTTTCCCTTCATGGCCTACCTCCATTTCGTTATAATGCCTTCCTGCCCATGTACAAAATCTGCTCCTGACAGATAGTGTTTCCATAAAAAATTTCGCAAAAACTATCAAGAATCAGAATCACAAACATATATTAACAATAAGATATGCTATCAAATAGCATACCCATAATAGTATACCGTAATCCTTCCCATTACGCAAGAAATAATACGAAGCGAAAGGAGAATTCTATGCGTCAAATGATCGGGTTTATCCTGTTTTGGATCGCCATCGGCATGACCATCATGCTATTTTTAGACAATGGTTTTCTCGCAGTGCTTATTATCCTGTTATGCCTGATCCTGGGATATAATTTATTTTGCTGCTAAAGCAGTTGTTTTATACAATCCGGATGTCCAAAGCCCGCCGCGTCACCTGTTCATACTATAGATGAACCAGTAAACCTGCTGACAGCAACAATAATTCGCAAGGAACAGATGCGAGGCCTCCCTTGGACACCCGAATCATTATAACAAAGAAAAGGATCAGCATCTGCTGATCCCATATATCCAATATAAAGGTACGATTTATGCACGCTCTACTGCTCCAGAACGTAAACATCCTGTACATACTGGCATTTTCTTTGTTCCACCATTTACCTTAACTCTTACAGACTTAATGTTTGGCTTCCACATTTTATTACTTCTTCTATGTGAATGACTCACCTTATTACCGAAGTGAACACTCTTTCCACATACTGCACACTTTGCCATCGTAAGCACCTCCTTACCTTTATTCCTGATGGTCTGATTTATCTCGTCTTCACTAATCTGTTATTAGCACAACATGAACATGATACCAAAATCAAAACAGAAATGCAAGAAAAATTTTAATTTTTTTCATTTTTTTGCTCATCTTTGTCACTCTTCTTTTTTTTCTTAGGCGGAATATACTTATCCAACAATTCCGGCACCATATCCAGCACTTTTGTCATACTGTCCTGATTTTTCACGTTTACCAGCTTTGTCTCTCCATCTTTAATCACCAAAATTGCACTTGGCTGGATTTTTCCACCCATACCTCCAGCACCGTTTTCCTTTTTTTCCTTTTCTGCAAAAGCACCGGCGGCCACACCGAAACTCACATCTACCAACGGTAAAATAATCGTACCATCATCAAATTTTACCGCATCTCCGACTACTGTTTTGCTGGTAATAAACCCATCCATTCCCTGAAACAGGGAAGACATAGTCGAATGAAATGAATTATCTGCCATCTAGAAATCCTCCTTCCATCGCTCCCACTCCCGCTGGAGCTTCTTAAAATCTTTATGAAACATAATCTTCACCGCTGTTACAACCATCGTAATCATCCGGATCCGACCCTTGATTACCAATCTTCCCTCGAAACAGGAATCATGAAAATCCGGAGTGATCTTCACACCGGAACCGATCCACCCATAAAATACCGCTATCAGTCCCAATATCTGTCCCGTGGAGCAGGGGTCTCCTGTTCCGAAACGCAGTTCACCATATATTTTCCTGGGACGAAGCTGCTTCCATAAATGTAACATATTATCTTTTGCGATGCAAATAAAACGTTTTGTATAGTCCTCTTGTAACAGGCGCACCAGGTCCTGAATCGAATGGATCTTATGTTTAACCAGGCGGAACAAACGTTTTATCCGGTTCACCAAACCTCTGATCCGTCCCGGAATCGTATCCGTTGCCTTTTTCCCTTTAGGATTGTTGTTGTTTTTCGCACCGGTACTTTCGCGGTGTACTGGCTTTTTCTTATTTTGTGCATCTTCAGAAGGTTTATTCTCTTTTTCCTCTGACTCTATCGGCACTTCCTGCTCCTGGTCCGGTATGAAGGAAGAATCCTCGGATGGTTCCTCTGTAACGCGATCGCCATTGCAGACAGGTATTCCAAAGATCCGCAGCCGCCAATGTAAGCGGTCCTCTTCCCATCGAAATAGCAATCGAACCACAAATCCAAGCCAGCTAAATTTGCCACACACCTTTCTGTTCTCTGTCTCAAAAACAGTCAGCACCCGATAACGAACGGGGACCAGCAAAACAAGCACTGCCAAAAACAAAAGCAAGAGCAGAAGAATGCCAAGGATCTTAAATAGCGTTATGAATATCATCCCCACCATTTCCCATGTCATTCTACAGCTCACCTCCCTTGCGGTCATACTGACTGCCTATCTGCGGTTTCCATTAAAATATTCCCGAATTTTTTCACTGCTAACCGTATCGTTTTCCTGTTGTACGTCTAAAACGATCTGAGATACCAGTTGAACCGCACCTTGATAGGATACCGATAAACCGACAATATGAATGCCCCGCTCCTGCTGATACCAATACCAAGGGGTACGCGCCGAATAGATCTCCAGACTATTTTCCGGTTTCGCAGATAATGCCACACAAAATCCCCGTTTATTTCCCCTTTTCTCAAATCGTTTTTGATAACGGTGTGGGTGCTTTCGTACCGTTTTATCCATATACAGTTTTGTACTCCAGGTCGTCACACCACACACCTCCTGTTAAATCTGTCTGCCTGATATACTAATGAATCAAATCCAGAATCAACTGCTTAGAAGCATATTTTTCCGCCTCATCATCACACTGATTCAGCGAATTGATAATATAGTCTGCCACTTCCTGGGCAGAGGAGAATAAGGTCGGCAGCTTCTCGACAGTGCCCGCCATGATCGCACGGCGAAGCATGCGGCTCTGCCCCTGGAACAGTTCTTTTAGTTCCCCAATTAGTTTTTCGGTCTCAGCTTCTGCCATCTCAACTGTCACCTGTACTTCCTCCATCTCCACCTCTAACGGTGCAAATACACTGTTGGAATTGAGCATGGATACCTGATGCAAAAAGCCAAACGCCTCCTGCATACCCATTTCTTCAATCACAACGTCCTGAGATTGTACAATTTCTTCCAAAGCTGCCTCTGCCACATTGATGGAATCATATAATTTTTCCTGCTTTCCTTCCGCAAAAGTCAGCTTTTCGCCCAACCATGCCAAACGTTCCTCCTCCGTATCCGGAGATCCCTCCGCCTGTTCCCATACCGGGTCTTCCTCGCCCGTAAACAATGCATGAATGCCCCGAATCACTTGATCTGCCTGTGTCATAGGCTCTGCCTCTGTGATATATGGCGCAGCCACCACCACCGTGTAAGTCTCATTGATGAGTTCACCGATCTGCATATACAGATCGGATAGGTCGTTTAATTTCGATGCATTGATACGGATTTTTTCTGCGTAAATATCGTACATCTTTCGATCCATGTGATCAAAGTCTACCTGGGCTAATTCCTCTAAAATCACCGCAAATTCCGTAAAATATTTTTCCCGTTCCGGCCCCTGATATAACATGGCACTGGTACGGAACATATAGAGGAAGCCTTCCAAGGCACTCCGATCACTCCCCTTATATACAGAAATACACTCCCGGATCAGATCAAAATAATGTCTGCGGGTCATACGCATCGGTAACTGGCCGATAACCAGACGCAGATTATCATTAATCGTCACACTATCCTGTGAACCAAAGATGAAATTCATAACCTCCTGTGCAAATTCTGTATCTGCCGGCAGCATCTCCCGCTCCTCGAAACGATATTGGATACGGTTCAAAATGTATTCATATACCACGAAACAATCCACATAACCAGTCAGAACCTGCATCCGGTCCATAACCTCCTGACGCATGGATAACAAAGCATCCCGCCATATTTTCCCCCGCTCTTCTGTATAGTCCTGAGAAAATACCTGACCAATCACCTGATTCAAAGCATCGATGGTCTCTTGTGCCGACTCAATATAGGGATTGATCCCCTCGGAGATCACCTCATAAAAAAGATAATACTCCATCATCATATTAACGCGAGCATAACTGTCATGCAGCTCCATACTCTGCTTCACATATTCCGGCAATAACGTTTTCACATCCTGCTGTTGGTTCAAACCATTTACACATTTCCGTATTTTGCTACTCATTTTGTCCTCCATTCCGAAGCATTTTTTCTGTGGAAAGCATACAGCTAACACTTTTATGATATGACTGTCCAGGTATCTACTAATACCCATGTCTCAAACCATTTCAAATATTTCGTTGCAAATTCCGGTTGTATCCCCAGTCCCGATAATACCGGATAAAATAGTATAAATAATCCGATTGCCAGAGCAACATACACATAGATCCCGGTCTGCACGCGTTTCTTCCATGCTGTCTGCCAATTTGCCAGACGATACATGCTATACCCCAGCATCACTGTTACAAACGGAACACTCGGAAAATAGTGATAAATAAATACGATACGACTCACCAGAAACCAAGGCGCATACTGAGACAGATAACCGATCAGCAGGAAACCTGCCTTGCGATCCTTTTCCTTTATCAATAGATAAATCATATACAACGCCGCCGGAATCCCTGCCCACCAGACAAGCGGATTACCAAAGGCACTGATACCCTCCCGCAAATTGCCATCAAATCCGGAATAGTACCACATTGGGCGGTACATGATCGGCCACTGATACCAGGTAGAAGAATAGGCATGCTCTGCCACCAGATCATGGTGATAATTGTACATCGTCTTTTGTGCCTCGATGACCTTTGCCAGCAAATGACGTTCGGACCCATCCGAAAATGGCAGATAAGACAAAATGTAAATCAATGCCGGCACCAGCAGGAAGAAGATACAGCAGAAACCGATGGTCTTCCAGAAAAACGGACGAAAATTCTTGCGGATATAGGCATGGGAAATCCCTTCGGTAGAACCGCTTGGATGCAGCACCGCATAACGGTATTCGGCATATCTCTTGTACATATGTGCAAAAAATAAGATGCATAATCCGGCAGCCGAATAGATACCGGTCCATTTACAGGCCCAGCTAAAGCCCATAGCAACACCACATAATCCCAATGGTATAAAGGTTTTCTTTAATTCCGTATCAAAGAAACTCTTTTGCAGATAACAATACATAAAATAGTAAGACAACATGATGAACAGAGTCACAAATACATCGATCGTCGCTATACGTGTCTGTACAAAATGCATAAAATCAAAAGTAAAGAGCAAAGTGGTGACAATGCTGATCCAGGTCTCCCGGAAAAACCGTTTCGCGAAGAGATAGATTATCGGCAACATCAGTACACCAAACAGGGTTCCCATAAAACGCCAGCCAAATGGATTCATGCCAAACAACAGGATACCCAACGCGATAAATTCCTTTCCCATCGGCGGATGGGTATTCTCATAACAATACAATTTCTGTATCATTTCGTATGCGGTACGGCCATGATAAATCTCATCAAAATACGTACCATTCATGGCACTCGCTCTGCCTTCAAACTCCTCCTGTTCATCGAACAGATTCGCATATTTATCAGCGTTGACCGGCTTGATCACATTCCCCTGTGTATCGGTCAGCACCAATTCCATAATGCTGTCTTCCATATTATTGGCAGATGGTGTAATCCGCAGATACTGCGCCGAAATATTCAGATCCGTACTATTCCAGCAAAAGACAGATCCGGCATCCCAACATCCGGTATCATCCGTTGTTCCATCCTCATTTTGAGTATCCTGAAACAAACTCTCCCATCCGCTGTTCACATCCCTGGTGTATTCCACTTCATACTTGGGATTATTCTGATATCCCAGATAATCCCAGATCTGCCCAATCTCTTTGGTTTCTCCCAGATCCAGAACTATCTCTCCTTGTTCCACCACTGAATAAGGAGTAGTCGGTGCATGCATATTTCCCAGACGCACAAAAGCCACAACTGCGTATACCACCACGATGATGCCCAGCGCAATCCAGTCCGCCTTTACCATCTTCACCACTACTGCGGAAGGCGTAATGACACTTTTCTCTGTTTTCTGATTCGATTTCTTCGTCTGGCCTTTGCGTTTCTTAGAAGGAACTCCGCCAGATGCCTGCACTTTCTTAAATTCCCGGTCATCTACATATCCGTGATATTGTGTCACAATTACATATATCAAATATCCAAAGAACACCAGCATCCCAAAAGAGATCCACAACGTGGCTGGTTCCTTCGCGTTGAAATTATTGAGATCATAAACAAACTCCACATGTCCCATATTCAGGAAAGCTAATGCGGAAACTGCCATATAACTAAATAGAACCTGCTTCTTGGGCCGCATCGCATATGCTAACAGCAACAATGCCATCGCAGGAAAGATATATCTTTCATGCATACGCACAGAAAACAGAAAGACAGAAGATACGATAAACGCACCCGAAAAATAATATCTGGATGGATTATTCTTTGCCCGGAAATGAATCACACCTGCCACCAGAACTGTCAAAATGATGAAGATGGTTCCCCAGGTTTTGTATGTAAGCCCCAGAAAGATACCCGACTGTGGTGACCAGTTCAAGCCAAATAAGGTCCAGATATTATAGGCATTCACCGATGCATATTCATAGGAACCCAAAGTATCGGAATACTGGGCAAATGCCTCTTGAAATCCAAATGGTAACATGAACAATCCAATCAGCAGGATTGCAACAACTCCCAAGCCCAAATTAGTCCAGAATTTTTTCCAATGAAAATCTTCCAGAAACACCTGATCGATTATGCCAAAAATTAAGACCGGTGTAAAAATCAATGACTGGGGTTTAATCAAAATTGCTATCGCAAAGACAAAATAGGATGGGATCAGTTTCTTCTCTGTAATCAGATAACACATAATCGCGATTAACACAGTAAAAACGGCATCTGTCTGCCCCCATACAGCGCTGTCCATGATGACTGCCGGACAAAAAAGATAGCAGGCAGCCAAGATCGCAGCACCATTATTTTTGAAATATTTCTTACCCACACGATAGATCAGATAACCCGTTCCGATATCTGCCAGAATCGCAGGAAGCTTCGTTAATAATACACTGGCACTGGAATCCCACATAATTCCAAACGCATGACGGATCGCACCGATCACATACAAAATATACATATATCCTGGTGGGTAATCGGTAAACGAATCGGAAGTATAAAAATTTGCAATGCCATCCTTAAAGATCATATCTGCCCAGGCAATAAAACAATTCATATCCGTATCATTGCCAAAGTAAGAGACAGCCGCAATGACGCGCACAATCAAGGCCACCAGTAAGACTGCCATGATCCAGAACTCGGTTTCCAATTCCCGCATCTGCTTTCCACGCTTACTATTTAATTCCACCCGATACGATTTCTCCAGAAAATCATATCCTATACACATGGCAATGATTCCCGCCAGTGCAATCATAATCAGTTTAAACATTTTTTCCTCCATTCCTACATAAACTTCTTCACATGCTGATGTGTAAACAAATGTTCGGAACAATATTCATAATTGCCTTCACACTTGGAACAATATCGAAACTCTAACTCCGGAAAGTCCTGGCTGTTCCTGCCACAGATTGCACATTGATGTCTCACATTCCTCCGTGCCTCCATGCTTTTCTTGCGAAACTCTCTTTTACGCCGAATATTTTTTGGCGAGATCCGCTGGTAATTCCGGGTAGAAAAGAAGAAGATCAGGAAATTCGCTAAGGCAACCACGATCGCCACCGCCACACTAATCAGCATCAATCCGTACTGGGTATACATCGGAACCTGCAACAAACGAAAACCGTTGACCAGGTTGCTAAGAACCTGGTATGCCAGATAGACCGCATCCAAAATCGCCAGCCATTTTACCTTAATCGGAATCACAAAGTACAGCAAAAATTCCATATCAGGATTGATCACCGCGAAGGCAAAGAACATTGCCCAATAAATATACTCAAAACCAGAGTCATAGATATTGGCATGTAACGGACTGAGGTATAATAACAGCGCTGCCAGAATATTTAATAAATAACCACTAAACAGATACATATTAAATCGAAAACTGCCCCATGCCTGCTCTAAAGATCTGCCAAACATAAAGAATAAATTGATTTTGATGACAAAGAAAAGCACACTAAATACAAATCCAAAGCCGCTGGAAAAGCCATATGGCTCAATGAGAAAGGTAAATAACCGCCATATCTGTCCATGAAAGACCGCCTCCATATCCAAGCAAAGCCATGTATAATAGATATCTACCTGAAAAAGACCGATGTCCGTTGCCATGCCCAAGATCGCTCCCACGCAGTAGATACCCACCACATACCGAATCAAATCCGGGATTGCGTATTTACCAAATTTACGTTCCAGCTTATTTAACCATTGACTCATACACTCGTTATTCCTTTCTATTACCCAGCGGCTGATTCTTCGTGTCATGATTTTGTAATAGCGAAACCTGATTTGCCAAATAACTTCTAATTAACAAATCATCACACCAGCCCTCAAACCATACTATAAGATACGTTTATTATAGTGGTCGGCACTACCTTTGTCAAACCAGTATATTCCATAATCATAGTTTCGTATTGCAATCAGAAAAAAGTTGTCATATAATAGGAAATCATGGCATTTTTCCATGAAAAAAGTCGAAAAAAATCATGAGAAACCATAGTATAGTTACAAAGGTTCATCGATAATGGAGGATTCACATGAAATTAAACATGAATACCCTGGGAATCGATATCGGTTCTACAACAGTTAAAATCGCAATATTAAATAAGGATGGAGAGATTATCTTCTCGGATTATCAGAGACATTACGCCAACATCCAGGAGACCCTGGCCTCCATCATTGCCAAAGCATATAATGAATTTGGTGACATCCCGGTAGCTCCGATGATCACCGGTTCCGGTGGATTAACCCTGTCTAAACATCTGGATATCCCATTTGTGCAAGAGGTCGTTGCCGTGGCTACTTCCCTGAAAGACTATGCACCACATACCGATGTGGCCATCGAACTGGGAGGAGAGGATGCTAAGATCATCTACTTCACTGGCGGTATCGACCAGAGAATGAACGGCATCTGCGCCGGAGGTACCGGCTCTTTCATCGACCAAATGGCTTCCTTATTAAAGACGGATGCCAGTGGTCTAAATGAATATGCCAAAGATTACAAGGCGATCTATCCCATCGCTGCGCGTTGTGGTGTATTCGCCAAGACAGACATTCAGCCGTTGATTAACGAAGGGGCCACCAAGGAAGACTTGTCTGCCTCCATCTTTCAGGCGGTGGTAAACCAGACCATCAGTGGATTGGCCTGCGGTAAGCCGATCCGAGGTAATGTGGCATTCCTGGGAGGACCACTTCATTTCCTGACCGAGTTAAAACAGGCCTTTATTCGTACGCTGAATCTGGAAGGCGACCAGATCATTGCACCAGATCATTCTCATTTGTTTGCTGCTTCCGGTGCCGCAATGAACGCGAAAGAGGATAATATGTCATCTCTGGGCAAATTAAACGATGACTTATCCCATGAAATCCATATGGAATTTGAGGTCACCCGTATGGAACCTTTATTCCAGAATGAAGCAGAATATCAGGACTTTCTGAAAAAACATGCTGAAAATGATGTCAAAAAAGGAGACTTCGCCCAATATGAGGGCAATTTATTCCTGGGGATCGATGCCGGTTCCACGACCACCAAGGTGGCAGTCATCGGCGAAGACGGTTCTCTGTTGTATTCTTTTTATAGTAATAACAACGGCAGTCCACTCAAAACAGCCATCAAGGCCATCAAAGACATCTATTCCAAAATGCCGGAAAACGCACAGATTGTCCGTTCCTGCTCTACCGGATATGGGGAAGCGTTATTAAAGTCAGCCCTGCTTCTGGATGAAGGGGAAGTGGAAACGGTAGCCCATTACAATGCCGCCGCATTCTTTGAACCAGAAGTAGACTGTATTCTGGATATTGGCGGACAGGATATGAAATGCATCAAGATCAAAAACCATTCCGTGGACAAAGTGCAGCTCAACGAAGCCTGCTCTTCCGGCTGCGGTTCATTCATCGAAACCTTTGCCAAATCGCTGAACTACGAAGTGGCAGATTTTGCCAAAGTAGCGTTGTTTGCAGAAAATCCGATTGATCTCGGTTCCCGCTGTACCGTGTTTATGAACTCCAAGGTAAAACAGGCACAAAAAGAAGGCGCAAGTGTGGCCGATATTTCCGCAGGTCTGGCGTATTCTGTCATTAAAAATGCTTTGTTAAAGGTGATCAAACTAACTGATCCAAAGGATCTGGGCGAAAAAGTGGTGGTACAGGGAGGTACCTTTTATAACGATGCTGTTTTGCGGAGTTTTGAGCGAATCTCCGGCTGTAAGGCAGTACGTCCTGATATAGCCGGTATCATGGGTGCTTTCGGAGCAGCTCTGATCGCCAGAGACCATTATACCGGACAGGAAACCACTATGCTCACCATCGACCAAATCAACGAACTGCGATTTGAAACCTCCATGTCACGTTGTAAGGGTTGTACCAATCACTGTTTACTGACCATCAACCGTTTCACCGGAGGCAGACAATTCATCTCCGGTAACCGCTGCGAACGCGGTGTCGGTGGTGAGAAGAATAAGAAAAACATCCCGAACTTGTTTGACTATAAAAACAAACGACTCTTCGCCCATTACCAGTCATTGGATGAAGAACACGCGGTACGTGGTACGGTAGGTATCCCTCGTGTCCTGAATATGTATGAAAACTATCCGTTTTGGTTTACGTTCTTTACGGATCTGGGCTATCGTGTGGTATTATCTCCCGAATCCAGCCGTAAGATTTATGAACTGGGAATCGAATCCATTCCCAGCGAATCGGAATGTTATCCGGCCAAGTTAGCGCACGGACACATCTCCTGGCTGATTCGTCAGGGACTAAAATATATCTTTTATCCTTGTGTGCCATATGAACGATGCGAAGTGGAAGAAGCCGGCAATCATTATAATTGCCCGATCGTTACCTCCTATGGCGAAAATATTAAGAATAATGTGGAAGAATTAAGTGACGAAAGCATCACGTACCAAAATCCATTTTTATCTTTTGAGAATGAAGAGATCCTGACCAAACGTCTGTGTGAATATTTCCAGGAAGAAAATGGGATCTCCGAAGCAGAGATCCGTCATGCCGCTGCGGCGGGCTGGAAGGAAATGCAGGCAGTCCGTGACGAAATGAGCCAGAAAGGACGCGAAGTCCTGCAATATATGGAAGAAAACCACTGTCATGGTATCGTCTTAGCCGGACGCCCTTATCATACCGATCCTGAAATCAACCACGGTATCCCGGAACTGATCACTTCCTTTGGTGTGGCAGTTCTGACAGAGGATAGCATCTCAGAACTGGGTCATGTGGACCGTCCGACCATCGTCATGGACCAATGGATGTATCACTCCCGATTGTATAAAGCTGCCTCTTTCGTAGCAGGCAGAGAAGATCTGGATCTGATACAGCTTAACTCCTTTGGCTGCGGATTGGATGCGGTCACTACGGATCAGGTCAGTGATATTCTGACTTTACAAAACAAAATATATACCGTATTAAAGATTGATGAAGTAAATAATCTGGGGGCCGCCCGTATCCGTATCCGTTCTCTGCTGGCAGCCGTACGGGAACGGGAACGCAAAGAAATCAAACCGGTGCAACACGATACTGCCCATCATCGCGTGATTTTCACTGAGGATATGCGCAAGAACTATACCGTATTAGTTCCCCAGATGTCACCGATTCATTTCGATATCCTGGAACCGGCACTGGCTTCCTGTGGTTATAATCTGGAAATATTGCCCAGCACACCGGAATGTGTGGACTATGGCCTGAAATACGTAAACAACGATGCCTGCTACCCATCTCTGCTTGTAGTCGGTCAGTTTATGCAGGCACTGCTTTCCGGGAAATACGATCTAAATAAGGTGGCGCTGATCATTACCCAGACAGGTGGCGGATGCCGCGCTACCAACTATATTGGATTTATCCGCCGTGCTTTGGAAAAGGCAGGCATGGAACAAATCCCAGTCATTTCCATGAGTGCCGGCATCGAGAAAAATCCGGGTCTCAAGATTAATCTCAAGATGGCAAACCGTGCGATCCAGGCATTGATCTATGGCGATGTCTTTATGAGGGTACTGTACCAGACGCGCCCTTATGAAGCAGTCCCTGGCTCTGCCAATGCATTGCACGAAAAATGGCTAAAGATCGTACAGAAATCAGTGCAAAACGCTAATCGCCGTGAGTTCAAGAAAAACATCCGTGGTATCATCGAAGATTTTGACAAATTGCCACGAAAAGATATCCAAAAACCACGTGTCGGTATCGTAGGCGAAATCCTGGTGAAGTTCCTGCCATTAGCCAATAACTATCTGGTGGAACTATTGGAAGCAGAAGGTGCAGAAGCCGTATGTCCAGACCTGATTGATTTCTTTATGTACAGTTTATACAATGCCAATTTCAAGGCGGATTATCTGGGCAAGAAGAAATCCAGTGCCCGAACCAACAATATGTTGATCAAGCTGATCGACTGGTATCGCAAACCTGCCAGAGATGCCCTGATCGCCAGCAAACATTTCGAGCCTATGGTTCCTATACAAACCCTGGCGGAATATGCGGCACCCATCGTTTCCTGTGGCAATCAGACCGGTGAGGGCTGGTTCCTGACCGGAGAAATGATTGAATTAATTCACTCCGGCGTGCCAAATATTGTTTGTACCCAGCCATTTGGATGCCTGCCAAACCATGTGGTGGGAAAAGGGGTCATCAAGGAACTGCGTCACCAGTTCCCGGATTCCAATATTGTGGCTGTGGACTATGATCCGGGTGCCAGTGAAGTAAACCAGCTAAACCGAATCAAACTGATGTTGTCCACTGCCACCAAGAATTTAACGGAAACAGAAGGATCAAAGGATCTTTCTTCTTGAGAAACGGAACTTGATTAGGATTGAAAAACAGGAGTTACCTGATGGTAGCTCCTGTTTTCTACTGAATAAAGTTTCCATATTTAGGAAAGAGATCTCACAATAACCTGCCATACCACGTAGATATCCGGCATTATTCTTTGAAGTAATCTGCATTAAACGCAGTTGTTTCTTGCGATGGTTCCTGTGCCGTCTGCTGTCTGGCAGTGTCCGGATGCCAAGGGGTCTCTCCCGGATGTATCCCCATATTTTCACGTCTTTTTGATGCCATATCCGTAGATGCTGTCCTCTCCTCTGCTGTCACATTTTTCACAGGTGGCACAGGATGCGCTTCCCCAGATGCCATATTTCCTCCCGGTATCGAATCCGCTTGATTCTGTCCTGCCCCTTTGAAAGGCATCGGTGCAGGCTGCTCTAAGATCTTTCCCTCCTTTTGCAATACCCAGATCAAATAAGCAATCCCCGCCACCATGACAACCGTCACAGCCAAACCACCTTCCATACCAAAGGCACCACCATTGATAACGGACAGTTCCGCCTTACTGGTACTGGCAAAGACGGATTTTTGCAAACTACTTCCACTCACCCGGATACCATATAAGTTCCCCTGGGCAAAATTCCAAAGACTGTGAAATGCGCCTACAATCCAGATGTTTTCATACCGAACCAGCATCAAAGCAGCTAACACCCCAAACAGGAATAGATTGATCAGGGCTAAGAATGTCAGATGAGAATTCATACCATGCAATAAAGCAAAAAACACTGCACTGATCACAATAGAATAAGAGACAGAATACCTCCTTGTCAGAGAAACCAACAGATAGCCCCGGCATAGCACTTCCTCGGCCATCCCCTGAACCAGATACCCTAACAGATATCCAATAATATAGATTGGCAGGATATCATCGCTGAATCCATGAAAGTGAATACTGCCAGTCACCAGACAAAGCAAATATGCCACAGAGAAAAAGACAATTCCACCGAGTGCCCCCAACGCATATTGTCTGATCATCCCCTTTTTGCGAAAGCCCAGCGTATCCGGTGTCCTCTTTTCCAACAGTAGACAATATAAAATCACCACGACAATCATCAAAATCTCAGACATTAGAACAACGATCATCAACCAATCCGGCACCTGTAACGCAATCTCCATCGCCTGACGAAATGATGCGGTATCTCCCTTGAATAATAATCCCATATATTTTTCATCCGACATCAGATATAAAGCCATCAATGGCACTTGTATGATTCCCATCACAAAAGAACTGACAATAAAAACCAAAAAAGCAATCAGTATCTCTAAGAATGCCATATGTCCACGTTTTCCCATAGCCGCCTTTTGCATAAAGGCTGGTCGCTTCAAATCTCTCATACAAATTCCTCCATTTACTTGGATGTATTGTTCTATTATTTGTCTATTGTATTGCGAAACGTCATTTATTGCAAGTGTGTAGAATCCGGCTTTTCGATCGGAGAAGTGGCCCAGGCCAGCCAGTTAACCTCCTCCTCCGTCAGATACGGAGATATTTTTTCATACACTGCCTTATGATATGCATTTAACAACTGCCGGTCCCGCTCCTCCATACATTCCGGTAATATCGCATCCCGATCAAAAGGAACCATCGTTAATGTCTCAAAGTGCATAAATTGCCCCATAGGAGTCTGCTCCGCCCTGCGGCATAACATCAGATTTTCCAACCGTATCCCATACTGTCCCTCTAAATATACCCCCGGTTCATTGGAGGTAATCATTCCTTCTCGTAATTCCGTACCGATCCGATTGCCCTCCTCCTTTCGACGGATTCCCTGCGGCCCCTCATGCACATTTAACAAATAACCCACACCATGACCTGTACCATGATTAAAATCCAGCCCCATCCTCCACAGAGGCTCTCTGGCCAGATAGTCCAAATGACATCCACTATAACCAAACTTAAAATAGGCGTCTCCCAACCGGAGATTACCACATAGCACTGCGGTATAATGTTCTTTCTGTCTCCTCGTTAGTTTTCCCAAAGCCACAGTTCTGGTAATATCAGTCGTCCCCTGTAAATATTGCCCTCCGGTATCCATCAAGACAAAGGTGTCATTCCCGATAGGGATATTCGTCTCTTCCGTGGGTTCATAGTGAACAATCGCTCCATGTTCCCCTGCCGCAATAATTGGTGCAAAACTTTGTTCCATGTAGCCTGGACGTTCTCCACGATATTTTTCCAATCGACGCGCCACCTCTAACTCTGTTATTTCTCCCTTAATCAAACGATCCGTCCCCTGTTTTTTTAACCAGCAGAGAAGCTTCGTCACCGCCACGCCATCTTGGATATGTGCCTGTCTCATATTTTCCATCTCTATATCATTTTTTACCGCCTTTGCGATTTCCGTAGGATTTGGTTTGCACAACAACGGTATTCCCTGTGGTATGCGAGAAGCCAATGCCACATTTACATACCGCGGATCCATCCAAATCTTGCCATCTGCCACAATTTTTTCCAGATCTTCATAGACCTGTAAGTACGGCCGGATCTCTATCCCATCCCTGCGAAATTCTTCTGCTATCCTCGCTTCTACTGCCTCCGGAGCAATATACAATACTGCCGTTGTCTGGGATATCAGTGTATATGCCAGTGCCACCGGATTGTACGCAATATCATTCCCTCGAAAATTGTATAGCCATGCAATATCATCCAAAGCCGTTAAAAGATATAGCTCTGCGTCATTTTGTTCCATCGCTTGTCTTACCGCCAGCAGTTTCTCGGCACGAGACTGCCCGGTATATTCCTCCGTCAGCAGCCATACGGGGTTTTCCGGTAGTACCGGACGGTTCTGCCACAGTTTTCCCACCAGATCCACCTGCTCCTGATAAGATATCGAAAGCTTCGCCAGCTTCTGTTTCATTTGTTTCGCATAGACCACACTAATCGTTCGGCCATCATATCCCAAACACTGTCCGGGCTGCATGTTTTCTGCCAGATAGTCCAAGAGTGCCGGCACCTGTGGCTCTCCCATCTTCCAAAGCGTGATACCGGTATCCTTTAATTGTTTTTCTGCCTGTAGAAAATATCGCCCATCGGTCCATAAGCCGGCCTCTGCCGCTGTCACCAGCAATGTTCCGGCAGAACCATCAAAGCCCGAAATATATTCTCTGCACTTAAAATAGTCTCCCACATATTCCGATGCATGAAAATCACCTGAAGCAATCAGATAAGCATCGATTCCCTGCTCCGCCATACAATGGCGCAAAGCAGCCAAGCGGTCATTGACCCGTTCTTTTGCTCCTGCCACCGTTTCGATGGACTCCCCGGTTTGTTTCATCATATTTTTCACACGTTCCTCCCTTCTGAAATATTCACACTACAAATGTATCTCCTCTGATTTTTCTCTGCCCTGTTCCCACCGATACCGATAACGACACCAGATCCGTTCCCTCTGTGCATCAGTATAAGAATTTTCCAACAAATCATTGATCTGTTTTCTCGACTTCAAAGAATCCTTTTCACACAGCAGTTGATCCACAATCAGATCAATTTCATGTTTTGATATATGTTTCATAATCCCCTCCTTATCCAGGTGCATCTAATTCTCTTTATCAAAGAATACTGTATCACATTTCTTACGAATATCAAATCTTTTCCTCTAGTATGCCCTGTTTTGGGAAGAGTATTTTCCTCATTGATAAATCAGAAAACAAAAATCCCCGGAATATGTTTTTCCAGGGATTTCCATAATTGCTGAGATTCCTTATTGTAATTCCTTTAAGAAGCTTTCAATCCGGTCCAAACCTTTTTCGATGGATTCGATGGAAGTTGCATAGGATAATCTCAAGTGATCCTCAAAACCAAAATCAGCACAAGGTACCACAGCAGTATTATAATCTTCGATCAAGATCTCCGCCATTCTGGCCACCGTACCAATCGTTTCTCCTTTATAACTCTTATCCAGTACTGCACTGGCATCAATAAATTCATAAAAAGCACCTGTCGGCTTGATGGTGGTCACATAAGGCATCTGACAAATCCGGTCATACATATACTGTCTTCTCTTATCAAATTCTGCATGCATGGCTTTCACAGAATCCTGAGGGCCATTCAAAGCTTCTTCTGCCGCCTTCTGTGCAATGGAATTTGGATTGGAAGTCTGGTGGCTCTGTACACTTCCCATCATCTTGGCAATCTCTTTTGAAGATCCTGTATATCCGATTCTCCATCCTGTCATGGCATAACTCTTGGCTACGCCACTACAAGTAATGGTACGGTCATAAATCTCTTTTCCAAACGACGCGATGCTGACATGTTCTTCTCCATCGTAAACCAGATTCTCGTACATCTCATCCGCCACCACATAAAAATCATTGGCAACCACCACATCGGCAATGGCTCTCAGTTCCTCCTCGGTATAAATCATTCCCGTTGGATTGTTTGGTGTATTGAGGATCAATGCCTTAGTTTTATTCGTAACCGCCGCTTTCAATTCCTCTGCGGTCAGTTTATAATCCTGCTCCTTGGTGGTTTTCACAATCACAGGTACACCACCCGCTAATTTTACAATCTCCGGATAGCTTAACCAGAATGGTGCCGGAATAATCACCTCATCTCCAGGATTGATCAATGCGGTAAAAATATTCGTCAGAGAATGCTTTCCACCATTACTTATCACGATCTGATCCGGTGCATAATCTAAATGATTAAATTCCTTAAATTTCTTGGAAATCGCCTCTTTTAATTCATTGGTTCCGGAAGCAGCAGTATATTTTGTAAAACCATCTTTAATCGCTTCTATCGCAGCATTACAGATATTGTCCGGTGTGTTAAAATCCGGCTCACCAGCGCCAAATCCTACAACATCTTTTCCCTGTGCTTTTAACTCTTTTGCCTTTGCTGTAATCGCTAATGTAGAAGACGGCTTGACTGCCGCTGCCTTCTTTGATAATTCTAATGACATCGTCATTCTCCTTTCATGATCCACTGAATTTATCTCTGTACCAAAATATGTATTTGACACACCATTATCTGTTATACCACAAACCTCACATTGCGTCAACGTATAATTGTATACAATCATACATATTCTCCCCAGGCAACATATCGAAAAGAAAAGACCGGGAGATCCAGGGAGTACGATCCCCATTGATCTCTCGGTCTAAATTCCGTCTGCTAAGAATATTTACCTTTATTTGATACCTGTCAGATACAGATATAAGATGTACTTCTTGCCATTTTGTTTCACAATCGTACGAATCAGGGAACTTCCTAATCTCTTTGCTTTATAACGTCCCTTCTTGTTGATTGTAAAGTTCTTCTTATTGAAAGATTTGTATGTGACCTTGGAACCCTTTGTCAAGTCGACAATACCAATCTTTGTGGATTTTTTCAGTTTTCTCTGCTTATTCAAAAGCAATGTCGGTGTCTTGATCTGTTTTGCTTTGATCTTCTTAATTTCCTTGGCATTCTTAAACTTCTTCTTGACGATCAGACGCACAACCAAACGGTTCGTATATTTCCCTTTGATTACCGTAATCGTACAAGTCGCCTTGCCGACTTTCTTTGCCTTGATTACACCCTTCTTACTGATCGTAGCCACTTTCTTGTTGGTGGTGGTTGTCACAACAGTAGCACCCTTACACTTAATCATCTTCAGCTTAGATTTGGTACCCTTCTTCATCAGCTTTCTCATATTAAAGCTTGGAATCTTCCACTTCTTAGCCATCTTCAATAACTGATCATACGTATAAGGACATCCTTTTGCTTTCAGTTTTGCATTTACTGCTGCCTTTTCACGGGCTGTCATCTTTTTCCAGGTGGATTCACCGGATATAATAATATCTCTGGTAGAATCGTTTACCTTGGTGATCAGTTTCTTCTTAGAATCTGTAACATAGCTCTTGATAAACTTCTCTGCCTTATCCTCTTCTGCCTTGGTATAAGTAACTTTATTCGTCGTAGTCTGAGTAACATTATTTCCCTTACCGGTATCCTTCAAAGCATCTGCCTTGATCGCAGCCGCATCTACATCCTTCGATCCATCCAAAATCTCACTTGGGTCCACATCCTGACCTGCACTGACAGGAATAGATACGATGCGGTAGGTTCCATCTGCCGGAAGGCTGGTGAATGCAATCGCACTCTGGCTTCCATCGGTCCAAACAGTCTGACTGTTGCTATCATAGACATAATTTCCATTGGCATCGGATGTTACCGTCACCGGCTGGTAGATACCATCAATCTTCTTTAGGATAGCATACTGGTAATCTGTCTTGGCAGGATCTACGGTAATCGAAATGGTATCCGTATTTTTATCATATACGGTCTTAGGATCGTCAATATGGATACCCAAGGTTTCTGTATTTTCGCTAACGATCTGTCTCTCCTTAATGTCATAAGACTTATCCTTATCCACATAGAAAAGCAGGATGCCACCCGGTGTAGGCGTAGAATAATATCCTTCATCATCTGGTGTTAATTCGTTACCATCCTCATCCGTTACCACCAGATCATCCGGTACTTCCTGTGTGATAAATTCCCATACCGTATATCCGGTACTATTGGCGGTCGGCGTCACCTTAATCACACGCTTTCCATTATCCGGATCTACATCAGAGCCAGGATTTGGATCAATATCAATATCTGCATTGGTTCTGGCAGTATCATATGGTGTTGCACTTACCGAACCGGTATAATTTACCTCGTCCGCATATGCAATGACGGCAACCTTTTTATCAATATCATCGGCTGTCAATTCATAATTCTTATAAGTAGCACCGGCAATCGGCTGGAACACTCCATCTTCATCGGTGACGAACCACTGATAGGTCAGGGTAGGCTGTGCTTCCTGCGGAGTAACACCGGTAATATCTGCTGTCAGGATAGAACCTGCCTTTACTGCCACATTTCCCTTGTCATCTGTGGATGTATTCTGAATCACTACGGTACCTTTGATCGCCTCTTTCGGCGTATTCTTATCCGGTACCAAATATGGTGTAGAGGTCACAGATCCCTCATAATCTTCACCGGTTTCCGAATTTGGTGTTACCGTCACTACTAATTGCTTTCCCTGATACTCCTCCGGAACCGTATAAGTTTCTTCCGTAGCACCTGGAATCTTAATATAACTATCTCCGTTCACCACATACCACTGATAGTCCAACACTTCCTGCGCTGCAACCGGCACAATGTTATCCACATTTGCCTTCAGGATAGGATCGCCATTAGAAGCATCCCCTGTTTTCTCTATCGCTACAGAACCATCGAGTTTTGTCTTATCTTTGGAAGAATCACTGGCTGTATTGTATGGGTTCGAATCTGCGATATAAGTTTCACCATTCTTTTCTACTGTCACACGTACTACCAACTTATTTCCCAGATCTTCTTCGGTCAGATAGTAATTTTTATCTGTGGCACCGGCAATCTTGGTAGGAGTACCATTTTTCTCCTGTAAATACCACTGATACGTCAGATCTTCCTCCGTCACACCCAGAGAAGCATTCTTCTCCAGAATATCTGTCACATCGGCAATTAACTCTGTACCCTTTTTGGAAACCCCATATGGATCGTTGTTAATAATATCCGGTTTCCCTTTCAACGTTTCAACACCATATGTTCCATCGGTGATGATGCCTGTGGATTCCTCCTCTGCGGAATAAATGACTTCGCCTAATTTGTCGGCAATCTTTTCGTCATCTCCCTCATATCCACCAAACTCAATATAATACTGCAGATACTGGTTTGCGTCATAATCATTCCAACGTCCTTCGTCATACTGTCCGTAATAACCAAAGGCTTCGTCTGTGGAACCACCACCATTTGGCTCTACGTTGTCATCATTACCCCAATTGGAAAATTCACCATCATAAGTCTCAAACGCACCGTCGCCATTCCAACCTTTTTGTCCATAAGCATGCGTCTGATATCCAAATGCAAGACTCGCCTCTGGTCCGGATACCCATCTCCAGATAAAATCCTGCTCCGGATCTGAAGTATCAATCTTATCCAATGTCTTCCACTGGGTAACCTCATCTGTATAGGAACTGCCATCCGCTAACTTCGCACGGGTACAACCGATCCATCCTTTCTGGCTATCCCATGTGGAATAGATAAAACGGTCCTCGGCACGGGTGGTAATCGTAGCCAGATAACCCTGGATTCCATTCCATGTCACACTCTTCGTTGTCTGATAAGCGGCATCCCATGTCTTCACGCCAGACCAGTTATTACCAACCAGCCCATAGAAATGTCCATCAAAATACTCCAAATAAACCGTCTCACCACCAATCTTAACAGTTTTATCTGTATCATTTAAAGTGGTAGCATACATTCTTACTGTTTGTTTCTGTAATGCCGTCACAAACTGGATACTACGGATAAAGGTCTCGATCTTATCCTGAGTGGTACCATTTTCCCATGAGAACATAATGGCTTCATAACGTTTTGTGGTAGAAACGTCATCATATTTATCATCCTCATCCATCGTGCCATCTGTCAGGATACCTTTTCCCTTGATTCCGTCCACAACACTACTTGGCACTCGGAAATATCCGGAATCTACGGTTACGGTCAAATCATAAAATTTCTTTCCGGATTCTGTCACTTCCACACTGGCATCCGGATAACAATAATATGTACCTTTGTTGTCCAATTTTCCCAAAGCAATGGAATCACTTACTGCTGCCTGCGCGGTTTGCCGGACGAATACCGGACCGCTTAACAGACCGATAAGCATCGCAAATGACAACAATAGCGATGTCAACTGCTTTCCTCTCCTTTTTCTCTTCATACCTCATACCTCCTACATATAATTTGGTTATATAATGACCCAAAAGGTCTAATAATTTATATAATATAACGTTTTGCCATGTACTGTCAATAAGAACCCCTTCGTTTTGGATGCATTTTGACAGCCAAAAACTTCCAGCTTCAAAGCCCAAATTAAAATCCCCAAAAAACATATCCATACGCATCACAGATCAGAACCGGAAATCCCTCTTGCCCTCTCTCAATTCTTCCAGATACCGGATCGCCCGGTTTCTAACATTCTCATTGGGTACTTCCAGAATTTCACGGGCAATCAGCTCTTCCCCAACCTGTTTCGTCTCTGGTGAAGCATAATCCTCCAAATATTCTTTTAAGGTCATCAATGCATTGGGCTGACAACAGTTGACAATCTGACCGGATTTTAACAGAGACATGAAACGGTCTCCCGTACGCCCTGCCCGGTAGCATGCGGTACAAAAGCTGGGAATATATCCCATAGTCATGAGCCAATGTACCACTTCATCCAGAGTTCTGGTGTCACTGACATCGAACTGCGCAGAACTGTCATCCCGCACCGGTTCTGTATAACCGCCCACACTGGTCCGGGAACCACCGCTAATCTGAGAAATCCCCAATTTTAACACATGTTCTCTCGTCTTCTGGGATTCACGGGTGGATATGATCATACCTGTATAAGGAACGGCAATGCGAATCACTGCCACGATCTTCTCGAAGATGTCATCCGGCACTGCATTATTGAAATCTCCGGTATCTATATCATCCGCAGGACAAATCCGTGGAACACTGATCGTATGAGGTCCTACCCCCTGTGCCGCTTCCAAATGCTCTGCATGCATTAATATACCCACTAATTCATAACGATAGCCCTCCAGACCAAATAGTACGCCCAGACCAACATCGTCAATGCCGCCTTCCATCGCACGATCCATTGCCTCCGTATGATAAGCATAATCATGCTTCGGCCCGGTAGGATGTAACTGTTCATAACTTTCCTTGTGATAGGTTTCCTGGAACAAAATATAAGTACCGATCCCTGCTTCTCTCAATCTGGCATAATTTTCCACTGTTGTAGCCGCAATATTCACATTTACACGGCGGATCGCACCATTCTTATGTTTAATCCGATAAATCGTATCAATACTTTCCAAAATATATTCTAACGGATTGTTGACCGGATCTTCTCCCGCTTCAATGGCCAACCGTTTGTGTCCCATATCCTGTAGTGCGATCACCTCATCGCGAATCTGCTCCTGTGTCAGTTTGATTCTTGGAATATGCTTATTCTTGTGATGATAAGGACAATACGTGCATCCATTCACACAATAATTGGATAAATATAAAGGTGCAAACATAACGATGCGGTGTCCGTAAAATTTCTCCTTGATCTCCATCGCCAGTTTCCGAATCTGCTGGTTCACTTCCGGATCATCACATTCCATCAGCACCGCCGCTTCTCTATGAGAAATCCCCTTTGCCTTTTTCGCCTTTTCCAAAATCTCATGAATCAATGGCAGATTATCCTTATTTTTCTGCGCATAGTCCAACGACTCCATAATCTCCTCATGATTGATAAATTCCTCTGCTTTCCATGATTTCGGATCATACTGATATGTATTCATTTTTCCTTCCTTTCTGCACAGATTGATGTGCATGCAATATCATTTTATTTTTTGGAATAAACCGCCTTTGCACTTACTCCCGGTGTCATTCCCAACTTACCGGATAATGCACTGACCGTATCGGTATCGGCATCCATCACGACACTGATCACTGAGATCCCCCGTTCCCGATAGGGCATTCCCATCCGTCCAATAATCACATCCCGATATGTATGAAGCAGATCATTGACCCGTTCCACACTATCCACATCCTCAATGATGATTCCCATGATTGCAATTCGTTTTTCCATCCGTTCATCCTTTCTATCATTTTCTTCCATCCAAACAAAAAGACATCTCCTGCCTGATGACATGAGATGCCTGATGACCACAGCAAAATTCTATCCGCGTATCCAGACACAATCCCCCGTCTGCCGGATATCGTTCTACCAATGATCTACCGCTTCATGTCTTCGCATCGGGACGTACCCTTTGTGTCAGAACAATCATTTATATTACGGACAAATCAATCTGCCCGTTTTTCTCCCATAAAGAACAATGCCACAGTTCCCGGACCTGTATGCGAACCGATCACGGTACCAATACTGTCCATACTGATTTCCTGAATATTCGGAAAAGTCTGCTGAATCAGATCCCGAACCTTTTCTGCATCCTCCAGACATGCCGAATAACTAATCGCTGCCTTGCCGTCATATCCGGTACCCCCTTCTGCGTATTGCTCCATCCGCTTCACAATCTCCCGGATGACTTTTTTCTTGGTTCGTATCTTGGCTCTCGGAATCAGTTTCCCCATCGAATCAATATTTAAAAGCGGACAGATTCCCAAAGCTGTTCCTAAAATGGCACTGGTTGGAGATATCCTGCCACCCCGGACGTAATTTGTCAAATCCGTGGAGAAAAACCATGACTGAATATTGAGCTTATGTTCCTCTGCCCACTGATGTACCTCCTCCAGACTTCTCCCCTGATCCCGCTGCTGTACCAGATAATCCATGAACAATCCATAGCCGGCAGAGGCTCCTAATGAATCCACCACCAGTACCTTACGATCCGGATATTTCTCATTCATCTCCTTTGCCGCAATATTCGCAGAATTAATCACACCGGAGATTCCAGATGATAAGCTTACATGCAAGATGTCTTTGCCCGATTGTAAAACCGGCTCCCAAAGAGTAATAAATTCTTCACTATTGACCTGAGATGTCTCCGGCTCAGCACCGTTTTTCATCTTATCATAAAACTCCTCAAAAGTCACACTCTGTCCCAAATCGTCCAAAAATTCCTCTGTCCCAATATGATAATGGAAACAGGCGTAAATAATCCCATGCCTATCAAAAAACTCTTTGCTGTGATCAGCGGTAGAACAACAACTCAAAACAAATTCTTTCATTTCTCTCCTTCTCCTCCCATCACTGTCCCACGGTAATCTTCGCGTCTGTAGATTCCTGTTCTTCACTCTGCTTCAATGCACTTCCGTAAATAAACTTTTGCATCTTATCCACACTCTTAGATAATGGGTCCGGCAAGATAATAGACATCCCTCTGGCTCTGGTAATCTTATAGGCTCCTTCCACCGGTACATTCAGAGTCTTGATCTTGGAATCCTGTTCTCTCACCCTGACACCCATAGTAATATATTTCACCAGATCTTCTTTTTCAATATTGGTGGTCAACAGTGGCAAAATCTTAGGCAGCATGGCAATCAACTCCAGCGTAGATTTATCACTTACCTGCTGGAATAACGCCTGCATCACGGTTCTGTGCCGCAAGGTTCTGGCAAAGTCACCATATTCTCCATCCCGCATCACATAACGCACTCTGGCAAACCCCAGCGCCTGATTCCCGTTCATATGGTTTTTTCCCACGGTCAAATTATGGTTGGAGCTATCCGAAATATAGTTGGTGCTATTTAAGTATTTAACCTCTTTCTCATCCAAAGTAATATCGATTCCCCCCACGGCGTCCACAATCTGCTGAAATGAATCAAAATTTACTAATACATAGCCATCTACTTCGATACCAAAATTAGTTTTAATGGTCTTGATCAGGCTCTTCATGCCCCCGTTGTGATAAGCGGCATTAATCTTATTATCCGTATAACCCGGTATCTTCACATAAGAATCACGCATGATGGAAGTCAGCTTCAATTCATTGTCTTTGCCGTTAATGGTGGCAATCATAATGCTGTCAGTACGGCCACGACCACCGCCGATGGCCTCCTCACCACACAATAGAATATTCACCACTTCTGTGGAATTTTCAACAGTTGCAGCACTATCCAGTTGAATGCTTTCAGGGTCTAACTCTTCCAGATTTCCGGTATTTTCATCGGTCTCAAAATATTCCACCTCTGCCGGTACCTCATCCTCGGTCTTTTGGATATTCATTTGATTATAGTAATAGTTAAATATGCCATACCCTGTCCCCCCGATCACCAAAAATGCCGCCAACACGCCTATGGCAATTTTGGCCGCTAACGGAAGCTTTTTCCTGGATTTCGCCCCCTGATTCTCTTCCGGTTGCGCCTGCTTCTCTTCTGTTTGTGCCTGCTTCCCTTCTGTTTGCGCCTGCTTCTCTTCTGTTTGCGTCTGCTTCCCTTCTGTTTGCGCCTGCTTCTCTTCTGCTTCCTGTACCCCTGTCTTTGTTTCCTTCTCCATATCTTTCCTTTCTGTATCAAGCCAATGTGCCATTCCAAGAATTGTGGTTTCCCGTCGGAATGATGCACTTACATATCGAAGAAACCCCTGCCACCATCAGAAGCAGAGGTCCTATGTATCTTAATTTTTAAAACTATGTATCGGAGCCGGAATACGACCTCCACGATTAATAAATGCACTACAATCAAACTGGTTCACTGGCATAATCGGTGCATAACCTAGTAATCCTCCAAATTCCACGGTCTCTCCAATCTGTTTTCCAATCACCGGAATCAGACGAACTGCTGTGGTCTTCTGATTAATCATTCCGATCGCCATCTCATCAGCAATGATACCAGAAAGCGTCGTTGCTTTAGTATCCCCCGGAATCGCAATCATATCCAGTCCCACAGAACATACGCAAGTCATGGCCTCTAATTTTTCCAAAGTAAGAGCCCCATCTTCTACTGCATGAATCATCCCCTGATCCTCACTAACCGGAATAAACGCACCGCTTAAACCACCAACATAAGAAGAAGCCATGACGCCTCCCTTTTTCACCTGATCATTCAAAAGCGCCAATGCCGCTGTGGTACCGGGTGCCCCGGCTCTCTCCAACCCCATTTCTTCAAATATATCTGCAATACTATCCCCGATGGCCGGAGTCGGTGCCAGGGATAAATCGATAATGCCGAAAGGAATTCCTAAACGTTCGGAAGCTTCCCGCGCCACCAACTGTCCCACACGGGTAATCTTAAACGCAGTCTTTTTGACCTTGTTACAGAGTGTCCCAAAATCCGTACCACGTACAGACTCCAATGCCTTGCGCATCACACCCGGTCCACTGACACCCACATTGATAATCTCATCAGCCTCTGTCACCCCATGAAAAGCCCCTGCCATAAACGGGTTATCATCTGGAGCATTGCAAAATACCACCAGTTTCGCGCAACCAATGCTATCCTTATCTGCAGTAGCTTTCGCTGTCTCTAACACGATTTCACCCATCAATTTCACAGCATCCATATTTAATCCGGTCTTAGTAGAACCTAAATTTACCGAACTACAAACATAATCCGTTGTTGCCAATGCCTGAGGGATGGAACGGATCAACAACTCATCACTCTCGGTCATCCCTTTAGAAACCAGCGCACTATATCCTCCCAAAAAATTCACGCCTACTTCCTTGGCAGCACGATCCAATACCTGTGCAATCTGTACATAATCCTCTGATGTCTTGCATGCGGAACCACCGATTAAGGATAGGGGGGTAACCGAAATACGTTTATTGACAATCGGGATACCAAATTCCTTTTCTATGGCCTGTCCGGTTGGCACCAGATCCTTAGCAACCGATGTGATACGATTGTATATTTTTTCTTTTAGACGTTCCAAATCACTGTCAATACAGTTTAGCAGACTGATACCCAATGTAATCGTGCGAACATCTAAATTTTCTTTCTCTATCATTTCATTGGTCTCTAGAACCTCATTTATATTAATCATATAATACTCATTTCCCTTCTGTTTTATGCCTCTGCTGATTAAATACGATGCATTTCATTAAAGATTTCCTCTCGCTGTGCCTTGATGATACATCCCATCTCTTCTCCTATCTGCTCCATTTCATCCACAACAGTACCAAATTCCTTGGAACAATCTGCCACATCCACGATCATCATCATGTTAAAAAATCCATCCACGATGGTCTGTGAGATATCCAAAATATTGATCGCATTATTCGCCAGATATGTACATACCTTTGCAATGATTCCCACACTATCCTTACCTACTACTGTAATCACTATTTTCTTCATAATAATCTCCATTCCGCCGCCGTCCCACAGGCGGCACTCACACTATTTTCTATTGTATTGTCTTACACGTTAAGAGTGTATCACTTTTTTTATAATGTGACCAGCCTTGACGGTTGATCTCTTTTTGCTACTTCTAATGCAAAAGGCAGTTCTTCCGACCCCATCTCTTCCCAAATCTGACATTTCACCGCCTGGTAAGCCAAATCCGGATAATTGTTTTCCTTGGACAAATGCGCTAAAAATGCATATTGAAGTTTGCTGCCCATTAATTGACATAACAATCTTCCGGAATCCTCGTTGGATAGATGCCCTCTTTCTCCCAGGATACGGCATTTGAGAGGATAGGGGTATGTCCCTGCCTCCAACATACTAATGTCATGATTTGCCTCCAGCAAAATAACATCGCTGTCGGTCAGATGCTCTATCGTATACTCATCATAAACCCCCAGATCCGTAGCAATACTGGCTTTATGCCCACCAGATCTCACCGTATATCCCACCGGGTCTGCCGCATCATGGGATATATGGTATGGGGTAATATGCATGGACCCCAGATCCACTGTCTGATCCGGATATAATTGAAACAACTGTTCCATCCGTATCACACCCTTTGTATCTTTCGCCCGTATTCCATCCAGAGTCCCAGCCGTAGCATAAACCGGTATATCAAATTGTTTGACCATCATAGGTATCCCCTGAATATGGTCGATATGTTCATGTGTGACAAAGATCGCATCCAGTTCTGCCGGATCTGCCCCGATCTTTTGCATGCCCTCGACGATACGTTTCCTGCTGACACCTGCATCAATCAGAATATGTTTCGTTCCGTCCTCAATATACGTACAGTTACCACTGCTGCCACTGGCAATACTACAAATCTTCATGCTCTGCCTCATTTCTATCGTTTTAATCCACCCAGCGAATAATCACTGTATCCCCGGCAAATACCGGCTCTGTAAAATTACTTTCTATACCATTTTTCGTAATCTCCAACCGCTCTCCATGTGCCACCGACGTATCAATAGGATAAAAATCCAATATATCCACCATAATATAGCTGCTTTTCCCTTTCAGAACCACAGAATCTCCATTGACTGTGATAACCGTTTGATCCACAGGATTCTCAAGTGTCACATCCGTCCCGCTCTCTGTTACAGGCGGTACCGGCAGGGTCGGGTCTTCCGTTGGCAATATTTCTTCCAGTACCGGTTCCTCCGTTGGCAGGGTCTCTTCGATGACAGGTTCGGTCTCCCCCCCGTTGGTTATTCCCACTATGGTTTCCTCTGAAACAATTTCCTCTACCACCGGTGCCTCCATGCGCAGCTTCGGATCACCGATCTCAAAATCCACGGAAAAATTTTCATAAACCCTGGTTTCCGCCGTCGCTGGAAGATGATTGACCTCTGCGATTCCCTCAATCGTTACGTCCATAAATTCCAATACCTGACTCAAAGTATAATAGTCCAATACTTCAATGTTATCCCCATCCTGAATCTCATAATATTCCGATGCCAGTGTTCCATTCACAGAAACCAGTCTTGGACAGGAAACCAGCTTGCCATTCACATAATAGTTTAAGATGGAATGATATTCCGGAAGCTGCCCGATCTCCAACACAGAAACCTTTCCTTTGGTAGAAGGAACCACTTCAATCACATCATTTTGTGTGATGGTTGTACTGATACCGGTCTCCTCTCCATTTAACCGGATCACGGCTGCCTCTCCAGGTTCTCCCCGCAACATACGACGTTCCCCATTGATCGTATAATTCACCGCATCACCTCTCTGCGGAAATAATGCTTCGTTTGGCAATCCCACCTGCAATGCCGCATCCAATATGGTTAAACGGTTGTTATCATACAAACGGATTCGCTCCTCATTGATATATACGAAAATGAAATTATTTCTCTGTTCATAATAATTCAAGCAGATTCCTATCGGCGTCACTAACAGAGAATCCACCTGAACATCCTCCTGCAAAAACGTCACGCCACCCAGGACTTCCGTTCCACGCAAGGCCACACGCTCCTTTGGCAAATCCAGACATTCTGCCAAAGACTCTATAAATCCGCGGATTTTACCACCGCCACCAACGACAAAAACTGCACTGACGGTTCTATCTCCATTTAATTCAATAATCTTATCTGCTATGCTTTTGGTAATGGACTGAACCGTTTCCTGTACCGCTTCAGCAATCTCCGTAGAAGACACCGTCATTGGTAATCCCATAATATCGTGAAACTCCACCTCATCCTGTAAGGTACTGGCACATTTGAGGCGGTCTGCTTCCTGAAAATCCACCAGATAATGTTTCGCCAAACACTCCGTGAACTTATCACCGGCAGCGGGGATCATACCATAAGCAATGATACTGCCATCCCGCGTAATAGAAATATCGGAAGTACCGGCACCTACATCTACCAGTGCAATATTTAACAGACGAAACCGTTCCGGGATCGCCACATTGATGGCAGCGATCGGCTCCAATGTCAGATTCGACACATATAAACCGGCCCGCTCTACAGCGGCATACAGCCCATCCACCACTTCATCCGGCAAAAAGGTTGCAATCAATTCGGTCTTTACTTTATTGCATTTATGTCCCTCCAGATTAGAAATCGGATAATCATTTTGATAGTACTGCTTCACGGAATAACCCACACAATAGAAACGTACCTCATCCCCCTCCTGCTCCCGCAGTCTGCCATGTGCTTTTTCCACAGCCAGCATATCCAGAGAATATACATGTTCATCCGTAACGACAGTTTCCGCTCCAAAGACTACCTCAGCCTCTTCCTCAATCGTTTTCAAAACGCGGCCGGCTGCCGCAATACATACATCCCGATAGGTGCGTCCCGTCATTTCTTCCAGACGTTCTTTAACCTTGACGATAGTCTCTGCCACCTTACTAATATCATGAATCTGTCCATCTAACATGGCACGAGTATCATGCGGGATCACTGTCTGCGCTACCACAATAAATTTTTCTTCTCTATTCTTATATCCCACAGTACCTACAATACTGCGGGTTCCAATATCCAAACCAAAAACCAGATCTGATGGCACTCCATTCATATTCACCTGATTTGCTGCATTTATGTTGGTATCCATCCGTTCCCCATACCTCCCTTTATATTGCATTCCATAAAAAGATTCCAGCAATCATTGTAGCATAAACGTAATCAAAAATCTATGCGAACTACTTGTCCTCAATCTGCCAATCAATCGGTGATACGCCATGCGCTTCCAAAAAGTCATTGGTCTGGCTAAAATGTCTACATCCAAAAAATCCACGATAGGCGGACAGAGGGCTGGGATGTGGTGCCTTCAAGACTAAATGTTTCGGATTGGTCAACATACGCGCCTTGGATTGTGCCGGCTTCCCCCAAAGCAGATAGACAACCGGACGATCTTGCGCATTCACCGCCTGGATCACCGCATCCGTAAACTGTTCCCAGCCTTTGCCCTGATGAGAGCCCGCCTGATGTGCCCTTACCGTCAATACCGTATTTAATAGCAACACTCCCTGGTCCGCCCACTTCTTCAAATAGCCATGATTGGGAATCGTGCACCCCAGATCATCGTGCAATTCTTTATAGATATTTTGTAGAGACGGCGGTATTTCCTGTTGATCCATAGGCACCGAAAAGCTCAATCCATGCGCCTGATGTACATTATGATAAGGATCTTGTCCCAGAATCAGAACCTTTACCTGTGATAAAGGTGTGAAATGAAAAGCATTGAAAATATCATCTGCCGGCGGGTATACCACCACTTTGCTGTATTCCCCTTTAACAAACTCAAAGAGTTCCCGGTAATATGGTTTCCCAAATTCAGGTCTGATGGCATCCAGCCAATCATTTGTAATCATTGCCATGATAATCTCCTCCTATGTGTCCTTATAATCGGACACTGATTCCTTCTTTCCGAAGGTATTCTTTTACCTCCCGGATCTCTAATTCCTTATAATGGAACAGAGACGCCGCCAAAACAGCATCTGCATTCCCCTCAGTAAAGGCATCTTTAAAGTGTTCCAACTTGCCGGCACCACCGGAAGCAATCACGGGAATGGATACATGATCCGATACCATTTTAGTCAATTCAATATCATACCCATCTTTGGTTCCATCGCAATCCATACTGGTCAGCAAAATCTCCCCTGCACCTAAACGGTCTGCTTCCATCGCCCATTCAATGGCATCCATCCCCATATCCACACGTCCACCATTTTTATAGATATTCCATCCGCCATCCGGTCTGCGCTTTGCGTCAATGGCCACCACAACACACTGACTTCCAAATTTCAGTGCCGCTTCTGAAATCAAATTGGGATTTAGAATCGCTGCCGAATTGACCGAAACTTTATCCGCGCCTTCCCGAAGCACCAGTTTGAAATCGTCAATCGTCCGGATGCCGCCTCCCACAGTAAATGGGATAAATACTGTCTCAGCCACACGACGTACCATGTCAATTTTCGTTGCTCTGGCATCAGATGATGCTGTAATATCCAAAAACACCAGTTCATCTGCCCCTGCCTCTCCATAAGCAGCACCCACCGTCACCGGATCTCCGGCATCTTTTAAATCTACGAAGTTTACCCCCTTGACTACACGACCGTTATTCACATCCAAACAGGGAATGATTCTTTTTGTATACATTTTCGTCCTCCCTCTTATAAACTGCAAAAGTTTTGTAATATCTTTAGTCCAATATCGCCGCTTTTTTCCGGATGAAACTGGCAGGCAAACGTATTTCCATGCTCTACCGATGCATGAATGTCAACAATGTATTCTGTAGTTGCTGCCACGTCCTTCTCATCTGCTGCCTGCAAATAAAAGGAATGCACAAAATACACATACGCATCCTGTGGAATATCGCGGAACAACCTGGCTCCTTCCCGAACCCGAATAGAATTCCATCCCATATGTGGAATCTTGTATCCTTCCTTGGGAGGAATCGCGCAAATCCTGCCTGGTAACAACCCTAACCCCCGCACTCCCGGCGTTTCATCACTTTCCTCAAACATTAACTGCAACCCCAGACAAATGCCCAAAAACGGAATCTGTTTTTGGTGAACTGTCTGAATCACCTCCACTAATCCATAACTTTCTAATTTCGCCATCGCATCTCCAAATGCACCAACTCCCGGCAGGATCACCTTTTCTGCGGATAAAATTTCCTGCGAATCCCTCGTGATCTTAGCATCCCGGCCCAAATGCTGCAATGCTTTTTCTACGCTTTTCAAATTACCGGCATCATAATCAATAATTGCTATCATAGTTTACTCCATTCCTGCTGTTTCCTTATGCATAATATTTCTTATGTGTTTATCATGGAAATAGCCCTCCGATGACCCACCGGCGGGCTATTCATATGCTGATTAATGTTTCGACATTGCCAGTTGCACTACTTTCGTAGTATACTGCTGCTGATCCAGAGCCAGCAAAGTATATGCATCGCTCTCAGATATTCCAAATTCACTTTGCAACAACCGTAAGATCTGTTCCCTGCAAGCATCCATATCAGAAACCACATCTAACTCCCTGGCTGTCTCTAGATTTGCATCATATCGCTGTACACCACGCAATAAAGAATTTAAAGCCTCGGGATAATAATTCATCTCGTTATAGTTCTGATATGCGTTAATGGATCGCTGTACTTGCATAACGGTTTTGACTTTGTTATAGGTATCCGGATCTTTTTTCTGAAGATTAGTACCCAGGATCTCCTGATATGCCTGTGTATATTTCCCCAAATCAAAATATGCATTCGCTTCTTTCCTGGTATGATGGATACTATGTATATTCGTTCCCACGATCTCCGTCACCAGAAATACCACTGTCAACACTGCAATAATAGCAACTCCGGCTTTATTTAACTTGCCGGTAACTTCAAACTGTTCTTCCTCAGCTTCCTCTGCTGCTTTCTTCGCTTTTTCCTCTGCCTTGGCTTCTTTTTCTGCCTGTTTTGCCGCTTTTCGTTCCGCCTTTGCTGCAGCTCTTTGCTCCGCTTTTGCTGCCTTTGCTGCAGCTCTCTCTTCTTTGCGTTTCGCATCGGATTCTGCTTTTTCGGCAGCAACGGCTTTTTCTTCCTCCATCGCCTTACGTTCTGCCTCAGCGATCTCATCTGTCACAATATTTCCAAATAATTTCTTAATCAGACCCGGCTGCTCTTCCTGCGGTTCTTGTACTTCTCCCTGTTCCGGAAGACCAATATCTAAAACATCATCGATCTCGGCAGGCACCGCATCCTCATCCAGCAAATCAAACAAGTCCGCCACTTCATCCTTCTGGTCTCCTTCCGACACCATCCCAGCCTCTTCCGGTATGGAGCCCGTCATATCCAGATTATCCAGCAAACCGTCTAACATATTATCCAAATTTGATTCTGATTCTCTATCCAATATTTCCTCCCCACCAACATCTGATGTCAATTCCCGGATGCCATCTGATACATCCCCCGCTTCCGGCACCGAAATTTCTGCATTTTCTTCCATCATCTCCGGCAGCGGAATCTCATCGGCTATTCCATCCAGCTCCGGCACAGGAATTTCTTCGGTCTCTTCCTCCGGCTCCGGTAACGGAATCTCATCGGCTATTCCATCCAGTCCCGGCACAGGAATTTCTTCGGTCTCTTCCTCCGGCTCCGGCAACGGGATCTCATCCGTCATTCCATCCGGCTCCGGCACAGGAATTTCTTCGGTCTCTTCCTCCAGCTCCGGCAACGGGATCTCATCCGTCATTCCGTCCAGTTCCGGCAACGAAATTTCATCCGTCTCTCCCACCATCTCTGATAACGGCATATTTTCTGCAACTTCATCCAACGCAGGCAATGGGATCTCCTCTGCCATACCGTCTGTTTCCGATAGTGATGCTGCCACATCACCCTCATCGGATAAATCAGAAAATTCCTTAATTCCATTTAAATCCGGGAGATCAATAAACTCTTCCATCCCCTCTAACGTAGTCAGATCATCGATTTCCACGAAATCAGATAAAGAGTCTAAATCTGCAAAGGAAGCTTCTTCCAAGCCCTCTAATTCATTCTTTTCATCAGACATAATTGTTCTCCTTACCTACGCTTCTGTCGTATCAATGCCAATCAAGCTATCCAAAGCATCCACCAGTGTACCAATCTCAGGTTTTGAAAGCTGTGCATCTGCCCCCAATCGTTCTCCCTTTCTCCGCATCTCATCATTGACCAGAGATGAGAAAATCACAACCGGAAGATGACGAAATACATCGGATTCTTTTATCAATTTCGTCAGACGGTGACCATCCATCTGCGGCATCTCAATATCGGTAATCACACAAGCCACCTTTTGGTCCAAATCGCCGGAACGATGATATGTCTGTAATCTATCCCAACACTCCTGGCCATTATCCGTCACAGTAATATTGACATAGCCCGCCTGCTGCAAGCAATTCACAATCATCTTACTAAGCAATGGAGAATCTTCCGCAATCAGGATCGGCGCATCATTGCGGGCACGGCCTGTCATATGTGCCACATCAGATGCCTTTAAGCCCGTCTCCGGATTAATCGTGGCTACAATCTGCTCAAAGTCTAATATGATGATTAATTTGCCATCAATACGGACAATTCCGGTTGCCATCCCCTCACCGGAATCACTGCCACTGCTAATGGTAGAATCCGGTTTAATAATCTCCGTCCATGATACCCGGTGAATCCCCGCTACGCCATCCACATGAAAGGCGGTATGTAAGCGGTTAAAATTTGTCACAATAAACATATCCCCATCAATTTTGTCTTTCTTCGGTAAATGCATCACCTCACTCAGATCAATGATGGAAATAATCTCTTCACGCGGCATAAAGATGCCTTCAATTCTCGGATCAGAATTTGGGATCGGTGTCGGTGTCTGATATGGTAATATTTCACGTATCTTCGCTACATTAATCCCATAATAATTGCCACCTACCTGAAATTCCAAGATCTCCAGTTCATTGGTGCCACTTTCCAATAAAATGCCTGTCTCCATGTCATATCCTCCCTAATATTATCCTTATGTTGCCAGCCTCCACTATGGTAATGTTATGGTTGCCTGTTTCGTACCGTCTATAGCCACCAAACAATTCTCTTCCACCTTGGTATTCTCATCCACCTCGAACATCAAAACTCCCTGTTCACTTTTACCAGAAGCCAGTTTTTCACTAAAATATTGCAAATCGCCCTGTGCTGCGGTATGTAACGGAGGTATACTGCGATCATTCTGTCGTAATACAAAATCAGGTGTATTCTTAGATAAATCCACTTTTTGCGAATCCCCGGAAACGTTTTTAACCTTGAAATAAATAATAAGTAATTTTTTCCCCTTGGAAGCCATGATGGATTCATAGCCTTTGCCATAACTCTTTTTCATACTGGCAGAAACATAATTCAATTCCACACCTTGAATCCCATAAACATCGGTCAGGGAAACTTGCTG
The DNA here is from genome assembly GCA_964521555.1 of uncultured Jutongia sp. Lineage (GTDB taxonomy): Bacteria > Bacillota > Clostridia > Lachnospirales > Lachnospiraceae > Butyribacter. The sequence goes on along the minus strand of CAZFSU010000006.1, from coordinate 43,685 downwards.
GATCTCCGATTGCCCTTCGGTTCCCTCTGCCGCACCTGTCTGATTCGACATCTCATCTCCCCCTGCCGGTTCTGGTGTCGTGGTGGGATTTGCCGTCGGCGCAGGCACCGGTGTCGCATTTAGTATGGAATGATCATATTGCAAAGCATATGAATATTCCGAATCATATTTTAATACAGCACCTGCCATATATTCCGCCGCCTTATCATTATCTAACTTAGATAAATTTGGCACTTCCGTACCACAGGCTGACAAAACCATCATGGCAGCCACTGTCATTATCATCATTAAACCCTTCTTTTTCATCTCATAATCCTCTCCTGACGAATGATTTCACGCTGCAATTCATATACAAATATAGTATCATATTTCAACCAAACACGTCAATGCTAACTACTCTTACGATCCAGTTCAAACCAAAATTCCACACCATCCGCATGGTTGATGGCACCACACTGCTGATTCATGGAGTCCATCACCGCCTTCACGATGGACAAACCAATCCCACTGCCACCATAGGCTCTGGTTCTCGCTTTATCCACTTTATAAAATTTAATCCAGATTTTATCAATGTCTTCCTCCGGTATCGGCAACCCCGTATTAAAGACACTCACCCGCAGAACATCCCCTCTTTGCTGCATCGACACTTCAATGCGTTTCTCCCCATCCACATGATGAATCGCATTGCTGATATAATTTGTGATAACCTCCTCGATCATATATTCGTCTGCCCAGACATAGATTGCCTCATATTCCTCCAGCAATTTGATTTCAGCCTCTTTCTGTTCTGCCAGCAGGGAAGCAGACTGAATGACCGATTTCACTACTTCTACAATATCAAAACGTTCAAAATTCACCTGTTCTTTGCCAAATTCGATCTGATTCAACGTCAGCAGTTTTTTGACCATTTTATTCATTTTATTAGCTTCATCAATGATGACTTCGCAATAAAAATCGCGACTTTCCTGATCCTCCGAAATATTATCCTGCAGCCCCTCGGCATAGCCTTGGATCAGAGCGATTGGTGTCTTTAACTCATGGGACACATTTGACAAAAATTCTTTGCGCATTTCATCAATCTGTATCTTATCCTGAATGTCTTTTTGCAACTCATTATTGGCAGACTTTAATTCTGATATGGTAGACTCCAATGTCTCTGCCAATACATTAATGCTATTGCCCAGCACCCCAATCTCATCCCCGGTCTTTACCGGATATTTCACCTCAAAATCCAAATCCGCCATTCGTTTCGCGATATCAGCGATCTGAAGGATCGGTTTCGTGAAACTGTTACCCACCAGGATCATCAACACCATCATAATAACCAGGGCACCAATGGCAATATAACCCATAAAATGATTGAAAATCTTCACATTCTCCGTCATGCTCTGAAAATTCGTGCGTAAATAAACGAAATCCCCGGAATCCAACTGACCAAACAATTCAATATAATTTGACCCAATACGATCATCCATGACTTTATATACAGAAAAATGATTTCCTTTTTGGATCAGCTCCTTGTCCTTTGGACGGTCCTGAGAGTGTCCATCCACCTGAATCCCCGGTACATATTCTCTGGTCATCTCTTTGATGATCCTGCTCTGTTCTTCCGATATAACACTTTCATTAGGATAATCAAAGGAATAGTAAATTTTACTCAAGAAATTCGTCAACTGAAAAACATAGATACTGGAGGAACGATCTTCCTCTAATTTTTCTAACGACAGGGTACTGTTGGAAGACAGCTCTGCATCTTTTTCCAGATAATCCTTGTCCTTCTCCACAATCCGATTCACTTGTGCATATGAATCCTGTAGCATAGAGACCTTTTTATTTTGATAATATCCCGGCAAAAAAGCATAGTTTAATACCCAAAAGGAAATCATAATCAATCCCAAAATAAAAATCATGGTAAGAATCAGCTTCATCCGAATGGAGGATGTATAATATTTAACATAACGTTTCACAGGCATTCTCCTTTATACCTCAAATTTGTAACCCATGCCCCAGATCGTCTTAATATATTCTCCCTTCGCGCCTAATTTACTGCGCAGCTTTTTCACATGTGTATCGATCGTTCTGGCATCACCAAAATAGTCATAATTCCATACATTATTCAAAATTCGTTCTCTGGACAATGCTACCCCCTGATTCGTCATGAAATACGTCAACAGCTCAAATTCTTTGAAACTCAAATCCACCAATTCACCATCCAGCTTGACTTCATGTGCGGCCTGATTGATACTGATACCACCGTTCTCAATCACATCCCCTTCCACAGCACTGGTACGGCGTAAGATAGCCTCCACACGCGCCACCAGAATCTTGGGACTAAATGGCTTGGAAATATATTCATCCACACCCAAATCAAATCCTGTCAGCTCATCTTTTTCATCCGATTTTGCTGTCAGCATAATGATAGGAACCTGAGAGAATTTCCGAATCTCCCGGCATACTTCCCAGCCATCCATCTTCGGCATCATTACATCCAATATGATCAAAGCAATATCTTTATTCTCATAAAACAGATCCACCGCCTCTTCGCCATCTCCTGCTTCCACCACATCATAATTCTTTTTAATCAAGAAATCTTTTACCAGTTTACGCATTCTCTGTTCATCATCCACCACTAAAATCTTCAATCGATCCATCCGATATTCCTCCGCTTATTCAAAAAACTAAAGTCAATGATTCCTCATTGACTTTAGTTTACAATATAATTATGTAGAAAATGTGAATGTATTATTTTCCTGCATCCTGCAGTGACTCTTCCCGATCGTTTAATTCCTGCTCTTTTTTCTCCAGCGCCGACTGCCACTGCTCATATTCATCTATAATCTCATTTCTCATTTTCTCTTTATAATTGGTGAAATAAGTAAGGACGGAGTATTGTGATTTATACGTCATAAATAACATGACAAATACCACGAGAACCAAAATAACAATCGTCAAATTTTTCACCACACGTCCCGCTCTGGCTGATTCATAAGCAGCCTTATAATGTTTCACCTGCTGTTCCAGGCCGATATTTGCGGAATGCGGAGAATCCGTCCCCGATACCATGATCGTACTGGAACGAACCGGTATCGGTGCTAAGGCATCCTGAGAAACCATGCCGGAATCTATGAGCTGACTTCTAATCTCTCCCATATATTTCATACCGATCACCGTACGAAAGGATTCTTTTTCAATAGAACGGTTGTAGATCTTTAGCATAGCCTTCCTATCATCCGGTCTGGTATTGGCCCTGAGATATGCTACCGTTTCTTTCTCTCTCATGGCACGCTCATAGTCTTCCCGGCTTTGAAAGGAAAATCCGTCGATCTGATATTTGTCCTTCTCCATACAATCCTCCTATGATCACTCTTCTGTTGTAAACGTTGCCCGTTCGGTAATCCAATTTTTCACTGACTCTAACAAAGCGGTTTCTTCCAGATATTCCCGGTCTGCCTTCTCATATTCTTCCTGTGAACTATATGATTCTGAATTGTAGGTATACTCCTCTTCTACCAGATTATTATATTCCTCTTCGGTATAATCAATCTTTTCCTTGGCTGCAATCGCACGAACTACCAACTGTTCTTTCACAGTATCCTGTGCCAATTCTTCCAAATCGTTATCCACAAAATCCTGCTCATCCTCTCTGCCAAAGGACTGAAATATCTCATCATGGCTCATCCCATATAAATCTGCCATATCATAATATTCCTGTAAAACCTTTTTCTTGGCAGCTTCCAACAAATCTTCCGGATAAACCTTAACTGTACTGGATTCCGTCACGTCAGACCACGCGTATTCTGCTTTGTCTGCTTCATATTCCGATGCCAACTCTTTTCGCAAATATGCATTGTACTCCTCCACCGTCTTATACTCTGAGATAGACTGTACAAAATCATCATTATATTCCGGCACGATCTCTTCTCCACAAATATATTTCACAGTAGACTTAAAGGTCACCTTTTTACCGTCGATGGAATCATCTCCAAAGGTCCCCTCCGGAACATTGATATCGAAAGAAAATTTCTTTCCGGTCTCAGCACCAATAAACGCCTCCGAAAATCCTTCCATCCAATCTTCCGATCCAATCTCGATATAGTCACTGCCACTGGCATCATCCATCTTCTTGCCGTCCACATAACCGGTAAAATCTGCATAAATCATATCGCCGTCTTGCACAGTTCCCTTCTTTTCTTCATAGGTGGTATATTCTTCCTGCAAATTTTCAATCTCTGTATCCACATCCTCCTGTGTGACAGCGATGGATACCTTGATCCCATCATAGGGTCCCAGATCAATACAATCCTGTACATCATAATCTCCCGATACCGTCTTTACTCCGGAATCCGTTTTGGAAACAGATTTTTTCGACTGCCACGGCTGTTTCCATACCAATGCCACCATCAATGCACCCAGCAGTGCACCAGCCACAAAAAAACCACCATACGCAGCCACCTTTTTGGCTGTGCCGCCGGAATTATCCTGCTTTGTCACCGCCGAATCCACGGTCGTCTCTTGCTTTTGTTCTGTTTTTGTCTCTTCGCTCATATTTTTTACCTCATTTCTGCAAGACAAACTTTGTTCGTCTCGTCTTTCCTTTTCATATAGATCTGTTCATACTTTACCCAGGTTCCATACTTTCGGCCTCACTCCGACTGCATGAAAAACTGTTGTAATTCTTCCATATTCTGAACTACAAAGTCAGCGCCAGCCGCCTCCAATTCCCCCGGTTCAGCAAAGCCATAATATACACCCAGAGAAGAGATCCCGCATGCTTTCGCCCCTTCGATATCATGTTTCCGGTCTCCGATCATTAACACACGATCCCTATCCTCCTCTGTTACCTGAAGGCGTTTTAATGCCTCACGGATCACATCCTCTTTACAATTACGGCTTCCGTCCATTGTAGCACCTGTCGTTTCATTAAAATAAGAAAGCAATCCAAAATGCTCCAAAATGCGAACCGACGTTTCCTCTGGTTTCGAGGTCGCCAGCGAAATCTGCTTCCCTTGACGCTTTAACATCGCCAAGACCTGATCAATCCCGGAATATATCGTTGCCTCAAACAAACCAACCGTATTATAACGCTCCCGGTATTTATCTGTTGCCCATATAGCCTCCTCTTTGGTCATCCCCATATTTTCCTGGAATCCAATTACCAAAGGCGGACCAATAAATTTTAACAATTCCCGTTCATCAGGAATCGATTCTCCCACAGCATCCATCACATATTTCACGCAGTTCGTGATACCACGCCGGGAATCTGTGATCGTACCATCCAAGTCGATCAAGATATACTTCCACTGTGTCATTTCTCATTTCCTCTTTCGCTTTTTCATAAGTCACCTATAGAGTAACCTATTTTAGTTTAAAAAACAAGAAGAGCCTGGGATGGCTCTTCTTGTCGGATAACTTACGTTATCCAGCGTATAATAGGGTGGGAGTAGAAAGTTTTCACTTTCTGAAATTCATTATACGGAGAAATTGTGTCCAAATTGTGTCCAAATTTTCCCGTTTTTTTCAAATGTTTGTCCAAAATTACATTTTGACAAAATTTGCAAAAAAATTAATTAGAACCAGCAAAAAATCTGCATAATATTCCCAACCTGCATTAGTCAGATTTTGGGCCGTTCCAGACTTTCCGATTGTATACTGAAATGCATTAATTTTAGTATTCTTGCATATCTTTGGTGATTTTGCCCAAAAACTTTATAGAAAAACATTGAAATGTATCAAATTTTATGCAATACTGATAATGTATACGAAAGAACAATATTTTATGAAGAAGGAGGTTTTTTAGCAATGGCGTTAAAAAATCAGTATCTAATCGATTTACTGGAAACAGTAAAAAAGAGAAATGCCGGAGAACCTGAGTTCATCCAGGCAGTAACCGAAGTTTTTACATCTTTAGAGCCTGTCGTAGAAAGAAGACCAGATCTGGTGGAAGCTGGTGTTTTTGAGCGTATCGTAGAGCCTGAGAGACAGATCATCTTCCGTGTGCCTTGGGTCGATGATAACGGCAAGACACAGGTCAACCGTGGTTTCCGTATTCAGTTCAATTCTGCAATCGGACCATACAAGGGTGGTCTCCGTCTCCATCCTTCCGTATATAGCGGTATTATCAAATTCCTCGGGTTTGAGCAGATTTTCAAAAACAGCTTAACCACACTGCCTATGGGCGGCGGAAAAGGTGGCTCTGATTTTGATCCTAAGGGCAAGAGTGACGGAGAGGTTATGCGTTTTTGTCAGAGTTTCATGACAGAGCTTTGCAAACATATCGGTCCTGACTGTGATGTTCCTGCCGGTGATATCGGTACTGGCGCCCGTGAAGTTGGTTATATGTTCGGACAGTACAAGAGAATCCGCAATGAGTGGACTGGTGTACTGACTGGTAAAGGTTTGACTTTCGGTGGTTCTTTGGCTCGTACAGAAGCTACCGGTTATGGTCTGTGCTACTTCACTGATGAGATGTTAAAGGCAAACGGCAAGAGTTTCAAAGATCAGACTGTAGTCATTTCCGGTTCCGGTAACGTTGCCATCTATGCTACGCAGAAAGCAACTGAGCTCGGTGGTAAAGTTGTTGCACTTTCTGATTCTGCCGGATATATCTATGATCCGGATGGAATTGAGCTTGCACTGGTTCAGCAGATCAAGGAAGTAGAGAGAGGACGCATCAAGGAATATGCCCAGAGAACTTCGCATAAAAATGTTGAGTATCATGAGGGATGCAGCGGAATCTGGACCATCAAGTGTGATATCGCTCTTCCATGTGCTACTCAGAACGAAATTGACGAAGAGAGTGCCAAGGCACTGGCAGCCAATGGCTGTTATGCAGTAGCAGAAGGTGCCAACATGCCTTCTACGCCAGAAGCTATTGATGTATACTTCGCCAACAATATGCTGTATGGACCGGCTAAGGCGGCAAACGCAGGTGGTGTTGCTACATCCGGTCTTGAGATGACACAGAATTCCCAGAGACTTGCCTGGACATTTGAAGAGGTTGATAACAAGCTTCATGATATTATGAAGGAAATCTTCAAATCCTGTGATGAGGCAGCGAAAGAATATGGTATGGAAGGAAATTATATGGCTGGTGCAAACATTGCCGGTTTCCTGAAGGTTGCAGAAGCAATGAAAGCACAGGGCTGTGTATAATCTTTCTTCTACTATTCCGAATAGCAGACATTTTAATATCTGAATTTATTCCAAATAGCATTACTGCTTATGGCAGTAATGCTATTTTATGTTATACTAAACTCATGAAACAGATAATCATTACACCAACAAGATAGAAATGGGGATTTTCATGAAAGTAAAATGCAAAAACTGCGGCAAACGCTTCGACTATGATGTTTATACCGGACAATGTCCTAAATGTAGCACATACTACCGGATTCCTAGCGAATACCCCATCACAGGCGATACCAGATATGATACGGATACAGAGCACGCTTCTATCAAACGGGCTCCCGAACAGTCTGCGCAGAGGAATACAGCACCCATCGCAAAGCAGAAGCATACAACCAACCGCCCCCGCTGGTACTATCCTATCTGTGCCCTTCTGTTTCTTGTTATGATATCATCTGCCGTCCTTTCTTTTTGGGTGGCAAAATCACAAAGCCGTACCCGCCAGAAAGAATTAACGATCAAGAAACCCTTGATAACGGAAGAATATGCCGTTGGGGAGGCTTTTACATACCAGGTGGCAGACACCCTTGCTCCCGCAAAAACCACCTTTCATATTGCCATCACAGGCGCCACGATTGACCGGGATCCTGCACTGATGACTCCAGAAGGTTATGATACCATCGCCGTCCAATATCAGATCACCCAGGACTGCGCCGATGATTCCAGCGAGGATAATACCTATTATTCTCTCCCCTATGAACCTTTCCTGATAACAAAAGATGGGTACTATTTACCTCCTCTATCCTCTTACTCCATTCAAAATGCAAAAGAAGCAGCAGGCGAAGATACGGAGGTTCTGGGATTAAGCGACCACTTTGAATCGACACGAAAGACAGGAACAATCTATTTCCTCGCCAGGAAGGGGGATGTTTCCATGCTATGGATCACAGAATACCAGAAACAAAAGTACGAGGACAACTATGGAGAATCCCCGGTCGTTCGGAATATTAAAATCACAGGATTGGAGGTAAAGTAGTATGAAATATCTAACTTCCACAGCTCTGGAATGGGTGATACGTTTTATCCTATGGATATACCACAAATTAGGACTTTTCGGAATCTTAATTCTTCTCTTCCTAATCGAGATACCAATACTGTACTATGGCTTCACTTCTGTATCAGAGGAATATCGTTTTGCCGACAATTACACCTTTACCCGGATAACCTCCATCACCCCAATCGAAACCACGGACCAAAAACTGTTGGCGAACCATATCATTCCAGAACCAGACCATGTCTACTATCTGGTATTATTACAGATCGAAAACAATTACAGCGATGAACTGGATTATTTTTCTGCGCTGGCGAAAGATCAACAGGGACATCCACTAGACTTGACCCGTATGAATTACTATGATGGCACCCAATCCCCTTTTCTATATAAAGATGCCGTCCTGCCGGCAGGAACCAGTTGTGAAATTCCATTGATTCTCACCGTTACGGAAGAAGAGCAACGTACATTAAAAAAACTTACCATCTACGAGAATGAGTATCATCATGACAAAGCCACAGAGACAAACAAGATCACAACCACTTTTCCAAAGAGTCCCTGACCGAATCATGGTGGAGACTCGAACACTCCACCATCCGCTGACTCACGCAACAACTTATGTTGGTATATAGTGAGACAACTTACCTAAAATCTCTGCTGCCGCATCCGGGATAAACTGACGCATTCGCTCATAAGGCAAAAATCTTGGCGCTTGCAACGTGTGGGGGGTCTCAAAAAAATAAGACAGAATCCAGTTCCTGCTGCTGGTCAATTCCTCCTCTGTAATCATCCCCGTAATTTCATAGGGCTGCACTTGACGTAATGCATGATATGCCTGTTGTATCCCCGGATATTCTTCCACCAGCCGAAAATCAATCTGATCCACATCTTTTCCAAATAAGACAAACATCTCCCGGTCTTTTCTGGTATATCCAGTAACAGCAATCGCATCTAATACTTGGGAATATACTTCCAATATAAACTTTTCATCCGTCAACATATGCGTTAAATATCCCAGATAAAGAGAAAAATTTCTTCTTTCTTCAAAAACATTCCTATCAAAAAAAGTTTTTAGCCGTTTACGAAACAATGCCAATTTCTCCGGTTCCTGAAATGTGCCATCCGGTATCCCATCCCGCAAATGACTGTGCAATTTCATTTCTCTTTGATAATGTTCCCGCGCCATGATTCCATCGGGACAAATATTTCCGGCAAAAAACAGATTCGGATCATACTGATTACTATATTGTCCCAAGTAGTATTCCCCTTCCGTTTGAAACACCCGGTTTAACTCCGTTGCCACGGCCAGATGCACACAGGTTCCCGCCATATCATCTCTCCTTTCTGCTATATTCGCCGCAAATTTCCTCGACAAATTCAAAAAAAGGAATATCCCGCCCCATGAACGAACATTCCCTTTTTTGTTACTAAAATCATATGAAATTATGTATTACGGCTATTTTGTACGTCTAAATGTGACGGTCGATACCCCATTGCCTCCATTGGATATTTCTCCTACTTGCTCCAAATTGACTAACTTGTAAATAATCTGTTCAATTTTTAAGCCAATCTGAATTTCTGACATACCCTGAAACGATACGACCAGTTCATCATTTTTCTTCATTTTGCCAAAGACCCTGATCACATCTTCGTAATCCGCCGTAAAGGTCTCTGCTTTCTTACCAAACAATGCCATAGTCCGCTCTGCCCTCTTTCTGTCTCTGTGAATGTTTTCACGCATCCACAAATATGCTGTTATTCACGTTCTTACTGCCATTATACACAACTTTCATGTTTTTGTGAAGCTTTACAAAAAAGCTGAAAATCGGACTCGAACCGACGACCCCTTCATTACGAGTGAAGTGCTCTACCAACTGAGCTATTTCAGCACTGCACTTTATTGTATAATAATAGTCTGAAAAGGTCAAGACTTTTTTCTATTAAATTTCGCCAAATTTCTTCCAGTCTGATTATCATAATCTCTCTGAGATGCTTCTCCTGAATACATCCCCTTGATTTCTTTCGTTGTCAATTCCCGATACTCCCCTAATGCTAAGTTTTCATCCAAAACCAAATTTCCCATTCGTATCCGTTTGAGATAAACCACCGGCTTTCCCAGTCCGGCAAACATACGCTTCACCTGATGATAACGACCCTCCTGAATCGTGATACGCACCTCGCTATACTGATTGTTCTCTCTCACCCCAGCTAACGGCTGTCGATCCTCTGGACGGCCATTATCCAGAGAGGATATCCGATACCATTCCACCACAGCCGGCAACGTCAGTTTATCATCCCCAATGTCCATTCCCTGTTCCAAGTTCTGCACATCATCCTCTGTCAACACTCCTTCGATCCGAACAAAATAGGTTTTATCTACATGATATTTGGGCGATAACAACCGATGCGCCAGCACACCATCATTGGTAATCAGTAATAGTCCCTCGGTATCCATATCCAGCCTTCCCACCGGAAATAAATCTTTCCGTTTGCTCTGAGTAATCAGAGAGACTACCGTCGTATGGTCTGCATCGACTGTAGCAGATACTACTCCCTGAGGTTTATGCAACATATAATATTCATACTGTCGGTACTGTAACCGTTCTCCGCGAAACCATATCTCCTGCTGTTCCGGGTCAATCTTTATCTCCGGGCGTTTGATCACTTCACCGTCCACTGATATCTGCCCCTTTTTGATCCACTGCTTTACTTCGCTGCGGCTTCCTGCAGTTATCTCCGTCAAAAGTTTATCTAGTCGCAATTTCATATTATCTTTCTCTACCATTCCTTTCAACGGTATTGACAACATTCCTGTCTGGTATTGACTGCTTTCTCTGCCACTTCCCTCCCATATAAAAGGGCATCGATCCGATTCGATGCCCTGTATTCCTATTGACGGGATGAGTAATGGCGATACTCGTCTGCCGGATTACATCCCCAGATATAAATCGGCATATTTCTGTGCTGAGGAATTCCATGAGAAATCCTTTGCCATACCACGGTCAATCATCTTATTCCACTCCCGCTTATGGTTATAATATACATCCTTTGCATAACGAAGTGTTGCTAACATTTCATGTGCATTATAATTTGCAAAAGAAAATCCGGTACCAATACTCTCATACTCATTATATGGCTCAACCGTATCACGCAAACCACCTGTCTCGCGAACGATTGGCACGGTACCATACCGCAGACTCATAAGCTGTGACAGGCCACAAGGCTCAAATAGCGATGGCATCAGAAATGCATCACAGGATGCATACAATTTATGCGAACGCTCATTGGAATAAAAGATATTTGCCGATACTCTGTCATGATATTTCCATTCAAAATGACGGAACAGATTTTCATAACGCTCTTCCCCGGTACCCAAGATCACTAACTGAGTATCTTCGGCACAGATCTCTTCAATCACATAATCAATCAGATCAAACCCTTTCTGGTCTGTCAGTCTGGAACAGATACCCACCATAAACTTCTTATCATTCTCCTCTAACCCCAGTTCTCTCTGGAATGCACGTTTATTTTTGATCTTCTCCTTACGGAAATTCTTTGCATTATAATTCTGATAAATAAATGGGTCTGTCTCCGGATTGTATTCATTATAATCCAGACCATTGACAATACCCACCAGAGAATTACTTCTCGCACGCATCAATCCATCCAGACGCTCCCCATAGAAAGGCATCTTGATCTCTTCGGCATAGGAATCACTAACGGTAGTGACCATATCGGCATATACGATACCACCCTTCAAGTAGTTTGCATCTCCGTACGCCTCCAATTTGTCGCTGGTGAAGAAGTAAGACTTTAATCCGGTAATATCCTGTACTTTTTTCAGATCCCATACTCCCTGGAATTTCAGATTATGTATTGTCATAATGGTCTTGATGCCGTGGTAGAACGGATTCTCCAGGAACATATCCTTCAGGTAAACAGGGATCAAGCCAGTCTGCCAGTCATGGCAGTGTATAATGTCCGGCCGGAAATCAATACTAGGCAATGCAGATAACGAAGCCTTGCAAAAAAATGCAAACTTCTCAATATCCTCATGAATGTTGCCATATGGCTGAAATCCAGCAAAATAAAATTCATTGTCAATGAAATAAAATGTCACGCCTTCATATTCCATCTCCATCACACCAACATACTGCTTTCTCCATGCAAGATCGATATAAAAATGCGTCTTGTATACCATCTGATTCTTCCATTCCTCTGGAATACAGGCATACTTGGGAATCATAACGCGTACATCAAACTCCTTCTTGTCAAAATATTTCGGCAGAGATCCTACAACATCTGCCAAACCTCCGGTCTTAATAAATGGCACGCACTCTGACGCAATAAATAACACATTTTTCATGGAATACCTCCTTTTTCTATAGGTTCCCCAACACTCTTTTCAGTTTCCATTAATATTATAACGTATATCCATATTTCTGAAAAGTATTTTTGAAAGTTTTTATGAGACAAATGTAAAACCCTGCTGAAAAATAGCAAAAAATATAGAAAAACTTTACTTTTTGCAATTATTCTGCTTCATAAAGTCGAACTATAAAAGATGAATCCCATTGTCCTAAAAACAGGACATTTCTATAATCTAGACAGGGAATAAAATTCCAAATTATATGAGCCCACTTGCATAGTATAATAACAATACGGGGCAGAAAGGAAGCAGGGATGCAAAAAGTCAAAGTATTAGTCGTGGATGACAACCGAAGAATTGTCAGTATACTGGAAGATGCTATAGAAAAAGAAACAGAATTGGAAATGGTGGGGAAAGCCGCCGATGGTGAGGAGGCTTTACAGCAAATAAGACGCACCAAACCGGATGTGGTTTTATTGGATCTGATTATGCCCAAAATCGATGGTTTAGAAGTAATGGAACGTATACAGCATCCAGACTTCCCCCATCACCCGGAGATCATTGTGGTATCGGCTGTCAGCCAGGAGAGTGTGACAGAGCAAGCCTTTTCTTTGGGAGCTGCCTACTATATTTTGAAACCATTTGATACCAGAGTTGTCATGAGCCGCGTCAAGGCAGTGAGTCTCATGGGAGAGCAGAGCGGCAAGGTGATTAATACTGTATTCGAGAACCACTACCGCAAACCAGAAAACACACTGGAAGCCGATGTGACACGAATGATTCATGAGATCGGTGTTCCGGCACATATCAAAGGATACCAATATCTACGGGATGCGATCATTATGTCAGTCAATGATGTGGAAATGCTGGGATCTATCACGAAACGGCTTTATCCCACCATCGCCAAAAAATACAAAACCACTTCCAGCCGTGTGGAACGAGCCATCCGCCATGCGATCGAAACCGCATGGAGCCGGGGGAAGATGGATACCATCGAAGAATTATTTGGTTATACGGTCAGTGACCGTAAAGGAAAACCCACCAATTCCGAATTTGTTGCTCTGATCGCTGATAAAATCCGGCTGGAATATAAAATGAGAGCATAATATTACCCTTCTTTTTTGGCATGCTGGGACCATGATAGTATGATTCATCCCAGCATGTTTTCAATAAAAATACCATACCCTCTGGTGGGATCGTTGACAAAAACATGGGTAACCGCACCAATCAGCTTACCATTCTGAATGATCGGGCTGCCACTGAGTCCCTGCACAATACCACCGGTCTTTTCCTGCAATTCGGAGTCCACTACCCGTATTACCAAACCTTTGAGATCCCTCGCATTTAGATGAATCTCTTCTATCTCGATGTCATATTCTTTCACCTCATCCTCTACCTGACAACGGATCGTTGCCGCTCCTGTCTCTATCTCCTGTTTCAAGGCAATGGGAATCCCCTGTTCACTCTGATACTGATATGTTTCATGATCAATACACCCCGAAATACCCCAGACATTGTTGGATGTTACATCGCCAATCTTCTGATCTTCTGACAATAAGACAGTACCAAATAATTCTCCTGGTGTTCCTTTTCTGCCTGCCACAATCTGCTGAATCGATGCCGGGTACAGCCCTCCTTGCTCCAGATGAATCAGATCACCTGTATCGATGTCTGTGATTCCATGCCCCAATGCGACGAAGTGATTATCCTCCGTGATACAAGTCATGGTACCAATGCCTTCCGTATCTTCCCGTAACCAGGCACCTATCTGATACGTCCCCTCTTCCGTACAAACCGGTTCGATCTTGACATTAATCTTATTATCTCCCCTTTGTAACTGCAACGTCATCTTCTGATCTTTATTCTTTTGGATCAATGCCGCCACCTTTTTAATGGATTCTGCCGGTTCGCCGTTTACGGATAACAGATAATCTCCCTCCTGCAAGATATCCTGGGAAGGATGATAAACAAACCCGTCCTTCCCCCGGATCTCTGTGGTACCTAATACCATAATTCCCTGGGATTCCAGATAGATGCCGACGGCATTCCCTGCCGGCATGACTTTCTGTTCCCGTATCACATCTAACTTTAATTTTTTATAAGGTATGACACCAAATAATTTCAATTCCGCCTGATAACTGCCTAATTGATTCGCTTTTAAGGATACCTGATCATCCAAGCTAAAGCTAACCGCTGCGGCTTCCGGTTCCGTTTTCCCATTTACTAAAAATTCCCCGGATTGCGCAGAAATTTCTCCCACCAAAGGCAGTCCCAGATCAATTTTCTCCATACGATTCTGGTATAATATAAGGCTTTCTGGCAAACGGCTATTTAACTGCCATAAATAACACGTACCGATCCCGATTAATCCTATCACGATGGCAACCAGCAGCACAAACCGGTAACGCCGTTTTCTATTTGTATCCATCAAGACCTGCTTCATAACACCTTATATCCTCCTATACCACCTAAAAATCTACACGAAACTTTTTATCGCATCTCCGATACTGCCAACAAAAAAAGACAACTGTGTACAAATATATCATGTACCAGTTGCCCTTTTTTATACTATTTTTAATTGCTATTTTCCAATTTTTTATACGGAACGGACCCTCTGTTTTTCTGTGGCAGCCAGCTCTTTCATTTCTCTGGCACTTTCCCAAACCGCATCAGTGATCCTGGCGCCACCCAAGAGCCTTGCCAATTCATCGACAGAAGCAGCTTCCGATATTTTCAGGATCTCGGTTGCAGTATGATCATTTTCATTTTTCTTCTCAATTAAATAATGAGAATCCGCCATTGCAGCAATCTGTGCCAAATGGGAAATACAAATCACTTGATGCGTCCCTGCAATGAAGGCCATCTTTTCCGCTACCTTTTGCGCTGTTCTTCCACTGATGCCCACATCAATCTCATCAAAAATCAACGTACTGATCTCATCATGCTCTGCCAAAACTGCTTTTACCGCCAACATAATACGTGATAATTCTCCCCCCGATGCCGCAGACCCAATCGGCCTCATCGGTTCGCCGGGATTGGTGGAAATCATAAATTCCACTTCGTCCATACCCTGTGCGGTATAGTCTTTGGTGGGACGAATCTCGATCTGAAACTGTACCTGTAAGAAATTCAGATCAATCAATGCTGACTGAATCTCCTTTTCTAATACCACCGCGCCAGAACTGCGTATCTCGGTAATCTTCGCTCCTAAGTTTCGTAACGTTTCCTCCTGCCTCTGTAATCTTTCCCGTAATTCGTTTCGATAGGTATCATATTCCTGATATTTGTCCAACTTTGCACGTATTTGTTCCGCGTATGCCTGAACCTGTTCTAAGGTAGCACCATATTTCGCTTTCACACTCCGGATCAAGTCCAAACGTTGCTCCGTCTCACGCAATGCCTGGGGATCTACAGCAAAATCATCCATATAACCAGTAATATCCCGGTTAAAATCCGTCAATAAACTATCAATTTCTGATAACTGGTCCGCAAATTCCTGTATCTTTTCATCAAACTCGGCAATTTTCAACAAGATCCGCAGGCCCTCGCCCATTTGATCCGAAACCGCTCCATTGCCGGATGAAGTTAGTTGATGAAGTTCCCCTAGTCCCTCTGCAATCGCGGAAGCATGGGACAAGCGGCGATACTCCTCTTCTAATGTCTCCTCTTCTCCTTCCCGGATGGCGGCGGCTTCAATCTCTTCTAACTCATACTGTAAGAAAGAAATCTCCCGCAGTCTTTCTTCTTCCGGGATCTGTCCTTCCATCCATTCTTCCTGCGTCTGACGATACTCGGCATAAATCCCGGCAAATTTCTCCTTTGTCTCTGACAACTGCTCCCATGCATAACGATCCAGAATTTCCATATGTTTCGACGTATGCAGGAGAGATTGCTGTTCATTTTGCCCATGTATGTCGATCAAAACACCGGCAACCTTTTGAAGCACCTCCCGCGTAACCGTCTCCCCATTTATACGGCTTACACTGCGTTTGGGCATCAACTTTCTGGAAATAAGCACTTCATCTTCCTGAACCGATATTCCCAGTTCCGCTAATGCCTCTCTCTGTGATGCACGATCCAGGACAAAAGCCAGTTCCACCAAAGCATAATCGGCTCCAGAACGTATCACATCTTTAGAAGCTTTCCCACCCAGTGCCAGATTAATCGAACCAATAATGATGGATTTACCGGCACCTGTCTCACCGGTTAAAACATTCAGTTGATCGGAAAAATCCACTTCTACCTCATCGATGATTGCCAAATTTTTGACATGTAAATTAACTAGCAACGTTATCTCCTTTCTCCTTCGCCATCTGTGCTCCCCCATGCTCATATGACTTCATTCGAAATCCTTTGCGTAAAAGAAACGCCAACCGGTGTTCCATCGGTTGACGCATTTCTTTATTGATCAGTGGACGAGTATCGTCTAATGATTGACAGAGGTAACAGAAACTCTGCATACCATTTTACATCCATTGACATATGCATATACATAGGTGCTGCCAATGCCGCGTCCTGTCACCTTTCCTCCGGATACCGTCGCCACTCTGCTATTGGATGAATACCATGTAATATTCTCATCTGTACCTAATACCTGCAACGTTTCTGTATCATACTGACGTATATTTAATGCCGTCCGGTCTAAAGACACTACATTGACCGTCACAGTAGCAGTAATACCGCTGCTTGTCAAAATCGTAATGGTTGCTGTACCAGTACCAACTGCCGTCACCTTACCCTTGGAATTTACCTTCGCTACGCGCTTATTATCCGATGCAAAACTAATACGATCCGAATAATTATTTGGCAATACACTAAAGGAAAGCTTCGTAGAATCCCCTTTCTTCATGGTAAGGTCTGTCTGCGCCACAACCACACTGGTAGCCGGCACTTCCTCTAAGACTTTCACATAACAGGTGGCTTTCTTGCCACTGCCATCCTTTGCCTTAGCCGTGATCTTCACTTCACCGACTTTCATTCCGGTTACCTTGCCGCTACTGCTGACGGTGGCAATGCTCTTATTGGAAGAAGTCCATTTCAATTTCTTGATGGAAGCCTTTTTCGGTTTCACCGTCGCCCGAAGCTGCTTGGTATGCCCAACATAACATACCGCATACGCTGTATTCATCTTGACACTGGTCACCTGTCTGATCACTGTCACACGGCAGGTAGCCTTGGCCTTGATCTTATCCTGAGTGACCACCGTAACCTTGGTCACGCCAACTTTCTTTCCTTTTACCTTACCCTTACTGGTTACAGTAGCAATCTTCTTGTTCGCAGACTTCCACTTGACCGAAGGATTCTTGGAATTATTGGTCCATACGGTTTTCTTTAATTTATAAGTTTTTCCCACTCCGACACGAATGCTCTTTTTATTCAGAGAAACTTTACTATTGAGTTTTGCCACCTTCACTTTACAGGTCGCCTTCTGATTATACTCGGTCAGTGTACAAGTGATCGTACAACTGCCAATCTTCTTACCGGTCACTTTACCTGTGGTGCTGACTGTTGCAATTTTCTTATTGGAAGAGCTCCAGGTTGCTGTCTTGTCTGCATTGGCTGGTACAGTAACCTTTTTCAGTTGAAAACTCTTGCCCACTGCAATCTCTCTGGTGGCTGGTGACAGCCGGAAAGAAATGGCATTTTCCACATGAACTGCACAAGTCGCCACAAATCCGCCACTGACAGCCTGACACTGAATGACAGCATCGCCGGCACCCACACCCTTGACTACACCATTATCATCCACTGTAATCACGGATTCATCGGTGGACTGATATTCCACTGTTTTATTTGTCGTATTCTCCGGTGTAAAGACCGGTGTCAGCTTAAAGGACTGACCCACTTTGATATTAGCGGAATCCGGTGTCACATCAAACCCGGTTGCTTCCACCGTTGCCGCCTCCACCGTAATCTTACTATATTTTATCCAAGGTACTCCATCCGGAGTACTATAATAAATTCCGGTAATGGTCGCCTGACCTATCGCCTGTGCTGTCACCAGCCCACCGTCTGTAATGGTTGCCACTGCTTCATCCGAAGAGCTCCAGCGAATCTCTTGATCTGTGGTATTGGCCGGATCAAACACTGCATCCATCTGTAATGTCTGCCCTACCTGTAACGTGGCTGATTCCGGTAATACACTTAAATTTTCGGCAACCACCAGGCTGTCTGTCACATATACCATACAGGTAATCAAATCAGCCGGCCCCAAATCCTCTGAATAACAGCTAATCATGGCACTTCCGACAGAAATACCAGTCAATAATCCCTCATCTGTCACAGTCACAATGGTATTGTCCGAAGACTTCCAGATTAATTTGTCATTGATTTCTGTATTTGGTGTAAACAATACGGTCAGTTGTTGTGTACCGCCGACTGCCACATAAGACGTCTTGGTTGCAAATTCAATTTTTTGCAAACGATTGCGTACATGTACTTTGATAGTGACCGGGTCCGTAACACTTCCCACATTACCACCCGTGATGGATATCGTTGCATCACCGGCAGAGACTGCCGTAATCACTCCACCTTCCACTGTGGCTATACTGGTGTCTGAAGATGACCACCGCAAAGTGCGGTCCGACGGATTTTCCGGCGTCAGTGTCACTGCCACCTCATAGGTATCTCCTGCAATCATATTAATTTCTGTCACATCCGGTGTAATCTTTGTAATCGGATTTTCTACAATATGTATATCACAAAATGCCCATACACCATTGGGATTAACCGTTGGCCTTACAGAGATTCTCGTGGTTCCCTCCCGGATCAAAGTAACGCGTCCGTTTTCATCTACCGTTGCAATATCCGGATCGGAAGAGGTCCATTCCATCGTTGTATCTGTGGCATTGGCAGGTTGATAATTGGCCTTTAATTGCACCGTTCCCTCTGCCAAAGTTGTCTCATAATTGGTTCCCTTATCAATCGACAGCGAAGTGATCGGTGCTGTTACGGTAACCAAACAGGTGGCATAGACACCATTATCCAGATTGATCGCTGTAATCACTGCCTGCCCAGTCGATTTTCCTGCCGTAATCGTCGCCTGGGTATTACCAGATAATGGCGAAACGGTTACTTTACTGGTATCCGATGATAACCACTGGATATTTTGTGTACCACTTAATTTCGTATCCAATACTTTCGATGCGCCACCAATCTCCAACGTTTCGATGGCCGGATTAATACTGAAGTTACTCGTGGCTTCTGTCACTACCACTGTACAGAAGGCTGTATGATGAACTCCCTCGGTATCCTGCCATGTCAGCGTTACGGTCACAGGTGAACCTGTTTGTGTCTTTTTCAACGCGGTGATCGTAGCATACTGTCCCTCATCCGTATCAATAGACACATAAGAAGAATCACTTACCTTCCATGAAAATCTGGTGGCCTCTGCCACAGCTCCGGAACCAATAATACCGTATAACTGAACCGAAGAACCTACCGGTAATGTTGCGTTCGTCTGATTTAAGGTAAAGGTCTCGGATACTGTTATCGTCACTGTTACATCCGGTGCACCAGCCGGAACTCCCGGTATATTGACATCAGGACTCTTGGGATGTACCGTAATAATACCGGTACCCAGGTTGACTGCATCAACCGTTACGCCATCCGAATTAATTTTCACATAAGAAGAACTATTACTATCTGCATAAGAAATATCAAAATTTGCTTTTAATACACGTTCCGGGATATTAAAGGCTTCTGCCAAACTATAAGAACCATTAATATTAACCGTTACCGTTTTATCGCCATAATCTGCCAACACCTTGGTCTGCAAAGACACCGGCTTACAAGTAGGCGGATTTTCCTTAACGGCATCAAATCCGGTATAAGTTCCCTTAACATAAAACTGAATATTATAGACTCCGGCTTTGGCATCAATCCGGTATTTCTCTTCTCCGGATAGCCAGGTCAGTTTGGCATCATCACCATCGCTGCCGGTATTCCCCAGGGAATCCCGTACTAATACCGTACTCTCACCTTCTCCTTTAGAAATAACCCAACTAACCTTGTCACCGATGCCTTCCAATGGATTGCTTGCAAACGAAGCGGTAATCCCCAGCTTATCGCCATTATTCACTTCTACAATCTGAGTGTCGGTATTGGTCTCCCCGGCAATCACATCACCATTCTCATTTGTAATCTGTGGTCTGACATATACCTTAATGCTGTCTGTATAGGTTGTGGTACCCTCGGTATATTCCACAGACAGGGTAGCAACACCTGTCCCCATCGCCGTCAGCACCGGAACAGACTGGCTGTTATTAATCATAAAAACATCATTGTTACTGCTCTTCCAAACCGTATTTGCGTCTGTAGCATCACCGAAGATCAGATTAATCTTGTCTGGTTCTGACAAAGCAGATTTACCAAACTGAATCGAAGTACCATGATCCATAATTATTGCCTTACGGCTATCATCCGGATGAATGCGGTCCATCGAAACACCGGAAGGTGCATTCGCAGATAAATATTCATTGATGGAAAATACAACACTGACTTTGAGAGATACCACTTCTTCCGTAGCATCTGCATGCTTAATTTTAACATTGACCACCACATCGCCAACTTTTCCCTGTACCTGGAGATTCGCAGTATAGCTGCTGCCGGAAACAGTCAAAATTGATGTATCCGTGCTGCTCCACTCATAAGTATCACCTGAAATGTATCCACTTAATGTCAAAACATCCGTGGCACGACGTAATTCCATCGTATCACCGGCAGTTACCGTATCACCATTACTGTTCGTAAAGGTGTATGCTCCCTCTGCGTGGGATACATCCATATGTATATATAATCCCCATCCTGTAAATAACACAAGAAAGACCGCGATGATCCCCACGATCCACTTCCATTTTCTCCGAATATCTAACCCTCGATTCATCGATTTCCTCCTGCCTACGCTTTAACTGACTCTACAGATTGTATATCGTCTGATTTCCGCCAAATATTTATTGTCATGACTTCTCCCCATCAGATACTACGATTCACTCTCTTCCCAGTTATGATATACATCCTGTACATCATCATCTTCTTCTAACAGATCCAGCGTCCGCTGTAATTGCTTTCTATCATTTTCATCTGTTAGCGTAACATAGGTCTGTGGCAACATTGTGACCTCCGCACTGGCCATCGGGATCTTTTCTGATTCTAAAGCATCATGTACCGCACCAAAATCGGCTGGTGCTGTCGTGATCTCATATGAATCCTCCTCTTCGATGAAATCCTCCGCTCCTGCATCCAATGCGATCATCATCAACTCATCCGCATCTATCTCACATTCTTCTTTGTCAATAATAATTTGTCCCTTTTCATCAAACATATAAGATACGCATCCCTGCGTTCCCACGCTGCCGCTTCCTTTCGTAAAGGCATTACGCACATTACTGGCTGTACGATTTTTGTTATCTGTCAATGCTTTCACGATAATGGCAGTTCCGCTTGGACCATATCCTTCATAGGTCACTTCCTCATAATTCACAGCATCCATATTACCTGCTGCCTTTTTGATACCGCGTTCAATCGTATCGTTTGGCATATTATTCGCTTTTGCCTTGGCGATCACATCCCGAAGTCTGCCATTGTTATCCGGATCTGGTCCACCTTCCTTGACAGCCACCGCGATCTCACGTCCTATAATAGTAAAAATCTTTCCCTTCGCCGCATCATTTTTCTCTTTCTTATGTTTTATGTTTGAAAATTTTGAATGTCCTGACATCTTGGTCTCTCCTTTTCTCTATAATAACTCTTATCTTATATATTACCACCAAACCACTTTACTGTCCATCCTCTCGTACCAGCGCATCAATTCTCCGGCACACTCCGGACACTTCCCCCACCGAATGAACGGCACACATTACCGTATCATCGCCGGCGATCGTCCCCACCACTCCCGGCAGTTCCAAATTATCAATCGCTGCCGCTACTGCCATCGCCATACCGGATATTGTTTTGATTACCAACAAATTCTCTGCCGGTTCCATCGATAATAATCCATCCTGTAATACCCGGACATATTTCTGAAACAGATCCACTTCTCTTTCCTGAAGCAAAGTGTATTTCTGCCTGGCACCATCCCCCACCGGTACTTTCGTCAGTTTCAGTTCACGAATATCTCTGGAAATCGTTGCCTGTGTCACAGAATAACCCGCCTGTTCCAGACGCTCCGCCAACTCTTCCTGTGTTTCAATCTGGTATTTGCCAATCAGTTCTATGATCTTAGATCTTCTTTCTAATTTCATACACTCTCGCTCCATTTCTGTCTCGTATCACATCCATCTTTTCCATCAATTTCCATTTAGCTTTTCCCGCATCCGCTCATAAAAACCAATATCGGATAACTTGATTAACTCTGTCGTTGCATGAGGCACCTCAATCACCAGACGGTCTCCCGTGCGCAGGCTTCCCACATTGCGGCCATCCGCAATGAAAACCGCCTGATCCTCACAGATCTCCTTGGTCTGGCCGATTTCCAACATGATTTGATCCTTGGCATCCAGCAACAGACTTCGTTTGTTCAGCGAGTGCGGGCAGATCGGAGTAACCACAGTGGCATGTAATCCCGGTACTAATACCGGCCCCCCTGCTGATAAATTGTATCCGGTGGAACCGGTGGGAGTTGCCACGATCAACCCATCTGCCCGGTAGATATCCACCAATTCGTGATTGAGATAAACCTTAATTGTAATCAGACGACAATCGCCCGTCTTACTAATCACCATATCATTTAGTGCATAACAGGAAGAACGACTGTCCTCCCCCGGAAATTTTGCTGTTTCTTTTAGCATGATACGATGATCAATGGTATAATCCCCCCGAATCAAACGATCCAATGCCACATCCACGCTCTGGCACTCTGCCTCCGTTAAAAAACCCAACGTTCCGGTATTAACACCCAAAATAGGCAAATCCTGATGTACCAGATCAATCGCAGCCTGAATCATGGTCCCATCACCGCCCAAAACAATGGCACAATCCATATCATCTGGTATTTGAGATACATTGGTAAAGTGACAGATCCCCCCAATATCATACCGGTCATTTTGCATAATTTGGCAGGATTTTCCCTGTTGTTCCAAATATTGAACGATGTGCTGTGCGATCTGATAATTCTCAGTTTTCCCACTATTGGTAATAATACAAAATCGATCCATAAGTATCCTCGTTTCCGCCGGACGAACTTCGTTCGACTAAGCTCTGTTGCGTATTATACTGCGACTTTTCTCTTATCAAATTCCTATTTCGTACATTTAGTGATCTAACAAATCATGTGCTGCCTGTACTGTCTGCTCTATCAGTGCCGTATATTCCTGTTCCACTTCTGTCATCCCCCGCTCTATGGATTCTGCATCTATCTCAGTGATATCCTG
Source organism: uncultured Jutongia sp. (assembly GCA_964521555.1). Lineage (GTDB taxonomy): Bacteria > Bacillota > Clostridia > Lachnospirales > Lachnospiraceae > Butyribacter. Next base: position 19,771 of record CAZFSU010000006.1, on the reverse strand, counting down.
TCCCTGGTCCGGCTTTTCCAAATACAATAAATATTCAATATTCCCTTCCGGTCCTTTGATCGGAGAAAAGCTTAAATCCAGTATCCGGAATCCCATCGCCAAAGCATATGCCATAATATTCCGCACCACTTCCTCATGCACCTTCGGATCCCTGACAACTCCCTTTTTTCCAACCTTTTCACGCCCCGCTTCAAATTGTGGTTTGACCAGGCAAACCACTCTGCCCCGGCCGGCTAACAAATTCCAGACCGGAATCAACACTTTTGTCAAAGAAATAAACGCCACATCTATCGAAGTAAAGCCCACAGATTCCGGCACTTCGGCACCGGTTACATAACGAATGTTGGTGCGCTCCATAGACACCACACGTTCATCCTGCCGCAATTTCCAAGCCAGTTGGTTGGTTCCCACGTCGATGGCATACACTTTAGAGGCACCATTTTGCAACATACAATCGGTAAATCCCCCGGTGGAAGATCCTACATCCATACAAATCTGTCCAGTCAGCGGCATCTGCCACAAATCTATCGCCTTCTCTAATTTATATCCTCCCCGGCTGACATATTTCATCGGTGCTCCCTTGATCTCAATCGGGACATCCTCTGGAAAGGTACTGCCTGCCTTGTCCTCCCGTTGCTCTTTCACAAAAACATTGCCTGTCATGATCAGGGCCTTTGCCTTTTCACGGGAAGGTGCCAGACCTCGTTTTACCAACAACACATCCAAACGTTCCTTTTTCTTTTGCTCTTTCACATCAATCCTCCATCCGTTCCAGAATCCGCGCCGTCACACGATCCGCACTGATGCCATATTTCTCTCGCAATGTATCCACTGATCCATGTTCAATAAACTGATCCGGCAATGCCACCGGATATACCTGTACCGCTGATAAACCTTTCGTTTCATACCAGGCGGCCACGCTCTGCCCATAACCGCCAGTGATAACTCCCTCTTCCATTGTCACGATCAGACGGTGATCTTCCGACAACATTTGTAACATTTCCTCGTCCATCGGTTTTACAAACCGTGCGTTCACTAAAGACGGTTCATATCCCTGCTGCTGTAGATTATCGCATACCTCTTTTGCAATCTCCACCATACTTCCCAAGGCTAACAATGCAATCTCCCTGCCTGTCGTAATCCACTCACTTCTGCCTAACTCAATAGGCTGCCTGTATTGTTCAAACGCCTGACATGCCTTCCCCCTAGGATACCGGACTGCCACAGGGCATCCCGCATCCACGGCAAAGCGCAGCATCTGTTGCAATTCCCATGCATTTTTAGGTGCCATCAACACCAGTCCCGGCATTTGAGATAAAAAGGCGATATCAAAAATTCCCTGATGCGTCTCTCCATCGCTTCCCACCAGACCCGCACGATCCACTGCGAACACCACCGGCAAATTACTAATACACACATCATGTAAAATCTGGTCGTATGCCCTCTGCAGGAAAGTTGAATATAGTGCCACCACCGGTTTCATCTCTCCAAGGGCCATCCCAGCCGCAAACGTCACCGCATGTTCCTCTGCAATTCCCACATCGAAGAAACGTTCCGGATAATTTTCTGCCATCACAGACAAACCGGTACCGGATGGCATCGCTGCAGAGATTGCTGCGATCCTTAAATCCTCCTCCGCCAACTGTATCATTGTCTCTCGAAATACGTCTGTATAAGAAGGGATTTTCCCGATACTTTGACGAATCGTTCCATCCTTGACCGAAAAAGGTCCCACTCCATGAAATGCGGATGGGTCCTGTTCTGCCGGACGATACCCTTTTCCTTTCTGGGTACTGACATGTACGATCACCGCTTCCTTCATATTCGCGGCACTATGGAAGGCACTGACCATCTGTCCTATGTTGTGACCGTCGATAGGCCCGATATAAGTCAGGCCCATGTCCTCGAAAAGCATTCCGGGAATGAAAATACGTTTGACCAGATCTTTCACACCACGAATCTTTTCCGTCAAACGATTACCCACATGGGGCATTTTCTCCAATGCATTTTCCACATCCTGCTTCAGTTCTGTATAATTGGTATTGGTACGGATCTTCCCCAGATAATTCGCCATTCCCCCTACATTCTTAGAAATAGACATCTGGTTGTCATTTAATACAATAATCAGATTTGACTTTAATCTGGCTGCATTATTCAGTGCCTCGTATGCCATGCCACCAGATAACGCACCATCGCCTATCACAGCAAATATCTTGTGGTCTTCCCCCTTGATATCCCTCGCTTTTGCCAACCCCAGTGCTGCACTAATGGAGGTGGAACTATGCCCCGTATCCATCACATCACAATCGCTCTCGGCACGTTTTGGAAAACCACTCATACCGCCATACTGTCTTAAATGATCAAACCCCTCTTTGCGTCCCGTGAGAATCTTATGGGTATAACTTTGATGTCCCACATCCCAGATCACCTGATCATGGGGAAAATCGCAACACAAATGGATCGCCATAGTTAATTCCACCACGCCCAGATTAGATGCCAGATGCCCCCCGGTACGGCTCACTTTACGCACCATAAAACGTCTTATTTCCCATGCCAGTGCTTTATAATCTTTGGGATCAATCTGCTTAATGTCATTGGGCTGATTGATCTGCTCTAATAACTCACTCACAACGTTACCCTCATTTCTTTCGTCTAATTAACGTTTCAATCAATGTATTGAGAAAATCATTGGAAGCTTCCATCCCGGCTAATAAATCCAAAGCGGTTTCTGAATATTGCTCCACGGCCTCTTTCGCCTTTTCCATCCCATATATAGTGACATAGGTGGTTTTCTCATTTCTTTCATCACTATGTACCGGTTTCCCCAATTCCTCTGTGGTACTCACCAGATCCAGAATATCATCCTGTATCTGAAATGCCATGCCCACATTCCTGCCAATCTGTTCCATTCTCTCAATATCAGCTTCCGATGCACCTGCCAAGGCCGCTCCCATCATCAAAGATGCCTCAATCAAAGCTCCTGTTTTTAACTGATAAATAAAATGCAGCCTCTCCTTATCGATCGCCTGTCCTGTCAATTCCACATCCACAACCTGACCACCAACCATACCATAGATTCCTGCCTTTCGTGCCAAGATCTCCATAGCACGCAGTCCCCACTCCATCGTCTCTGCCATGCGGATTCCCCGGGCTGCCATCTCATAGGCATAATTTAACAAGGCATCTCCTGCTAAAATCCCCATATCCTCCCCATATACTACATGAGTAGTCTTCCGTCCACGCCGATATTCATCATTATCCATCGCCGGCAGATCATCGTGTACCAAAGAGTACGTATGAATCATCTCCATAGCCACCATAAAGGGAGCCGCTTTGTCCATATCCGTCCCGCCAAACAATCGGTAGGATTCCATCAAAAGCATCGGTCTGAGCCGCTTTCCTCCTGCCATCAGACTATACTCCATCGCATCCCGTATCGTCTTTTGGTATGAAATTTCCTGCGGCAGCGCACTTTGTAAAAGCCCCTCGATCTGCACCCGTTTTCCCTGCTGTTCTTTTTCAAATCGCTCTATTTCCATCCGTCTCATGCATCCTCCATCCCGGCCATATCATGACCTGTGATGTCCTATTCCTGATTATCTTCCATCACTTCCAGCTTCTTTTCCACCTTATCAATCGCATCATTGCAATGCTTGATCATCTTCATGCCCTCTTCATATTTCTTGAAGGATTGTTCCAAAGTTAATTCTCCCTCCTGTAATTCCTGGATAATATCATCCAGCCGCTGGAAGGACTGCTCCAAGGTTAATTTTCCTGCCATAGTTCCCCTTTCCTGATCTCCTGCACCTGTACATCGGCTTGTCCATCTTCCAGCACCAGGGATAACTTCTGCCCCGGTTCTAATTGATTGACAGAATGTACATTGCCACCATCGGTATTCTCCACATAAGAATAACCACCCTGTAATTTGTACAGTGGTGACAATCCTTTTAGTTCCTCCACATACAATTCCATCTGATGTTTCACCGACAATAATTTCTGATCTATCACCAACCGCATCTGATCCTGCAAATCTGCCAGATACAAACGCTGCTGCCGGATCTGATCCCGTGGGCTCAAATGATTCATCGCCATTTCATACTGCGCCAGACGGAGTTTTTTCAGGCGCAAAATATTTTCCATCTGTTTGGTCATATGATAAGCAGCTTCCCGCAAACCAATCTCAAAATCCCGGATGGCGAAAACAGCCAATTCCGCAGCCGCAGACGGAGTCGGCGCCCTTAAATCCGCCGCATAATCCGCCAGCGTCGTATCCGTCTCATGGCCCACTGCCGAAATAATCGGCTTGGTACATTCTGCCACCGCGCGCACTACTGATTCTTCATTAAATGCCCACAGATCTTCGATAGAACCGCCGCCTCGTCCGATAATGATCGTATCCACTTCCTCCCTCTGTTCCAGGAAGCGGATACCTCGTATCACTGTTTCTGCTGCCCCCTCTCCCTGCACTTTGGCAGGGTATAACAGAATCTGTACATAAGGATTACGCCTGTGGGATACATTACATATGTCCTGAATCACTGCACCTGTCTGCGCGGTAACCACACCGATACACATACCATAGGAAGGAATTTTCTTTTTCCTATTGTCGTCAAAAAGCCCCTCAGCTAAGAGGCGCTTTTTACGTTTTTCATATTCTTCATATAATCTGCCGGCTCCATCCTGTGTGATCTGTTGTGCATATAACTGATATCTCCCGTCTCTCTCATAAACCCGGATGCTTCCTTCGACGATTACCGCCATTCCTTCCTCCAGACGAAATGTCAGTCCCCTTCTGGAACCTGCAAACATCACACAGGAAATCTGCGAAGAACTATCCTTTAATGTAAAATAAATATGCCCCGAAGAATGATACTTACAGTTTGAAATCTCACCCTTGACAAAAATATGCTGTAATGCATATTCACCCTCGAACATATTTTTGATATACTGATTCACTTGAGATACGGAACTGACCGGCCTCTGTCTTTTCTGAATCATATACTACCTCTCACGAACTTCTATGATATCCCACAAAGCCTATGGATATCATTCCGGCAGTTCTCTCGAAACAGCCGCCAATACACCATTGACAAATCCGGTAGATTTGTCACCACCGTAGGACTTTGCCAATTCCACCGCTTCATTGATCGCCACTCCTGCCGGTACCTTATCATCATATTTCAATTCATAGACCGCCAGACGAAGCACGGTAAGATCCGCCTTTGCCAGACGTTGTAAATTCCATCCATTGGAATGTTCACCTATCACAGAATCCAGCTCGGCTACATGCTGATTCACCGACTGAAACTTATCACGTAATTCTTGCTTTTCCCGATCAGTTGCTTCGGCAAGCTCCTCCAAATATAACTCTAATTGCTCGGATATCTCTTCTCCCTGATAATAATCCATGCGGAATAGCATCCGGTATAAATGTTCCCGCATCTCTTTTCTTGTCATTTTCTTCGCCATTATCTTCTTGTATCTCCTCTATTCGCCACTTAGATTCACTCCTGCCACACGCACATTGACCTCAGCTACACGTAATCCGGTCATGGTCTCAATCTGCTGGCTCACACGATCCTGCACCTGCTCGGATACTTTCGGAATATTATATCCATAACGGACATTAATCATCATATCCACATGTACTACACCAGCCTCCATCTGTACTTTGACGCCCTTAGACAGATTTTTCTTCCCCAGCTTGCCAATCAATTCATTGGTAATATTACCTGCCATTGCATAGACACCGTCTACTTCCGTTGCTGCCAGACCTGCAATCACTGCCACCACATCCGATGCGATCTTAACTTCTCCGATCCCTTTATTTTCCTGCTCTGCCACGTTAATACCTCCTTCGTTTCCTCATGATGATATATTTCATATGATTATCTTACCCATTATATCAAATTTCATAAGTTTTGTGAAGTAATACTATTTTTTCACGGAAACCGGTGTAATCACGATTTGATCCGCGGAAATATTGGTTTTGCGCTTGACGATATCCACGATCTGCGCCATTTCCTTAGAAGTCAGCTTTTCTGCATCCACCACCACATCGGCCTTGCCATCACTGATACTAACCATAGCCTCTGAGAATCCCTTCGCCTCTAACATCATCTCTGCATCGCTTTCTTTCTGGGCATTCTCCGTGATCTCTGCCACCTCCTGGACAGCCGCTTTTTTGTCCGCTGAATTAAGCGCCTCGTTATTGACAATCTCCATCAGGGTCTCTTTGTTTTTAGCACGGGTTTGTTCCCTGGATAATTTCGCAGAAGAAAAATAATCCGAACCGATCATATTAGAAACCATCACAGCCTCCCCCGGATTTTCCTGAGAAGCAACGACCTCACCACTGTCACTGACGTTTAAGGATGAATTAGCACTGTCCTCCTCTGAAATATCAGCAGTCTGCTGGGAATCGCTGTCCTGCTCCCCTGCATCGTCTGTCTGTTCTGCCGTCTGGTCCTCCTGCTGTTTCTGTTCGTCCGTCTGCCCATCCTCTGATTCTGCCTGTGGTTCTGCCGATTGTTTGGCCTGATCTGCTGTTTCCTGTTTTGCGGCATTCCCACCGAACCCACTGGTGGTAATCTCCTGTCCCGTAAAATTTAAGTACCCTGCCACTACGATCATCACTGCCAATGCCGTAATAATAATTTGATTCTTGTGAACTACTTTCTTCATTTCAAACCTCATTTCCGTCCATACAAGGATATCCTATCTATGTACTATAAATGGTACAGGTTATCCATGCACCGACATTTTTCATTCCATCTTCATTACCCTAATTTTATGTGACTCCAGAGAAAATAATGCCTGAACTGCTTGAATAATTTCTGCATTCACTTGTGCATTTCCTGCCCCTTCAGCCACGACTAATACTCCCTCCACTTTTTGCACTTTCGTGTTTTCCTGCAATCTATTTTTTTCCTGAGCGCTATCTAAAGTAATCATCACCTCCACCTTCCCAATTCCCTGTACCTTTGCCAGAATTTCTTCCAACTGTTTCTCTTTTTTGTCGGTGTAGATCTCCATAGCAGACACCGTGGTATCGGAAGCAGAAGAGGTGCCTGTATGATTACTGCTCTGCTGTGTTTTACCGGCAGATCCCCCGATCCATCCCGAAGGCACTGACAATACCAATAATGCCACTCCCGCCACAATCACCAGCAAAAGTTTGGGAATACCGATATCCTGTAAGCGAATCGGTGGCAAACCTCCAGCCTTGTCCTTTTTTTCCGTAGACGGCTCTGATTCTCTCAGATCCATATCACCACACTCTCCTCTCCTAATTGATAATATTGTTCGATATCTTTACGAAACGCATGAAGTACCGACTTGGCAGGTGTCTCCTGCTGTGATGATAAATGAATCTCCAACTTGACAATCTGATCCTGTGCATCCAGCGATACTGCGATTTCCTGTGTAGTCAGTTGATGTTGCCTGGCCAGTTCCCCCACCTGACTCCGAATCAAACTCTCATATTCCGTTGCTATCATATCTTTCATCTTGCCCTCTGCCAGATGTAAAGACGCTTCTATCTCTTCACAATCCTGTTGATATAAATGACGATTTAATATCCCATACAGATCCATATCGCCATCTAATATACGTAACACAGGTGAAATTAATAATAAGATCAGAACCAGTCCACTGACAAAACGAAAATATTGTTGATACTGCGGTTTTCCCACCAGGCTGCGTAATATGGTGATCAGAACAACATATACCGCAATACGCTGTATCCATTCCTGCATCTCATACCTCATTTCTGACAACTTACCCTTTGAAAATGATTTCCTGTCCACCATGTTCCATCTGCACTCCCCGGCATCATGTCATGCTACTGACCACCACAATGGATAGAATAAATAACATTGCTCCCATTGCAACAATCTGTACTAATAAACGTACCGATTCGGTCATTGCGCCAAAACACCGGACCACTCGTCCGTCTGAAATCGGCTGAACCACTGCCGCAATCAACTGATAGCAGACACGATAGACCAACAGGCGAAGCAGCGGAATAGCACAAATCAAAAATACGGCAATCACCCCGGCTACCCCCACCGAATTTTTCACCAATTTTCCGGCGCAGAGAACCGCACTGGTAACACTGCCAATCGTATTTCCCACTCCCGGTATCGCTGTACTGACTTTGACCAGCGCAGAACGCTCCACCTGGGAAGCCACCGGCACAATCAAACCCTGTATCACATTAATTCCCATCATGATACCAAAAATGGTTTTCATCGCCAGTTTCACCAGGTCGCGAATCAATTCTGCCATCTTCGTAAACATCTCCTCTTCCGACAGTTGATTCACCAGTTGTAGCAAAAAATAGAGATTGACCGCAGGAAGCATCAGCCGAATCAGGATTAAATCCACCACCGTCACCATCACCAGAGTAAATTCATAGTATACTGAAGTCACCGCAGCCCCCTGGGAAAATGTCATACTGATAAAATAAGCCGGGGCCAATACTTTCACAAAATCTAACAACTGTACCAATGTTTGCTCTGCCATAGCAGTAATCTGGGTAAATGCTGTAGCAAAGATTGAAAACAACAGAAGATATACTCCGTAAAATGCTGTTTCTGCCACCTGTTTCCCCTGTAACAGTTTTGAAAAATTACTCAAAACCGCTCCGATCAATACGATCAATATTAAATAAAGATAAAAACTCCTCTGCTGCTGTAAATTATGTAATAAACCCTGCCAGACAGACTGTCCCATTTCCTGTACACTAACAGGCGACTTCCCCTGTAACAGCATAGATATATATTCAGAAAAAGAAAAACTTTGATCTCCCAGAATCTGATCCAGCATCGACTGCACTTCTTCATCTGAAACTTCGTCCCAAATCACAGCAGCACTATCCTGATAATCCATAAACAGCCCTCTTTCCTATAATCCGATTCCCGTAATTACATTAATTAAATTCTCTATAATAGGCATACTGACTGCCAACAGCATCAATTTCCCATAAAACTCAATCTGTCCTCCCACCGCGCCATACCCGGCATCTCGGCAAAGACTGGAACCAAACTCTGCAATATAAGTAATGCCCAGCATTTTCAAAAGAACTTGTACATATACGGCATCCTCCTGCAAGGTATCTTCCAGATTTGCGATCACATGAAGCACACCCTGCATTTTTGTCATGGATAGTGCTAAAATCAGAATACTAGCCGCCAAAACCACCAGCATTCCAAAGCCCGTCCTCTCCTGGCGCAAAGACAACGCCAGTAAAACCGCAATCACTCCGATCATCGCAATCTTAATCATACATCAGCCTCCGATCGTAAATAATGCTTCCACCGTCTCAAATAATTCCTGAATATAAGGAATGATCCACAGCAAAACCAGAATCAATCCGGCCAGACTTACCAAAAATGCCTGCTCATCCCGGCCAGAGTGCTTTAGCACTTGTCCCAATACCGATACCAGAACGCCAACCGCAGCAATCTTAAAGATTAAATTAATTGTCATGTTTCTCCCCATTTCTGCAAGGCGAACTTTGTTCGTCTTGACTCCGTTATACATTAAGCAGACTATAGCAGCAGAATGACCAAAAAACATCCCGCCGTGATTCCTGCCACATGATAGACTCTTGCCTGTCCCCGATAGGCCTCTTTGCTTTGTTGCAAAACATGACTAATCCTTTGCTGGTATAACTGAATCGCATGTAACTGTGTCCGTCTGTCTGTCTGCCCCAGGGTTTCTCCCAACTCTCTCAAAATATGTTGTTCCTCCGCCTGCAAAATCTGCCATTCTCTATGTGCCAATTCCTGCTGCCAAATATGATTCAGTCTGCCTGCATCCATGCGCCCGAGCTGCCTGTCAATCCGGCTCCAAAATCCTTTGGAATAACGACTTTGTTCCGACATATGATGCACCAGATCCGGCAAATCAAGTCCGGCATATTCCACTTCGCCGTATAATAACTGCAATAATCCTTCCCACTCTTCTAATAAATGTATTCTACGCAAGGCTTTACCGGAAAGATACCACCCTATCCCGATACAACCTGCCATCACCAAACAGATGCCTGCTATTTTCAACATATCACTCTCTCCCTTTCCAATTCCCCACCCGTCACCAGCAAAGAACCTCTCTCATCAAATATTTCCTTTATCTGTCCTACTTTCCTCCCACCTAAGATCACATAACGTTGAAATACTCTTTCCTGTACTAATCTTCCCAATACCGGTTTTGCCTGTATATCATCCATACCGGTTCCATGTACCGTAGCTAACAGTTTCACTCCACTATTCATCACATATTCCATCGCCTCCACATCTGCTCTGGAACCAATCTCGTCCACAGCAATCACCTGAGGCGCCATAGACCGTACCAATAACATCATTCCTTCCACCTTAGGGCAGGCATCCAAAATATCCGTTCGATACCCCAAATCATTCTGCGGCTGTCCCTGATAGCAGGCACCGATCTCAGAACGTTCATCCACCACCCCCACGGTCATACCTGCCATTTGCCCGGAACCAGAGGATACTATGCGGATCAGATCACGTAATAATGTCGTTTTCCCTTGCCTGGGCGGTGATACTAACAATGTGTGGCACAACTCGTTTCCCCGCATTAGATAGGGCACTATCTTCTGTCCACAACCAACCATCTCATGGGCCAGGCGGATATTTAAGCAACTTATATAACCAATCCCTTTCATTTGTTTATTTTCTAATATGATCTTACCCGCAATCCCGACCCGATGCCCTCCCTGTACTGTCAAATAGCCCTGCCGCATCTCTTCCTCATACGCATATAAGGAATGGTTGCTAATATATTCCACCGCCTCACGCAATTCCTCTCTGCTGATCTGATAAGCATACCGTCTATCCTGACTCATACCACCTCTGGCATTTAAGAAATACTCTTGTCCCAAATAGTGGAATAATACAGGAGACCCTACACGCAGTCTGATTTCCTGTAAAGCCTCGAACCGTATCGGAAGTTCTCGAAACATCTGACGCAAACGAGACGGCAATATGCGGTAAATTTCCTGTTCCCGGCATCTCACACCGGATTTTTCCTTTGTTTTGGGTCCACCATAAACCGTTTCCATACTTGTCATCACTTTATCCCCTCTCTCCTTCGTTCGTATCTACTCCATATATATGCTGCCTGTCCGAAATAATTCCTCTTTTCTCATGAATAAAAATACCCTGTCCTTGGAACGCCGTTCCAAGGACAGGGTATTTGTCGTGCGGATGAGCACATATTATATTTATGATAAAGAAAACACTGCCAGATCCCGATGTGGATTTGGTCTGGCCAAACCAATACGTATTACTTCCCCGGTACATACCGCAAACTGATCCTGCATTGTCGTAAAGGCTGCCGCCATTTGTTCTTTGGATAATTTTTTCCCTAAAGTCGTATGCGGCATCCATTGCAGCGGTCTGTAATGTTGGTTGACCACAACTCCATCTATCCATGAAATCCGATGGTATATCTGTTCTGAAATTCCTTGTAAATATGCATTCAAAACCGGTGTCAGAAAAATCACATAGGGGAAGAATACCCCTACGGAAACCCATTTTACTTGTCCCTTTTTCAGGACACAACTTACTTCCTGTACTGCCCGGATCACCGGCTCAGGATCACGACACTCAAAAGCAGACAATGTAATATGCGGAGGCACCTCTTCTGCGATCATATAATCATTCCCGCTGATCTGTGCTATCTTATTGATATATTGTTGAATCTGATGATGCGCTTTTTCATCGACATATGCTGTAATGTAATACATATTATTTCACCACCTTTGTTCTGCGTAGCCGGATTGTCCTACTTGATTAGTGACTATACCATCCGCATCCTGATGGTCCGTGGTGTCAATTCCTTAAATCTAGCAGCCGCAAGTGCCGTAGCATTCTGGCAACCTGGTTCTTTATATCGCATAAATAAAAGTCGTAAAGCCATTCCATCATGGGTTTACGACTTTTAGCCAAAACCAAAATATATGATTAAACTCTGAATTTTTCAATCTGTGATGTCAAATGATCTGCATATTCTGCCACTTGCTGACTGGATTCTGATACATTTTCAATGGAATGGGTCTGCTCATCCACTGCTGCCGCAGCCTCCTCCATACTTGCCGCATTTTCCTGGGAAATCGCAGAAAGATTCTCAATCATAGACACAATCGAGCCTCTGCTGTCTTCCATCTGATGCGTGGAATCTTCCAGATCAGCACAAATCTCTTCCATTTTCTGTAAATGATTTGCAATGCGGTTAAACTGCTCTTCTGTCTGTTCCATGCTCCTGGATTCTTCCTTGATGGAATTTTCCATATTTTCAATCATGGCAACTGTCATTTCCATCTTAGTAACTAAATCTTGTATCACGGATTCAATCGTAGTAGTCAATTCATTGGTTGCAGAAGCAAGATTACCGATTTCCGTAGCAACGACAGCAAATCCTTTTCCCGCTTCACCGGCCCTGGCTGCTTCAATGGAAGCATTCAGGGCCAACATATTTGTTTCACCGGCAATCTCCCGGATCTGCGCACTGGCAGACTGAATATTTTTTGTCTGTTCGCTGGTCTCCAAGATTAAATCATGAACTTTGTGGGAATTACTATTATTTTTGTTAGAATCCTCCACCACGATCTCTAGTGCTTTCAATCCGGATTCCCGCAATTCTGCCACCTCTCTGGTCGCATGATCCATGATCTCCATATTTTCCTGAACCAGACGAATTAAATTACTCAACGCAATAATCTGACGATCCCCTTCTGTGATTTCATTTGCCTGTGCCGTTGCACCATTTGCAATCTCTCCCATCGTAAAAGAAAGCTGGCCGGCTACATTTGAAACATCGCCAGATGCCTGAGATAAAGTCATCGCATGCTCTGTCAAATTATGGCTCACACCATTAATTTCTGCTAATAATGTAACAATATTGCGTCGCATTGTCTCATATCCATTGCTTACCATACCGATCTCATCAGAGCGTTTACTGTATTTCTCAATCGCACCCGTATCATCTGCGGTCAGATCAAATTCCGACATCCGCTTGATGTTTTTGGCTAATACATGAATGGGCTCGATAATTCGATTAAACAGGAAAACCGCCAACACAATGATTAACAGAAGCGAAACTCCAAACGCCATCCCCGTTAAAATAGTAACAGAATTTGAAACTATCGCATTCACCTCCGCATGATCCACACCTTTCAGTCCCAGCATTTTTATTTTATAATATTCAATCGTAATCACGTTCATAGTGATGAATGATACTACCATCAAAACAAACACAACTATAGTTACTTTTTTAATTAATGACAATCCTTTTTTCTGTTCCATATTATTTCTCCTTCATTCCTTTCTGATTTTACTTTTTTAATCTTCCCTGGTCTTATAAATCATATCTCCAAGATAACATATCGCTATCAAAAACTCATAAATCTTTTCCTTTTCGTACATAAATCCCGAAAGTTTACATTGATAACCACCAAACGTTGTATCAACAATCTCCATGTCCACATCCGGATACTTTTTGGCAAATTTCACCAGACTATATTTCCTTCCTTTGATCTTGCCATAATTCAATTTGGAAAGTTTCATCACATAAACATTCGATACATTCAAGTCTACTTTCTCAAAACAGATATGCCCCCGGACAGGCAGCACATCATCCTCCTGCATTACGTAATATCCATCATCAAACAACAATTTGACTTTTGCATCGGGAAATTCTCTTTTTTTTATTTTAATATGATTAATATGTGTATCATGCAAACCATATGGAAATTCCGAAACAATGTTTTTTCTAATTGTTTTCTTCATACGAATTATTCTCTCACCACCCTTACCTTATTGCATTTTCCTATGTGATCTGTGCGAACATGATGTCACCATCTGACAGCAAATCATTTGTCGAAGGGGAATTACTATGCGCTTGCTTCATCCTCCTCACTCCATTTGTGTGGTTTGGAAAAATAATATCCCTGCGAATGGCGCACACCAATCTCCTCCATAATATTTTGAATCTGCTCATTTTCAATATATTCACAGATCAGTTCTTGTCCCGCTTTCTTACACCAGCCGTTGATAAATTCAATAAAATCCCGGCAATGAGGATCCAATGTGATCATTCGGATAATCGCACCATCAATCTTGATATAATCCGCTTCAATATTAAGAATATGTAATAAATTAGAAAATCCGCTACCAAAATCATCGATGGCTATCTTACCGCCATATTCATGAATGCGGTCAGCAAATTCTTTGATATATTCATAATCTGTAATTTCTTCACTTTCTACGATCTCAAAGACAAAATTATCCGGATATGGTGTCTTTCTCATTTTGTCAAATATCATCTGGATCATATTACGATTATAAATATCCTGAACATTGAGATTCAGGGTTACCCTGACATTTTTGTGTTGAAACATCTCCATAACCGTTTTCACCATTAGTTCTGACAAACTCTCATAAAGATCATATTCTTTTGCCACAGGCAGAAAACTATCTGGATAATATATCCTGCCATCCTCATCATAAATTCGCATCAGAGATTCAAACATTCTTTTTTTACCATGACCATTATCATGAATCTCCTGAAAATACGGCATCACCCTGCGATGTAATAATGCCTCACGAATCACCCATAGCATATGAATATCTTCCTGTTCTTTTTTGAGACTATCTCCCAGTTCATCAAATCGTATTCTGGAAAGCTTGTGATTCTTGGCAAAATGCAATGCGGTTTCCAACCGTCTCAACGCATCTTCTGTACTAAACAGAATCGCTGCAATATAAGATAAAGGCATTTCCTCAAAGGTAAGCGTATTTAAATACGCCTGCATATCATCTACCAACTGCACAAATGCATCCTGGGAAATCTGTGCATCGGCGGCCAGCAGCAATGATGTATCATTATAGCTATAAATATGCAGACCTTTCATGGCAAACTTATGTTTCAGTTCCTGATAACTCTCTCTAAGAAAACCATACGTCATGGAAACACCCGAAAACAAACGAAACATTTTTTCATTATTTAAGACCAAAACTGCCGATTTATCCAACCCTTCACGCTCTTTATCATATTGATATTTCAACTGATTCCCCAGTCCCATCGTCGCATTATAAAACACAGCATCCTGCATCTTAGACTGCTGGTCTGTCAATTCTTCACTCAAGTGTTTATTGGCATTCAGCAGCAAATAATTTAACATCTGTACATTATCTTCCTGTAAATCCTGCACACTGCCTATCTTGAGATCATTGAGAATAAAATGTGCTTTTTCCTGCTCTGATAAAACGGCAATCACAAAGGTATAATTGGCATACAGATTTTCCCCTTCACTGGAAGATATTTCACCGGAAAGCAAAGCACCGCTGATATTTGTCGTATTAAAAAGACCATTTTCCCAACTGGCACAATCGTGCAAAAGATTCATTCTGGACTGACAATCATATGCAAAAATCGATTCTGCCGGCTGTTGCTCCACATCTTTCATCACTTGGCTAACCAGATCATAAATCTTTTGAGGATGAAAATAACCCAATGAAATCTCACAGCCGTCTTCTAATTCACCAAAGGATTTCAACTGATACGGGGCATCCTCCTCTTCTTTTACATAATCCACATAATATGCCACTCCCCGTCCGTTTCGTTTGATGATGGGAAATACATGCGCCAAGGTTGGGTCTTTTTGCAATTCCTCCTCACCCAACATACTGCTATACCACTGTGCACCTCTCATATTATCTACTTCTTCGATATAACACCCCTGGCTTTTGATCGTACTGCGTTTGCCAACCGCTTCTACTCCACAAACATAATTTTCGTAAATATGTAATTCTGGTGATGTGAGATAAGCAAACACCATATCCGAATCCGATGTTTCCTCGTCTTCCAGCACGTATGCCATATCTGCTCTGGCATTGCCTTGTTCGTCTTCCATATAGGCAGCGCCACCCAACATTTTCACTGACAAATCAGATTCATTGACCGTGTTTACAAATCCCTCAATCTTACTATAGGCCAGCGGAAAAAAAATCAGCATAAACCCGGTATCTGCACCGGATAACCTCTGAATCAATTCCTTTCCCAACGTCCGACCTGATTTCAACACTCCATTCTCCAAACAGGAAAAACGACCTGTCATGATCTCCGTTTTCTCAAATACGGATACCGAAATCAAACAGGTGTTCGAAAGCATTTTACCATCGCTAATGACCTGCATCGCACTACATCCGATGATATGGGCCTGCGGCACGAGTCTCTTAATCTGTTTGGATAAGTCAGCCATCTCTTGCTTGGAATGAACTGCGCTGTGAATACGAACCAATAACTGATCTGTACTCTGAATCGAAATATTCTGTAAGAAACTCGTGAAGAGAGTTATATTTTCAAATTGATGATTATAGGTCTTCAACTTGCACCACACCCTTTCCAACACACTATCTCGTTAAAATGTGTTTATTAAAAACGTTTCACATATTATCCCCACATATTTATTTTAACAAAAATTGAAAAAACCGTAAATCCTTATTCTGATAATTTAAGGCTTTTTTGTGTTTTTTTATAATTTTCTCCCCTTGTATATTTCCCAGATATGATAATACTGGCACAAATCCCCCCCATTCGCATAGAATACCATAATACAATATTCCTGCAGAAAGGATCTGCCCTTATGTACATTTTCATTGGAATCCTATTCTTCCTCTGTCTCATTTGCTTCGTCTTATGCCATTGGAGAAAAAGGAAATGTATCCGAAAAGTTTGCCGCATGAATCCCTGTGAAAAAGCCGTATTATTAAACGAACTGGCGGAACCCTTTGGTTTTGCTTATCTATCTGACCAGGACATTATCACTTCACGGGTTGATGCATGGCAACGTGAATTTGGCTACCATGCCATATATGACCAGACTGCCGTCCGTTTTAAGATGGTGTTCGATTGTGAACCGATTTATTTTAATTATCATAATCGTACCTGGATGATTGAACTATGGAAAGGACAGTATGGTATCAATGCCGGTGCTGAAATTGGTATCTACCGCGCAGATTCCATTCTGACACCCGACCAGTACGATAAGACTCTGTTTCACAGTATCCCTGATCAGGAATTACTTCCTATCACTATGCAGGTATTTCTGAAGGGCTCCTGTTTATTTTCCATCCAACACCGCCACTGGTGGCTCACGGGATTTCGCGCCGGTTGGTATTGTGATCCGGAAAACATGGTTATCCGAACTTCCATCACTTGCTGCGATTCTGAAATGCTTTCCTGCTTACTGAAAAGCCTGATTGCCTGTGGTTATTCAGAATGCGATGTTTATATCCACGACCTCACAATCACCTTTTCCTACTATCAGCCTCATTCCAGGCAACCACGCACAGATTGTCCATTGCGAACTCGATTTTCCCGCTGGGAAAACCGTATTTGCTGCCGACTGTACCTTCGGATCACCCGTCCCTTCTCCTGCACCCTGGACCGAATTTTATATTTATACTTTTTCCTGCCATTTGCATTCCGTCATATGCTTCATTTTAAGCGAAACAGACATCAGAAGTTCCATCCAAAGCGCAGGAAAAAGTCATGAGTACCTACCGCCGTATTTCCAAATCCTTTGAGAACGCACTCCGGCTCCCTCTAAAAGAAAATTCCAGATATGTTCTTTTCAGCGACTGTCATCGCGGAACCGGCAGAGCCAATGATAATTTTGTTAAAAATGAATATCTCTTTTTAGCTGCTTTAAAATATTATTATCCCAGAGGATTTACCTATCTGGAATTGGGAGATGGCGAAGAATTATGGGAAAACCGCTCCTTCGCCCATATCAAAGAAACTCATTACCAAAGTTATGAGTTAATGGCAAGATATTATCAGGAAAAAAGATTTTTTGCGATCTATGGCAATCATGATATGGTAAAAAAATATTCCCGCTTTTCCAACAAACAATGCCTGACCTGCTATTGTGAACATCCTCTTCAGGAACAATCTTTATTTCCCGGCATCACTTTCTATTCAGGCATTATACTGCAAGATGTATGGCAGAAAAGAGATATCTACCTGACCCACGGGCATCAGGCAGATATCTGGAATAGTACCTTTTGGCGGCTTTCGCGTTTTCTGGTACGATATTTTTGGCGCCCACTGGAATTTCTAGGGGTCCCTGACCCCACCAGTGCTGCCAAAAATAATACCCGAAAGAAAAACTCAGAGAAACGGCTAACCTCTTGGGCCAAGCAAAACGATCATCTGTTGATTACCGGACATACCCATCATCCGATGATTGGCACCAAAGATTCCCCCTATTGCAACACCGGGAGCTGTGTTTCCGTAGCTGCCATCACTTCTATTGAAATCGAAAACCGCTGTATCACGTTAGTCAAATGGACACTGGGAACCAAACAAAACCAAGCACTGTATGTCACCAGGGAGAGACTGGGCAAGACGGTATGTATTGATGAGTTTTGATGACCACAGACACTAGTAAATTCCAAAGACTTCCTGCATCCATTCACACATTAATGTTTGCCGTGATTGTAAAGGTCCTTCTCTAATTTTTATGAGGTTTCTGTTTTTCACTGAGCTCTATTACTTGTCCGGCTTTTGCACCGTTGCCGAGAACGATTGCTGTATGCCCCCTGCCAAGCAGGATATCTCCCCGTCTCAGCTTATCAGAGCTGGTCAAATAATCAGGGCTCTTGTACAGAACAAACTTGCCTGTATTCATCAGGCTTGTTTGCTCATTTCCTGTATAAATATCCTTGCTCACAGAAATTCCTGCTGCATTCACACATACGGAAACAAGGGCAGAACAATCTGTTGAACATTTGCCTTTGATTGCCGAAATGTTCCAGTCTCTTTTTTGTGCCTTATCAAACAATGTAGTGCGTTTGCTCTGGTCATAACCGATATTGTCATTTGCACAGGCGTCTTCCATCGCTTTCGCTATTTTTTTAGCAACTTTTATATCTTTGGGTCTGATTACTGCAATCCAAGGTTTATTATACCAGTCTCTAATACAAACTTCCCTGCCATTCTGGTCGCCAACCTTTCCGCCTCTAGTATGTCCAAGTTCATCAATACTTGCATGTCCAATTTTTACTGCCATACATTCTCATCCTTTCTGCATTTGCAACACCAGCCTTGCATTCAACCTAACCAGCCGGTGTTTGCACTATCTTTAAATTCCTAATGATTCTCATGTCTAGATGTAAAACAGTAGCAGTCATCTTACTTGGTAATATAAGAACACTAAGGGGTTTTTGACTTCTCTTTCCAAATATATCATGTGCTGCTACTATTTTTACTACCCCTATACTGCCGATCAATACTGTATTGGGGCTAAAACATAAAAAAGGCAATTCGTTTGTTTATCGCATCTTCCGGGCTGCGCATTCCCTTTGTCTGCGAAGTTACCTGTCGGATATCTGACAATGTCATGATAACATCAGGAAATGGATTGGATAAGTTACATATATGTAAGTAATTCATAAATCAAGTACAAAACTCAGAATTGCAGACCCCCCTTGCTGCAAAACGGTAACACCATCTCACAAACCGTTTCCAATGTCGCAAAGGGAACGCAGGAAACCAAGTTCCGTCTGATATGTCTTTGCTAAACCAAAACGCGATTCACTGATTATCTGCCGGCAAGGTAAGAGACCGCACTCTTTTGGGACGCAAAAAAAAGAAGCCTTGATTTACAAGACTTCCCATACATTTCATAGAATGCCGCAGACCGGAATCGAACCGGTACGGGTATCACTACCCACAG
>CAZFSU010000005.1:0-118555 GCA_964521555.1 uncultured Jutongia sp. | reverse complement strand
GCTAAGACGTCGCCCTCTCACGGCGAAAACAGGGGTTCGATTCCCCTACAGACTGTTGACTGTTTTAACAGCCCAACCCGAAAGTGACTTGTAGATTTTTTCTGCAAGTTATTTTTTTTATCGAATAGATGTATGTGTTAAAAGAAAATAAAGAAATGAGGAAAATTATGACAGATTGGCAGAAGAAAAATCTTATTTTAGATGTAGATGGAACTCTTTGGGATACAACCCGTGTTGTAGCGGAGGCATGGAACAAGGCGATTATCGCCGATGGGAGCAGCCAGGTCCGGGCCACACCGGAACGTTTGCGGGAACTGTTTGGCAAACCTATGAACGTGATTGGGGAATTGCTTTTTACCGACGTGGATCAGCAAACCAGATCAAAGTTACTGGAGGACTGCTGCCAATATGAACAACAGACATTACAGGATGGCAAGTATGATCTGTTATATCCGGGAGTGGCCGAGACTATACGGCAGTTGGTACAGATCCAAGGACGGAAACTTTTTATTGTGAGTAACTGTCAAAGTGGTTATATTGAATTATTTTTGAAAAAAAATCAGTTAGGGCAATATGTGACAGACATGGAATGTTATGGGAATACCGGCTTGGGAAAAGGAGAAAATATCAAAATCCTTATGGAGCGAAATGGCATTTCCGGGGCGGATACAGCCTATGTAGGGGATACTGCAGGGGATCAGGAGGCATCCGCTATGGCAGGGGTGGATTTTATCTATGTCCGCTACGGTTTTGGGGAAGTTTGGGAGCCTTTTGCTGCCATCGACAGTTTTTCGGAACTGTTACAGATAAACTGAAGGCAAATGCGGAACTTTTGCCCCATGTAATATGACACTTTGAAGAAACAGGAAAAAATCGGGGTGGTTTTTGATGAATTTTCTTGACCTTTCCCTTGGGTCAGGGTGTATTTTAGGTGTACCAATGAGAGAAAGGGAGGAAGTTTACGTTGAAAATTAAAGATGTGGAACAATTAACCGGTCTTACAGCCAAGAGTATTCGTTATTATGAGGCTAAAGGGTTATTGCAGGTGGAGAGGGAGGCAGAAAATTCATACCGGACCTATTCGGAGGAAAATGTACAGGAATTGAAACGGATCAAACTGTTACGTTTTTTAGATTTTAGCGTCGATCAGATTCGTGAAATGCAACAGATGGATGAGGCGCATGTGAAAACAGTGCTGCTGGATAAGGCGGAGGAATTAGAGGATCAGAGTCAAAATATGGACATCAAGAAAAATCTTTGCCATACTTTAAGCAAGGATGGCCTATTTCAGGATTCAGTGGTGGAGGAATACAATGAAGCCATTGATGCGATGGAATGTGTGGCGTTTGATGATTTTACAGAAGTGTTGAAAGATTTGAGATGTCCGAGTCTCACAGAGGTGATTGCCGAAACTCTGATATTCGCTGGCCCTATTCTTTGGCTGTTTATCAATATTCACAATCAGAAGTGGCATGGCTTGTTGTGGAATGCAGGTTTGGCTGTTCTTTTTACGGCATGTCTTACCGGAAATTGGATCAATTATTGGCATAAACGCAAGTATCAGCCCAAACGGGTCAAGAAAAATAATCATGCCACATGGTACCTGTTTCCCGCCGCCGTGATTGGCGGTATTGTCAGTATCATATTGATAATCATGGTCGAGACAAAGCTCCATATGATCCTCGCTCCAGAGGATTGGTTGTTTTATGAGATGAAACCCTGGGCAGGAAATCTAATGATTTATTGTACCATAATACCAGTGATGTTTTTGTTTTCGGTGTTCATTGTGTTCGTCTTCCGCAAATGTCGGAGAAACAAAGGCGAAGAGGATGCAGTGGAAGTGATTGGTTTGCATACTTTTCGGAAATACTGGTATCTTTTGGTGGTACTATGGGTGATGGCAGCGTATCTTAGCCTGATAAATGTCACCTATGTCACAGAGGACCGGATCATCCAGCATTCCACCTTTTGTCCTTGGGGAAAGGCATATTCCTATTCTGATGTGACAAAGATTTCGACCGGCTTTGGTGGGAAGACGATATCGCTCCATAATTATCAGCAGAGAGGAAACTTTTCTTACCGAATTAACATTGGAGAGAAACAGATTGTTTTTTCCACGCCCACTATCAATGAGGAGATTGCCCGTTATGAGGAGGACACATATCTGGAGCTGGAGGAATTTGACCAGAGGCTGATACAGTATGGGATCGCCAAGGAATCGGACGATGCAAATGCGCAGGACTGTGATTTTGAAAAGCAGTATGTGGATCGTTTTTTGCGGATCATCCGCAATCGGTGAAGGACGGTTTTGGATAGAAACTGTATAAAATTCATTTTTTGAGTAAATTCAGTTTCAAAATACACTTTTTTGCCGAAAAACATTTGACAATACGGATTCCTAGTGGTAAACTACTCTAGTGTGCCGCTTAACGAGGTTCCGTGAAGTATCTTATCTGCCGGAAGACATATGGCAGTCAGGTCACCATAGTTAGCGAGTAATAATAAGGAGGAAAGATCTATGTACGCTATTATTGCAACAGGTGGAAAACAGTATAAGGTTTCCGAAGGTGATGTCATCAACGTAGAGAAACTTGCGGTTGAAGCTGGTGAGACAGTGACATTTGATAACGTGGTTGCTGTAAGCGACGGTACTTTAAAAGCTGGTGCTGACGTGGCTAATGCTACGGTTACTGCTTCTGTAGTAAAAGAAGGCAAGGCTAAGAAAGTGATCGTTTACAGATACAAGAGAAAATCCGGTTATCATAAGAAAAACGGTCACAGACAGACTTATACACAGGTTAAGATCGACAAGATCAACGCGTAATAGGAGACAGGATGATAAATATAACCATTTATCAGAATGAGCAGGATCAGTATACAGGTTTTCGTATGAAAGGTCATGCCGGATATGCCGAGCATGGACAGGATATCGTGTGTGCCGCAGTATCTGTGTTAGTGATCAATACCATCAACTCGATGGAATCCTTTACGGAGGATCGTTTTGATCATGCGATTCATAAGGAAAAAGATGTGGTTTCTTTCGTACTTACATCGACACCGATATCGGATTCTGCCGAACTATTACTTCGTTCGCTGGTTTTAGGTCTCTTGGGGATCTGCCGCGAATATGGCAAAAAATATTTGAACATTCAGTTTAAGAGAAAGCAAGACTAAACGCGATGCAGACATAGCAAAAGAGAGTTTAGTGCATTGCATGCAAAGCATTTTAGAGGAGGTGTAATGACATGTTAAAGATGAACCTTCAGTTATTTGCTCATAAAAAGGGAATGGGTTCTACTAAGAACGGTAGAGATTCTGAGTCTAAGAGATTAGGAGCAAAGAGAGCAGACGGACAGTTCGTATTGGCTGGTAACATCATTTACAGACAGCGTGGTACCAAAATTCATCCAGGGGTGAATGTAGGACGCGGTGGCGATGATACATTGTTTGCTTTAGTAGACGGTGTTGTTCGTTTTGAGAGAAAGGGTAGAGACAAAAAGCAGGCTTCTGTATATCCAGTAGATGCTAAATAATAGTCTTTTTGCCGGGGTAATCCGGTTACCGATACAGGGGCTGTGATAATGACAGCCCCTATTTCTTTGAGTATGAAAGGAAAGAAGGTGACGTAATGTTTGCGGATAGTGCCAAAATCTTTATTCGTTCCGGTAAAGGTGGTGACGGACATGTTAGTTTTCGTAGAGAACTTTATGTGGCAGCCGGAGGACCGGATGGAGGAGACGGTGGTCGTGGTGGTGATCTGATCTTTGAGGTGGATCCGGGTATCAATACCTTAAACGATTTTCGTCATAAAAGAAAATATTGTGCCGGAGACGGGGAACCGGGTGGCAGGCGTCGATGTCATGGAGCAGATGGTGCAGATCTGGTGGTAAAAGTACCGGAGGGAACCGTAGTCAAAGAGGCAGAGACGGGTAAAGTGATCGTGGATATGTCTCATGATTGTAAGAGAGAGGTGATCCTAAAAGGCGGTCGTGGCGGCAAGGGAAACATGCATTACGCAACCCCCACCATGCAAGTGCCCAAATATGCCCAGCCGGGAAAGCCTGCCAGAGAGTTAGAAGTGATACTGGAGCTGAAAACCATTGCAGATGTGGGCTTGGTGGGTTTTCCGAATGTGGGAAAATCTACATTTTTATCCCGTGTAAGTAACGCGAAACCTAAAATTGCGAATTATCATTTTACGACGTTACAGCCGATGTTAGGCGTGGTTGATTTGGAAGGAACCGACGGTTTTGTGATCGCGGATATTCCGGGCTTGATTGAAGGTGCCGCCGAAGGCGTAGGATTGGGACATGAATTTTTGCGTCATATCGAACGGACAAAAGTGTTTATTCATATGGTGGATGCGGCTTCGACGGAGGGGCGTGATCCATTAAATGATATTCGTATCATCAATCAGGAACTGGCCGGTTATAGTGAGGAACTGGCCAACAGGCCACAGGTCATTGCGGCGAATAAAACAGATGTGTTCTATGGGACGGAAGAAGATACCGTGATTACATTATTACGGGAAGAGTTTGAACCGCAGGGGATACAGGTGTTCCCTATTTCTGCTGTCAGCGGAAAAGGTGTCAAAGAATTACTGTATTATGTGAAACAGCTTCTGGATGGGATACCGGAAGAGCCAACGGTTTTTGAGCGGGAATATGTGATTGAGGATCATACTTTCCCGGATGATCCGTATACTGTGGAGTATGATGCCAAGGAAAAGATGTATGTGGTAGAAGGTCCTCGCATTGAGCGGATGTTAGGGTATACCAATCTGGATTCTGAAAAGGGATTCCAGTTCTTCCAGAATTTTTTGAAAACCAGTGGAATATTAGAGGAGTTAGAAGCACTGGGGATCGAAGAAGGCGATACCGTGCGTATGTACGATTTGCAGTTTGATTACTATAAATAAGAAACCAGCCAAAAATAAATTCTTTCACAAACAGAAGTTATGTTTGTGTTGCAATATTTGTGTCTGTGCTGCGACATAAATATTGCATTATGTGTACAAAGCAGCGCAGAAATGAGGGGAAACATGGATTCCAGTGTGATCTCTGTGAAATTGGATGCCTTTGATGGTCCTTTAGATCTGTTGTTACATCTGATTGAAAAAAACAAAATCGATATATTTGATATTCCCATTGTTCAGATCACCGAACAATATATGGAGATCATTTCTCAGATGAATGAGAAAGACATGGATATCATGAGTGATTTTTTATTGATGGCAGCGACGCTTTTGAAGATTAAATCCAAGATGCTTCTGCCTGTGGAGGTCAATGAAGAGGGGGAGGAAGAAGATCCAAGAGCGGAGTTGGTGGAGCGTTTATTGGAATATAAGACGTATAAATATGCCTCCTATGAATTGAAGGATAAACAAATGGATGCGTCACGATTGTTGTTTAAGGAAGCGTCTGTCCCGGATGAAATCGCGGATATCAAGGATGAAGTGGATGTTGGTGAGCTTTTGTCCGATGTGACTCTTTCTAAATTACAGGACATTTTCAAATCCGTCATGAAGAAACAGATCGATAAGATCGATCCGATCCGTAGTAAATTCGGTAAGATTGAAAAGGAAAGTATTACATTAGCAGACCGCATGATCTTTATTGAAGAATATGCCATGCTGCATCAAAAGTTTTCTTTCCGGCAGATGTTGGAGAGCCAGCCGTCTAAGACGATGGTCATTGTAAGCTTTCTGGGAATCCTGGAATTGATGAAGATTGGGAAGTTAAAAATCGTACAGGAAAATATTTTTGATGACATTTACATTACCTATGATAATACGGTAAAGTATGAAGGGGAACTGGTACCATCCAGCGAGGATTAGCCGGTTCTTTCGGTACGTGAGAATCAGTTGATACATAGAATGGAGCAGATCATATGAAGTTAGCGGAATTGGAAGCGAAGATAGAAGCGATCCTGTTTACGATGGGAGAAGCCGTGGAATTGGAGCGTCTGGCGGCAGCTACCGAACAGGATGAGGATACCTGCCGTAAGGTGATCCGGAGTATGATGGATAATTATACCGCAGAAAACCGGGGTATTCAGATCATTGAGCTGGATGGAGCATTTCAGATGTGTACCAAAGCAGAAATGTATGAATCCATCGTAAAGATAGCCCATGTACCCAAGAAGCATGTATTGACAGACGTTTTGTTGGAGACGTTGTCGATCATTGCTTATAAACAACCGATTACCAAGGTGGAAATTGAACATATCCGTGGAGTGAAGTCCGACCATTCCGTGAATAAACTGGTGGAGTATAACCTGGTTTGTGAAGCAGGGCGTCTGGACGCGCCGGGCAGGCCGATTCTGTTTGCCACGACAGAAGATTTCCTGCGCAATTTCGGCATTGAATCTCTGGAAGATCTTCCGGTGATTAATCCGGAGAAGATTGAAGATTTCAAGTTGGAAGCGGAAGAAGAGGTGCAGTTGGAACTGGACATCGAAATATAGTTAAGAAAGAAGGAGTAACATGGAGCGAACGAAATATGTGTTGGATTCTCATACGCATACCATAGCCAGTGGACACGCATACAATACCATTCAGGAGATGGTGCGGTCTGCCGCCGATAAGGGCTTGGAATTATTAGGCATTACAGAGCATGCACCCGCTATGGTGGGAACCTGCCAGGAGATTTACTTTCAGAATTTGCGGGCATTGCCAAGAGAAAAATATGGTGTAAAACTGATGTTTGGTGCTGAGCTGAATATTTTGGATACCAAGGGAAGTATTGATCTGTCAGAATGGACATTGCCGGAGCTGGATGTGGGAATCGCCAGTATGCATCCGGGGTGCTATGAGAGTGGTTCCAGAGAAGCCAATACGGAGGCCTATATTCGTGCAATGGATGAGCCCCATGTGAATATTATCGGTCATCCGGATGACGGAAGATTTCCGGTTGATGTGCTTGCTTTGGTACAGGCGGCCAAAGAAAAACATGTACTGATCGAATTAAATAATAATTCCTTAAATCCCAGAGGATTTCGACTGGATGCCAGACAGACGGATGAAAAGATATTAAAGACCTGTATGCAATACCAGGTACCGATTATCTTAGGCAGTGATGCTCATGTGGAAGAAGATATTGCCCGGTATGGTTTTGCGGAGCAGGTGATAGAAGCGGTGGGCTTTCCTGAGGAACTGATTGTCAATTATTCTGTGGAGCAGTATTTGGAATTTATGCCCTTCGCCAAATGCCAATAGCGGAAGAAGAAATGCTATCTAAAAAACAGCGGTGTATCGTGAGGATATACCGCTGTTTTTCATTGATCCTTGTCTAATATATTCTTATCGATCATGCTTTCAATGATGGTTTTCTTAATCCAGATATCAAAACTTAAGGAACAAATAAATGCAAAATTGGACAGAAGTTTTCGTTCCTCCGGATCTTCAATATCAGCAAATGCTTTGTTGGAGTCCCGCAATTTTCGGATCATATCTCTGGCTTCAAAGTCAATATTATCAAACTGAACCTGAAACACCTCCTGATAGACATCTGTCAGATCGCGCTGTTCTTTACTTTGAAAGAACTTTTTTGTGATGGGTTCCAGAATGCTTTGGATATCACTGATGGATAGAAAGTTTTTAAAATAATAAATAAAGATTAACAAAATCATATGCTCCTGAGAATATTTTTTCTTATTGGATGGAGGCAGCAAATCGTTTTTGGAATAATTGTTAATCATGGTTTTGGTAAGTATTTTATCGTCTTCAAAGCGTTTGGAAGATTTGAGATGTTCATCCATAAACGTGGTGATCTGATCCATATATAAATCAATATTCGGTATTTCGTCTGGATTAATATAATCAATACTTTGCATTTGACGAATCAATTCTATAATGTCCCGATCATATTTCTCGTGCATACCGTTTCAGTCCTTTCCGTTTTTTAATTCCACCTAAAAGTATAACGGATTTGGAAATGAAGTGCAACATTTTTCCTGCTTTGCATATATTGATAGGAGAACTACATATCAATGGGGGCCGGGCAGATGCATCGACGAAAACGACATGATTATGAGCGTTCAGGCAGGATTCCGAAAAAGCCATCTGGGGAGGAGCCGAGGATCGCAGAAACGATATCCCGGAAATTGCAGTTGTCGGAGGATGTTTTGGCTGATGCGCCGTTATTAATGGGATATGGTCCACATCGGTTATGTTTGGAGAATTATCGTCATATTATAGAATACAGCGATGAAATGATACGGATACAGACCAAGATGGGAAGGATTCATGTCAGGGGAGAGCGATTGGTGATTGCTTATTTTAGGGATGACGGCATGTGTATCATGGGGAATATTGCTTCCATCGAGTATCATCATTCGTGAAAAGTCCGGTGAGATGGCTGGGCTAATATAGCAGAGAGGAGAGGCATCTTGGTACATAAAATCTTAGGTTGGTTGTTTGGATATCTTCGTATACGGTTTCGTGGGGAGGGGATGGAACGTTTTATCAACTTGTGTCATCATCATGGTATTAATTTGTGGGAAATTTGTCCTGATCCTGAGCAAGCAGAAATATATGCCAGTATTTCCCTGAAAGACTACAAAAATATTCGTAAAATAGCCCAAAAGACAAAGGTCTGGCCCAGGGTTGCAGAACGTCACGGTGCTCCCTTTGTCTGGATTGAGGTGATGAAAAGAAAAAGTTTTTTCGTGGGACTTGTCTTATTTATGGGACTAGTTCTTTTTTTCTCTACCCGGATCTGGTCTATCCAAATCGCAGGAGAACGCTATCATACCAAAGAGAGCCTGTTGCGTTATCTGGAGTCAGAGCAGATCCATTTGGGAATGGCAGGATCAAAAGTGATGTGCAGCCAGATGGAAGAGCAGATACGAAAACAGTACGAAGACATCGGATGGGTCTCTGTGAAAAAATCCGGCAGTACCTTATATTTACAGATGCAGGAAGTACAGTTAGAGGAACCGGAGACGAAAGAACAACCGGCGCATTTGGTGGCATCTTGCAGTGGTACAGTGGTACAAATTGTCACCAGACAGGGGACGGCTAAGGTACATCAGGGCGATAAAATCAAAAAAGGAGATGTTTTGATATCCGGGGTGGTGGATATCATCGGGGATAATGATACTTTGTTAGGAGAACAATACGTGAAAGCGCAGGGAGATGTTCTGATCGAGACAAAGAAAAAATATCAGGATGAGTGCCTCATCAAACAGAAACAAAAGGTATATACCGGAGAAGAAAAAAGAATCTATCAATGGAACATGGGGGGAAAACAGTTTTTTTTGCATAATCCGTTAAATCATTTGGAAACCGGACAGAAATATGATATAATTCGAGAAGGTGGGCGCTTTTGTACCCTTTTGTCTGCTTATTTTCCGATGGAATATTGGGTGACAACATATCGTGTGACAGAAACTCAGGACCGGGAATATGGCGAAACGGATGCAAAGGAAGAGTTAGAGAAGCGGCTGCAGTATTATTTACACCAGAAGCAGGAACAAGGGTGTCAGTTGCAGCAGTCCACGCCGCAGATTAGTAAAAAGGGTGATCGATATGTTTGTGAAGATCAAATTGTCTGGTGGAAAGAACAAACAAAATACAAAAAAATTTCGGAGAAAACCATGCAGACAGAGATAAAGAGGGAAAAAGATGGCGATAATGGAAACACTGATTGAGATACCGGCGGAACATGAGGGAAATGTTTTTGGTAAGCTGGACGAATATATTAAAAAAATAGAACGGAGCCTGAACGTGACGATGGTGGCCAGAGATGGCACGCTGAAACTGATCGGGGAAGCGGCGGATGTGAAACAGGCAGACAGCGTTCTAATGCAATTACTGGAGTTGTCAAAGCGAGGTAATGTGATTACAGAGCAGAATGTGAACTATGCATTGGGCATGGTGCTGGAACATCGTAATCCGGATCTGGTTTCTTTTGATTCCGATATTATTTGTCATACGATTCAGGGGAAACCGGTGAAACCTAAGACGGCTGGCCAAAAGAAATATATTGATTTGATTCGTAAAAAGATGATTGTATTTGGGATTGGTCCGGCTGGTACAGGAAAGACATATCTGGCGATGGCAATGGCGATTGAGGCATTTAAGCGGGATGAGGTCAGCAAAATCATATTAACCAGGCCTGCCATTGAGGCCGGAGAGAAACTGGGGTTTTTGCCGGGAGATTTGCAAAGCAAGGTAGATCCCTATTTGCGGCCTTTGTATGATGCGTTGTATCAGATTATGGGCGCAGAAAGTTATTTGCGCAATGTGGAAAAGGGACTGATTGAAGTGGCACCCCTGGCCTATATGAGAGGCCGGACTTTGGACAACTCTTTCATCATACTGGATGAGGCGCAGAATACGACTCCGGCACAGATGAAGATGTTTTTGACGAGGATCGGTTTTGGCTCCAAAGTGATCGTAACCGGAGATTTGACGCAAAAAGATCTGCCTTATGGTACGAAGTCCGGATTGGAGCAGTCATTAGAGGTATTAAAAAAGGTAGAGGATATCGGCTTTTCCTATATGACAAATCAGGATGTGGTACGTCATCCTTTGGTACAGCAGATTGTGAATGCCTATGATGATTTTGAGAAACAGAGACAAAGGAAAAACAGAAAGAAGTGACCGGGGGGTTGAGGATGCATGCAGAATAAAAATTATCAGGTATGGCTGTTCTTCACGTTGGGAGTTTATCTGATTCTGCCGGTTGCCAGTATTTATCATGGATTGAAATATGGTACACCGGTGCATACGATTACAGCCAATGCATTTATTTCCATCATATTAAGTTTTGCATTAGATCAGTATGTCAAGCAGAGACAGTTGAAAGATAATCGGCGTTTGCAGGATAAGATATTATTTATTGTTTTATTTTTTATGGCAAATATGATACTGGCGTGGGGGGACTGGGCGGATTATGGTTATATCTGGCTGCTTCCGGTGCTTATGACAGCCATCAGCACCGGGATGGAACATGCAGCGGTGATCTATGTAATTTTATTGATACAAAATATGTTATTGCATACGGGTGATTTTAATTCACGAAGTTTTATTATGATTGTGTTATACGGTATATTTTGTATCTGGCTTATGGCACAGAAGCTGACTTGGAAAGTTTTGCCATACTTATTTGTATCCATGTTATCGGTGGATGGAATCATGCAAATATTGGAACATCAATTTCAGTTTACCGCCATACAGAACGACGGAAGACGCGTGATCGTGGAATTGATCAGTGTTGTGGTTCTGGAAGTGTTTATTGCGGGTTATCTTTTTTATCGCGAACACCAGGGAAAAGAAAACGAAGAGGAGCGAAGCAAGAGGAAACAACTTCAAAAGGGGCTATCCATTGCGTTGGAGGCGGATTATGGTCTGCTGCTTCGATTACAGGAATATTCCGGTCCGCTATTTATGCATTCTATGAAAATCAGTTCTGTGGCAGCCCAGGCAGCACGTTATATGGGTGGAAATGTCCAATTGGCCCAGGCGGGAGGTCTGTATCATGAGGTTGGAAGAATCATCAATGAAAAAGATTATATCAATGCGGGTGTGGAATTATTAAAAGAAAATGATATGCCGGAGGAATTGATTGATGTGATCCGGCAACATAGCACCAGTTCTTCCAAACCGCAAACACTGGAGGCAGCCATCGTGATGTTAGCAGATTGCATTGTATCTACCAGTGATTATTTGGAAAAAAATGGAAAGAGACAGTTTATTTCTGATGAAAAGCTGGTCAAGGGAGTTTTTGAAAACCGGGTTGCAAAAGGCAATCTTGATGAAGCGGGATTGTCTGATATACAGATTAGTCAATTACAAGATTTTTTTGTGAAACAGATATTTATGGTAAAATCTGGTATTGAGATGGAGGGACAAGCAGACGAATGACAATATTAATGGAAAAAGAAATTGATGAGGAAATCGAGTTTGATTATGAAACAGACATTAGACAGGTGATCGCCCAATCCATTCGTTCCGAACGTTGCCCTTATGAATGTGAAGTGAATGTGACATTCACAGATAACGACGGGATTCGCAATATTAACCGTGAATTTCGGGAGTTGGATGTGCCAACAGATGTTCTGTCTTTTCCGATGGTAGAATATTCTGCACCGGCAGATTTTTCCCATTTGGAAGAGCGTGGATTCATGGCAGAATATTTTAATCCAGAGACCGGAGAGTTGTTGCTGGGAGATATCGTGATTTCGTTAGAACGTGCCAGGGAGCAGGCAGAGGAATATGGACATTCCTTAAAACGTGAGATCTGTTTTCTGGTTGCACATAGTATGCTTCACTTATTTGGCTATGACCATATGGAAGATGCGGAGCGTATTCAGATGGAAGAAAAACAGGAGATGATCTTACAAACATTGGGTATTACCAGAGATATGTGAGAGTTTTCATAGGAAGGAAGAACAAAATTAATGGATACAACAAAGAAAAATAATACGGGTGGATTTTTGAAGCAGGGGAGTATTTTAGCGATGGCATCGATCCTGGTTCGTGTCATTGGAATGGTATACCGCATTCCGATGGCAAACATTATTGGTGATGATGGAAATGGTATTTATTCTGCTGCCTTTGAAGTATATAATATATTGTTAATTATTTCTTCTTATGGAATGCCGATGGCGGTATCTAAGATGGTTTCTGCGAAATGTACGCAGAGACAATATAAAAAGGCATACCGGGTTTTTCGGTGCTCTATGTTGTTTGCCATCCTATCCGGTGGATTGATGGCATTATTTGTATATTATGGTGCGAATTGGATCGAGAGAACCTTCTTTTCTAAATTTCATGGGATTGCAATCCCGCTTCGTGTGTTGGCACCGACGATTTTTATCGTGGCAGTGATGGGCGTATTCCGTGGTTTGTTTCAGGGACGTAATACGATGATGCCAACAGCAGTGTCGCAGATTTTAGAACAGATCGTCAATGCGGTCATTAGTATTGTGGCAGCGTATTATCTGATGATGGATCATAGTGCTTCCAAGAATCTGTCCGCATGGGGCGCGGCCGGCGGCACTATGGGGACCTGTTTTGGGGCTTTATCTGCTTTGTTGTTATTATTTTTGATCTATCTGTTATATCGTCCGGTATTGCATCGTCAGATGCGTAGAGACCGCAGCCGGGATGTTGAGACAGTTGCACAGACGTATCAACTGATCTTTTGGACCGTGATTCCGATCATTCTGAGTCAGACCGTATATCAGTTAAGCGGAATCATTGATGTAACAGTTTATAATTATGCGATGGAGGCGCGGGGAGTGGACGATACCGTGGTTCGGACGATGCAGGGTATTTATAGTACGAAATACCGTTTGTTAGTCAGTGTTCCGATCGCTGTTTCTACTGCCATCGCTTCCTCTATGATCCCCAGCCTGGTTGCCTCAGTCACCAACGGAGATAAACGGGCAGTGCATGACAAGGTTACAATGGCGGTGAAGTTTAATATGATTATTGCATTTCCATCGGCTGTAGGGCTGGCTGTATTGGCGATACCGATTATCCGTTTATTATTTCCGTCGGCGGATTATGTGACTGGGGGATGGATGTTAATGACTGGTTCTGTCTGTATTATCTTTTATGCATTATCTACTGTAACCAGTGGTGTCTTGCAAAGCATTGATAAGATGAGTCTCCCTGTGATTCACTCGCTGGTTTCCCTGGTGATTCATGTGATATTGATTTTTATCTTGTTGCGCTATACGGCTATGGGAGCCTATGCTCTGGTGGTGGGGAACGTAACCTATCCGTTGGTGGTTTGCTATTTCAATGGACGTTCGGTCAGTAAAAATATCGGGTTTAAACAGGAAATCACAAAAACATTTTGTATCCCATTTTTATCTTCCGTGGCAATGGGCATCTTGACATTCGCAGTGTATGAATTGTTTTTCCTGATGACTCATCGGATATATATTGCTATCCTGCCGGCATTTCTGGTGGCGGTGGCGAGCTATTTCGCTATGGTGATAAAATTAGGAGGATTAAACCGCGAGGAATTGTATGAATTTCCTATGGGTCGCAGAATGTCTATCCTGGCGGACCGGTTTCATCTATTTCGAAATTAATTAATCTCTAGAAAGGTCAAGGATCCATATGCATAAAATCACAAGAGAAGTGATACGTCAGATGGCTACATCAGATACGGTATTTTATCGGGGGATGCGTTATTATGCGGCCCATGCGGTATCAAAGGTGACTTGGAATGAATCGAGCGGGCAATACCGGGGTGTGGTACAAGGGGGAAATCCTTATACGGTAACCATCGGTTTTGGCGCGGATGGAGAATTACAGTATAGCTGTAACTGTCCGGCAAAAGTAAAACAACATGGTGCATGTAAACACGTGGTTGCTACGCTGCTCTTTATCTCGGACTATCAACAACGGGAAAGTATTCGGGAAAATCAGCAGGAAGGTGATCAGACTGCTTATGAAATCATTGAGTATTTTCGCAAAAGAGAGTATCAGGGGCTGACGCCCAGTTATTATCATTTAGAATTGCGGATCACAGTGAATGAAAGAATGCATTCACAAGGTTCTAAGGCATTTTTGCGTTTGTATGCCGGTTCGGGCAGAATGTACAAGATCTCCAATACCAAGAAATTTATCAGTGATTATTCCTCAGGAAATGTAATACGTCTGGGGAAAGAATTTCGCTTCATTCCTGGAGAGTGTGCCTTTGAACCGGTGTCCAGACAAGTTATGGATTATCTGGTGGAAATCTATGAAATTCAGGAAACGTTAGGAAAAACATATTATTCCAACTTATTCAACCGTCAGGAGTTAGTATTATCCGAAAATATGCTGCGTAAACTGTTGCAGTTAGCAGAAGGATTGCATATCCAGATGACCTTTTGCGGAGAAGATATGGGGGTAACGGAGATCGTCTGTGGTAATCCGGATATTTCTTTGGAAATCGAAATGGATCAGCAAAAATTAACGCTGAAAGAGAGAACGGAAGACAGGTTGACCGCTATATGCGCGGATGGAACTATTTTAGGGTTTGATCACAGTCTATATTTGCCGGATGCCGAATTTATAGCTAATTTATTGCCCTTTTATACTGCGATTTTTGGGAATGAGAGCAGACAGGTGGAATTTCGGGGCGATAATATGGGCGATTTCATCGAAAAAGTCCTGCCTGTGATCAAGAAAACAATGCAGATTACGGTTCCGGAGGAGATTCGGAATCGTTATATTGTGGAGCCTATCGAACCAAAACTATATTTGGATATGGTGATGCAGCGTCATCGTCCGGTGGTTACAGCTTCTCTTCGGTTTTGCTATGGGGCTTATGAGGTGAATCCGTTGGAAGAGACCAAGGCAGGGGGCTATATTGTAGTTCGTGACAGGGAAGAGGAAGAACGGCTGATACGTTTATTGTATGACATGCATTTTACTGTGAAGGGAACGGTCTTTCAGCTAACCAGAGAAGAGGATATCTTCCAGATGATGACGGAACATTTGCCGGAATTGACAGAACAATTTATGGTCTTTTATTCCAAAGAATATAAATCGATTGCTGTCCGCAAAATGGGATCGGTTCAGGCAGGAATCCGTTTCAATACCGATATTAATTTATTGGAAATGGAATTAGGATATACGCAGATTCCGAAATCAGAATTGGAGGATTTTTTTCGCTCCATTCGGCTGAAGAGAAAATATTACCGCCTAAAAAGCGGGGCATTCATAGATCTGACACAGCAGGAACGAAATATTGATATGCTGCGGCAGATGTTGGATGTGGCCGAGAGTACAGAGCATGGGACATTACATTTCAAACAAAATGCCGCGTTGTATTTGGAGGAGTTGTTACCTCGTTCCAATCGGATTCAAAAAGAAGAAAGCTATCAGAGGTTGATACAGGATTTACGATATCCGGAAAAAGCACATTGGGAAATTCCGGCGATGATGGCGGATGTTTTGCGTCCATATCAAAAAGTAGGATACCAGTGGCTGAAAACCCTGGCGCGATATGGTATGGGCGGTATTTTGGCGGACGATATGGGGCTGGGAAAAACGATCCAGACCATTGCCTATATTTGTTCGAATCCTGGTACGCACACACTGATTGTATGTCCAACCTCATTGGCCTATAATTGGCAGGAGGAGTTTGAAAAGTTTGCTCCTCATATTCGTACCTGTATTGTGACAGGGAATCCGGGCGAACGGGGTCTGCTTTTAACACAGCAAAGGGAGGAATATGATGTGTGGATTACCACCTATCCTTTGATCCGAAAAGATATTGGAAGTTATCAGGAGATATCTTTTGATGCCATGTTTATTGATGAAGCACAGTTTATTAAGAATCCTGCTTCTCTGGGGGCAAAAGCGGTGAAAGCGGTTCGGGCGGAACATCGGTTTGCGCTGACGGGTACACCGATTGAGAATGCTTTATCAGAACTTTGGTCCGTCTTTGATTTTGTGATGCCAGGGTTCTTCCCTGGATATCATCGGTTTTCTGACTATTATGAGAGACCGATTTTACGGGAGAATAATAGCAAACGAATGCAGGAATTACGAAAAAGGATTCAGCCATTCGTTTTACGTCGTATGAAAAAAGAGGTATTAAAGGAATTGCCGGATAAGATTGAGACCAGACGTACTGCCCAGATGACGGCGAAACAAAAAAAGATTTATCGTTCCTATTTATCCCGTATACAGGTTGAGATTCAGGATAAGGAAAGCTTTGGGGATGGAAAGGACCGGATTCAGGTGTTAGCCGCTTTGACCAGATTGCGTCAGATTTGTTGTCATCCGGGAACTTTTGTGGAAAATTATCAGGGGGGCAGCGGCAAGCTGGAATTGCTGATGGAACAATTACCGGATATCTTAGCGGCGGGACATCATGTGATTATTTTTTCTCAGTTCACCAGTATGTTGTCCATCATAGCCCGGGAATTGCGGGAACATCAAATTGCTTTTTATTATTTGGCAGGTTCGACGACACCGGAGGAGAGAAAGCGGGAAGTGAAATCTTTTAACCAGGGGGAAGTGAATGTGTTTTTGGTTTCCTTAAAAGCAGGTGGCACAGGATTGAATCTGACCGGTGCCGATACAGTGATTCATTTTGATCCCTGGTGGAATCCGGCAGTGGAAGATCAGGCCACTGACCGGGCTTACCGCATTGGACAGAAACGTAAGGTGCAAGTGATCAAGTATGTTATGAAGGATTCTATCGAGGAAAAGATTTATGAATTGCAAAAACGGAAGAAAAATTTATCAGAGCAGGTCATTCAATCCGGGGAAATGTTTGTGAATCAGTTGACCGGTGAAGAATTGCTTGAATTATTGCAACCGGAGGCAGGAGAAGAGTAAAAATATTATTTTTTGAGATTTTTCGAGTTTTTTTAAGAAAATACTTGCAAATGGTGTACAAGTATGATATTCTAATTCTTGTTGTGAGTAGAGATATTCCTCTGTTACGGTTGCGTTTTGCACATAAGTATTAAGAATGTCAAAATAATGAAGGAGGTCACACAAATGAACGATATTATTAAGGCGATTGAAGAAGAGCAGTTAAAGTCTGATGTCACAGATTTTAATGTAGGTGATACCGTAAAGGTATATGCAAAGGTTATCGAGGGATCTAGAGAACGTATTCAGGTATATGAGGGTACGGTATTGAAGAGACAGAATGGTGGTGTCAGAGAGACATTTACCGTTAGAAAGCTCTCGAATGGTGTTGGTGTGGAGAAGACATGGCCATTGCATTCTCCAATCATTGATAAGATTGAAGTGGTTCGCAAGGGTAAAGCCAGACGTGCGAAATTGTTCTATCTGCGTGATAGAGTAGGTAAAGCAGCCAAGGTTAAAGAGATTGTAAAATAATTGATTGAATTGAGCGGGAGAGTGCGGTCCATTTTGGGTCGCACTTTTTTGAAAGAAGAAGGAGGTCATATCGATGTGGTGTCCAAATTGTAAATTAGAGTATCGTAAAGGCGTAACCGTTTGTGCGGATTGCGGCGCCGAGTTAGTGGAAGGGACAGCCGCTGATTTTTATACAGTTGATATTTGTGAATTTAAGGATGAAGCGGTTGCAGATCGTTTCATGGAGTATTTGAATTATTCTGGTTTGGATCAGGCGAAAAAGGCGGAAAAAGAAGGGGAAAAGGGGATTTATATTGTCACAGTCCCAGAGAAACAGCAGAAAAGAGCAGAAAAATTATTCCGTGGATTTGTTTTGGCGATGGAAGAAGAAAAAGCATTGGAAGAACTGCAGAATCAGGCGGATAATGACATATCGGCAGACAAGGATGCTGAAACAGAGGCAGAGAGCGCAGAGGAAGTAACGGACGAAACAACAACGGAAAGTGAGTATGAGACAGAGTATAACTGGGATACAGAAGAACAGGACACGGTTTCAGAAGAGGATGTTTTTGACCGGGATAGTGAAGTACAGAAGCAGGCAGATAATCTACTTCTGTCAGAAAAAGTGGAGGAAGATACCAAAGATTTATTGTATACTGTCGCAGAAAGCTATACTACCAAGGAAGATGAGTATAAAGATCTGAAGTTTTCCGGTATTACCTTTGTGATGTTTTCTATTTTGGGCGGAATTTTTCTCACTCTGTGTCAATTAGAGATCTTACCGATCCGGTATGAGAAATTTGTGTTTGTGGCGATAGCATTGGTATTCGTGATTTTCCTGATTATTGGGATTGTAAGTTTTGTCAAGGCATCGAAAGTGAAGTTGGAGATACCGGCAGAGCAGATTAAAACAGAGGAAATTTTTCAATGGCTTAGTAATGAGTTGTCACAGGAAATCATGGATGGCTGGAGAGATGATGAGGTGACAGAAGTGGAAAATGACTTACTGATTACTTCGCATATTCGTGCCAGTCTGATCCAAAAGTATTCCACTGAATCGATTTCTTATCTGGAGTATATCGCAGACAGGTATTATAATGAGTATTACCTGACAGGAGATATGGCAGAGGATTGATCGTATTGATGAAAGAAGCCGAAGGTTCTCTGGTGAACATCAGAGACACTTCGGCTTTTTGTATTGATCGAAGGATTTTAATGCATTGTGATCGTCTGGGGAACACTATAATGTCACACCGTTCTTTTGTAAGAGAAAACGAGCACTTTCCACGGAATCCACACCGGTTTTGTTTTTGATTGGTGCAAATTCTTTTTCCCGTTCCACCTCGAAGGGAAGACAGGTATCCATTAGTTCAATCATATCTAAAATCAAAGTTTCAAACTTATAGCCATTTGGTTCTAATGGGTTTACCGGATTGGCATCATCATCCAGAAAAGGAATCTTTTTTTCTACAATGTGCAATGGCATTTCTGTTTTGCAGATGGACTCCAAAGAGGAAATACGGAATAAATAATTGAGTATTACACCAAAATTATATGCCGGATCTCCATTTTCATCTTTGGTATCACGAAGTTGTGGTGTCTGTTCATAATATTCCACGATAGAAGGATGTCCATCCTTGAGACACATCACACCCACTTTTTCATCGGGATCATTTTTACGGACTACTTTGGCACCAACGCTGCAATTTCTGGCAATGGTGGCACCTACGAAACAAGGATCAGCGATCCGTTGTAATACATTATCTACGGCAAATACATTAAGCCATTCAATACCATTGATACGAATGAGTTCCATCAGACCAGCATTTTGTAGAGAAGAAAACCATCCTCCGTTGCCATTGGGAGATGTGGCAATTTTATATTTTTCTTCCAGATAGACCTTACCATCATAGGTAGAAGCCGGTGCCATATCCTGTTTGAAAAAGTGGATATATTCTGCCTGATATCCAAAGAAATCATGCGTTTGAAAGAAGTTCGTAGTATCCTCGTGGTTTTTGTCACTGGTCATGATAAAAAGATGAATCCAAGTCTCAGCTTGCTTGACCACATCCAGTAAATTGGAAATAATACGCTCAAATATATAAACCGGTTTGGTTAATCCTATATCATACATTCCTTTGGGATGATCAGAGCCCAAGCGTGTACCCATACCGCCAGCCAATAGAACGGCCGCTACACTTCCCTGCCGGATGGCGGTCAGACCGGTTTGTGTAAATTGCTCTTTTTTTTCTTTAATTTCGGGTATCTGCATCGCTTTGATCGGCGTGATTACACCCTGGCTGCTTGTTTCTTTCGAGGGATTTTGAATCTGGTTTATCACAGAAAAATCCGTTTCCGAGATTTGCTCCAATAGCTGTTTTTGTTTTGGTGCCGATAGTTCTTCGTAATATTTAAGAATATGCTCTTGTGAATACTGTGCCAGTTTTTGCTTTGCTTCTTGTAAATTCATAGATACCTCCCCAACAACATAGTTTGTTGCGTTTCTGTATTTTATATACATCATCATTATACCGTATACCCGTCTTTGTTGGCAACTATATTTGACTTATTGGAACCTCGGTTCTATAATAAATAGAAGTATCAATCTAATTAGTCGAAGACTCCGCAAGCCAACGGAGGATTGACTGGTACACAGCCGCCATGTAATGGACCGGTTGGTCCCTGGTGTGTTATGTATAAGAGAATATATGGGGGAATTATGGGACGTAAGAGAAGAAAAACATCAGATATGGAAATGGAATATTTATATATGCAGGCACTTAGAGGAAAAGAGATTCCATTATTGACACTGGACGCCAAGTGGCATGCATTATTTCCGGATTTTCGTAAGACCGGCGAGATTAAAAAAATTGAAAAAGAGCTGAATCAATTAATCAAACAACAAGGCCAGACAGAGCATGATTTAAAAGATTATGACAAGGCCAAAAAGGTATTAATGAAAAATATTGTGGATAATATGACAGATGGCCATGAGTTTGATAGTCCGATCCGTATCAGAAAACAAGAGAAAAATCAAAAATTAATCGCGGACTTAAATGAAAAAATCGAAGACACCAAAGAATTAAAGAAACATCTTCCCAGACAAATCAAGGAGATGAATCAAAGACTCTTGATTGCCTGTATGAAAGTGTGCTATCAGGAGTTGATGGATAATACCGAGATCATAGAGGAAGAAGAAAAACAAATTCAGGCAATGCGCGAGGAGTTAAAAAATCATATTTTGCAGAAACAGGACCGGGAGATGCGTAATACCGAGGTGTATAAATATATGCACAACTTATTAGGTGCAGAGGTGGTAGAAATCTTTGACCGGGAGCATCAGGTGTGGAAAGGGAACATCGAAGAAAATAAACTCGAAGAATAACAGAGAGGGTTAGTGAAATGAGTAGAATCGTTGGAATCGGAACGGATCTGGTGGATATTTTGCGGGTAAGAAAAGCCTATGATAAGGAATCCTTTCAACAAAAATATTACTCGGAACAGGAACGTGTATTGATCGAACAAAAGCCGGACAGAGCAGCGTCTACATTTGCTGGAAAAGAAGCGGTGGTGAAAGCATTGGGGACTGGATTTCAGGGGATTATGCCATCGGATATCGAGATATTACGGGAGCCCACGGGGGCTCCCTGTGTCCGGTTATTAGGACCTGCTGCAATGCGGGCAGAAACATTAGGGATTACGAAAGTGCTTTTATCTCTTTCAGATACAGAGCAGATGGCTGTGGCATATGCAGTGGCAATCGGGGAAGAGTGAAAGTGGTATGTGGTTTGGGAACGGAGAGAGCAGAATGATGAGACGAGGGATTAATTATATTGCCGATGCTGCGGAAGCAAAAGAGATCGACAGGATTTCCATTCAGGATATTGGTATTCCGTCTATGGTATTGATGGAAAAAGCTGCTATGGCTATGGCAGGTTGCATCATGGCACAGAGTTCTCCTGGTGTGGATCGGATACTGGCGGTCTGTGGGACTGGTAACAACGGCGGGGATGGTGTGGCAGCTTCCCGGATTTTACGGGAGTCTGGCTATGATGTAGCTGTCCTGATTGTGGGACAAATAGAGAAATGCAGTGAAGAGATGGAGTGTCAGATGGGGATTGCCAGACGGATGAGCATCCCGGTTTATCAGGCGGAGTCTGTCACAGAGGAAAAGCTACAGAAATATACTATTATTATCGACGCAATATTTGGTATAGGACTTTGCCGGGACATCACCGGTATCCAGCGGCGGTGGATAGAGTGGATCAATGCTTCGTCAGCGAAGGTCATAGCAGCCGACATCCCATCCGGGATACATGCGGGGACTGGTGCAGTCCTGGGAACAGCAGTACAGGCAGATGTTACCGTGACATTTGGAGTCAATAAGCGGGGAATTGTATTAAATCCCGGGATGCAATATGCCGGGAAAGTGATAGTGACAGATATCGGGTTTCCAAAGCAGGCGGTTCGACAGGTGTCCCCAAAAGCGTACACTTATGATGCAAAGAAAATTTATTCTTTGCTGCCGAAACGCAAAATAAGGTCTCACAAAGGTTCCTATGGCAGGGTGTTAGTGATGGCAGGATCGCCGCAGATGAGCGGAGCCTGTTATTTTGCATCTGAGGCCGCCTACCGTGTAGGAGCAGGTTTGGTGCATGTTGTGACAGCAAAAGAAAATGCAGATATCATTCGTACGAAATTACCGGAAGCGATTGTTAGTACATGGTCTTCGGATTTGACTGAAGAGGAAATTGCGATGATTATACAGGGGATGGACCTTGCCAATGCTGTTGTCATCGGTCCGGGATTGGGTTTAGGTCAAGAGGCTCAAGCAATATTGCGGTTAGTCTTGGATCATCTAGTGAAGGAAGGGAATACGTCTTCGGATGCATCACACAAACCCGTGGTAATTGATGCAGATGGTTTGAATCTATTGGCACAGATGGAGGAATGGTTTGCGGAAGATTCTCACGATGGACGCAGGTTGTGTCTGCCGGATCATGTGATCCTGACACCGCATCTAAAAGAAATGAGCAGGCTGATCCAAAAAGAAGTTCCTGTGATTATGGATCATATGATAGAGACCGTGTATGAACGAGAGGGTAAATGTACGATTGTCTTAAAAGACGCCAGAACGGTGGTTTCCGATGGCGAGCAGGTGTATATCAATACTACAGGAAATCATGCTTTGGCAAAAGGAGGTTCCGGCGATGTATTAAGCGGGATGATCGGGGGATTGCTGGCACAGGGCATGAAACCGATGGAAGCAGCGTCATTGGCAGTATGTCTGCACGGTATGACGGCAGAAGCCTATGTACAGGAAAAAGGGGCATATACTATGTTGGCTTCGGATATACTACAGGAGATTCCTAAGGTGATGAAAGGAGAAATCTCATGAAGAGATACTACAGAGTGTGGGCGGAAATAGATCTGGATGCAGTCTATGATAATGTTAAAGCAGCAAAGTCTCTGACAAAACCGGATACCAAGATGATGGCAGTGATCAAGGCAGATGGTTATGGTCATGGTGCTGTACCGTTGGCCAGAGTATTAGATCCGTTGACAGACGCCTATGGTGTGGCTATTTTGGAGGAAGGGGTGGAACTGCGCCAGGCGGGAGTGACCAAACCCATTTTGATCTTAGGTTATACACCGAAACCGCTTTATGAGCCAATGATTCGATACGATATTATGACAGCAGTATTTACTCTGGAAATGGCACAGGAAATATCACAAACGGCGGTCAGAATGGAGAAAACTTCAAAAATACATATCAAATTAGATACCGGAATGAGCCGGATCGGGTTTCAGCCGGATGCCAACAGTTTGGAGCAGATTAAAAAGATTGCCGCTTTGCCGGGAATACAGATTGAAGGTTGTTTTACTCATTTTGCACGTATGGATGAAGTGGATAAAACCAAGGCCAGGGAACAGTTTCGGCGTTACATGGATTTTACTGCTCAGATAGAGGCGGCAGGAATCCCTTTGCCGGTGAAACATGTATCCAATAGTGCCGGGATCATAGAGATGCCGGAAGTGAATCTGGATATGGTTCGCGATGGTATTTGTATTTATGGGCTATACCCATCGCAGGAAGTGGCAAAGGAACGCTTGCCACTCATACCGGCAATGCAGTGGAAAGCATATGTGTCTTATGTCAAGACATTGCCGGCTGGTGTGGAAATCGGTTATGGAGGAACGTATACCACCACAAAAGAAACGATAGTGGCCACCATACCTGTAGGGTATGCCGATGGATATCCAAGATCTCTGTCGAATCGGGGATGTGTCCTGATTCGTGGACAGAGAGCACCGATTCTGGGACGCGTGTGTATGGATCAATTTATGGTGGATGTCACTGGGATTCCGAATGTTCAGACAGGGGATATGGTTACTTTGTTTGGATGTGATGGGGAAGAGATATTATCTGTAGAGGAAGTGGCGGACTTGTCAGGTTCCTTTAATTATGAATTTGTCTGTGATGTGGGGAAACGTGTTCCGAGAGTTTATTATCGTCAGGGTAAGATCATAGAAACCCATGACAATTATCCGGCATTATAAGTAGTTATGTCAGTTCTTTGAGATAACCCTTCGGGAACCCGATCAATAGAAAAAAGAAACGTTTACGAATACTTCTGAAAAAATTGGTAAAGATAGGAAAGAACCGGTTTAATCAATATAGAAATGGAGCGTGAACGTTTTGGTTATAAAACGTGGAGACATATTTTTTGCGGATCTTCGCCCGGTGGTGGGGTCCGAACAGGGCGGTATCAGGCCGGTCCTGATTATACAAAATGATATGGGGAACCGGCACAGCCCAACTGTAATTTGTGCAGCGATTACTTCCAAGATGAATAAAGCTAAATTGCCAACACATATTTCTTTAGAAGTGGATAAGTATGATATCAGCAGAGATTCGGTGATATTATTGGAGCAGATACGTACCATCGATAAATCCAGATTACGGGAAAAGGTTTGTCATCTGGATGATGAGATCCTGAAAAAAATAGACCGGGCCTTATGTATCAGTCTGGCCATTGGGGAAGGTAATCGATGATCCTATGAAATTATGACATGGAAAGCATATGCGTTTGGTGTGGAAATAACATACAGGGTGTGCCTATCGGAAAGCGCAGGGAATCTGTTATGTGCAAGAATACGAAATTATAATATGAGGAAAAACATGAAGATAACGATACTGGCAGTAGGCAAAATCAAAGAGAAATATTTT
This sequence comes from uncultured Jutongia sp., assembly GCA_964521555.1. Taxonomy (GTDB): domain Bacteria; phylum Bacillota; class Clostridia; order Lachnospirales; family Lachnospiraceae; genus Butyribacter. The sequence goes on along the minus strand of CAZFSU010000005.1, from coordinate 93,530 downwards.
ACCGATGCGATACAGGAATATAGTAAACGGTTAAGCAGATATTGTAAATTAGAAATTTTAGAAGTGGCAGATGAGAAGACACCGGATCATGCCAGCAGGCATGAGGAAGATTTAATCCGGGCCAAAGAGGGGGAGCGACTACGCCGTTACATAAAGGATGGGGCATATGTGATCGCTCTCGCCATCGATGGGAAACAGACTTCTTCGGAGGGGTTTGCGGACAAGCTTCACGAATTAGGGATACGGGGAGAAAGCCATATTGTTTTTGTGATCGGAGGATCGATTGGTCTGGATGCGGGATTACTTCGCGAAGCAAAGGAACGGTTGAGCTTTTCGCAGATGACATTTCCCCATCAGTTGATACGGGTAGTGTTATTAGAACAGGTGTATCGGGCATTTCGGATTATGCATGGAGAGCCATATCATAAGTAAAGGCGAAGGCCGGGAATCGGGCAGGAAATTCCTTAGGTGGAATGATTGCATTAAAACTGTAATTGTCTATGGAAAAATAAGAAAGGATAAATGGAAATTATAAGAGAAATGGAAAAAAAACATATAGAAGAATTATTAGCAGAATTGATGTTGACATGTGGTTTGGGGACAATTATTGCTCCTGTTACATCCGTAACCGGCGGTCTTTTGCACCGGATGTACAAAGTAACAACAAATAGCGGAACCTACGCGGTGAAACACTTAAATACAGAAATAATGAGCAGACCCGATGCGCTTGAAAATTATGCCCGGGCGGAAAGAATTGAATGCTTGTTAGAAAAGGAAAACATCCCTATTGTACCTTCCATAACAGTTCATGGAAATAAAATGCAAAATATAAACGGACAGTATTTTTATATTTTTCATTGGCAGGATGGACATATTACAGACTGGAACAATATTTCAAATGATGAATGTAATATGGCGGGAAATATTCTTGGAAGGATTCACGCAATCGAACCGAAAAATGTTCCTCACAAGGAGCCGGAGCTGAGTAAAATCGACTGGCACATGTATGTTCTGAAAGCGAAAGAGGAGAAGAGTGAGATTGCCGCTGTTCTAGCTGACAATGAGGAACTTCTGATTTATGCCGAGAAAGAACTGAATAAGGCAAGAAAATCTTTACCGGATATCATTTGCTTGTCCGATGAAGATATGGATCCAAAGAATATTATGTGGAATAACGGTGAACCCTGGGTAATCGATTTGGAATGTCTCGATCATGGGAATCCCATATCTCATGCACTTCAGCTTGCACTCCAATGGTCGGGGATTGTAACCCGCGATATAAAAGTCGAAAAAATAGCTGCTTTTTTTGAGGGCTACTTGGAAGCATATGATAATTGTTTTAGAGCATATAGTGTTGTTTTCGGATTGGCGTATACATGGGTAGAATGGTTGGAATATAATATTCAAAGAGCACTTGGGACATGTATGGATGAAAGTGAAAGAACGCTGGGAATTTCTGAGGTTAGGAACACAATTGATAGGATAAAGTACATCCGGAAAAATGAGAGAAATATCAAAGCGACCCTAGATTTTTGTTTACCTCGAATTAAGACAGCGGGGTTTGATAATCATGATGATAGAATATGCTATTATGAGCTGCTGCTAGAAAAAGATATCACAGAGGTGACACAATTTAAACTTCCTGAGGGATATAGATTTGTATCATATTCTGACATGGATAGAGACACATGGATTGATATAGAGATATCGGCAAAAGAATTTTCCTGTTACGAGCAAGGTTTGGAAGCATGGAATCGTTATTTTGCAGCAAGACTTGATGAACTTCCAAATAGAATGTTTTTTGTTGAAAATGACAGGGGCGAGAAAATCGCTACTGCAACGGCACTTTATGATATATATGGTCGGGATACATCAAATAGCGGCTGGCTTCACTGGGTGGCAGTAAGGCGGGAATATCAGGGAAGAGGGCTCTCAAAGCCTTTGATTACATACGTTCTTCGAGCTATGAATGACTTGGGATATAAACATGCAAAAATTCCAACACAGACAAATACTTGGCTGGCGTGTAAAGTGTATCTGGATTTGGGATTTTTACCGGTTGAGGCGAATATGAAACAAAATCATGAAGGATGGAGAATCGTAAAGGCATTAACAGGACATAGTGGAGTTGGTTATTGTGGAAGAACTTAAGAAGAAGGAGGACATATAAATGCTTGAAGTAAAAAAGCTTACAAGCGATATGTGGAAGGATTATATTGATTTTTTTGAAAACCGTGTTTTTACAGATGGGAATATAAACAAAGGATACTTTTGCGTGTGGCATCATTGGACAGAACAGCATGAATTTGACCGAAGTCAACTGCCCTTAAATAATAGGCAGGATGTTAAGAAAAATTTTGCGGTAAAGCTTATTCAGGATGGCAGATTGAATGGCTTTGTGGCATACTGCGCGGATACAATGGTTGGATTCTGCAATGCTGAAAGCAGTATGTGCATATGCTGCGGCAAATGGATATCACCGCATTGAGTCATACCCATCAGACGGAGACTTTTTACAGGAAAATTGTTGTGGGAATGTTTCAATGTATATATAGCATGGATTTCAGGCATATCCCATCGGAAATGGAATAGTCGTGAGAAAAGAAATTTGCTTATAATAAAATTATATGTATGAGCAGAAAAAGAGTATTGAGGTATTATTGTTGAAAAGAACAGCCTATAGAAAATGGATAGTTTGGAGTAACCATGCTCTGCAAAATAAGGAAGATTTGAAATTGATGGAGGAAAAAATAGTTGAATAAGGATTTATGTGTAAAACTGGAAGATGGAATTCTTAATATTCGTGTCGGTGCAATTATAATGAAAGATGATAATTTTCTCATGGTAGAAAATGACCGTTTTGACCATATGTATTCCGTCGGCGGAAGAATAAAATTCGGCGAGACAGCAGAAGAAGCGGTGGTGCGAGAGGTGTTTGAAGAAACAGGTGTAAAAATGGAAATTGATAGACTTGGATTTATTCATGAAAATTTTTTCCCGGGAGATTCATTGGTAAAACAAGGGAATGTTGTTCATGAAATTTCATTTTTTTTCTATATGAAGGTTCCTGCGGACTTTGAACCGGTATGCAATAGTTTTACAGAGGACGGAAACAAGGAACGTTTGGTATGGATTAAAGCGGATCATCAAAAAAAATATTATCCTGAATTTTTCAAGACAGAACTTGTTAGTCCATCTAAAGAAGTTAAACATTATGTGACAAAAAATGCATAAAAAATTTATCTCTAAAGTTGTTTTGCCTTATCTGCATTTTTAGATAATTTTTACGCGGTTTTCGCACTTGGGATTCTTATGGAGAGCCGTATCACAAGTAAGGGCGTATTTGGGAAAAGATGTAAAAAGGGCTTTAAGTGGCATTATTATATGTAAGATAGGAAATTAATTTTAGAGAAATATACTATGTGTTGGATTCGATATAAACAGGCTTCTGATTGTTGGAGGCAGTAATTTATTATTTCAGTTTTTAATTGTATACCTGTAAGAACCGTAAACAGGTAGGGGAAGGCTATTCAGTGAACACTTGATTTTGTAAGAGGTATTGCTGAAAATTATTTGTAAGGTAGAGCCTGCACATGTTATAGCATTATTTGATGAAAAACATGAGAATGAACGCACGTCCCGGAATGAAGTTTTAAAAGGTATAGGATTAAAGTGATTGGAGGTGCTTATGGATAAGAAAGTTATTGATGATGCGATTGATTTTGTAAAGCAGGTGTTTGAAAATGATTATAGTGGTCATGATTATTTTCATACGCTTAGAGTATACGAATTGGCAACTAATATAGCGTCCAGGGAGAATGCTGATATAGCGGTCGTCCAATTGGCTGCTTTATTACATGATGTAGATGATATAAAGTTATCTCCTGAAACAAGTACACATAAAGATAAGGCAGTTAATTTTTTGAGAACACATAATGTAAATGAAGAATTTATAGAAATCATATGTAATATTATCAGTGAAATTTCCTTTGAAGGAACGGATTCAGTTGTACCGCAGACGCTTGAAGGTAAATGCGTTCAGGATGCAGACAGACTTGATGCCATAGGTGCCATTGGAATTGCAAGAGCTTTCGCATATGGTGGAAAACATAATAGAATCATTTATGACCCTGATATCAAACCGGATTTAAATATGGATAGAGAAGAGTACCATAAGCATATTTCCACTACCATTAACCATTTTTATGAAAAATTATTTTTGCTTGGAGATTTAATGAACACACCAACAGCAAAAAAGATAGCTGAACACAGGGAAAAATATATGAGAGAATTCATTTTAGAATTTTTGGCTGAATGGGAAGAGATGGTTTAGAGAGTTGTAGTATTTGTGAAGAATGTTACAACAATTTCAAAGAAATGTTTGAATGGAAAAGCTTGTTTTTAAAACGGCAGATAAATTTGACATAACAATTCCTGATGGCACAAATTTTGATGCATTTATGGGAATATAGAAGTAAGAGGGGTAATAAACGAATGGTTGTGTAAATCAATTGCTATTTGATAGTATGCGCTTAAAACAGATGATATAATTTTTTTATCAAATTGAAAGGAGGCATTACTATGGATATGCAAAAAATGAGAAAGCAAATTATTAAATTACGAAAAGGAAAAGGTTGTTTCAAAATAGGAATGCGGAGAGACTGTTCCAGATATAGAGATATTAGAAAAAATCTCTATAATTTTCAGTGTAACGATTGACTCTGTTATCAAAGCTCAAGATGTAAATAATTTTGTTTTTTGAATTTGGCGTTGGTATTCTCCCATACATTGATATGTCAAAATCGGATAATTTGATTCAACAAGTAAGTAGGTATCATGAAGTTGTGGAATTTCCAAAAATCCGATTTAAAGATAATGTAGAATTAAAAGATATGCAGTATCGCATTATTTTAGGTGATGTCATTATGGCAGATAATGATTTAGAGTATGTGGACGAAAATATGCGGATTGTTGAAATGCTGTCATATATAAAATTATACATAAACTAAGGCTGGGGTAAAAACATAAATTATCATTGGCGAGCTGTCGCCGCACCGGACCTTATTGATGTGTGACCTTTCACTTGCTTCGCACTTAGGATTCTTATGGAGAGCCATATCATAAATAACGGAGGTTTTTGAAATTCCAGAAGAATATAATATGGTTGAGATGATGGGATAATTATGGTATAATTTATCCAGAGAGGAGGGATACGAATGCCACAGATTATACCTATTAAAGACTTGAAGAATACATCGGAAATTTCTGATATGTGCCATAAGGCAGAAGAACCAATCTATATTACTAAAAATGGATATGGGGATATGGTAATCATGAGTATGGAGATATATGAGGATACCATGCGACGGCTATCTGTGTATCAAGATATTGAAATATCAGAAAGACAAATAGAAAATGGTCAGATAAAGGATGCTAAAACAGCGTTGGCAGGAATGAGGGCAAAATATGGCATATAAGCTGATTATTACAGAACATGCGGATGAATTGCTGGATAATCTGGTGCATCATTTACTGTACCGCATAAAGAGTGAACAAGCTGTCCTGCATTTGTTGGATGGAATGGAAAAGGTGTATGAACGTTTAGAAGAAAATCCTCTGCAATTTCCACTTAGCAGAGATACATATTTATCAAACAAAGGTTATCATGAAGCGATTGTACCGCAGATGGATTATGTAGTTGTATTTTCTGTAAAAGATAATGTTGTGAATGTTGTTGGAGTGTTTCATCAATTAGAAAATTATCATAGTAAGATGTAGAATCAGCAGATATCCATAAACACAAATAGGAGAGATATTCAAGAATATATTATTACAAAAATACCCATTGGGGCATTATTAAATATGCTTCAATGGGTTGTTTATATGCAAAAATTTATGAGGAAAGATGTGTGTCCAGGTGGATTAGTATACTGAATTTAACTGGATAGCATGAAGAATCAATAATCAAGCCTGTTTTTTGGGCGGTATGTATTCAGAAAATTCTTATGTGATGCTGAATGATAATCGTATTTTTGGTTCATCCGGTATGCTTGCTACAGAAATATTGATGGAGTTTGCTAATAGACTGGAAGCGGATTTCTATATTCTGCCATGTTCCGTGCATGAGCTAATATTGATGCCTGTATCAATCAATGTACCACCTGATTATCTCCGGGAAGTTGTGCAGGAAGTCAATGAAGCAAGTGTACTGCCGGAAGAACGGCTGTCTGATTCTGTATATTATTTTAGCAGGAAAAGTGGGATAGTACAGGTGGTAGGTGAGTGATGCATTGTTTTTTGTTTTTCTGGTGTTCCATTTTAGAAAAAATTGGATTGAGTAAATAAGGGAAACGTGGTAAACTATAGAAAAGTTGTGCTTAAAAAATAATGACAAAAAGAAAGTGGGTGGTGTGGTGCAGATCAGAGATGCAGAAGAAAAGCGGAAAAAGATACGGAAACGAATTCAAGATTTTCGTTTGTTTGATGATGAATTTATGTCAAAATGTTTTGAAGATAATATAGAATGTACAGAATTGATACTCCGTATTATTATGGATAAATCAGATTTAAAGGTAAAGAAAGCAAATGTTCAGCATGCAATCAAGAACCTACAGGGACGTTCCATAACCTTAGATATTGAAGCCGTAGATAGTGAGCAAAAAGAATATGATATCGAAATCCAACGGGCAGACAGCGGAGCAAAGCCAAAACGGGCAAGGTATCATAGTAGTTTACTGGATGCCAATGTGCTGTTGGCAGGAGATGAAACAGAAAATCTACCGGAAACTTATGTTATATTCATAACGGAGCATGATGTTTTGGAAAAGATAAGCCGATTTACCATATTAACCGATACATAGAGGAAATGGGAGAAGCTTTTGGAGATGGTTCGCATATCCTATATGTAAATGGGGAATATCGTGATGATACGCCTTTAGGTCTACTGATGAAAGATTTTTCTTGCATGACTGCTTCGGATATGCATTATAAAAAACTGGCAGACAGGGTAAGATATTTTAAAGAAGACGAGGAAGGAGTGAATACTATGAGTGGAATTGTAGAGGAATTGATGGAGGAGTTTATAGATGACGAAAAGAAAGAGAGTGCTTTGCGTTTGTTGAAAATAGGAAAATTATCTAACGAGGAAATTGCAGAAGGGTTGGGGATTGATATTGATGTGGTTAATGCTTTGGAAAAGGAGCAGAAAGAAATAGCTTATTAGAGAAGTGGTTTTGTCAAAGGGTATGTTAAGGGCAGATATTAGCTAAAAAGTGTATATCTGTCCTATTTATTGTCTATAGTGAAAATGACTTGGATTGAAAGCAAAATTAGCATAAAATAGGAGATGGTATGAGCAGGCTTGGATTTTATGAGAAATATGTCATGTTAATGGGAAATTTAAGGTATAAGCCAGATAAGGCAACCCCATACAAAATAGATTATTTAAGAAAAGCAATTAGAGATGGAAAGGTATATAAATTTATTTCCTTTGATGAGGAAGAAAATTTGGTAAGAACGAAAATTAATACATTAAAGCAGGGGAAAATATGGTTTTCTTTTTATAAAACGCTAAATGATGAAACAGAGTTTCAAATTAATTATGATGTAACAAAGATTGCTATGAAAACACGTCGAAGTGTTAGTAATGTGCATTTATTAATAAATTATTTTACGGAAATGTATGATGTGTATTCCTTGACATATGAGTATCATAATTATATGTGGAAAGATTATGCGTCCAATGGAAATGGGATTTGCATTGAATTTAATGTAGAAGATTATGATTATTTATATCCACTAGAGTATTTAGAAAAAGAAAATATTGAGTAAATTCATTTTTTATGGGAAAGGAAGGAACGTGTAATATGATATTGTCTTTACAAGGATGTATGGCTGTTGGAAAAACAACCGCAGTTCGATATATACAGGAAAACGCTCCATATATTAATATCAGCTACGAAATCAATAGTGATATTGTTGAAGAGGTGAAAAGACGAAATCTTGATAAGAATATTTATGAAGATTATTTGGAAATACAAAAACTCTGGCTTGGCAAAGAAGTGGTTCGTTATGAGAAAGCAATAAAGTATCCTTGTAGCATAATGGATTTTGGAGCTGAGGAGATTGAATTCTATACTTTAAACTATCCCAAAAGTATTGGGGTTGATTGGGAAATAGAAAATGCTTTAAAAAGTGAATTGGATGCAGTTAGAAGATGTTTGCCAACAAGAATTTTATTTTTAGATGCATCGGACGAAGTGCTAAGAAGACATAAAGAGAATGATGATACTAGAAGTCGTAATTTCTTTGAGCATCATTTACAAAATATGATGCCATTGAAAAGGAAATGGTTTATTGGAAGAGAAAATGTTGATGTGCTAATGGTTGATGAGTTATCAGCAGATCAAGTTGGAGCAGAAGTGAAAGAATGGTGTGATGATTGCATCAAAAAGTATGGAGCCACATCATAAAAAATTGTTATTTTTCTTTTAAAATAACTCGATAACTCCCAATTTATTTGAGAGGGTATTTGGTATTGTTATCTTAATTGAGAATATTTTTTTAATTACGCACTTAGGATTCTTATGGAGAGCCGTATCACAAGTAAGGGCGAAGACTGGGAAACTGAGATAAAATGTGCTAAGAGGAATAATTGGATTGATAGTATAATGAAATAATTTTTATTATAAGATAGTGATTTTTGACTGTACAAAGTTTTGAACCGGAAAAAAGAACACGATATAAACGTATATAGAAAGCTAAGAAGGAGAAAAATTTGAAAGTAATTGTTTTTGATTTGGGCGGTACGTTGATGCAATATGTGGGAATGCCATATTCATGGGTGGATTTTTATTGTCAAGGATTTGAAGCAATTAATAAAAAATATAATTGTAATATTTCAGAAGATGCAATTCAAGAAGCAGTGCATGTGCTAAAGCATTTTAATCCGAGAGTAAACTATAGGGAGATTGAATATTCCGCCGAATTCATTTTTTCTAAAGCACTGGAGCATTGGAACATAGATATACCGATTCAAAACTGCATAGAAACTTTTTGGAATGGATTGAATCTTAGAGTAGAAATATATTCAGATACAGTGGATGTGTTATCAAAATTAAAAGAAAAAGGGTATGATATTGCAACGCTTACGGATTTACCAAGTGCAATGCCGGATGAAGTTTTCAAAAGAGCTATTTCAGGAATACAGAATTATTTTGACTGTTATATTTCGTCTGCCGTTTCCGGATATAGGAAACCTAATGTTAAAGGTTTGCAAATGATTTCTGAAAAATATGAAGTTCTAATTACAGACATAATTTTCGTTGGGGATGAAGAAAAAGACCGGCAGACAGCAATAAGTGCTAATTGCAAATTTATACAGATAGATCGTACAACGGAAAATGGTGAAAGCATTAGGGATTTATATGAATTATTAGAATTGCTTTAACAGCAAAGAGTGAAGAAATAAAATGGTTGTTTTTTGATGTTGGTTTCACTCGCTAGATGAACAATAGTTTATGAACATCGAATGAGAGAAATAGCGGATTTGGCTCTTACAACATATGAAAAAGTCTACAATAATGCAATGGAATTATGAATCAAAATATGGAAGAAATTGTGAGATAGAAGCTGATGAGCAAATTATAAATGCTATAGAAAAATATACAGGAATGCGGCAAATGGATCCGGAAGATTATTTTGATTACATAATGTTTGCATGGGGCAACTGTCAGGCTGGTGACAGACTGGTAATGGAAAGAAAACTTAAGGGATTCTCAACAGAGGAAGATTTAAGTATAGGTTTTACTCCGGGAATACGTTTTTTCTTTCGGTATCAGGATATTATCAAACATCCGGGAGCGTCTTATGAAGGTGTTCTGTCGCTAAAAATAAGGGATGAAGTTCGTTTAAGTGACTGGGTTTATGCGATTTATTATTTCAGTTTTTAATTGTATACCTGTAAGAACCGTAAACAGGTAGGGGAAGGCTATTCAGTGAACACTTGATTTTGTAAAGCAGGTGTTTGAAAATGAAAGTATTATTGATTGAGTTGTAAATAATTATCAAGGATATGGACATAGCAAGGTGAAAGATATTATCAAAGGGCACAGAGTAGAAAATGGAGAGGTAAGAAAACGATGAAAAAAGCTGTAATTTTTGATTTTGACTATACTTTGGGAGATTCGACAAATGGAATTGTTCTTAGTGTAAACTATGCATTAGAGCAACTAGGTCATTCCGTAAGAGATATTGCAGAAATCAGAAAGACAATTGGCTTATCTCTAAGGGACACGTATTCGGTATTAACGTTAAATTGTGACTTAGATGAAGCAGAACAATTTGCTAAATTGTTTAAGGAAAAAGCGGATGATGTCATGGTTGTTAATACAGAATTATATAATGGCGTAAAAGATGTTTTGAAGGAGTTGAAAAATAAAGGATATAAAATTGGCATAGTGACGACAAAATTTCATTCCAGAATAGAACAGATATTGCGTAAGTTTGAGGCAAATGAGATGGTTGACATTATTGTAGGCGCAGATGATGTAAAGCTGGAAAAGCCTGATCCAGAAGGACTGTGGTATGCCATTGAACGTTTGAATTTGAAAAATAATGATGTGCTTTATGTAGGAGATAGCCTTGTTGATGCACAAACTGCTGAAAATGCCGGTGTTGATTTTGTCGGTGTATTAACAGGTACGACAACCAGACAGGATTTTGAAAAATATTGTTCTTCTTATATAGGCGAAAATATATCTGATATTTATAATTTTATCTTAAAATGTTAGGGCTAGAAAAGACGAAATCTTGATAAAAATATTTATGAAGATTATTTGGAAATAAAAAAACTCTGGATTGGCAAAGAAGTGGTTCGTTATGAGAAAGAAATAAAGGAGACCGTTCTTCAAAATAAATCTCCAATTGTGAATGGATCTGCCCAGTCCTGGCGGTGTCCGGTCCATTTTTTGGTGATATCCACTATTGCCCTCACTGTCGCATTAATTAATATATCGTAATTAAATTTGTATATTCTTAGCGATTTTCAAAAGCTGTTAAAAATGTATCGACGCTTGTATAGGTGTTGCCATTCCATATAATGCTAGTCAGTCCACTGCAACCATCAAATGCAAAATCTCCGTAATATTATCCAACAGGAGGAAATGCAAATGAGCAGTTACTATGATGAACAATTTAAAAAAGAAGTGGAAAAAATATCTTAACGGAGCAAGAACAATGGATATCGTAGAAAAATATGGAATAACCAAATCCTCCATATACGAATGGTCACGCAAATATGGTGAAGAATGCCCTAATACCACAGGAAACATAGAAAGTTCAGTATCAAGTGACTACAGAAAGCGTAAAAGAATCATTCTAAATACAATTAAAAATATATATTATGACAACAACAGGATTATTGGTCACAGAGGAATGGTCATCTTTTAAAAACGGAAAGGAATATCGTTAAGTGGAAGATGTTGCTTGCAGCAACCCGCCGGAGGCGGAGAATCTCGCAAAGCGAAATTCTTTGTTCATTGGAATCCTTACAGGATTGTAAGTTATGAACAGATGTTATCCATGTTATATTGTAAATGTCTTTATTAAAATTGTCCGGACAAGATGAGGAAAAGATTAAAGGAAGATATCATGACTGATATTAAAAAAAATTAAGATAAGAAAGGAGAGTATCATGATAAAAAGAATATATTGTATTGTTCGAAAAGGGGAGTATATTTATATACCAATAAAAGCTTCCGTAAATCCATATGACGAAAAGAAAGAGGTATATTTAGCCAAAATGCCTAATTTTTTTGGAGGAAACATTAGAAAAAACGAGACAAAAGAGAAGGCACTTTGTAGGGAGGTGCAAGAGGAGTCCCAAAAGAATATTACATCTGACACAATTATGAAAAGTAATCTGGCATTATTATTGTCTAATAAAATATCAGAAGATACGTATGATTTTTATCTTGCTGATGTCATCGACTCCGAAGATGCTATCTTTAAAGATGATAAATTTGATAATGGTATATTTCGCCTGGATGACTCCCCGAATCTGGAGGCAAACTGTAAGGAAATGAGTTGTATTCTGAAAGTCCCTGTTACGAGTATCAAAAATAAGAATGCGGATACATTCTTTGATTTATGTAAGGAAATAGGCCAAGAATATGTTATGGAACGGAAGGGAACAGATACGGTCTCTGGCGAATGGGATGACTCTGAAACGAAAAAGGCCTTTGAGCAATGGGATGAGTCTGAAACGAAAAAGGCCTTTGAGGAACTGTGCAGCATGATCAATCAACCCCAAACTATGTCACACTCCGGAGAATGCTGATAAAGTAAGTATTGCGCGCAGCGTTCCCTTTATTGCATAGGGGAAGGCATAATCTCCTGTATAAAATTTTCTGTTTTACCCATACGAATGGGAAATATCGGACAGGTGATGCAGCAGATGTTTTGTCGTGTGGGCAATGCAAAAAAGTGTTAAATAAGGCGGAATATTTCCCGGATATAGCGGATATTCTGCCTTATTTTCTGCTGTCAATTTTTCTATAAGAATGACAAGTCTTTTATGATGTGATATAATTTCTGAAATATAAAGGAATTATATTTTTACGTGACAAAGGAAACCATCAAAAACAGGCAGAAAGGATGGAAGACAGCATGAATCAGAAAGAATTATTTCCCTATTTATTTAGTATGGTACAGGAGGATCATTGTGCCGTTGTACTTTGCAATGTAGACCATGAAATTATGTATATGAATCCGGCAGCAATCGAGCAGTATGCCAGGTGGGGCGGGAAAACGCTTATTGGTAAAAATCTGTTGGATTGTCATAATGAACATTCTGGAGAGATGATAAAAAAGGTGCTCAAATGGTTTCAGCAGGATAAAAACAATCACCGTATTTATACATTTTACAATGAAAAACAAAATAAGGATGTATATATGGTTGCACTAAGAGGGCAGGATGGAACCCTCATAGGATATTATGAAAAGCATGAATATCGAAACAGGGAAACCGGGAAAAGCTATGATTTCCATGCTTGAAGAAAAGCAGGAAATTCTTTCAGTGAGATGATTGCATTAAGACTGTAATTATTTATGAAAAAGTAAGAAAGGATAAATGGAAATTATAAGAGAAATGGAAAGAAAACATATAGAAGAATTATTAGCAGAATTGGTGCTGACATGTGGTTTTGAGACAATTATTTCTCCTGTTACATCTGTAACCGGTGTTTTTTTGCACCAGATGTACTAAGTCATAACAAATAGTGGAACATATGCGGTGAAACACTTAAATACAGATTTGGCTGATCATGAGGAACTTCTAATTGATGCCGAGAAAGAACTGAATCAGGCTAGAAAATCTTTACCGGATATCATTTGTTTGTCCAATGAAGATATGGATCCTAAGAATGTTATGTGGCATAACGGCGAACCAAGGGTAATAGATTTAGAATGTCTTGATCATGGTAATCCCGTATCTCATGCACTTCAGCTTGCACTCCAATGGTCGGGGATTGTAACCTGTGATATAAAAGTCGAAAAAATAGTTGCTTTTTTTGACGGCTATCTGGATGCATATGATAATTGTTTTAGAGCATATAGTGATGTTTTTGGATTGGCGTATACCTGGGTAAAATGGTTGGAATATAATATTCAAAGAGCACTTGGTACATGGTTGGATGAAAGTGAAAGAACGCTGGGGATTTCTGAGGTTAGGAACACAATTGATAGGATAAAGTACATCCGGAATAATGATACGAATATCAAGGCAGCCTTAGATTTTTATTTCGTATCTGGATTTGGAAGTTTTACCGGTTGAGATGATTGAATTTTGACTTTTATAGGTCTTAGGAGTATAGTTATGTTTTGAAGATATTTTTAATTGTTCATCCGTGTGTAACGGTAATGGAGGATTTAAGGAAGGAATAAGACCTATGGAAAAGAAAGAAGATATATTGGATTTATCCGGGCAGGAAATATCGGTATCGGATTTATCGTTGTGGGAGAAAAGTGACTATATCTTAATTGATGTCAGAGATGAAATGTCTTATTCTTATGGACATTTACCGGATGCGATACATATTTCCTTGAAGCAATTAGAAAATCGTTTGTCTGATTTGGGTGAAAGTAAGGTTGTTGTTTATTGCAAGAAGGGGGAAGCCAGTGCTGAGGCGGTACAATTTTTAAGAACCAATGGGATTGAAGCGTATAGTTTGAAGGGCGGTTATATAGCATGGTTAATGGAGGATGTGAACCGGGATCGGCAGGAGGATGCGCAGGAAGATTTCTATATTGAGGTGGAAAAAGGCATCCGAAAAAAATTTCGTAAGAAAATATGGACGAAATTTACGAAAGCGATCAATGAATATGAATTAGTGAAGGAAGGGGATAGAATTGCCGTCTGTATATCAGGAGGAAAGGACTCTATGTTGATGGCAAAGCTTTTTCAGGAGTTGAAGAGGCATAATAAGTTTCATTTTGATGTCCGTTTTCTGGTGATGGATCCCGGATATAGTCCGGAGAATAGGAAAGTGATAGAAAATAATGCCAGGAAGTTGAATATTCCGATCACCATATTTGAGTCAAATATATTTGAAGCGGTATTTCATATTGAAAAATCCCCCTGTTATCTATGCGCCAGAATGCGGCGAGGATATTTGTACAGTAAAGCGAAGGAGCTGGGATGTAATAAGATTGCATTGGGGCATCATTACGATGATGTGATTGAAACGATTCTCATGGGAATGCTTTATGGTGCACAGATGCAGACGATGATGCCTAAACTTCACAGTTCTAATTTTGAGGGAATGGAGTTGATTCGCCCTCTGTATCTGATTCGGGAGGATGATATCAAAGCATGGAGAGATGCCAACAACTTACATTTCATACAATGTGCATGTAAGTTTACGGATACCTGTTCGTCCTGCCAGGAGAATGGACAAAGCGATTCCAAGAGACTGGAAGTAAAAAAATTGATACGGGAGCTAAAGAAAACTAATCCATTCGTAGAAAGTAATATTTTTAAAAGTGTGGAGAATGTAAATTTGAGCACAGTGATTGCCTATAAGAAGGATAGTGTCAAACATCATTTTCTGGATGATTATGATGGACAGAAAAATTTATGAAAAAGTAGGTGCTAATGATGCTAAATCAATTTGCAAGGAGTCAGTTATTATTAGGTCAGGATAATATGGAAAGGTTGTCACAGGCGAAAGTAGCGATCTTTGGTATAGGCGGGGTAGGCGGATATGTCGCAGAAGCACTGGTAAGAACGGGGGTTGGCTCGTTTGTATTAGTGGATGATGATAAAGTATGTCTGACGAATATTAACAGACAGATTATTGCCACGAGAAAGACAGTAGGACAATATAAGGCGGAAGTTATGCGTGACCGTATCTTGGAAATCAATCCGGATGCAGAGGTGGAAGTAAGAAAATGCTTTTATCTGCCGGAGAATGCTCAGGAATTTGATTTTAGTGAGTATTCCTATATTGTGGATGCAGTGGATACCGTCACCGCAAAGTTAGAGATTATTATGCGGGCGAAGGAAAGCGATGTACCGGTTATCAGCAGTATGGGCGCAGGCAACAAACTGGATCCCACCAAATTTCAGGTGGCAGATATATACAAAACGTCCATGTGCCCATTGGCTAAAGTGATGCGCCATGAATGTAAAAAAAGAGGAATCAAAAAGTTGAAGGTGGTTTATTCTACGGAGAAACCAACCAGACCTGTTGAAGATATGAGTATCAGTTGCCGGACAAACTGTATTTGTCCTCCGGATGCCGGGCATAAGTGTACGGAAAGAAGAGATATCCCGGGAAGTGTGGCTTTTGTGCCTTCTGTGGCCGGACTGATCGTGGCAGGGGAAGTCATTAAAGATTTGACGACGGTATGACAAAGTTTGGTATTGTTTGTGAGAAGCGTCGCGGAAAGATCATTTCAATAGTTTATTTGTTCAAAATGAGCGGGAATGTAAGAGAAAGGAAATGATATATGGATTTTGTAAAGTATAAAAAACAGATCAGGCTGGTATTTATGATCTTTGTATTGATTTTCGCAATGTTATTAGGTCTTTATGCGGGAATACATGAGTCTTTTTCAGAGAAAAAAGCATTATTGATTTTTCTGGTCGTCTATCTGGTATTCTATTTCCTGATTAATATGATCTGGACGATCCAGCTCAAGAAACAGGTCTTAGCGGTAGTCGATATATTAGAACGGGACAAAGATCCTGACCGATATTTACAGGAAATGCAACGATTAACTGGAGCAATGAAATCCGTTTCGGGTTTACAAATGTATTACATCAATATGGCAGTAGGCTATATGGCAAAGAACGAGTATGAGACGGCACTTCAATACATCCGGAAAATCCCATCTATTCCCGGTGGAGCCAACAGAGCCATCTACTGGATGGATCTGGCAAATTGTTATTTTCATTTGGGAAAAACAGAGGAAGCGATGGAAATCATGCGAGAGCAAAAGAAGACATTTCAGGAAATGGTGCAAAAATCAGGAGCAGATCATATTCTTTGTCTGTTTTATGAATTATGTATCTTTGAAAATGTCAGTATGGGTTATATAGATCCGGCAATGGAGTATTATGAAAAGGCATTACCTTTGTGGGAGAAGCGAAACCGGGATGAAGACAGGGCGTATATGTTGGAATTGATTCATCGTTGAACGATATCAGCAACTGATATAACGTTCCTCAAATTCCGGTACAGCGATTGGCCGTGCAAAATAGAATCCCTGAAACATATCACTGCCGATTTGTGTGA
This sequence comes from uncultured Jutongia sp., assembly GCA_964521555.1. Taxonomy (GTDB): domain Bacteria; phylum Bacillota; class Clostridia; order Lachnospirales; family Lachnospiraceae; genus Butyribacter. The sequence continues at coordinate 76,734 of CAZFSU010000005.1, read as the reverse complement.
GGTGATCTACCTGTTCCTTGCTCTCCACGCCTTCTGTGATTACAATCATCTGTAGCTGCTTGGCCAGACCAATAATCATACGGAGGATAATCGCCGTACGTTCATTGTCTTTCGTCTGTCTCAAAAATCCCATGTCAATTTTTAGCACATCCGCATGAATATCCTTTAACATATTCAGAGAGGAATACCCACTTCCAAAATCATCAATTTCAACCTGAAAACCATAACTCTGCAGTTTATCCAGCAATACAAGCTGCTTTTCCAGATCCATCATTAGCGCTGTTTCTGTGATTTCCAGTTTTAATTTTTCGGGTGATATCTCATATTTTTCTACTAATTCTACAAATGTCGTATAGATATCCAGATAATAGAAATCCTTGGTGGAAATATTTACAGAGATATGTAGGTTTTCATGACCATTGTCTTTCCATTCCTTTAATTTACGGGCAGCTTGTTCCCAGATATACCGATCCAGACGGTAGATCAGGCCCACTTTTTCAAACACGCTGATAAATTCACCCGGAGAAATCATTCCTTGTTCCGGATGCTGCCAGCGAACCAATGCCTCCGCGCCAAGCACCGTTCCATCCGGTGCTACCTGTGGCTGGAGATACATCACGAATTGTCCCTTATCCATAGCTGTGTCAAATTCACTAACCAGTCTCTTTTCTCTCATGACACGCTGCATCAACTGTTCATCATAATACGCTATGACATGGTCATAATCATCTTTAATGGTACTGATCGCTATGTTGGCCCGGTCACACATGACGGAAACATTATGATCGTTTTCCTGAATCACGTATATGCCGGCATGGATGATCATTTGATATTCACTGCTGGCAATCATCCGGGTGACTTCCTGGATGCCCTGAATCAGTCTTTCTTCCATAATCAGCCTCTTGGGCATGAAAAATCCAAAATGATCGCTTTCCAATCTTGCGCTGATCGTTTCCTCCGGCAGATATTCTTTCATGGTTTGGGCAAGATGAATCAATATGGCATCTCCCGTTTTGGTGCCAAACAAGTCATTGATCAGCTTAAAATCCTTAATATTGGTGCATAGTATACAGTATTCTTCTTTTGGGGTTTCTTTGATTATCCTGTTCACATTTTCATAGAAATAATCACGGTTATACAGTCCTGTCAGCATATCATGTGTCGAACGGTAGCGTTCTTTTTCCAGTTTTTCCATATCCTGCGTTTTGTCATGCATGAGAAAATAGCAGCCGATATAACGTTTTTGTATATCGTACAATTTGCCAAAAGTCATGTCGAAATATCTGGATTTTCCGTCTAACATATATTTTCTGTCCCATTTCTGCTCATCGGCTTTGATAAAATCCCGGCATTTCAGTTCCTCTTGAAAAACCGTTTCCAGTTCAAATAGTTCCGATGGACCGCCATAAATAGTCATGGCTTCTTCATTGGCATAAATGCATTTTCCCAGTGCATCGAAACATACCACTCCGTCGCTGGCGTCTTCTACCACATAAGACAGCGTTTTGGTAATCAGACCTTGAGGTATATAATAAATAGAATAGTACGTAAAAAAGATGGCAAGCAAGACATAAGCATACAGGGAATAATCAAGTGGATAGTCTTTAATGGTGCATATGGCGTCCATAGCGATCGTAAGACAGAGCATCAGCATAGCCACCAGATATTTTTTCCGATACAGTTTTGCCGAAAGAACCGTTTGTCTGACCAGTACAAGTATATTACAGACTACAAGGATATATGTAAAATACAGATGTATATTGTACCACGGACTTAGTGTGGTAAACACATAATACAGCTCTCCATTTCCCATATCTTGATAGTCACATACTGCCACATGATGGAAGACAGCATTGAGTAACAACGATACCGAATTGATAATGGCCATTGCGTAAATAACAATTTTAGCTGATTTTTTACTCCACATATCTTCGGTGTACCGTTCCATAAAGCGAAGAAGGAAGATTAGAAGCCATTCCGTACTGATGAAATGCAGAGAATGCAAAAAAAGCGCACTTTCTCTGGTTGGTGCGAACATCGCCAAAACGCTGAAAACAACAGTAAAGGTAACCGCAATGACCAACTGTCTCAGAGCTTTTACCAAGGGGTTTTTCTTCCGCAAAGTGCATATCACGAAATAATTCATGAACACCATCAATACACATATTGGTATGGTATATAATATTTTCATAAACAGACTTCCTCCCACAATGATTAAATCTAAATTTCCAATATAATATTATAGCATAAATTCTAGGGAATGTCTATAAATCAGCCCTGGTTACATTGGTGAGCAGTGGCAACGTTGATTCTATTGAGGAAATCTCATAAACATGATAAAATAAAGCCCAGCAGGGACTTTTATGCTTTTTAAGAGGGTATCGATACTCGAAGAATATGAATGTTGGGGAGGAAACGGACCTATCGATGATATATTTATTTACTGCTTTATACGGTGAAGCGCATATTTTTATTAAACAGTTCCATCTGGAAAAGGATTTGGAAAGTATACAGTTTCAGGAATTTTATAATGAGACAGCCCGCATCCGGCTTACGATAACCGGGATTGGCGAAATAGCTGCCGCGGCCGCAGTGGGCAGTGTATGTTCCGTCTATAAACCAACAGAGAAAGATGTGCTTCTGAATATTGGAACTTGTGCTTGTGCCACAGGAAGCAATGGTGTTTTTGTGTGCAATAAGATTACAGAACAGGCAACCGGGAAAACATTTTATCCGGATATATTATATCGTCATGGATTTCAGGAAGGAGCCATAGTAACAGGAATGCTGCCTTGGAATGGCGGAGAAGCCGTTGTGACAGAGGTGGTATCCCGGGATGGGGAAAAAGATAGTGTGGCATTTTCCGCATCCAATACCGGTGGTGATCTTTATGACATGGAGGCAGCGGCAATATATCAGGCTGGTTCTTATTTTTTCGGTCCGCATCAAATGATGTTTCTGAAAATAGTGTCGGATCAAGGGATGGCGAAAGGAGTTACCAAAGAACAGGTAGAGAATTTGATGGAGACATACCGGGACGTCTTATCCGGTTATATCCAGCAGATACAGTCAATATCGGATGAAATCTCACAGAAAGCAAACTATGTTCAACCGGAGAATGAAACACGGATCGAAAAACTCTGTACGGATATGCATTGTTCTAAAGTTATGCGGGATTCACTGAGACAACATATCCGTTATCTGGCATTGACAGGAACCGATTATGTTCCGGTGATACAGGAGATGTACCGGGAAGGACTTCTTCCCTGTAATGATAAAAGAGAGGGAAAATTGCGTTTTGAAGAGTTTAAGAGAAGAGTATTATAATCCGTTTTTTTCACACATCTATATAGAAGAGTCTGTGTGGGATCATCCACGTACACGGGAGATCCTGGCAAAGTATCCGTCTGCAAAAGTGATTCAGATACGTCATTATAAGGATGTATTCTGCCGGAGTAAACAAAGCTACAAGCTTCAGCATCGTTCCCAAAATCTGATTTTGGCTGCCAAACGTGGAACCTTGCTTTATGAAGGGGCACCGGTGTGCCAAAGCTTTGGCAATCAATATTTTTATTACACTTCCTGTATGATGAACTGTATTTTTGACTGCGAATATTGCTACTTGAAAGGAATGTATCCTTCTGCCAATGTTGTGATATTTGTAAATTTGGAAGATATTTTTGCCGAGGTGGAGCGGATGTTACGATGTCATCCGTTGTATCTATGTGTTTCTTATGATACAGACCTGCTGGCATTGGAGCGGATCATCGGGTATGTAAGGCAATGGTGTATGTTTACGGAAAGACACCAGGATCTGACGATAGAGATACGAACCAAATGTGCCAATCAATCCTTTGTCCGGAATGTCCAACAGATTCCTGGCGTGATCTATGCGTTTACGCTGTCACCCCGGGCAGTCATAGAAACCTATGAGCATCACACCCCTTCGCTTACAGAGCGGTTGTCCTGTGCGGCGGAACTGATACGGGCGGGATGTCCGGTACGACTCTGTTTTGACCCGATGATTTATCTGAATGGATGGAAGGAACATTATGCGGAGATGTTGGAGCAGGTATACGATACCATTGATATGAGTAAAATCATGGATGTCAGTGTGGGAACATTTCGGGTTTCGCAGGAGTATCTAAAGAAAATGAGGAAACAGGAGCCGGGTTCGGCAGTGGTTTGGTTTCCCTTTCAAAATGAAAATGGATATTGTCATTACCCGAAAGAGCTGATGGAACGGATGGAATGTTTTTTGGTGGGTAATTTAGAGAAAAAAATGTCTAAGGAGAAGATTTTTCGATGGAGAGAATAAGAAAAGAAGCAGCGATTGTGACAGGCGCCTCCTCTGGCATAGGTTATGCAATCAGCAGGAAACTTTGTGAACTGGGATATGAGGTGTTTGGTTTCGGGAGAGATTATGAAAATGTGCCGATCAAAGGGGAAGAGGGCTTTCACCCGATTGTCTGTGATGTGTTAGAAACCGATCAGCTATGTGCCTGTGTCAAAAAGATTGCATCACAGCATTCGGTGCGGATTCTGGTAAACAATGCAGGTGTGGGATATTATGGTCTCCACGAGGAATTAAGTCCGGGGAAAATCCAAAAACTGGTGCGGACAAACCTGGAAGTTCCCATGATTCTCACACAGCAGCTTCTCCGGCAGTTAAAGAAGAATGCGGGCTATGTGATCAATGTTTCCTCTGTGACGGCGAATGAGTCCAATCCTCATGGGTGCGCGTATGGTGCCACTAAAGCAGGTCTGGCCAGTTTTTCACACAGTCTTTTTGATGAGGCGCGCAAATATGGTGTAAAGGTGATGACGATTTTTCCGGATATGACGAAAACAAATCTCTATCGCAATGCAGATTTTCGGGAGGGGGAGGAGATGGAGGCCTATCTTCTTCCAGAAGAGGTTGCGGCGGCAGTGGCATTTATGATAAGCCAGCGGGAAGGAATGGTTGTAGCGGATATTACACTAAAGCCTCAGATTCGCCGGATCAAAAGGAAGTGAGTGTTATGAAAATTATTTTATCACCTGCGAAGAAAATGAATATGGATTTGGATACATTAGAGCCTGTCAGCGATGCTGTTTTTCTGGAACAGGCTGAGGAGATTCTGCAATATCTTCAGAATAAATCCTATGCTGAATTAAAAGATATTTGGAAATGTAATGATAAGATTGCTGCATTGAATTACAAACGTTTGAATGATATGGATTTGCGGAAGAATCTGACCCCGGCAATCCTTTCCTATGAAGGGATCGCGTATCAATATATGGCACCGGCAGTTTTTGAATCCGGGCAACTGAACTATGTACAAGATCATCTGCGGATGATATCTGCCTTTTATGGGGTATTGAAACCGCTGGATGGCGTGGTTCCGTATCGTCTGGAGATGCAGGCAAAAGCAGCGGTTGGGGGGTGTAAAAATTTATATGAATTTTGGGGACGGAGCCTGTATGACGAGATCCATGATGAGGATGGCTTGATTATTAATCTGGCTTCCAAAGAATATTCCAGATGTATGGAACGCTATTTGACGAGCCGGGACACCTACAACTGCCAGAAGCTCTGTTCGTTCTCCCTCCATCACTTCCCACATTTCTTCCGGGATCACATTTTTACTCAAATTAAACTCATAAATGATAATCGCATCTGCCAATACCGCATTTTTATATTGTTCCGATTTCGCCAGCGCATCCCTGAGTTGTATCCTCTGTTCTTCCAAAACTGTTTTCTGTTCTAATTCTTTGATTACTTCTGCATTGATATCCCGAAACGCAATCACACAGTAATCCTTATGTTCGATCTGTACTCTCACAGCACGACATTGAAAATACTGAATTTTCCCATCTCTGATAATGCGATAATTAAAGGTATCGGAGTCCTTTTCCGATAATGTCTCTTTCAGATGTCTGGCGTCTATGATATGATCAAATAATTTTTGATCCGGCTCATACACACTTTGCCTAATATAAATCTGAATCAGGGTGGAATATTCCCCACGCCGAAAAATATTTCCATATTCTTTTTGAATAACGTCACTAATATCATAGGACCTTGTGCTTCCATCCTCAAAGTCCACCAGATATACATTATTAAAATTAGAGCTTAATGCTCGATTAATACTTGTCAGTCTCGCCTGATCCTCATATAAAACCTGTGCCTTTTGTTTATTCTCAGCTTCCCTGGTGATTTCCTCTGTCACATCCTCGACCATGCCTACCACCACCAACGCAGAGCCATGCTCATCCGTATCAAGAACAGACAAAACAACTCTGACATAAGTCATGTCATTTCTTAATTTAAAAATAGCCGATGCCTTTTTTTCTCCCTCATCAATCGCCTGATATAATGAATAAAAAATCGCCTTGTCATGATCACAGACCATATCATCCGCAAAACTCTGTGGCATATTGGGATAAAACCGTTTGCATGAAAAAATTTCTGCGGTGATTTCTGCCACAATCACTAACTTGTCTTGGGGAAAATACCGAAACAGATTAATCCCTCCTACAGACAAAGCTTTCTGCGTATCATAATCCGGTTCCTGATAATGTTTTCCCTCATAAAATAGATCTCTCATCCTATCATCCCTTTCTACAAGAATAGAGCAATTTAGTTCTTTTGATATAGATTTTGTTTTTCCCTCATGCCCTATATGCACAAAAATTATACTGTAAATCAGTCTGAAAGGCAATGATGAATAGACTTGCAATTCCATACTTTACACAAAACACTGTGACAGACACATCTCACGAATGGAACCGCTTCCCAATATTAACCATGCAGAGAAAAACCATTGTAAAAATTATAAAAACAATTTACCGGGTTCTTTTGGTATTCTCTGACACCCAAAATATGAATACATCGCATTCCGGCAAACTGATAAGAATCTAATCTTCTATTATAGGCATCATCGGTATGCGCACTAACCAGAATCGTTCCAGATGCAAAATCGGTTACCAGCAGTGTATGATAATACCTTCCCTGCTCGTTTTGCAACTGAATCACATCTCCCATTTCCAATTCCGTTTCCCCGGTTACTACGCCAAAAGGCCCATTTTCTTTGTTTGTAACCATAAAATCATAAAAATAAGATACCCCTGACCAAGATGGAGACCGATTCCTCGAATCGCTATAATACCACCCGTTTACTGTATCGTAGTTCATCTCACAACATCCGGCATAAATACACTGAGACACAAAACTTGTACAGTCTCCACCGATTCCCGTAAAATTGTAGAACAATGGATTCCGGTCAAATGCCCATCGCCTTGCATAATCTCTGGCAAACTCCCTATTGTATGTCTTCACAGTCAGCATAATCTCAACATTCTCTTATTTTTTTATTATTCTATTCCGCAACTACGCTGGTGGTTCTTCGCGAATCAGTTTTTCCTCATATCTCACTGACTTTATCATTCTTCTCATTTTTCAGTGTTACATCCAGTTGATTGAAAGGAATGACAATTCCATTTTCATCAAACTTCATTTTGATCTTTTCCAGCATTTCCCATCTGACAGACCAGTAATCCTCTTTTTCCACCCAGACATGCACCACCATATCCACGGAACTGCTATTCAAAGCACCGACTACAATGTCAATCGGTTCCTCACGCAGTATCCTTTTCTGGTTCTGTATTATTTCCTCCAACACTTTCCTGACCCGCTGAATATTTTCCGAATAATCTACACCGACTTCGATATCAATCCTTCTCTTATGCTGATTCGTGACATTAATGATGTTAGAATCTGCCAGTTTGCCATTTGGCATGATCACAGTCTTATTATCTACCATTTGTAGTTTCGTATATATGATGTCGATACTGATGACAGTTCCTTCTTGATCTCCTGCGATGATATAGTCCCCCACCACAAAAGGCTTCATAATCAAAATCAGGACACCGCCCGCAAAATTTGCCAAACTTCCCTGTAAAGCCAGCCCCAACGTCAGACCAGCCGACCCCAGAATGGCCACCACAGAACTGGTTTCAAGCCCCAGGAACTGACATATGATAATCAGCAACACAAAATACAATGCAAATTTAATAATCGACAAAAGAAAATTCGCAACGCCCTCTTCCATATTGCTGCGGCCAAACGATTTTTTTAAGAAGCCAACCAGACACTGAATCAGCTTTTTCCCCACAAAATAAATAATAATGGCTATCACAATATGTATCGCCACATCTGCTATTGTAGGTATTTTATTTTCGATGAGTTTTATAATGTCCATATCTGTTTTCCTTTCCCGGTTTCTATACGACAACTAAGACGGTTACCCCCTGAACAGAGAAACATAACCGTCTTAGCTTCCGTTATCTCCTGACAACAACCAACCATTATTGATTAGTAGTTTTCACTTCTTACCTCGAAAAAGCTCTGTGGATGATTACATACCGGGCAAACCTCCGGTGCCTTTGTTCCCACGACAACATGACCACAGTTTCTGCATTCCCACATCGTAACACCGCTCTTTTCAAATACCTGCATAGCCTCCACATTGTGAAGCAATGCACGATACCGTTCCTCATGAAGTTTCTCGATTGCTGCCACTCCCCGGAACTGCTCTGCAAGCTCATGAAAACCTTCTTCATCAGCGTCCTTGGCCATGCGGTCATACATATCGGTCCACTCCGCATTTTCCCCCTCTGCCGCATGAAGAAGATTCTCCGGTGTAGTACCCAGTTCTCCCAAAGCTTTAAACCATAACTTCGCATGCTCCTTTTCGTTTTCTGCCGTTTTTAAGAACAATGCCGCGATCTGTTCATAACCAGCTTTCTTAGCAACAGACGCAAAATACGTATATTTATTGCGTGCCTGTGACTCCCCTGCAAAAGCCTCCCATAGATTTTTTTCTGTTTTTGTTCCCTTATACTTATTTGCCATTGTGTCTCCTTTCCATCGTTACATCAGTTTATTTCAAAATAAGAATGATTCTTATTTTTGAATAGTATACAATTTTAAATCTTCACTTGCAAGAGTAAAATCTGGTAAATCGTCTAATTGCATTTAACATTTTACAAGTTTGCGAAAGACATATTCGGTCTCTGTGGATAAATCATCCTGAAATACATATCCCAACCGGTTAAATTGCTTGATCTCCTGTGGATCTTTGATCTGATGTTCTGCCATAAAGCGTACCATCTCACCTCTTGCCATCTTCGCATAGGTTCCCTTTTGAACCATTTTACCATTCACCAGTTCACCAAACACACAGGTAATGTAGGTGTGTCTGCACCGGCGGATTATGATGTGTTCCATAAGCGCTGGACGCAACAACAGGTGGTTCCGGAGTATCAGGAATTGTATGAGACCAAGACAGGGCGGGCATATTTGTTGGAGCAGTTTCAGAACGGTTATACGGAAAGTACATTTGAGTTTCGGGCAGTTGAGGGAATCGGGCGTGAAATATATCTGCGCCATACGATATTTATGGCACAGGATGAAGAGACGGGAGATATTATCGCATATTGTAATGTGAAAAATATTACCGAGCAGAAGCAAAGAGAAATGCAAATGCGTCAATATGAGCAATTATTTATCGTCACTGCGGCCAATATCTATACGGGTATTTTGCAAGTCGAATTGGACACAAGAACAACAAAACGGATCATGCTTCAGGATGGCAAAATCATGGTAGAAGATGTGGGATTCTGGGAGAAGTATTTAGAAGATCAGCTTGCCTATGTACATCCGGATGATATTCAGACGGTAACAGATGCTCTTAGCATTCATACATTGATGGAGATTCCTGTGAATGATAAGAAAGTTTTTAGTTATAAGAGCGTTACGAAAAATGAAGTAAATAAATATAAATCTTTTTTTACCAATACATATATGACAGAGATCGATGGCAGGCGATATGGGATTGTGGTAACGATTGATAATACCAGCACAGTGGAAAGGGAATTGCGGCAAAAAGAATTGATCGAGGATGCCCTGACCCGGGCGGAGGCTGCCAATCGGGCTAAGACCACATTTCTGTCCAATATGTCTCATGATATTCGGACACCGATGAATGCTATTATCGGATTTACAACGCTTGCCACAACGCATATTGACAGAAAAGAATTGGTAAAGGATTATCTTGGTAAAATTATGTCTGCCAGCAATCATCTGCTGAGCCTGATCAATGATATATTGGATATGAGCCGTATTGAAAGTGGAAGGATGCAATTAGAAGAAGTGGATTGCAGTCTTTCTGAAATCATGCATGGGCTTCGGAATATTTTGCAGGCTGATATGAAGTCCAAGAGACTAGGGTTTTATATAGATACGGTAGATGTATTTCATGAGAATGTGATATGCGATAAGTTGAGGCTGAATCAGGTTTTGCTGAATCTATTGGGAAATGCTGTGAAATTTACGGAGCCCGGTGGAAACATCAGCGTTCGCATTTGTCAGAAACCGGCGGAGTCGAAAGAATATGGAATATATGAGTTTCATGTGAAGGATACCGGCATTGGCATGAGTGCAGAATTTTTAACACATATCTTTGAACCCTTTGAACGTGAGAGGAATTCTACAGTCAGTGGTATTCAGGGAACCGGTCTTGGGATGCCGATTACGAAAAATATAGTTGAAATGATGGGTGGAACCATTACGGTAGACAGTAAGCAGGGCGAAGGTACCGAGTTTATTGTGGCGCTTCCGATGAAAAAACGGTCGGCAGAGGAAGTGGAAATCAAAGTGGAAGAAATGGAAGGTGTTCATGCACTTGTGGTAGATGATGATTTCAATACCTGTGACAGTGTTTCGAATATGCTGATTCAGATTGGTATGCGTGCGGAGTGGACCATGAGCGGCAAGGAGGCGATTCTTAGAACCCGACAGGCTATTAGCAGAAATGACGAATACCATGTATATGTGATTGACTGGCTGATCCAGGATATGAATGGCATTGAGATTGCCAGACAGATCCGAAAAGAAGTGGGAGATGATGTACCGATCATTATTTTGACCGCATATGACTGGGCAGAAATTGAGGAAGAAGCAAAAGAAGCCGGAGTGACTGCGTTTTGCAGCAAACCATTGTTTATTTCAGATCTTAGAAGATGTTTGATTAATATACTCCATCCAAAGAAGGAAGAGAATACGGAACAGTTTAAGCGGGCCAACATAGGTGGACAAAGAGTATTAATCGTGGAGGATATCGATTTGAACCGGGAGATTGTATGTGCAATTTTAAGTGAAGCGGGATTTATTGTGGAAGAAGCAGAAAACGGGAAAGTTGCTTTGGAACGATTAACCGGGAACGATGCCGGATATTACAGTCTGGTTCTTATGGATATCCAGATGCCGGTTATGAATGGCTATGAGGCGACAAAAGCGATTCGTGCATTGGAAGATCAAAGGCTTGCCAATCTTCCCATCATTGCCATGACAGCGGATGCCTTTGAAGAGGATAAGAACAAGGCGCTGGAAGCGGGGATGAATGCACATGTTGCGAAACCGATTGAGGTGAAAAAACTGTTAGATACGCTGGAAGAAATTCTATGTCAGAGCTGATATAATGTTTGTTTTTTTTCCCATTTATTGTATAATTGTTTCGGGTGTTTAACCACAGGAGGATAAATTTATGTATGAATTTAAGGACGAGTTTTTAACCGGAATCGAACAAATTGATCTGGAACACAGAAAACTATTTGAGCTTGCGGATCAATTATATACTTTGAAATGTGAGGAATTTATTCCGGATAAGTATGATAACATCAGAGAAATATTGCTGGAACTAAAGAATTATACGATAACACATTTTGAACATGAAGAGGCATACATGGAATCCATTGGCTATAAAAGAATGTTTACCCAGAAAATACAGCATGATGCATTAAGGGAAATTATACATGGATGGGATTTGGATGCCATTGATGAAAATCAGGATGAGGCAATCGATGAGATGCTTCATACAGTCACGGACTGGCTTGTGAATCATATATTGGATCAGGATAAGCTTATTGGGAAATAAGGGATAAATGAACAGACCATGAATATGATTGCTACAAAAATTTATGCTGCCGATGTGACGGAGTTGGAAAATGAACATTGGTACAAAGCCGCTTATCAAACCGTGACGCATGAGCGGCAACAAAAGACGGATACTTTTCGTGATGGCAGGGATCGGCAGTTATCTCTTGGAGCAGAACTATTGCTGATACATGGGCTTGAGCGGATCGGCATGGATCTCAGTGAAATGTCATATTATTATGGGGATCATGGGAAACCATATCTAAAAGGCGGGCAAGATATATATTTTAATCTTTCTCATTCCGAAGAGATGGTCATCTGTGCTATTTCTTCCCGGGAGATTGGATGCGATATCGAGAAGATTTCTGCTGTGAATCTGAATATTGCAAAGAGGTTTTTCCATTCGTCAGAATATGAAAGGATCGTTGATCAGGAAACCGAGGGGTCAAAGCGGGATATGTTTTTTCGCTTATGGACCCTGAAAGAGAGTTTTATTAAAATGACTGGATTGGGAATGCGTTTGCCAATGAACTCGTTTTGCATTCATCTGAATGTGGATGGGATTACAGTACAGCAAAAAGAGAATCATAGAACCTGCTATTTTCAGGAATTTCATCTTGGGGGAAATTATAAATGTTCCATATGTGGATTCGATTCGCAGATTGGTTCTAATGGTGGTGTTCCGATGGAAATTTTGAAGTTTTCAGATATCCTGACCAGGGATGGAGGCAATTAAATCATGAAAAATAAAGGGATTAAAATATTCAGTATTATCACGGCAGCATTCAGTATCTTTATGGCTTTTGGCTGGTCTTTTTTTGAAATGATGGTTCGCTGTAAAAAAAAGAAAAATCTGACAAAAAAGAAATGGTTCCGATTATCCCATACGACCATAAATCATCCCAGACATAAATTCGAAAAAGAATATGAAGAAGGTAAGGCATGGTGCAGCGGGCAAAATATGCAGGATTGCTATATGAAAAGTTTGGACGGTTTGATGTTACATGCCTATTATCTGCCGGCGGAAAACGCAAAACGTTTTGTCTTGTTGAGTCATGGATATAAAGGTAGTGGTTTTGGGGATTTTGCTTATACTGCCAGATTTCTTCATGAGAATCAATGTAATCTGCTTTTTATCGATCAGAGATGTTGTGGTGCCAGCGAGGGGGATTACATCACCTTTGGAGCCAGAGAACAGTATGATGTACAGAAATGGGCATACTTTATTGCCAAGAGAAACAAGGCCAAGCTTCCGATTTACCTTTATGGGGAGTCTATGGGCGCAGCGGCAGTGCTTATGGCATCGGGGCATAGATTGCCACGAGAGGTCAAGGGGCTGATTGCGGACTGTGGATTTCGATCTATGAAGCGGCAGCTTCAGGATATCGCCGCAAATTGGTTTCATTTGAATTGGGTCGATTTACTACTGTTCCGCGTGGACTTGTTCTGCGGTTTTTTTGGTGGATTCCGCATGAAAGAAGCCGATACGACGAAAGCATTGGAAACCAATACAAAACCGATTCTATTTTTTCATGGTGCACAAGATACTTATGTGGACCCGGGAAATTCCAGATATAACTATTCTTTATGCCAGGCCCCGAAGGAGTTTGTGATGATACCGGGGGCAAGGCATCTTTGTAGTCCATATGAAAATCCTGATTTATACAGAAAGAAACTATTGGCTTTTTTTGCCAAATATGATGGATGAATGCATTAGTCTTGGTCAATTTCGGGTAAAGTGTTCGTTAAGTCTTAAAAGGGGTAGTATTTAAAAATCAAATGTGTTAACTTCTCAGATAGAGGAAACAAAATAGGATGGAAATCGGAGGTTACACATGAAAGAATATTATCCGTTGACGGCAGCACAGAACATGCATCATCACTGGATTCAGAATTACAAGACACAGCAGGTATCAGGGGTTAGTGTTGTGGCATCTCTGAAAGCGGCTTTAGACTTTGGTCTGCTCAAAAAGTGTATTCAATTAGAATTTGAGCGTTATGGATGTATGAGAATTCGTTTTACAAAACCGGATGAAAAAGGAGAGGTAAAGCAGTATATCGTAAAAAAAGATACTCGGGATATTCCCATGAAAGATTTATCCGGCATGAGTTTGGCGGAGGCAGACCACTTGATGCAGCAGTGGGCCTATGAGACGTTTGATGGAGATGATATCCCTATGTGTGATGTGACTATGGTAAAACTTCCGGAGGGTTATCATGGTTTTTTCATCCACATGGATCACAGACTGATTGATTCCTGTGGCTTAGTGGTGATGATTAATGATCTGATGCAACTCTATACACATTTTCGTTTTGGGGCAGAATATCCCAAAGATTTGGCGGACTTTGAGGAGGTTCTGGTAAAGGACTTGAAGAAGGCAACCCATGAGAAACGTTTTGCAAAGGACAAGAAGTTTTGGGATGATCAGCTAGATGCTTTGGGAGAACCGCTTTATTCCGATATTCAGGGACCCTCTGTTTTGGAAGAAGCAAGGAAACGACACGGTGATAAGCATTTAAGAGCCGCAGATATCGAGAAAAATAATTTGTTTGTGGAAGTAAAGGACTATTATCTTGAGCCGGAACCTACGAAGAATCTGATTGATTTTTGCATGAATCATCAGCTTTCCATGACGAATCTGCTCTTATTGGGAATCCGGACTTATTTATCTAAAGTAAATGATGGTCAGGAAGATATTACGATTCAGAATTTTATTTCAAGACGTTCTACCCATGATGAATGGACATCTGGTGGAAGCCGGACCATTATGTTTCCTTGCAGAACCGTGATTTCTGCGGAAACAGAATTTATGGCTGCTGCTTATGAGATTCAAAATGTGCAAAACAAGATTTATATGCACAGCAATTATGATCCCGCATTGATTGAGGAAGAGATGAGAAGACGGTATCATACACCGGAAAATACCACTTACGAGAGTTGCTATCTCACATATCAGCCGATGCCGGTTAAGATGGATAATCCTCATCTGATGGATATTCCGCAGCATGCAAAATGGTTTGCGAATGGTGCGGCTACAAAGAAAATGTATTTAACCGTATCGCACACGGAGCATGGTGGAATGAATTTCTCTTACCATTATCAGACTGCTCATTTGGAAGAGCATGATATGGAACTTTTGTATTATTATATGATGCGGATTCTGTTCAAGGGAATTGCAGAACCGGATATGAGCATTGGAGAAATTATGAAACAGGTGTGAGTGGCCGGTCAGCTTGAAAGCAGTGACAGCCCGGTGTTTAAACATGATAATATTGAATGAATCCAGGAGGAAAAAAGATGACACAGGAAATGCAGTTTAAGACATTAGTAGCACAGTATTGTGAGGTTAAGCCGGAGGAAATGACCAATGATATGAGATTTCGAGAGGATTTGGGATACAGTTCTCTTAGTTTTATGACATTTTTAGGAGAGTTGGAAGATACCTTTGATATCGAACTGGAGGAGGAAGATGCATTACAGGTTCTAACCATAGGGGAAGCTTTGGAATTATTGGAAAGATTGCAACAGGAGGCATGATGTAAAGTTTGTTTCACAGAAATGGGGAGGATTATGGAAATGTTGATACGAGATATTTTAGAAGAAAGTGAAAAGAAATTCGCAGAGATCAAAGCAGTAAGATGGCTGAAAAAAAAGGAAATCCTGGAGAGAAGTTACCGGGAACTGATGGAGAATGCGGTATCCATCCGAAAGGGACTGCTTGCAGAGGGTTTTCAGGGCAAACATCTTGCTTTGATTGGAGCCAGTTCTGTGGAGTGGATCGAAAGTTATCTGGGGATTATTACAGGAAATACGGTTGCTGTGCCGTTGGACGCAGGCCTTCCGGAGGAAGATCTGGTGGATTTGATCAATCGGTCAGATTCCGAAGCACTTTTTTTGAGTCCGAAAAACAAGGTGCTTTTGGATGGAATCTTAGCGAAATGTCCGAAATTGAAAAAAATTTGGTTCTTACAGGAGGAAGCAGCGGAAGATTCTGACGAGAGGGTAGCATCTCTGACGGATCTAAAGAAATCTTCGGAAAAAACGGCTCCGGATGCAGACAGACCGGCTCCGGACGATATATCGACCATTATTTTCACATCCGGAACCACTGGGAAAAGCAAGGGTGTCATGCTGACACAAAACAATTTGGCAACAAACGTGCTTTCTGTTAATTATACTAGAGAACCCGGAACGGTGATGCTCAGTGTGCTTCCGATCCATCATGCTTATTGTCTGGTTATGGATTGGCTCAAGGGATTCTCTCTGGGTGCCACCATAGCCATCAATGATTCTCTTCTTCATATGGTGAAAAATATGAGTGTATTCCGGCCGGAAGTGATCCTGATGGTTCCAATGATGGTGGAAACCATATACAAGAGACTGGCGGCAGCCGATCCTGCGATTCCGAAAAATGTTTTAGCGGAGCATGTATTTGGCGGCAATCTTAGTATTATCTTCGTGGGCGGTGCGCATTTGGACCCTTTCTATATTGATAAATTTGCCGAATTTGGTGTGGATATCTTTGAGGGGTATGGCATGTCAGAATGTTCACCCGTGATTAGTTCTAATACACCGGGAGATCACAAGGCAGGTTCCATCGGAAGACCGCTTTCCAATGCGGAGATTGCCTTTGCGGATGGAGAGATTCTGGTAAAAGGCAGTAGTGTTATGAAGGGATATTATAAGATGCCACAGGAAACGGCAGAAACACTGAAAGACGGATGGCTTCATACAGGAGATAAGGGATATCTGGATAAAGACGGATTTCTGTTTATCAATGGACGTGTTAAGAATTTGATCATCCTTTCCAACGGAGAAAATATTTCCCCGGAGGAAATTGAAAATAAATTAGCACTGAATCCGTTGGTGGGTGAGATTATTGTAACCGGTGAGGACAACGGGCTGACTGCCAGAATTTACCCGGATCAGGATGTGGTCGCAGCGAAGGAGCTGGGAGAGGAGAGAATCCAGACAGAACTACAGGCATTTTTGGATCAATATAATAAAACCCAGCCTACTTATCGGCAAATTACCGGACTGATTGTGAGGAAACATCCATTTATCCGAAGCTCCACCAAGAAAATCAAGAGACAGGAGGCATTCATTGATGAGGCGCTCCCTACGACATAAAAGGGAGCATGCCTGTGATAAAAGTTTGTGTCAGTATGTCAGCAATGACTTCTTTGGGAACTTGAAAATTTTCCCGGCTCCATTTGTGAAGTACACCGATGGTACTGCCAATCGCACAGGCAATCATATAAGAAAGTTCTTCTTTGCTATGCTGGGTAGGTGCTGTATTTTGCATCACCTGTTTCACATAGTGGTGAAGCATCGTCATATTTTTTTCAAAAAAGGCATCCCCTCGCGGATCTTTCAGAAGATTGGTCAAAAAAGGATTTGTCTGGGTATATTCGCAGATAGTTAAAAAATAAGATTTGCACATATCCCGATCATTTTTAGGATGAAACGTTTCCATGAGTGAGAAGATATCATGAATGGTCTTATCCTCGATGGCAGCAACAAGGGCTGGAATGTTTTCGTAGTGATTGTAGAATGTACTTCGAACGATTCCGGCTCTTTTTATAATGTCGGATACTGTTATTTTATCCAGCTCTTTTTCTTTCAGAATAAGAAAAAAGGCATCAAAGATGGCTTCGTCGGCTATATAATATCTTTCATCCTGGATGTCATTTGTCATATGAGTCCCCCCTATCTTCGTCTTTGTCTGTTGACAAAAATTCATTTTAGATATGTTGATTATAACATAAGTTGACTAGAAAATAAATTCTTGCTATAATGTACCTCGCTAGGGGAGCTGCAAAGCTGAGAGATCCTATGGGATTGACCCTTGGAACTTGAACCGGGTTGTGCCGGCGTAAGGAAGCATGGATAGATTTCAAATGATTTCTGGTAAATGTTTCCAGAAATCTTTTTTTATTTGAAAGGAGGGAGCGTATGAATGCAAGCGTAGCAATTCAGGTATTACCAAATGTAACAGAGGATGAGGAAGTGATCCGTATTGTGGATGAGTGCATCGCTTATATTAAGAGTTTTGGTTTGTCCACTTATGTCGGTCCTTTTGAAACTACGATTGAGGGAGAGTATGACCAGTTGATGGAGATTGTTGCCGGATGTCAGAAAATTGCCATTCAGGCAGGTTGTGATCAGGTATCTGCCTATGTGAAAATCGTGTATAAACCGGAAGGTGAGGTATTGACCATTGAAAAAAAGGTTACAAAGCATCACTAATGGAATCGCCCCTTGTATTGCGGTGATCTTGCTGTTACTTGTGTGGCAGATCATGTGTTCCACAGGGGTATTGCCATCTTATATGTTGCCATCACCGATTCAGGTGGTTCGGGCATTGGTCCATGATTTTCCCTTGATGATGGAACATGCCAGGGCAACGCTGCTGGAGGCTTTTATCGGGCTTTTCATTGGCATTACCGGAGGATTTCTATTAGCAGCTATGATGGAACAATGTCCTCTTTTATATAAGGCATTGTATCCGATTCTGGTCATCACTCAAACGATACCTACCGTGGCGATAGCACCATTACTGGTGCTATGGATGGGATATGGTATTGCGCCCAAAGTCACTCTGGTCGTGCTCATATCTTTCTTTCCGATCGCGGTGGGACTGCTGGATGGTTTTCATGAGGCAGATGAGGATGGTATTCGTTTGCTGCGGGCGATGGGAGCTTCTGATTGGCAGATATTCTGGCATGTGAAAGTACCTGGCAGTTTCAGTCATTTCTTTGGCGGTGTCAGACTGGCAGTCTCGTATTCCATCGTAGGTGCGGTAATTTCAGAATGGTTGGGGGGATTTTCGGGGTTAGGCGTCTATATGACCCGTGTCAAAAAATCTTATGCATATGACAAAATGTTTGCGGTGATATTTCTGATTACCGCGTTGAGCTTGTTATTTATGAAAGGGGTATCCGTGATACAATATCTCAGTATGCCCTGGACACATAGAAAGATGGAGGGAAAAAGATAATATGTTAAAAAAACGATTTATCACATTGGGAGTCATCCTTAGTATGGCAGCATCGCTTTGTGGATGTGGACAGAAAACACAGGATGGGAAGTCTTCGGAGAATTTGAAAGAGATTACCGTGGTGCTTGACTGGACTCCCAACACCAATCATACAGGATTGTACGTTGCACAGGAAAAGGGATACTTTGAGGATGCCGGTCTGAAAGTGTCCATCGTTCAGCCGCCGGATGATGGGGCAACAGACTTAGTGGCTTCCGGCGGGGCACAGTTTGGTATTGATTTTCAGGATACATTGGCGGCGGCATTCTCCAGTGACAGTCCTCTGCCGGTTACCGCAGTGGCGGCTATACTACAGCATAATACTTCAGGACTGATATCTTTGGAGGAGAAAGGGATTGATTCTCCGAAAAAGCTGGAGGGACACAGTTATGCGACCTGGGATTCTCCGATTGAACAGAAAACATTGGAATATGTGGTTCAAAAAGACGGTGGCGATTTCAGTAAAGTCAAGTTGATCTCCACTTATGTGGAAGATATTGTCGCGGCACTGAATGCAGATATTGAGAGTGTATGGATCTATTATGGCTGGGATGGTATAAAATGCCAGCAGGCAGGTTTAGACACGAATTATTTGGCATTTCGTGATATGGATGAAACCTTTGATTATTATAGTCCGGTTATAATCGGAAATAATGAGTATTTAAGCAAGCATCCCGATACCGCAAAGGCATTTCTACGTGCTGTAAGAAAGGGATACGAAGATGCGGTGAAAGACCCGGAGGAAGCTGCGGAAATTCTCTGTAAACAGGTTCCGGAGCTGGATGAAACATTAGTAAAAGACAGTCAGGAATATTTGAGTGAACAGTATATTGCGGATGCGGATTCCTTCGGTGTGATTGACCCGGTTCGTTGGAATCGCTTCTATCATTGGCTGAATGAGAATAAGCTGGTTACCAACGAGATACCGGAAAACACTGGATTTACCAATGAATATCTGGAACAGTAAAACGATTCTGTCGATATCCCCGTCGTGTTTTTTGATCTCGGTTTCACGAGGGATGGATTAGAAAAAAGCGCAGCTAAAGGAAATGATGATGGAGAAAAAGTTAAAGGTAAGCCACGTTAGTAAATCCTTTGAGGATCATAGGGTTTTAGAGGACATTAATATATATCTGAACGAAGGAGAAATCGTCTGCCTGCTGGGGGCCAGCGGTGCCGGGAAAACAACGTTGTTTCATATCATAGCAGGGCTATTGTGTCCCGAAAATGGAACCGTAAAATTGTCGGGGGAGGATATTACCAATGCTCCGGGAAACATCAGTTATATGTTGCAAAAGGATATGCTTTTTCCGTACAAAACGGTGTTAGACAATGTGGCACTGCCTCTGATGTTACAGGAAACAGGGTGGCGGGGGCGGATCGGGCATAAGAAACGTGCCAGAGAAAAGGCCGCCTCCTATTTTGAGGAATTTGGCATCAAAGGCTACGAACAGAAATACCCGGCACAAATGTCCGGCGGTATGCGTCAGCGCGCGGCACTGCTTCGGACCTATTTGTTTTCGGATGAGGTGGCGTTATTAGACGAGCCATTTAGTGCGCTGGATACTATTACAAAAAGTGCGATGCACCAGTGGTATTTACAGGTGATGGAGCAGATCAGGCTGTCCACCTTATTTGTCACCCATGATATTGACGAAGCGATTTTGTTATCCGACCGTATTTATATATTGGCCGGACATCCGGGAAAGATTGTGAAAGAGATTACCATCGATCAGGCGAGACCGAGGTTGGAAGAATTTCTGTTGTCAGAAGAATTTTTATGCCATAAACGGCAGATATTACAGTATTTGAAGTGAGTTTACTGTGTGGGCAGATATAAGCGAAAGGTATGTTGACTGGCAAAGTGCAAAAAGCCAATCTATCGGAATGATAACAGTATTGGATAGTGGAGAATATTATGGAAAATAATTGTTTATATCAGTATACCAAAATTCGTAAAAATATTTGGCAGATTGCAGAGGATCACGGCGTTTTCTGTACATTGATTCAGGGCACAGAATTAGCGGTATTGATTGATACGGGATATGGTCACCGCAATTTGAGAGCTTTTGTAGAAAAGAATATTAATACTCCATATTTGGTTTTTAACAGCCACGGTCATCCGGATCACATCGGTGGTAACCATTGGTTTGATGTGGTTTGGGCTGTCCGGGAGGAATGGGATGTTATCAGGCATTTTGAAGAAAAGTCCGTCCAGTATGAACGAAGAGAAATACTGGCAGGCAGTCAGATTTCTTTGGGTGATCTCCATGTGGAGTTCGTCTCTTTAGACGGACATACCAAGGGTTCTATCGGTTTTTTGGTACCAGAGGAGAGGATGTTAATTGCCGGGGATGCGTTAAACGAAAGCTTGTGGTTATTTAATTATGGTTCCTTATCCATGAAACAACTCTATGATACGATCAACCGCGCCCTGCATATGAACTTTGATACTTACTTATGCGGGCATAGCCATCAGGAATACCGGAAAGAAAAATTAATTGCGCATATAAATAATATAGATAACCTGAAGGTGGACGAAGCAACGAAACAGAATCTCTTAGGTTTTGAAACGTATAGCAGTGTGTATGAGGATGGTCATGGAAGATCTGAGATTATATATACTCCGGATCGAATATGAATAGACAAAGCGATGGAGACGGCAATGTTCAGAAGAGTATTGCATTTGTGGATACTGAGTGGAGGAAGATGGGCCGAAAAGAAGAATTTGATTGGTGTAAGGAGTGATAGGGATATGAGAAGACAGACAGCCATATGGCTCATGGCAGTGACGATGACGGGGATTTTGGCAGGATGTGGTCAAAATAGCAAGAATGCGGAGACACAAAGGATCGAAAATAAAAAAATAAGCATATCCACAGAGGAGAGATATATGAAACCGTCTCCTCTGCCATCTCAGGTGACCCGACCGGAAGGAGATGCTTTATCGGTGGAAAGCCAGTTATATACGATCTTACAAAACCGAAAGAAGTGGCAGGAACCCTGGGGAGATTCGGAGTATGATGGAACAACCATGCACTTTGCTGTGACGGATTTCGATCAGAATGGGCGTTTGGAAATCTTAGTCTCCTCCGGACCGCAAGGGTCAGGGACATATACGACAAATTGGCTCTACCAGATCAGTGGAGATGGGGTAAAATTAAAAAGATGTCAAGTGAAAGACTACTTTGATCAAGATATTTATAGGGGGATTAGACAGGTGGTCTGCGAAAAGGACACGGGAAAATATCACTATGGATGCACTGACTATATACATCTCAGTGGATCTGAAAATTATAGCAGTATAGATCTTTTTACGCTGGCAGGAGATGTCATTCAAAGTGAAGGGCTGGGATATTGTAATCGGGGCGACGCAGCAGAGTCGGACGATTTCATATATTATCAGACGTTCGGGAAGAAAAAGAAGAAGATCACAAAACAGGAATATACATTGGAACATCTTGCGTCTCAAAAATATCAGGGATCTGAGATTAAACCGGTATGTATACATTGGTTTCAATTTACACACAGTATGCAGGATGTGACGGATGTACAGCTTATGCATGAATTGGAGAAATCCTGGCAGCGGTTTGGCATTGGGAAAAAAGCAGAAGCTGGGGCTTATGATGATGTGTATTATGAGGACAGTCGTGAAATCAACGAGATGGATTGGGGAGCTTACCAGTACCAGATGAGTGAGGAGGAATTCAAAGGACTTTGGAACTACATACCTGTGCTGACAGGCAGTGAGAAGGTGGAAATAGCAGGAGATTTACTGACGCTGGAGGAATACTATCATAGTGAAATGCCTGAGATATCCTATCTGTCTGTACAGGATGTGACAGGGGATGGGATACCGGAGTTGATCCTGGATCTGAGTTTTACCTCTGATGTGGGAAAGATTCTGTTATCCAGACAGAATCAGAACTATTATTTATTTGATTTGTATGATTTCTTTCAATTAGATTCAGAGAAGGTGCTTTTTAATGATATAACAGTACTTAATTCCGGAATTATTGTATTTGATGATACAGCAAACGATGTTGAGTCTTATTGTGAATTTAAATTGGAAAATGGACAAGGCAACAAGACAGAGATAGGACGTTGGTATGGCTCCGGTGATGATTATGAATATTGTATCGGAGGTAAAAAGGTATCCGAAAGTGCATTTGATGAATGGGAAGAAGACCTGGGAGACGGTGTGTTGAAATTTCCGCCGATAGCGAAGGAGGGATAACGGTGGAACGGCATTGCGATTATCACCTTTTTTATGAAGATGCATATGATGATAATGATAAGCGGACCAAACAAACTTGTTTGTGAGGGCCGGGAAAGATCATAAGGCAAGACCTTATGATCTGGTATGATATCCCATAAGACGAGGTGTATATGAATAGACAGTGTAGACTTAGTATGGTTACCAAAGAATATTTAGAATCTTTTTATTGCATTTTGGATGAAATGATATGTGGGATGACAGAGGTGGAATTAAGTGATAGCATTTCTTATAATTTTATTGTGCAGATGATACCGCATCATCAGGCAGCTATCGCCATGTCAGAAAACATTCTAAAATATACAACCAACATTGCATTGCAGGATATTGCATTACAGATCATAGAAGAACAGACGAAGAGTATCGAAAATATGCGTGCAATACAATGTGAATGTGAACAGATGTGTAATTCACAGCGGGATTTGTGTCTATATCAGCGGAGAATTGAGCAGATCATGCAAGCTATGTTTTCACGTATGGGTCACGCAAAAGTGTCAAACGAGATCGATGCAGATTTTATCCGGGAAATGATACCACATCATGAAGGTGCGATTGCTATGGCACAGACGGCATTGCAGTATGATATTTGTCCAAGGTTGGTACCTATCTTGGAAGCGATAATCTTTTCGCAGAAAAGAGGCGTGGTACAGATGCAGAATCTTCTTCGGTGCATCAAATAAGAATATTTGTGTTTTCGTGAGGCTTCCCAAGGGAAGTCTCATTTTTCATGCGGATATTATCCTATCATAAGCTATTGACATCGGGAAGAGTGTGTGATATCATAAAACAAACATATGTTCTGGCGGCGTGAATGATTGGAAATGGAGGGGAGTTATGGATAAACCAATACGCATATATCAATGCGAAGATACGATAAACGGACTTTTAAGTGCCATATACGAGGCCGGTATCTCCGGTTATGGGCATCATTTCATACGCATTCAGCCTAAGGTGGATGGACAATTGGAGAACATGGAGTTGTTTTCGGAATATATATCCGTAGAGACAGATGATCAAAAGGCGAAACAGGTGATAGATTCCGTGCGTAATAAAATTTCAGTGCAGGCCTATGTGTATATGATGTATGTGCTGGCATCATGTTATTCAGACCGGGGAGATGCTGTATATCAGTTTATCACCTATGGTTTTACCATAGGTGGGAAAGTATGTAGTGCGTTACAAATTCCCTGTGTGAAGAGAATGTTTGAGATAAAACGATCCGTCGGGAATGAGGTTCATTTTTTTCGGGAGTTTCTTCGCTTTCAGGAGATTCAAAAAAGTCCGTCATTATTGCTTGCGGTTATAGAACCCAAACACCATATCATCCCCCTGCTAACCGAACATTTCGCGGATCGATTTATGGCAGAGTGGTTTGTCATATATGATAAGACGCATGGGGAAGCTTCGTTTCATTATGCAGATGGTGAATGGGAAGTTCATGTTTTGACCGAAGAAGAGGCACAAAGGCTGGAAATCTTGCAGGAACAGCGGGAAGAGTACGTGGATTTATGGAAAACATTTTTTGAGAATATCGCGATAGCAGAGCGAACCAGTCCCGAATTACAGAGAAACATGTTGCCATTACATTACCGGAAACATATGACAGAATTTCTATGAAAGCAAGGGAATGTGTTTGGTGTTTTTTATCATGGATCTGGAATGTATGATATGATATCTTCGATCCGACATTGAAAAAGATCGCAATATCGATTCAGAGTGCTTAGCGTAAAATTGTGATTGTTTTTTAATCTGGATATTTCGGCAGGATTCAGTTCAAATTCATATTCTAAAGAATAAATACTGATTCCCCGTTTCTTCATCATATCCCAAAAAGGTTTTGTTATCATCATATTGGTGTTTTTCTCCCTTGCTAGGTGCTGTCATTAAGTAAACTATTGGATACCATAAATTTCACATTTGTAAATAAAGTCAAGATTTGTAAAACGATAACACAGAAAAGGATGAAATCTGCCAACTCGACATAAATAGTTCTTTTCTTGCAAAATTTAAAGTTTTATGCATTCTATTGACAGTAAAAAAGGGATGTGCTAATATGAACCAGAACAAATGTTCTGGTTTTTGCGAATACTTATGGGGGAGAGACATATGATTTTTCAGGAAAATGCCACCTTGCAGGAGAAACTGGCGATTCTTTCGGATGCAGCAAAATATGATGTAGCATGTACATCTAGCGGGGTACAGAGAAAAGGGAAAAAAGGACTGATTGGAAATACTGAAGCGAGTGGTATTTGTCACAGCTTTGGGGCGGATGGAAGATGTATTTCTCTGCTGAAGATCCTTTTTACCAATGAATGTATTTATAACTGTAAATATTGTATAAACCGGTGTACCAATGATGTGCCGAGAGCAACTTTTACGCCGGAGGAAGTCTGCACTTTGACGATGGAATTTTATCGCAGGAATTATATTGAAGGGTTATTTTTGAGTTCCGGTATTGTGGAATCTCCGGATTATACGATGGAATTGATTTGTAAGACGCTTCAGAATTTACGTCAGATTCATCGGTTTCATGGTTATATCCATTGCAAAACCATACCGGGAGCTTCGCCGGAATTGGTGGAAGAGGCGGGATGGTATGCGGATCGTATGAGTATTAATTTGGAACTTCCCACAGAGCAGGGGTTACAGACACTGGCACCCAATAAGAACCGTAAATCCATCCTGACCCCTATGCGCCAGATCCAAAACGGAGTGGCCCAGAGTCGTGAATTGCTGGGAATGAAAGGGGGAAATCAAAGTGCATATTGGTACACGCAAAAACGGGTAGGAAGAGCGCTGCCGGGTTCTCAGATCAGTTCTGCCGGGGACAGGCTGTTATCTGGAGAGATCTCGGGCATGACTTCTGATACGATGGAGGACATGACCATAGCCCACAAAAAGCATACTTCGATATATACGCCAGAGCTATCCAAGGGGACTGGTCTGACGATTGGCAAACATCGGGATATCAGCCGGGGGTTTGTGCCTGGTGGGCAAAGCACCCAGATGATTATCGGTGCAACCGGAGAGAGTGATTATGAGATTATGGCAGTCACAGAAGCTTTGTATCAAAAATTTGATTTAAAGAGGGTGTTTTTCTCGGCTTTTATTAATGTGAACCGGGATTCCACACTGCCTGCTTTGGACGGACAGCCTCCACTGAGACGGGAACACAGGTTATATCAGGCAGATTTTTTGCTTCGCTATTATGGGTTTCGGGCAGAGGAACTGTTGTCCGCCCGGAGACCGTTTTTTAATACCTATCTCGATCCAAAATGTGATTGGGCACTGGGGCATCTGGAGCAATTTCCGGTGGAGATCAATCAGGCAGATTTTGATACATTGCTGCGGGTGCCGGGGATTGGTACGAAGTCAGCTTCCCGGATTATCGCAGCACGCCGTACCGGAAGCCTTGATTATCAGGCACTAAAAGCGATTGGCGTAGTGTTAAAGCGTGCGATTTACTTTATCACCTGCAATGGGCGGATGATGTACCCGTTTTTGAAAATAGAGGAAGACTATATTACCAGAAATCTGTTAGAAAATGATCAGGATGTCATGAAAGGATTTGGAGAGAAGGTGACCTATAAGCAGTTGACTTTATTCGATGATTTTGGGATGAATCAGTGAAATTGCTTTGTGTCAGGAAATAATATATAATTGAAGATGGTTCATGATTGAAAACCTTGCGTTTCCATATTTTTTTGTATAAAGGCTGTCCTCAGCAATATTCATAATATGGGAAAACAATATGAAAACATGACAGAAGGGAATATGAATAGATGGAACAAAATTATCATTTTCAGGTAAATCTTGGCGGCATGTTGGATATTTTGTCCAATCATCTGTATAAGACTTCGGATGTGTTTGTGCGGGAATTGATGCAAAATGGTGTGGATGCTGTCACTGCGCGGAAAAAACAAGATGCAGACTGGCGGGATGGCAGGATTGATATTCGTGTGTCGGAGGGAAAGCAGATCTTTTTCCGGGATAATGGTTCAGGCCTGACGAAAGAGGAGATTCATCAGTTTCTGGCAGTGATCGGACAATCTTCCAAGAGGGAACTGGCACAGGGAGAGATGCCTACGGATTTTATCGGACGTTTCGGTATCGGTTTATTATCCTGCTTTATGGTTTCGGATTCCATTGAAGTACATACCAGATCCGTGTCAGAGGAACAGGCATATGTTTGGAAAGGCTATGCCGATGGAACCTATACCTTAGAGCCGTTGGATGAGGCTATGGTGGGAACCGAGATTATCCTGACAGCCAAAGAGGGAAGTGAACAGTATTACCAGCCGGAGAAACTGAAAAGTTTAGTGCAATATTATGGATTAACGCTGCCGGTATCGATTTATCTGTGTTATCCCGATGGGCGCAGGGAATTATTAAATTACCGGCCGGAGGATTATTCCAGTCTGAGTATGGACCAATTATTTTCTTTGGGAGAATGGCTTTTCACAGAACATTTCGTTGATGCAATTCCGATTCAAACACCTCATTTGTCCGGCGTTGCTTATATCGTAGGATATCAGACGGATGTTTCAGTAAAACGTGGACACCGGATTCATTTGAAAAATATGCTTCTGACAGAAGAGGGAAATCCCCTGTTGCCGGAATGGGCCTTTTTCCTGCGTTGCTTTTTGAACACCGATAATTTACGTCCCACCGCATCCCGTGAGAATTTTTATGAAGATGAGGAGTTGGAGCTGGCGCAACAGGAATTTGCGGAGGTGATTCAACAACATTTTGCCATGTTGTCCCGAAGGAAACCGGAGAAATTACAACAGATCGTGGGTATCCATTATACTGCCATGAAATCTATGGCGGTATGGAATGATGAAATATTCCGGCTGCTGATTGATTATCTTCCCTTCACGACATCCGAGGGAATCATGCATGGGGCAGCATTGAAACAAGCCGGCAGGGCGGCTGTTATTGGTGATATAGAGAGGTTTAAGCAGTTAAAACCCATATTTATCGCACGGGATATGCTGTTGATCTGTACCGGATATAGTTTCGATGATCCATTGATTCAAAAGCTGGTAGACATTTATCATTTACCGATTCATCCGATTCAGGAAGAGAGCATGGAACTACTGCTGGAAGATGTCAGTTTTGAAGAGAAGCAGGAGGCATTTCAGGCATTGCATGAGATTAATCAAAGCCTGCGTGAATTTGACTGTAAAGCGGAATTAAAGCGGTTTTATCCGGTGGACTTGCCTGCGCTCTATTATTTAAGCGATGATGTGGCATTTCTCAGACAGATACAGGGTGCCCAAGAGGTCAGCCAGGGGATTTTTTCCGAGACGTTGTCATCTCTGTTGCAGGGAGTGGAGGAAAAACCTTTGGCAAGTTTATATCTTAACAACAATAGTCCTTTGGTACGTCGTTTGTTATGTGTAAGCCATCAACGGAAATTGCAGAGTGTGGCGAGAGTACTATATATTCACGCGATGGTAACGGGAGGTCATACCCTTCACCGTCAGGAATTACAGATGTTGAGTAAGGAATTACTATATCTGATCGACGAGGAAACGATATGATCTTTCAAAAGATCAAGTTATAGATTAACAAATTTAATTACTGTAATCCGCGTGTCAGCAGGATAATTGATTTGTGAGAGATTAGGAGGCAATGATGAGTAGTCAATTTGATGGAGCAGGGATAGAAACCCAAATCTTAAAAATTGCCAGACCATATCGGCTTAAGGCGATTGGGGATGCAATTAAACAGGCAGATGCGGCGGAGGATCTTCACTGGAGATTGATGTTTCGCTATATGTATGCCAGTGAGGCAACGTTTCATGATGATCCACCTAAGGCAATGCCGGCAGCGGCAGAATTTGCCCAGATTTTTGAGCAGCATCCGGATGCTCTGGGACCGGATGGCAAGGAGGCATATGTGATGATTATGCAACTGGCTATTGATCCGATTGTGTCTTTGCCACAGATTCCGCTGAAGCAATGGGAACAAATGATGGAACAATTCTGGCAGTTAATCAAACGGTATCACATCGGACATCGGATTTATTGGTGGCAAAAATGTCAGTTTACTATTTATCTGGATCTGGACCAGGCATTTGCCTACTATCAGAAGTTTTGGAAGACCGGCAGAGACGTGTTATCCGATTGCCGTGCCTGTGAACATTCTTACGGGGTAAAGATGCATCTGTTGATGGGAGACTACGAGGGAGCAGAAAAATGTGCAAAACCCATCAAATCAAAACATTTGTGGTTTTGCAATGACACTCCTCACAAAATGTTGGTGGCATATATTGAGGATGCTATGGATCGGGGAGATCTTACCACTGCGCTTCCTTATGCGAGACAGTTAAAACGTATCGGGCACCGGGATCGGGGGGATTTATCATATATGGGGGCGGTACTTCGCTGTTTTGCATATGATGACAAAGCCACAGCACTCGATCTGATTGAGGAGGGACTTCCGTGGAGTGTCGGACTATGGGACCAGAAAATGATCTATGATTTTTATAAGGGAGTCTGGACTGTATTTCATCAGATTGGAAAAGAACGAGAAACATTACATATCCATATCCCAAATCAATTAGCAGTCTACCGGGAAGATGGCACGTATGAAGTATCCGCACTAGAGGAGTGGGTTTATACGCAGTTACAAGATGTGGCAGGTCGTTTTGATCAGAGAAATGGGACAGATTATTTTGCGAAAAATTTGGAAAAAGCAGTAACCATATTAGCTTGAGCACTTTTCAGGCAGAAGGTGCTCCGGACATCTTGCTATGGATGCTTTTGTGACTCTGGAAGCAACAGGGAGGTTTATTATGGGATCGGGATTCTTAACATGGATCGGGAGGTATCTCATTGCTTTGAATGGGATCGCTTTTTTGATATATGGCATCGATAAATATAAAGCAAAACATAACCGTTACCGTATTTCGGAAGCCGCTTTGATCCTCTTGGCTTTTATGGGAGGTGCATATGGTGCTTTGCTTGGGATGAAAATCTGGCATCACAAAACCCGTAAACCAAAATTTCAAATTATGGTACCTCTTGCCGCTGTTTTTTGCACATTAATGATTCTGGGGATTTATTTTTTCTTATTCCCTTTTCTTTTCGTTGACGATGGAAGATACATCATGTAAAATCTATATTTAGAGTTTATCATCGTGTTTACGAACAATGGAACTTAGTAAGTAATCATTAAGATAAGAGAGGAGATTGATATGAGTAAAGAGATACCATATAAGATTTATCTGGAAGAAAATGAGATGCCGAGGCAGTGGTATAATGTGCGTGCGGATATGAAGAATAAACCGGCGCCGTTATTAAATCCGGGTACTCATCAGCCTATGACATTGCCGGAATTAGAGAAGGTGTTTTGTACAGAACTTGCGAAGCAGGAATTGGATGATACGACCCCGTTTTTTGATATTCCGGAGGAAATTTTGGGGTTTTATAAAATGTATCGTCCGTCACCATTGGTACGTGCCTATTGTTTAGAGAAGAAACTGGGTACACCGGCAAAGATTTATTACAAATTTGAAGGAAATAACACGAGTGGCAGCCATAAGCTGAATTCTGCCATTGCACAGGCATATTATGCAAAACAGCAGGGATTAAAGGGGGTTACTACCGAAACCGGTGCAGGCCAATGGGGAACCGCACTCTCTATGGCTTGTTCTTATTTTGATCTGGATTGTAAGGTATATATGGTAAAATGTTCCTATGAACAAAAACCATTTCGCCGTGAGGTGATGCGTACTTATGGAGCCAGCGTGACGCCTTCTCCTTCTATGGATACCCAGGTGGGCAGACAGATTTTAGAGAAACATCCGGGGACTTCCGGCAGTCTTGGTTGTGCCATCTCTGAGGCAGTGGAAGTGGCGACACATTCCGAAGGATATCGTTATGTGTTAGGAAGTGTACTTTCGCAGGTATTATTACATCAGACGGTGATTGGTTTAGAGACGAAAACAGCCCTGGATAAATATGAAATCACACCGGATATTATCATTGGTTGTGCCGGCGGCGGATCTAATTTAGGCGGATTAGTTTCTCCATTTATTGGTGAGATGCTCCGAGGGGAGAAGAACTATCAGGTGATCGCTGTAGAACCTGCTTCCTGTCCTAGTCTTACCCGGGGGAAATATGCTTATGATTTCTGTGATACCGGCATGGTTTGTCCATTGTCTAAGATGTATACACTGGGCAGTGGATTTATTCCTTCTGCTAATCATGCAGGAGGATTACGTTATCATGGTATGAGTTCAGTCTTATCACAATTATACGAGGATGGATATATGGAGGCACGTTCCGTTGAGCAGACCTCTGTGTTTGCCGCGGCAGAACAGTTTGCAAGAGCAGAAGGCATACTTCCGGCACCGGAAAGCAGTCATGCCATCAAAGTGGCAATCGATGAAGCGTTAAAGTGTAAAGAAACCGGTGAGGAAAAGACCATTATGTTTGGATTGACCGGGACCGGATACTTTGATATGTATGCCTATGAGAGTTTCCATGACGGAACCATGCAGGACTATATCCCAACTGATGAGGATCTTCAGCCGGGCTTTGATTCATTACCGAAGGTAAAATAAGGGAGAGGTATATCCCTTGAAATAAATGGAAATATTATGATAGAAGCATTCCGATGATGTTTCTATCATAATTCTTTGGGAGGTATTTTTATGGAACAAAAAGCATTTTTTGATGTCACTTATGGTGTATTTCTTTTAACCACGAAAGCAGATACCATTATTAATGGTTGTATTACGAATACTTGTATGCAGGTAGCAAATAGTCCGACCAGATTTGCAATATCTGTTATAAACTCAAATTATACCTGTGAATTAATCAAGCGCAGTAAAGTTTTTACGCTTTCGATCTTAGATCAGACTTGTCCAATGTCATTCATCCAGCACTTTGGGATGCAGTCCGGCAGGGAAGTGGATAAATTTGCAGACCGTCAAGATCCGTTGGGACTCAATGGTATTCCCTTTATAACAGAACATGTATGTTCCATGATTAGTTGTAAGGTGGTAAATATGATGGATCTGGGCAGCCATACCGTGTTTATCGGAGAGGCTGTGGATGCCAGAAAATTAGGAGAGGGAACGCCATTAACCTATTCCTATTATCAGGAACATATCAAGCCAAAACCGCAACAGGTAAAAGAGGACCGGGAGATCATTGGCTGGCGCTGTAAGGTCTGTAAATATGTATATGAAGGAAAAGAATTGCCAGCGGATTATATTTGTCCGTTATGCGGACATGGGGCAGAAGATTTTGAACCGATTTATAAGGAATGAGGGATTGCTATGCCAAGGCAATATACGAATGATATTTTGTATCATTATACAGATTATCAGGCATTCGATGGAATTTTACGAGAGGCACAGCTTCGGGTCAATAATATTTTAAATATGAATGATGCGGCAGAGATGCGGTTGTTTATGACCGGGCTTTGTGATGCGGTGGTATCCCGGCTGCAGAGGGAGAAACAGAATGAATCGGCGATGGCAGTAAAGGATTTTTTTGAGACAGAATTGCAGAGAGAATTTTATTACTCTGCGTATGCTGCGTGTTTTTCTCTATACCGGGATGATGCGGCACAGTGGGAAAGGTATGGCAACAAAGGAAGAGGGGTATGCATTGGATTTCGTGGAGACCTGCTACAGAAAATGGTGAAAGGCGTAGTTTCCTTACAAACTGTATTTTATCAGGATGATATGCGGTCTCATGAACTGGTGGAAATATTTTATGAGCTGGCCAGGGAATCCTCCGGAAAACTAATGGAGCATTCTCTTGCCGAAGAAGCCATTAATACAGCTTGGATTTGTTCTGCCGCTTTTAAACATCCTTCTTTTTCCAGTGAGCGGGAAGTTCGTCTGGTGGTATCTCCCTTTTCCAAGGAATATTTTGATGTAAAACCCTGTTATCATGTTTCAACAGAACGGATTAAAAAATATTATCCGCTGGATTTGCGCAGAATGTGTGACCAGGCAAACTGTCATTTGCAGGATTTGATATCAGAGATCATCATAGGTCCGGAATCTACGCAGTCAAAAGCAATTTTACAGGATTATCTGGTGGATCATGCATTGGATTCATTAGCAGATAAGGTGCACCTGTCAGAGTGTCCGTTGAGACGCAGTGTGAATTGACGAATCCAGCGAGAGGACACGGGATATGATGTGGGAAAATTACAGAAGAAAATGGTGTCAGATACAGATGACAGATTTTGGTGATCAATAGGAGGCATACTGATGATACAGGATATTGCACCACACAAATTTCATAATGAATATGAAGACAAAAAGCCAGATAAACATAGTTGCGTTTTGGGATTTTACAACCGACAGGTTTATCTGCATGATGCCGGAGAGATGATTTCTTTTGTTACATATGAGGATGTTAGGATCTTTTGTAAGCGGGGCAATATGAATATTCCAAAGATGGTATATCTCTTTTCAATGGATGAACAGCGTTACTTCTTAATGGATCTGGAGGACATGGAACTACCGGATTGCAGATATTATAATCTTTTTGATGTCCGTAGCATGACCCCGAAGGAACAGGTGATGGCCATAGCTACAGCATGGCATCTCTATGTATGGTACCGGGATCATCAGTTTTGCGGCAGGTGTGGGGCGGGATTACAGCATGATAGCGGGATGCGTATGTTAGCTTGTCCTGTCTGTGGCAATCAAGACTATCCTCAGATTGCACCTGCGGTCATCGTGGGAGTTACTCACCGGGGAAAAATTTTGATGACCAAATATGCAGACAGAGAGTATAAACGCTATGCATTGATTGCAGGCTTTACAGAGATTGGAGAGACACCCGAGGAAACCGTCAGACGGGAAGTGATGGAAGAAGTGGGTCTGCGGGTGAAAAATATCCGGTATTACGGAAGCCAGCCTTGGGGATTTGACAGCAACCTGCTCCTGGGATACTATTGCGACCTGGAGGACGGGGAAGCGCAGATTACGTTAGACCGGGAGGAACTTTCCCTGGCAGAATGGGTTGATTACCGCAATGTACCGGAGGACAGAGAGGGACTTAGTCTGACAGCAGAAATGATGGTGCATTTTAAAGACAGAAAGGGAAAGGTTTAGAAGGCCAAATGTTATTCTGAAAAAGATTGCATAATTTTTTGGCATTTATTGGATATCCTGATCAACCATGATTTAGCAATATTTCCATATACTATCTCCAGAGCATGACAACATGAGAGCGAAGGAGGTAGTTTTCAATGAAACAAAAATATAAGGGTGATATGGACTTTATGAATCTGTTAGACCAAGAGGACCGTGAGACGTTTCAGGAAAAAACAAAGGAAGCCAAGGAACGGGCAATTACGGAAAACAAATTGGCAAAGGAAGAAAGGGAACTGACAGAGCATAATGCGGATGTAAATCAGTTGGTAGACCGGATTGCATCCAAAAGTTTTCAGGGATAGAGGGTGCAATCGTTTTATATTCTGGATTTTCCATAGAAACCTTCTGGTCTGTGTTAAGACACAGACCATACATAATGTAGCCGAAAGTTAAGACACATCAAGTTTGCTCAGCAGAAATGAGGGAAATTATGAAAAAAACAAAACAAAAAATGTATTCCATTATCATGGCATCTGTTGTAATATTTGTGGGAATCTTCGGTATGAATACAGCCAGGATACCAAGAGCATCGGCAGATACGGATTCTGTAGTCACTGCACATGTCCAGGTAACGCATGGACAGACGGTATGCAGGGATATGCTGAACCAGATCAATGCATTCCGTCAGGGAGAGGATGCCTGGGCATGGGATGAGAACAATCAAAAAGAAACATATGCCGATTTGGAAGGCTTAAATTATGACTATGCATTAGAGAAGATTGCCATGATGCGGGCAATCGAGATCGCAGTATCCTATTCTCATACCAGACCAAATGGGCAGTCTTGTTTTACTGCTTTCACAGATAGTTTTTCCAATGGGTATAAGGGAGAGAACATTGCCGCTGGTTATACTTCTGCGGATGCAGTGTTTCAGGGATGGCTGGAAACAGATCAAGATTATGCCGGACAGGGACATCGCAGAAATATGCTGAATCGGAATTTCAAATCCATTGGAATTGCGCATGTAAAATATAATGGAATTGATTACTGGGTTCAGAATTTTAGCAGCCAGAGTTCGGGAGCGGCTCAAACCGTTGCCGATGATACTACTACAGTAGAAGAAGTGGATATTTTATCTGCCAATATCACAGCTATTCAAATGAACAAAACCGGTTACCAATTCATTCAGGGAGATACGGTTTCCCTGTCGGAATGGAAATTGCAGGCTTCCATCAATGGCTATTGGTCCTATTCTTCTGCTGCCTGTCCATTGGAAGATCTTTATGAGGTAACCATAGAAGATGATCAAATCGTTTCGCAGCAGGATGGTATATTACTAGCCAGGGCAGCCGGAACTACGAAAGTGATATTTACTGCTTTTGGGTTGGAAACACAGATGCAAATTACGGTGACAGATGCAGGCGGAAGTGCAGGTGCGACCGAAGCTCCTGAAGTGACAGAACCGCCGGAGACGACCAGAGTTCCTGAAGCAACAGAGCTGCCGGAGATAACTCATGTTCCGGATGCAACGAAATCACCGGAGAACACTGTGAATCAAAGCGTGAAACCGGTTCCTACGAAACAACCGGCGGCATCAGTACCTACCGTCAAGACAAATTTCATAAAATCTCAAAAAATTACGGGTGTTAAGGTAATACAAAAGAAAAAAACATCCAAAGTAAATGTTAAATTTCACAAAATTAAGGGTGCATCTGGGTATCAGGTGGTTTATGCCCAGAATAAAAAATTTACCAGGCTGAAAAAATCAAAAACTACGAAGAAAACTTCGGTTGTTCTGTCCGGACTAAAGCACAAAAAGACCTATTACATCAAAGTCCGTGCTTACACTTTGGATGCATCTGGAAACAGACAATACAGTAAATATAGTAAGATAATAAAACGAAAAATGAAATAGATGATTTTTATCATAAAGATAGAGATGGAATGAAAAGATGAAACAAGATTTGACGCAGGGAAGTGTATTTTGTAATTTATTACGGTTTTCATTGCCCTATTTGCTTTCCTGCTTTTTACAGACCTTTTATGGCCTTGCCGATTTATTTATCGCGGGAAGATTTAATGGGTCAGGGACAATAACAGCGGTATCTGTGGGGAGTCAGGTGACGCATATGCTGACCGTGATTATCATAGGATTAGCTATGGGCTCCACTGTGTTGATCAGTCGTGCGGTAGGTGCTAAAAACTATAGAGATGCCGCCAGGGGAATCGGAAATACGATTACCATTTTTATAATATTTTCTTTTGTATTTATGGGGATACTGCTGTTTGCACTAAATGGGATCTTACGTTTATTATCTACACCAGCCCAGGCATGGCAGGAAGCAAAGTCATATTTGATGGTATGCTTTATCGGTGTTCCTTTCATTACCGCCTATAATGTGATTAGCAGTATTTTCCGGGGGCTGGGAGATACCAGACGCCCCATGTATTTTATTGGGATCGCCGGTATCATAAACGTAATATTAGACTACATATTGATCGGCGGATATGGTCTTGGTGCTTTGGGGGCGGCCATTGCCACTGTATTTTCACAGGGAATCAGTGTGATCATTGCTCTGTTCTCTCTGCGAAAACAGAAAATGGGAATTATCCTCACGAAACAGGACTATTTTTTGGATTTTAAGTTTATCAGCCGTTTGCTAAAGATCGGTGTGCCAGTGGCGCTACAGGATGGTTTGATACAGATTTCTTTTTTGGTGATTACGGTCATCGCAAACCGAAGAAGCCTTGACGTGGCTGCGGCTGTGGGAATCGTAGAAAAATTAATCGGTTTTTTCTTTCTGGTACCTTCTGCCATGTTATCCTCTGTATCTGCATTGGCGGCACAAAATGCCGGAGCAGACAAACATCAGCGAAGCCGGCAGACGCTGTATTATGGCATTATCTTATCCGTGGGTGTGGGGGGCATTTTTACTGTCTTATGTCAGTTTCAGTCAGAAAATATCTTGTGGTTGTTTGCAAAACAGGAACCAGAAGTGATCGTATTAGGAAGCCAGTATCTGCGTTCTTATATTCTGGATTGTGCCATTGCCGGAATACATTTTTGTTTCAGTGGTTACTTTTGTGCATACCAACGGTCTATGTTGTCTTTTTTGCATAATATTGTTTCCATTGTCCTCATTCGGATCCCGGGCGCTTATCTGGCTTCTCTCTGGTTTCCGGATACACTGTATCCTATGGGAGCGGCAGCACCGGCCGGATCTCTGTTATCTGCCATATTGTGTGTGGTTTTTTATCGTATAATTAGGCGGGATCAACAGAAAAAGGTGGTTGCAAACGGCAGGGAAAACGATAAGATAGTATAAAGCGATAGAAAATCATACAAAAATTTAAAAAATCAAAGAAAAGGAATATATCATTATGGTTGTGAAAAATGTGATTGATATGATTGGAAACACCCCATTGATTTCTCTGGAATCAATGACGGGACTACAGATTTATGCCAAGGCAGAATTTCTCAATCCCGGTGGCAGTATCAAAGACCGGGTTGCCAAAAACATGGTGGAACAGGCGGAAAAAAGCGGAAAGTTAAAACCCGGCATGACCATCGTGGAGCCGACATCCGGCAATACGGGAATAGGATTGGCTTTTGTCGGGGTGAGGAAAGGATACCAGGTGATCATCGTGATGCCGGAAAACATGAGCGAAGAACGCAAGAAAATCATGAAGCGTTTAGGTGCCAGACTGGTGTTGACCCCGGCTGAACTTAGCATCGGCGGATCGGTCCAAAAGGCAGAGGAAATTCTGGCAGAGTTAGGCACGCAGGGATTTATGCCACAACAGTTCACCAATCCGGATAATCCTGCGATTCATTACGAGACAACAGCACCGGAAATTTATAACCAATTAGATGGCAAAGTAGATATTTTCATTTCCGGTCTGGGAAGTGGTGGGACATTGCAAGGAATAGGGAGGTACTTAAAGGAAAAGAATCCGGATTTGAAATTGATTGCTGTTGAGCCAAAGAATGTATCCGCATTATTGGGACATGAACCGGGACTGCATCAGATTCAGGGGATTGGTGACGGATTTGTGCCGGATGTACTGGACACCTCTCTGATTGATGAAGTCGTGGAGGTATCCGATGAGGATGCGATCCAGACCACAAGGGCGTTGGCGCAAGTGCAGGGATTGCTGTGTGGTACCTCCTCTGGTGCCAATGTCTGGGCGGCGATGCAAATAGCACAGAAATATGGCAGAGATCAGGTGATCGCCACGGTACTGGCGGACCGTATGGAACGGTATTTTAGTACCGGGCTTTTGGATTGATCAGACAAAATTGTGGTACTACATAAGGAAAAATGTGAGGTGTTTCTATGAGAAAAAGAATCGGACAGTGTATCGTATCATTACTGGTATTTACATGGATGTTATCTTGTACCGGTTGCGGCAGTGTTACAAAGGAACCGCACGCCACTAAAAAAGTGGAGATATCGGCGGAAAATTGGAAAAAGGAGCCTGTCCAAGTCTCTAAGATTACGAAACCTCTGGCTGCATTTGGGAATCTGGTGCTGCCGCAGGTGGAGGACATCGGGAAAGAATTTGTGTTTTTGGCATATTGGAATCACTATTTGACGTATCGTTCTTATGAGTCCACGGAATTATTAGACTTATGGGATGTCGAAGATGTCGAAGGAGGATACAATCTATTACGATGGGATGATCTGTTGGATCAGAATCTGACCCTGAACGTGTATTATAAGGTGGCAGATGAAGAGTATTCAGATTATTTAGACGATGGAGATGCGTGGGTTCTGTTATGCGAAGTGACTGGTGAAAATTCCCAAGGACAAAGCAGACGGCACTATATCGAAATGTGCATGACAGAATATGGATTTACCAGCCGTTTTGAAAATGCAGTCTCCGAGGGAATATTATCGGAATTTGAATCAGAGAAAGAAAGGGAACAATATCTCTCCCAAGAGTATATTTATGCGGGAGAGACAAACGTAAAGATCCGGTCTGAACGTGCAGAGCAGTTTTATCCTGAGATCGATATGACGAAAGATCGCAGGGCAGAGATTGATGCGATCCAAAAAGCAGTGCAGGAGCTATATCAACTGGATCAGAAGGTGAATGCCGCCGCATATCTTCCTGCATTTTTGCCTGGGGATTATTACATCGACGGTATAATTGTACGTCCCAACGTTCGGGATGCCAAAGATCAGCAAGACATTCCGGCGGATATGCGGGGAGAGTATTCGATAGACGCATTGTCGGTAATCATAGATCGGGATTCTGAAGGACACCCTGAAACCGTACATGCTTATTTTTTTCCGAAATATCGGAACATTTCCGGTACTTATGAGGAAATGTATGAGGAAATGATAAATTCCGATGCATATGAGAGAGAGCCTGAGAAATATGGATTGTGTTGGACGTATACCGCGGGGGCTGGGAAAACTCCGAATAAAAATTAATTTATAAAATTATGCAAATTATAGTGAAAAATATGGCGGTATTTGTTATAATGATATTTAGAGCAAATGGGAGCGGGAGAAACATAAAACCAGAAAGGGGTATTTGATATGCAAACTTCTAAAAACAACCGTATTGCGGTATTTGCTACTATAGTGATTGCCTGTATCTGTATCGTATTTAATCTTGTCCTGTGCGTTCAAAATGTTACGGCAAAATCTGATACCGTTATGTTATCCATTATTCAATTCGTGATCGTGCTGATCACCTGTGTACTGGCGATCACCGTAGTGAAAACTATGGACAAAAAGCAGTCAGCGCAGACAGAATCCACGAATCGGAGACTGAATAATTCCCGTGCAGTTACGCAACAAATCATGGCTTTATCAGAGAATTTAGCCAATAAATATGATACTGCCAGAGATAAAACGGCAGAATTATCACAGAGTATGGAAAACAGTAGTAATGCCATTGGTGAGATTGCCGACAGTATCAAGGTGACAGCGGAATCCGTAGAGCAGCAGACATTACTGACCAGTGAGATTCAGCACAATATTGAATCAGTGAATGCAGAAACGCAACAGATGATGTTAGCATCAGATGAATCGGTGGCAGCGGTTTCCAGTGGTTTAGAACTGATTGGGGAGTTGGAACAGCAGGCAGTTTTGACAGGACAACTGAACCGGGAGAGCCGTACTACAACAAAACAGTTAAATGATCGGATACACGAGGTGGAAGAGATTATCGATGATATTTTAAGTATCTCCAGTCAAACCAATCTATTGGCATTAAATGCTTCCATCGAAGCAGCCCGAGCCGGGGAAGCGGGCAAAGGTTTTGCCGTAGTTGCCGATGAGATCCGCCAGTTATCGGAACAGACCAAAGAATCGGTTACCAAGATTACGGATATTATTCGTAAATTAACAGAAAATGCGGAAGCGGCGGCAGATAATATGAACCAATCAATGGAATCATCCGAGAAGCAAAATGATATGATTCGCCAGGCGATTGATCAGATACATATTATCGAAAAGAAGAATGAAGTCTTACATCGTTCTATGGACGGTTTGTCTACTGGTGTAGAAGATATTCTTCAGGCAAATGCTAAATTTAATGACAGTATTTCTAATTTGTCTGCGATGAGCCAGGAAGTGGCGGCATCTTCTGAAAGCAGTATTGATATGGTCAAAGATAGTATGACAGCGATGCAGATACTGGATAATGTGATGGCAGAAATCAGTCAAATTACAGATGAAGTAAAAGATTTAGTGAGTTTTTAATCTATGAATAAGTACCTCCATTTTCTGTAATAATAGAAAAAAAGAAAATGGAGGTACTTTTTTATGGCAGAATATACAAAATGTGGAATTGTGGGATGTGGATATGTTGGTACCAGTATTGCTTTTTCGCTGATGCAAAGTCAGTTGTTTCAGGAGATGGTTTTGATTGATGTCAACGTGGAAAAG
The DNA here is from genome assembly GCA_964521555.1 of uncultured Jutongia sp. Classification (GTDB taxonomy): domain Bacteria; phylum Bacillota; class Clostridia; order Lachnospirales; family Lachnospiraceae; genus Butyribacter. The sequence goes on along the minus strand of CAZFSU010000005.1, from coordinate 35,459 downwards.
GCGGAAGGAGAAGCAATGGATCTCAGTCATGGGTTAGCCTTTGCAAGCCCGATGGACATCTATGCGGGAGATTATGAAGATTTAGCAGATGCCGGCATTATCATTATCACCGCGGGAGCAGGGCAAAAACCGGGAGAAACCCGTCTGGATCTGGTACACAAAAATGTTCAAATCTATCAACAGATCATTCCCAGGATTACACAGTATAATCAGGATGCCATTTTATTAGTCGTATCAAATCCGGTGGACATCTTGACGTATGTCACTATAAAATTGTCCGGCTTCCCGGAGCAGCGGGTGATAGGCAGTGGGACGGTATTGGATTCCGGCCGTCTGAAATATATGATTGGCCGCCAGCTTAGCATTGATCCCCGCAGTGTCCATTCTTTTGTGATCGGTGAACATGGGGATAGTGAATTGGTGGCATGGAGTTGTACAAATGTCAGCGGTGTTCCGTTTGAAACCATGTGCCGTCTGCGCAGCAATCATTCTCCGAAGCCGGGATATCAGGATCATTTGGAAGAAGAGGTGAAGCAAAGTGCATATGAGATCATAGGACGAAAAGGATTCACCAATTTTGGCGTGGCAATGGCAGTAAAACGAATCTGTGAAGGCATCCAAAAAGACGAACACTGCATCCTATCAGTCAGCAGTCTTTTACATGGAGAATATGGGATGCAGAACATCTGTATTGGAGTTCCGACTGTCATTGGAAGTACCGGAATCGAAGATATTGTAACGTTGGATTTATCCAGAGAAGAACTGGATGATCTGGGGGCTTCGGTAGCAGAATTACAATCGGTAATCGCAAATATTACTCTATAATTTGTAAAAGTTCTCTGGCTTTTCCTTAGTCCTTCTCGTTTTCTCCCACTGCAGGCATGGGGAAGCGGATTGAATTACCGAATAAAATCTGTTAAGATGTACTTTGATACAAGATTACAATTTGCTGGAAAGGTATGAGTTGATTATGAAGAAACCTTTATTACAGGTACAAGGGTTACAAAAGACCTTTAAGCTATCTGCGAAACAACAAAAAATTGAGAAAACCAAAGCAAAAGAATGCGTTGCCGTGAATAACCTTTCGTTTGAAGCTTACGAGGGAGAGATCTTTGGCTTGTTAGGACCAAATGGTGCGGGGAAAACAACAACGCTGCGTATGTTGGCAACGCTCATTCGTCCGGATGCGGGAGATGCCGTATTATCCGGCTTTCATATTATGACGGAACCGGAAGAAGTACGCAAACGGGTTGGCTTTCTGACAAGTGAATTGAAATTAGAAGAGTTTTTCACACCCAATTACCTTTTTGATTTCTTTTCTGAGATGCATCAGGTACCTGTGGAAACACGAAATCAGAGAAAGAAATTATTGTTTGAAATATTTGGGATTGACAAGTTTGCTGAAGTCAAGGTGGCAAATTTGTCCACAGGTATGAAACAAAAGGCATCTTTGGCGATTTCGTTAGTTCATGATCCGGATATCATCATATTTGATGAGCCGACCAATGGTCTGGATGTCTTAACAGCGAAAGTAGTGACAGACTTTTTGTTGCAATTAAAGGCGCAGGGAAAAACGGTTATTGTTTCCACTCACATTTTTAGCCTGATTGAAAAGGTCTGTGACCGCGTTGGTATCATTATCAAAGGACAAATGGTTGCCTGTGACACATTGGAAGCGATCTGCGATGGTATGCTGTTAGAGGATCGCTTCTTTCTACTATATCAAGAAGCGATGGGGGATTCAGAATCCCTCTGAATACATAGAAATGAGGTTCATATGAAAAACAATACCATTTTTACGATTATGAAAAAAGAGCTGGCAAGATTTTTTGGGGACTCTCGTATGGTTATGACGACGCTTCTTTTGCCGGGAGTATTAATTTTTGTACTCTATAGTCTGATGGGATCTGCCATGAAGGAACAATTTATGTCAGAAACTTTTGAACCAAAATGTTATGTTGTTAATCTGCCAGAGGATTGGGCAGAGCCTTTAACCAAACAGGGATTTCATCTCTATGAGAAAAAGCAGGAGGAGAACCAAATCCGTCGTGCGAAACAAAGAGTAAAAGATCAGAAGATTGAATTACTGGTGGTCTTTCCGGAGAACTTTCTGGAGGATACCAGAAATTATAAACTTGCCTCCGGAACGAAGGCACCCGAGGTACAAATTTTTTATAATTCAGCTTCCACGGATTCTGTTTCAGCGTATGATGCCTTAACGGCTTATCTGGATACGTATGAATCCTCTCTGGCGAATCAGTTTGATATCAATGCAGATGCGGAGGGTTCCTATGATCTGGCAACGGAAGAAGACACCACGGCAAAAGTGTTTTCATCCATGATTCCGTTTTTGCTGCTGATCTTTTTATACAGTGGTTGTATCTCAGTAGCACCGGAATCGATTGCGGGGGAAAAAGAACGGGGAACGATGGCAGCGTTATTAATTACTCCGGCAAAACGCAGCCACATTGCCCTGGGGAAAATCACTGCTCTGTCTATTATCGCTGTATTGAGTGGAGCTTCCAGTGCACTTGGTACGCTATTGTCTGTTCCTAAGCTGCTTTCGGGTGAAGACAACGGGATTGATCAGGCAGTTTATACGATGGGAGATTATGGTCTATTGGCTATGGTGATTCTTTCGACTGCGTTAATATTGGTGACTTTGATCTCCTTGGTCTCTGCCTTTGCACGTTCTCTGAAAGAAGCGCAGACTTATGTTACTCCATTGATGATACTGGTGATGTTAGTGGGGATCACAGCTATGTTTGGAGATGGAGCGAAAACTTCTTTGGGATACTATTGTGTGCCGTTATATAACAGTGTACAGTCTATGGTGGGAATCTTTGCCTTTCAAGCGACTCGTATACAGATACTGACCACGATTCTGGTGAATATCGTGGCTACCGGAATCGGTTCTTGGATTCTGGCAAAAATGTTTGACAGTGAATATATTATGTTTCATAAATAATATAAGAATAAAGGAAAGCGAGATACCAAAAATATGATTAGTAGTTCTATATTGAATTTGATGATGGAGTTGATTACGTTAAGTTTTGTGGTTCCCATCGCATTTATCGCAGTATGGAAAATGCGTACCCGGGAAAGTCTGGTTCCGGTATTGGTCGGTGCCGGAGTTTATCTGGTGTTTGCGGAATTATTTCAATCTGTTCCGGATACTTTAATCATTGGTATGCAACATCCCCTGGCAGATCAGATTAACCATAATGTATGGTTGCTGACTTTGTATACAGCCATAACGGCTGCCCTGCTTCAGGGATTGGGACGATATATTACCTTTCGGTATTTTCTGAACAAAAGTGATTCACCCGGCGTTTCCGTATCCTTTGGTTTAGGGTTTGGATGCGTGGAATGTATTACAGCACTGGGACTCACAAATTTTCGGAATTATTCTTTTGCCCAACTGATCAACCAGAAGCAAACCGATGCATTACTACAATCAGTGGATACTCAAACAGCAGAATCTTACCGGTCCTTAATCCGGGAATTGACGAGTATGGACCGGATGGAATTGTTGTTATCCGGGATACAGCAGTTCACCTATCTGTTTTTGCAGGCTGCGCTGGCAGTTCTGGTTTTCTATGCGGTACATAAAGCGGTAAAGTCCCGTTTTCTATGGGTTTCTATGGGATTACAGGCATTGGTGGTTTTTTTGGATGCTTTCGCAGAGGCGGGTGTGGTTCCGAAATTTATTGTTGTGTTGTGTATGATCATCTTAACGGCTGGTGTGGCGCAGAACGCCTACCGTCTATACAAATCAATTTCGACCCAGGTGAAACCGGAAGATACGAATCAGGATGGATGGAAATATGCCAAAAAACGTTATATACCAAAAGAGGAAACCAAACAGAAAGATACTGATCTGTGAATCCCGTAATCTTAGCTATGGATCTTCCGGATTCTTTTTAGGACAAATTCGTGGGGAATTGCAAAAGCAGGGGATTCAGGTGGAATATTTCAAATTGGAAGAGGACTTATCCAATATGGATGACCTGGAGAATTACACAGACCAATCCTTTGACGCAGTTTTGGATATCAACTCTTATCTTCCCTTGATGATCTTAGAGGATGGTACGTATTTTATCGATCATATTCCGGCACCATTTTTTAATTATATTGTGGATCATCCGGTGCATTTGCATCCTCTGTTAGACAGTCAGGCCCACAATCACTATATCCTATGTCTGGATGAGATACACCGACAGTATATTCAGATGTATTATCCCAATATATCCGGGTGTTTTGTGATGCCGATAGCCGGTTCTGTTTCCTCGCATTGCAAACCCTTTCAGGACCGTTCCTGGCATATTTATTTTCCGGGGACCTATATACCACTCACGGAATATGAAGCAAAATTACGAAATCTGGATCCTGCGCTTGTTGCGATGACGAAAGAATATGACCGGAAGATTCAGGCAGGCATTGCTATGCCGGATATCATCACGTGGTACCGGACACAGCATGGAAAATCCGCGTATTCTCCAGCGCATTTACACAAGTACTGTCGGTATATGGATCGGTATTTGCGGGAGATGATAAGACACCGGGTGTTGGAAGCTGTTTTCGCAGAGGGATATTGCATTCATGTAACGGGCGCACATTGGGAATACTATGATGGAGAATATGAGGATCAATTAATGATTCATTCATCCTGTGATTATGAAACAATGTTGTCGCAGATCGGAGACAGTCGAATCATATTAAATGTACAGCCATCCTTCCCCAATACTCCCCATGATCGTATTATGTGCGGCATGGCCGGAGGTGCTGTCGTACTAACGGATTCTTGTACTTTTCTGGAAAACAATTTCACAGCCGGAAAACAATATCTTCGTTATGATTTACACAGACCGCAACATTCGATTCATAAATTGCGCAAATATTTAAATCATACAGAAACGTTGTGTACCATAGCGAACGAGGCAAGGAAAATCATACAGGAGTCTTATCTTTGGAATCACTGGGTCAGGTGTTTTTTGGATATTATTGACAATAGAATCAGAACACGCTAATATTGTTAAGTATGCTTTTAACACGAAAATACTGATACCTAAAGTGATGAAACTTGTATGGTGAGGGTATTATGAAAGAGGTTTAGATATTAATATGATACAGAAATATTTTAAATTTACCAAAAAAAGAATCGCATGTTTTGTTTTTATCACACTGGTGATCCTGGCACTGCAATGGTATTTGACGGGTTCTATGGTATCCCGCCAAAAAATTGTTACAGAAGCCGGAAATGCTGAGAGTGCTGTTATCGGTATCTTGGACGATCAGGAGATCATCCGACAGAAATTTACTTTTGACCGCAAGGTGATTCTATCACAGTTTGATCTGAGTTTCGGCGCCTTTGAATATGATAAAGTAGGAACAGATTTACACATCCAGATCATTGATGGTGACAATGTGAAGGTGTATGAAACAACAGTCCCGGTATCTGACATCACACCCAACACCACTTATACTGTTAGAATGGATCACACCATTACGATTCCTAAGGGGGTCACTTGTTGTCTCAATCTGACCTGTAGTGCCGGCAAGAATACGTATGCGGTTATTCCAACCGTGAATACCACTAATCGTACGGATCCCAACACGTATATGTCCACTCTGAATAACCGCACCCGCAAGAAATCGCTCAATATATCCTATACGTATTATTACCGCCAGATTTATCCGCTGGTGCTGTTAATCATGGAATTTATCGTATTGTTTGTGTTATGTTTTGAACGGGTGACCGAATATGTGCCGTTATATCGCAAACAAAATGAGAAACAGATGCGGCGTATTGCCAAAAATCCAAATTTACAGAAAAAGCAGAAACAGATTCATCCACTGAAACGTTTTGTGAAATGGTGTCTGATTGAACCGAGGGTTCATCGGTATTGCAGACGTTTTATCGTGATCATTAATCCGTTTGTGTTATATTTTTTGTTGGAATTTCTAAATGGTACCTTTACGAAAATGTATCCGAATGTCTGGTTTTTTAGCTGGGTATTATTGGGCGCGATCCAGTTGCTGTTGTATGCTCTCGTGGGCAATGCAAATATTGCTATCCTGATTATGAATCTGGCTCTTTTCCCGGTGGGCTTGGTCAACTTCTTCTTGATGAGTGTGCGGGGAACCCCATTTCTACCGGCAGACATTTTAGGAATTACTACCGCTACAGAGGTGGCAGACCATTATACATTCTCTGCCACACCAGCCCAGTTTATTGTTTTTCCGGCCTTTTTTATATGGTGTTTACTGATACTTCGTTTGAAAAGACCACAAAAAGATTACAAGTTGGTGTACAATACTTTGCGTCATCTGACACCTTTGGCGGCATCTATCGGTATTGTTGTCCTGTTATATCAGACACCGATTTTAGAAAAATTTGGTATCAAAGATAGTGTATGGAATAAGGTGGCTTCCTGCCGAAGCAATGGATTTTATCTGAATTATTTTATTAATCTGCACTATTTAAAAGTGGCCGAGCCTTCTGGATATTCGCAGCAAAAGGTGGAAGATATCCTAAAGGATTTGAAACAAGGCGAGACGGCGACCGATGATTCGGAAAACGTAAAAGCTTCCTTCCTGACAAACAAAGATTTTACAAATAATCAAGCGTTACAAGGCAAACAGCCTAATATTATTTTAGTGATGAATGAGAGTCTGGCAGACTTCTCTTTGTTGGGCCAGGTCAATTACAATCGGGATCCACTGGAATTTATTCATAGTATGAAAGAAAATACGATTACAGGACTGGATTACGTATCCATCTTTGGTGCCGGTACCAGTAACTCTGAGTTTGAGGCTATGACAGCCAACACCATGACCTTTTTCCCAAGTGGATGCAATGTATTTCAACAGTTTATGCATAAATCCACCTTTTCACTGCCATCCTATTTAAAAAGTCTGGGATATCGCTGTGAGGCAATTCATCCAAGCAGTGGTGCAAACTGGAACCGGATCAATTCTTATAACAGTATGAAATTTGATCAGTTCTTCACGATTGATGATTTTCAAAATCCGGAATATGTACGTTATATCAGTGACAAGGAAAGTTACAAAAAGGTCATTGAACGATTTGAGGCCAAAAAAGAGGGAGAACCACTTTATATATTTGATTTGACGATCCAGAATCATGGCGGCTATCTGACCAATACGAATTGGAAAAATCCTGTCTATGTGGAAGGAAGTTATCTGGCGGAAACAAAGGAATTTCTGTCTTCTACCAAAGTTTCGGATGATGCATTTGAGTATCTGATTGATTATTTCAAAAAAGTGGAGGAACCTACCGTGATTTGTATGTTTGGCGATCATCAGCCATCCATCGAGACAGAATTTTACGAGAATCTCTTAGGAAAAAACCAACATGACTGGGAATTAGAGGATATCCAGAAACGATATGCCACACCGTTTGTTTTATGGGCGAATTACGAGATTGACGAAGCAAAAGATGTCGTTCTGAGCAACAATTATCTGGAGAATCTGCTGTTAAAGGAAGCTGGTATTGAACTTCCATTATACAATCAGTTTGTGGAAAGGGTATCGCAGGAGATACCTGCCATGAATGTGAACGGATATATGGACAAGGAGGGAAAATGGCATCGATATGATACCGATGAAAGTACCACTGTCCAAAAGTTATTGGATGACTATGAAATTTTACAGTATGGATATTATAGCGATACGGATAAGGAAAAGATGTCCGAATTATTTCAAATGGAAGACTGACCAGGGAGGTATATCAGAACAATGAAATACTTGAAACAATTTTGTATCATCATGATGGTATCGTTATTGGGGGAGTTACTAAGGATAGGACTCCCCTTTCCTATTCCCGCCAGTGTCTATGGGATGCTGCTTTTGTTTTTGGTGCTTGTCACAGGTATAATAAAGCTGGAGCAGGTACGGGAGAGTGCTCTATTTCTAGTGGAGATTATGCCTGTTTTATTTGTATCCGCAGGTGTGGGACTGATGGATTCCTGGAATGTCCTACAGCCCATCCTGCTGCCTGTATTGGTGATTCTCTTATTCACTACTGTGATCGTGATGGGAGTGGCGGGCCAGGTAACACAAATGATCATCCATGTTACGGAAAGGAGGCGCCATAAGTGAATATCTTCATTCAAAATTCTCTCTTTTTTGGAGGAATGCTTACACTGGTGGCATATGAGATCGGTGTAATTCTCAAGAAAAAATGGAAATGGGCGATATTGAATCCATTATTAATCGCTATTGTTTTGATTATTGCCTTGTTGAAAATCTGCCATGTGGAGTATCGCTGCTATCAGGAGGGGGCCGATTATATTAGCTATCTGCTTACCCCTGCCACAGTATCGTTAGCAGTTCCCCTGTATGAACAATTACAGGTATTGCGTCAAAATGCTCTGGCGATTTTTGGCGGGATTCTGGCCGGAACTGTGGCTGGTATGGGCTCGGTTCTGGGATTATCCATTCTATTCGGATTATCCCATCAGGAATATGTGACAATGCTGCCAAAATCTATTACCACTGCCATTGGTATGGGGGTATCCGAAGAGTTAGGGGGGATTGTTACGATCACTGTGGCTGTTATCGTGCTAACCGGTGTTTTTGGCAATATTGCCGCTGAGCAAATACTTCGGTTATTTCATGTGAAACATCCTATTGCTAAGGGTGTCAGTATCGGAACCGCTGCGCATGCTATGGGGACTGCCAAGGCGATTGAAATCGGCGAAATCGAAGGTGCGATGAGTGGACTTTCCATCGTGGTGGCAGGGGTAATCACGGTCATTGCCGCATCATTTTTTGCGATGTTGTATTGACTTTATGAATCCCTTTCTTTGACCCCGATATGGTATTATGTTATACTGAAAATGATTTTACTATCAATCAATAATATTGGTATGTAGGAGAGAGAGACTCCTCCACACCAGGAACTTAGATTACAGAGGAGATATTACGTGAATAGTCAAGAATTAGAAGAAATATTGGATCAATTAACAAAAACCAAAAGTTCCGACCTGGCACATCAGTTGATGCAGGAACTTCAGCATTCTACTGTAGTCTTGCCGGCGATCATGCCACCAGATACCGATTCGGGTATCTTAAATCAAATGAAAGAAGCCGCGCAATCTGGCAGAGAGGCAACATTGCCCAAAGAAGCGAATCCGGTACCGTGTATCTTAGAAGATAAAGAGGGAAAAAAATTGATTCCTGTTTTTACTTCCTTAAAAGAATTGGAAAAAGATGATTCGATGAATAAATTTCCGGTTCGGCTGAATCTTCCCTTTGGTCGTTGTGTACAATTTTTGGGACAGACACAAGATGTCCGGGCCATTGTTGTCAATCCCTTTTCACATAATTTTCGTGTCGATTTTAATGTTGAGAAAACAGAAGACTCCAGGGAAGACGGACAGATACAAGATGGTCAGAAAATCACAGAAGCGCAGTTTCATGCGCTGGTCAGACAGCATGTGGAAGCCAATCTGATGCCAAAACGGCTGTTTGAAGAGAAAGGAACCTTTCTACAGGAGATTACCGATGGCGGTAAAGAATATATTCTTCAATTATTTGGACCACCATATGCCAAGAAACATAATTGCCCTTATCTGGCAGATGATTTTGATGTCTTGTCTCTGATGATACGGGAGGATTTAAAGATTGTCCAAATCACTTTACCAGCAAAACATTTTTATGTGGGAACCTGCTCTAAAGTATTCCTCGTCTGGAATCCGCAGACGGAGGAGACCGCTTATTATGCCATTGTTTTGCGAAAAGATAAGCACCGGATTCTGCATCAGGCTTTCGCCGATGGAACCAATCAGGAAATATCGGAAGCACCGGCAGAGGGCTCAGAATTACAGAAAATCATAGATTTGTATTCTGAAGGAGGAGAAGGTTGATAAAAATGAACATAATAAAAAATTCATGGAAGACCGTTTGTTTTCTATGTATCGGTATTGTTTCTCTGTCCGTTTTGACGGGGTGCAATACGGGATCAAACCAAGAGAAATCGCAGACTCCTTCTGCCACCCCCAAGAAAGAACTGGTATCGCAGGAAGATTCGACTTCTAATCTGGGACAGTGGGGCAGAGCGATGGGATCGGTGTTGATTTCCATCAACGAAGGAGATGTTTATTATTTTGGAGGATATGAAACAACCAATGGGAATCAAAAGGCGGCAGCCAAAATTCTAAACCAAAGCTGGGGGATAACCAATCGGACAGATTTGCTGATCCAGATACAAGATTTATTAAAGACGGGGAATCGAACGGAGTATCGCAAAGAGGCTAAGGAAATGAATGCCATGTCAAATAAGAAATTAAAAACCGCCTTGAAACAGTTGAGCGGGGATACTCTAATCCATTATCAAATGGTGCAGTATAACTGGAAGAAGTGGAAGAAAAACGGATTATTGGCCTGGGATTTGTGCCGGGTATCCCATCTGGTACAATGGGGGTATGTAGCCGGCTATATCAGCATCGAAGAAGCACAGGCCCTGTTAGAACCGGCAGCACAGAAATTACAGAAGAAATTCAGCTCTTGGGATGAGGTCCAGCAAAACTGGTTAGATGGCTATGCCCTCTTTGCATCCATCGATGCCAGCCATCCTGCGGGTACAGATTATGAAGCACGACAAAAAGTATACGAAACCTTAAAGACGGAACAATCAGAAGACCGGCTGCTATATGATGACAGTCTGTTCCAGAGTGAAATTATACCGATCAATGGTATTAGCGCAGATACTATCTTAGCAGAGGTAGCGAAATAAGAGAGGAGATCGCTTTGATTATTTATCTGATACGCCACGGGAGACAGAATCGTCCGGAATGTAATGTAGATGTTCCGTTAGATGAGATTGGCAGATGGCAGGCAAAACTGTTAAGCAAACGAATGAAACTTTATCCGGTGGATGCGGTTTATTGCAGTGATCTAATACGTGCGAGGGAGACTGCCCGGATTGCTTTTGGTGAGCAACCGGATTTATTGCAAAATCTTCAAATACGTCCGGAATTGCAGGAAATACACTTTGGCGATTTAACCGGCAAGCCGGATTCCGTGGTGAAACAATATTATGCCGATTACTATGATCGCCAGTTGGAATTGTTTCAAGAAGGGAGAATCGCCCGCGGAACAGCATTGGATGAAGTCAATGAATGGGTTGGTGAATACTTCGTGCCGCTGGAAGAAATGTGGTATCCGGGCGGAGAAAACGGTGCGATGGTGTGGGAAAGAATCACGCCCGTAATACAGGAATGGATTGATAGTGGTAAAAAGCAGATTGCGGTGGTCACTCATGGCGGAGTGATCCGCGTCCTGTTGTGTGCTCTCTTCGGAGGAGATTATGCGAAACGCTTGATGTTTGGTACCTCTTTAGAAAACTGTAGTATCACGCAAATTCACTATGATGAACATTTACATGGGTTTTATTTAGACCGCTTTAATGATTATGCACATATTGAAGCAGAGCCTTCTCTGTTGCGTGGACATTGGCAAAAGGAGAGTACTTCCCTATGAAGAAGAAAATCATTTTAGCTTCCGGCTCCCCCAGACGCCGGGAGTTATTAACGCAGATTGGAATAGAGTATGAGGTGGTTCCCAGTGGGGCAGAGGAAACCATAACAGAGACAGAACCGTCGAAAGTGGTGGAATCTTTATCGCTTCGAAAAGCCTTTGATGTGGCCAGACGACAAACGGAAGATTGCATTGTGATCGGTGCGGATACTGTGGTGGCATTAGACCAACAGATTTTAGGGAAACCAGAGGATGAAACGCAGGCATTTCAGATGCTTCATGCCCTACAGGGACGGTCTCACTGCGTTTATACCGGGGTATCCATATTGTACAAAACAGAGGGTAAGATCGATCCACAGACATTTCATGAGAAAACCACAGTCCATGTGAGATCCATGCGTGACTGTGAAATTCTGGATTATATTGCCACGGGTGAACCGATGGACAAGGCGGGGGCCTATGGGATTCAGGGGACATTTGCCGCTTATATTCAAGGGATAGAAGGGGATTATTATAATGTAGTGGGATTGCCGGTATGCCGGCTGGTACAGACATTAAAAAAGAGTTGTCCGTAAGTACAAATATGATACGAAAGCCCGGCATTGGACTGATACAGAACCAATGCCGGGCTTTGCTGTTATGTGCTGCGCAACATTTAATAATGCAATCTGCTGCTTCTTTATTTATCGTTTAATTCCACGAACGGTCCCTGTTTCATAGCACGAACCTTGGAAGACAATCCGAATAGATTGATAAATCCGGCAGCATCCACATGGTTATATAATTCTCCGGTAGTGAAAGAAGCGATGTCCTCATCGTAGATGGAATATGGAGAAGTAGTACCCATTTTGATAATGTTTCCTTTATATAATTTGAATTTTACTTCACCGGTTACATACTTCTGGGTTGACTCAATGAATGCCTGTTCTGCTTCGCGAAGAGGTGTAAACCATTTGCCCTCATATACGATATCCGCAAATTTGTTCCCCATATCTTTTTTCGCAGTATACGTATCACGATCCAGGATTAACTCTTCTAACTGCTGGTGGGCTTCCATCAGGATCGTACCGCCAGGAGTCTCATAAACACCACGGGATTTCATACCAACCACACGGTTTTCTACGATATCTACGATACCAATACCATGTTTCCCGCCTAATTTATTTAGGGTACGGATGATATCGGACACTTTCATTTCCTTGCCGTTTACACTCTTTGGTACACCCTGCTCGAACGTCATGGTCACGATCTCACCTTCCTCTGGTGCCTTCTCAGGAGTAGTCCCCAGTACCAGCAGATGATCATAATCCGGTGCATTGGCAGGATCTTCTAATTCCAGTCCCTCGTGACTGATATGCCATAAGTTGCGGTCACGGCTGTAGCTGTTGTCTGTGGAGAATGGAAGATCAATACCATGTGCCTTGCAATATTCGATCTCTGATTCACGGGAATCCATCGTCCAGTTTGGATCTCTCCATGCTGCAATAATCTTGATATCCGGAGCCAGTGCTTTGATCCCTAACTCGAAACGTACCTGGTCATTTCCCTTACCGGTGGCACCGTGACAAATTGCAGTAGCACCTTCGATTCGGGCGATCTCCACTAATCTTTTTGCAATCAAAGGACGCGCCATAGAAGTGCCTAACAGATACTTATTTTCATAGATTGCATTGGCCTGTACACAAGGAACAATGTAATCATCGCAAAATTCATCGGTTACATCCTCAATATAGAGTTTCTCCGCACCACAGAACTTTGCACGTTCCTCCAGACCATCTAATTCACTTTCCTGTCCAACGTCGATACAGACACAGACAACTTCATAATCATAGTTTTCCTTTAACCAAGGAATGATCGCTGTTGTGTCCAGACCACCAGAGTAAGCTAAAATTACTTTTTCCTTTGCCATTACTTTTTCCTCCTTCATAATATGTAATGTTGTCCGGGATCTGAGGATGCGCTGCATCATTTCTCTTCCCAAACTAATCCATAACACAGTATATACGCAAATAGGAGTAGATGCAAATGTTTTCTATGGAGAAAAAGATTTTTTCCCCTCTTCGATGCGTTGCTCCAATGCGCATTTATAATTATACATTATTTTGAATATTTATGCAATATTAAAAAACGTTTCCTCTGGACACAGGTATTAAAGACTGCTTTGCAAATTGTGAAAAAAATCTTATAAAATGCTGTAATCAAGTATTGCATAATTATAAATCATGCTATATAATGAGTATTCGTTAGGAAACGGTACAACAAGAAAAAGGGGAGAATAGATATGATTAAAGTAGGTATCATTGGTTCTACGGGATATGCCGGACAAGAGTTGGTCCGGATCCTGTTACAGCATCCGGAAGCCAAGATCGTCTGGTATGGCTCCCGTTCTTATGTGGATGAAAAATATAGCAAGGTATTTGGTAATATGGTCAATCTTGTAGATGAGAAATGCATGGGAGAAGATATGGATGCTCTGGCGAAACAGGCGGATGTGATTTTCACGGCAACGCCACAGGGACTATGCGGTTCTCTGGTGAATGAAGAAATTTTATCACAGACCAAGATCATTGACCTGAGTGCAGATTTTCGTATTAAAGATGTGGCGAAGTATGAACAGTGGTATGGGATTTCGCACCAAAGCCCGGCGTTTGTAGCAGAAGCGGTTTATGGTTTGTGTGAAGTGAATCGTGAGGATATCCGCTCTGCCAGATTATTAGCGAATCCCGGTTGTTTTCCCACTTGTTCCACATTATCGATCTATCCGATGGCAAAAGAGGGGCTGATCGATATGAATACCATCATTATTGATGCCAAATCCGGTACTTCCGGTGCGGGTCGTGGAGCCAAAGTGCCAAATCTATATTGCGAAGTCAACGAAAGCATCAAACCATATGGTGTGGCGAGTCATCGCCATACGCCGGAGATCGAGGACCAGTTGTCTTATGCTTCCGGCGAGGAAGTGACGATTAATTTTACGCCTCATCTGGTTCCGATGAACCGGGGGATTCTGGCAACATCTTATGCTACCTTAAAGAAGTCTGTAAGCTACGAAGAGGTTCGTGCCATTTATGAAAAATATTATGCAGACGAATACTTTATCCGCGTTTTGGAGAAAAATGTATATCCGGAAACCCGCTGGGTGGAAGGAAGTAACTTTGTGGATGTGAATTTTCAGATTGATGAGCGGACCGGGCGTATCATTATGATGGGGGCCATTGACAATGTAGTCAAAGGAGCGGCAGGTCAGGCAGTGCAAAACATGAATCTGATGTTTGGTCTGGAAGAAAATACCGGATTAAAGATCGTTCCAATGTTTCCGTAAGAATACAGTGTATTAAACGTACAAATATATCATGGGAGGACAGACAAGCAATGGGTTTAGAAGAACAGGAAAAACTGATGGATCAGATCACCGTCAAGGCGGAGACCCTGATTGAGGCGTTGCCTTATATTCGTGATTTTAACAATAAAAAAGTTGTCGTAAAATATGGCGGCAGTGCCATGTTAGACAAAAATCTGGAAGAAAGTGTCATCAAAGATGTGGCTTTGCTGAAATTAGTGGGTATGCAGCCGATTATTGTACATGGGGGAGGGAAAGAGATCAGCAAATGGATCGACAAAGTGGGGAAAGAGACAGAATTTGTGGAAGGATTCCGTGTCACTGACCGGGATACGATGGAGATCGCAGAGATGGTATTAAACCGTGTCAATAAGAATCTGGTACAAATGGTAGAGACTTTGGGTGTGAAAGCCATCGGTATCTCTGGTAAAGATGGCGGGATGCTCCATGTGAAAAAGAAGATGCCAAACGGCAAAGATATCGGATTTGTCGGGGATATTGACCATGTGGATACGGATGTGATTGATACGTTATTGGCCAATGACTATATCCCCATCATTGCACCGGTTGGAATGGATGAGGAAGGACATACTTATAATATTAATGCCGATGATGCTGCCTGTGCCATTGCCGGAGCCATCCGCGCTGAAAAACTGGCATTTCTGACAGATGTGGAGGGAGTTTGTATGAATCCACAGGACAAATCTTCCCTGATTTCGGTCTTAAATCTGATCGAGGCAAATAAACTGATCGAAGCCGGTATCATCAATGGGGGAATGCTGCCGAAGGTAAATAATTGTATCCGTGCGGTCAACGCAGGGGTAGGCAGAGTACATATTTTGGATGGCCGCAGAGATCATTGTCTGTTGTTGGAATTTTTCACCAAGAAAGGTATCGGTACTGCCATTATTGGAGATGACAGTGAACGCTATAGCAATGAATTATAGCCCGGTCATTACGGACAACGCTCGTTTTACGAGAATATGCCATCGATGGAAACCCGTCAATAATCCAAGAGAAAAATAAGGAGAAATTAAAACTATGACATTACAGGAAGCAGATCAGCATTTTATTCATACCTATAACCGGAGTGTGATTTTTCAAAAAGGTGAGGGTATGTACTTATTTGATCATCAGGGTAAGAAATACCTGGATATGGGTGCCGGTATTGCGGTATCTGCCCTGGGATATAGTAACGAAGAGTATAAACAGGGATTAAAGGATCAGATTGACAAACTGATTCATACCTCTAATTTATACTATACAGAGCCCGCCATCAAAGCAGCAGAAAAATTAAGTATGGCATCCGGTATGGACCGTGTCTTTTTTACCAACAGTGGTGCGGAAGCCATAGAAGGGGCTTTGAAGTTAGCCAGAATTTACGCGCATCATAAAAATCCGCAATGCAAAGGGGAAATCATTGCAATGGATCACTCGTTTCATGGACGTACTATGGGGGCGTTATCGGTTACAGGTACCAGACATTACCGGGAACCATTTGAACCTTTGATTGGCGGAGTATCTTTTGCGAAATACAATGATCTGGAAAGTGTGCGTGCATTGGTAACCGAAGACACCTGTGCCATCATTATGGAAACTTTGCAGGGAGAGGGTGGCATCCATCCTGCGGATCCGACGTTTATACAGGGGATTCGGGAATTGTGTGATACCCATGATATCGCATTCATCTTAGATGAGATTCAATGTGGTATGGGACGTACCGGCAGGATGTTTACCTACGAACATTATGGCATTAAACCGGATATTATGACTGCCGCAAAAGCATTGGGATGCGGAGTACCTGTGGGGGCCTTCGCTGCCACTGAAAAATTTGCAAAAGCTATGTGTCCGGGAGATCACGGCACCACCTACGGCGGAAATCCTCTGGCGACTGCTGCCGTTTGTAAAGTATTTGAAATCTACGAGAAAGAAAATATATTAGATCATGTAAATGAAGTAGCACCCTATCTGTCGGAACAGTTAAACCAACTGGCAAAGAAACATCCGGAAAAAATCAAAGACTGCAGAGGTTTGGGTCTGATGCAGGGAATGGAGTTGACCATACCTGCCGGCGAAGTGGTTGCAAGGGCATTGGAGGCAGGTGTAGTGCTGATCAGTGCAGGCACTAATATTATACGGTTTGTACCGCCTTTGGTGATTGAGAAGGAACATATCGACCAGACGATTCAGATTCTGGATAAAATTTTAGCATAAATCCCGTGGGCGGAGGGAATACTTTCTCATATGAGCAGGATGCATCCATGTGTCACGTGACACATGTAGAAAGGAAGGTATTTTCTTATGTGGGGAATGATTATCGGATTGGTTTCCGGTTTATTAATGAGTGTACAGGGGGTATTTAATGCGGAGGTAACAAAGCAGACCAGTGTTTGGTTATCCGCAGGATTTGTACAGCTTACCGCGTTAATTATATGCGTCATTGCCTGGTTTGTCACCGGCAAAGAGGGCAGTATTAGCGCGATTCCTGCGGTAAAACCCTGGTATATGCTGTTGGGCGGAGTGATTGGTGCTTTTATCACATATACTGTCATCGTTGCGGTGAATCAGCTCGGGCCTGCCAAAGCGACGATGTTTATTGTGACATCCCAGCTTATTGTGTCTTATCTTATTTCACTGTTTGGTTTGTTTGGCGCCCAGAAGACTCCGTTTGCATGGACGAGATTGTTTGGAGTTGCCGTCATGATCGGTGGTATATTGCTGTTTAAATGGCAGGAACTCTTTCAGCCGGGTCAATAATAATAAAAAAATTTCTGAATTTTGTTCATTCTTTCTCTTGTAATCGACACACAGATTCGTTAGAATACTAGATAGGGTTTTGATTTCAACGCAATGTGACATGTCCTGTTATGCACACGCATAGGAGGTGTCATGAAACAGGAAAAATGGATAACGGGTATATTTTGTCTCCTGATTATCGTATTTGCAGGTTATTCCTATCTGCATACGGGACAGAAGACATCCCAGGAAGAGGCCGCATTTAGCATGGGGACTCCGGCTGTTACATCTACGAATCTTTCTGACGATTCCAGTCAGCAAACGGCGCAGCCAGAGGAACAAACAGAATATGCTGTATATATTTGTGGTGCTGTCAAACATCCGGGTGTCTATCGGTTTATGAAGGCGGCCAGAGTATGTGATGTGATTGAAGCGGCAGGTGGTTTTAAGAAGAATGCTGCCACGACTGCCATTAATCAGGCACGATTTATTACCGATGGCGAACAAATTGAGATTCTTACGAGTAAGCAGTGGAAGAAAAGCGGATACCGCAAAGGAGAGGAAGTCTCTTCTTCCGGCCATCCGTCCGAAGCATCGGAATCCGATTTGATTAACCTGAATTTGGCAACAGAGGCTGAACTGATGACCTTACCGGGCATCGGACAGTCGAAAGCCAAAGCGATTATGGACTACCGTACGCAAAACGGTTCTTTTTCATCAATCGAGGATGTTATGAAGGTGCATGGGATCAAAGAGGGCGTTTATAATCAAATAAAAGACTCCATTACAGTATAAAAGGTATGCAAATAAAGTCAGATGTGGGGATCTGGCAGAAAGAGGAGAACATGGCAAAGAAAGTATTGGTTGTGGATGATGAGAAATTGATCGTAAAGGGAATTCGTTTTAGTTTGGAGCAGGATGGTATGCTGGTAGACTGTGCTTATGATGGGCAGGAAGCCTTGGATCAGGCCTCGAAAAACCAATATGATGTCATTTTATTAGATGTGATGTTACCGGTTTTAACCGGGTTTGAAGTCTGTCAGCAGATTCGGGAATTTTCAGATGTACCTATCATCATGTTGACGGCAAAGGGAGAAGTCATGGATAAGATCCTGGGTCTGGAATATGGTGCCGATGACTATATCACCAAGCCATTTAATATACTGGAGGTTAAAGCCCGGATTAAGGCTATCATGCGCAGAAGCCATAGCAGTAAGCCGGTGGAAGAAAATAAACAGATTTTAACCTGTGATACGCTTCGCGTGGATCTGGAAAGCCGCCGGGGTTATTTAGCGGATAAGGAAGTCAATTTAACGGCGAAAGAATTTGATTTACTGGAGTTGCTGATGACACATCCGAATAAAGTATATAGCCGGGAGGAATTGCTAAATACCGTGTGGGGCTACGATTATCCGGGAGATGTCCGAACGGTAGATGTACATATTCGCCGGTTACGTGAAAAGATCGAGGCTACTCCGAGCACCCCGAAGTTTATTCACACAAAATGGGGTGTGGGTTATTTCTTTCAGCAGTGATAGGGATTCTATGATCATGAAACTTCTGGAAAGGACGGAGAAAGCAGGTTGAAGAAGCGTTGGGAAGAATTGCTATATCGTCTGCGCAGTATGCGTGTGCAGCTTTTTGCGGTCCTGGTAATGGTAGGGCTTTTTCCTGTTATCCTTTTTTCCAATATCTTGATACATGTCTATGATTCCAAGCTGATTTCTCAGCGAACAGATGAGTTGCAATCGTACGGTACCGTTTTATCAAACCTGATTATTTCCTCAGGCTATTTATCCGGACAAAATTCTCTGGAAGTGAACCAGGAAGCGGAATCCATTGCCAATATATATCAGGGGCGTGTGTTGATCGTGGACCAAAATCTTTATGTCATGAAAGATACTTATGGTTTAGAAGAGGGAAAAACCATGATCACCACAGAAGTCATTCGCTGTTTCACCGGAAATGAAAGTAAATACATCAATGATTTGGGAGATTGTGTCCAGTTGACCATGCCGATTCTGGATACCGGCGACGGAAAAACCGTGGGTGTTGTGATTCTCACATTTTCTACCCAAAGCTTTCATTATGTGGCCGGTCTCACCAGTCGCCGGGCGATTATTTTAATTTTTTCTCTGGCTATTTGTCTGATTATTATTGCTGTTTCCTATTCTTTATATGTGACAAAGCCATTTCATCAGGTTACGGAATCCATCCATGAGATTACAGATGGAGATATGAATGTCAAACTGGAAGTTAAGAGTTACTCTGAACTGCGTCTGATCTCAGAATCCTTTAACCAAATGATTGATGTGATTCAACAACAGGATGAAGCCAGACAAAATTTCGCATCTAACGTTTCTCATGAATTAAAAACTCCACTGGCATCCATGAAAGTGCTATCGGATTCTCTGTTATCCCAGGAAGGCATGCCGGAGGAGTTATATCGGGAATTTTTGGGAGATATCACCAATGAAATTGAACGTATGACCAATATTATTAATGATTTATTGACGATGGTGAAGCTGGACAAAAATTCAGCCCAGATGCAGATTGTCAATATCAGTATTAATGATATGATTGAACAATTATTAAAACGTCTGTGCCCCATTGCAGCCGAACGTAATATTGAATTGATCTATGAAAGTTATCGTCCCATCATGGCAGATGTGGATGAAGTCAAACTATCCATCGCCCTAAATAATCTGATCGAAAATGCCATTAAATACAATTATGATGATGGCTGGGTGAGGGTAACCTTAAATGCCGATCACAAATTCTTTTATGTCAAGATCGAAGATTCCGGTGTGGGTATTCCCGAAGATGTGCAGGACAAAATCTTTGAACGGTTTTATCGTGTGGACAAGGCAAGATCCCGTGATACCGGTGGTACCGGACTGGGGCTGTCATTAACCCGAAGTACGATTTTATTACATCGTGGTTCCATC
Organism: uncultured Jutongia sp.; assembly: GCA_964521555.1. Lineage (GTDB taxonomy): Bacteria > Bacillota > Clostridia > Lachnospirales > Lachnospiraceae > Butyribacter. The sequence continues at coordinate 14,930 of CAZFSU010000005.1, read as the reverse complement.
AAATTACACAGCAAAGAGAAAGAAGGATCTACCTTTACGGTTCGTATACCGATCAATTATGCATTAAATTCATAAAATGGAGGAAAATCATGGAAGAGCAGGTACAATCAAAAAACAAAATCCATCGCATTGTCCTATTCGTATTGATAATAGGACTGTTTGTGGTGGGATTACTGCTATTCCGTACATTCACACACCGCCAAAAAGAATATGAGGGATACTATATTTTTTGTGTGGATGCCAATGAAACAAAGGTACAATATGAGAAATATACCCCCAAAAGTTCAAAAACAGATCAGGTCATTCAGGAATTTCTGAACCAAATGCAGAAAGACCCAAAAGAAATCTCAATGAAAAAGGCCATTCCAGACAACGTCAAAGTAGATGAATATCTATTATCGGGCACAGGAGAATTAACGTTGTATTTAGATTCTGCTTATGGAAATTATAGCGGAGTGAATGAGATTCTACGCCGTGCTGCCATTGTCAAAACCTTATGTCAGATTCCGGCTGTGGACTCTGTACAGTTCTATGTGGCTGGACAGCCCCTGACCGATTCCAACTCGAATGCGATTGGCTTTATGACGGCAGACACGTTTATTGATAATACTGGTGGAGAATCGGTTTATCAGCAAAGTGCCACTCTTAATATGTATTTTGCTACAAAAGATGGTGCTGCTTTGGAAATGGTTCCGGTACAAATCACTTATGATGCCACGATTCCATTAGAGCAAATGACCATCGAACAACTGATCAAAGGACCAAATTCCATTGAAGGGATTACCAGAGGAGAAATCCTTCCGACCATACCGGATGGCACTGTTTTAAACAACATTACAGTGAAAGAACACACCTGCTACGTGGATTTTTCTAATGAATTTCTCAACAAGCCGGATAATATCTCTCCGGAAGTTGCCGTTTATTCGGTGGTTAATACTTTAGTTGAACTTTCTACGATAAACAAAGTACAGTTTAGCATTGATGGGGAACAGGTATTATTATACAATGATACCATTAACTTTGGTGCGGTTTTTGAACGGAATCTGGATCTGGTAAGAGAATAATTATCATAACAAAAGGAGGCAGCGATATTAAAAGACCAATGGTATGGGTCTGCACCGCTTGTATGATCTTATTTGCCGTATACCGCACTTTTTATGGTGAAACGGAAGACAAACGGCATGATCTTTACAGGGATGCACTGGGATCGAAAGGACAAGAGGTCGAGATCCGGGGCTGTGCAGACCGAATAGAAGAAAAAACAGCATCCTATTATCTTTATCTCAATGATGTTTTCATCGATGGCAGCCTTTCCGGCATAGAATCTACCCATTTTTCCAAAATCATTCTTTCCATCCGGCAGGAACCGGTTGCATTACCCGGCAATCAAATACAGGCCAAGGGAACCTTATGTCAATTTGATACTGCCACGAATCCCGGACAGTTTGATGCAAAAACCTATTATCGGCAACAGGGAATCGATTACATCCTGTATGCTGATGAATATACGATTGTATCCAATGAGACGGACCGATACCGAACCTTTCTCTATCGATTACGGAAACGATTGGCATCCGTCATTCGGGATTCTCTGCCGGAAAAACAGGCAGGCACTATTTTAACCATGATTCTGGGAGAGAAATCCGCTCTGGACCCAGAGATCCGGCAGCTTTACCAGCAAAACGGAATTGGCCATTTATTTGCAGTTAGCGGATTGCACGTCACCATACTGTGTATGGCATTGTATCAGTTACTGCTTTGGCTGCGTCTCCCTCGTAATGCAGTCGTGTTGATTACCTTGTGCCTGTTGTGGAGTTACGGTGTTTTAACCGGATTTTGTGTTTCTACGAACCGTGCAATTATCATGATGGTACTATATTTGGTATCTGGACTTGTGGGACGGAGTTATGATCTGTTATCTGCCACGGCTTGTAGTGCGCTGGTACTATTGTTTCAAAAACCATTTGCCATCACATCCTGTAGTTTTTTATTATCCTACACAGCCATTTTAGGAGTGGGTCTGGTTTATCCGGTATTACAGGAGTGTGTCCTGGGAGATGAAAAGGCAAGGCGCAAACGAAAACGGAAATTACACCGGATCGAACGGGAGCAAACAGCGAAAGGGAGGTTGGGAATTGTACTATGGTGGTTCCTCGCCATCAAGGAAAAATTGTTACAGACTTTGCTGATGAGTATTGCCATCCAAATCAGTACATTGCCGGTATTGCTTTATTTTTATTATGAAGTTCCTACCTATGGCGTGATACTCAATATCTTTGTTCTGCCAGTGGCATCATTATTACTTCCACTGGCAATGGCGGCAGCCCTGGCCGGATTATATATTACCCCGATATCAAAATTTCTTTTCGGAGCGGTTTCTCTGATCCTAAGCTTCTATGAAAAACTCTGTACACTATTTATGAAGTTGCCGATGCCGGTTGCGCTGATTGGCAGACCATCTATCCATCGAATCGTTATCTATGTTATCTTTGCCGCTGTTGCAGTCCGGACATGGCAGAAGTTTCAAGCCAAACGTGTACCTCTGTATTTATGGGCGGCAGGCACGATTGCATTGGTATTTCCTGTTCTCTCTTTCTCGTTTTCCATGACTTTTCTGGATGTAGGACAAGGAGACGGGATTGTCATACACACGCCGGATGGTACCACTTTTCTCATTGATGGAGGCAGTACCAGTGAAACGAAAGTGGGCGAATATCGCTTGAAACCATTTCTAAAATATCATGGCATCCGGGATGTTGATTATATGATCATAAGCCATGCGGATGAAGACCATATTTCCGGTCAGATAGAATTATTACAACACAGCGGGCAAGCAGGCAGCATCCGCATCAAACAAATTCTGTTGCCGGAACCATCCGCGAAATATCAGTCAGAAGATGGATACCGGCGCATCCTTTCTATGGCGCAAAAGGTACATGTACCGGTTTCTTATATTCATACCGGGGATCGTATACATCTGCGGGAACTGGAGATCTGCTGCCTGCATCCCGACGCCGGATATGATGGAGAGTCTGCCAATGCCTATTCTACTGCGCTTAGCATCTCCTGGCGGGGATATCGTTTTTTATTATGTGGAGATCTGGAAGGAACCGGAGAAGAGATCGTTCTAAAAAGATTAAACGAGTCAGCATTTGCCGGTCCGTATGATGTTCTCAAAGTATCCCATCATGGATCGAAAAACTCCACTTCTGAAGAATTTCTGAAAATAGTAGAGCCATCTCTGGCTGTGATTTCCTGTGGCAGAGACAATCGGTATGGACATCCACATTCGGAGGTTTTAAAGCGTCTTGCACAAACCAATACCCGTATTTTGCGTACCGATCAACAGGGAGCAATAAATCTTGTTTTTTATATAGACGTGTCTCCCTTTTCTGTGTTAAAATATTCCAAGTAGTATGAAGGAGGGGCTCACATGAAGAAAAAAACGCAGCAGATACCGAAAAAACATAGTTTGGGTTTGCGTAGAAAATTGCTTTTATTCTTAGTACCAGTTATCATATTATGTTATTTAGCTACATATCTTATGACCATGCAGCAGACGCGTAATTTGTTGCGGCAGGATGCAGAAAAAATCATGATCCATACCTCCGGTTCCTTAAATTATGAAATTTCGTCTGATTTAATGCAAACGTATGGTATTCTGGAAAATGTTCGTGCTTCGATTCAAAATTCCTGCACCAATCAGGAGGAAATCAAAAAATATTTGTTTAGCGTAGCGGATGCTTATCCGGACCGGATACCGGCCGGGATTTATTGCGGGCTAACCGATGGTACTTATCTGGATAAGGTATGGACTCCGGATGAAACATGGGTGATGACGGAGCGTCCCTGGTATCAGAATGGGTTAACCAGCGATGAAATCACTTTTGGACAGATGTACATGGATGCCAATACCGGTGAATATATTATTTCTGTCTTTTGCAATATTAAAAATCAGGCAGGGGAAGTGATGGGAGTGCTATGCGCTGATATCCAATTAGAAGGGATGGATCAGATTTTGCGCAACACCACGCTCTATCGTAAGGGGTATGTTTATGCGGTGGATACGAAAGCCGGCATCATTATGAGCAATTCTCAAAACCAAAAACAAAATGGCCAGAGGATTTCTGCCTTATCCGGTTCTATCGATAAAAAAATAAATTCCCTGTTGCAATCCCAGACATTTGGTGAAGTGGTGCATTACAATGGGAAATACATATTATTGAATACGATTCAAAACACAAACTTTGTAACAGTGTGCATCGTGGATAAGCAGGATGTGGAATCGGATATGAAAAACTTGCAGACCAGCACCTTATCCACTAATTTCATTGGTCTTATTATCATATCGGTAGTCATCTACTTGATTTTGCGCTTCTTATTGCGTCCTATCCAGTCTATTACGGCATTGATTGATCATATGCATGCACTGGATCTGACAAATCGTGCAAATACCGGAACACGGGATGAATTTGGCATAATGTCCGATAAAATGAACCAATTTGCAGATAATTTGTCTCATGTGGTAGGAACCGTAAAAAAGGCGGTGGCAGATGTGGATCTCAAAGCAGATTCCAATGCGAATACCGCCGTTGGTATGAGCGAGTTAGCGGGCAGGCAGAACCAGTCCATCGAAATGCTGCAAATGACAATGTCTGAGATCTCCGGTGCGATTGGACAAATCGCCGATGGTGCCAACAACCTGACGCAGGATATCCGGGAGACAAATAAAGCAGCACATCATGCAGCAGATATGGTAAACGATACCGTTGGCTATATTCAGAATGGACAGTCGGAAATGAAGAAAATGACGGAAACGATGGACGGCATTACCGATCTGTCGCAGCATCTCCAAAAATCCGTAATCGATTTACAGGCCGGATTACAAGGTATTAACGATATGGTGTTCGTTATCAATGATATTGCAGATCAAACGAATCTGCTATCTTTGAATGCTTCGATTGAAGCAGCCAGAGCAGGGGAATCTGGCAAAGGATTTGCAGTGGTTGCCGGAGAAATCCGTAAACTTGCCGAAGATTGCGCCACAGCGGTGGTGGATATTATAGCAAAAACAGAGGATATGAATCATCTGATGGAGGCAGTCACCGATCTCACCAACGGAAATATCTCTCAGATTGAGAACGGTAATCAGGCGGTGGAACACACGAATGAAACCTTTCGGCAAATTCAGGACCGTGTTGGGGAAATCGAAGAAGCGATACATCATGTCGATCATTCCGTTAAGTTGATCGAAGATGTGGCTACCGATATGGCGGCAAATACCCAGGAACAAACAGCCAGCACAGAGAGCGTTCTGGCGCATTGTGATCAGATTTTGGAAATTGCCAGACAATTTAATGCCCAGGGACAGGAAATGGCAGATTCCAGCCAGGAACTACGTGCTTTATCTGAACAGTTGGATCAGACCATTACACAATTCCGTACGAATTAATTCTTTGGAATATGGACATCTGCCGGCATGTGAAATATTCCGCAAATTTTCAATGACAAATAAAATGCTTTGTGATACAATGAATCTGATTTATTCTGTGAATCATTAAACCACCTGCACCGCAATAAGCTGTGGGGGTGACCTGCGTGCAACTGCGGGATGCAAGTAAGTTTGCCATCCATTTGTTGTGTACGAAAATCAAAGAAATACTTTTGTCCGCGAGACGGAATGGAGGAAAATTATGGATTACAAAAATGCAGGCGTTGACATTGAAGCCGGATACAAGGCTGTGGAATTAATGAAGGAGCACATCGCAGGAACGATGCGTAGTGAGGTTCTGACAGACATCGGCGGATTTTCCGGAGCATTTTCGATGGAGGCATTTAAGACAATGGAGCAGCCTACTTTAGTTTCCGGTACGGATGGTGTCGGTACGAAACTAAAAGTTGCCTTTGAAATGGATAAACACGATACCGTTGGTATTGATTGTGTTGCCATGTGTGTCAATGATATTGCCTGTGCTGGTGGAGAGCCATTGTTCTTTCTAGACTATATTGCATGCGGTAAGAATGAACCGGAAAAGATTGCTGCCATCGTATCTGGTGTGGCAGAGGGATGTAAGCAGTCTAATGCTGCACTGATTGGCGGAGAGACAGCCGAAATGCCTGGGTTTTATCCTGTCGACGAATATGATCTGGCAGGTTTTGCCGTAGGTATTGTTGACCGCAAAAACATGATTACCGGTAAGACAATACAAAGTGGTGATGTATTGGTGGGTATCGCATCTTCCGGTATTCATAGTAATGGATATTCCTTAGTTCGTAAGGTATTTGAGATGAAGAAAGAACGTTTAAGTAAGACATACGAATCTTTGGGCGGCCGGTCATTGGGGGAGACATTATTAACCCCTACGAATATTTATGTGAAAGCACTTCGTACCGTTCGGGAAGGTGGTGTCACCGTCAAAGGCTGTAGCCATATTACCGGTGGTGGTTTCTATGAAAACATTCCACGGATGTTACCAGAGGGAGTACATGCTCAGATCAAGACAGACAGCTATGAGATTCCTCCTATCTTTGAAATGTTAGCAAAAGAAGGAGAGATTGCCCGTGAGATGATGTATAATACATACAATATGGGGATCGGAATGATGCTTGCTGTAGATGCTGCTGACGCAGATAAGACTGTAGACCTTGTAAACCAATCCGGTCAGAAGGGATTCCTCGTAGGCGAGATTGTCCGAGGTGAAAAAGGAATTACATTATTATAGTATCATTTATATATCAGACGATATCGATAATGAATGGGTGTCAATTACAAATGGAGGTATACCATGCAAAAAATAGCGGTTTGCGTATCTGGAGGCGGTACGAACCTACAGGCAATTATGGACGCAGTTAGCGATGGTACGATACATAACACGGAAATTGCCGTTGTAATCAGCAATAAGTCAGACGCACATGCTCTGACGCGGGCTGAAAAAGCAGGAATTCCATCAGAATACATTGGTCCAAAAGACTTTCCAAACCGAAGCGCATTTGGAGATGCAATGGTATCCGTTCTGCAAAAATATGAAGTAGATCTGGTGGTATTAGCGGGATATCTGGTGATCATTCCGGAACAAATGGTCACCGCATACCATAACCGTATCATTAATATTCATCCCTCTTTGATTCCCGCGCACTGCGGCATGGGATACTACGGTTTAAGGGTACACGAAAGTGTATTGGCCGCCGGAAACAAAGTGACAGGAGCAACGGTTCACTTTGTAGATGAGGAGGCGGATCATGGACCAATCTTGCTGCAAAAGGCAGTGGAAGTCTGCGAAGGAGATACACCGGAGGTATTACAACGCAGAGTCATGGAACAGGCAGAATGGAAAATCCTTCCCCGTGCCATTGATCTGATTGGTGCAGGAAAGGTTACGATCTCAGATGGAATTGCCCATATTCACGAATAAACAGGAGGATACACATGAAAGTATTAATCGTAGGAAGTGGTGGACGTGAACATGCCATTGCATGGAGCGTTTCGCAAAGTAAAAAAGTAGATAAAATCTACTGCGCACCAGGGAATGGCGGGATCAGCGAGATTGCAGAATGTGTTGATATTTCCGCGATGGAATTTGATAAACTGGCAGATTTTGCTGAGGAACACCAGATTGATTTAACCATCATCGGCATGGATGATCCTTTGGTTGGCGGTGTAGTGGATGTGTTTGAGGAACGGGGACTGCGTGTGTTTGGACCTCGAAAAAACGCTGCTATTATCGAAGGCTCCAAAAGTTTTTCAAAGGATCTGATGAAAAAATATCATATTCCCACCTGTCATTACGAGACATTCCATTCACCAGAAGAAGCATTCATATATTTAGAGAACTGTCAATATCCGGTGGTATTAAAGGCAGACGGTTTAGCATTAGGAAAAGGTGTGCTGATCTGTCAGACACAGCAGGAAGCAGAAGCCGGGATCGCAACACTGATGTTGGACAAGCAGTTTGGAGACGCCGGAAATACCGTTGTCATCGAGGACTTCATGACGGGACGGGAGGCTTCCGTATTGTGTTTCTGTGATGGCACACATATTGCACCTATGACCAGTGCCCAGGATCATAAACGCGCCAAAGATGGTGACCAGGGTCTCAATACAGGAGGTATGGGAACCTTTTCTCCCAGTCCGTTCTATACGCCGGAAATCCAAGCTATCTGTGAGGAACAGATTTATCAGCCTACGATGGATGCCATGAAAGCAGAGGGCAGAGATTTTGTGGGAATCTTATTTGTTGGTCTTATGATGACAGCGGATGGTCCAAAGGTATTGGAGTACAATGCCCGCTTTGGTGATCCGGAAGCACAGGTAGTCCTGCCACGGATGAAAAATGATATCATTGATGTGATAAATGCCTGTATTGACGGCACCTTAGATACCATTGATCTGGAGTTTGAAGAGAATGCTGCCGTATGTGTGGTGTTAGCTTCGGACGGATATCCGGAACATTATGAGAAAGGCAAGCCGATTACATTTTCTGAGGATTTCTCTCAGAAAGAGGGATACTATGCCTTCCACGCCGGTACAAAATTGACTGAGGATGGTTTAGTTACCAACGGTGGCCGTGTCATCGGCATCACCGCCAAGGGAGATACCTTACGGGACGCTAGAGAAAATGCTTATAAGGCAACCGGTTGGGTTTCTTTTGAAAATAAATATATGCGCAACGACATTGGGAAAGCGATTGATGAAGCTTAGAAGGAGGAAATTATGTATTCATTTGAAGAAGTAGAACGTTTTGATCCAGAAGTAGCATCGGCTATGTCAGATGAGACAAACCGTCAGCGACAGAACATTGAATTAATTGCGTCTGAAAACCTGGTCAGCAAGGCCGTAATGGCAGCTATGGGAAGCACTTTGACCAACAAATACGCAGAAGGTTATCCGGGGAAGAGATACTATGGCGGCTGTCAGCATGTGGATGTAGTGGAAGATTTGGCCAGAGATCGCGCGATGGAATTGTTCCATTGTACCTATGCCAATGTACAGCCGCATTCCGGTGCCCAGGCGAATATGACTGTTTTCTTTGCTTTAATGCAGCCAGGGGATACTTATATGGGTATGAATCTGGACCACGGTGGACATCTGACACACGGAAGTCCGGTAAATATGTCTGGTAAATACTTTCACTGTGTACCTTACGGTGTCAATGATGATGGTGTCATTGACTATGATCAGGTTGAAAGTATCGCCAAGGAATGCAAACCAAAAGTAATCATTGCCGGAGCCAGTGCTTACGCGAGAAAAATAGATTTTAAGCGTTTCCGTGAGATCGCAGATTCTGTGGGAGCATACCTGATGGTGGATATGGCTCATATTGCCGGCTTGGTGGCTGCCGGTGTACATGAAAGCCCGATCCCATATGCTCATGTAACCACCACCACCACACATAAAACCTTACGAGGACCTCGCGGCGGCATGATCTTATCCAGCGAAGAATTTGCAAAGGAAATCAACTTTAACAAAGCGGTATTTCCTGGAATCCAGGGCGGACCTTTGATGCATGTGATTGCTGCGAAAGCGGTTTGTTTCAAGGAAGCCTTAGATCCTAGCTTCAAAGAATATGGTCAAAATATCATCAACAATGCACAAAGTTTGTGCAAAGGATTACAAAATCGTGGTATCAAGATCGTATCCGGCGGCACAGATAATCATCTGATGTTAGTAGATTTGGCAGACAAGGGGTTGACTGGCAAAGAGGTAGAGAAGTGGCTGGACGCTGCTCATATTACCTGCAATAAGAATACTATTCCAAATGATCCACAATCTCCATTTGTGACCAGTGGTATTCGATTGGGAACCGCAGCCGTAACCAGTCGGGGATTTCAAGAAGCGGATTTGGATCAGGTAGCAGAGGCCATCGCGATGATCATAGCAGATCCGGAGGGCAACAAAGCGAAGGCAACCGAGATCGTAAAGGGGTTAACAGACCGTTATCCTTTATATGAATAATGACATTGGGGTTTCTCAATGAGACGAAAGGTATTTTTGTAAAAAAGAATGGAGGAGAGGAAAACTATGAATAATCCTTTTGACAAAGAATCTTTGTCACAGCACGAGAAAGAATTGCTGGAAGATGGTGGCTGGCAATGTTCCTTTTGTGCCACAGTAAACGCAAGCTATATTACCACTTGTGCCTGCAGCCATAATCGGGATGACAGCTATGAAAATCTTCATGGGCGTTATGTGCCAAGAGAAGACGAGGAATGGACAGAAGCCGGAATCACAGTAGAAGGACCTGCGATTCAGACAGTGCCAGATGTATCTACAACATCTATACAAATAGAACCGGAACCTGCGGTAATCCCGTCCAAGCCTTCATTCCAGCCAGAGGCTTCCGCCACACCGGTGGTTACACCAAAGACTTCTGTTTCGAATACCAATAAACCGATAGAAGAATATTCTGAATATGAACAGGGTATTTTAAAGGATGGTGGATGGGAATGCGCCTTTTGTTCCCGTGTTAATGCCAACTATATCACAACTTGTGCCTGTGGACATAGTAATGATGATAGTTACCTCAAGAGAAGAGGCCGATATGTTGATCCGGAAGAAAACGAAACATCAGAAGAGTCTGTGCCGGAACCGTCGCAGGTTACCGCACCTACTCCAACTCCAATTCCAACTCCGGCACCAGTCGTAAATGAGCCGTCTACTCCACAGGAAACCGGAGCCTCTTTGATTGCCAATATTGAGAAAGAATTGGAAAATAATAATTCCGATGTGGCGAAGATCCGGGCAATTCGTAAGTTTAAGGATCTGGTGAAAAAAGGCTATATGACCGAGGCAGAGTTTAATCAAAAGAAGGATGAACTGCTGAGCTTTGATGAGGAGGAGGATGCAATCGAGGATTCTCCAGAATCGGCAGAAATCTCTGAAGCAGCAGGCGATCGTCCGGATCATAATGAGGAGGATGCATAATGTCTCTGGAATTAAATATAACCAAGATTGTAAAATATGTTTGTCTTGCTGGTATCTCCATTGTGGCAATTATCTTTGGAGAAAAGGCATTCGCAGAATATATTCGGACGAAACATGGGCAGGAGGAGTAATAAAAACATAGTCTATGAGCAAAAAAATATTTATAGCCGAAAAACCAAGTGTGGCAAAGGAGTTTGCAAAAACACTTGGGGTTTCCGGCAATGCAGGACAGGGTTATTTGGAATCCGGAGATTACATCGTAACCTGGTGTGTGGGGCACTTAGTTACGATGAGTTATCCGGATGTCTATGACGAGGCACTCAAAAAATGGTCTCTTCAGACCCTGCCTTTTTTGCCGGAAAATTTTTTATATGAATTAATTCCTGAGGTAAAAAAACAATTTCAGATTGTATCCGGATTACTCAACCGCCCGGATGTGGAGACCATCTATGTATGTACGGACTCAGGGCGGGAGGGAGAGTATATCTATCGGCTTGTGGACCAAATGGCATCGGTACCGGATACGAAAGAGAAACGCCGTGTCTGGATTGATTCGCAAACAGAAGAAGAAATCAAACGTGGTATCATGGAGGCGAAACCTTTATCCGAATATGATAATTTGTCTTCCTCCGCCTATTTGAGAGCAAAGGAAGATTATCTGATGGGAATTAATTTTTCCCGTGTTTTGACTCTGAAATATGGCCGAACCGTCATGAATTACTTAAATACCGACAAATGGTCTGCGATTTCTGTGGGGCGTGTCATGACTTGTGTATTGGGAATGGTAGTCCGCAGAGAACGGGAGATCCGCGACTTTGTGAAAACGCCCTTTTACCGTATCATAGGAAGTTTTTCCTGCCAGGAACAAAGTTTTGATGGAGAATGGCGTGGTGTAGAGGGTTCCCGTTACTATGAATCTCCATTATTATATAAGGAAAATGGATTTCAGAAGCGTTCGGATGCCCAACAGCTTTGTCAGGATTTGACCTATGAACCCATGATGGCGACGATACATAAAATCGAAAAGAAAAAAGAGAAGAAAAATCCGCCCTTATTGTTTAATCTGGCAGAATTACAAAATATCTGCTCGAAATTATTTAAGATCAACCCTGACGAAACTTTGAAAATTGCGCAGGAGCTGTACGAAAAAAAATTGGTTACTTATCCCCGTACCGATGCCAGGGTCTTGTCTACTGCGGTATCCAAAGAGATTCACAAGAATATTGGCGGCTTACGGAATTATCCGATCGCACGGGAGTGTGCAGAACATATTTTGCAGGAAGGAAACTATAAGGGAATCAGCAAAACCCGCTATGTCAATGATAAACAAATCACAGACCATTATGCCATCATCCCTACCGGTCAGGGATTTGGTGCGCTACAGAGTCTAAGTCTGACAGCAAGCCGGGTTTATGAAGTCATCGTGCGAAGATTTTTATGCATTTTTTGTCCTCCGGCAGAATACCTTAAAATTAACCTGACGATTGGCCGGTCTTTACCTGAAAAAACCAGGATAGACAACGGAAAAATATTGCCGGAGACGATGGAATCCTTTTTCTCAGGATTTAAGGTATTGGTCCGACAGGGATATTTAGCATATGCAACCGCTTCCTTTGCCCGGAAAAAAACAGAGAAATCTGCGGAGGATGCTGATAAAAAAGTAGAAGATCAGGAAACCTTTGATCAAAATCTGATCGATACCATTGGTCAGTTACGAAAAGGATCAGACATTGAACTCAAGACTTTAGAAATCAAAGAAGGGGAAACCTCACCTCCAAAACGCTATAATTCCGGTTCTATGATTTTAGCGATGGAGAATGCCGGTCAACTGATTGAGGATGAAGATCTGCGTTCCCAGATCAAAGGCAGCGGCATCGGCACCAGTGCCACCAGAGCAGAGATTCTTAGCAAATTAGTAAAGATTAAATATTTGAAACTGAATAAAAAGACACAGATTATTACACCAGAGCTGTTAGGGGAAATGGTATACGATGTGGTGAACAGTTCCATCCGTTCGCTTCTCAACCCGGAATTGACGGCCAGTTGGGAATTGGGATTGACACAGGTAGCCCAGGGAAGTATTACAGAAGAAGAATATATGGAAAAGCTTGCCGGTTTTATTACCAGGCGTGTTGACTATGTGAAACACACCTCCCATGAGACTACACTTCGTAAATGCTTTGATGCCGCATCGCCGTATTACAAAACAGGTAAGCCAAAGACCACCGGCAGGAAAACAAATGCACCGTCAAAAACAAAAACAGCAAAATAGCGCGCTATGTGTAAAATTGTGTTGATGCAATCATTTTTATAAGCAATTTGCTTTTGAGCAGGGCAAATTGTCCTGATGGCAGATGCAATCCTTTCGATTTGCATTGCCTGTTTGCAGCGAAGTTGCTCAGAAAAGAGGATAACTATGTATGATGCATTAAAAAACGAAAAATTATTTAATTTAGAGGAAACCATCGCCAAAGACATTTTTACAGACATCGATTATCCGTGGGAGATTCTTCCACTCATCGGCGAGTTTACCCGGAAACTAGGGGAAACATTGTCCACAGAAGAGTATACGAAACAGGAGGATGCGGTCTGGATCGCCAAAAGTGCCACCATTGCGCCTACGGCATCCATCACGGGGCCTTGCATCATCGGCAGAAATACAGAGGTGCGTCCCGGTGCATTTATCCGCGGCAATGTGATCGTGGGAGAGAACTGCGTTGTCGGCAATTCTACCGAACTAAAAAATGTAATCCTGTTTAACAATGTACAGGTCCCACATTATAACTATGTCGGAGATTCTATCTTAGGATATAAATCCCATATGGGAGCCGGTTCCATCACCTCCAATGTAAAATCAGATAAAACCAAGGTAACCATTGCATATCAGGGAGAAAAACTTCCGACGGGATTAAAGAAAATGGGGGCTATGCTGGGAAATTATGTGGAAGTCGGATGCAACAGCGTCTTAAATCCGGGCACTATTATCGGTCCTAATACTAATATATATCCTTTATCCAGTGTGCGCGGATATATCCCTAAAAACTGTATTTTCAAGAAACAGACCAATATCGTGGAAAAGGAAATGTAAGGGGAGCCACAACAAAAGATTATGAAAATCGAATTGTCCGGGACAGGGATAATTCGATTTTTTTCGATTTTTTTTCTCAAAAAACTATAGACTAAATAGGGATTTTGTCCTAAAATATTGATAAGACTGTGGATGAATACATCCACAGAGAAAAAGCAAATCGAAAGGAGCATAAAACATGATTTATTCACAGGAAGTAGAAAACATGTGCCCAGTTGCTCAGGGTGTGCACCACGGTGCAGCCCCAATCCCAGAGGAGGCAAAATGGGTTCAGGCAAAAGAAGTAAAAGATATCTCCGGTTTCACACATGGTGTAGGCTGGTGTGCACCACAGCAGGGTGCCTGCAAGATGTCCCTTAATGTAAAAGAGGGTATCATCCAGGAGGCTCTGGTGGAGACCATCGGATGTTCCGGTATGACACATTCTGCTGCTATGGCTTCTGAGATTCTTCCGGGCTTGACCGTTATGGAAGCTCTGAACACAGACCTTGTATGTGATGCTATCAATACAGCCATGAGAGAATTGTTCCTGCAGATCGTTTATGGACGTTCCCAGAGTGCATTTTCTGAGGATGGTTTGGCGATTGGTGCTGGTCTTGAAGATTTAGGTAAGGGACTTCGTTCCCAGGTTGGTACCATGTATGGTACCTTAAAGAAAGGACCTCGTTACCTGGAAATGGCGGAAGGTTATGTTACAGCCATTGCCTTAGATGACGAAGATATGATTATTGGTTACAAGTTCGTTAGCCTTGGTAAGATGACCGACTTCATCAAGAAGGGTGATGACCCTAACACTGCTTGGGAGAAAGCAAGTGGACAGTATGGTCGTGTAGATGACGCTGTGAAGCTGATTGACCCAAGAACAGACGAAGAAATCGCAAAATAATAAAAAGGAGGCAAACGAATCATGGCATTATTTGA
>CAZFSU010000004.1:0-144441 GCA_964521555.1 uncultured Jutongia sp. | reverse complement strand
AGCAGTCTGTAGGGGAATCGAACCCCTGTTTTCGCCGTGAGAGGGCGACGTCTTAGCCGCTTGACCAACAGACCAATTTTCTGGCGTCTTTGCGCGCCAACAAATGATACTATACACTACCTCTGATAAAAAAGCAAGCATTTTTTTTCGATTTTTGAATTTTTTTGTAGATTATCAAACTATTCGTCCTCTTGCTCATCCTCTTCATCTACCATGCTATGTACCGGGTTTTCCCCAACAATCTGAATCGCCTGAAATACACAAGAAGTAACTTCCGCTTCTGTCTGAATCGTCTGTGCATCAAATTTATGCAACATAGCCCCTGTAAAAGAGCTGACATAGCGCGCCGGAAGACGGTTTAAGGAATATGTAGCAATGTCCATTCTGCATTTCTGACACTGACAGTAATCAGTACCTTTCCACAACTGATCAATCTTTTGCAACACCGTCTCTTCCATCATATTGATTAATCCTTCCATATCGACTCCCTCCCTTTGTATCTTTCTTAATAACCAAAATACTTATCTACTCCATTGGCAATTCCTTTTGCCATCTTCTGTTGGAATTTACTTTTCTGCATCTTACGATCTTCTGAAGGATTACTCATAAATCCCATCTCTATTAATGTCACAGGAATCTTACTCCAATTTGTTCCGGTCAAATCATCGCGTACGATCATTCCCCGATTACGAATCCCGGTTTTTTTGCAATAGGAAGAAAGAATTTTTTTCGTCAATCGTTTGGATGATTTGCTTAACTTACCTACATATGGATTAGCGGCTGACGGATATAAGCCGCTGGCACCTTTGACTGAGGAAGATCCTATACTGTCTCCGTGGAGACGGATATAAATGTCAGCTCCGCTCTTATTTGCCATCTGCGCCCGCTTTTTGTTGGATATATTGACATTATTCTTAGTGCGGATCATATATACTTCATATCCCCGGCTTTCCAATTCCGTCTTTAATTTTTTTGCAACTTTCAGTGTCAACTTATATTCCGGCACTTTACTGGAAACACCTGTAGCACCACCGGCAACCTTTGCTTTTTTAGTGGAAGATCCAGGCCCCACAGGCTCTGTGCCGTTATTTGCCCTCGCCTGATGCCCGGCATCAATCGCCACTTTCTTTCCATTACTTTTCACCCCTTTTGCATGGGTACGTGCGGTTGCTGTTTGACTACTGCTCACCGCAGCCTGTCCTCTCACAGGCAGCATAGTACAAGTCATGGAAAAAACCAGTACTAACATTAGCAGCATACGATACCTTTGATATTTCATATTTTCTTCTCCTCCACCTCATTCTATCGGAATGTGCCAAATTTAGAAAACGGATATATTCTTAAAATCGCTTTCCCTTCAATATTTTTTCTTTTGACTAATCCAACATCTTCATAACGGCTGTCCTGGCTGACTTCACGGTTATCGCCCAATACAAAAAATTCATCCTTGCCCAAAGTCTTTGGTTCCTCTACGATACCAGCATAATCTATAGGGTCCTTGCCATAATTTTCTTTCAGTTCTTTGCCATCGATATAAATCTTACTACCGATGATCTGTACCGTTTCCCCCGGCAAACCAATCACACGCTTGATGTAATATTCCGAATTGTCCCTGCCGTAGGGATAAAATACAATAACGTCAAAACGTTCCGGATCGTGAAACCGATATGACACCTTTTCCACCAGCAGATTATCTTCATTCAGCAAAGTATTCTCCATAGACTCCCCATCTACAATGGTTCTCTGAACCACATAACGCGGCACAACCGTCACACATACAATAATGATAGCAATATAGATTAACGCCTCGGTAATAAAGCTGCGGAGTTTCTTTTTGCGCTCCTGTGAGTCTGCCTGTTCCCCATCGGAAGCCTCTATCGTCTCTCCGTCCATAGTGTTCTGTTCTTCGACATTTTCTACTACTTCTTCCTGTTCTATCTCTTCCTTATGCATACATGTTTCCTCGCTTCCGTCCGATCTTCTTTCTGTCTTATTCTGTTACTGTGATTAGTAACCTTATTCTTCCTCAAATGAGAAAACCTGCTCTGCCATCTCTTGTTTTTCTGCTTCCCTGGCTGCTTTACGGCTCTCTGCTTCCGCAGCTTCTTCCTCGCTTAATATACGAATCTTAGAATGATATAGCTCATCAATCGCGATAGATAATGGCTTAGGACAGTCTGAATTGGTGGTTGGCTCTACTCCGTCAATTAACTGACGCGCTCTCTTGGATGTGGCTAAAACAATCGAATACCGACTATTTACCACCGGAGCCTCGCCGTTTTCTACCTCACTGTTTACTAACTGCATTAAATCTGTGTAAGATGGATGTAACATAATAACATTCCCCTTTCTCTTTCTACTATGATCTATATATGAATCCCCCAAAAACCGGAAGATACATTCCTACTCAATATACCGGATTCCCTACCGGGCATGGTCTGCAAAATCACTGCTTATTTTTGTGATCAATGCCTGTTGCTGTTCCCGTTTTAAATGAACCGACTGTACCAACTGATGTACCTGTTCTACACAAGCATCCAGCACATCATTGATTACGATATAATCATATTTTTCCATATATGCACATTCTTCCGCTGCACGATGTAACCGCTTGGCAATCACTTCCTCTGATTCGGTTCCCCGTCCGATCAGACGCGCCTTTAACTCTTCATAGGAAGGAGGTGTAATAAACACCAGCACCGCTTCCGGAAAACGCTTTTTAATCTGCAGGGCACCCTGCATCTCAATCTCCAAAATCACATCAATCCCCTGATCCAGTTTCTGCAACACATAATCGCTGGGTGTGCCATAATAATGGTCTACATAACCGGCATATTCCATTAACTTGTTCTGCCGGATCATTTCTTCAAATTCTTCGTTTGTCTGAAAGAAATAATGTACACCGTCTACTTCCCCTTCTCTGGGTGCCCTCGTTGTGGCAGAAATGGAAACCGCATAATCGTATTGATCCACCAGTTTCTTTACGATCGTACCCTTTCCCGCACCGGAAAAACCGGAAATCACTGTAATGACGCCTTTCTCACTCATCTTCCTGGCCCCTTTCTGTCAACGGATTTTCATTCACCCTGTTTTCTATCGTATCCGGCAGCAAAGCGGACAACACCATCTGTCCACTCTCCATCACTAACACGCTTTTCGTCTTGCGTCCACAAGTGGCATCAATCGCCTGATTCGTATCCCGTGCCGTTTGTATCATGCGTTTAATAGGCGCGGCATCGGCTCTAATGATCCCAATCACCTTATCCATATTTACAATATTACCATAACCAATATTCACTAACACAACACATCTCATCCTCTATTCTATATTTTGAATCTGCTCACGAATCTTCTCAATCTCTGTTTTTAAGTTGATCGCCACTTCAGACAAATCTCTGTCATTTGCTTTTGATAAAATCGTATTGGCTTCCCGGTTCATTTCCTGTGCTATAAAGTCCAGTTTACGTCCGATGGAACCTTCCAGTTCTAATGTCTGTTTCATATTGTCCACATGACTTCTCAGACGAACCGTCTCCTCGTCCACACATACTTTATCTGCATAAACGATTAATTCGGTTGCCAAGACACTGTCATCCACCTTGCGGTCACCCAAAAAATCTTCCACCTTCGCCATAATCTTCTGACGATATTCCTCTAAAATCTCTGGAGAACGCTGCTCCACAGACGAAACCAGTTCCAAAATATAATCTAACTTGGTTGTAATATCCTGATACAGTGCCTCTCCTTCTGCCTGTCTGGCTTGAATAAACTGTTCCCCGGCCTTTCTGACCGCTTCTTCCACAATCGGATAAAAAGCCTCCGGATCCTGTCTCCGATCCTCTATCGTAATCACATCGGGAAACCGTACCAGAGAAGCCGCAGATACATCACTGGCTAAAGAATAGCCCTCTCCAGCCTCCCGGATTGCTTCCAGATATTCACCGGCAATCTGCGGATTGTACCGGATATGTGTACTCTGCTCTGCATAATTTTCATAACTGAGGTACACATCCACCTTCCCCCGTGCCGTATACCCTTTGATAATTCCACGTATATTATTCTCCAACGCATAGAACATCTTTGGTAATTTAATATTTAAATCTAAATACCGATGGTTGACCGATTTGATTTCTACAGAAATCTTATGGCTCTCTGTAATCTCTTCAAATCTTCCAAAACCTGTCATGCTTTTAATCATTTGCCCCTCCAAACTATGATGTACCATCATATCCAATCATTTAATTATAATATAGTATCCTAAGATCAGTCAAGATTTGGTTTTCGTATCCTCATTCTCTTTATCAGACATTTTTATTTTCTCTGCCTTCCCAGCACGTTTCCCAGACCAGATCTCACGCAATGCCAACATAAACCGGCTGGGTTCTTCCTTTTTCGGTTTCTTGCCCAGCAGTTCCTGCTCGGTATAGGAGACGTAGACCACACCGTTTTCCGTTTCCATAATCTCTTTGAGATCCAGATAATGTTCCGTCATTGTGGAAAGATTTCGACTGCGTAATTTGGCATTGATGAAATCTGAGATCAATTCATAAATCACCGCAAAGAGCGGCACTCCCACTAACATTCCGGCGATCCCCCACATTCCACCGAAAAGCAAAATAGAAAACAACACCCAAAAGGCCGACAAGCCTGTGGATTCCCCCAAAATTGCCGGACCGATCACATTACCATCCAACTGTTGCAATATCACAATCAGTATCAAAAAGTACAATGCCTGTATCGGATTCACTAATAAAATCAATATTACACTGGGAATCGCCCCAATATAAGGTCCAAACACCGGAATTACATTCGTCACTCCCACTACCACACTGACCAAAACAGTATAAGGCAAATGCAAAATGCTCATCACAGCAAAACAAATGATACCAATGATGGTGGAATCTACTATTTTACCGGCAATAAATCCACTGAACATATCATTGGCAAAACGCACATAATGAATCAAAATATCTGCATGATCATGCCGGAACAAACCAAATACTATCTTCTTTGCCTGCGCCGCAAAGGTACGTTTGCTGGCCAGTAAATAAATGGCCACAATAATTCCAATAAACAAATTATATAATACATTCAAAATGCTCATCACGCCACTGGCCAGTTGCACAGCATAAGTATTGACATTTGGCAGCAGTTCCTTTTGCATCCAGGGTAATAATTCTGTATTCATTTTAGTATCTGCATATTCCGTCGCCTGCAACAATACCTTTTGCATCTGATCCAGCAGATATGGATTGTTTTTCAGCCAATTCGTCATCCGGTCATAGTAATAATCTGCTTGTGCCGGAAGCGTGTCCACCAGAGAAACCACACTGGAAAACAACTGTGGCAGTATCAGCCAGCACAGGACAATGATCACCAGGATACCTGTAACTAATCCCAAAGTAATCGCCAATCCATTGAATACCCCGGTCATTTTCTTTCCCAACGGTTTCGTTTTGTCTTCCAAAGGCTTCTGTAACAACCGATAATAAAATTTATATAACGGATTCACCAGATATGCGATGACACAACCATAGAGAACCGGTTTCACCAGTCCAAAAAAATACCCCAGGATGTGCACAAGTTGTTTAAAATTAGTAAACACCATAAACATAGCAATCGCTGCTACTAACACTAAAAATAAACCAATCCAGTTGAGAAATGCTTCCCGAATGGAAAAATGTTGTTTCTGTTCTTCTTCCTGCATGATTATGCTCCTCTATAAAAATAAACCCAAATAACTAATCTATTACTTCAGTATACGGCTTTTCTTATCATTTTGCAAGAAATGTATCATCTCCTGTTCTCTTTTGTCCAGTGCATTCCGTCAAAGGTAAAAACAGTTGCCTCACAATTGCGCTGTAAACACTCTCCCCAATAATGCGCCTGGTCGTTTCCCTCCATATGGCACATAAGCCCCTTGTTTAATGCGCCATGTGCCACAATCATGATACGTTCTGTATCCTCATAACAAGGCTCGATCACTTCCTGTAAAAATTCCCTGGTCCGTACACAAACCTGCTCCAAAGTTTCCCCATGCGCAGGCGGAATATATTTCTCCGGCTCTGTGAAAAAATAACGATATGGGCTGCCCTCTTTCATCCACTCCGAATAAGCAATTCCCTCCATATCACCAAAACTGATCTCTCGCAAACGTGCATCCCGGATAATGGGAATATTACGATGTCCCCGGATCAGACAGGCCGTCTCATAAGCCCTCATCAACGGAGAGGAATAAATCCGGTCAAAAGACACCGTCTCCAATTCCATGCCAAGTTTACCGGCCAATTCCCGCCCCCGGCTGTTTAATTCCACATCTGCATTCCCTTGTAGCTTTCCTGCGGCATTCCATGCCGTTTCTCCATGTCGTATCACATATAATTCCATGATCTCTATAACTCCCTTCACTGATATAGACGGATCGTCATTTGTCTTCGCTCAAAACACGCTGTCCTCCGGTATCCGAAAAGCCGGATAAGGCCCAAACACATTCCGTTTGAATATATCCATACGATTGCAGTATGCCAGAAAACAATGACATTCCCGTTGATTACAAACTTCATACTCCCGCGTCAGATTGCACCTGCTGATATGCCCATCACCATGAACAAAAATTTGCCCGCCACAAGACCGGATATCCGCAGGAATATGTGATAACTCCATGTCAAAATAAGGATCCATTCTGAGAAACGCTTCCTTTTCCCAGGATGTATACGAACGTCTCAGCCCATCCATCCGATTAATCCAGAAATATGTCCCCTCCGGCAATCCTTCCTTTAACTGTTGCAATAATGATAAATACTCCGGATCACCCACAGCCCCCACACAAAATCGTATCCCGGCATGATATAACCGATCACACTGCGCCAAAAAGTCATCACAGGAGACCATTGCGGGATGAAAAGTACACCAAAGTCTTAATTTATCAGGTTCACCGCCATTTTGGCGGTATCGTTCCATCATCCGGTCCACGGAAAAGCTTAGATTCGTCTGACTGCCCACCGCATCCACATGAGACATCCGGCTCATATTCCCCAATGCCTCCCAATAATACGCATGAATCAATGCCTCTCCATAGGGAGCAATCAATACCGCAAGAGGTTTGCGATACTCCCGGACCCAATGAGTAAATTGTTTCAACTCCACCCGATCTCTCGCTAGCTGCTTTCGGGAAATTTTGTTTTTGGAAAAGGGACAATACGAACAGGAATAATTGCAACATTTCAAACTCCCCCGATAATAAATCTGCTGTCCCGGTTTCCTCTGATTCATCTGTACTCATCCTTTCGACCAGTGCCAAATCATCCGTGCTATTGTGCCATTACTCCACTGATTCCTGCCATGTTTCCATCCGTCTCGCCACAGTTTCCGATATCAAACAGGGACCTAATGCATCCGATCTCTCCATCCCCGCTTCCGTCAACCGATAACGTCCTTCCCGCAGGCCACCATATCCCCGCTTCTCCCACTCGATAAGCACCGGAAAATCGTCCCTCACATCCGAAGCGAAAGTTTCCCCATATTCTGAAAACGAAATCCCGGAATAAAAGAACAAATTTTTAATCACATAACGCCGTTTCTGTTCCTCCCTATCTAACAGATATCCGTGACGAATCCGGTTATAATCAACGGTCTGTATATATTGTCTCAATATACTGCGGCAATGCTCCTGCTTCACCGCATACGGGGTACAAAAATGCAGTTCCCCCAGATAACTGCGTCCTCCACATCCAAGGGATACCGTATTACCAAATCCACAGCTCAAATCCTCCCCCACATGCTCCTGCCGGACAAATCTACGCATCGAATGCTGTACATATCCCTGTCCAAGCAAATATTCCCTGAGAGCACGATACATGGAAAGCATATGATCCTGAGAGATCTGTTTCACACTATACCGCTTCGCTAACCAGGTTCCCTCCTTGGTATACAACGGATATACAAATAATTCCTCCGGATGATATGAAACTGCCTCTCTGGCAGAATCCAACAGACTCTCCGTGGTTTGTCCCGGTATGCCATAGATCAGGTCCAGATTCAGACAGGGAAACTCTGCATCCTTTATTAGATGAATGGCCTTTCTTGCCTGCTCCGGTGTATGGTGACGATTGAGCTCCGCTAACTCCTCTTCCCGGAAACTCTGCACGCCCATGCTGATTCTGGATACATGATGTTTCTTTAGGAGAAGCAGCTTTCCTTCGGTGGTCTGGTTCGGAGAAGTTTCCACCACCACCGGATAGGTTTCATTCTGCCATCCGACTGTCCTATCTGTGATGGCAAAAATCCGTTCCAACTGTGCCTCCGACAAAAGCAGCGGTGTCCCTCCGCCGATGGTTAAATCCCGAAAGAAAAACTCATGTAAACCATACTGTGCGCTTTGCCGTTCCATTGCGTCCAAATAGGCGTCCACCGTTTTTTCCGGTTCTCCTGCCACAGAAAACAGGTTACAATAACCACATTTCGACTCACAAAAGGGAATATGAATATAAAGGCTATTGTCCCCTGTCTGCAGATGACTGCGATAATCCTGAAACACAATGTTTTCTAAAGGACGATATGCTGTTTTATGCGGATAACTATACATATATTGTTGATAGATCATTGATTTTCCACTCCTAATATAAACTGCTTATATGGGATCGTATTGACGGACGGATGATTGATTCCATGAGAAAAACAACCATCCTTTCCATAGCAGGTACCATGATCCGATAAACAAACCACAAAAGTAGGATGCCTTTCGGCAAAGATCTCGAATAACTCTGCCAGCTTCCCATCCACATAACGCAATGCAGCAGCATGGGTCGCCAGACTATCCTGTGTTTCCCCTTCCAGATAAAAGTAATTAGGATAATGGATTGCATCAATATTTACATAGAGAAAAATCCTTTGGTCGTCTGGCTCTTTTCTTAAAATACGTTTGATCTGTTCTATCTGGTTGGCGGTACTGTCCTTCACCAGACATCCAAAAGAAGGATGCCAATAACTAGACTGAAAATAAGACGGCATCACTCTGCCAAGCGGGGAACGCTTATCAAAGAACGACACCCCTCCCACACAATAGGTATGATATCCCACACGAGCCAGTCCTTCCACAAAAGTAGCACCTTCAAAGGCCCAGGCACCCTTTGGCGTCTTTCGTCCCATGCCGATGTCTCTCGGAAAAAACAACTGATGCCTCTGTTTATGACTGACAGCCTCCGCAGGACACGGAAAAAATCCGGCAAACATCGCCTGATGTGCCGGATAGGTAAAATTCCCTACTGCCTGACATTTTTCCCAGGAACCATACCGATTTAATACCGGGGTCCCTCCGGCCTGCTGTTCCCTCATGGCCACATCATATCGTAAAGTGTCCAGGCATACCATTAAGATATCATAGTCTCCTACGATTTCATTCATCTCTACTTCCATCGTCCCTCTTCCTCCGGCCAGACAGTGCAAGCATCTGCTCCACCTGCCCGCAATAAATCTGATTCTCCTGATAGATATCCTGATGTAACAGGTCTCCCTGACCATTGATCTCAATCACCCGCGGCTTCCGCGTATTTTTATCTAACATCACATCAATCCCTGCCACCGACATATTTTCAAAACAGGCCATCGTACGGTCGCATAACTGATGAATCTCTTGTAACGTTTTCTCCGATAACGGTAAACTCTCCATCGGCAAAGCATGATTATTCAAATCCAGATTCGTAATGGGATACTCTGACTGCCTGCCAACCATATATGCAATCTTACCGAACTGCCAAACCACACGCAAATCATATTTCTTTCCCTGATACTCCTCTTTGGGATACCATTTTTCCACCAATATTTCCCCTTTCAGAAGCTGCCTCAGTATTGGGGCAATCTGCTCCTGTCTGGTCAAATGCCGTATCCGCTTGGTATGGATCAGATGACCTCCCTCAAGGCACACGCTGGTATAGGCATGACAGTTGTTCTTATGGGGATTCCAACGATACGCCACGATCCCTGCCGCTCCAGAGTAATCCACGGGTTTTAGAAAAACAGAATAGATACGCTTCTGGCACATGATCTGATGTAGCTGATCGATATCCGTATAGGTTCTCCTGTCACATAGTCTGCGCGTTGTGGGTATCCCCCGTGCCATCAGAATTTGTTTACATTTTGCTTTGTCCAGTGCTGTCAAAATAGCCTCCGGTGAATTTAGAAACCTTATCTTCTCCGATTCGTCACCGGTTGACGACAACTGTAGTGCTGCCAACTGCTTCTGATACCCCGCTAACGAATCTTGCATCTGCTGAATATCCGAAGCAAAGACAGGCGGAGGATCCAGTTTCACCACCGCTCCCCGCAAACGATCGGCCGTGCAATCCTGCCAGGATAAGATTTGATAATCCACAGATAACCGTAACTCCCGGGTCACCTTGTCCACTGCCTTTGTAAAATACTGGGTACGTTTCGATGCCGGATCTCCCACCAATAGTATTCTATTCATAATATTGATCACTCCGTCAGACAAGGATAGTAATAGAGTTCCCCATCATAATCATCCGGCTCCTGTGCTTCATCCACGTTCACATCAATCGGCAAAGCCTCTAATTTTTCCATCATCTCATCCGACAGAAAATGATATTGCAGATTTAATTTCTGAATATTAGTATGGGATGGAATTTGTGCTAACAAAAGCCTCCCACCTTTATCGGTAAGGGTACCCTGTGATAAATCCAAAACATGGATCTGGTTAATATATTTACTCTGCAATACCAATTTGGTAACCTCATCCTGTATCTCACTATCACAGATTCCCAGAGAACGCAGGTTTGGAAAATCCGATTGTTCTAACAGGGAAGCAATATCCTCCACAGTACCATCAAATCCATACTCTTCAACTCCCAGATATAATACCAGATTTTCCAATGACGGCAGCTTCGCGTCACGAATGCTCACAATGACGTCCCGCGGCAAACCACCACAGATAATGGTCAGGCTCTTTAGATTTGGATGTACCACCTGGCCAAGCTGCAAATCTGTACTTCCCTTAATGGTAAGACTTTCCAACTGGGGCATCGCAGCAAACAACGCCTCATAATTTCCCTGAATAATCCACGATACCTCACACTCTTCAAAATCCATATCACCGATAAATAATTTCGTGACATGAGAAAATTTCTCCTGATTCGCAATGATCTCCTCAATCATTATATCTGCACCGTTTTCCCAAGAATCTCCCCATGATCCGATCACCAAATCGTCAACCTGTGAAAATTCCGGGTCTGCCAGAATATCGGAAACCATCGTCCCGGCACCTTTCCCTTTGTCCTCCATATCTTCATAATCATAACTGTACTTCTTTTGCATATAACCCTCCCTTTCTATGCAACTTTTCATTGTTTAACGAAAGATCTTTTTGTTTAATATCACATCACCGATGGTCATGGGCCTCTCCTTCGCTGCCGTCTCCACCGTGGATTTCATAATACGATTCCGAATATCCTCCATTCGGCTGTCCAACGATGCGCTAATCTGTGCACATTCCATCAATTCATGAGCCAACTGCTCTGTTTCTGCCTCAGGAATATTCTTTTTGTATCGCAGCTTGTGTTCCAGACTCGCCCAAAAATCCATCGCAATCGTCCGAAGCTGCACTTCCACCTTCATAGGACGTTTCTCATTTTTTAAAAAAATGGGAACTTCTACAATCAGATGCAAACTACGGTATCCATTATCCTTAGGTGCCTGAATATAGTCCTTTTTCTCAATCAACGTAATGTCATCCTGCTGTAGCAGACACTCCGCCAAAAGATAAATATCATCCTGAAACGATGTAACCACCCGCACTCCCGCAATATCCCGTATATTCCGCTCCACGGAATCCAGAGACAATGGTATATTCTTTCTACGCATCTTACGAATAATACCTTCTGTGGATTTCACACGGCTTTTGATGGTTTCGATGGGATTGCGGTCATACTGCAGGGAAAACTGCTCATTTAACACCTTAAATTTCGTCTCAATCTCCATGATTGCACAGCGATAATACGCTAGCAATTCATCCATTGGCATCCGGCTGCTCTGCAAAAAATCCAGAAATTCATCAGACATTAAGCTTTCCCGTATAAATTTGTCCTGTATCTCTTCTATATAATTCCCAAATGGCACACTCTTTCCCCCTCATCACATAGTATAACTGTCTGTTTTTACCTATTCTTCCATTCACTCATATAAAAGAGCTTATGGATGTTTTTATAATAACATAACAGCCTCTTCTTTTAAAGTTTTGTTTATCCCAGTGCCACATCTAAACTCATCATAAGCGAAAATCCCAAAGCAAACCACAGGATCCTCCGGTTCGCTCCAACTCCCTCTGCCATGTCCGGTATTAACTCTTGTACCACCACATATAACATTGCTCCCGCAGCAAAACTTAACAAATATGGCATAACAGGACTCAGGATGCCTGCAAGCAGCAACGTAATGACTGCCGCGATGGGTTCCACGATTCCAGATAGAATCCCATAGATACCTGCCTTGCTCCGTTTCATCCCCTGTGCACACAGCGGCATGGAAACAATCGCACCCTCTGGAAAATTCTGTATCCCGATCCCGATGGATAAGGCAAATGCGCCCATAACTGTGATTCCCGGGGTACCACTTTTCCATCCGGCATAGGCCGCTCCCACTGCCATCCCCTCGGGAATATTGTGTATGACAATGACAAAAACTAACATCATGGTACGACACCATCGCGGATTATCACTCTGACAAAGCACCTCACATACCGGCACATTTTTCACCAGATAATCCAATCGAAACAGAAACAGAATCCCCAGCCAAAAACCAATCATCGGTGGCATAAAACCAAATGTTCCATAGACCTCTGACTGGTCCAATGCCGGAATCAGCAGACTCCAGATGGATGCCGCCACCATCACGCCGGCTGCAAATCCATTTAATGTTCTCTGCGCCTGTATATCCAATTCTTTTTTCAGAAAAATAATACTAAGTGCTCCCAAAGAAGTTCCCAAAAAAGGAACCATAATACCAACCACCAGGGTCCACATACGATACGACTCCTACCAAAGACCTTATACTAATCCTATGCACCTTTTGTCAGAATGTGAGGACCACCAAAAAAAGTGCCCATCAAACAAAATCAATGAGCACTTTTATCTCAGATTCCAATGTCAATAACATGGTATGCACATTGCCTCACGGGGCTTTTGGCACTCAATCACTTACCAATAATAATCTTTCTGGCATAATCCACATTTCCCGCCGACATACTAAACTCATCCAAGCCGTACTGCAACAGGATAGGAATCGCTTTGACATCACTTGCCATCTCTCCACACATACCGGTCTTGATGCCATGACTATGGCCTGCTTTGATAATCGTTTCAATCGCTTTGAGAACCGCCGGATGAAAACTATCATACCGTGACGCGATTTTCTTGTTGCCACGATCCACCGCCAAAACATACTGAGTCAAATCATTGGTACCAATACTAAAGAAATCCGCTTCTTTTGCAAACTCGTCTGCCAAAAGCACACTGGCTGGTGTCTCCATCATCATACCTACTTCAATCTCTTCATCGAAGGCGATGCCCTCTTCCCGAAGCTGCTGCTTACACTCTTCCAGAATCGCCTTCGCATCCCGTAGTTCCTCCAGAGAAATCAACATAGGGAACATGATTCTGATATGGCCAAACGCGCTGGCTCGTAAAATCGCTCTAAGCTGCGTACGGAACATATCCGGCATATCCAGGGAAATGCGGATCGCACGCCAACCTAAAAATGGATTTTCCTCCGGATCAAATTCATAGTAAGGCAATTCCTTATCTCCACCAATATCCAGCGTCCGTATCGTCACTTCCTTCGGACAAAGCTCTGCCGCTTCCTTATATACCTGATATTGCTCCTCCTCTGTTGGGAAATGATGGTTATCCATATAGAGAAATTCGGTCCGAAACAATCCTACGCCATCTATATTTTTGTCTAACGCCTGCTTGATCTCTGCGGTATTCCCTACATTGACACACAGCGAAATGCGCTTCCCATCTGGAGTAATCGGCTCACGCTCCCGATATTTCTTGATTAATTCCAATTCGGCATCCTGTTCCTGTTTGCGTTGTTCATAATCTGCTCTGACGCTTTCCAACGGGTCAATCACAATCAGACCCGCTTCGGCATCCATACATACCATCACACCATCGTTGATCTGTTCCAGCACACCTGCCACTCCGGTCAGGGCAGGGATTCCGTAATTCTTTGCCATGATGGATACATGACTGGTAACACCGCCCTCTTCTGTAATAATTCCTTTGACGAATGCCGGATTCATTTTGACCGTATCCGATGGATACAAATCTCTGGCGACCACGATCACCGGTTCCGAGATAGCAGATAAATCCTGTACAATGACATTCTTGCATTTGATCAGGAATCTTTTGCCAATGTCCTGCACATCTGCCGCACGCTCCCGCATATACTCATCATCCATCTGCTGAAATAATGCTGCCACTTCCTCAACTGCTTCCGAGATGGCCAACTGCACATTTTTCTGTTCCGAACAGATCTTTTGATTGACTAACTCCTGCAAAGTGAAATCGTCAGCAATCGCCATATGTGCGGCAAAAATCTCATTTTTCTCAGCCAATGCAGCCAAGTCAGCAACCACTTCCCCTTTGACCGTCTCATAACGTGCCACTTCCGCTTCCACCTGATCTTCTGTTATCAAAGCTGTATCCGGTGTCAGATCCACCTCCTGGTACAGATAGGCCGGAGCAATGGCAATGCCACGAGATGCGGTCTTTTCTACACTTAAATTAACCATACGCCTATTCTCCTAATCCGCTTTCGATCAGATCCACCAGTGTCTTTAAGTCCTCTTCCTCATTCTCACCATCGCAACGCAACTCGATCTCCGTACCGCATTTGATCGCCGCAGCCATTAAATTCAGAATACTTTTCACCTGTACCGTCTTATCTCCTACCACGATCGTCACATTGGAAGAACATTTTGATGCTGCCTGTGCCAGCACACCGGCTGGTCTTGCATGTAAACCCGACTCGTTTTTTACTACTAATTTTTGTGATACCATAATATCTCCTCCATTCCGAAGCGTTTCTATGCTTCTTACTTTATGTTTGCATTGTTTCCGTTACTCAAAATCTACCCCAAAATGATCAAACAAAATCTGTTCTGCTTCTGCACACCACATTCCACGATTTTTCTTGCAAGCGGCATCCAATTTCGCAAACAAAGGATCTGTCTTACCTAATTCCGCAAAGTCGTCAATCGCTGTCAAAGGCATATCAAATTGTGTATAAGTCAATTTCTTGCCACCCGGAATCTTTGGCAGATTTAAGGTTGCCTCTGCAATACTATCAATCCCGCCCACATGGGTAACCATCACAGCAGGTTCAATCGCTCCGGCAGCCGCCAGCTTATTAGCTTCGATCAGATCATCATTATTTCCACCGGTAGTTCCCAGGATGTGAGAGCTGGTATAATGCGCATTATATAGATTAATCTCCGCCTTAAACTGATTATCGGTAGGTCCGGCAAAGAAATTCATGCATCCATCAAATGCCAGCAGCCGATCTCCCATCTCTGCCACTTGTCTATTCGGAATATAAACAAATACATCATCATAACCATGCCCTTCTGTAATTGCCATCAGCTCCGCTTCCGGATCTTTCATGGCGGCGGTATTCACATACTGTAGTTCTACACCCTTTTCCTTTGCCTGCTCAATGGTTATCATCTCTTTTGCTCTGGCAATTCGGTCATCACTGATATCTGTTACCACGATACGCTTTGGACGGTTTTCAAACTGGATACCATAGCTTACCGCACCTAATCCCATCGGTCCGCAACCACCTAAAATCAGGATATTGCCATCCTTTTTCGTGCCCATTGCATGTTCATAATTTCTCTTATTGGTGTGATAATTAGCATGATATCCACCGATGATACAACTCATTGGCTCACCTAAAGATGCCTCAAAGAAACTGTCTCCGTCATAGTTCATCAGGCAGCCAAGCTCCATGACCTCATGAGGAATGATGCAATACGTACATGCGCCCCCAAAATATTCATAAGAATATCCGGGAGATGCCAGGCTTCCCTTATAATTTAATGCCGGCTGCTGTGCAAACTTTTGTCCCGGCTTAAACTGATCCTGCCACTTGGCTCCCACTTTTACAATCACACCGGCAAACTCATGACCGATAATGATAGGATTGGTATCAATGTTCTGCGGTGCTCTCTTGTGCTTCTTGCCCTGCTCTACTAATTTGTAAGTAGACATACAAATACTGTCACTCATGACCTTCACTAAAATCTCATCATCCTTGATCTCCGGTAATTCAAACTCCTCCAAACGCAAATCTCTGGTTCCATACATTCTAACGGCTTTTGTTTTCATAGTCTCTACTTCCCTTCTATCAAATTAAATTATGCTTAGATTGGCTGTATCTCTACCTGTTTCATCAAATCATCCACTACCTGACGGCTAGGAGGCTTAGTACCGATGGTAGTCACGGCACCCGCCGATACTGCCATACAAATTTTCACTGTCTCCTCTGCTGATAAATCTTTGTCCCAAGCATAAGATAAACCAGCCACCATTGCATCGCCTGCTCCCACGGTGGAATGTGCCTTAACATTCAGCCCCGGACATTTTACTTTCATATCATTCGCCAGGAAGATGGCGCCACTCTTACCCATAGACACCACCACCTGATCAACGGTTTCCGTCAATTTTTCTGCGATGCGTGTCACTTCCGCTTCCGAAGCCACATAATCCATCCCTTCATACCGCTCTAACTCCACCCGGTTTGGCTTGATGATATCCGGTTTCGCCGATAAAGCGGTACGGAATAATTCACCGTCGGCATCTAACAGTACCTTTGCACCTTTTTTATGTACCATTTCGATGATCTGCTGATAAATGTCATTTCCGATCCCTTTTGGCACACTTCCTGCCAACACGAACAGAGTTCCCTCTTTGGCATATCCATCTAATTTCGATAACAATTTCTGTAAATCCTCTGGCTGAATCTCTGGACCCGGCTCATTCAATTCAGTCAACAATCCATTCTGCTCATATACCTTTGTATTGGTTCTCGTCTCACCTGACACTTCCACAAAGTCATTTTCAATCTGCCATTCATCCATCACATGGCGAATGATCTTTCCGGTATTTCCTGCGATGAAACCAGTCACAATACTCTCTCCGCCTAATTCATGAATTGTTTTAGAAACATTGATTCCCTTTCCGCCAGCATCTAATTCCACATGCTGGATACGATTCAAACCACCATGTTCAAAACGATCAATGTCCAGTGTCTTATCAATCGCCGGATTCATCGTTACTGTTACGATCATATCATTCCTCTCCTTTCAACATCTGATAGACATCGTCTGCACTACCATTGGTTAATTTTTCCAAAGCACCTTCTTCTAACATCTGCTCTGCAATTACGCCCAATATCGCCAAATGATCATCACCCACACCAGCGATACCAACTACCACTTGAACCGTCTCTCCTCCCCAGTCTGTTCCTTCCGGGAATACCATTACAGCGATACCGGAAGCCTTAACCTCTTTCTTGGCCTCCTCAACTCCATGCGGAAGTGCCAGCCCATTTCCCATAAATGTAGAAAATGTTTCCTCACGTTTTACCATAGCATCCACATAGGAAGGATTCACATAACCGGTATCCACCAACATCTGTCCCACAGTCCGGATCACATTTTCCTTTGTATCCGCCTTGCATCCAACCTTGACATTTTCCGGATACAATAATGCAAGTTTTTTCTCCGGCTCCTTTGCTTTTTTTGAAAATAACATAGACATCCTCCTTTACTGATTGTTCGTTTATTCCGTTCTTTATGTCTATATTATATGGGGCTTTCGAAGTATTTTTCAACTGAAAGAAGATGGGGTTTGACACCATCGGATAGTGACAAGTTTTAATCTTTGTACCGAGGAAACCAACAAAAAAATGCGTATCCTGAAGATACGCATCCTGTCTACCCTGAATACTTTGCCAGTGTCTGATTAAAGAACTTGCGCAAATGCTTTGATAACACAGATTCAATCTCTGATTTATTGCCCCCGGTAATCGTCAACAGAAAATTGTAGTCCTCAATCAAAATACTGCTGATATATCCTAAAATTTCACTATTGACCCGAACATAGTCATCCACAGGTAAAAGCATCACTAAAACCACATGAATCCCCTTGAAATACGGATCATGAAATGCTTCCCCATCCTTGGTCAGACAAACACTAAAGCTTGGTCTGGTCACACCTTTGGTACGGGTGTGTAATAATGCAAAACCAAACTCTGCAAAAATCTGGCTGCCTATTTTTTCCCGTTCCTCAATGGCCTCCACGATCATCACCTGTCTGTCCCCATAAGGGGACATCTTTCTGGAAATCACCTCTACCAGTTCTCCGAAATTCACATCCGGACTCACCTTAAAAACATCCAGATAACGTAAAATCGTCTTGATCTGCATCGCTAAAACATTGATCTGTTCCAATTCGGCAGCAAAAGTGGTTTCCTCCTGTTCTCTCTTGGGAATCCTTTCATAGTGATATATTTTTTGCCGAATCTGTTGGACGTCATCATCGCTAAGCAAAGGATTGACCTGCAAAACATCTGCATCCAGATTTTTTAAAGATATACTGCTGATAAAAAAATCTGTTTTTCCTATAATATACGGTGTAATATCATTTTTACCATAAGCTTCCATCTGAATCCGATCCCGGAATATCTTATCTAATTTTGATACCATCAACCGTGATATTCCAATGCCACTGGCACATACGATCCCCACTTTCACACGACGAATATTCTCCTGCTTCCCCTCCATACGGACTTTAGCTGCCCCGAAATGTATCGTCAAAAATCCGATTTCCTCTTCCGGTACCGTTTTTCCCACAAACTGCTCCAATACAGCCGCTGCACGTCTGCTCTGTTCAAAGATATCCGGGTATGTATGGCGTATCTCATCCAAGACCGGATTGGCGATCTTCATATCATACATCAAACGGATGAGAGTCGGCTGTAGATGTGCCAGCAACCCCTGGATAAATTCACTATCCTGTTTTAGGACAAAAGCATTCAAGGAATCAAACGAATCAATCATCTCGTTGACCAGATTCATCATTTCCTTTCGTTCGATCTCAATGGTCTTTTGTCCATTCCATTCCACACTCTGATGTTTGGCTCCCTTGATATGCAGACAAATATAAGCGGTCTCGATATCAGGAATCTCAATCTTAAATTCATGCTCCAACTGATGAACGATCTCTTCGGCTAACCGGTAATCTTCATCTCCCTCCAGCTTTTCCCACAAAAAATCCTTTGATTCCATGATCTCATTCTGAATAATACGACTAATCGCAATGGAAATATGCAGAACCAATCCGGTATAGGAATGCTCTGTCAAGGACATCACGCGTTTGTTTTCCATAGCAGAAATGCACTTCATCACCCGTTTTAAGATGTCATCCTGTAAAACCTGACCGATCCCATTATTACATAACAAATCTGTCCGGGATTCCTGTGCCACCTCATAGGAATCCCACAAGATCTTTGTATCTATGTTTTCGTCTATAAAGGTACGAATTGCTGTACGAAAACTTTCCTCCGTACCCAGGATTTCCACACCACTCCCCGGCTTGCGATGAACCGTCAGATGTTGTTCTCCTAACCATCCCTGGATAGCTTCCAGATCAGAACTGACCGTTGCTTCACTTACCTGAAACTGACTGGCGTAATAATAGAGCTTTTTCAGACCTTTTTCCTTTAAGATTTCCAATATCAGGCGCTTTCTCCGAGTTTCCTTATCTCCGGCATCATATGAGTCATCTCTGCGAAGTTCCTCTAACAGGGCAGCCTTATCCTCCGAAGTTCCTGCTAACCACACCCCTGTTCCTGTCTTAGACATAAAGGTAATGTGATAAGGTGCCAGATCCGTATCAATATATTCTAATTCCCGTTGTACCGTTCTCTTACTGACACCGATCCGTTCTGCCAGCTTCCGAACGGATATCACTTCCGGTTCTTCTAATAAAATCAAAAGTATTTTTACTAAACGGGGGGTAAAGGTCATATCGATTCACTCCTTTTTGCATATCATCTGAGCAAGCTCGGATAATTCCTGCTGATTTATCAAATTATCCACGGTAATAATTCTCCGCTCTCCGTACTCCTCTAATAGTAACTCTTTAAAATTTTTCTGACATACTGCCAAATCCAAATCCGGCGGTATCTGATCCACGGCATAGGCAGATACCTCTACATAGTCAACACCCAGTTCCTTTAATTTTCTCCTCAAAAGTGCCGCTCCCATAGAACTGGAACCAACTCCTGCATCACAGATAAACCCGATTTTATGAATCTCTCTCATAGTGAAACTCTCCGTTTCTTTCTGTCCATCTTTTGGTACTTTTGACTTTCCTCTTGATCTTTGCCATGCCAGTATCCATCTTGCAACGAAGAATGATACCATCGCAGAAATCAACACCCCGGCCAAAATTCCCAACAGTTGTCCTTTGGGACTCATCAGCAACATTGTTATGATACTACCGGGGGATACTACCGATGCCGCCCCCAAATTCCATTCAGAAAACCACACATTTCCTGCCGTTCCTCCTGCAATCACTGCAAAAACCAGTGGGATATTCGACAACACCTCAGGAAAGTATACCTCATGAATACCTCCGATAAATTCTACAAATATAGCAGCATTATATTCCTGCCGCTTTTGTCTCTCACACCAATATAAGGCCAGCAATAGCCCCATTCCCGGTCCGGGATTCGTCTCTAATAAAAACAGAATTGAGCTGCCTGCACTCTCAGCCTGTTGCATCCCCAACGGTATCAAAATTCCATGATTGATACTGTTATTTAAAAAGAATACCTTACAGGGTTCTATCACAAAACTGATTAAAAACAGTAAGTGATGATGGATCATAAACAAAATTCCCGCCATCAATCCCTGACTTACTTTTTCTAACAAAGGGGCCAGCCCATAATAGGACAATAATGCCATCAACATTCCCAACAGTGCCACCAGTATATTGCGCACCAGCATCTCTATCTGGATATTTTTCCGCTTTAACTCTGGTTCTACAAGAGATTTCCACAAAAATCCACACATCGGTCCAAGTAACATTGCACCAAACAGACCCACCTGTACTTTCGCCATGACCAGGCCTGCTGTGGCGATAACCGCGATGGCACCGCCTGCATGAAATTCCTCCGAAGAGTTTTTCGTATTCCGCCCCCGCATCTGGTTACCGGAAGAATAAGCGATCATCACCGGCAAAACATAATGATATACAAACCCAGAAATGGCATAGATATCTTTATTGGGCATCCAGCCATTTTCTCCAAACAGCACAGATATCACACCAACAAAAATAAATATGCCAATGAAATTCAATATGACTCTGCTATAGAATTTTCCAAAATGGTGTAATGCATGTTTCATATGTATACTCCTAATGTGTTATCCTTTTACCAAAGAATAACACGTTCCAAACGAATCTGCTTATTCCTCGAATTGAACCATAGTATAACATATTTATGCAGACATTTCTATACGAAAATCTATAGCAGAGATATACAAAACAGTACGTCTTCCTTGAACCGGTTATTACTTTTTATTTTCGAATTTCCTGTAACTCCTGAATCAAGGTATCGTACTCCGGCGCAGCCAGAAAATTGGTAATCAAAATCAGTTTTGCATCCGGATTGCTATGTGCCGCGCGTTCTCCCAGTTCTTCATGGGTAACCACAATATTGATCTCCTTTGGAATGGAGGAAACCGGGGTATGTGTCACACTGATATTGGTTAGTCCCGCCTTATCAATCTTTTTCTTTAACACAGTGGCCCCCATAGCGCTGGAACCCATTCCGGCATCACATGCAAATGCAATCTTTAATTCTCCGGTTGCCGGAATCTCTGCCTGACCAGTTTCTACTGTAGCTGCCGTTCCCTTGGCTGCGTTCTTCATACTATCTTTCTGGGCCTGTGCATCTTCCAGACTGACATCCCTTCCTGCCACTTTCAGAATGAAAAGGGCAATGACAAAGGATACCACTGTTGCAATCAGTACACCCAAAATTAATCCCACATAGGAATCTTTAGAACACATCATTAATTCTGCAATAATACTTCCAGGAGAAGAAGGAGCCTTTAATCCCACACCAAATAAAGTAAAGGTCAGAATACCACAGGCGCCACCAGCCATAGTAGCCAAAATCAGCAGTGGATTCATCAATATGTATGGGAAATAGATCTCATGAATACCGCCAAAGAAATGAATAATCACTGCACCGGGCGCTGTACTCTTTGCACTGCCTTTTCCCGCGATACAGTATGCCAACAGGACACCCAGGCCCGGCCCAGGATTTGCCTCCAACAGGAAATATACAGATTTCCCGGTTTCTTCTACCTGCTTAATTCCCATCGGTGATAAAATACCGTGGTTGATGGCATTGTTTAGGAATAACACCTTCGCCGGCTCGATAAATACACTGGCCAATGGAAGTAAATGATGATTAACAAAGAAGTTTACACCTGCTTCCATCACATTGTTCAGTCCTGTTACCACAGGTGCGATGACTACCACCGCCAGACAAGCCAGGATGGCACCCAGGATACCTAAGGAAAAGTTATTGACTAGCATCTCAAATCCAGCTTTTACTTTTCCCTCAATCGTCTTGTCAAACTGTTTCATGATCCACGCTGCCAAAGGTCCCATAATCATCGCACCGATAAACATCGGAATATCAGACCCCGCGATCACACCCATAGTAGCAATCGTTCCTATCACACCACCACGATGATCATGTACTACCTTACCACCGGTATAACCGATCAACAGGGGCAATAAATAATGTGACATCGGCTCATTCAATGCCGCTAATGTTGCATTGGGAATCCATCCATCCGCAATAAACAATGCTGTGATCAAACCCCATGCGATAAACGCTCCAATGTTTGGCATTACCATTCCGCTCAATGCTCTGCCAAATACCTGTACTTTTTCTTTCATTGATTTCACACCTCAACTTTCTATGCAATTCCCCATATGTTCCCCGTGTTTTGAGGTATGATTGGCCAATCAACTCTCTGTTGTATATTTATTATACGAAAGAAGACACCAAAATTTCAACAAATACAAAAGTAGATTTGACACCATCGGTTGATGACATAATTCATGTCTTGAACCAATGTGACTATTTTCCGCTCACAACATCATCAATATACTGTAATTCTTCCGCGGTAAAAGCTAAATTTTCCAAAATCTTAATATTATCCCGGATCTGTTCCTTTCTACTGGCTCCAATCAGCGCCGTCGTAACCTTGCCTTCACGCAACACCCATGCCAGCGCCATTTGCGCCAGACTCTGTCCACGCTGCCCTGCCAGTTTATTTAATTTCTGTACGATCTCCATCTTCTCCCTGGTTATACTATCCGTTGGCAGATAAAAATTTCTAGCCGCACGGCTATCGGCCGGTATTCCCTTCAAGTATTTATCTGTTAATACCCCCTGCGCCAATGGGCTAAAACAGATCACACCCGCTCCCACATCTCTGGCAGCATCTAACAGACCATCCGTTTCCACATGACGATCCAACATATGATACCGCGGCTGCGTAATCAATAATGGCGTACCATTGTTTCGCAAAATCTCTGCCGCCGCCCGTAACTGCTCACTATTATAGTTGGATAATCCCACATATAATGCCTTGCCCTGTCTCACAATGTCCGACAAAGCCCCCATCGTCTCTTCCAGCGGTGTGTCCGGATCCGGACGGTGATGATAAAAAACATCCACATAATCTAACTGCATGCGCCTTAAACTCTGATCGATGCTTGCCATCAGATACTTGCGCGATCCATGATCTCCGTATGGTCCGGGCCACATATCGTAACCTGCTTTGGTGGAGATAAACAGTTCATCCCGATACGCTTTCAATTCTCCGGAAATAATCCGTCCAAAATTTTCCTCCGCACTACCATAAACCGGACCATAATTGTTGGCCAGATCCATATGATTGATCCCCGCATCAAAGGCGGTAAATAATAATTCCTTCATGTTTTCAAAGGAATCAATGGAACCGAAATTATGCCATAACCCCAAAGCCAGCCTCGGAAACAAAACACCACTGTTACCCAGGCGCATATATTCCATTTGTTGATAACGATCTTCTGATGCAATATACATATTAACCTCCATTCTGAAATGCCTTTCCACGACATTCTCCTATTATCTTATTTTTCATATGTCCACTCCTCCCTGTGTATTTCTTTGCATACAAATCCATCATACAGATGGTATCATGACCCGGTCCACCGCATCCCACAATTCCCTCCACTGACTGCCGCTTAACGAAATAAAATACCGCATCCATATCTCCCACCAGATTCGGTCCTTTGTCTCCTGCACCGTATTCACCATCTGCATCAGCTTCCGGTATTCCATCACATATTCCCCGGATTCCGGCTGTGCCTGTTGCTGCATCCAGGACACATAAAAGACCTTCATACGAATCAAAGCGACTTTGGCTTCCTGCGCATGTTCCCTCAATAGCACAACCGTCTTTTCCCATTCCGGTAATTGCATGAAATACTCCACACAATTCTCATACCATGATTCCAGTTCACACAAGCTTTCTTTTATTATGTTCATATTCCCTCCATATCAATCATCCGTTATCAACACCGACAAAAGATACACAGAAATTGCGTCAGGCAAAATCCCAGACACATTTTTTGCATTCCTCTTGCATATTCCTGAAATTCCTCACCGGCCCTCTGATAAGACTGTCCTGTTTGCCGCATACACTGATATGCTTTTTGATACGTTATATTGGAAGGCTCCCATTGTAAGGCTTTGGTTATTTCGTCCAAAGCACAGATCTGGTTTCCCAGACCGTAATTTGCCAGTGCATACAGATAATGCCATCTGCCACTGCGTCCTTCGCTTGCGATAGAACGCAATAACTTTTCTGCTATATCATAATTTCCCGAACAAATATAATGTATGACTGATCGTATCATATCGCTATCCCCCGGCTGTACACTGGGTTTTTCTATAGACTGATATCTCTGTCCAAAACCAAAAAGATCTTCAAAATCAAAATATTCAAAACCACCATACCACTGTCCTTCCCCCGACTGCCGGGACCTATTGCCACCGCCTTCTGATCCATAGGCATTATTTTGTCCGCCATATCCATAGTTTTGCCGGCTTGTCCTCTGATATTTCTCCGGATTGGACAACATATCATATGCCTCATTGATCTCATTCATTTTGTCCGCAGCTTTCGGATCGTCCGGATGAAGATCCGGATGATACTGCTTCGCTTTGGCACGGTATGCTTTTTTGATTTCTTCCTTGCTGGCATCACGAGATACCCCTAAAATACTATATGGATCATTGATCATTCCTTTCGTCCTTTCGTACAAATTTCCCATAAAACGGCAGCCAGACACCACCATAAAGAATGTTTCTAAGTAGATTGACATCCTGAATAACCGGCAGCTTTTCAAATAAAGCAGAGGCATTCCCAATCGTCATGATCAAGATGTCTTCCATCTCTTCAGGCTTCTTATGCATATTTACTAAAGGGTTATAATTCTGTTTTTTTATGTCCTTATCATAATCCATCGTGGCATCCATCAGATAAATAAAACGACCTAATTCATATCCAAAACGCCGATGCTGATCACTCCAGAAATCCTCCTGATATACAAAAAGTTCCTGCAACATTTCCCCGGCATCATGCACCAACTGATCCGGTGCTGCCTCTGGCTCTTTCTCATGGTTCTGAAGCTTTTGTATACTATCTGCAACTCCTGCACACTGTCTCGGATACCTTTCCTGTAAGACTTCGATATCTTTTTCCAACAATTTACTATAAAAACCCTGTATATACTTGTGTTCATCCTTCCAATCATCCAGACAATGATAATACGCCATAAGTACAGTCATATCCGCAGCATAGTCAATATATTTACTGTGTGCAATTAATTTAGAAGAACGTGGATGCACAAAACAACGGGTCTCGTCATACTGCTGTGGTTCCTCATACATTGCTTCCAGATACAACGCTAAAAATGTCATATCATAGTTTAACCCCAGTCTCTCCACCAGACCATATCTTTTTTTCAGAGAATGACACAAACCGCAATATACACTCTGATATCTTCTCCACTCATCCTCTGTTAATTTGCTTTTGTTGCAAATGATATAACCAAACATATCCACCCCCCTCTTTCTACTAATTATGCCAAATTCATCATAGCATTATACTGCTATCTTATCCAATAGATTTTCAATTTTTTATGAATCTTTAATATTCTTTTTAGAATTGATCCCGTGAAACCATGCCAGGAATTGTGAATGAGATATCTAACATCGGCGTAATATCAGAAATACTGCAAAAGCAGAAGAGACCGCAGCCGAAACCGCGGTCCCTTCCCTTTCATGTATAATTGGGAATATTAATATGAAAGCAAAATCAATACACACACAAATTAAATCGTGTCCTATACTTCAAATAACAGATCTCCATAGGTTGGAACCGGCCAGAAATCCTGATCTACCAACATCTCCAACTCATCAATCGGTGCACGGAGATCATTCATGGCTGCAAATACTACATCTTTGAAGAAGAGTGCCTGCTCTACCCCCTCTTCCTTCTGTGCAGCCTCTGCCGTTACCGTCTTTAATGCAACCAATGCCTTCTGTGCACCAGCCAGCAGACCGGAACATTTTGCTAACAATTCTTCCTGTACAGATACGTCTGCCACATCACTGGCAGCTTTGATACTATTGATAGAATCAGCCAGACTGGTCACATAAGAGATCACTGCCGGTATGTACTGCTTACCAGCCATATCGATCATCGTCTTTGCCTCAATATTGATCGTCTTTGCGTAATTCTCATAACGAACTTCTGCTCTGGACTCTAATTCAGCCTTGGTCAGAATATTCTGTCTCTCAAACATGGCAACGGTCTTATCCGATACCAAATAAGGAACGGCCTCAACCATAGATTTCACATTTGGTAAACCTCTCTTCTCAGCTTCCACTACCCACTCATCGGAATAGCCATCTCCATTGAAGATGATTCTCTGATGTGCTGTAATCTCTCTCTTGATCAACGCCTCCACTGCGGTATCAAAATCAGATGCCTTTTCCAACTCATCCGCAAATGCTTCCAGGGTATCTGCCACAATCGCGTTTAATACAAAGTTACAGTCAGCAATGGACATAGAAGAACCAAGCATACGGAACTCAAACTTATTACCGGTAAAAGCAAATGGCGAAGTACGGTTACGATCTGTTGCATCCTTACGAAGCACCGGCAATACATGAACACCGGTATCCAACTTGCTGCCCTGAATAGAAGTGGATACATCACCGGATACGATCTGCTCTACAATGTTCTCCAACTGCTCCCCTAAGAAGATAGAAATAATCGCCGGAGGAGCCTCATTCGCACCCAGTCTGTGGTCATTACCAGGATTGGAAGCGGACAGACGCAAAATCTCTGCATGTTCATCTACTGCTTTGATCACAGCCGCCAGGAATAATAAGAATGTCGTATTTTCATGCGGTTTCTTGCCTGGGTTTAATAAATTGATACCCGTATCAGTCACCATAGACCAGTTATTATGTTTACCAGAACCATTCACACCTGCAAATGGCTTCTCGTGAAGCAGACATTCCAAGCCATGTCTCTTTGCCACTTTCCTCATGATCTCCATAACCATCTGGTTATGATCTGTCGCAATATTTGCTGTTGTAAAGATCGGAGCCATCTCATGCTGTGCCGGCGCAACCTCATTATGCTGGGTTTTCGCCAAAATACCAACCTTCCACAATTCTTCGTTCAAATCTTTCATAAAGGCTGCAATACGCTCTTTGATCGCACCAAAGTAATGATCATCTAACTCCTGTCCCTTTGGCGCAGCCGCACCAAATAAGGTACGTCCAGAGAAAATCAAATCCTTACGCTGCAAATACTTTTCTCTGTCTACCAAGAAATATTCCTGCTCAGGACCTACAGAACAAGATACCTTCGTCACATCATCATGGCCAAACATTTTCACGATACGCACCGCCTGCTTGCTGACAGCTTCCATCGAACGAAGCAGCGGAGTCTTTTTATCCAACGCTTCACCGGTATAGGAACAGAAAGCCGTTGGAATACAAAGTGTTACACCTGC
Organism: uncultured Jutongia sp.; assembly: GCA_964521555.1. GTDB lineage: Bacteria > Bacillota > Clostridia > Lachnospirales > Lachnospiraceae > Butyribacter. The sequence goes on along the minus strand of CAZFSU010000004.1, from coordinate 116,194 downwards.
GGCATCCTCCTGCAAAAATGCCGGAGAGGTACAATCCCACGCTGTATAACCTCTAGCCTCATTGGTGGCACGAAGTCCGCCGGAAGGGAACGAGGAAGCATCCGGTTCACCTTTGATCAACTCTTTACCGGAAAACTCTAATACCGGTTTACTCTCAGATGCAGGGCTTAAGAAAGAATCATGCTTCTCAGCGGTAACACCTGTCATTGGCTGGAACCAATGTGTATAATGGGTTGCCCCATGCTCCAATGCCCACTCTTTCATTGCATGTGCAACGACATTAGCAATATCAATATTCAGATCAGCCCCCGTCTCCAGAGTCTTTTTCCATGACTTATAAACATCCTTTGGCAGCTTGGCCTGCATCACCTCATCGTTGAACACGTTCTTCCCAAAAACCTGCTCAATTACATTGTTTTCCATTTCTGTTACCTTCCTTTCACATTAATATTATGATTGCTTGATATGATATATGGCTCTGGTGCAATATGGTCTTTCTCTCTATGCCGTACGCTCATGCTGCCTAACCAGCACCAGAAACCTGATATCAGGTTTGTCGTCTTATGCCGCAGCCATGATGTCATGACAAACCATATCATAGTGGTTATTGTACACGATGTCTCGATTTCTAGCAAAAAAAGGCGTACTCAAAAAATTTTGAGAACGCCTTTGTTCTGTACAGTAATTAACCAACTGCAAATACTATAGCACACTTTTTATTTTTTGCAAAGTCTTTTTTTTGATTTTTCTAATTTTTAGGAAAAATTGACAAAAAACAGAAAAAACTTAGGATTATTTAGGACAATGTATGAAAAAACTTTAAAAGAAAGGGGACGAAAAAGTTTCTCCATACATTGTCCATTCTCCCTCACGAATCAAAGAGACTCCAGGGATCCAACTTTAGATATTGACAAATTTCTAATAACTCAGAAGCATATAAGGCCCTTTTGCCATCACGCAAAATCTCAGCTTCCACTCCGGTTGCGGCGGCAATCTCCTCAACAGACAAAGCATGTTCACGAATATATCGAATAATTTTTCTGGTCATCTGCATGCAAATTCCTTCCTTTTCTTTTGATCTCCCAACAAATAACTGTCTGCAAATGCGAAATCAGATTTCGTCTTCTGCCACCAAAATAAATGCTTTTTCTCTATTATATCTTATTTTGCAAGAATTTCAACCAATATTTTCCTGTTTTCAGAGAATATTGGTCAATTTCTTGACATGGCTAAAATCCATTTGTTAGTATAATCATAACGATACTTCCACCAGGATCTTGTATCAAGACTATCCTTTTCAGAAAGGAGAATTGACAGCTTGAATAAAAATACGATTTCTACCATACTAAAATATCATCGAAAATTAAATGAATTATCCGTAAAGGATGTATCCCAATATCTGAAACATCAGGGAAAAACCGCTGCTCCAAAGACTATCTATGGTTGGGAGAGCGGCCAGACACAACCCAGTGCTGATACCTTAATGTACCTGTGCCGCTTATACCAGATTGATGACATCTTAGGTACTTTTGGATATATCCAATCATCGGACGAGAAACCGCTCCATCTCTCACCTCATGAACGGGAACTTATTCGTGCTTATCGCGAGCAGACGGATATGCAGCCATCCGTGGATAAATTACTGGATATACAACAAAAACATTGATCCTCGTGTCCGCAACGAACCAGACGTAATTTGGTTGCGGAGTTGTTGACTTTTCCGGGATGTCGTTACTCTTGACATCCCTTTTTAGGTTGATTTTGCACCTATGTCATGGTAAAATTGTAGTAATTTATCGGTGTCAGAGGTTTCTGCACACACGTAACATGGTTTATGTATATTCTTGAGAAACGAGGTTGACGATATGGAAAACAAGAAAATTGTAGTAGCACTGGGACACAGTGCTTTGGGAAAAACTTTTCCGGAACAGAAGGAATCTGTTAAAAATACCGCATCTGCCATCGCAGATCTGATTGAAGCAAAATACCAGGTGGTGATCACCCACAGCAATGGCCCACAGGTGGGGATGATCCACTCTGCCATGACGGAATATAGCCGTCTGGAGCCTACAAATACCGTTGCACCGATGTCAATCTGTAGCGCCATGAGCCAGGGCTATATCGGCTATGACCTGCAAAACGAGATTCGCACCGAATTATTAAACCGTGGTATTTACCGCTCCGTCGCCACCCTGATCACACAGGTCCGCGTGGACCCATTCGACACAGCCTTTAGCTATCCTTCGAAAAAGATTGGCCGTTTCATGACAGAAGAAGAGGCCAAAGCAGAACGTTCCAAGGGAAACCATGTGGTCGAAGTGGAGGGAAAAGGGTACCAGCGTATTATCGCTGCTCCCCGTCCTATGGAAATCTATGAATTGGATGCGATCAAAGCTTTGCTAGATGCCGGACAGGTAGTGATCGCTGCCGGAGGCGGCGGCATCCCGGTATTACAACAGGGAACCCGTCTAAAGGGTGCCAGTGCTGTGATTGAAAAGGATGTTACCAGTGCATGTCTGGCAGAATCCCTAAACGCAGATATGCTATTGCTGCTCACCGGTGTCGAAAAAGTGGCCTTACATTTTGGCACACCAGCAGAAACACCGTTAGATCATATGACGGTGGAAGAAGCCACCAGATATATCGCAGAAGAACAATTCTCCACCGGCGCCATGTTGCCGAAAGTAGAAGCCGCGGTATCCTTTGCTTCTTCCAAACCAGAACGCAAAGCCATCATCACCAGTATTGATACCGCTTTGGCCGGAGTACAGGGCAAGACGGGCACTGTTATCTCCTGCTAGATTATAACCCCGATCATGATTGAAAAACCAGAATGATACAAGTTCTGGTTTTCTTTTTGTTCCAGGTTTTTCTCTTGTATGACCGACTTTCGTGTATAACCGCCTTGCTATCAAAATCCAAAAAGGACAGATTCATCAAAATCCGTCCTTTCCGGGTGGGCTATTCATAACCCGTCTATTCACGCTTATTTTCCACCGGATATGGTGGCAATATCTACGATAGATAGCTTACCTTCTTCCGAACTCTCTAAGCTTGTCAGCAATGCTGCCGCAGTATCCAGAGAGGTTAATACATTCACCCCTGTCTCAATCGCCGTTCGACGTATCATAAAGCCATCCTTTAACTTGTCACCATGTGTCGGTGTATCAATCACCAAATCAATCTGATGCTCTAACAACAGATCCATCAATGTCGGAGATTCCTCATTAATACGATTCACCGGAATCGTCAACACACCGTTTTCGTTAAAGACTCTGGCGGTACTACGTGTTGCAAAAATATCGTATCCCAATTTCTTGAAACGGCGGGCGATCTCCACCCCTTCTAACTTATCCGAATCCTTCAAAGTGATAATCATCTTCTTGTGCTTTGGCAGATCAATTCCGGCGCCCATAAATGCCTTGTATAATGCCTCATCAAAGGACTTGGAAATGCCTAAACATTCACCGGTAGACTTCATCTCCGGTCCCAGACTGATCTCTGCACCACGTAATTTCTCAAATGAGAATACCGGCATTTTGATGGCCTTGTAGTCTGATTTTTTCGCTAATCCAGGCTCATAGCCCAAATCTCGGATCCTGGCACCTAAAATGACCCGGGATGCCAAATCAACAATCGGAATACCCGTTACCTTACTAATGTATGGCACAGTACGGCTGGAACGAGGATTCACCTCGATCACGTACACTTCATCCTGGTATACGATAAACTGAATATTAATCAAACCGATTACATGCAGAGAGCGTGCCAGTTTCCTGGTGTAATCCACCAATACATTCTGTATCTTCTCAGAAATCGACTGTGCCGGATACACAGAAATACTGTCTCCTGAATGGATACCAGCCCTCTCAATATGCTCCATGATACCGGGGATCAAAATATCTTCGCCATCACATACCGCATCTACTTCAATCTCTTTCCCCATCAGATATTTATCAATCAAGATCGGATGCTCCTGATGGTATCGGGTAACGACTGCCATAAACTCTTTAATATCTTCATCTGATACCGCAATCTGCATTCCCTGTCCCCCCAATACATAGGAAGGACGAATCAATACCGGATACCCTAATTCATTGGCCACCTGTAATGCTTCTTCGGTCGTAAATACAGTATCTCCCTTCGCTCTAGGGATACAACACTGTTCCAGAATCTCATCAAACAGTTCACGGTCCTCCGCAGCGTCCACATCCTCCGCGCTGGTGCCCAGGATTTTCACACCCATCTTCATCAAAGACTCGGTCAGATTAATGGCTGTTTGTCCACCGAACTGTACCACGGCTCCATCCGGTTTTTCCAGTCGGACAATATTTTCCACATCCTCCGGCGTTAATGGTTCAAAATATAACTTATCCGCAATATCAAAGTCGGTACTCACCGTCTCTGGATTGTTATTGACGATGATGGTCTCATACCCTTCTTTTGCCAATGCCCATACACTGTGAACGGAACAGTAATCAAATTCGATCCCCTGACCGATTCGGATCGGACCGGAACCCAGTACCATGATCTTCTTTCGACCAGACTCATTCACCACTTCATTGGTGCCATCAAAACAACTATAGTAATACGGTGTCTCCGATGCAAACTCCGCTGCGCAGGTATCCACCATCTTGAACGCTGCGATCAAACCATATTCATAGCGAAGTTCCTTGATCTCCTCTTCTGTCTTCCCCGTCCATCGTGCAATGACACAATCCGGAAATTCGAGACGTTTCGCTTCGGTCAATAGTTCCTTGCTCAAATTACCGCCACAGGCTTTGATCTGTTTCTCCATCTCCACCAGGATCGCTAATTTGTCTATGAACCATTCATCGATCATGGTTACCTCATGAATATGCTCATAATTGGATATTCCACGACGCAAAATCTCCGCAATGAGGTAAATACGACGGTCATCCACTACAGACAACTGATCCAGTACCTCCTCATCGGACCATCCGTCATAATCCCCTGTTTCCAAACAGTCCACATGCTGAGACAGAGACCGAAGTGCCTTCATCAGCGCACCCTCAAAGTTTGTACAAATACTCATAACCTCACCGGTTGCCTTCATCTGGGTGGTCAGAGTTCTCTTGGCACTGATAAACTTATCAAACGGCAATCTAGGTACTTTTACCACCACATAATCCAGTGCCGGCTCAAAGCTGGCATAGGTTTTCCCGGTTACCGCATTCGGAATCTCGTCCAAAGTATATCCTAACGCAATCTTGGCAGACACCTTCGCAATCGGATATCCGGTTGCCTTGGATGCCAGCGCGGAAGATCGGCTTACACGAGGATTGACCTCGATGACAATATATTCAAAGGAAGTCGGGTGCAATGCGAACTGGACGTTGCATCCGCCGGTAATCCCCAGCTCATCAATAATACGTAACGCAGAGGTTCGTAACATCTGATATTCCTTATCCGATAACGTCTGTGAAGGCGCTACTACGATACTGTCACCGGTATGAACACCCACCGGATCTAAGTTCTCCATATTACATACGGTAATACAGGTACCATTGCTGTCACGCATCACCTCATACTCAATCTCTTTCCATCCGGCGATACAACGTTCTACCAAAACCTGTCCTACACGGGACAGACGCAGTCCATTTGCCAGAATCTCCTCTAATTCCTGACGGTTATGTGCGATACCGCCACCGGAGCCACCTAACGTATAGGCCGGGCGCAGCACCACCGGATACCCGATCTTTTCCGCGAATGCCACACCATCCTCAATATTCTCCACCAATTCCGAAGCTGCACAAGGTTCCCCGATGCGCTCCATCATATCCTTAAATTCCTGACGACCCTCGGCATTGCGAATCGTTTCTGCTGTGGTACCTAACAGCTTTACGCCATGACTCTCCAGGAAACCGGACTCTGCCAGTTCCATCCCCAGATTCAGACCAGCCTGTCCCCCCATGTTTGGCAGCAGACTATCCGGTTTTTCTACTTCGATAATATGCTGTAATACTTCCACCGTCAAAGGCTCAATATAAACCTTATCCGCAATATCTTTATCTGTCATGATTGTGGCAGGGTTGGAGTTTACTAAGATAACTTCCATCCCCTCCTCCTTTAGAGAACGGCATGCCTGTGTTCCTGCATAATCAAATTCCGCTGCCTGACCGATGACGATCGGGCCGGAACCTATTACCATTACTCTCTTGATACCTTCCATCTTTGGCATTATGCGTCTCCTCCCATCATCTTAATGAATTCATCAAATAACAGTTCCGAATCCTTCGGTCCGGCATTGGCCTCCGGATGAAACTGCACCGTACGAACCGGCTTATTTAAATACCACAAACCCTCTACTGTCTTATCATTGACATTGACAAACCACGGTTTCGCCACCGCAGGATCAATCGAATCTGCGTCTACCACATATCCGTGATTCTGAGATGATATGTATACCTTGCCACTATCCAGATTTTTCACCGGATGATTCGCGCCACGATGGCCATATTTCATTTTATATGTTTTCGCATCATGTGCCAGTGCCATCAACTGATGACCCAGACAGATGGCAAAGATCGGAATGCCGGATTCAGCCAGCAAACGGATCTGTGCAATAATATCCACACATTCTGACGGATCTCCCGGTCCATTCGTAATCATGATACCGTCCGGCTTGCTGTCAATCACCGCCTTGGCATCAAAATCACACGGATACACCGTTACTTCACATCCACGATTAAGCAAACAGCGGATGATATTTTTCTTCGTGCCTACATCAATCACCGCAACATGATACTTTACATCCACTGCGTCTGATTTGATATCTCCCGGTTTGTATTCCTCCATTTGGTCACAAGTGACCTTCTTGACCACTCCGGAAACTCTGTACTCTTTTAATGCTGGCAGTATTTGTTCCAGGTCATACTGTTCATTGGTGGTGATCATACCATTCATCGTACCCTTTTCCCGCAAAATCTTAGTCAGAGCCCTGGTATCAATGCCATAGATCCCCGGAATCCCGTTTTCCTCCAGGAAATTTTCAATGGAATCTTCGGAACGAAAATTACTTGGCATACGCGAAAATTCCCGTACAATAAATCCATCCGGCCAACCCTTTCGCGATTCCATATCCACTTTGGCGATCCCATAGTTTCCTATCAGAGGATAAGTCATAGTCACAGCTTGTCCTGCATAACTGGGATCTGTTAATACCTCCAGATACCCCGTCATTGAGGTGTTAAATACAATCTCGCTGATAACCTCCTTCTTCGCCCCAAAACTCTTTCCTTCAAAGACCGTTCCGTCTTCCAAGATCAAAAACGCTTTTGTTATCATAGATTCCATTCCTTTCCGTTCAGTTCTAATATCATTTCAGCAGTATCCACCATATTGTTTCCACTGTCCATACTTAATTTCTGTATATAACGATGCGCTTCCTCTTCTGTCATCTGATTTCGATCCATTAGCAATTCTTTTACCAAAGTAATGGTTCGTTTCTCACGCTCCGTCCTCACTCTGGGTTTGTTCTTTTGTTTCTTTTTCCATCGCCTGTACTGTACCATCATCATTTCGATGGTATTTAGTAAATCCTGTACCTTAAATGGCATGGCCAGACAAACCAGATCCCGCATATCATTTTCTGCCAGTTTCGCGGGGGATGCCAACAATAACATTTGGAAACTTTTGGGGAGGTATTCACTGATCTCCGAAAAATGCATATCCGAAAACCGGTACCCACAGATCACAATTCCACCATCCAGCTCATTCACTGCACTGACGATCTGCGCCCCACTGTCACAAACCATACTTATATCATATCCATTCCGAATCAGAAGTTTCCTAAGATTTTTAGCATCTTCCAGCTTTGGAAAAGCCACAATAATATCTGCCATATATTGATGCTAACCTCCTGTTATGTGTTGGGATGACTATATTGTACCCAGATATCTCTTCTGTTCCCACATTGTGACTTCTTTGCAATATTCATTCCATTCCTCATCCTTCGTATGAATGAGATGCTCAGAAATATGGCTCTCCAATACTTCCTGCAAGAAATCATCCTGACGGAATAATTTCACTGCCTCATGCAATGTCCGAGGTAATGTCGTCATTGATTGCAAATCGGTCTGATCCCGCTCCTCAATAGAAGGCATTGGTTTCAATCCCCGTTTGATCCCATCCAAACCGGCAGCCAGACAGGCGGCGATCACTAAATATGGATTAGAAGCACCATCCGGACTGCGAAGAACGACCCTGGATCCATCGCCACCGATGGAAGTCAGTCGTATCAACGGGCTGTTATTGGTGAAGGACCATCCCACTGTCACAGGTGCCATATAGCCGGGAATTAACCTCTTATAAGAATTTACGATAGGATTATTAACCAATGACATATTAGCAATATGTTCTAATATTCCTGCCATAAATTGATATCCTTCTTCGCTGACCCCTTTGGGATCGGAAGAATCCGAAAATATATTTTTCCCATCTTTACTCAGGGAAAATGTATAATGCGCGCCGGAACCTTTTAAATGTTTACGCGGCTTCGGCATAAAAGTTGCATGGACACCATGACGTTTTGCCACTGTTTTAGCCACCAGTCTGGTGGTCATAATACTATCTGCCATTGTCAGGGCATCCTGATAGGCAATTTCCAACACATGCTGCGCCGCCTCATCGGAGTGATATGATGACTCCACTTCAATGTCCATATCTTCCAGATACAGTACCATATCACGACGGGTATTTTCCCCGCTGTCGATTGGCCCTACATCAAAATAGCCGCCCCGTTCGCTGGAATGATTGGTCGGCTCTCCATTTTCGTTGAGATCGAACAAGAAGAACTCATGTTTCACACCCACATCTAATACATAGCCCATCTCTTTCGCCTCAGCGATCACTTTTTTCAAAATATAACGGCTGTCCCCTGCAAACGGTGTACCATCCGGTTTCACCACATCGCATAGAAAACGAGCTACCTTGCCGTTCTGAGGACGCCAAGGGAAAATCACAAATGTGTCATAATCGGGAACCAAAAACAATTCCTCGTATCCGGTTCCACGGAAACCATCTATCGCGGCACAATCAAATCGGCAACGCCCATCTAAGATTTTGTCAATCTGACTGGCAGTCGTTGCGATATTTTTTAGATTACCATTGATATCGGTAAATTGAAGGCGGATAAATTCTATATCCTCTTCCTCAATCAGATCCAGGATATCCTGTCTGGAATACTTTGCCATCGCAAACACCCTTCCTTTCTATCACAGTTTCTTAAGTCTGTCCTCCTCAGTATCTTCCGAATCCCCCTGATTTTTGCCCCTACTATACCAATTTACACATTCATCCTATTATACACAGAAATACGCCTGCTGTCAAAAAAATCTTGTCATGACAGAGTGATGAAATTACAAAACCGTCAAACCATATAATTTATGGTCTGACGGTTAATTTTTATTCTTTCCCGGTACCAGGTCTCATGATAATCGCAGATATTATTACCTGATTTTAGATAATCTGTCAACTGCCCCCTTAGGCGTATTTTTACTTTTTAACACTTTTTTGTACAGCCACACTTTACCGGCAGGAACTTTAATCTTAGCAGTTTTGCGAATGCCACGGAACGCTTTGCTTCCTATTGATTTCGCTGTCAATTTTTTGCTTTTGATCAAAATATTGTTTAATTTCTTACAACCGTCAAAAGCCTGTCTGCCTATTTTTCTTATTTTAGAAGGTATGGTAATCTTTGTCAGTTTTACACATTTATAAAATGCTTTTTCCCCAATGCTTACAACATTCTTTCCTATGATTACCTTCTTAAGTTTCCTGTTGTTTTTAAATGCATTGGTTGCAATTGAAGTTACTTTATAACTTTTTCCGCTTTTTTTAATGACATTCGGTATTGTAATAGCGGATGCCTTTCCCTTGCTGCTTATTGGTTTTACATACTCTACCGTTAAGTTTTGAGAAGAAGATGTAACTTTAAATACAGCCCCCACATGATTGTCTGTTATAATGGTACCTTTTTTCAAAGCCAGACGATCATTGTTCGGTGATGATGGCGCAGACGACTTCGGGGAAGGTTGCTTTGCCCCCGTGCCCTGCTCCGGCTTTGTCATCGGCCCGCTGCCGGTTCCCTGCTCTGGTTCTGTCGTTGGTTCTGTCGTCGGTTCTGTCGTCGGTTCTGTCGTCGGTTCTGTCTCCATTCCCTGTCCTGGTTCTGCCGTTGGTTCTATGGTTGGTTCTGCCGTTGTCTGCCTTTCAATCATAAAGTTTCTGGTAATAACTCCATCATATCGTCCTTTTCCTCTTATGACCACTGTGGCAGATCCCACATCTATATTGTTCTTGAGTGAAATATCATAATCTTCTCCCATCTGTAATACAGATTCTCCATCCTTTACAACGATCTCAGGAACTATTTCTTCTCCTGTATATGCTGCTTTTTCCTGTACTGTAACCATATCGTCGGTAAGTTCTGTCAGCAAAATATAAGCATAATCATAAGTAACGGCATAATTATGTGCTTCCGATCCCTCATAGCATCGTATCGTAGGCTGTACTTCTGTCTTGGACCATTCGATATATGCCTCATTTAACAAATAACCAAATGCATAACTTCCTATACTGGTCACACTGGCAGGTATCGTGATGCTCTCAAGCTTACTACATTTGTAGAATGTCTGTTGGGTAATCTGCGTAATTGTATTTGGAATAATTACACTATACAGTTTATTACAGTTTTTAAATGCATAATTATTTATGCTGCTTATCCCATTCGGTATTACATATTCTCCCTCTTTGCCCTCCGGACACAAAATCAATTCCGTCTTTTCTTTATTAAACAAAACGCCATCAATCGAAGCATAATTCGGATTTTCTGCTGCTACAGTGATTTCCGCTAAATTACTACAATCTGCAAATGAATTATAATTTATTTGAGTAATCCATTCCGGCACTTTCACGCTGGTAAGTCCTGTACATCCTTCAAAGATCTCACTATCGATACTGGTAACACTGGTAGGAAATATAATCTCTGTAAGGTTGACACACCCCTCGAATGCCTTTGCCTGAAATTCTGTTACTCCCTCCGGGATTTTGTATTTCCCTGGTCTACCTGCAGGATATACTACGATTTTTGTCTTCTCTTTGTTAAATAGTACCCCGTCTACTGCTGTATACTTTTCGTTTTCTTCCGATACATTAATCTCAATCAGACTGGTGCAGCCGCTAAATGCCACCGGTCTTGCTACTTTCATTTCTCCGGATGGTGAAATGGTAACACTTTCTCCTCGTCCTCCACCGAGACTGGTGACCTGAGACGGCAATGTAATACTTGACAGACTGCTGCAATCCTGAAAAGCCTGAAACTCTATTGCCGTTACCGTATCCGGTATTATAATATCGGTAAGGCTGCTACACCCTTTGAAAGTATAACTTTTAATCGTTTGAATATCTTCCGGTAAGGTAACGCTTTTTAGACTACTGCAATAAGAAAATGCATAATACCCTATATCTGCCCCTTTGGAGATAACTACCTCTTCGATCGCTTTACAATAGCCAAACGCGGATTCTCCTATACTCTTGACTTTCGTTGGTATTGTGATATCTATAAGATTACTACACTTATAAAATGCAAACGATCCGATACTGCAAATAGTAGACGGCAATGTCACGCTGGTCAAATTGCTACAGCCATTAAATGTGCTTTCGCCAATCGCAGTCACTCCGGAGGATACAGTGACACTTTTAATGTTACTACAGCCCATAAAAGCTCCCTGTCCAATACTTTTTACACTGGCAGGCATAGTCACTCCCGTCAGATTGATACAGTTTGAAAATGCAATATTTGCTATACTCGTAACCGTTCCCGGAATGGTATAATCTCCTTCCTTGCCACCCGGATATAATATCAGCTTTGTCTTTGCCTTATTATACAATACTCCATTGACAGAGGCATACGTCTGGTTATCGGCGGAAACATTAATGGCCGTCAGATTATCACAACCATAAAATGCATATTCGCCTATACTGGTCACCCCGGAGGATATCAAAATTTCGGTGAGATTTTCACAATTAGCAAAAACGGAATATCCTATTGTTTTTACACTTGCCGGCATATTGATCTCTGAGACATTGCTATAGGAAAACGCCTGATCACCAATGTTTGTCACTCCCTCTGGTATATTAATATCGGTAATACCATTGCAGTCACTAAAAGCCGCCACTTCTATACTGGTCACCATATCCGGAATCGTATATTCCCCCTCTCTTCCATTTGGATACAGGACGATTTTGGTATGATCTTTACTAAACACAACACCATCCACGGATATATAGGTCGTATTCGCTTCTGCTATGTTTATTTCCGTCAGACTGACACAATAATCAAACATCCCTTTCGTAAGTTCTGTAACGGTAGACGGTATCGCAACGGTTTTCAGATTCCTGCAATTAAAGAATGCACCATTGCCTATTGTTGTGACACCTTCTGGTATTGTCACGCTCACCAGACTTTTACAATCCTTAAATGCATCACTGGTTATACTTTTTACTGCCAGTCCGTTAATCTGTTCCGGTATTTGTAAATTTTCTTCGCTCCCTTGATAACCCGTTATCTTGATTCCATCTTCCATTTCCTGATAAAGAAATCTCTCATTCGTATTCTGGGAACTGCTGTCCTCCACAGTGTCTGCCTTGACATATGTCATTACTCCCGGCACATTACCCAACAGCAATGCTATCGCCAAAACCACCCCTAACAATCGTAACATAATATTTGTTTTCATAATTCTCATACGTTTATCCCCCATTTCAAAATATAAAAGTTTCATACTTTGTCTAAGCCTGCATAAACTCCCTTGGCATCTTTCTTCAGCATTTGACAATCACTATCTGGATATTATTATAAGCGCAATCCTTATTTTTCAGAAGTGACATCTGACAGTAATTAAAAGTGACAAATGTCATAAATCACAAAACGCGTGCCTGAATATTTCTAAAATACTCAAAGCACGCGCTTCTTTCTATATATCTATGGAACTCTAATCCAGATTGGTATATCCCATCAGACATTCATCGACTTCTTTCGCCACATGACGCCCTTCATTGATACCCCAAACCACCAGAGACTGACCTCTATGCATATCTCCTGCGGTAAATACCTTATCCACATTGGTTTTATAGCTGCCCACTGACGTCTCCACATTGGTACGTGCATCCAGTTTCACCCCAAATGCTTTGGCAACATAATCCTGCGCTCCCAGGAAGCCAGCCGCAATTAGTACATAGTCTGCCGGAATCTCAAATTCACTGTCTTTGATCTCCACCATATTCATACGCCCGGTTTTCGGATCCTTCTTCGGCTCTAACTTCACCAGTTTTACCTTCTTTAACTTACCACTCTTATCCGCGATAAATTCCTTGACGGTAGCCTGATAAATCCGTGGATCCTGCCCATAAACCGCGATGGCTTCCTCCTGACCGTAATCTGTCTTACAGACGCGCGGCCATTCCGGCCAGGGATTATTTTCTGCCCGCTGATCCGGTAATTTCGGCATCATCTCGATCTGTACTACCGACTTTGCTCCCTGGCGAACCGCCGTGCCAACACAGTCATTTCCTGTGTCACCACCACCGATCACCACTACATTCTTACCCTTCGTATCGATCCAGCCGTCTGTTTTCCCAGTCAGAACATGTTTGGTAGAACGTGTCAGAAAATCCACCGCAAAATAAATTCCTTCCGCCTCACGCCCCGGCGATTTAATATCACGGGGATTGGAAGCACCGCAACATAAGATAACACTATCGTATTCTTTGATCAGATCAGAAGCTTTCACGTCTTTTCCCACATCTGTGTTCACTACAAACTTAACACCTTCTTCTTCCATCACCTTTTGTTTGCGGTCAATTACCCATTTCTCCAACTTCATATTAGGAATACCGTACATTAACAGACCACCAATATGATCATTACGCTCATAGACCGTGACATCATGACCACGTTTATTTAACTGATCGGCGGCTGCCAGCCCGGCAGGACCGGAACCTACGATAGCCACTTTCTTACCGGTTCGGATTTTCGGTGGATCTGCATCCATCCACCCATTCTCATATCCATGCTCAACGATAAAATTCTCGTTTGCCTTACAGGTAACCGGAGCATCATTTAATCCGCAAGTACAAGCTGCTTCACATAATGCCGGGCAAACTCTGGAAGTAAATTCCGGAAAATTGTTTGTCTGCCGTAACATTTGCAACGCCTTTTTATAGTTTCCGAGATATAACAAATCATTCCACTCAGGTACCAGATTGTTCAGAGGACAACCAGATGCCATGCCCCCGATCATCATACCTGACTGACAAAACGGTACACCACAATCCATACAACGGGCTGCCTGTTCACGACGATCCTTTTCTCTCATCGGATCATGAAATTCATTAAAGTTTTTTATACGCTTTAATGGCTCTACTGCAGCATTATCCTGTCTATCATATTCCATAAATCCAGTTGGTTTTCCCATAACTCATCCTCATTTCTGCGTTGCCATTTTACGCATGTTTCCAGATTGCATAGCAACGCATATACAATCCTGTAAGAGTACCGACACAACTGTGCTGACGCCCTTAAGCTCCTCTACTTACTGTTCTTATGTGCATAGAACGCTTCAATCTGTGCCTGTTCATAACTCAAACCACGCTCTTCCATCTGTGCAATCAACTGCAACATCTTGCTATAGTCATAAGAAATGATCTTCTTAAATTTTGGAAGATATTCGCTAAAGTGATCCAGAACCATAGCGCCTTTTTTTGATCCTGTCGCCATCACATGCTCTTCAATCATCTTCTTTAACTCAATGACGTCATATTTATCCGTGATTGGTTCGGAAGAGACTAATTCTTTATTTAATTTGAGATAGAGGTTGCTATCTTCATCCAGTACATAAGCAACACCACCACTCATACCTGCTGCAAAGTTCTTACCAGTCGGTCCCAGGACCACCACGCGTCCACCTGTCATATATTCACATCCATGATCGCCCACACCTTCTACGACTGCGGTTGCACCGGAGTTACGTACACAGAAACGCTCACCGGCGATACCATTGATAAATACCTTGCCGCTGGTAGCACCATACAATGCCACGTTACCGATAATAATATTGTCCTCTGCCTTAAAGTTTGAACCTTCTGGAGGATATACTACAATCTTGCCACCGGACAATCCCTTGCCCATATAGTCATTGGAATCGCCAACCAGCTCTAACGTCAGACCCTTTGGTATAAATGCGCCAAAGCTCTGTCCACCACTACCATGACATTCAATGGTAATCGTATCTTCCTCTAAGGTATCGTTGAACCTTCTGGTGATCTCAGAACCAAGGATCGTCCCCAGAGAACGGTTGATGTTGGTTACATCGGCGGTGATTCTGGTCTTTTCACCACTCTCCAATACCTTTTTGAGTTTTGGCAGGAATACCTTTTCATCAATGGTCTTTTCCAGCTCAAAATCATATTTATTCTTAGGATTAAATTTATTTTCCCTGCGCTCCTCTGCAAAGCTGGAATCAATGATTGCTTCCAGATCCACATTTTTGGCAGCCACCGCCTCAGAATCCTTGATCTTTAACAGATCGGTACGGCCAATCAGGTCATCAATCTTGCGAATCCCTAAGGCGGCCATATATTCTCTTAACTCCTGTGCGATGAACCTCATGAAGTTTTCCACATATTCCGGTTTCCCCTTGAAACGCTTCCGCAGTTCCGGATTTTGTGTTGCCACACCCACCGGACAGGTATCCAGATTACATACACGCATCATGACACAGCCCATCGTTACCAATGGAGCGGTGGCAAAACCGTATTCTTCTGCCCCCAGTAAAGCAGCAATCAATACATCACGGCCTGTCATCAATTTACCGTCGGTCTCTATGCGAACCCGGGAACGCAAACCATTCATGATCAAAGTCTGATGAGTTTCTGCCAAACCTAACTCCCAAGGAAGACCTGCATTGTAGATCGAACTACGGGGTGCTGCACCGGTACCACCATCATATCCAGAGATCAGAATCACGGCCGCACCTGCCTTTGCCACACCGGCGGCGACAGTACCCACACCGGCTTCGGATACCAGTTTCACCGAGATACGGGCATCCTTATTGCTATTCTTTAAGTCATAGATCAACTGTGCCAGATCTTCAATGGAATAGATATCGTGATGCGGTGGTGGGGAAATCAGGCTGACACCAGGTGTAGAATGTCTGGTTTTCGCAACCCAAGGATATACCTTACCACCGGGCAGGTGTCCACCTTCTCCCGGTTTTGCTCCCTGTGCCATCTTGATCTGGATCTCCTTGGCACTGACAAGATAGCGGGAAGTCACACCAAAACGCCCGGATGCCACCTGCTTAATCGCAGAAGAACGATCATTTTCCTGACCGGCTGTCTCTAAACGCTCCAGACTCTCTCCACCCTCACCACTGTTGGATTTACCATGTAGATGATTCATGGCGATGGCCAAAGTCTCATGGGCTTCCTGCGAAATGGAACCATAGGACATGGCACCCGTCTTGAACCGTTTCACGATTTCATCCACACTTTCTACTTTATCAATATCGATGCCCTTCTTCGGGAAGTTAAAGTCTAACATACTCCGCAGGGTCATCTGGCTTTCCTTTTCATCCACGGTCTTGGAATACTGCTTAAACAGATCATAATTCCCCGTCCAGGTAGACTGCTGTAACAGATGGATGGTTTCCGGATTGTACAGATGTTCCTCTTTGTGACCACGCGCTTTATGCTGACCGCGGTTTTCCAGATTGAGATCCACCCGTAATCCCAATGGATCGAATGCACTGGAATGTAAATCATTAACCTGATTCTGAATATCTTCTAAAGTTAATCTGCCTGCCACACTGACGGTATCGGTAAAGTATTTCTCCACCACATCCTCTGCAATGCCAATCGTCTCGAAAATCTTAGAACCCTGGTATGACTGGATCGTAGATATACCCATCTTGGAAGCAATTTTTACGATACCATGCAGGACTGCCGCATCATAATCATCTACCGCTGCATAATAATCTTTATCTAACATACCATTATCAATCAGCTCCTTGATGGTGGCATGTGCCAGATATGGATTGATCGCACATGCACCGTAACCAAGCAATGTGGCGAAATGATGCACCTCTCTTGGCTCTGCTGTCTCTAAAATCATAGCCACACTGGTTCTCTTTTTCGTTGTTACCAGATGCTGCTGCATGGCTGATACTGCCAACAGAGAAGGAATCGCCACATGATTCTCATCGACGCCACGGTCCGTCAGAATCAATATATTGGCACCTTCACGGTAAGCACGGTCTGCTTCCAGACACATACGGTCAATGGCTTTCTTTAAGGAAGTATTTTTGTAATATATGATTGGAATCTCTTCACACTGAAACCCTTCCTTATCCATCGTCTTGATTTTTAGTAAATCCGTATCCGTCAAAATCGGATTATGCACTTTTAACATTCTACAGTTTTCTGCCACTTCTTCCAAAATGTTGCCTTCCTGACCAATATAGAAACTGGTGGAAGTAACGATTTCCTCCCGGATACAATCAATCGGAGGATTGGTTACCTGGGCAAACAACTGTTTGAAATAGTTAAACAGCGGCTGTGGCTTCTCAGACAGCATCGGCAATGGTGAATCCGTTCCCATAGCACCGATTGGCTCGGAACCCGTTTTGGCCATCGGAAGAATCGAGGTCTTGTATTCTTCAAAAGTATAACCAAAGGCTTTTTGTAATTTGGCACGCTCTTCCTCATCTAACTCAATCACCTTCTGGTTCGGAATCCGAAGTTCATGTAAGGTAACCAGATTATTATTTAACCACTCACCATATGGTTGACGGGATGCATATTGTTCCTTTAATACATCATCCGCAATCAGTTCTCCTTTTACGGTATCCACCAATAACATACGCCCTGGTCTTAAACGGTCTTTCTTGACAATTTTCTCCGGTGGAATCTCAAACACACCAACCTCCGAAGACAAGATCAACTGATCATCCGTTGTAATATAGTAGCGGGATGGACGCAGACCATTACGATCCAGTACTGCCCCCATCTTATCTCCATCAGAGAACAGAATAGCTGCCGGACCATCCCACGGCTCCATCATCGTGGCATAATATTGATAAAAGTCACGTTTCTTCTGACTCACACTCTTATCATTTTCCCACGGCTCCGGAATCGTGATCATAACTGCCAATGGCAGATCCATACCACTCATCACCAAAAACTCCAATGTATTATCCAAACGGGAAGAATCGGAACCACTCGGGTCAACCACCGGCAAAACCTTATGAAAATCATCTTTCAGATAAGGACTTTCCATATTTTCTTCCCGGGCAAGCATCTTATCTGCATTCCCCACGATGGTATTGATCTCACCATTGTGTACAATAAAACGATTAGGATGAGCACGTCTCCAACTTGGATTGGTATTCGTACTAAATCTGGAATGCACGATGGCAATCGCAGAAACATAGTCCGGACTCTGTAAATCGCCAAAAAACTGACGCAACTGCCCCACCAGAAACATCCCTTTATATACAATTGTTCTGCTGGAAAATGATACCACATAAGTATCATCATTACTCTGTTCAAATACACGACGTGCGATATATAACTTACGGTCAAAGTCTAATCCCCGCGCTACATCTTCCGGTCTCTTGACGAATGCCTGCATAATGCATGGCATACAATCCAGCGCCTTGCTGCCCAATACCTCCGGCGTCACAGGCACGGTGCGCCATCCAAGAAACTCCAGACCCTCTTTTTCCACAATTACTTCAAACATCTTCTTGGCCTGATTCCGCTTCAATTCATCCTGCGGAAAGAAGAACATACCGATACCATAGTCTCTTTCTTCACCTAACTCAATGCCCAAAGGCTTGACTGCCTTCTTAAAGAATTTGTGTGAAATCTGAAGCAGAATACCTACACCATCACCGGTTTTGCCCTCTGCATCCTTACCTGCACGATGCTCTAACTTCTCAACGATGTCCAATGCGCCTGACACGGTATCATGAGTCTTATTCCCCTTGATGTTTACAATCGCTCCGATACCACAGTTGTCATGCTCAAAACGTGGATCATACAATCCCTTCTTTTCGTGATCAATCACGTTCCGCGCCTGTGAGACACTGTTTTTCGCCTCTACTCTTGCCATGCGTTTCCCTCCAATTCCGCTGTTGTCATCAGCTAGTACTATGATATTTTTCACTATCACAACGAAAAAAGGGTTCAGTAAACAAGTCGTTTACTGAACCCCGTTGTTCATCAACTGAACTAATTATAGGAGCTTATCGAGAAAAAAGCAAGAATATTTTGTTAAAACGCATTTTTTCCTAATTATATTAAGTCGATATGCTATTTTGATTAATTTTCTTTCGTCACATCCCGGTAAACTCTACCAGCAATAACTCAACACCAATCTGATCACTGATTCTGCCCCGTTTAAATAAATATTCCATCTCTATGCATTGCTCCAACATTTCCCGTAATTTCACCCTGGTAAACTGTTTGGACTGTGCCAAATACCGCCCCACGGCAAAAGGAGGTACACCGACTGACTTTGCCATCTCCCCCTTGGTAGTTCCACCAGTCTCTTTTAATTGTAATAATATATTGAAATGTCTGGATAACAAATACAAGATGGACATTGGGCTTTCCCGGATCTCTAACAAATCATGATACAACAGCATCGTCTTTTCTTTGTTGCCGGATGCCACAGCATCCATCATCTGAAAAATCTGTCCCGTTACCTGGACTGAAGCAATCGCATCCACATCTTCTCTGGTAATCTCCTGACGCTCGCCCGCATAAGCGATTAATTTCTCCAATTCATTTTGCACATGAATCATGGAATTATCAATAAGGCTCAACAGATACTCAATGGTTTGCTCCTTCATCCGCTTCCCTGCGCCGCGCAGCTCCCCCGTAACCCACAGCTTCATATCACGACTGCTCATGGATTTAATCTCCACTGACAATCCTTCTTTGGAAACATACTTATAAAGACGATTTCGTTTATCCACCTCTTTTTCCACAAAAATCATAATGGTAGTATCCGGCATTCCCGGCAAATAATCCACCAGATCATTGGCTGCCTTAAACAATCCGCTGTTTTCCAACAATACCACACGATAATCACTAAAAAAAGGCAACGTATCAGCAATTTCCCGAATCTGCAAAAGATCAATATCTTTTCCCTCGTAATAAGCATAATTCATCTCATCACTGCCATCCAGGACACTGTTTTTCAGACTATCCCGGTATAAACGCTTCAAATAATCCTCTTCTCCATATAGAAGATAGACCGAATGATAGCTGCGATTTTTGATATCTTCTTTCATCCGCTGCATACGTCACCTCCAAAATATGATCGCTGATGCCAAGTGACAAAACCTTTGAGTTTCCATATGTTTGATGTGTACGTCTGACACTGGTGAATACAATTATGGAAAACCAACACAGAATCACATCCATCTTTTATATCATATTATCACAATTTTCCCAAAAAGATTGACGCATATTACATGCCACAGGAAATCCAAGATCCTCTAACGTCCCCTGCAAAGCTTCCAATGTATCTGCCAAATCTGAGACATTGGCATTGTTGCCCATGTGACCGATACGCAAAACCTTCCCCGCTAATATATCAAAACAACCTGCGATCATAATATGATACTTTTTCAACATCCCGTCAAGTATCTGACGATCTGTCAAACCTTCCGGTACATAAAATACCGTCACAGAAGAGGCAAAACCATCTTCCAGATATAATGATAATCCGGCAGCAACTAACGTCTCCCGCACCGCTTTCGCCAAAACCCGATGACGGGTCAACTGTTTCTGATCGGCCTTTACGTTTTCCAGAGCCGCACGCAGACCGTAAATATCACTGATCGGCATTGTATAGGGAAACCACTTCTCTTCATAATAGTGTTCAAATGTTAAAAGATTCGCATAAAAAGACCGTATCGGTACTTTCCGGCCATGCATCGCTTTGAATGCATCCTCGCTTACAGACACCATCGTGAGTCCCGGCGGAGCCGACAGGGCTTTTTGTGATCCACCACAGACAATATCAATCTGTGCCTGATCCACATGAAGCTCATCCGCAAACATACCAGTCACACTGTCCACCACTGTTAAAATACCGTACGATTTCAGCAAAGGACACAATTCTTCCACCGGATTCAGCACCCCGCTTGGGGTATCACTATGCACCAGGGTTGCATACTTGAAATCATGATCCTGTTCCAAATAATCCCTTAACGCAGCGGCTGTCACCGGACGATGGTAATCTGTCGTAAAGACAACCGGCTCACCTTCATACATTCGCACAAAATCAGCAAACCCTTTTCCAAAAATACCATTATCAATCACTAGTACACGGTCATTTGGCTCCGTCAGGGATGCACAAGCAGCTTCCAATCCCAGAATCCCCTCGCCGCCCAGGATGTAGGATGCATTGCCGGTGCCAATGAGAGATGCAAATAATGCACAGGTATCCCTATAGAAATCATAAAATTCCGTATCCAGATCCGGGTTTGTCGTGGCATAGCTTCTGGCACGATAAACATTGGAGGCTACTTGTGTTGGTCCCGGTGTCATAATTCTGGTCTTTCGTTCCTCCCACTCCGGATATTCTCTTCGACTTTTTATCTCTAGATATTTCTGATCCATCTCAATCCTCATTTCTTTTTTCTAATACGGCATGATGTCTTGCACCAAAGCCGATGATACCTGATATCCGGCTACCGGTGCATTACTTTTCGCAGCGCGATGATCAACGGTACCGCGATCACACCTGCCACCGCGATCTGAACCACATTACCAGGGATAGAAGTCACAGGGGCGATCCAGTTTCCATAAATGATGCCTTCTGCGATATAGTAGCCACCTATCTTAATCACCATAGCTGCAAATACACCGATAATCAAAAACATCCTGGAGGGATGTTTCTCTGTAATCAGCCCATACACCCAGCCGATCAATCCACAAACCACAAAGGTAAAGGGTGCCCAGGCTACCCATCCACAGGTCAAATCAAACAATGCCATACCGAAGGCGGCAGAAATCGCAGAAGATCTGCGGCCATATAGTGCAGCAGCCACAAACACCGGAACGTTGCCCAAATGAACCAAACCACCATTGGCGGCCAGAAAAGGAATACGGATATTGATATAACCGGTAATCACATACGTTAATGCAATAAATAATGCGGTCATCACCATCCACTGAATATCCACTTTCTTTTTTGCTGCGTCCTGACCAGCTTTGGATACCAGTTCCTCTGCTGCAAAACCAGATACTGTCTGTTCTTTTGTCTTCATCATCACAACCTCTTTTCATAAAAACTTCGTTAGTATTGCCATGAAGACTATATAACAAAACTGACAGCCGCTACACTGCCAGTTTTAATCTTTTTTATGGTGCCAGATATCAAAAGATTAATGATATGTTCGGAAAAGACCAGCCAACTTGCCCAGGATCTCAACCTGATCTACAATAATCGGATCCATAGAATCATTTTCCGGCTGGAGGCGGTAATGTCCATCCTCCTTATAGAACGTCTTCACGGTAGCCGCATCATCCACCAATGCCACCACAATGTCTCCATTACGGGCATCTTTTTGCTTCTTGACCAGGATCTGATCCCCATCATAGATTCCCACATTAATCATACTTTCTCCGCGGACTTTCAGCATAAATGCTTCACCGGACGGCATATTTTCCGGCAGAATCGGAAAATATCCTTCAATATTCTGATCTGCGAAAATCGGCTCACCGGCTGCAATTTCTCCAATCACAGGTACATTCACAACCTCGCGGCGGGATAAATTAAAATCATCATCAATAATCTCGATCGCACGAGGTTTCGTCGGATCACGACGAATAAATCCATTTTTCTCCAATGTCTCTAAATGAGAATGTACGGAGGATGTCGATTTCAAATGAACCGCCTCGCATATTTCTCTCACTGCCGGCGGATATCCCTTATGAATAATCTCTGATTTAATAAATTCTAAGATCTCCTGCTGTTTTGCTGAAATTCTCCCCGTAGCCATACTGTATCCCTCCTGTTTTGTTTTTATATCACACGGCCATCAAAAAACATAACCTAACAAATAATTTGTATCAATCATACCATATAACCATACAAATGTCAAACAAACGTTCCGAACAAATTTTCTGATGGTATCGTAACCATTTCTAAGGAGAATTTTCCGATCACAAAAATATCGCAATATCAATCCCCCTGATTACTGCAATGTTGCCGGATCAATCATTTTTCCATCAGACCACATACGCTCCAAATCATAGAATAATCGATCCTCTATATCAAATATATGAACCACAACATCCCCAAAATCCATCAACACCCAACTGCTGTTTCTGGTTCCTTCGATCCGCTTCAAACCGAATCCCTGCTCATGCATTTTCTCCTCCACATTATTCATTAATGCCTGCACCTGTGGCGTACTGCCCGCACTGGCAATAATAAAGTAATCCGCCATAACCGAAATCTCTGATATTTGAATAATTTTAATATCCTGTCCCTTTTTCTCATCTAACGCAGCATAGGCTGTTGCTGCCATTTTCGTTTGTTTTGTCATGCCATTACCCTCCTATGGTTCCTGATTCTCTGATACATTCACTTTGCTTTGCGTTTTGCTTCATAATAACGGTAAGCAGCCTGAGTCGCAGGATCAAACAATTTTACCTTTGTTTTTTTCGCCTGCCCCTCCAAATAAGACACCGTATTCTTCATCGTCAGATAGACTGCCTCCTCCAAATCGACAAATGCCATTTTGCGGATCTCGTCCAATCCCGGAATCTGTTTCCGATGTGGTTCAATATAATCTGCCAGAAAGATAACCTGTTCCAAAATCGTCATATCCTCTTTGCCGGTGGTGTGCCATCGAATCGCTGATAAAATCTCCGTATCCTGAATCCCATACCGATGCTCAGCATAATATTTTCCAAGTTTCGCATGTAATAACTCCGGATTCATTTTCTCCACCTGCGTCACCGCAATCTGATATTTCTGACATTTTTCATACATTTGCTCACCGGACATATATTTGGCACAATCATGCAACACGCCTGCGATTCCTGCCTGATTGAGATCAATACCATACCGCATTGCCAAAGCTTCTGCGGTATAACGAACTCCTACTGTATGCCAGAAACGTTTTTCCGGTAATCGTTCCCGCAACTGATCCTGTAAATTTTCTATCTCTTTCTGCACCTGATTATCTCCTTTTTCTATGAAAGATATAATGAATTTTTCTGAATATAAGCCGCCACTTCACAGGGAACGAAGGAATCAATGGATTCTCCTGACTGAACCCTGTCCCTGATTTCACTGGAACTGATATCCATCCTGGACATCCGGATCACCTGTACTTTCGCCTGATACCGTTCTGTCAACCAGGCCGCCTTTTGTTGCATCTGCGCGGCACTGAAACCGTCCCGGCTCACAGCCAGTATCACCGCTCTCCTCATTATTTCCTCCGGCTGGTACCAACCTTCGATCTGCCATAAGGAATCACTTCCCATAATAAAATAGTAACGATGTTCCGGATGCAAACTCTGTAGACATCGCAATGTTTCTGCGGTATAGGTAGTACCCTCCCTGCGTAATTCCAGATCAGAATATACAAACTCCGGTTTTCCCTGTATGGCCAAGCGTACCATATCCGCTCTCTGTGCCTCCGCTGTAATTTTCTTTCCCTGCTTATGTGGCGGAATCTTGGAAGGCATAAACAACACCTGATCTAATCCGGCCTGCCAAAAAGATTCCTGTGCCATTTGCAGATGCCCCAGATGAATTGGATCAAATGTGCCACCCATAATACCAATTTTTGCCATTACCGGTCACTCCATTTCATCTGCTTTCCCTTGAGATTACGTCCTTTGCCAGACGATGATTTCCCCGCACCTTTCTTATCCTTTCCCTTGCCGGAATCCTTTTTTCTGCTTTCTTTTTCCCTCTTTGCAGCACGTTTCCGCTTCTCCTCTAATTCATAATTCTTTTTATATAAGACAATCTTTTTCCCAATCACCTGTACCACTTCGGAACCACTGCGCTCAGACAGAACTTCCGCGATCTCCCTGGGGTCATCCATACAATTTTTCAATACACTGACCTTAATTAATTCCCTTGCCCGCAATGCATCCTTTACGGCATCAATCATCTGCGGTGTCAGACTGGATTTACCAATCTGAAAAATACTATCCAGTTTCATTGCCTGGGTTTTTAACTCTGCTCTCTCTTTACTCGTCATCTTGTTTCTCCTCTATTTCTTCTCACTGCGCACACTGAAATGATTATACACAGAAATCTTTTTTTTTGCAACGAATCGCGAATTAGAGTTTCTGTATCCTAACATAGATCCATATGGATACTGCTCAGCATGACACTCGGAAACCTACTCTACAGACATATTCTCCCACATTTCCACATACTATATTAGTAATATTATGTCCATATGATCCCAAGGGTCTGGAAATGAGGAAAACTATGAATCAATTCTTCTCTTTATTCAAAAAAAGAAATCTACGCAAACACTGTGCTTTCGTGCTGATATTTTCGTTGTGGACCTCCTTGCTTACCACGCCCGCCCGTTTGCAGGCCGAAGAGAATACACCGGCTCCCACCGTCACCACAGAGACACCTACGGATACCCCGGCTGCCTCTGCTGATCCTTCTGCCGCCACTCAGGCACCAAGCGATACTACGGAATCCCAGACAGGCGGTCCTGCCATTACTGCGGAAGCGGCTGTACTCATTGACAATCACAGCGGACGCATTCTATACGAAAAAAACAAAGATAAAGAACTCATCCCTGCCAGTATTACTAAAATCATGACGTTACTCCTGATCTTTGAAGGATTGGAGCAGGGTCAATATAAACTTTCCGATGAGGTATCTGTCAGTGAATACGCATCCAGTATGGGCGGCTCACAGGTATTCTTAGAACCGGGTGAAACCCAGACCGTAGATACCATGATAAAATGTATCAGTATTGCCAGTGCCAATGATGCTGCGGTGGCAATGGCTGAATTTGTCGCAGGATCAGAGGAAGCCTTCATCGATAAAATGAACCAAAAAGCAGCGGAACTTGGTATGGAACATACGCACTTTATGAATTGCAACGGTTTGGATGACAGCATTGAAAGTGGCCATTATAGCAGTGCATACGATGTGGCTCTGATGTCACAAGCTTTGGTGATGAACTATCCGGCAATCTCTGATTATTCTACCGTATGGATGGATACCATCATACATAAAACCAAAAAAGGCGAATCCGAATTTGGACTCACCAATACCAACAAATTAATTCGTACCTATCAGGGCATCACCGGACTCAAAACCGGTTCCACCTCTAAAGCAAAATATTGCCTTAGTGCCACCGCAAACCGGGATGGAATCAACCTAACCGCTGTCATCATGGCAGCCCCCAACCACAAAGTACGATTTACAGAAGCGGCTTCTCTGCTGGATTATGGGTTTGCAAACTGTACTGCATATATAGAAAAAACAGACGACATCCCTCTCTCCCCGCAGGATATCATGGGTGGAACAAAATCCCAAATCATCCCACGGGTGGAGAAAAATTTTTCCTATGTTTTGTGCGGCGAAGAGAAAAACCAGACACCAAAGCGTGAGATTACCTATCGGCCAAAATTGACGGCTCCCATCAAGGAAGGGGAGGTGATCGGCAATGTTACCTATACTTTAGGAGATCAGGAAATCGGCTCGCTCCCCATCGTCGCGGCAGAGACCATAGGAACCGCCAAATACATCCATATCTTATATAAACTATTGCAGCGTATCTGCTGTGACAAGACAGCAAAGCAATAATTCTTTCATACAAATATAATTGGTATCAGGAGGCTTCACGCAAAAATGCCCCGGATCTATGTTATTTCAACACAGACCCGGAGCATTTTCATTATTGTACAAAAACTGATTCCTAATCCACATTCATCCCTGGCATCGCTTATTCGTCTGCACCGTCCTCATCCTGCTTATCATTGTCAGAACCACCATCCGGAGAATACTGAAATTCTCCCTTACCATCGTAATCAAAGATGAATTGATTCAAGGCATCCGCATTGGAACCGGTATCCCATGCACTCCCCGAACCACTGGTCATAACGATACTGGAACCGCAGGAAAACTCTCCATTGGCAGCACTACGATAATATCCACTCACCGGAATCTGCAACTGATGCATTTCCGTAGTCCCCATCGTCACAACGTCTTTCATATATTCAATAATCTGATCGTTGGTTAAATCTGTAGTCACGTGCTTCAAAACGCTATTGGCAATGTCGATCCAATCTGACATCGGTAATTTTTTCACTTTGTCAAACACTGCATTAATCACAGTACGCTGTCTCCAGGTACGACCATAGTCATCACGCAATCCATTGACCGTGGTACCTTTCTTCCGAATACGGCAATATCCCAATGCCTGGCTGCCGTTTAAGGTCTGTTTTCCCACCTTGACATTACGATACTTTTTCTTGCGGATATAGTTGGTTGTATTCAGATATTCCACTTCAGATTCCGTCAGTTCCACTTCCACACCACCGACCTTATCCACGATATCTTGAAATGCCTGAAATCCCACTTCTACATAACCATCCAATTCAATGTTAAAATTCGTAGCAATGGTCTTATATAATAATTCAATACCGCCATAAGAATTGGCAGCATTTAATTTATTTTTACCGTGCCCCGGGATCTCCACTACCAGGTCACGCATTAAAGATGTCAGCTTCAAAGAACCATGTTTCATATCCATCGTTCCAATAATCATGGTATCGGTTAGCCCACCGGCATTATATCCACTCTCTTTCCGGTAATCATTTCCTATAATCAGAATATTGACAATCTGATCATCAGAATTTACCTTGATACCGCTCAAATCCACATTACGCAAAGCAGTATCATAGTCACGGGTAACATGATTCAGGGTATTATTAAAAGTCACCTGCGCTTTTGCCACAAAAAAACCTGCCACACCGCTGACCAGAATTAATATTCCTAATAAAATCTTCTTCCACATACCGATTTCCTCCTAATCGTATAGTATACCAAGGCATCCTTTGTCTAATTCTCAGAATCTTCTTCCGTCGATTCCTCCGAAGAACCTATAGAACCGGAATATTCAAATTCCCCTTTTCCATTGTAATCAAATATGAATTGCTTCAATGCTTCTGCATTTGCCGATGGATCATAAGAATGTGTATTTCCGGCGGTAGGCACCAGACTCCATCCCTGCGCATCCGGAAATTCGTTATTGCGGTCATCATAATAATAATTGTCCATCGGGATTCGGAACTGTTCAATTTCCATCGTTCCCATCGTAATCACATCTTTCATATAAGTCATAATTGTCTTATCATCCAAGTCCGTTGTCACATCACCTAACACATCATTGGCTACTTCCACCCATTTTGACAGGGGCTGGGATTTCATTTTATCAAAGACTGCTGTAAGCAGCGTACGCTGTCTCCAGGTACGACCATAATCATCGGTCAGGCCATTTGCTGTCACCACCGGTTCTCCGATCACATCCATTCCTTTTCGGATACGACAATATCCCAATGCCTGGTTTCCATTTAAAGTCTGTTTTCCCACTTTTAATTTACGGTCTTTCTTTTTCCAGATATAATTGGTATGATTCAGGTATTTTACTTCCGTTTCCGTTAATTCCACTTCCACACCATCCACTGCATCCACTACTTCCTTAAATGCATCAAAGCCTACCTTCGCATAGCCATCAACCTTAATATTAAAATTAAGTGCAATCGTCTTGTATAAATTCTTGATACCACCATACTCTTTCTTGCCGGAAGCATTAATCTTCATATATTTATCCTGACCAGCCACTTCCACCAGTGTATCACGCATGATCGAAGATAGTTTCAAAGTACCATGCTTTTTATCCATAGTGGCAATCATGATCACATCATATAATCCGGGAGAGGTACTGCCGTCATATTCACGATAGTCATCTCCAATCAACAAAATATTAACAACTTCATCGTCGGAATGTACATTTATCCCATCCAGATTCACGGTATTCAATGATGTATCAATATCCCGGTTAATCTGACCCAGAGAATGGCTCACCGTCACCTGCACTTTGGCGGCACCAAATCCTAAACCCGCACTGCAAATCAATAATATTCCCATCACAATTTTTTTCCACAAAGCGATCTTTTTCCACATCGCGAAAAATTTTGACATATTGCTTCCTCCAAATGTATCGTAACTTCTCTTTGGTATCTTTCCTCTATAAGAAATATCTTATCCAAGGTACAATTATATCATTTCATAAGTTCTGTGACAATCTTTTTGTAAAAATATTAACGATTTTGTCATATTCTGTTAATCTCTTGACGAATCCAATCAAATCGAATATAATCGAATGTGTGTTTGGAAATACCGGTACAGATATCCCAGACACCATATTAAATCTGTACAGAAATGAGGACACGATGGCAAGAGGTGCTGGAAAAAATAACTGGGCTTTGTTTTTATTATTGTTGGCTGGTATTGTGATCGGCAGTTTTATTGCACAGGCAACGGCTGGAATCTCCGCCTTATCCTGGCTGAATTATGGCCAAAAGTTTGGGCTGACTTCCCCGTTCACTTTAGATCTGGGAATCCTGGTTCTGACCTTTGCGTTATCGATCAAAATCACCATTGGCAGTATCCTGGGAATCTTGATCGCGATTATCATCTATCACTTTATCTGAGGACAAAGCAAACCAAAGGGCAGTTGTTCCTCGGTGATTCACACACCGAGAAACAACTGCCCTTTTCTATCACAGCGAATCCGGGCATGGGAATATGTCTTCCCACACCCAAATCCAATATCAAATCATGTCCCGCAATCCAGCCTACATATGCGCCCTATAGTAATTGATCAGGCATCCCTTAGAAATGATCTCACGCTCATCATCGGTTAAATCCCCTAAACGCAATTCAAATTCTTTCATGCCGTCACCAACCACATATGCCTTGATCACATCTGCCTTTTCTTCTACTGCTTTCTTAATATCCTTTACAAAGATATAATCACCATTCTTAAATGGAATTTCATCCGGATACAAGAATGGCAGCATCCCCCAGTTGATCAGATTAGAACGATAACGCTTCGTTGCATATTCCCTGGCAATATTGGCAAATCCACCCAGCACCTTCTGACAGGATGCCGCCTGCTCACGGGCAGAACCATCACCAGGTTTTACCGCATAGATCATACTACCGATCTGCGTCATCTTAGGATCTACTTCAAATTTTTCGTTAATCTTAGCAAATACGTCCTCTACCTCCGGAAGCGCTGCATAGATATCCTCTCTCGCCACACGAGCCTTTTCACCTAACTGTACGGCCTTTGCCTTGCCCACATATTCCGGATCTTTACGTGACAGAGTAAACTCTGCCAGACCCAATGGATTTGAACGGAACGAAGAGGTCTCACCGGATGGAATCAACTCATCGGTGGTGGTCACCGGATCATGGATCTCAGATACCACTTTTAATACCATATGATCTGTTAATGCTGTCATCTCCGGCCAGTCTTTGATATTCGGACCAAACTTCACCTCGGCATTCGGATCGGCTTTGCCTACACCATCATAAACACGGTTCTCATAGATCGAACTGTCAAAGAAATATTTTGGCTTCTGGAAGTCCACATCCATATCCGTAGCAGCGGTCAGATATCCCTGATTTGCCGCAGTAGCAGCAATGGAACGGGCATCCATCAGCGCGACGGAAGCGATCTGACCATTGGTAACCTTAGAACCTTCACGGTTCGGGAAGTTACGTGTGGAATGACGAATGGACAATCCGTTGTTTGGAGGTACATCTCCTGCACCGAAGCAAGGACCGCAGAACGCAGAACGCACGGTTGCACCGGTTGCCATCAGATCAGCGATGGTACCATTCTTCACCAGCTCCATAAATACCGGCTGACTGGATGGATATACACTTAATGAAAATTCGTCGGCACCTATGGTCTTGCCCCGCAGGATATCTGCTGCATCACAAACATTCTCAAATCCACCACCGGCACATCCGGCGATCACACCCTGCTCTACATACAGCTTCCCATTATGTACCTTATCCTTTAAGGTATACTGAATATGATTATTATCCAGGCTGACCAAAGCCTTTTTCTCCACATCATCTAAGATATCCATCAGATTCGCATTTAACTCATCGATGGTATACACATTACTAGGGTGGAATGGCATCGCAATCATCGGTTTGATCTCTGACAGATCCACAGAAACCATACCATCATAATAGGTAACTGCCTCCGGTTTCAATTCCTTATACTCCTCCGGACGTTTATGAATCTCATAAAATTCCCTGATCTGGTCATCGGTGGTCCATATAGAGGACAGACAGGTGGTCTCTGTGGTCATAACATCTACACCGATACGGAAATCGGCAGACAGATTTGCCACACCCGGTCCTACAAACTCCATTACTTTATTCTTCACATAGCCATTTTGGAAAACAGCACCGATAATCGCCAGTGCGATATCCTGTGGTCCTACCCCTTTTTCCGGCTTGCCTGTCAGATAGATGGCAACCACACCCGGTTTTGCAATATCATACGTACGGTTTAAAAGCTGTTTGACTAACTCCGGACCACCTTCTCCCATTGCCATAGTTCCTAACGCACCATAACGTGTATGAGAATCCGATCCCAGAATCATCTTTCCGCCACCGGCTAACATCTCACGGGCAAACTGATGAATCACCGCCTGATGTGGTGGCACATACATACCGCCATATTTCTTTGCACAGGATAAACCAAACATATGATCATCCTCATTAATTGTACCACCCACTGCACATAAACTGTTGTGACAGTTGGTCAGCACATACGGTACCGGAAATTTCTCCAGTCCGGAAGCACGAGCTGTCTGAATAATACCTACGAAAGTAATATCATGGGAAGTCAACTTATCAAACTTGATCTGAAGATTTTCCATATTGCCGGAAGTATTATGCGCTTCCAGAATACGATATGCCATCGTTCCCTTCGCTGCTTCCTCCTTAGATGTTATGCTGCCACACTTATCCTGTAATTGGGCAGCGGCATCTGCGGTATCTTCTATAATCTCTGTACCATTAATGAGATAGACACCATTTTCATATAATTTGATCATATATCTTTCCTCATTTCTGCACTGCTTTTTTGCATGGTGCCATGTTTGTGTCGCAGTGCAGACACAAACCCGCATCACAAACATCATTTATGTTTGTGAAAGATAGTATTTTCACACTTTCCTCTTTGTAAAATCTATGATTATACAAAAGTGGGGCGCACCAAGAGAATCCCCAAGTGCGCCATTGCATAATTATCTTATCACAATCGAAACTATTTGTCCAGACTGCCAAAAGTTCACTTTTCCCACAAGGCAGGTTCAGAATCCCTATGATGGTATAAGACCATAGAAAACACATTCCCCTGCGCCGTTGTTTTCAAATTCATATATCCGCCCTGCCTGAGCACAATCTCCCGGCAAAGATATAATCCCACCCCGATTCCTTCCTGGTTTCGGCTATGACTGCCGCGATAAAATCTGGAAAATACCTTTGTCCGTTCTTCTTCCGGTATCGCCCCATTTTCATCCTCCACAGATACTTCCGCAAACATTCCAAGTCCTCGAACCGATAAAGAAATACTGCTTCCCGGCTGGGCATATTTCACCGCATTATCCAAGAGATTAAACAATGCTTCCGCGGTCCAGTTCCGGTCATGTTTCAACATAATCTGTTTATCGGCACTATATTTAATCTCTATTTTCTTGCGCCTTGCCCTGGGATAAATATCTTTTACAGCCTTTAATACCGTTTCATTCAAGCTCTGCCTCTGTATATTTAAACGAATCAGTCCACCTTCCAATCTGGAAATTTTAATCATATTTTCCGTCAAAAAATGCAATCGTTCCACTGACATACAGATCACTTCAATATATTCTTTTTGCCTTTCTGCAGACAAAGACGGTTCCCGCAAAAACTGACTGTACATTTTCAGATTGGAGATCGGCGTTTTCAACTGGTGTGAAATATCTGATATCAGCCCTTTCATATTTTCATTTTCCCAAGCTGCCATTTCGTTCTTATTCCTTAGGATCCTGACTAACTTAATCACCTGGCTCTGTAATTTTGAAAGGACAGTATCCTCATGACCGGGAAAAATCTCACGCTCCTCCAGTTCCATCAGAACATCCATCAACCGCGATAACTCCATCACAATGTCCGATATATACCTATCATCCAGGCGATGTAACCCAAAAGCTAACAGGCATAAACACAGACATCCCACTAAAACCACTGCTGCCCCCCTCTCATCTCCGGTGATCCGATATACTATGCATATCATCCCCAGCGATATCAGGGCAAACAAAAATATTAAAATACCAGCCGCCTGCTTATATTGTTTTCTTTTCATTTTTCAACTATTCTCCAAAGGTATAACCAATGCCAAAGACTGTTATGATATACTGAGGATTTTGAGGGTCCGGTTCAATTTTTTTCCTTAATCTCCGTATATGCACATTCAACGTATTTTCATCAATATAGTTCTCATAACAGTCCCAAATCCGTTCTAAAATGGTTTCTCTGGTCAATACCTGTCCCTTATTACGAATCAACAGCTCCAACAACTTATACTCCGTAACGGAAAGCTTCACCTGTTTCTCATGACAGCAGACCCGCATCTTGCCAAAATCCACAGATAATTCCCTGTAACGAAATAAGTCCGCCGAAAGTTCCTGTGTACTTCTCCTAAGTACCGCCATAATTCTCTGATTCAACAATTCTACTGAAAACGGTTTAGCAATATAATCATCACAACCGGCCCGAAAGCCTTCCATCATATCCTCTTCCGTATCCCGCGCTGTCAGGAATATGACTGGCATATTCCCCGCCCGTCGTATCTGCCGGCACAGGTCGATTCCATTCCCGTCCGGCAGGTTACAGTCCAAAATCACCAGACTGTAAACCTGTTGCAGAGCAGTTTTTGCTTCCGCTAATGTGTACGCCAGATCCGCTTCATATCCTTTGCTCTCCAGATATACTTTCACTCCCCCGGATATGATAACATCGTCCTCAACAATCAATATCTTTTGCACTTCATTCCCCTCTTCTCAATCTTTCAGTCACACTTTCACCAGATAATACATGATATACCACAGAAGGAACCACCATACAGATCAGCATGATTAACGCTGCGATCACAAACATTGGCACCACCGGATAATGAAATACTGCATAGTCTGCCATCTGTTGTGCCAGATAAGCAATCGTGTACACCAAGGCATTGCCAACTGTCAAAAGTAACCCTATAGTAATCAAGCCATAATACGCACCTTCATAAATCAACATCTTCTTCACTTGCTTCTTTGTCATACCAACACTTTCCATCACCGCCAGTTCTCCCCGTCTGGCAAACACACCTGTCAGCATTACATTGATAAAATTCAGCACGCCAATCAAGATCAGCACGATGGAAATCCCTCCACCCAGAATATTCATTCCCATCATCGCAGACCGAAAATCAGCTATCATTTCAGACTTTATCTCAAGATGTAATACCGAAGAATTTGCCTTAACCAGCTCCTTCACTTTGGTAGTCACAGCACTCTCTTCCTTCAAATCACAATCTGCAATAATATTATCCACCGTCACATCACTTGTCAAGCGGTTTAATGCTGCATCACTCACCAGAATACTGGAAGGTGCGCCTGCTGTCTGCCAATAATAACCAATATTAATGCCATAACCATCGCCAAACGTCATACAGGACCCCACCTCTAAAGACAGTGATCTTCCCTCCGTCTGATCCATCAGAGTGATGGTTTTACCACGCACCTGATCCGCCTGTTTCGTTGTTTTGACCGAGCCGATAAGACAGATTTCCCCTTTTTCAAACCGGTCTATGTCCATCTTTTGACGTGCTTTCTCATTATATTTCTTCATCATTTCACTGCTGACTGCAATCACAGGACAGCTATACCCCTGCTTTCCCTCCGTCGAACCAAAATAATCCACCGCCTTCTGCTGTTCCTCTGCATCCGGAAAATCATATTCCAGAAACGGCCGGAAGACATCTTCATCAAATTGTAACAAAGCAGCGGCAGTATGATTCACTCGCACAGAAGTAATTCCTGAGATCTCAGCAATATTATCCGCCAGTTTTTCCGCATCTCTGCAATAGGACACGGTTTGGGCTTCCGTATTCTCTTCACTCGCACATTGAGTATAAATCGTATAATCATTAAAAAGATAGTGATTAACAAAATTTTCTAACTTCATACTTCCCAAAAAGGTATCTACCGACATAAACGCCATCGTTCCCATAAATAAAGACGCAAATACTATAAATGCCCGTTTCTTTTCCCGGAACACATTGCGAAACGCCATTTTATATATCTTCCCTCCACCAGTCGATCTCTTTGCTCTTATCTTTTCTTTTCTCAATCCGTTGTATTTCAATGCTTCCACCGCAGAAATCTTACTGGCAAGCCCGGAGGGATTTCGGCAGCTGATGGCGACCGTGATCCAGGCAAATACAATCGTTCCAATATAAATCAGCGGATGAAACTGAATACCCGAAGGCATCGCACTATATACCCCCGTTCCAAACATCTCCATCGCCATAGGAACTGCCACAAAAGACAGCAGCGTTCCCAATAAAATCCCGACAGGAATCCCCAACACAGACAGCTTCTGCGCCTGCAACCGCACAATTTTTCTAATCTGCGATGGTGATGTACCGATCGTCTTTAACAATCCATAAAACCGGATATCTCTTGTGACGGAAATATACATAACATTGTATATGAGAAGATATCCACTTAATATAATTATGCCTCCCATCAAACCAATGGCTGCCACAATCACCAAAGTATCCCCGAAATTTTCTTCCTGAACATCGTAACTTGTTTCAAACTCCTGTCCCGGATGCAGGGATACCAAACGATTCAGTTCCTCTAACAAGGCTGCCTGTTTGCCGGATTGCGCGGAGAGACTCAACACACCATCGTGTTCCTTGGTCAGACCCAATGACTGTATATAGGTCTTTGACGCGAATCCATGAAATCCTCCAGATATCACCGTATAATCCGTAAACCAGCCGGATAAAAGAAATTCCTTTTGTTCAGATCCTGATGTCAATGCTATCTTCATACCTTTGGTGGGCTTTCCGATCTTCAAAGCATCCAGAGCAGCTTTCGACAACATAATCTCATTTTCTGCCTCTGGATATTTCCCCTGAATCCCACTGATGGCCGGACAAAAATTTTTCTGATATTCCGTTTCGTCATAATACTCCAGCACAATCGTATTCTTTCCGTCATGGTCAGACAAGACACCCGCCGGTATACGGACACCCGCAGCATACAAATGGTTTGCTTTTTCTGCCTGTGCGATTTGTTTTTGATCCGGCTGTTTCAGGGTAATGCTCGCTTTCGTCCCCTGTAACCGAACCATCATAATGCTCATATTCTTTGCCAAACTAAACCCGATGCTAAATACCACGGTAAACATAAACGTCGTTAGAACAATCGCAAGAATTGCAAATAAATTTCTGGTCTTATTCTGCCTCAGGGAACGTTCACTGAGCCTTTTCACGGCAATTTGATTATGATTTTTTAACATTTCCATTCACCTGCTTCCACTTTTCCATCCTCGATACGGAGCATCTCATCTGCCATTAACGCAATTTCTTCATTGTGGGTAATCATGACCATCGTCTGATGAAATTCTCTACTGGTTACCTTCAATAGAGAAATGACATCCATCCCTGTCCTGCTGTCAAGGTTCCCTGTGGGTTCGTCTGCTAAAATAATGGCCGGCTTCGATGCCAGCGCACGAGCGATGGCCACTCTCTGCTGCTGTCCACCGGAAAGCTGATTTGGCATGGCTGTCAGCTTTTTTTCCAATCCCAGGGTACATATAATATGATCCACATAAGGTTTATCTATTTCCGAAGCATCCAGTTCCATCGGCAGAACTATATTTTCATAAACATTTAAAATAGGCACCAGATTATAATTCTGAAAAACAAATCCAATATTCCGCCGCCGGAATATTGTCAATTCTTCATCTGGCATAGTAAAAATTTGATTTCCGGCCACCGTAACGGTACCGGATGTGGGTCTGTCCAAACCACCCAGCATATTTAATAAAGTAGATTTACCACTACCGGATGTTCCCACCACAGCCACGAAATCTCCCTCCCCGATCTGGATCGTAACATGGTCCAGTGCCTTTACCTCACTTTCTCCGGAACCATATGTTTTGTATAAATCTTTTGTTTCTAATATACACATGTTAATAGTCTCTCCTTTCTGCTTGACTGTTTCTTACATTATAGCATCCGCATCTTACAATAATATTACGGTTTTCATTACATTCACGTATCCACAGAAAATTTGCAATGGGAAATCCGGATCGAACGACAAATTTCATTGCACCTCATGCCAAGATGTAGTAAAATATTTATCAAAGAAGCTAACTTACAATGGAGGTGTCCCATGAAGCATTTAATTAGTCCTTTGGATCTGTCGACCGAGGAGTTAGATCAAATACTGACTCTCGGACAAAGTATCATGAAAGATCCTCAAAAATATGCCCACGTATGTGATGGAAAAAAATTGGCAACGTTATTTTATGAACCAAGCACCCGTACCCGCCTCAGTTTTGAAGCAGCTATGTTAAATCTGGGAGGCAGCGTGCTTGGTTTTTCTTCGGCTGATTCCAGCTCTGCATCCAAAGGAGAAAGTGTCGCAGATACCATCCGTGTCATTTCCTCTTATGCGGATATCTGTGCGATGCGCCATCCCAAGGAAGGTGCCCCTACCGTGGCTGCCATGCATTCTGAGATTCCGGTGATCAATGCCGGCGATGGAGGGCATAATCATCCCACACAGACATTGACAGACCTGATTACCATCAAAACTCTGATGGGCCGCCTGGATCATATGACCATCGGTATGTGCGGTGATCTGAAATTCGGACGTACCGTACACTCCCTGATCAATGCTATGGTTCGGTATCCGGGTGTCCGGTTTATCTTAATCTCACCGGATGAATTACGCATTCCCGATTATCTCCGCCAGGAGGTTCTCATCGATGGTCATGTGGATTTCATCGAAACAAAAGAGTTAGAAAAATATATGCCCCAACTGGATATTCTGTATATGACCAGAGTACAAAGAGAACGCTTTTTTAACGAAGAAGATTATATTCGCTTAAAGGACAGTTTTATCCTGGATGCTGCTAAAATGGAGTATGCCAAAAAAGAGATGTATGTTCTACATCCTCTTCCCCGGGTTAATGAGATTTCCACAGAAATAGACAAAGATCCCAGAGCCGTCTATTTCCTGCAGGCGAAATATGGCGTTTATGTACGTATGGCTTTGATTATGACTTTATTAGGATTGGAGGACTCTATATGTTAAATATCGGCGGATTAAATGAGGGTGTCGTAATCGACCATATTCAGGCAGGCGGCGCCATGAAAATCTACGAATATCTGAATCTGGAAAAACTGGATTGTTCCGTGGCAATCATTAAAAATGCCAAAAGTAATAAGATGGGGAAAAAAGATATTATCAAAATCGAAGGCCCCTTTGACATCGATTTTAATGTTCTGGGTGTATTAGATCATAAAATCACCATCAACATCATACGGGATAATGAAATCGTAGAAAAAAGAAAATTATCCCTGCCAGAAACCGTAACAGGGATCATTAAATGCAAAAATCCCCGTTGTATCACTTCCATCGAACAGGAATTACCACATTCTTTTAAATTAACCGACCGTGAGAAGCGAATCTATCGTTGCATTTACTGTGAATCCAAATTCAAGGGTAAATAGTTTCATTCAAAATCGCCCGGCACAATTATAATATATTAAAATAGTACGGCTGAAATCGTCAAACTCTTGCACAAAGCAATACCGTGATTGTCAAAGAACAATCCCGACACGATTCCAGCCGTATAATATAACAGAATTATAATTTTCCTGATCGGATCACGATAATCCAGTAATCACCCCATCATCATTCACATCAATCCGTTCTGCTGCCGGATGCAATGGCAGCCCCGGCATGGTCATCACCGTACCTGTGATCGCCACCACGAAACCAGCACCCGCAGATACATACACCTCACGAATGGTAATGTCAAACCCTTCCGGACGGCCCAGCTTCGTCGGATCATCTGATAGGGAATACTGATTCTTTGCCATACAAACCGGTATCTGGCCAAATCCTAATTTCTCCAGCCGGGCAATGGCAGTTTCTGCTGCCGGAGCATAGTGAACCCCCGCCGCTCCATAGATTTCCTGCGCAATAAATTCGATTTTCTCTTTGATGGATAATCTCTCGTCATAAAGCGGACTGAAACGACTTTCTTTCGTTTCCAGCGTCTCTAAAACTTTATTGGCCAATTCGATACCACCGTCACCGCCTTTTTCCCATACATCGGATAGTGCAAATTCACAACCTCTGGCCTCACAAAATTCTTTCACATAATTTAACTCTGCCTCCGTATCGGACACAAAACGGTTCAGTGTAACAACACAAGGAATATTATATTTCCCTATGTTTTCAATATGCTTTTCCAAGTTCTCGATGCCACGCTTTAAGGCCTCTACATTTTCTTCATTCAATTCCTCTTTTGGTATACCACCATTATATTTCAATGCCCGCACCGTTGCCACCAATACCACTGCATCCGGTTTCAGCCCCGCCATGCGGCACTTGATATCAAAAAACTTCTCAGCACCCAGATCTGCCCCAAAGCCGGCTTCTGTAATCACATAATCCGCCAATTTTAACGCAGTCTTTGTGGCACGCACACTGTTACATCCGTGGGCAATATTCGCAAACGGTCCACCATGCACAAAAGCCGGTGTGTGTTCCACGGTCTGAATCAGATTCGGTTTGATGGCATCCTTTAATAGTGCTGCCATCGCTCCTACAGCCTTGATCTGCCCTGCTGTCACAGGATTCCCATCATAATCATAGGCCACAATGATCTTTCCTAAACGTTCTTTCAGATCTTTCATATTTTCTGCCAGACACAGAATCGCCATGATCTCTGAAGCCACAGAGATAATGAAGTGATCTTCACGGACCACTCCATCCACCGGGCGTCCCAGCCCCACTACAATATTACGAAGTACACGGTCATTCATATCGACGCATCGTTTCCAGACCACCTGATTGGTATCAATATTTAATGTATTGCCCTGTTTGATATGGTTATCCACCATAGCTGCCAACAGATTATTGGCAGATGTGATGGCATGAAAATCTCCGGTAAAGTGCAGATTTAGATCTTCCATCGGTACCACCTGAGCGTATCCGCCACCAGCAGCGCCTCCTTTGATACCGAAACAAGGACCTAACGACGGTTCGCGAAGCGCAATCGCCGCCTTTTTGTTTAGTTTGCCCATTGCCTGCCCCAGACCAACGGTTGTGGTGGTCTTACCTTCTCCCGCCGGGGTCGGATTGATGGCGGTCACCAACACCAGTTTGCCATCCGGCCGCTCCTTCACTTTATCCCACAATGTGTCACTCAATTTCGCTTTATATTTACCATAAAACTCTAAATCATCTTCTTCCATTCCCAGTTGTGCTGCCACTTCACGAATATGTATCATTTCCGCTTCCTGTGCAATCTCAATATCCGATTTCATAAGTAGGCCTCCTTTTATTTCTTATAGGATTAAAGATCGTCCCACTCTAATCCCTATGATTATTGATTCCCCAACATCGTATCATATTTTGGATGAATTTACATCCTTTTTTTGAGGATAGAAACAAAATCTTCCACGATATCCAGGCTGCTGCATTGATATAACATCCGGGAACCCACCATCTCTTCCAATTCATTAAAGACCAGCGTTCCCTTTTCGGACAGCAGGAAATCCACTCCCGCCATTGCCAGACGGTCTGCCCCTAAGGCCCGTATGAACCAGTCTATGTAGGTTCTCTCCTGTCTCGATAACACATACGGAGATACCTGTCCCCCCAGAGAATAGTTTGACCGAAAGTCTTCCCTCCCCTGTCGCAATACCGCAGCATAGATGTTTCCCCACAAAACATATACCCTTAGATCCCGGCTTCCACTCTCAATCCATTCCTGACAAAGTAACATTCTTCCCTGTAAGCGGACTAAGATTTTTCTCCAAATCTCTTCTTCCCGGACCGGATCTGCCGGCAGGCGAAACACCTCATTCCCTCCATGCCCATTCACAGTTTTCAGGATCACATGTTGGATGGACCCAAAACTGTCCCGGATCTGCTGCTGAAGCAAGGGAATACATAGCGTCTGCTCCTGTGTGACTAAAAAACTGCCGGGACACCAGAATGTCTCTTGTATGAAATCCGGCAGTCTCTGCTGTAAAAACTGCAAAGTCTTATATTTATCATTGCCGATGGTGATCAGGCCACTGTCATGATAGACCGGTATTCTGCGGTTTTCATACCATCGGCTGACTTGCGCATCCCTTGTCCGGTTTAGTACCAGATCCGGGAGCGGCTTTCTTTGATACTCATCTATCCCAACAAAAGAAAACAGGAGTCCATATGCTTCTCCTGCTTTTTGAAACATCTCAATAAATGCCTGATTCCGTTTCCCTTCTTCTGTCTGGTAAATCAAATACCCCTGTTTCATCCGCACATCCATCCCTGCCATAACAGACAGGAAATACCTTTATGCATCTCCCAGTCTGTCGATAATATACTCTATGATTTTCTCTGCCACATTGACTCCGGTACACTCTGCAATATTACGAAAATGTGCATTGGAATTCACTTCGCAGACGACATCTGCTTCTCCCGCCACTCCCTGGGAAAATAACAAATCTACCCCCGCGAAATCCAATCCCAATGCCTGTACCGTACGCACAGCCAGCGCCTGCTCTGTCTGTGAAGGGGCATACTGCTCCATCTCGCCACCATTCGTCAGATTCGCCCGAAAGTCCCCCGAAAGGGAAAATCGGTGCATTGCCGCTACTACCTGATCTCCCACCACCTGTAATCTCACATCATGTCCATGACTTTGTCTCAAATACCGTTGGTACAAAAAAGGTGTGCCTGCCAACTGCTCAGTCTTGCTACGCAAATCCGCCTCATCCCATGCCAAAGAGACCTGTTGGCCAAACGAACCAAAACATTCCTTGACCACCATAGGAAATTGTAACTGCAAAATAACCTCATCCAAAAAGTCCAGATTGGTATATCCCACATTTCCATAGGTCATCGGAGCAACCACCGTAGGCAATAGCGGAATCTGTTCCTCTGTATGAGCGGGATCTTCATTCCACAACTGTAGTATACGATAGGTTTCGCTTTTATCATCACAAGCTGCCATAGCAGCCACCGAATTATAGACTGGTATCCGCAACCGACTACAGACTTCTGTCAAATACATTCCCAAACGTACATCCTTATCCCAATAGATCACAAAATGATATGGCTCCATGCGTCCGGCTAAGGTCTCAAATGCCTCTCTGGTATATACCACCGGAATCATCCCATTATCCCACAAATCCAGCGTAATTTCATGTCCGGCTGCCGCTCTGGCAAGCCAC
This sequence comes from uncultured Jutongia sp., assembly GCA_964521555.1. Taxonomy (GTDB): domain Bacteria; phylum Bacillota; class Clostridia; order Lachnospirales; family Lachnospiraceae; genus Butyribacter. The sequence continues at coordinate 73,496 of CAZFSU010000004.1, read as the reverse complement.
TCATAATGTTCCACAAATTTGTGGGTACGCAAAAAACCATTGGTTAATAATAATCCTCGCAACGTTTATCACTCCATCTCATCTGATCTCTGACCGCCGGCAGCCGTTTCTGCGTCCGGCATATCATCAAAGGATTCCACCGCCGTATCATCCGATACACTTTCCGGCAGGGAATCTCCGCCCAGATATACCTCAAACTCCGCTAAAGTCATCAATACTTTACGTGGTTTTGTACCCTCGGCAGGTCCTACCACCCCTGCCTGATGTAATTGGTCAATGATACGACCTGCACGGTTAAATCCAATCGAAAATCTTCTCTGTAACTGCCCTGCGGCAGCCCGGTCCGATTCGATCACAAATCGACCTGCTTCTTCAAAATATTCGTCGTGGTCGGATTTTTTCTTTTCCGCCTTTTCTTCGGATGGTTCCTGTAATTCTTCTGTAATCTCAGTCACTGCGTGATTGTATTCCGGCTGTTCATTTGCTTCAATCAAATACCCGACTACATCGCTAACCTCTTTATCCGAAATGAAAGCCCCCTGCACACGCACCGGTTCCGAATAACCCGCCGGGAAAAATAACATATCTCCCTTTCCCAAAAGCTTTTCCGCACCACCTTTATCCAGTATCGTACGGGAATCAATCGCCGATGATACAGAAAAAGCAATGCGGGAAGGTATATTCGCCTTGATCACACCCGTTATGACATTGACCGATGGCCGCTGGGTCGCCAACACCAGGTGGATGCCCGCTGCTCTGGCCAACTGTGCCAAACGGCATACAGCGTCCTCCACCTCTTTGGAAGCCACCATCATCAAGTCGGCGAACTCATCCACGATGATCACCAGAGATGGCATCTTAGCATATCCGGCTTCTTCTGCATTCTCCACCGTTTGAATCTTTTGATTATAGCCTGCAATATTACGCACACCCAATTCCTTAAACTTGTTATAGCGTTCCATCATTTCGCGAACTGCCCAATTCAAGGAAGCAGCCGCTTCCTTCGGATCTGTCACCACCGGACAGAACAGATGCGGAATACCATTATATACGCTCAATTCCACTACTTTCGGATCAATCATGATTAATTTCACATCCGAAGGATCTGCCTTATACAGGATACTCATAATCAGAGTATTAATACATACCGATTTCCCCGATCCCGTTGCACCTGCGATCAGCAAATGTGGCATCTTGGCAATATCTGTCATGATTCTTTTGCCTGCGATATCTTTTCCCACAGCAAACGTCACTGGAGATTTCGCCTTTCGGAAAGCATCACCTTCCAACAATTCCCGGAAGTAAACAGGACTGGAGGAGGGATTAGGCACCTCGATCCCCACTGCTGCTTTGCCGGGGATGGGTGCTTCAATACGTATACTGGCCGCTGCCAGACTCAGTTTCAAATCATCCGCCAGATTTGTGATTTTATTGACACGTACTCCCTGTTCCGGTAACAATTCATAACGGGTAACCGTCGGACCACAGGTCACTGCCCCCATAGTTACATTGACATTAAAACTGCGCAGCGTCTCCTGTAATTTGAAAGCAGTCGCCCGTAGTTCTTCATCCGAAGTCCTTCCCGGAATATTCTCCGGAACCGACAACAAATCAATCGGCGGAAACTGATATGGGCGTTTTGATGCCTGGGCAGAACCTGATTCTCCGGAATCCTTTTTCCGGGTATCACCAGAATTTTTAACCGGTTTGGCGGCAACGGAACTCTTCGTTTGTTTCCCGGCTTTCTCCCCCGGGGAACTGGCAGCCTTTTGCGTCGAAGGAGTAATATCAATCGTTTTTTCTTTTGGCGCAAAGGAAGCCATCGCTTTGCCGGCTGCATTCTCCTGTTCTGGCAATACCACCTGTGAGGCAGCATTTTCTGCCATCTCTGTAGAAATTTCGATCACATTCCTGGCCGGCTCTGACTGGGCAGACAATGGTTTCTTCTTTTTATCACCAAATTTTTGGCGCATCTCTTCCCGATAAATGGGTACCTCGTCTGTTTGGGAGGCATCTCTGACAGGCCCCTCTGCTTCGGTATGCGTTTTTGCCTTCCCGGCTTCTGCCTGTTCCAGCGCCCGCTGTTCCTGCCGAACCCGTTTTGCCGGTTTTCTCCCTGTCGTTTTAGTCCCCTCATCCGGTATAATTTCTTCGATTTCTGTATATATTCCCTTTTGGCGGTCTGTTTGCTCCGGTTTCTGCTGCTTCCTCTGATTGGCCTCCTGTTGATCCAGTTGTTTGCCCATCTGTTGCAAATCCACCGTCTGCATTCTGCGGTCTGAATACAATTTTCTATGATTCTTGGGAATCCGTACCTGATAGGACGGTTTCTGGTAATTTTCCTCCTGCCGGATCACCTCATATGCCTGCTCCATCTCCTGAAGATATGCATTACGTCTCCGCAGATGCTGCATTAATTCCACTCCATAAAATATGTATATACAGACACAGAGCAGCGCAAAAATCAGAAATCCCGCTCCGATCCTGCCTAATACCGTCACAAAAGCCCGACTTACCAAACGTCCCAGAATACCTCCGCTTGCCTTGCCATAATACAGTGTATCATGAAATGCCAAAAAAACGCTTTCGCCACCTTTGCTATGAAGCGCATGATTGCTCTGATAATATTCATTTAAGATTTTTGCACCTGTCAGCAGATCCGTCATAGCCGCCAATAGCAGTGCTATCCCTGCCGCACTAAAAATCTTACGTGGCACCCGTGGGTCTGTTTTATTCACATGTGCAAATACAGAAGCGATCAAACAGCCGATTGGCAAAAACCATGCCACCCAGCCAAATAAACCAAACAGCAGACCTCCGATGACTGTACCAACGCTTCCGGCTAATCCCAAATAACTCAGATAACAAATGATCATGATCACACCCATGACCAGCCATGTCATCCATTGTTCAAACGCCAGGCGGTCCTGATAGGCATTCATCTCCTCTATACTCTTCCTGGTGCCATTTTTCTTGGAACTTTGATTCGCCGCCCTGGCAGAAGACTTTCCGGCAGATGTTCTCTGCTTCCCTCCGGAAGTCTTTCTCGCCCCTGTGGCCTTTTTAGGGCTTGCACTCTTCTTAGATGCTGTACTTGAAGTTTTCATAGTTACCTCTCAACACAAAATTCTATTTTATGATCCCATATCCGATTGCCAGCAAACCGACAATCGCGCAATAAATGACAAATCCCCGATAACTTTTCCCCCGGATCAGTCTCATCATAAAACAAATGGACAGATAGCCCACAAGGGCCGCAATCACGGTTGCAATAATGCATGGTACAATATCCGCAGATGCAATCGGATTCTTCCCCACATCCTTTAACTCCAATACCACCGCTCCCAGCACCGCAGGAATCGACATGATGAAGGAATATTTCACAGCAAAACGTTTTTCAAATCCACAGAGCAGACAGGCGGTAATGGTTGTACCGGAACGCGACAGTCCCGGCATCGTAGCCAGGCCCTGCGCGATACCGATCAGTCCGGCATCTGCATAGCTGGCCTCCCGGGGCCGTTTTTCCCCTGTGTCTGCCAAATCTGCAATCACTAAAAAGACTGCCGTGATCAGGAGACAAATGCCCGGTACGATAATCAAAGAAGCTGCCAACTCCACTGTATCCTTAAATAAAACGCCAATAATTCCTGTAGGTATCGTGGAAACGATCACCAACATTACGAATTTACGATAAGAACTGCGAATCACACGATGATATTTCCCTTGTCCACCCACCAGACGATGAAGCCAGGTTATCATATTATGAAAGATATCTCCTATGATATGTAATCCCTCTATAATCATGCGGCGGATATCTCTCCAAAATGCCACAAAAATAGCGATTAAAGTTCCCAAATGCAGCATGACGTCGAAAAACATACCTCCGCTTTCCAAATCCACATGCATGATTTCTTTAATAATCGCCAAATGTCCCGAGCTGCTGATGGGCAAAAACTCTGCCAGACCTTGTACGATTCCTAAGATAATTGCTTTCCATATCGGCATAGATCCATCTCCCCTCTTTTGTGTCTCTCTTATTTTTGCATATTCCTTTTTATTATAATATTATTTGGATACAAATGCAAACCCACGTTCTTTCTTGTGCTTTCATCGTTTGCAATGATCACTTCTTCCCAATCCTCCGATGCAGCTCCTGCAATGCCTGTGTGATCCCTCCGGTACATTGAAACAGCCCCGCCTGTACTGCCTGCTCCCCCACCAGTATCGTCCCCAGATCTCTACTGAGGATTCCCGGTGCCACCATCCACTGTTCGATCTGTTCTTCACTGACACCGGAATGTCCGGCGATGAAACCTGTAATCCTCTCCTGCACTAATTTGAAATACTCGTAGGTTTGCGGTGCGCCTAACACCATCCCACTCATGCGCACAGGATGAATTATGACTGTGGCAGATGGAGCAATCACGGTATAATCCGCCGCCACCGATAATGGTACCCCGATGGAATGGCTATCCCCCACCACCAATGCTGCCGTCGGCTTCGTCAGGCCAGCAATCATTTCTGCCAATGCCAGCCCACAGGAGACGTCACCTCCAACGGTATTGATCAAAAATAAAATTCCGTCAAGGCTCACATCCTCTTCCATTGATACCAGCAATGGCAACAGATGTTCATATTTGGTGGTCTTGGTTTGTCCACCGGCACTTTCATGGCCTTCAATTTCCCCAATAATGGATACCAGTTGAATCCGGTGACCAGTTTCTGCTTCCTCCAAAACCATCATACCATATTCTTTTAGCTCTTCCATCCTGCACCTCCGTAGCTTATGATCCAAATAAAAAAGAGAATTCATACGATTATTTTGTACAAATTCTCTTTTCGTTATTCCATCAAAACAGATTATTCTCTTACATCTTTGATACTAAAGCTGATGCGTCCCATCTTATCTTTTCCTAAGCATACCACTTTCACATGATCGCCCAATGTCAGAACATCTTCCACATGATTGATTCTTTCTTTGGCAATCTTAGAAATATGAACCATTCCTTCCTTGCCTGGGGCAAATTCGATGAAAGCACCAAACTCTTTAATGCTGACCACTTCACCTTCCAAAATCTGTCCCTCATAAAAATCCGTCACAATAATGTCGATCAGACGAAGCGCTTCCTGCATATTGGCTTCCTCTTCACCACAGACAGATACCGCACCATCATCGGAAATGTCGATCTTGACACCCGTCTTTTCAATCAGGGCATTGATGGTTTTGCCACGCTGTCCTACCACATCACCGATCTTCTGTGGATCAATCTGCATCTGTACAATCTTTGGTGCATATTTGCCCACTTCCTTACGTGGCTCACTAATGACCGGCTTCATGCAAGTATCCATGATAAATAATCTCGCCTCACGACATCTGGCGATGGCTCCCTCCACAATCGGACGGGTCAGACCATGAATCTTGATATCCATCTGAATGGCCGTGATTCCTTCCGTGGTACCGGTGACCTTAAAGTCCATATCGCCAAAGAAATCCTCTAAGCCCTGGATATCGGTCAGCAGGATAAATTCATCATCCGTATCTCCGGTCACCAAACCACAGGAAATGCCCGCCACCATCTTCTTGATCGGCACACCCGCTGCCATCAGAGACATACAGGAAGCACAGGTAGATGCCATAGAGGTAGAACCATTGGATTCAAATGTCTCGGATACACTGCGAATCGTATACGGAAATTCCTCCTCGCTTGGAAGCACCGGCATTAAGGCTTTCTCTGCCAAAGCACCGTGACCAATCTCACGGCGTCCCGGTCCTCTGCTAGGCTTTGTCTCACCAACAGAATATGACGGGAAGTTATAGTGATGCATATATCTTTTATCGGTCTTATTCACATCCAGACCATCAATACGCTGCTTTTCGGATAATGGTGCTAATGTAGTAATATTACATATCTGGGTTTGTCCACGAGTAAACATCGCGGAACCATGTACCCTGGGGATCAGATCCACTTCTGCTGCCAATGGACGAATCTGGTCGATGGCACGGCCGTCCGGACGCTTCTGATCTTTTAAAATCATCTTACGCACAGTCTTTTTCTGATACTGATATACCGCTTCCTCTAACATCTCTAACCATTCTTCTTGATCGGCAAATGCCTCTGCCAATTTCTCTGTCACCTGACGGACATTCTCTTCTCTCGTCTGTTTATCATCGGAAAAGACAGCTTCTTCCATCTCCGCCGGAGGTACGATCTCTTTGATCGCTGTAAACATTTCCTCTGGAATCGCACAACTGGTATATTCGTGTTTTGGCTTTCCGATCTCCGCCACCATCTGATCCACCAACGCAATAATAGTCTGATTGACTTCATGACACTTATAGATCGCTTCAATCATCTTTTCCTCTGGAATCTCATTGGCACCAGCCTCAATCATGATAACCTTTTCTCTGGTAGAAGCCACCGTCAAACGCAGTTCTCCGTTATCCCATTGCTCCTGCCCAGGATTTACCACAAATTCACCATCAATCATCCCCAACTGTGTCGTGGCACAAGGACCCGCAAATGGAATATCAGAAATACTGGTTGCCACTGCGGAACCGATCATCGCCACCAATTCCGGACGACACTCCGGGTCTACAGACAATACTAAGTTATTTAGAGAACAATCATTGCGATAATCTTTTGGAAATAACGGCCGCATCGGACGATCAATCACACGCGCCGTCAATACTGCATTCTCAGATGCTTTTCCTTCCCGCTTATTAAAGCCTCCCGGAATCTTTCCCACAGAGTACATTTTCTCCTCAAACTCCACAGATAATGGGAAGAAATCAATCCCTTCCCTCGGCTTCTCTGATGCGGTAGCCGTACACAATACCGTTGTGTCTCCATAGTGCATCATAACTGCACCATTTGCCTGCTTTGCCACACGACCAATGTCCATAGTCAGTGTTCTGCCGGCTAATTCCATTGAATAGGATTTAAATGACATTTTTAACCTCATTTCTGCGCTGCATACTTATTATTTGTTGGACCGGACCGCGCTACAGCGCTGGCACAGATCCGATCATGCAGGCATATCCGAAACAACTGAAAAAAAGATCCTGTGCGGATCCCCTTTTCAGAAGTCTCGGCAGCCGCCTGCACACTATCTGAATTATTCTACCATGAATAGTTTTGATATGCAAGTTTCAGAAAGTAAAGAGACTGCAATTCCAAAACGGAAATGCAGTCTCCCACTTTGAGTCGAAATTATTTTCTTAAACCTAATTTCTCGATCAACTGACGATATGCTTCCAGATCTTTCTTCTGTAAATATGCTAACAGGTTACGTCTTTGACCGATCATCTTTAACATACCACGTCTGGAATGATGATCCTTCTTGTTGACCTTCAGGTGCTCTGTCAGCTCACGGATACGCTCTGTTAAAATTGCGATCTGTACCTCTGGAGAACCCGTGTCCTCTGGAGTACGCCCATAAGCCTTGATGATCTCTGCCTTTTTCTCTTTGCTAATCATGTTTCAAATCCTCCTAAATTAAATATATTTTCACCAGCCACCAAGAGACGGACGGAGATTCCAATCTCTGAGTGATGGTATTGACAACTCGATTAATATACCATATACCGGCATAAAAGTAAAGTCTTTTATCTCTTTTTGTGTGAAAATCTGTAGATTCTCTGATCCGTCACAATCGCATCCACCTTTCGGTCGTGTGCTTCTGCCCCGATCTGATTCACCACCTGAAAATCAAAAGCATATGCCACGGTATACAGATCTGCGCCATCATGCTTTTCCAGATACTTATCATAATAACCGGCACCATAACCCACCCGGTTTCCATCCAGATCAAATGCCAGTCCCGGCATCAGCATCACACCATGTTCTGCTGCCACCACCATTCCATCCACCGGTTCCAGGATACCCATAGCTCCCGGCTGCAGATCCTGCCATGTATGAATCTCTACAAACTCCATCACCGTTCCCTTTACTCTCGGCACCGCGATGCGATATCTGCCCTGTTCCAGTATCGTTTGTATCAATTCCCACGTATCAATCTCGGTGTGGCAGGAAACAAAAGGATAAATCCACCCGGCCCGATGCAATTCCGGAAGAGATAACAGCCTTTTGGATGCCTGCGCCTGCAAAACGCTTCTTTGTCCAGCCTCCAGAGTCTTACGACGGCCGCGCATTTCCTCTCTTGCCACTTCCTTTTTCATCCTGATCCTCCATACCGCTTCCAGCGGCTAAATCCTAATGAATCAATCTTAATGTCCCCTTTTCTTCTTTTTTAGATCCACCACCGTTCCATCTGGATTCACCACTGTCACATGATCCAGTTGGCTGCGCAAATTATTTTTCACAGAATCAATATACTCCTGGCGCAATTCCTTCTGTTCTTTTTGTTCCTCTTCGGTCAATCCCTCTGCTTTCATCTTATGATATAATTCATTGATTCTGGCAATTTTCTTATCATCCATATCTTTATCCCGGACCGCATCTCCCTGTTACGGTCATCCTTTCTTGTAAAATTTTATTGCATTATAACATAGGACTCCCTGTCCCACCAATCACAGCACCATTTTTCACTCAGGCTCTCTGCGCCATGATCTGTTCGGCCACCCGGATTCCGTCCATCGCAGCCGATGTGATTCCCCCCGCATAGCCCGCACCTTCTCCACAGGGATACAGCCCCCGCACAGAGGACTGCAATGTCTCATCCCGAATGATCCGGATAGGAGAAGATGTTCTGCTCTCAATCCCGGAGACCACAGCATCCCTTCTGCCAAATCCAGCAATCCGCCGGTCAAATGCCGGGATACTCTCGGCAATGGCATCCCCCACATAAGGCGGTAAAATCTCCCGTACATTGGTTAACGCATAAGCGCCACACAGATCCGGCTCTACATCCCCCAATACCGTACTGGGCTTATTTTTCAGATAATCACCTAATAACTGTACCGGGATGTTTCCCTGTCCCTGTGCATAGGCCGCCGCCTCCAAGTGACGTTGAAATTCCATACCTGCTAATACATTCTCTCCACCATAATCCTCCGGAGATATGGTCACCACAATGGCACTATTGGCATTGCGGCCTGCCCTGGCATAGTGACTCATGCCATTCACCACTAATCTCCCCGGTTCTGACGAAGCATTGACCACCTGGCCACCCGGACACATACAAAAGGAATACACACCACGCCCGGCTCCCGTTGTATAAGTCAGCTTATAATCCGCCGCCCATAACTTATCATACCAGTCTCCATATTGGTTACGCCCGATCATCTCCTGCGGATGTTCCATTCGCACTCCGATCGCGAAGGATTTGGCTTCCATAGGAATCCCCTGCGCATGCAACATGGCAAAGGTATCCCTGGCACTATGTCCTGTTGCCAATATCACTGTATCGGTCTCATATTCCGCAGTCTGTCCCTCCTGTTCATATCGGATTCCCGTAACCTGATTCTTTCGGAGCAACAGATCACAAAATCTGGTATCGAACCACACCTCCGCCCCCAAATCAATCATATAGTTCCGAATTGCTTTCACCACGGCCCCCAGCTTGTCTGTTCCGATGTGTGGTTTCTGGAGGTATCGGATTTCTTCTGGCGCACCAAAACGTACAAAAGTGTCTAATACACGCCTGCCCCTGCCAGTGGGATCTTTCACTAAAGTGTTGAGTTTACCGTCCGAAAATGTCCCGGCACCTCCCTCGCCGAACTGCACATTGCACTCCGGGTCTAAAGGCTTCCCATCCCAAAACGCAGACACCTTCTTATTTCGCACTTCCAGCTTCGACCCTCGCTCTAAGACAATCGGTCTTGCTCCAGACTCTGCCAATGTCAATGCCGCAAACAATCCCGCCGGGCCGGTGCCCACCACCACCGGCCGGTATACTTTTTTCGGAACCGTCTTATTTTCCACGAAAGCATGAACCTCTTCTACATACTCCCGGTCAGGAAGATTTTTTTCACATCTCTTATGGAGGTCATGTTGTCCCGGTCCCACTAATTGGACATTTTTATTACGGCATCGTTTCACGATCCTATGTTCTTGTGCCATGCACAGGGTCACCGTATAACTAAAAATAATATTCTGCTTTTTCCGCGCATCCACCGAACGGCGAAGTACAGTAAACTCCCGTATCTGCTCTTGCGACACGCGCAATAATTTTTCCGTTTCCCGCAACACCATCTGTCTTTCTTCTTCTGACAAAATACCATGCTTTAATGCCTCTGCTGGTGCCACTGCTGCCACCTGGTCTATGGAAATCTTTATCTGTGTAATCTTTATCATCGGGTTCCTCTTTTCTGTCCTCTGATACGGCGCCGCTCATTCGCCTTGGCCGCCGCTGCCATCCCTGCCATATGTCCACTGGACCATGCCCATTGTAGATTATAGCCGCCGCAGATGCCATCCACATCTGCAAATTCCCCTACTATGTACAGTCCCGGATATTTTCGCAATTCCATGCTATCCACATCCAGCATCTCCAACGATACACCGCCACTGGTGACCTGTGCCTTATCAAATCCGCTGACGTCATGAATCTCCAGTTTTTTTGCTTTCATCTGGTCTGCCAGACACTCCCACTGCTTCCGTTTCACATCCTCTGCCCGTGTGCTATTCTTTAGTCCCGCTGCTCTGATATAAGCTGTGACCAATTTTTCCGGCAGCATGCCTTCCAATATATCCGCCACCGATAATGTAAGATGATCATACGTCGACAGTCTCCGGGATAACTCGGTCATTAATGCATCTTTGGTAAACTCACACATACTGTCCAGAATCAAATATGGTTTTTTACCTTCTGCCAGTTCCCTGGCAACCAGATAGCTTATTTGAAATACCGGTATCCCTGAGATTCCGTATTGTACCATCTGTATTTCTCCCCGGTCAGATCCCAAACACATTCCGCTGTCCGAATATACGGATACTTGTCCCTGTATACGGACACCAGGCCAAATCTTGCAGCAAGCATCTTCTAATATCAGAGAAGAAAGTGCCGGCAGTGGTTCCACCACCTGAATCCCTAACCGCTTCATCCACTCGTACCCGTCTCCTGATGTACCATGAACCGGGGCAGCCGCACCGCCCGGTGCCAAAATCACCTGATCTGCCAAATACCTGCTGACAGAAGTAATTACTTCATATCCATTGCGATTACCCTGTAAATCCTGACGTGGCCTGAGATCCCGCAGACTTTCTTCTGTGTGTATCTGCACCTTCACCTCTGCCAACATCCTTTGCAGGATCTGCACCACTGATGCGGCCTGTGCCGATCTGGGATAGATATATCCATCCCGTTCCATCGATAAAATCCCACGCTCCCGAAACCATTCCATCACCTTCTTTTCATCAAAAGCAGACACCACTTGCCAGGGAAAATCCGTGGTACGACTATGATAACAGTCTGCCTTTTGCTTCAGGTTCGTAAAATTACAGCGGCCATTTCCCGTTGCCAGAATCTTTTTTCCAACCCGATTCAATTTCTCAATCAACACGACGTGGGCACCCGCTTCTGCTGCCGTAATCGCAGCCATCATCCCGGAAGCGCCGCCGCCAATCACCATCACTTCCACACTTCGCATCATTTACTCCGCTTTTTACAATTTCTAAAAGATTTCTATGCTAAGAAGAATAATTCTCTAATACACCAAATAAAGTATCCTCATCTTTGATCTCTACCCCTTGTTTTAATGCTGCCTGTTCCTCAGATGACAGGGTGTCGGTCAGGATTCCGGTATATTCATATACCGTCTTCTTATCTCCATAATATACCACGACTTCACCGTCCACTGCAATAAGATAGTACCGATATTCTACCTTGGAATTATCATATACCTTGTGAACCACTAATCGTTCTGAGGAAAAATTGGACACACCAATACTTTGTAAGCCATTTAAAAATTCTTCCACCGGCAAATGATTCATATATTTCTTGAAATACGCATCCACTTCTTCTCTGGTATATCCCACCAGTTCTTCCGGTAATGTCACATACTCCGTGGTGGTCTGTTCCTTCACTGCATCATAATTTTCCACCTGATAAATGGTATCGATTCCTAATTTCACCTGAGAATTATCCACTGCAACATCTGTCTGATCATTCGCCTGTGCCCACTGATTCTCCACCTGCTGAGCCACCTGGGACTCCATCTGTGACGACAATTGTTGTTCATAAGACTGCTGCTGCTTTGTAAACTGCTTGATCGCCGAGTGGTAACAAACATAGTTCGCGATCACCACCATAGTCAGCATAGCAAATACACTGCCAAAATATATAAATACCTTATTCTTCATTTACCGCTCCTCCTTTATGGCTAGTTTTGCCAAAAGCGGTAAATTTATACAAACAAAGTTATATCCACTTGCCAGTGTCCAGAAACTGCGCCACCGCATTCTCTGCCGCGCCAATGATCCGGCTATCATACCCCAGCATCTGTAATAATTTAATGGCATTGCTTGAATTTGCCCTGCCCTTGTGCAGCCGGTAGTCAAATAACACTTCTTCTTCGGTCACCTGTTCCTCAAAATGATAATTTGCATATTCCTGCGCCAGCAGATACGTTAGTTCAATATCATGTGTGGCAGCAAAGCAGAGATTTCCCTGATTGGCCAAAACACGCAGAATTTCACTGGAAGAAGCGATACGCTCTACGGTATTCGTCCCCCTGAGCACTTCATCTATAAAGCACAGGATCGGGATGGCGGAAGTCTGACTGCGATCCAAAATCCGTTTCAGAGATTTGATTTCTACAATATAGTAACTCTCATGTTCCATGATGTCATCCCGCAAAGCCATCGAAGATGCAATATGAAATATACCGGAACGGTATTTCTGCGCCAGTACCGTATGCAACGTCTGTGCCATAATCGCATTGATGGCAACCGTTTTTAAGAATGTAGATTTCCCCGAGGCATTAGAACCGGTTAATAGTACACTCTGGTACGTCTCTAAAGAATTTGCCACCCCATCGGTCAATAAAGGATGTCGAATTTCCTGCATTTCTAAAAAAGCTTCGTTCGCCGGAATCAATTCCGGCACTGCATAAACCTCTTTTTCCATTTCACGATAGGATGCAATGGACAGCATACTATCCATGTACCCAATGATTTCATACATCCGAAATAACTGTTTTTGATATTTTCTCACTTCTATGATCATGGTGCCGATCTTGATTAAATCCACATGAAATAACATACGAACATAATCCATCAGCGAATCCATGATATCGCCGCCCATTTTTCTCCCTCCCTCGATCAGATAACTGCCGCGGCAAAATTTGCGAAAACATTTGGTCAAATCCAATAACTCCTGCTGATACTTCTCCAGTCCCGTGAGGGAAACTGTGGCCACATTTTCACACTGCGCCACCATTCGCACAATAAAAGAAAACAGACGAAGATATGGGTCCAGCTTTGCCTTTGCCTGATAATAAGACACCACATTCCCTGCGATCAGTACTATAGTCAGAATCACCATGATATCCGGCCGAACCAAACATAAAAGAATACTGGCAATCAAAGCCGCCATAGCGGTCACATGCAGAAACCGTTTTCCATCCGGCAGCCCGTCCACTTCCCGCAGATGTCTATATACCGAAAGCCGCAGCAATTTACCGATCTGGGTCAAAGCCTTTTGCAGCCGCAAACGCTCCTCCGGTTTGTCCGTAAAACCGGTAATCAGGCGCTCCCGTTCCTCCATCTGGCCAGGATCTGTCATCGGCTTCCGCAACAGTGCATACAAATACTCTTCTCCGATGGAAGTTCTGGTGTGATTGACTTTGGCATACACCCGCGCCATATCCAGATCATTCCAGGTAATGTCATCCACATCCCAGGGCTCCCGATTGTCCTCATAATATGCTGCAATCGCCGACATTTGTTCCTCCCCATAATCCCTTTCTGCCGGCATTCCCCAGGTTCTACGTAAATACTCTTCCAAACGAATCCGTTCTCTTCTTTGATCATAAAGCATCTTTATGAAAAGCAAAACTAATACAATCAAACACCCGATTACTATTTTTACTGTAATATCCATCCTAATTCTCCTCAAACCTTTTTTCAGCAAAGAAGCCTCCGCTATAATAAGCGAAGGCCTCCTTTCCTGTATTACTGATATCCTTTTCCAAGTTTTATTACATGACACGTCCGATCTTGATCGGCTTGCGGTAATATGCACTGGAGATCTTGATACCATCCCGGTGATTGCTGGCATGAATGATCTGACCATTACCGATATATAAGGCCACATGGCTAACGGAGCCGCTGCCATAAAAGAATAGATCACCAACTCGTTCCTGTCCCGGAGTTACCGATCTGGTAGCAGATGCCTGTGCCCCGGATGTACGTGGCAGAGAATAACCAAAGTGCTGATATATTCTCATAGTAAATCCAGAGCAGTCTGTTCCATTCGTCAGACTGGTACCTCCGTAAATATAGCGGTTTCCTAAAAACTGCATCGCATAGTTTACGATGGAAGAAGCCTTAGAAGAGGAAGTGGAAGATCCATCCGAACTGCTCCCTTGGCTCTGTTTAATCGTAACCGCTCGATTCAGATTATAAGTAAATTCCACAAAATCCTTGGAAATGAAAGCTTTCTCATTATCAATCGCAATCAAAGACCAATTTTCCAAATCCGCATACATGGAATCCATATTGATCCCCTTTAACTGTGACTTTTTCACATATTTAGAAATATATTGATCTAACCAGCTCTTGGACAAATTTTCTTTGGCTACGCGATACTCTTCGTCCGCAGAAATCTGATCATACACATTCGCTTCAATCGAAGGCAGATAACGTACATTGAGTGTTTCTGTCGTAACTGTAATACGTCTCGTTGCCACTTCTTTTGCTTTTTTCTCCGCAGCGTCATCGGTAATCAGATATTTTGCTTTCACATATCCACGCACCTGGCCAGAGACGATTTTAGCCCACCCCTTTTTGATGGAATAGACATTACAGCCTGCATTGTTCGTCATCTTGCCAACAATTTTAGAATCCTCACTTGGTTTCTTCCTGACATTCAGATAGTTCTTGACCTTTACCACACCCAGACGATCATATACCAGATTTAATTTAAACTCCGGTTCTTCTGTGGCCGCCGGTGCTCCAGAAGTATCTCCGGTCAACGTGGTGGTTCCACTGTTTGCTGACACGGTATTCCCGGTTTCTACCACCGTCGCAGTTCCATTTTGTCCCTCCGGTACAGCCGTGGCTGCTGCCTGTGTTGCCGGTTCTGGTGTAGCAGTGTTCTCTTCCTCCCCATCCGATTCTCCAGTTAACTCTGGCAAGATCTTGTCACAATACTTTTCAAACGCTACTACCAAACCAGCCATAGGCTCTTCATTGGCCGCAGCACTGCTTCCCTGTGTGGATGCAGCATGTCCCAAAAAAACTACAAATGCTGACGCAACCGCAAAACCCGCGATCGTCAAGATTTTTCCTTTGTCCATCATTTTCTCCATTCTGCCGCCAGGCGGCATCATCTTTTGTGTCTATTATTTCCCAAACATTTCCTTTTTAGTATTGTTAGCATTTTTTACAGAAATGTTACAAACTTGTTACGATGAGAATAACATTTTCACAACATTTTGTCAAATTATATTCTTTTCCTGTCATTAGATGATAATACATACCAGTCCGCCATTGCCATCGTTCACTACCTTTTGAATGGTTTCCTGTAATTTGAGCTGACTTTCTTCTCCCAGACGGTTTACCTTGGTAGCCATCCCTTCGTCCACCAGTTGCCGTACCGTTTTGCCAAAAATATTCGTATCCCAGATATCGGACTTCTCGCCATTATCTCCATGTTGCCCGGAAATGTATTCAATTAAGTCCTTTGCCTGTTGTTCCGTTCCCACGATTGGCGCAATCTCCGTCTCAATATTGGCCTGTATCAAATGAATGGACGGACTAACTGCTTTTAATTTGACACCGAATTTATTGCCATGCCGGATCAGTTCCGGTTCATCAATACTGATTTCTTCTACCGAAGGTGTCACCACGCCATATCCTTTGCGATGCACTTCCTCCCAGGCATTGCGAATCTTGTCAATCTCTTCTTTACCGGATGCATATTCCCGCAATAAACGGATAAGCTGATATTCCCCATCAATCTCGGTACCCACCAGTTCACTTAGAATCTGATAATACCGGCTATCGTCAAATTCTGTGTCAATTTCTACCTGCCCATCTTCCATGCCCAGTTTACGAATATGGAATCCCCGAATCACATCACTATCCAGCGCAAGATTTTCTTTCGTCACGTCACAAATTCGGGAAATTTTCTGCAAAATATCCCGGGCTTTCCCAATCAATTCCTGTTTTAACCAATGCTCACCCGGTAGCATCTCTACCCATTTTGGCAGCCGGAAATCCAACTGATTCACCGGAAAAGAAGCCAACATCTTTTCCAGGATTTGCAAAATATCTTCTTTGCGCAACTGATTACAATTCACTGCCATCGCCACAGCCTGATACTTATTTTGCAATTCTGCCACCAGGTCTGCTGCTTCCTGTCCATATGGTTTGGTGGAATTCACCAGAACCACAAAAGGTTTCCCAATACTTTGCAATTCCCGGATCGTGCGATCCTCCGGTTCTAAAAACGCAGAACGCGGCAAGTCGCCAAAACTGCCATCGGTGGTCACCACGATTCCTATGGTAGAATGATCGTGTATCACTTTGCGGGTACCAAATTCTGCGGCCTGTGTAAAGGGCATCGGATCAGCCGACCAGGGTGTCATCACCATCCGCTCATTTTCCTCTTCAAATAATCCCTCCGCCCCCTTCACTATGTAACCAACGCAATCAATCAGTCGCACCTTTACCGTATTATCCCCAAATAATTTCACCTGGGCTGCCTCCTTAGGGATAAACTTAGGTTCGGTTGTCATGATGGTTTTTCCCGCCGCCGACTGTGGTAATTCATCGGTGGCACGCTCTCTGTCATGATCATCCATGATTCCCGGTATCACCAGCAAATCCATAAAACGTTTGATAAAAGTTGATTTTCCTGTACGAACCGGACCGCATACGCCTAGATAAAATTCTCCTCCGGTTCGCTCTGCCAAATCCTGATATACTTGAAACTCTGCCATATTCCCTCCTATCCACAGTGTCCCATTTTCTGACGCCGTGTCTTGTTTTCATTCCAATATCCTAACTAACTGTATGCAGAGAATCAAAAAAATATGCGAAGATCCAATGATCTTCGCATATCAAAACAAGTCCAATATAAAATTCTACGCTACACTAGCGGTTTGTAAGGCCATACTGTTCATACATCTTTAATACATTATTCATGTAATCAGGATTTGCCACCATAAACAGACTACAAGCTATCAAAAAGACTGCGATGATAAGACCAATGACAGAACATACAATTCCGGCAATCGCCATACCTCTGCCCGGCTTCTGTCCCTTCACTGCCAGGATGGATAATACCAAACCTACAATCGCCAAAACAGCAGTAATATACTGGTTGCAGCAACATAGCACAATGGATAAGATTCCACAAACCATTCCGGCGATGGAAAATCCCGGTCCCTCTTCCGGTTCCGGTACGTAATTGCCATAATGATTATCCTGTGGTGCATAATAAGTTCCATTGTCACTTTGCGGCTGCTCATAATAACCACCATTCTGTGTAGAATCTGTACCCGTATTCGGCATACCATCTCCTGCCTGACTTGTGGTCTGCCATCCTCCATTGTCATAGTTCTGTTCTTCGTTTCCCATAATTTCCCCTTTCTTTTACATAGTTTTCGTTTATAAATATGTACCAGCAATTCATGCTGTTAACGTGGTACCAAAAGTTCCTGAAAGCCATCTGCATAATGAAGCTTTTCATCTCTGGTAATAAATACCGCTGTCACATTCTCCTCTGCGTTAATCAGTTTCATTCCTTCCTCTAACCCTAACCCAAAACAGGTCGTGGATAATCCATCTCCATCCACCGATTTTCCGGAAATGATCGTCACTGCCACAAGGTCATTTTCTCTGGGATACCCTGTCTGTGGATCTAAAATATGGTGGTAAATGGTATCATCCTCCATGAAATAACGTTCATATATACCTGATGATACCACAGAAACATCCTTCACTGCAACTGTTGATATTAATTTATTGCGATCTTCAAAGGGAAATTGTATACCGATCCGATAATCGCCTCCATCCGGTTTCCCGCCGATACACAGAACATTTCCTCCCAAATTGATCAAACCGGAAGTCACGCCCTGCTCTACCAGATATGATTTTAACTGATCTGCAATATATCCCTTGGCGATCCCTCCCAGATCCAGCCCCATACCCGGCTTTAGGATCTGAAGTGTTTGCTCCTGTAACGTCAGTTTGGAGTAATCCACATAGGGCAAAGCCGCCTCAATTTCTTCCTTCTCCGGCCGCACCGGAACATCCGCCGTAAAATCCCACAGACTGCTGACCGGCTCGATGGTGATATCAAAAGCACCTTGGGAGATCTCTCCATAACGGATTCCCTGCGTGATTAATTCGGCCAAGGTTTTCGAGATATCCACTGCCAGCCCGCCACCGGCAATTTCATGATACGCAGGCAGTTCCCCCTCTGAACATAACCGGCTGATCTCTGCCTGTTCTCCTGCTTCATATAAACGGGATAAGAGATTGATCTGATATACTTCGCTGCTTTCCCTGGTCCGGCTGAAAATCTCCTCATATTCCGCACACTTTTGCGTACAGCGATTCAAAAGGTTCTGATCTCCCCCTTGATACAAAGTAATCGTATAGGTGGTATCAAACGCAAAGCCTGTAATCGAACATTTTTCCTGTTTTGCCACCTGCGACTGTCGGTTGACTCCTATGCCAGCGAACAGCAAGACTACACTGACCACAAGAAAAAATAACAAAGTCCCCAGCAAACGTTTCTTATCCAAGGGTTGTTTATTCATAATTCCCTCATTTCTTCTCTGTTTCAGATGATGATGCGACATGGATCTTGGCTTTTCTCAGCTACTTGCATGAGACGCAACATAGATTGGCGAAAAAACGGATTTTCACACCTCTTCGTCTCCTGACAAACGCCTGACCAAACACCATTCTTCCGGTGTCAGATCTGCCTTTTCCAGCAGGTCCGGTCTGCGCCTTGCTGTACGAATGACAGACTGTTCCCGATACCATTTCTGCAAATTCTGATGATGCCCCGAAAGCAGAACCGGAGGAACCTCTTTTCCCCGCCAGACACTCGGTCTGGTGTATTGCGGATATTCCAGCAAATGTTCTGAAAAAGATTCTGTTTCCGCTGATGCCTCATTATTCAGTACCCCGGGTACCAGTCTGGCGATCGTATCCATCATCACCAGTGCCGGCAGTTCTCCCCCGGTCAGCACATAATCTCCGATGGATACATAGTCTGTAACGATCTCTTCTAACACCCGTTCGTCAATTCCCTCATAATGTCCACACAAAAAGATCAAATCTTCCTCTTTTGCATAATCTTCTGCCATCTTTTGACAAAACACAGATCCCTGTGGTGTCAGATAGATTACCTTTGGTTTCTGATTCGCATTCTTCTGCGCAATACGTCCCCTGATATCCTGATAACATTGATACACCGGTCCTGCCTGCATCACCATACCGGCACCACCGCCATAGGGATAATCGTCCACCCGGTTATGCTTATTTTCTGAAAAATCCCGAATATTCACTGTCTCCAAGGTCAGATAGCCTGCCTGCAATGCCCGCCCGGTTATGCTGGCTGACATCGCCTGTTCGATCATCTCCGGAAACAACGTCATCACATGAAAATTCATCACAACATCCTCCGATATCGGTCTATTACCTGATCATAGCTGCCACTAATCCAATAGACCCTTCATAATATGTACCGTGATCAGCATCTGCTCCACATTCACATCCTTCACACAGTCCGGTATCACAGGCAGTAATACTTCTTTCCCTTCATGTAGGACTACATACACCAGATTCGCACCGGTTTCCAAAACATCGGTTAATTTCCCGAAATCCGCACCATCCTCCGTCACCACTTTCGCTCCGATAATATCTGCCAGATAGTATTCTCCTTCTTCCAGCGGAATCGCATTTTCTCTGGTAACATACAGATCCATGCCTTTATATTGTTCTACATCATTGATCGTATCTATGCCTTTAAATTTCACAATCACTAAATTTTTGAAAAAACGAACCGAACAGATATCCAGTTCCAGCCACCCGTTGCCGGTATCCAATAATACCTGCTTCAATTTCTTAAAACGTGCCGGGTCCTCAGTAGTCGGAAACACCTTAACTTCTCCATGAATCCCGTGTGTATTGGCTATCACACCTACCCGAAACTTATCTTCCATACTTCCTCTCTCTTTCCATTCCAACAAGCAATATCATCGAAACCGGGATTTCCCATGTTCACGTAGAAAAAAACGCCTATACCTTTCGGTACAGGCGCATACGTCCATAGGTCCGGACAATTATTGACCGATCTCCACAACAACCTTTTTGTTTGTCTTAGAGGCAGCGGCTTTCACCATCGCACGAATCGCTTTCGCAATCCTTCCCTGCTTACCGATCACTTTGCCCATGTCCTCCGAAGCTACTTTTAACTCCAGAAGAATCTCGCCTTCTTTTTCTGTCTCTGTCACAGTGACCTCTTCCGGGTGGTCAACCAGAGACTGCGCAAGAACTTCTACTAATTCTTTCATCACGGCACCTCCTGCTCTCAGGAATTACTCCATGATTCCTGCCTGCTTCAAAAGCTTACCTACTGTTTCTGTTGGCTTAGCACCGTTAGCTAACCACTTCTTCGCTGCTTCCTCATCAAACTTGAATACGCTAGGATCCTCGTTTGGATCATAAGTACCAATCTCCTCGATGCACTTACCATCTCTAGGTGATCTGGAGTCAGCTACTACGACTCTATAGAAAGGTGCTTTTTTCTTACCCATTCTTCTTAATCTGATCTTTACTGCCACATCTTTCACCTCCTTAATATTTATTTCTATCTCAAATGCATTTGTAAACATATGCATCTGAAAGCATCCTAAAACCCAAATGGAAATTTGGGCATACCACCCATTCTCCCACGGCGTTTCCCTTTGCCTCCCATCAAACCAGACATCTGCTTCATCATCTTCCGGGACTGTTCATATTGTTTCATCAGTTTATTCACTTCTGAGATATCCACACCTGCCCCTTTGGCAATCCGGCGTTTTCGGGACGGATTAATGATCGAGGGATTCCCTCGTTCTTCCGGTGTCATGGAATAAATAATAGCCTCAATACTCTGAAACATACTATCGTCTATATCCAAATCCGCCGGCAATCCCATACCCGGCATCATACTCAGAATACTTTGAATTCCACCCAGCTTTTTCATCTGCTCCATCTGGTCCAAAAAATCATTGAAATCAAATTCCGCCTTTCGGAATTTTTGTTCCATCTCTTTTGCCTTATCCTGATCGAGCTCGGCTTCTGCCTTTTCGATCAAGGTTAATACATCACCCATTCCTAAAATACGGGATGCCATACGGTCCGGATGAAACTGTTCCAAATCGGACAATTTCTCTCCCATACCCACATAGAGAATCGGACAACCAGTCACCGCCTTAATAGAAAGTGCTGCACCACCGCGGGTATCACCATCTAATTTAGTCAGAATCACACCATCGATCCCAATTTTCTCCTGAAATGAAGATGCTACATTGACCGCATCCTGACCAGTCATAGAATCCACCACCAGAATCGTCTGATCGATCTCCACATTCGCCCGGATCTCCTGCAATTCAGCCATCATGTCCTCATCCACATGTAAACGGCCGGCGGTATCTAAAATCACCACATTTTCACCCTGAGAAGCAGCATGTTCCAAAGCAGCTTTGGCGATATCTACCGGTTTATGATTCGTACCCATAGAAAATACTTCCACATCCTGCTTCTGTCCATTGATCTGCAACTGCTCGACTGCCGCTGGACGATATACGTCACAGGCAACGAGTAAAGGTTTACGCCCCTTCTTCTTGAATTTGCCGGCAATCTTTGCTGCGGTGGTGGTCTTACCGGCACCCTGCAGACCACACATCATCAATACCGTAATCTCATTGGATGGTTTGAGGGCAATCTCCGTGGTTTCACTGCCCATCAGGTTCACCAGTTCCTCATTTACTAACTTGATCACCATCTGACCAGGGGTCAGGCTATTTAGTACATCTTGTCCGACTGCACGCTCCTGTACGGTCTTCACAAAGTTCTTAACTACTTTAAAGTTCACATCTGCCTCTAGTAAAGCCATCTTGACTTCCTTTAACGCAGCTTTTACATCCTCTTCCGTAAGTCGTCCTTTGCTACGAAGGTTCTTAAATACATTTTGTAATTTTTCACTTAAACTATCGAATGCCATAATCAAACCTCCCGGAACCAAACTTAAGCACAGGGAGTAGTATAACGAAACATAATCTTTTTGTCAAGTTTTTTTCTTGACATTTTTTGTTTTTTATTTTTCTATTGTATTTTCTCTCCCCTTTCGCTATAATAATTGTGTCCATTTTATGAACTTTTTCATGGACGAAGTCAATCTATAATTTATAATAGGAGGAAGAATATGAAAAAAAGTATTCAAAAAACACTCACCTCTCTGTTATTGATCGCAGCACTGTGCATCAGCGGACTGTGCTATCAGGCAGAGACAGCAAAAGCAGCCAATAGTAACTATACCACATTATTCACTACGGATAATTTGTCGGATGATAATCCGGTTGCTGCCGGTCAGACAGTAAACTACAACTTCAATGTTTCTTCCAATGGCACGATTACTCTTCTGGTGTACACCCTGCCAAAGACAGCCATGACACTGAAGGTTACTGCTGCCAACGGAAGCACACTGTATGACAAGACCATCTTAAGTACAGACGATGGCTGGTATGAGTATCCACTCAACGATAATGTAAGCCTGTTCTATAATGGTATTACTTGGAAGAATCCAACCGCAGGTACTTATACCTTATCTCTGACCTTTGAAGAGGATACCTATTACATGGTATACGCAGAACAGGCGCCGGCTACACAGACTCCAACGCAGGCACCGAAGCCAACTGCTGCTCCATCTCTGACGGCAAGCAGTGTCACAGTAACTGCCGGATTCTCTCAGACAATTGCTGTAAATAATAACAGCGGTGCCGTTACCTGGAGCAGCAACAAAAGCTCTGTTGCATCTGTATCCAATGGTAAGATCACAGGTAAGAAAGCCGGTACTGCTACCATTACTGCAAAAACAGCCGGCGGGTATACGATGAGTTGTAAAGTTACCGTCAAGAAGAATGAGTATAGTGTAAAAAAATTATCCGTTCGTAAAGTAACTTATGGCAAGACCGGTTTGGACGTTTATAAGGTATCTTATGATAAGAAAGGAAATCTGGTCATCAAGGCACGGGTACTGAATAACAGTTCATACAAATTGCAGAAGATCAAGAATTTGAAAATCAAGATCAAGAATAACAATGGTAAAACCATTGGAACATACTCTGCTAAGAATCTCAAGAAAGTGAACTTAAAAGCCGGTAAGGCAAAGGCATATACTTTTAAGATTAAAAAATCAAAATTAAAAGTAAAGAAAGCTGATCTGCGCCTGATCACAACACCTGGCGTATCTGGTAAGGCATATTACATTCGGTAATCCCGTATAAAAATTCAGATTATTGCATTAAAAGGGAAGCGGTTTCTACACGAAGCGGCTTCCCTTTTTCTTATCTCTATTTACTTTCCTTCTAAAGAGATTCCTCCTGAATCAGTTTTTCTAATAACCGCATCACATCACGCAAACCAGGTGTATCTTCCGGTATGGAAAGCTCATACAGCCTGTCCTGTAACTGCCCCACCAAAGTCTGCTGCTTTTGAAACCGCTTGACCAATCCCAGTTTTTCCTCATATCCACGCAATTGTTTCGATGCACGGGCGACCGCATCATAGGCTCCCTGCCGGGAAATCCCCTCAGCCGCTGCAATCTCCGAATAGCCATAATCATCCAACATATATGCCTCAAACATCCGCTGCTGGTTCTCCTTTAACAACGCACCGTAAAAATCATACAGCAAGGATAATTCAATCCGTTCCTGCATTGCATTCCCTTTGTCTTCTTTCATCACCATTCACCCATTCTATTGATATCAGACATTCCAGATACGATCCGGATCTCCCACAAACCTGAGATCGCAAAAGCAGGGATAACTACTTACAGCTATCCCCACTTCGTACCATTACATTCAATTTTTCTTTAGACCGGATATGCCTTGTTCTCGGTATCGGCAGCTTCCGCATCGATCTTTTTCTGCTGTGCCTCACGATACTTGAAGAACTCCATCGCTACCTGTGGGAACAGCGCATAGGACAAAACATCCTCATCCTGCTGCTTGTACTGCGCCATCTCCTTCTC
This sequence comes from uncultured Jutongia sp., assembly GCA_964521555.1. GTDB lineage: Bacteria > Bacillota > Clostridia > Lachnospirales > Lachnospiraceae > Butyribacter. Next base: position 49,115 of record CAZFSU010000004.1, on the reverse strand, counting down.
CAACGTCTCAAGCTGTGGCTTGATCTTATCCGCCGGACGACAGGTGATCACCTCAGCATCCTCACCTAAGCACTTCTTCTGTACCTCTTGATCAAACGGCTTCACGGTCTGTCCAAACTCACCGGACAACAGCTTTTTGGACTCCTTGGTAACCATCTTATATCTCTCACCGGATACCACATTCAATACCGCCTGTGTACCCACAATCTGAGAAGATGGTGTAACGAGTGGTGGTTCACCAAAGTCTTTCCGCACCCTCGGCACTTCCTCCAATACCTGCTCATACTTATCTTCCTGCCCCATTTCCTTTAACTGGGACACCAGGTTACTCAGCATACCACCAGGCACCTGATAGCGCAATGTCTGAATATTAACACCTAAGACCTTGGTATTCATCAAACCGGATTTTAAGGCTTCTTCACGCATTGGGCGGAAATAATCGGCAATCTGGGCTAATTTCTCCTGATCCAGCCCGGTATCATATGGAGTATCCTTAAATGCCTCTACCATCACCTCGGTAGCCGGCTGGCTGGTCCCCATAGAAAACGGTGACATCGCTGTATCGATGATATCACAACCAGCCTCCACTGCCTTCATATACGTCATGGAAGCCACACCAGAAGTATAGTGTGTATGCAGATCAATCGGAATCTCCACAGATTCTTTCAGGGCTGTGACTAACTCTGTTGCCTTGGCAGGAACCAGCAGTCCCGCCATATCTTTGATACAAAGTGACTTTGCACCCATATCCTCGATACGTTTTGCCATGTCTTTCCAATAATCCAAGGTATATGCATCACCCAAGGTATAAGACAAAGCGATCTGTGCATGTCCGTTTTCTTTATTTGCTGCCTTCACTGCTGTCTCCAGGTTTCGAATATCATTCAGACAATCAAAGATACGAATAATATCGATACCATTGGCAATCGATTTCTGCACGAAATACTCTACCACATCATCGGCATAATGATTGTACCCCAAGATATTCTGTCCACGGAATAACATCTGAAGCTTTGTGTTCTTAAATCCGTCTCGCAGCTTACGCAGTCTTTCCCACGGATCTTCCTTCAGGAAACGCAAGGAAGCATCAAAGGTCGCACCACCCCAGCACTCTACTGCATGATAACCAACCTGATCCATCTTCTCTACGATCGGCAGCATCTGCTCTGTCGTCATACGGGTAGCGATCAGAGACTGATGTGCATCACGGAGAATTGTTTCCGTAATCTTTAACGGTTTCTTTTCTATCTCAGCCATTTTATATTTTCTCCTTTCCAGTTAAATGCCAAATATTGCCATAAATACACCTGCCGCCACGGCAGTACCAATCACACCTGCTACGTTCGGTCCCATCGCATGCATCAACAGGAAGTTCGTCGGGTCTGCCTCCGAACCAACCTTCTGGGATACACGGGCTGCCATCGGCACAGCCGATACACCGGCAGAACCAATCAACGGATTTACCCTGCCACGTGTCACCAGACACATCAACTTACCAAACAATACTCCGGCTGCCGTACCTACACAGAAAGCAATCAGTCCTAATGCAACGATCTTTAAGGTGGTGACCTTTAAGAAAGCTTCTGCACTGGTAGATGCACCTACAGAAGTACCCAGCAAAATAACTACGATGTACATCAAAGCATTGGATGCGGTTTCTGCTAACTGTTTCACTACACCACTTTCTTTAAATAAGTTACCCAGCATCAACATACCTACCAAAGGTGCCGTCGTAGGTAACAGTAAGCACACAATGATCGTCACGATGATCGGGAACAAAATCTTTTCTAATTTTGATACCGGACGAAGCTGCTCCATCTTGATCTTACGCTCTTGTTCTGTGGTAAACAACTTCATAATCGGTGGCTGAATGATCGGTACCAGTGACATATAAGAATATGCCGCCACCGCAATCGGTCCCATATATTCCGTCTGCCGCAGTTTTCCACACAGGAAGATAGATGTAGGACCATCCGCACCTCCGATAATAGATATCGCTGCCGCCGCTTTATCACTAAAGCCTAATAAAATCGCAATCAAATAAGCCGAAAAAATACCAAACTGCGCTGCGGCTCCTAACAGGAAACTCATCGGGTTTGCAATCAACGGACCAAAGTCTGTCATCGCACCAACTCCCAGGAAAATCAGGGATGGTAGAATACTCCACTCATCTAAAATGTAAAAATAATGTAACAAACCACCGACACCATTGGAGGTATCCTCTGGATTTGCCATAATATCCGGATAAATATTGACCAGTATCATACCAAATGCAATCGGCACCAACAACAATGGCTCGTATTCTTTTTTTATTGCCAGATAAAGGAAGATACAGCCCACAACAATCATCAGATAATTTCCCAATGTCAGATTGAAAAACGCAGTCTGATGGGCCAAATTCCCCAGCGTTTCAATAACGTAATCCATTGTAACCTCCTAATTAATTCAATGTTGCCAAGACTGCGCCTGCTTCTACGGAATCACCGGCAGCTACATCAATACTTGCTACTGTTCCGTCCTCAGGTGCAACCACCTCGTTCTCCATCTTCATTGCTTCCAGAATCATCAAAACTTCGCCTTTCTTAACAGCCTGTCCGGCACTTGCCTTGACAGATAAAATTTTACCAGGCATTGGCGCATTGACCTTCACTGAACCCTGTCCACCGGCTGCTTTCTTCGCTGCCGGTGCCTTCGGAGCCGCCTTCTTAGCCACTGGTGCTGCCGGTGCTCCGGAACCACTTCCCTCTTCTACAGTTACATCATAAACAGTACCATTCACGGTAATTGTATAATTCTTCATGATTATTTCCTCCATTATATTAATTTAATTGTACACAATAAAGATTAACGACGTACGATGGAACGAACCACGAGTCCATCTGCACTTTCCGTCTCACCGGCCGCCGCAATGGCTGCTGTGATGACTGCAACTAATTCCAGATCGTCCACCAGATTTTCTTCCTCCACATCCACCGATGGCGTAATAGGAACCGGTGCCACATTTACATTGGCAGATTGTTTCTGATTGCGACGATCCTGTATTACTCCAATCAACTTGAAGCAACTGATAACCAATGAGATAAAGATCAGTACCACAAATACAATCGCCATACTCATGATGGTATTTAAGCCTGCTTTCCCCATCTTCTGACCTAATGATTTGTACTCCTCCACTTTAATCTCTGTCTGATTTCCATCCTCATCATAAGAAACCGAAAAGATTAATTTCTTCCCTTTATTTGTCTTAATCGTCACATTTACGGTAGCGGACTCTGAACTAATGGTATAATCCGGCTTGCCGATTTCCTTCTTCTTTTTCGTACCATATTTTTTCTGTAAATTTGCGTTTTCCTTGAACTCTGCTATCTGTTCAACCCACTCTGCACGTTGCGTCTGATAGGATTCCCAATCGGAATCACTGAAAGAATCCTTCATGCCATCATAATAATCGATGGCCTGCTGATACTGTTCCATCTGACTGGCATAGTCAACACCAAACCACTCATCAATGGCACTGTCTGCTTTTTCTTTCAGAGTATCCTTGGCAAAATTTTTATTTTGCCTGGTAAGACTCACATTGCAGCCAGCCATCAGTATTGCACAGGACAAAACGCAGAGAATAAATGTTAATTTTTTATTCATATGTCTCTCCTTACTTATATAGTTCCATGCTTCTTTCCATCGGAAAGATCCATCATATGCGGCTATATAGCTCCATGCTTCTTTCCATCGGAAAGATCCATCGTGTACCGCTTATATAGTCCCATGCTTCTTTCCATCGGAAAGATCCATCGTGTACCGCTTATATAGTCCCATGCTTCTTTCCGATTGGATACTCACTCTTGGAATATAACATCTCAAAAGCATATAACAACTGCTTTCTGGCACTCTCTGGTGCGATGACAGAATCCACATACCCTCTGGCAGCGGCTGCCTCTGTGCCGGACTGCTGCGCAAATTCTGCCGCCTTCTCTGTCAGATCAGCATCCTGCTCATCTGCGTACATGATCTTAGCTGCCACCTCTGCATCCATCATTCCGATCTTCGCATCCGTCAAAGCAAATACCATATCCGCACCAATATGTTTAGAATTCATGGTAATATACGCACTGCCATAGGCATTGCCCACGATCAGGTTCACCTTTGGCACATCTGCCTCGGCGAAAGCGGCGGTCAATTTGGCAGCGGCGGAAGCAATGGTCTTTTCCTCTTCCACGGAAGTAGCATAGCCCTCTACATTGGTCAGAGTCAGAACCGGAATATTAAAGGCATCACATACCTTGATGAAGGAAGCTGCTTTCTCACAACCTGCGGTTGTTAAACGTGCTTCGTATCCAGCCACTTCTTTCCCATCTGCATCAAACTCTGCGGTACGGTTCGCCACAGCACCGATGGTAATACCATCCAGACAGATAAATCCCGTCACCATTTCCTGAGCAAATCCCTTCTTAACCTCCAAGAAGAAATGATTATCTCCCAGATCCTCCAGTGCCAGTGCAGGATCTGCGATCTCTGCTGCAAAATCGGATACCGTACGGTTCAGATCATCCATGCACTCATCTGAGAAAGCGGTCTCATTATTATTGGATGGAAGTATTCCCACTAATTCACGCACCGAAGCTAATAATTCTGCCTCTCCGTCCACAACAAAATCCACTGTGGAAGCCGTCCGCTGAAATTCGGCAGAAGCCGTATCCAATTTCGCTGTATAATTGCTTTCTAATGTATTGGGAGAATTCACAAATAACTTTGCTTCCTTTTGCTCCATAAAGGTAAAATCGCTCATAGCGGCCATCACAGCAACACCACCACCACAGTTACCAAAAATAGCACTGATCTGTGGAACGACTCCGGAAGCCTTTGCTTTCATCTTATAAATCTTACCAAACCCTGCCAATGCATCTGTAGACTCCTGCAGACGCATACCGGCACAATCAATCAGGCCAATAACAGGTACTCCTGTCTTCATCGCCAGTTCATAAATGTGCGCGATTTTGCCTGCATGCATCTCCCCAATCGTACCATTCATGGCAGATGCATCCTGACTGTAAATATACACCGGATTATTTTGGATCAATCCATAACCTGTAACGACACCGTCGGCAGGCACCGATTTTTCCTGCATGTTGAAATCAGTACATCTCTTGGTGATACCAGCACCAATCTCAACAAAACTATTGTCGTCAACTAAAACCGAAATACGGTCTTTCGCTGACATAGCATTTGTGTTACTCATGTTCAGCCCTCCATATTTTTGAAATGTTATAATGTCAGGACATTCCGGCCCTGGCATCATTTTATTAAGCCGGAAAAACGAGAAATTTCCATCCTTTCCCAGCCACACATAAAACAAATTTACACCGAGTATAATTCTATCCCTTTTGCACTAAAATAGCAACCTTTTTTCTCACATTTTTTTTGTATTTTGCATAGGATGGATACAAAGTTTACTTGCATTTTCAGGGAGAAGAAATCTATATGTACTCTTTTTTGCAAAAAATGATCTGTTCCCTTTTGTTGTCGGTCAGCATCCTGCTTTCCGGCCTGAACTTTTGGAATCACCTGCATACCCTATTATCCTCACAAGCTCCTTATGTGATGGAACAAAATGCCAAATGGCAATCCAAACCGGAGGAACTGCATTATACTGCTGAAAGTCTGGGAGTAAAGCCTTCCAATAGCAAAGTCCCATCTACTCTGTCTGCCAAAGCCTGCTGTCTGATCGATGCGGATAGCGGACGGGTATTATATGGCAAAAATGAAGATGAGCCGCTCCCTATGGCCAGCACCACCAAAATCATGACCTGTATCCTGGCTATTGAAAATGGCAATCTGGAAGATACCGTAACATTCTCTTCCTATGCTGCCTCCATGCCAGATGTACAGTTAAACGCATACTCTGGCGAAACCTTTATTCTAAAGGATCTTCTCTATTCTTTGATGCTGGAATCCCATAACGATACTGCGGTGGCCATCGCGGAACATATCGGCGGCTCTGTGGAAGGCTTTGCGTCTCTCATGAATCAAAAAGCAGAAGAATTAGGTCTGGTGAATACACATTTTGTCACCCCCAACGGACTGGATGATCCGGAACACTATACCACCGCCAGAGAATTGTGCCTCATCGCCGCTTATGCCCTGCAAAACGAAACCTTCTGCGAACTGATCCGCACCCCGTCCCACAACTTTTCCAGCGTCAATAAAAAACGGTCTTTTCATGCCACAAACCATGATGCCTTTCTCAGCAGCTACGATGGCGCCATCGGTGTCAAAACCGGATTTACAGGCAATGCCGGATACTGCTTTTGCGGTGCTGCCACACGGGGCGACACCACTTTAATTTCCAGTGTACTGGCCTGCGGCTGGCCACCACACAAATCCTACAAATGGTCAGATACCCGTAAGCTGATGGACTATGGATTTCAAAATTTTACACGGGCAGCGCTGCCAGACAAACCCGCTTTGCCCACAATTCCGGTACAAAATGGTACGGAAACGGATCTGCACCTGAACCGTACCGTCCAAAAAGAACTGTCCTCTCTCTACCTCTCTGCGCAGGATACATTGAATATTTGCTATGACCTTCCTGCCTCAGTGACGGCCCCCGTCCGCTCCGGTGACATCATCGGCTATGAACAATATTATCTGGGAGAGACACTCATATACAATGTCCCCCTAACCGCATCCCAGGAAATAAAAGAAGCCGGCACCAGCTATCTGGCCCGACTACTTTGTCATCTTTATTTCTGCACTGCGATTTCGGGATGACCCTCCTCGGCTGCCTGTATCGCAGAACAAATTCTGTAATAAACCACTTCTGCGATCTCCACAGACTTCATATGACGATATTCTTCAAATAGAAGCGGTTTCAGATAATATACCTGTGTCTTGACCTTACGAAGCGAATTCAGATCAAACACTTTCCAGGAATCCACGATCGCCACCGGTACAATCGGTGCCCTCGCCCGCATCGCACTCTTAAAACAACCCGGTTTGAATGCATCCACATAATTCCCATTGCGGTGTGCATAACCACCGGCAGGAAAAATAATAAACTTTCTCCCCGCCTTCACCTCTCCGGCAATCTCCCGAATCACTCTGGCGCCCTGACGAACATCATCTAATTTCAACCGTTTTCCCTGAACCAGATCTACAAACTGTTGTACCAGTGGAATGTGTGATCTTGCTTCATCCATCACCAGAGAGCATGGACAATCGTGGGTGTCCATAATACCGAGTGCATCATATTTCCCCTGATGATTCGCAAACATCACATATCCACCTTCTGTCGGCAGATTTTCTACACCATAGGCATCAGTATGTATTCTTCCTCTTTTCTGCATCAAATGTATCGCATATCGATCGTATTCATATCGAAATTTTTCCGAGTACTTTTCCGGATGCTTTGCATAATATCCCATCAACGGAATCATCCAGATTCGATGGATATGCATCACAATCACATAAATAAAACGTAACACCGTATCTCCCTCTACTTTCTAAAAAACACATAAAGTAATTTATCATAAGTTTTTTAAATTGACAACATTTTCTATGCCAACTATGATAGAATTATGCTAGATTTTAGAAAAATTTAAGAAACAAGGAGGACACTCATGGCTTTAGATGGAATGGTAATCGCGAATCTGGTGGAAGAATTAGCGGAAACCCTGACCGGAGGACGTATTACCAAAATCGCACAACCGGAGAAGGACGAACTTCTCCTGACTATAAAACAAAGCAAACAAACCAAAGAGGGAAACACCGTTCGCAGCCAGCACCGGCTGGTCATCTCTGTGAACCCCAGTCTTCCGCTCCTCTATCTGACAGAGGAAAATAAAAATTCTCCCCTGCAGGCACCCACCTTCTGTATGGTATTGCGGAAACACCTAAACAACTGCCGCATTACCGCTATTAAACAATTAGGATTGGAACGCGTGATCCGTATGTCTTTGGAACACTTGAATGAAATGGGAGATCTTTGTACGAAATCTATATATATCGAACTCATGGGCAAACATAGCAACATTATCTTTTGCGATGATAACAACAATATTATTGATAGTATCAAACATATTTCCGTATTGGTCAGTTCCGTTCGCGAAGTATTGCCCGGCAGAGAATACTTTATTCCCAACACCCAGCAAAAAGCAGATCCCTATACGATCAGCGAAGAGGCTTTTATCCATAAGGTGCTGGCCAAACCGGTTCCTCCGGCCAAAGCGTTATATACCTCCCTCACCGGATTTAGCCCACAAATTGCCGGCGAACTGCTTTATCGGGCAACACTGACTGACAGAAACAGTACCGATGCTCTGACCGACATGGAAAAACTACATTTATACCGCAATTTTTCCCGTATGATGGAGGAAGTACAAGAGAAACAGTTTTGTCCCACGATCTATTATCGGGATCAAATACCGGTAGAATTTTCCAGCATTGCCCTAACTGGTTTTGAGCAGTCTTCCGATCATACGTATCGACGGTTCGGCCATGTCAGTGCTATGTTACGGGAATATTACGCAACCAAAGAAATCCTCTCCCGCATCCATCAAAAATCTTCCGATCTGCGAAGAATCACCACCACAGCACTGGAACGAAGCCACAAGAAGTATGATCTCCAAAGCAGACAATTAAAGGATACGGAAAAAAGAGATAAATTTAAAGTATATGGAGAATTATTGACCACCTATGGTTATGAACTAAAAGGCGGCGAGAAGAAACTGACCTGCGATAATTATTACACCGGAAAGCCCATCACCATCCCACTGGATGACACGAAAGATGCTATGGAAAATGCCAAACGGTATTTTGATAAATATGCGAAACTCAAACGGACTTATGAAGCACTATCAGTACAAATCGCAGAAACCCAGGAGGAAATCAAGCATCTGGAATCCATCAGTAATGCTCTGGATATTGCCAGACAGGAAAGCGATCTGTCTGCCATAAAACAAGAACTGACCGACTATGGTTATATGCATAAGCATAGTTCCGGCAAAAAAAATCCAAAAAAGACGGAGAAAAGCAAACCGCTTCATTATATTTCTTCAGACGGTTTTCATATGTACGTGGGAAAAAATAATTATCAAAATGATGAACTCACCTTCCATTTTGCCACCGGTAACGACTGGTGGTTTCATGCCAAGGCCAGCGCCGGCTCCCACGTTATTGTAAAAACGGAGGGCAGGGAACTCCCGGACCGCACATTTGAAGAAGCGGCAAGGCTGGCAGCCTTTTATTCCAAAGCCAAAGAACAGGGCAAGGCAGAGATTGATTATATACAGAAAAAGCATATCAAGAAACCAAACGGAAGCAAACCGGGATTTGTGGTGTATTACACCAATTATTCCATGAATATTTCCACAGATATCACAGGAATCCAGGAGGTAGACGAATGATCCGATCCGATAACCATGTACACACCTCATTTTCTGCCGATGCAGAAGAACCGATGTATGAAATGCTACAGATGGCTGTATCCCTCAATTTTTCTTCCATCTGCTTCACCGATCATATGGACTATGGATTTCCGGAATTTGAACCGGGAATGCTCTATTTATTTGATGTACCAAAATATCTGAATGAAATCCAGGAGGCACGTCATCGTTTTCCCATGCTGGAGATTCGCCAGGGGGTAGAATTAGGTCTTAAACCTGATGTTTTGGAACAATGCCAGGAACTAACGGCATCCTTTCCCTTTGATTTTGTGATTGGATCAACCCATTTGATCGATGATATGGACCCGTATTATCCGATATTTTGGGAAAGTTCCGATGAGAAAGCTGCCATCCGCCGTTATTATGAAGTAACCTTAGAAAATACACTTCTACCCTTTGATTATGACGTATACGGACATCTGGATTATATTCTGCGCTATACTCCAACCATGAAACAGTTAAAGCAGCAGTGCCGCAGGACAGATGCCTATCTGGAGAAACAGTGTCACGAATTTGCCGATATCATTGATGAAATACTGGTACAAATCATCAAACAGGGGCGGGGGATCGAAGTCAATACCGCCGGACTGAAATACGGGATGGGACATACCAATCCACACGAATGGATTTTATCCCGATATCATGAATTAGGCGGTGAGATCATCACCATCGGTTCCGATGCACATGAAAAGAAACATCTGGGATACCGGTTTGATCAGATCCCCGGTCTGCTCCTTTCGAGCGGATTTCGATACTATACCGAATTTACTGACCGCAAAGCGAAAATGTATCCTATCGGGAAATCTTGATGGCAGCACAGTCACGCATGATGCCATCATTTAAACACGCTGTTACAAAGCATTTGATATTTTTGAACCGGGCATGCCACTATTCCACACCCGGTTCCTGTCGAACATCAAATTCATCCGAAAACCCTCTGAGATCTTGAACGAACTGCTTCATATATTGTACCACCTGATCTACCTCTTCCTTCGTATTGTCCGGTCCCAGCGTAAACCGAATCGTACCTCTGGCCAGTTCCTCCGGCAAACCGATCGCCTTCAATACATGGGAAACACTATGGTCTCCGGCGGTACAGGCAGATCCTGCGGAAGCACAAACCCCTTCCATATCTAATAATACCAACAAAGAAGCGCCCTCCACATAATCCAGACTGATATTAATATTCCCCGGAAGTCTTTCCCGGACAGAACCGTTTAAGTACAGGAAAGGAATCTCCTGAAAGAGACGGTACAACATATACTCCCGCAATTCCTTTACATAATTCATATCCTGTTGCATATATTGCATCCCCAACTCTACGGCTTTTCCCATACCCACGATTCCCGGAACATTTTCGGTCCCGGCACGCATTCTGCTTTCCTGCGCCCCACCATGCATATAAGACTCCAATGTTGTTCCTTCTTTGATATATAAAAATCCCACGCCTTTTGGCCCATTAAACTTATGGCTGCTGGCACTCAATGCGGTAATACCTAATTCCTCCACTTGTATTGGCACATGCAAATAAGCCTGCACCGCATCCGTGTGAAAAGGAATCCCATGCTTTTTTGCAATCTGACCAATCTCATATACCGGCTCTATCGTACCGATCTCATTGTTGGCAAACATAATACTAATCAGCACCGTCTCCGGACGGATCGCCTGTTCCAATTCCTGAATATCGATGAGCCCCAGTTCGTTCACCGGAAGGTAAGTCACTTCACAACCCATGCGTTCCAAAAATTCACAACTGTGCAAAACCGCATGATGTTCAATGCTGGAAGTAATGATATGTTTGCCTCTGGCAAAACCATCCTGACAAACGCTTCCTTTCAAAATCCAATTATCCGCTTCGGTACCGCCACTGGTAAAATAGATTTCCTCCGGTTTGGCTCCAATACTTTGCGCAATCACTTCTCTGGCATGTTCTACAGCCTTTTTGCTTTTCCCGGCAAATTCATATAAACCCGATGGATTCCCATACCACTGTGTATAATATGGCAGCATTTCCTTGATCACTTCAGATTCTACAGCAGTCGTAGCACCATGATCCATATAAATTCGTTTTTCCTCCATCACCACCCCTCCTCCTGATCAAATACCAAGTTAGTATATTCTATGCAACAGACGATTCAAGGTGATTCTCCCCGAAATGTTTTGTACCACAAAGAGTTCCTGCCGATTTTCAGGCATATTTTATCGCTACAACCCATACTATATTTCTAAGGTAACGTTCATTAGGTGACGCTATGCATTTCCTTCAAAATAAAATTGTGAAAGGCACTCTGATCCTGACCATCGCTGGATTTATCACCAGGATTTTAGGGTTCTTTTACCGTGTTTTTTTAGCTGACCGGCTTGGCGCTTCCCTGTTGGGAACCTATCAGTTAATCTTTCCCGTTTATGGGATCGCCTTTACCATCTATGGTGCCGGAATACAGACCGCCATCTCCCAAATCATCGCTTCTTCCTGTTCCACTTCCGGTATGATACCAAAAGACGGACAGAAACACATCTGTCCGAAAGCCAAAAGAATATTATGGTATGGTATGGGGATCTCACTATGTCTGTCCTGCTCACTTTTGTGCATCGTTCAAAGTTTTGCAGAACCGATCGCAACCTATCTGTTATTGGAATCCAGTTGTACACCATATCTGCGCATATTATCCCTTTTGTTCCCGTTCTGTGGTATCACCGCATGTCTCCACGGATATTATTATGGGATACAGGATGCCAAAATTCCAGCTATGACCCAGGTAGTGGAACAATTGTGCCGTCTGGGATTTGTGTTTGTCATCCTTTTATTATATCCCATGTCCCCCAAACAGGGATGTCTGGTGGCTGTCTGGGGTCTGGTGGTGGGCGAAGTCAGCTCCAACACCTATGTCGTATATCAGTTCCTCCGCTATCAGAAAACCGGCCAAAAACCATCTGCTCTCTCTATACAATCCCTCAGAAACAATAAATTGTTCTCTCATTTAATTTCTGTCAGTGTGACCCTGACCACCACAAAATTAATTGTCGCGCTGCTCAATAGTACAGAAGCTGTATTTATCCCGGCAGCACTACGCATGTATGGATATTCCGGTATGGATGCATTGGCACTGTATGGTGTTTTGTCGGGTATGGTAATGCCATTTTTGCTCTTTCCCTCCAGTATTACCAATTCCATCGCAGTGATGTTGCTTCCTGCTGTGGCAGATTCCAAAGCGGCAGGCCAGGAAAAGCAGGTAAAACGCTATGTCACCACTTCCTCTCTCTATTGCCTGCTGATGGGATTTGCTTTTACCATTTTCTTTCTGCTATTTGGTAATCTGATTGGCAATCTGTGCTTTCATAACGAAACAGCAGGCACCTTCTTACGAATCTTATCATGGCTCTGTCCATTTCTCTATCTCTCAACCACATTAGGCAGTATCATTAACGGTCTGGGTAAGAATCGTCAAACTTTTTTCATCACTGTCATAAGCCAATCCATCAAACTGGGCAGTCTGGTGTTCTGTGTACCACATTTTGGCATCATGGCCTATCTGATCGGCATTCTTGTGAGCCAGATTGTGATGACCTTTCTATCCTGTCTGTGTTTGCGCATGTATTTTCGAGAGAAACGTTCTGCGTAACCGGGAACATATAAGATCATGTAACGATTCACGCCGGCAGCGAAGAATCTATCACCAGCAGAAATGAATATTCACGCTTAGTAACAGTATCATATCTCAAAATGCTGGTAATCCTTACTGTATTTCCAGTCTCCGCCCCAGGAAAATCCATACTTTTTAAATATTTTTGTGATTTTACTGTTACGTTTTATCATATAGCGCGCATACTTTCCGGTACATTTTGCCTTGTTACGGCAGCGATATACTTTCGCATTGGCAGGTGTTAGTATCCCCTGACGATTAATGTACGGATTAATGCGGGGATTAATATCAATCGCCAGACCCATAGCATGTTTCGACAGTCGATTTGTCCCTGCCACTGTACGATAATTAAACGAGGATGTATTATTTGCGCTCATTGATTTCTCATCATCCGCTTCAAAATCATCCACCAGTTGGACCCGCTCAATAGGATAATGAATCTGATATAATTCATAGAATATCCTGACGGTTTTTTTCGCAATTTTCTTATTTACAATCAGTTCTCCCTCTTGAACTTTTCCCGAAAAATCGTAATACCGCACTTTGACGTAACGCAAGTCTTTATATTTAATATATTTATTTTTCTTATATGAAACACCCGTAATTTTTTTCTTGATATGACTTGGCAGTTTTTGATAAGTAAACCCTTTTTTGTACACTTTTGCCTTTGCCTGCGGTTTACTGATGAATATTGAAAATACTGCCAAAATACAGATGACTCCCATCCATTTTTTATTGATCATATTCCACTTTCCTCCTATACGAATGAATATCACAAATCTATTATAGCATAACCTCAGCGCAACCCCAAAAAACTTTGCATATCTTTATTTATTCCTTTCACAGCTTTTTATTCCTCCCCGGCTGCAAAATACGAACCAAAGATGATGATCAGGCTGGAATGATTGACTTTTCATTTCATCTTTTGTTATACTTTTCCATATCGTAGTATGATCAAATGGGAGGTATACATGGAGAATAATACAGTTGTAACAGGTAGCAGATTACACGATGCCATTATACTGGCAGCAAAAGCACATAAAGGACAACTCCGTAAGGGAACTAATATTGATTATCTGGTACACCCAATGGAAGTATTGGAAATTTTATCCTCTATGAATGCAGATATTGACCTCAAGATCGCAGGTGTGTTACATGACACGGTAGAAGATACGGATCTCACGCTTACCAAAATACAAGAGATCTTTGGAGATGATGTGGCAAACTTAGTGGGAAAACATACCGAAAATAAAGATTTGACCTGGGATGAGCGCAAAAGGAACGCGATTGAAACGTTACGATCTGCTGATCAAAGATATCAAATGCTGATTTTGGCTGATGCACTCTCCAACCTCCGAAGCATGTCTGCAGATTACCGATCATCAGGAGAACAATTATGGGAACGTTTTCGGGCCCCAAAAGAGAAGCAGCGGTGGTACTACGGATCCATGAAAAATGCCATGACCTCACTTGGCAGACAAGCAGATTGTCAGGCAAGATATGACGAACTGATACATATCTATGAAAATCTCTTTCATTCATAAAATCTCTTATCTTTTTCTCGCATAGGTTATTTTTCTGTTTTCCGGTTATACTAATCCCAAAATAAGCCGGGAGGAGCATCACTATGAAACAAGCCCAGAAAGATAAACCAATCCATACGACTCCGAAGGGTGTCTGGGAAAGCAGTAACACCTATAAAAAGGAGCATAAAACCAGAAATGAACATCTGGAAGAAATCACAACCGATGCCCAGGGAAATGGGTATCCCATTTCCAAAACGCAGGAAGAAAAATAATCTTTTTACGCTTTATATTGTATAAAAATTTTTCATTTGTACACCCTACTCTTGAAAGGATGGTGTGTTATGAAAAAAAATAAGAATACCAACAAAACAACAAATACCTATGATGACGGCAATATTCCTGAAGTAGATCAGCCACAGAACTCTACTTCAAATAAAACCAATTATAATAATGTAGAACCTCTGCCAGAATCTTCCAGACCTAGAAAAGATGGTCCTGGTGGAGATAGCGGGGAATAATCCCCTGCTATTACATAGTTTATTTTTCAATCCTTGTATCGTAGGTGGATCGAGTCATGTCATCCATTACTCACGACCAATCATACGGCGTATTCTGGTACACGTAGTAATTAACCCAATTTGAATACATCGCATTAGACGCTCCCCGCCAACGAAGCAACGGCCGCTTTGTCATATCGTCTCCCGGATAATAGTTGACCGGTAACTCGATCTCTAAATGTTTCGCAAGATCTCTCTTATATTCCTGATCCAAAGTCAGACGATCATATTCCAAATGCCCCAACACAAAGATTCTCTTGCCATCCTTAGAAACCAGAAGAAACTCTCCCACTTCGTCGGAATCCGCTAATAGCGTCAAGTCATCGCAGGCGGCAATCTGTTCGTGATCCATTCCGGTATACCGGGAATGTGGTGCGTAAAACACATCATCAAACCCCCGCAACAAAGGAACTTTACGATGGTGTACCCGATGTTCATAGATTCCAAAAATCTTCTTAGGTAATAAATGCTTTTGAATACCATAATGGTAGTATAAACCTGCCTGTGCGCCCCAACAAATATGTAAGGTAGAGGTGACATTGGTATTGGACCATTCCATGATCTGTTCCAATTCTTCCCAATACTGTACCTCTTCAAATTCCATCTGCTCCACAGGAGCACCCGTGATTATCAGTCCATCAAACTTCCGATGCTTTACATCATCAAAGGTCTGATAAAATTCATTGAGATGACTCGCTTTCGTATTCGTCCCAATATATGTCGCGGTGGTCAGGAAAGTAATGTCTATTTGTAACGGCGTATTGGATAAACTTCGCAGCAACTGTACTTCCGTATCTTCCTTTAATGGCATTAAATTTAATACTGCAATATAGAGCGGACGAATATCCTGTGATACCGCCCTGGTTTCATCCATCATGAAAATATTTTCCCGTTCCATGATCTTCTTTGCAGGTAAATTATTTTGCACTTTGATTGGCATTATAAACGCCCCTTTCTCTCATAATCTATCATCAAAACATGTCCAAATGCCCTATTCTCCGATCTGGATACCATACATATCTATAAACTGTTCCTCAGTTATAATAGGAATGCCTAATTCCTTCGCCTTTCGATTTTTCGTGGAATTGCTCGCCACGTCATTATTAATCAAATAATTGGTTTTCGCAGATACACTTCCGGTCACTTTTCCGCCACGGGATTCTATGATTTCTTTGACAGCGTTCCGATTCGCAAAATGCTCCACGGAACCCGTAATGACAAAGGTCACTCCCGCCATATCCTGTGGAATCTCATCACCTTTTGGTGCTTCTAATGTAATCTTTTGTAGCAAATGTGCTATCATTTCCTGCACTTTAGGATTGTGAAAAAATGCCACAAAGGACTCTGCTATTACCGGTCCTACCCCTTCGATTTCGGTCAGAGTCCCGGTATCCGCCTGCCGGATACGCGCAAAATCCTGATCAAAGGCCTGACAGATCAGCCTTGCATTGGATAAACCAACATTGGGAATGCCCAGACTATATACAAAACGTACCACATCTGTATGTCTGGCACGATCTGCCGCTTCAATCATCTTCTGATAGGATTTCTCTCCAAAGCCATCCATCTCCACGATTTGATCCCGATAACGTTCCAAACAAAATAAATCCGCCAGCTCATGAATCATCCCCTGATTCATGAGTTTTTCTATGGTTGCCTCTGACATCCCATCCAGATTCATAGCATCTCTGCTGACAAAATGCGAAAAACTTTTGATTTTTTTCGCCGGACAATCTGGATTTTCACAAAACAGCACCTGTACTCCATTATCCTCATGGATCGCCGTATCTCCATCACACACCGGACAATGGGATGGGATATCTAATTTCCCGGACCGGGTCAAATTTTCTGCAATCTGTGGAATAATCATATTCGCTTTATATACTTGTATTCGGTCACCGATTCCCAGTTCTAACTGTTTCACAATACTTATATTATGCACACTGGCCCGACTGACTGTGGTCCCCTCCAATTCCACTGGATCGAAAATTGCCACCGGGTTAATCAAACCGGTTCGGGATGCACTCCATTCTATCTCTTGCAAAACTGTATCAGCGATCTCATCTGCCCACTTATATGCTATGGCATTTCTTGGGAACTTTGCCGTATGCCCCAATCCCTCCCCATAGGCAATATCATCCATCAACAAAACCAGACCATCGGATGGGAAATCATTGGTTTGGATCTTTTCTGCAAACCAAGATACGGTTTCTGCCAGTGTATCGCCAGTCACCCGCCGATATTCCACCACATCAAAGCCCTGCTCTTGCAAAAACAACATTTTATTCTCCTGGGAATTGGCGAAATCCACTCCTTTGGCTGATACTAGCGAAAAAGCAAAAAACTCCACCTTACGTTTAGCAGTAATCTCATTGTTTAATTGTCTGACTGTACCACTGCATAAATTTCTTGGATTCTTATACTGTTCCTCTTCTGGCAGAGATTTATTAATCCGTTTAAATTCAGAATAGGTGATAATCGCCTCTCCCCGTAGAATCAAGTCATCCTTAAACGGCACAGATAGAGGCACATTTTGAAATACCTTAGCATTGTTGGTAATCACTTCTCCCACCTGACCATTTCCCCTGGTTACCGCTTTACTCAGACTGCCATTCTCATAGGTCAATACAATCGTCAATCCGTCCAATTTCCAGGAAAGCAGCCCTTCCTGCGTCCCTAACCAGTCTGCCAACTGTGCTACATCCTTTGTCTTATCCAGAGAAAGCATCGGAGAAAGATGGGTCTCTTTCGGCAATTCGCTCAGCACTTCATAACCTACCCGTCTCGTTGGACTGCCTGCCAAGATGATTCCGGTTTCCTCTTCTAATGCCTGCAATTCATCATACAAACTATCGTATTCATAATTGCTCATCATCTCATCTTTCCCCTGATAATACACGGCCGCTGCCTGATTCAGTTGTTCGACTAATTCTTTCATACGGATTTGTTTGTCTTTCATATTCTTACCATCCCTTTATAAACCCAATTCTTTTTTTAATATTCTTATTTCGGATACGGTTAGATCCCGGTATCTACCTTTTTTTAATCCCTGTAATGTAATATTCATTACCCGGTCTCTGCGCAAATGCACCACCCGGAAGCCAAAATAGTCACACATCCGCCGGATCTGCCGATTCAACCCCTGTGTTAATATAATATGAAAACTGTCCTCCGTTTCCCTCCATATCTTGCACGGTTTTGTCACAGTATCCAGAATTGGCACCCCCTGTCCCATCCGATACAATATTTCATCCGATATTTTGTGATCAACTTTCACGAAATATTCCTTTTCATGTCCATACCTGCCCCGCAAAATCTTTTCCATCACATCTCCTTGATTGGTTAATAATAATAAACCTTCCGATGCCTGGTCCAAACGTCCTACAGGATATATTCGTTTGGGATAATTGATATATTCCACCACATTGCGTACTCTCTCACCATTTTCATGATCCGCAGTGGTGCATACAATCCCCTTTGGCTTATAAAAGGCTAAAAATATCTCTTCTGTTTCCGGATAAACCGCTACACCATCTACTGTCACAACCTGACCGGATTGTACTCTCTGTCCCAGGGTTGCCGGCATACCATCCACACAAATTCTTCCCTGTGAAAGCATACGGTCTGCTTCCCGCCTGGAGCATACCCCCGCCTCACTTAAATATTTATTCATACGGATTCCCGTATTGATTCCATCCTCTGCCATCATAGTATCCCCTGTTTCTTTCTTTATATTTACGCAAACTAGAAAAGGTGACCTCTGAACAGATCACCTTTCACTATTATTGTGCCGGAGCATTCGTCGGTGCCGCTGGTGCCTGTGTCGGTGCCACCGGTGCCTGTGTTGGCGCTGCTGGTGCTTGCGTTGGCGCTGCTGGTGCTTGCGTCGGTGCTGCTGGTGCCTGTGTCGGTGTTACCGGTGCCTGTGTTGGTGTCACCGGTGCTGCAGATGGCTGCGTTCCAGCCGCCGCACTTCCCGCTTCCTGCTCTATATTCTCCGTTCCCTCTTCTTCCTCTACACCAGAACTTTCTAACATTTCATAAAACTCTTTCACCTGCTGGTCAGAAGCGATCAAAGTATCCAGTTTTTGATTTACCTGATCCCGTAAGGCAATCACATCCGCACTTTGATCCAATTCCTCCAGCTTATCTTGTTCCTTTGCACTCAAAGTTCCGGTATAAACTGCAAACTTACCACCTTTGACAGCCTTTACATACAGACCAGTCAAAGAAGGGATCGTCGTATTAATGTCAAAATATTTATCCTCATGATAAACATAGATCCGATAACTGGCTTTCTCTGCACCATCAAATATAGTACAACTGATATTATTATATGCCTCGATATATTCTGCCTCTGCCACCAGTTTTTTCTCATCAATATGACTGACATCACTCACACAATCTCCCAAGGCATCCATATCCACTTGCAGCTTTGCAGCAAAGTATTCTTTAATTAAATTGTTGAGTTCTTCTTCAATCTCTTTCTCCGACTTCCCCTCTAATGCCAGGTCAGCCGCAGATTTGCCATTGCCGGACGAAGCGAAAGAGAAATTAATCTCTGGAGCCAGCAAAGAAAAAGTCCCCATACCGATCAACATGATTGCCAATGTAAAAATCCAAATTAACTTTTTATATCTTAATGGCATGCAACCATCACATCCTTTCAACCACTATAAAAACATTCTTTTTGGCAAAAAATGCCTCAGATACAACTTCCTATAGAGTAAAAAAACGCACCTGGGGAGATTCGAACTCCCGCTCCCGGCTCCGGAGGCCGGTGCTCTATCCCCTGAGCTACAGGTGCGTAAACCGTTTGATTCACCCAAACGGCACTCTTATGATTATACCTTGAATCATAAATTTTGTAAAGATACATTTTTGAAAACTTTGCAAAACCACAGACATTTTTCGCCACAATACGCAAAATAAGTCAAAGAATCCAGAAGCTCCTTACTGTTTACATAACTTCCACAGTCCGAAACTGTGTAGAATAGTGATATACATGATCCGACAGGATCTCATCCGGCTGTACACAATTTTCATTCACTTCCCGTACCATTTTCTTCAGTTCCTGCTCGGGAATATTGTGATGATCCGGTAAAATCAGCAATTCATGAATACTGCTTGGTAAAATATAATAATCCCCATGACAATGTTCCGATAACATAGACAGACATCCAGGGTACAACATCACCGCAGCCCCATTGATGCCTTTCTCGTTGGTTACCACCAGCGGATCTATATTTCCCTCCTGGATTTCGGCTTCCTGTAGCCCCTCCTGCGACGTCTCCTGCATATGCCCGTTTTCTACCAATAGTTCCTGCAACACCTGTTCCATAGAACGAATTTGCATCGGAAATAATCGCATCGTATTTTCCTGTGCCAACCGGAATAGCTGTTTGGTATCGATATGCCACTCTTCCTGTAAATCGTCATGAATCAAGACAGAGCCCACACCATCCTCTTCTTCCACCAGCAGCACATAAAAGGTAATCTCCAAATCTAAAAAAGGTATGGATGGTACATTTTCTAAATGCCTGTCATTTCTTTCACCGGAAATCAAACGGTATATAATCTTATCCCGACAAGTATCAAGGGATAAATCCAGCCGATATTGATTCATCGTGTCCTTCGTTCTCTCATATAGCACCAGCATTTCCGAGATCAGCCCTTCTGCTGTCTCCCCATCAAGATATCTCCGATAATATTGTTGCATATAGAAATTGGGGGATATATTCACATTTTTTGATAAAATAACCAGACTATCTAGTTGTAGATCGTTATTCTTCACCACTTTTTGAATCACAACCTGATAACCCTCTGGCAATAAAGCCCTTAACTGTTCTTTCATATTTGTTTGAAATTCCACATAATCCATTTTTCTCCCCATATTGTCCTCCATTCCGAAATATTTTACATTGGTTTTGATATGTTTCCTTTTATGATCGGCGCAGAGAGATATTACTGTTCTTACCATATCTCCCTGCCGCCTCTGGATCGATAGAAAACCTCCTATTCTTCCCGATAAGTAATAGCATTTCTCTTTAGCAGCACCCTATTATGTTACCCTGGAAGATCTCAGAATGTAGAAATCTATGGAATGAAAGATGATCCTTCGATCAAAGATAACAGACCGTGGGAAAATCCGCCATAGCAAGTCTGTAATCGCAAAGAATCTGCAATCGCAAGGAATCTGCAATCGCAAAGAATCTACTATAGCAAAGAACCTACAATAGCAAAGAATTTACTATGGCAGCGGCGTTTGACATCTGTTATTTAGAACTCCTTAGACATAGGAAATTTTCTAATATTTATGCTAACAGACTTTAGGAGATCGGACAATTAGTAAATCTGCTAATAAACGGGGGGAAAATTCACGAATCCCACAAACCCCAAAAACCAATTTGGCTCTAAAACCGTTTTTTTGTGCAATATCACTTTTTAACCATCGAAAAAACAACATATTGCACAAAAAAACAGCGTATCTGCATTGGATACGCTGTTTTCTTCTAAAAATATAAAACAAAAGGCAAAACAGGAATGTTGACACCCATGATATTTACTGCGCTCTCAAAAATTCATCAATCCCCTTTGCTGCCGCTTTCCCTGCTCCCATAGCCAAAATAACGGTTGCCGCTCCTGTTACCGCATCACCACCGGCAAACACTGCCGCTTTCGAGGTCTGTCCATTGTCCTCCTCTGCTACGATACACTTACGACGATTGATCTCCAATCCCTCTGTCGTAGAGGAAATCAACGGATTCGGACTGGTTCCCAATGACATAATGACTGTATCCACATCTAAAGTAAACTCAGAGCCTGGGACTTCCACCGGTCTACGCCGTCCGGATTCATCCGGTTCACCTAATTCCATACGAATACATTCCATACCATTGACATTCCCCGCTTCATCTGTGAAAATCCGGGTAGGATTGGTCAAGAGATTAAACGTAATCCCCTCTTCCTTCGCATGATGTACCTCTTCCACACGAGCCGGTAACTCTTCCTCACTGCGGCGGTACACAATATGCACCTCTGCCCCCAGACGCAACGCTGTTCTGGCAGCATCCATAGCCACATTACCACCGCCCACAACAGCCACTTTCTTGCCTGCAATGATCGGGGTATCATATTTCTCATCAAATGCCTTCATCAGATTGCTTCTGGTCAGATATTCATTGGCCGAAAAGACACCATTGGCATTCTCTCCCGGAATACCCATAAAACGTGGAAGTCCGGCACCAGATCCTACAAATACCGCATCGAATCCCTCTTCCTTTAATAATTCATCAATCGTGGTTGCTTTTCCGATGACAAGATTTGTCTCGATCTTCACACCTAACGCTTTTACATTTTCCACTTCCTGATCCACTACTTTTGACTTTGGCAAACGGAACTCCGGAATGCCGTAAGATAACACACCGCCCGCCTTATGCAATGCCTCAAAAATAGTAACATCGTATCCCAGTTTTGCCAGATCACCGGCACAGGTCAATCCGGCAGGACCCGATCCAATCACTGCCACCTTCTTGCCATTTTTCGTCTCAGCCGGCAATGGTTTGATGCCCTCTTCTCTGGCAGTGTCTGCCACAAAACGCTCCAACTTACCGATGGATACCGCATCTCCTTTAATACCGCGGATACATTTTGACTCACACTGACTTTCCTGTGGACATACACGGCCACAAACTGCCGGTAACGCAGAATATTTACTGATCACCTGATAAGCTTCCGCCACATTTCCGTCCACAACTTCACTGATAAATCCCGGAATGTCAATATTAACCGGACATCCCTTAACACATTGTGGATTTTTGCACTGTAAGCAACGGGTAGCTTCCGCCATAGCTTCTTCCTTATTATAACCCAGACAAACTTCATCGAAATTCTTCGCACGTACCTTTGGATCCTGCTCTCGAACAGGAACTCTCTTCATTACATCTACTTCCATGACTCTCCTCTTTTCTATATCAATCGAATTTAGTTACAATTGCCACATCCACCGTGATGGGTATCGCCTTCCTCTCTACGGAGCATGGCACGTCCCTCTTCGGTCTTGTACATTCCCTGACGTTTCATTGCCTGATCAAAATCCACCAGATGACCATCAAACTCCGGTCCATCTACGCAGGCAAATTTAATCTCATCCCCCACTTGCAGACGGCATGCGCCACACATTCCGGTACCATCCACCATGATGGGATTCATGCTGACAATCGTCGGAATATTCAATTCCTTCGTCAACAGACAGACAAATTTCATCATGATCATCGGTCCGATGGCTACCACGCGGGTATACTCCTTGCCCTGCGCATACAAATCTTTGATCTTATCACAGCCATTTCCCTTAAATTCATAGGAACCATCATCCGTTGCAATATAGAGGTTCGCTGCCACCTGGCGCATCTCATTCTCCAGAATCAAAATATCCTTGGAACGCGCACCAATGATAACGTCCACATCAATTCCATGTTCTTTCATCCATTTTACCTGCGGATAAACCGGTGCCGTACCCACACCGCCACAAACAAATAAAATCTTTTCTTTTTTTAATTCTTCGATTGGCATCTCGATCAATTCCGATGCACAGCCTAAAGGCCCTACAAAATCCTGGAAGGTTTCACCCACCTCATATTCTGCCATCTCCTGGGTCGATGCCCCCACAGTTTGAAATACAATCGTAACCGTTCCTTTTTCTCTGTCATAATCACAGACAGTCAACGGAATACGCTCCCCCTTTTCATTCATCTTGACAATGACAAACTGTCCTGGCTGACAGTGCTTTGCCACTCTCGGTGCCTCAATATCCATTAACCAGATATTATTAGCTAAATATTCCTTTTTCAAAATCTTATACATAATGTGCCTCCATTATTATTTTTCTCACAACAAAATGATTTCTCGGCATGACGTGAACTGCTATCCTTGGTCAATGCAGAGATCATGTGTTGTGTCGTAACCGGGGTATCCCGGAATTACTTCGTTTCTCTCGGAAATACCGTCAAATCTTCACATTTTGACAAAAAACTATTGGTATATCTCTTATCCTTACTGACATTATCCCCAAACCATGCCGGTGGACGAAAGGTTGAAGCTGCCTCTTCATTTTCAAATTCCACTTCGATAAAAACAAGCCCCTCTAACAAACCGTGAAATACATCCAGCTCACCGGTATGTCCATCCTCAAGCGGGATTAAATAGCGGGATTTCCGAATCAAATGATGATCCACCTTTTCTCTTAGATGCCGATAGGATTTTTCGTTTAAGGGCACCTCAATCTCCTGATTCACCTGCGCCACAATCCCAGAAGGTTCTATCCCCATATTTGATTTATAAGTTAAGATATATCGGTCATCACATTTACGAATCCGCACAACCGGATCTGTACAAAGATATCCCTGTTCAATCTCTCTCTTTTGATAACCGGATAAATCTGGCAATTCTTTTATTTGAAACTTCTTTTCAATCTCCATAACGTAATATCCTATGCCTCCGACTTCTGTGTTTCCACTTCGGTCTCTACTTTTGTTGACGACATCTTTGCATTTTTACTTTTACGCCATTTCATTCCCAACATAATAGCACAGAGTGCAATCACCGCACTGACAATAAATTTTATCAGATACCAGAGAAATGCTCCTCCAAATGTAAAGTCTGCAACACCTTTTGCCAATAATGCTCCGACTATCATATCTTTTCCCGTCCTTTCCATCTTGTCCCATATTCCGGACAATCATATGCCGTCCCAAAAACAGGACACTATCTTCGATTCACCAGTTCCTTTGTGATATCATTCCAATCCAATCCGCATTCCGCCATTAATACCATCATGTGGTACAGAAAATCTGCTATCTCGTATTTCAGTTCTTCTGCATCCGGATTCTTGGCAGCGATGACGATCTCCGTCGCCTCCTCGCCACATTTTTTCAAGATCTTATCAATCCCCTTATCAAATAAATAATTGGTATAAGATCCCTCTTTTGGATGTTCCTTCCGCTCCATGATGATATCATAATCTTCCATCAGGACATTTAACGGATTCGTCTCCACATAATCCTTCTTGGCCAACTCCTGGAAGAAACAGCTTCTACGGCCCGTATGGCAGGCTGCCCCCACCTGACGGACCTTTGCTAAGATTGTATCATTATCACAGTCTAACATCAAGGACTTTACATACTGAAAATGTCCGGAAGTTTCTCCCTTAAGCCACAACTGCTGTCTGCTGCGGCTATAATAGGTCATGCGTCCGGTCTCCAGAGTCTTCTCATAAGATTCCTGATTCATATAGGCCACCATCAAAACTTCACTGGTTCGATAATCCTGTACCACCACTGGAATCAGACCATTATCTAGTAGCTTAAAATCCGAAAAATCAATCCGGCTTTCAAACAACTCCACATCGATTCCTCTGTCTTTTAATGCTCTTTTGGCTTTATAGATATCTTTTTCCTCAAAATAATTCGTGGAAACTGCTCTGACATTCTCATAAGATAAAATATCACCCAGATCATTACGAATCAGGCCATCCCGGATCATCACCTGCATCTTGGTATTATCGATCGTCTGTTCAAAACTTGACGTAGTATCAATATGCTTTAATATAACACTGCCGATTCCCTTATCATAAAAAGCATCTAACTGCTCTGCCGACTGAAAATCAGCCTTCATATCCACTTCGATAGCTAATTTCTCCCTGCTAAAACGGTCTGTGATCTCCTGTAGTACTTTCTCTTCCGGCAATAATGCCTTGCGGATCACCACCTGTTCCGCACCGGTATACAATGCCTTTTTGGCATCTTCAAAACGCTCAATATAGATACCAATGATAAACGGAATATCAATCTCCTTTTCAATCTGTCTGGCCGTACTTAAAAATTCGTCTCTGGACGATTCGTCTCCGGTATAATTATAGAGAAATAACGCATCCGCGCCTTCGCAAGAATATCGTTCTGCCAATTTGACCACATTTGCCGGATATTCATTTTCCGCATTAATAAATGGAATGATTTTTTTCTGACTCATGATAAGCTTCCTTTCGTTGATAACACATCTCTGATACGCGGATCATAACCGGTTGCCTGATCCAATGCCTTGGCAAATGCCTTAAAGGCCGCCTCAATGATATGATGATTATTTTCCCCATCCAACTGTTTTATATGTAGATTCATTCCTGCGCTATAGCTGATCGCATAAAAAAATTCATGTACCATCTCGGTATCAAATGCTCCCACTTTCGGAACAGTCAAATTCAGATGATATCGCAAGTATGGTCTGCCTGACAAATCCAAAGCACATAGTACCAGTGACTCATCCATAGGCAAAGTACATTCGCCAAAACGACAAATGCCTTTTTTGTCTCCAACCGCCTGCTTGATGGCCTCGCCCAAAACAATCCCGGTGTCCTCGATGGTATGATGACTGTCCACTTCCAAATCACCATCCACGGATACTTCCAGATCAAACAACCCATGTCTGGCAAAACTATACAACATGTGATCCAGGAAACCGATCCCGGTATCCACCTGTGCCTGCCCGCTGCCATCCAGATTTAATTTGATCTCAATATCTGTCTCTCCTGTCATGCGGGAAACTTCTGCCTGACGGTCAGAATGTACGATTCTCTCTTTTTCCATATGCGACCTCACTTTCTATCATTTTTGTTCAAATCGGACTGCAATCGAGTTTGCATGAGCAGTCAGTTTCTCAGCCGCTGCAAAGTCCTCAATATCCTGATGTACCAACTCCAGTGCTTCTCTGGAATAAGAAATAATACTGGACTTCTTGATAAAATCATCCACAGAAAGCGGTGAGAAAAACTTGGCTGTACCATTCGTCGGAAGCACATGATTCGGGCCGGCAAAATAGTCCCCCAACGGCTCACTGCTATATTCGCCCAAGAATATTGCCCCCGCATTCCGAATTTTGGTCATGATGTCAAATGGATTTCTGGTGATGATCTCTAAATGCTCTGAAGCAATGGCATTGGCAGTTTCCACCGCCTCCTCCATCGTCTCAGCCACCAAAATATATCCATAGGAATCCAGAGATTTCTGAATGATCTCCCGCCGGGATAACGTCTGTACAAATCCATCCACTTCTGCCGATACCTTTTCTGCCACTTCTTCACTGGTGGTAATCAGGATGGCAGATGCCATCTCGTCATGCTCTGCCTGGGACAAGAGATCCGCTGCCACATAGCGCGGATTCGCTGTCTCATCCGCTAACACCAGAATTTCACTGGGGCCTGCGATGGAATCAATGCTCACATGACCATATACTGCTTTCTTGGCCAAAGCCACAAAAATATTTCCCGGACCTACGATCTTATCCACTTTAGGAACACTCTCCGTCCCATATGCCAGGGCGCCGATGGCCTGTGCACCGCCCACCTTATAAACCTCATCGACACCAGCCTCATTGGCTGCCACCAGTGTGATGGGGTATACTTTACCGTCTTTTCCCGGCGGTGTCGTCATCACGATGCGGTCTACCCCCGCCACTTTTGCGGGCACAATATTCATCAAAACCGAAGAAGGATATACCGCTTTGCCACCTGGCACATAGACTCCGACACGTTCCAATGCCGTCACTTTCTGTCCCAGAAGTGTCCCATCCGGCCGGCTGTCAAACCAACTATAACGCACCTGTTTCTGGTGATAATCACGAATATTTTTTAATGATTTCCGAATAATCTGGATCAAATGCGGATCAACTAAATTATAAGCTTCTTCCATCTCCTCCTGTGTCACCCGAAACGTATCCGCTGTGATCGTCACACCATCAAATTTCTCGGTATATGAGAATAATGCCTGATCCTTTTTCGTCTTTACTTCTTCCAGAATTTCCTGCACTGTTGCCTCATATTTACCATATTGATTCGGACTTCTCTTTAATAAATTCTCCAATATATTCTCTCGTTCCTGCGCTGTCAGTTTTACAATTCTCATGACGGTAACACCTCCCTTAAATCATGAATTAATTTATTGATCCGTTCATGCTGCATCTTCATACTTACTTCATTGACCACCACTCTGGCAGATAATGGGCAGATCTCTTCTAATACTTCCAGACCATTTTCTTTTAAGGTAGAACCTGTCTCGACGATATCAACGATCACTTCTGATAACCCAACAATCGGTGCCAGTTCCACTGATCCATTTAATTTAATGATTTCCACAGTCTGATGCTTTACATTATAGAAATAGTCTTTGGCTATTCGCGGATATTTACTGGCCACCCGGATCAGTGATCCGTCGTTTAATTTCTGTCTGGCAGAAGCCGGACCAGCCACACACATACGGCAATTCCCCGTATTCAGATCCAATACCTCATATAATTTTCTGCCTTCTTCCAGAATCGTATCCTTTCCAACTACACCGATATCTGCTGCACCCAACTCTACATAGGTCGGCACATCAGAGGCCTTGGATAAGAAAAATTTCAATCCCAATTCCTCATTGACAAAGATCAGCTTTCTGGTTTTCTCATCCTTCATCTCTTCACAGGTGATCCCGATCTGCTCCAACAGACTTAATGTCTTTTTGGCTAATCTTCCCTTCGCTAATGCAAATGTTAAATATTTCATCTTTTTACTCAATGCTCCTATCTGTTATTCCTCGGTAATATATAATACCCGTTCATTGCCATTGCGTTTCGCATACTTCTCATACTCTTCCAGCGATATCCTGGATGATTTGCGAAGCATCTGCACAACCTCTCCATCCGCTCTCAGTGCTGCCGCCTTGGCCAATGCCTCCGCTCTGGCTTCCTTAGGATACAACAATAGCGTACCCCCAATCGGTGCATCCTGCAGCAACTGCTGACGTTCTAATGCGATCATTAGCTGATCCAGGACAATGACCAGACCAATTGCCGAAACATCATCACCAAACTGTCCCACCAGACTATCATACCGCCCACCGGAAGCAATCGCTTCACCATTGCCATATGTATATGCCCGAAAGATGACACCAGTATAATAACTATAATGACTTAACATACTTAAATCCACCGTTACATAGTCCATAAAACCGTATAGATTTAGGATTTGTTCCAGTTTCTCCAGACGTTCCAATGCCTTAATCACCCTGGCACTGCCAGAACGTTCTTTGATATAAGCAAATCCCGAAGGTAAATCTTCCAAGATATCTGGTAATTTTAAGAAAATTTCTTTTAATCCCCGGGACACTGTCAACTGATCCAGCAAATCTTCCACACCAAAGAAATTTTTACTCTCGATCAATTCCTGCAATTTCTCAGTTTCACCTTGATTAAAACCGGCCTCCTCTACCAGACCACGGAATAAATCGGCATGCCCTACCTCTAATTGAAATTCTTTCAAACCACTCTTTAACAGACACTCTATCGTCAATGCCACCATTTCTGCATCCGCATCCGAACTGTCATCATGAAACAGTTCCGCACCAATCTGCGTGACTTCTTGTAATTTTCCCTTGTATTGTTTCGTGTTGACAAAGGTCTGTGCCGTATAACAGAAGCGGATCTGCATCTGTTCTTCCCGGCAATACTTGGCCACACAACGGGCAATGGACGGGGTCATATCCGGACGTAAGACCAAAGTATTATTTCCTCGGTCAAAAAACTTAAACATTTCATTGGAAGATGCTGTTCCACGTTCTTTACTAAAAATATCAAAATATTCGAACGTTGGAGTCTGAATATCCTGAAAACCATAGGAATGCATCATCTGTTCCAGATCTCTTTGTACAGCTAACTTCTGTGCACATGCCACCCCATAAATATCGCGGACACCACCTGGTGTATGTAACAATTCATTTCCCTTTTCTTCTTTTACCATGATCCAATCCTCATTTCCTTAATATATCGCCGTTGGGCTTTCTTCCTTTGCATCATATCCCTTTTTCCGCAATGCATCCATAATTTCTTTTTTATGCTCATGCCCAAAAGCCTCTAAGGTTATTTTTAACTCCACCGCAGCATTACGGTTGATGCTGACGAACTGATTGTGTTCCAGACGAATGACATTACCTTTATGTTCTGCAATAATATTAGCCACATTCACCAGCTCCCCCGGACGATCCGGTAACAACACGGATACACTAAATACTCTGCCTCTGGCGATCAGTCCATGCTGCACCACCGAAGAAGTGGTAATGATATCCATGTTACCGCCACTTAAGATCGAAACCACCTTTTTATCCTTGCAATCCAAATGCTTCAAAGCCGCCACAGTCAGCAAGCCGGAATTTTCCACTAACATCTTATGATTTTCCAAAACATCCAGGAAGTTCACAATTAACTCCTGATCCTCGATGGCAATGATATCATCTATATTTTTCTGGATATACGGGAATACCACATCTCCCGGAGTCTTAACGGCGGTACCATCCGCAATCGTCTCTACACCAGGCAGTGTCACAACATGTCCCGCCTTCAAGGAAGCCTTCATACAACTGGCGCCTGCCGGTTCCACACCAATGACTTTAATGTTGGGATTTAATAATTTCGCCAACGTGGATACACCTGCTGCCAATCCGCCACCACCGATGGGAACCAGAATGATATCCACCGTCGGCAGCTCTTTGAATATCTCCATAGTGATACTGCCCTGTCCCATCGCTACCGTTTCATCATTAAAAGGATGTACAAAAGTCGCGCCTTTTTCTTCTACCAATTTCAATGCGTACTGATATGCTTCGTCATAAACCGAACCATATAACACCACCTCGGCACCATAATTTTTCGTACGGTTCACTTTAATCAATGGTGTAGTCGTAGGCATCACGATGGTGGCAGGTACACCAAACAGCTTTGCGGCATATGCAACTCCCTGTGCATGATTTCCTGCAGAAGCCGTAATCAATCCTTTTTCGCGTTCCTCATCCGACATAGTGCTAATCTTATAATATGCACCGCGTACCTTATATGCACCTGTATACTGCATGTTTTCCGGCTTTAAGTATACCTTATTCCCTGTTTGCTCTGAAAAATATTCACTATAGATCAGATTCGTGGGAAGTACCACTTCTTTAACCTTATCCGCCGCTTCTTCAAACTTGTCCAATGTCATCATAATATATCAGCTCCCATCTAATTTGTCTCAAACAGTGCATCCACAAAACTGTCTGCATCAAATTTCTGTAAATCCTCAATCTGCTCTCCGATCCCAATATATTTCACCGGAAGATTCATTTCAGACTGGATGGCTATGGCGATACCACCCTTGGCGGTACCATCCAATTTCGTCAAGACAATACCGGTAATATCCGTCACCTCGTTAAATTGCTTTGCCTGCACCAAGGCATTTTGTCCCGTGGTTCCATCCAACACCACTAAAGTCTCACGGTGGGCATCCGGAAACTCCCGTGCAATAATGCGGTTAATCTTTCCCAGTTCCTCCATGAGATTTTTCTTATTGTGAAGTCTGCCTGCCGTATCACAAATGAGGACATCCGCCTTTCTGGCCTTCGCCGCATTGACTGCATCATAAACCACGGCCGCCGGATCACCACCTTCCTGTCCGGAAATGATGTCCACTCCTGCCCGGTTCGCCCACTCGGTTAATTGTCCTATCGCTGCCGCACGGAATGTATCTGCCGCCGCCAATACCACTTTTTTGCCCTGATCCTTCATCTGACCGGCCAGTTTTCCCACGGAAGTGGTCTTGCCGACACCATTGACACCAATCAGCAGTACCACGGAAGTCTGATTCTCAAAATCATAGGCATGTTCGTCCACCCGCATCTGTTCCTTGATGGTGTCAATCAATAATTGACGGCAAACACTAATCTCCTTGATTTTTTGTTCCTTCACCTTCGCCCGCAACTC
Source organism: uncultured Jutongia sp. (assembly GCA_964521555.1). Lineage (GTDB taxonomy): Bacteria > Bacillota > Clostridia > Lachnospirales > Lachnospiraceae > Butyribacter. Next base: position 17,136 of record CAZFSU010000004.1, on the reverse strand, counting down.
TTCGATAATCTTTTCCGTGGTATTCACTCCAATATCTGCCATGATGAGAACTTCCTCTAATTCCTCATAGAAATCATCATCAATTTCCGAAAAACCACTGAAAATCGAATCTACTCCTGCCACAAAATTGTCTCTGGTCTTGGTCAGTCCATCCCTTAATCTACTGAAAAAACCTTTCTTTTCACCCATGTTATTGTAATCCCTTCTTTTCTACTTTGCAAATACAAATTTTAATCGGTAATATCTTTTTCATCCAATAAATTCACAGATACTAAGGTGGAAACCCCCTTCTCCTGCATGGTAATACCATACAAAATATCGGCGGCATTCATCGTACCACGTCGGTGGGTAATGACGATAAACTGTGTATTTCTGGTTAATTTATGTAAGTAATCCGCATAACGCCCCACATTGGAATCATCCAAAGCAGCCTCTATCTCATCCAACAGACAAAATGGAGACGGCTTCAAACTCTGAATCGCAAACAATAACGAAATCGCTGTTAATGCTTTTTCCCCACCGGATAACTGCATCATATTTTGTAATTTCTTTCCCGGCGGTTGCGCAATAATGCGGATTCCTGCCTCCAAAACATCCTCCCCTTCTGTCAATTCCAGAGTACCGCGTCCTCCGCCAAACAATTCCTTAAATACTTTATCAAAACGCAGACGGATCTCTGCAAACTGGTTTTCAAATTGTTTGCGCATTTCCTCATCCAGCTCTTCAATGATTCCCACTAATACCTCGGCTGCCTTGATCAAATCATCATGCTGCCCATTTAATAAGGTATAACGCTCCATGAGTTCCTGATACTGTGCAATCGCATTAACATTCACATCCCCAAGCGAACGAATCCTGCCTTTTAATGACTGAATCTTCTTCTTCATTTCATCCTGTGGCAAGTCGATCTGTACCTTAATCTCCTCTGCCTTGGAAAATGTCAGTTCATACTGCTCCCACATATAGCTTGTATAGGAATCCATCTTCTCCTGTATCTTTTCCTGCTGATTACGCAGACGGAAACACTCTTTATCCAGACGATTCATCTGCTCAGACAGTGACTCTCTTTTTTCAAAAAATCCCTTCTGCTGCCGGGACAATTCCTCACGAGATTTGGTTTTCTCTTCCATCATCTGTGTCAAAGTCTCAATCTGCGCGGATATCTGCCGGATCTGCTCCTGGACAAGTCTGATCTGCTCTTCCTTCTCTTTCACAAGCACATCTGCCTGTGAATTACTCCGGGCTGCCTCCCGCTTTTCGCTCTGTATCTGTTCCATTTCCTGTGTCACACGGGAAATATTCTCCTGCAAGAACTGTCTCTTTTGCAACAAGCTGTTCTGTTGCAATTTAGAATCGCTTTCCGACTCTGTCATCTGTTTATCCTGCTCCCGCTTTTCCTCCAGCTCGGTCTGACATACCGATATCCGTTCCTCGCGGGCTTTATTTTGATGTTCTGCTTCCTTCCGCTGATCCTGTAACTGATCCAGTTGCCTGCATATTTCTTCTTTCTGGCTATCAATCCCCTGGCTCTCAAAACGAATCTGTTCCAATGCCTCCCGGTTCTTTGCCAGATCATCGGCCGCCCTGTCATATCGTAACTTAGCGGTATTACGCTTCAGATTCAGCTCTTCCCGTATCCCATGATTATCCGTAATCTTCTTCTGTATTTCACCGCCCTCTTGCTCTTTTGTCTGAATATCGGTACCAATCTGCTGCAGCCGTTCCTTATGGGAAACCACCAGTTTTTCCAATTCTTCCATCTCACGACGACGTCCCAAGAGATTATTGTTATTCTTAAAAGCGCCACCTGACATGGAACCGCCCGGATTGAGAAGTTCTCCTTCCGTGGTAACGATCCGGATAGTATGATGATATTTCTTAGCTAAGGCGATGGCATGGTCGATATGATCCACCACCACAAACCGTCCCAGCAAAGATTCTACCAAACCGGAAAAACGCTCTTCTGACTCCACCAGCGTAGAAGCCAGTCCAATCACACCCGGTTCTGCCATAATATTGTCTGCATGACTGGCTTTCCTGCCTTTCATATTCGTCAGCGGAAGGAAAGTAGCTCGTCCATACCGGTTTTTCTTCAGATGTTCAATCATACTTTTGGCTGTCTGCTCATCCTCTGTAACGATGTTCCTGATATTGCCGCCTAAAGCCGTCTCTACCGCCAGTTCATATTTTTTGTTTACCCGGATTACATCTGCCACCACTCCGATGATACCCGGATAATGGTTCTTTTGTTCCATGACACGCTTGATACTTTGTCCAAAACCCTCATAACGCTCGGTCATATTTTTCAAGGAATGCAATCTGGAATTGTCCATGTGAAAATGCTGTTGGGCATCCCGCTGCTCTCCTCGAAGCTGCTCCAATTCTCCCTGTAAATTACGCACGGAACGGCTCAGCTCCTGATTAATATTATCCATTTCCTGGATTTTATCGGTCAGATCATCCAGCACCTGCTTTTCCTGATCTAATATTTCCTGTAAGCCGGCTGCTTCTGTCTTATTTTCCAGCACGCGTTTGGTCATTTCCACTTTCTTGATATTATTCTGCTCTAATAAGGTCTGAAAACGCTCTTCCTGCGTCTTCACACCTGTGTTTGCATCCACTGCCTCCAATATCTCTGCATTGTGATTTGCAATTTCCTCTTCCAAATCGCGGATCTGCTGTAATAATGCTTGTCGCGCCTCTGATATCCGAGACTGCTCCTGCTCCTTCTGCTGTAATTCCTGCTCTAATTCCTGCTCTTGCCGGCTATATTCCTCTTTTTCCTGCTCCAGCCCACTCAACCGCTGATCCAGGCTTTGTAACTGCTCCTGATAATGTGCCTCATTTTGACGTACTGCATTGATTTGCTCCTGCAATACTTTAATATCGCCTTCCCATTGGTTACGCTTAACCTGATCTGCCGATAATGTCTCCCGGCACTCTTCAATCTGTCCGTTTTGTTTTTCCAGAGTTTCCTCTAATGTAACATATTCTGCTTTGGCATGCTCATAGTCCGCCTCTGCCTGCCGGAAATCCTGGTCTGCTATGGCTTCCTTCCCCTTTAATTCTTCCAGGGAGATTTGGCTATTCTGGTACTCCGACAGAAAAACATTAATATCCAGATTGCGTAATTCATCCCGATAAGACAAATATTCTTTTGCTTTCTCAGACTGTTTCTGTAAAGGTTCTACCTGCTTTTCCAATTCCGATAAAATATCCTCAATGCGGACCAGATTTTGCCGTTCCTCCTCCAAATTCTTCTCCGCCATATGCTTTCTCTTTTTAAACTTCACAATACCAGCGGCCTCATCAAATAATTCACGACGATCCTCTGGTTTTCCGCTCAATATTTTATCAATCTGTCCCTGACCAATGATGGAATATCCTTCTTTTCCAATACCGGTATCAAATAACAATTCCTGTATATCGCGCAAACGACACGATGCACCATTCAATAAGTATTCACTTTCACCGGAACGATATACTCTTCTGGCAATCTTGACCTCTTCGTAAGGCACTTTTAATTTATGATCTTCATTATTAATCGTAATGGCAACATATGCAAATCCCTGCGGCTTCCGCATCTGCGTCCCTGCGAAGATAATGTCCTCCATCTTGGCACCACGCAGCTGCTTCGCACTTTGCTCTCCCAATACCCAACGTACCGCATCAGCCACATTACTTTTACCACTTCCATTAGGACCCACGATGGCTGTAATTCCATCGTGAAATTCAAAGACCAGTTTATTGGCAAAAGATTTAAAACCATGTACCTCCAAACTTTTTAAATACATTCTGTTTCTCCCTTGTTTCTACTCTTGGCTCCCAGTTGCAGGATCGCCTGATATGCCGCAGATTGTTCTGCCTTTTTCTTCGTACGGTCCGTGGCAGTCGCAACTTGTTCTCCATCGATCACCACTGCCACGGTAAAAGATTTATTGTGATCCGGTCCCGACTCGGATATCAGCTCATAACTCATCGAAGAATGTTTTCCCTGTACGATCTCCTGCAAAATCGTCTTACTATCATAAAAAAGCTTCTTTTGCTCAATGTCTTGCAAAACAAAGCGTCTCACATATTCTTTGGCCCGTTCAAACCCACCATCCAGATACACTGCTCCGATGGTGGCCTCCAATGCATCCGACAGAATCGAATCCCGTTCCCTGCCACCTGTCATATCCTCCCCTTTTCCCAAGAGAATATACTCGCCTAACCGAATCTCTCTGGCACACAAAGCAAGCGTCGGCTCACATACATAGCTGGCCCGGATTCGGGTCATATCCCCCTCAGGTTTTGTAGGATTCGTCTGATAAATGTACTCGCTGGAAATCAATTCTAAGACAGCATCCCCCAGAAACTCCAGCCGTTCATTGCACTGATATTTTTTTAACCTTTTTTCATTGGAATAGGAACTATGCGTCAATGCCGTCACCAAAAGATCCGGATCTGCAAATGTATAGCCTATTTTCTCCTCAAATTCCAGTATTTTTTTCTGATTCAAAATAATTCTGCTCTCCTTTACGCTTCTTTGGCCGGATTTACCAAAGCCAAGGCATCCCCCACGGTTTTCACCTGATTTACCACATCTTCATCCAAAATCACATCAAAAGCATCTTCGATCCCCATGATGATCTGAAATACTTCCAGAGAATCTGCCCCCAGATCATCCACAAAGGTCAATTCTTTCGTAATCTCTTCCGGCTCCCGTGATAAAACTTCGGCAATAATATGTTGAAGCTTTTCAAACTCCATATCCGCTCCTTTTCTGTCGGTTCACCGACCGATTATGATTCTACTGTGAGATTGTCTTTGATCTTTTCATTTATTTTCTGTTCCGTAAATTGTACACATTGTAGGATTCCCATCTTGACATCCCTGGGTTCCGAACTTCCATGCGTTTTTACTACCAGTCCTTTTAATCCCAACAAAGGCGCTCCTCCGTGATCGGAAGTATTAAAATCTTTCATAGTTTTCTTTAACGCAGGTTTGATCATCAATGCCCCGATCTTGCTGCGCAGACTGGACATCAGGCCTTCTTTCACTTTCTTTAATAAAGTACCGGCCAGGCCTTCGTATAACTTCAAGATAACATTGCCCACAAACGCTTCACATACGATGACATCGGCATCTCCTCTGGGAATATCCCTTGCTTCGATACTTCCCACAAAATTGATGTCCTTGCATTCTTTTAATAAAGGATATGTCTCCTTCACCAACATATTCCCCTTTTCTTCCTCTGCTCCAATATTCACGATGGCCACTTTTGGATTTTTGATCCCCACTACATGTTCCATATAGATGGAACCCATCTGTGCAAATTGTAATAAATGGGAAGATCTGGCATCCACATTCGCACCACAGTCAATAAGCAGCGAAGGTCCTTTCGCAGTAGGAATCAACGGTGCCAAAGGCGCACGTTCCACTCCCTTGATCCTTCCGATCACAAACTGGCCTCCCACCAGAATTGCCCCGGTGCTTCCCGCAGATACAAAGGCATCGGCTTCCCCATGCTTTACCAGATTCATCCCCACCACGATGGAAGAGTTTTTCTTTTTACGCACTGCCATCACCGGTGGCTCATCAAATCCAATCACCTCTTCGGCATGCACAATATTTAACCGCTCTGTATCATACTGATATTTGGCTAACTCCGACCGGATCACATCTTCTTTTCCCACCAGAGTAATGTATATATTCGCATTCTCCTGCATCGCCTCCACTGCACCCTGAATCGGTACCTGTGGTGCATCATCTCCACCCATTGCATCCACTACTACTCTAATATTTTCACTCATATTATCCTTACCCTCCATCTTTGTTCTCATTCCTATGTTCACATCATCCATTTCAGTCTTTTTGGTAGAAAAACGACTGAAAGGACGAAAAGCCTAATACATTTGGAGAAATAATCTGCTCGGTACTCCCCACAAATAATAAGCCATTTTTCTTTAAGGAAGCACAAAATTTGATATAGATGTCTTTCTTGGCTTCCTCGGTAAAGTATATCATAACGTTACGGCATACGATGAGATGGCAGTCCTTGATATAAGGATCTTTTAACAAATTATGCTGTTTAAATTCCACACAGCGTTTCACCTCATCCGAAATCTGATAACTTCTGGTACCAATCTTGGTAAAGTATTTCGTAATGTACTCATTTGGCAGACCACGAAGACTCTTTTCATCATATAAGCCAATCTGTGCTTTTTCCAAAACCTGTTTATCAATATCCGTGGCAATAATCTTAATTCGATTCATTGGTATAAATTTTGCCAACAACATCACCAGTGTATATGGCTCGTCTCCGGTGGAACAAGCAGCACTCCATATCTTTAAATCATTTCCAAAACATTCAAACAGATAGGGAAACATCTCATTTTCCAATAATCTCCACTGCTCCGGATTACGATAAAATTCAGACACATTGATGGTCAGATATGCGATAAATTCTTCCAATTTCTCTGAATCCGTCTGTAAGAGTTTCAAATATGCGTCATAGCTAGTCACTTTACTGCGTGTAATCAAAGAATCTATCCTGCGCTTCATCTGACGTTCCTTATAACAATTCAAATCAATTTTCGTTAATCGGAAGATTTCTTCCTTGAATACTTCATAATCACCCATAGCTCGCTCCATTTCCATATATCATTATAAATTGTTATAGCCATCCAAAGCTCCCTGCCATACCACAAGCCGGTTTCATCGCGATGGAGTTTTGGACCGTGATCTCACATTCAAAAAAAATCGCCAACCCGCACCAAGCGGATTGGCGAACCAATGATTAAAATTACTCGGCTGGCTCTTCAGCGACTACTTCCACTTCTTCCTCTTCCGCCTGTGAGTCATTTAACAATGCTTTAATACTCAAGCTGATCTTATGATCGTCTTTGTTGAAATCAACAACTTTCGCTTCGATCTCCTGACCTACTTTCAACACATCGGATGGTTTATCCACATGCTCTTTTGAAATCTGCGAAACATGAAGTAATGCGTCTACACCAGGCTCCAACTCAATAAATGCACCGAAATCTGCCATACGTGCCACTTTTCCTGTCACAATGGATCCAGCACTATATTTCTCATCTGCATTCAGCCAAGGATTCTGATCCTCGAATTTCAAACTCAATGCAATCTTATCATCTTTGATATCCTTGATTAATACCTTGGTGGTATCGCCAACGTTGAAGACCTTCTTAGGATTTTCCACACGGCCCCATGACATCTCTGAAATATGAAGCAGACCGTCTGCACCACCCAAATCAATAAATGCACCAAAATCAGTCAAATTCTTAACAGTACCCTCTACGGTATCACCGACATGGATTCTGGCGAATAACTCTTCCTGAAGTTTCTTCTTCTCAGCAACTAATAATTGCTTTCTGTCACCAATGATTCTTCTCTTCTTAGGATTGAACTCACTGATCACAAATTCAATTTCCTGACCTGCATACTTGGACAGATCTTTCTCGTAGGTATCTGACACTAAGCTAGCCGGGATAAAGACCTTTGTCTCATCCACAACAACACTCAACCCACCAGAAAGCACCGTTGCCACAGTAGCTTTTAATACTTCTTTATTCTCAAACGCTTCTTTGATGCGCTCGTTGCTCTTCTCCATTGCAAGACGCTTATAAGTAAGTAAAACCTGTCCCTCACCATCGTTTACTTTCAAAACCTTCGCATTCATTGTATCGCCTTCTTTTACCACTTCTCGCAAGTCGATACCGCTCTGGTTACTGTACTCGTTTCTGGTAATGATACCATCTGCCTTGTACCCGATGTTCAGCACGATCTCATCTTCCTTTACGCTGATGACTGTCCCTTCTACAATCTCTCCGTTGTGGATTGTTACTAATGATTCTTCCAATAACTGTTCAAATTCATTGTTCACTTCTGACATATGATTGAACCTCCTTAATAATAGTATTTGGGGTCGAAGCCCCAGCAGTAATACCCACGCTACGAATGGATTGAAAAGCATTCAAATCCAAGTCATCAAGTGTCTGTATAAAATGTGTGTTCGGACACTCTTGTCTGCATATCTCATACAGTTTCCGGGTGTTCGAACTATGTTTTCCACCTATCACTATCATTGCCTCAGACGCACCTGCGATTGCGGATGCTTCCGTCTGACGTTCTTCGGTAGCGTTGCAAATTGTATTCATAACATTTATATCATAACTCTTTTTCAAAAAAATATCAACTATATCTTTAAATTTCTTGTAATTAAATGTCGTCTGGGATACAATACATAGTTTCCGGGAAGTATCCAGTGTACATTTCTCTGCCTCTTCAAGCGTCCCAATCACTGTGGCGGCATCATCACACCAGCCATTAATCCCTTCCACTTCCGGATGATTCTCGTTGCCAACGATCACAATCTGATGTCCTGCCTGGTGTTGTTCCTGTACAATCCGATGAATCTTGGACACAAACGGACAAGTGGCATCCACAATCGTCACACCCTTGTTTTCCAGCTTCCGGTAAAGTTGTTTACTGATACCATGAGACCGAATAATCACTGTTGCCTCTTCTCCTTCCGACAGATCGGAAAGATCTTCCTGTAAAACATGCACTCCCTTTGCCTCCAGGTCAGCCACCACCTGTTCGTTATGAATAATCGGGCCAAGCGTATAAACTTTCTGTGGTTTTTCTGATTCCTGATAAACCAGATCCACTGCACGCTTGACACCGAAGCAAAACCCTGCACTTTTTGCTAATGTCACTTCCATCTCTGTATTCCTTCCCACATTTGGCCGTGTTAATAAGTCTTTTCTCCATAGATTCCAATGATTTCTGCCACCACCTGATCTATGGTCAGATTAGAGGAATCCACAAAAACAGCATCCACTGCCTGACGCAGCGGAGAGATCTTACGATTCATATCCTGTTCATCCCGGGCAATAATATCTTTCTCGATCTGATCCAGGTCACAATCTCCCCCACGCTCGATCAGTTCCTTATAACGTCTTCTGGCACGTTCCGCCGCAGAAGCCGTCAGATAGATCTTGACATCTGCATGCGGCAGAACGCAAGTTCCAATATCCCGGCCATCCATAACTACATTTTGGGTCTTTGCCAGCTCCCTCTGCAAATGCAAAAGTTTCTCCCGCACGGCAGCATATTTTGAGATGTTGGAAGTCATCATACTAACTTCTTCCGTACGGATGAAATCATTGACATTTTCTTCTCCCAACAACACCTGCTGCTCTCCTCCATCATAAGTAATGGAAACCTGTACATCATCACAGGCAGCCGCAATCCTTTCTTCCTCCTCTGCCGCAATTCCCTGGCGCAGGAAATACAAAGCCATAGCGCGATACATCGCACCGGTATCCACATAAATAAAGTCCAGTTTCTTTGCTACTTCTTTTGCAATGGTACTTTTTCCAGCCCCTGCTGGTCCATCAATCGCAATATTGTGCATAATCTTTTCTCCTTTTCACATCTATGATAATCAAGATCGCTTCTGCCTTTAAGAGGCTTTTCCGACACCTTAATCCTATGAAATATATTCCCAGACCCGCAATCACCAAAATTACCCAATCGAAATCCCAGCCAAATACCCGGTCGACCAGGCAATCTGTAAGTTATATCCTCCCGTGACTGCGTCCAAATCCAACACCTCGCCCGCAAAATAGAGCCCCCTGCAATGTTTTGACTCCATACTAGCCGGATTGATATCCCCGGTAGACACACCGCCCTTCGTGACGATTGCCTCATTATAACCACGCAGCCCCTGTGGTGTCAATGGGAAACGTTTGAATAATTTCAACAAATTCCGTCTTTCCTGCCTGGTTACCTCATTCACCGGTTTCTCAGGAGCAATCCGGGACAAAGCCACCATAACCGGAATCATCTTTGCCGGCAAAAGCCTGGATAAACTGTTTTTGAAATAACTGTTTTTCAAGTCACTAAAATCCCTCAGTATCCGCTCATCCAAATGCGCTTCCTCCAAAGCCGGTTTCAGGTCAATCTCCATATGTAATTTCTGAAAATCCCTGCCTCCTAATACGCTGCTGGCGGATAATGCCAGAGGACCACTGATGCCAAAATGGGTAAACAGCATTTCTCCCTGTTCTTCAAAGAGACACGTCTGATCCAGAAATACTTTTAATGTCACATTGCGCAGAGATAACCCCTGCAATTCTTTGCAATAACTCTCTCTCACCTGTATCGGCACCAACGCCGGATAACATGCCGTCACACAATGTCCGGTTTGTTTGGCGAACCGATATCCATCCCCGGTGGAACCGGTGGACGGATAGGAAATCCCTCCGGTTGCCACAATCACCGCATCTCCGGACAGTGTATGTTTTTGTCCTTTCTGCCGGATCTCCACACCTGCGGCCTGCCCGCTTCGTACAATGATTTGTGTCACTTCCGTTTGATAACAAATCTTTACCCGACGCCTTTCCAACGCTTTCTGAAGTGTCCGAATCACATCGGAAGATTTGTCAGAAACCGGAAATACCCGGTTTCCCCGTTCCGTTTTTAGAGCTAAGCCTTCGGTCTCCAAAAAGTCTATCATGCGGCTGCTATCAAAAGAATAGAATGCACTATATAAAAACTTGGGATTGGAGACCACATGCGCTAATAGGTTTTCCACATCACTGTCGTTGGTTACATTGCAACGCCCTTTACCTGTGATATAAACTTTTTTGCCCAATTTTTCATTTTTCTCCAGAAGGGTTACCTGATGCCCCACCTCTGCCGCAGCGATGGCAGCCATCATTCCGGCTGCACCGCCGCCAACCACAATCACTTTACTCACAATGTCTGATCCTTTCCAAACCAAATTCCAAAGCCGATATCACAGCCTGTCTGCGACAGGACCCCCTGTCACCTGCAAAATGATACTGTCTGGTTTGCACTACCCCGGCAAACCAGGTTCCAATATAGATAGTTCCCGCCGGAGTACCATCCTCGCCATCCCCGGGACCCGCATATCCGGTGACGGATATGGTCAGATCTGCCCCGGACTGTTCCTGCACCCCCACAGCCATCTCTGCTGCCACCGGATGACTGACTACGGTATATCGGTCTAACGTTTCCTGCTTCACACCCAGCAACTTCTGTTTCACACGATTGGAATAGGTTACATAACCTTCTTCAAACACATTCGATGCCCCGGATATATCCACAATCCCTGCCGCGATCATCCCTCCGGTACAAGACTCCGCAGTGGATATATGCAATCCCTGTTGTTGAAGCCGGGATACCAGAATTTCTGCGGCAGCATTGATTTTTTGTCTTTCCCGGATCTCCTGTTGATCACATATTTCCATCGTTCATTACCTTCCAATTCTTCACCAGATAATCCACCAAAGAAATCACCGTTAAAACCAATGCCAGATAGATTAATATCTGTTCCAGGATATCTATGACTGTGCCATTGAAATTAACGATTAACAGGATGGACATAACCATCTGGGATACGGTTTTACTCTTGCCCCACCAACTGGCAGCAATGACCACCCCCGCATCGGAAGCCACCAGTCGAAATCCGCTGATGATAAACTCGCGACTGATGATCACGATAACCACCCAGGCAGGTATGGACCCCAATGCCACGAAACAGATTAAAGCGGAACAAACCAAGAGTTTATCTGCCAATGGGTCCATAAATTTACCAAAATTGGAAATCAAATGATATTTACGCGCGATATAACCATCCAATGTATCCGTCAGGCTGGCAATAATAAAGATCGCCACCGCAATATAATTATGATATGGTATGGTATCCACTAACATCGCTACAACAAAAAATGGGATCATAATAACACGAAGCATCGTAATTTTATTTGGTAGATTCATAACTTTCCTCATTTCTGCGCTGCTTTTTATGCATGGTGTACTGTTTATGCCGCAACGCAGACATAAACACACATTTTACATCATTCTGTCTCCACTACTTCACCAATCAGGTCATATGCATCCGCGCCAGTAATCTTCACTTTGAGAAAATCTCCTGACATCAGATTCCAATCTGTGGAAACGAAAACATAACCATCCACATCCGGCGCATCCATATAAGTTCGGGTGATATATACATCTTCTTCCGGCAGCCTGCCTTCCACCATCACATCCAGAATTTCACCGATATGCGCCTCACTCTTAGCAAATGCTATCTGCTGTTGTAAAGCCATAATCTCATCTCTTCTGTCAGCCTTGATTTCCTCCGGAATCTGATCCGGCATTTCTGCCGCCGGAGTATCCTCTTCCTGAGAATAGGTAAATACTCCCAGTCGGTCAAACTGCATTTCCTGCACAAAAGAACATAACTGTGCAAAATCTTCCTCTGTCTCTCCCGGAAATCCTGTGATCAATGTAGTCCGAAGAATTATGTCCGGAATTTCCTGTCGCAGTTTACGGATCATATCGATCAATTCCTGACGGTTTGTTCTTCTTCCCATACGGCGCAGGATCGCATCCGATCCATGCTGAATTGGGATATCTAAGTAGTTACATACTTTGGGCAGATTTTTCATTGTCTGTATTAATTCTTCTGTAATCTCTTCCGGATAACAATACAGGATACGGATCCAGCGCAACTCGTCGATCTCAGACAAACGTTCTAATAACTCCGGAAGACTTTTTTTGCCATACAAATCCACACCATATAATGTTGTTTCCTGAGCCACTAAAATCAATTCTCTGGCACCACTGTCCACCAAATGTTCTGCCTGTGCCACCAGATTATCCATCGGCACACTGCGGTAATTCCCACGAACTCTGGGAATCACACAATAAGTACAATGTTTATCACATCCCTCTGCAATCTTGAGATAGGCAAAATATCCCCCGGACATACTGTCACGGTCTGTCAGAGGTTTCGGCAAATAATTAATATCCTCCAGACAAGTAACAACACCTTGCCTATCCTGCAATGCTTCCCGCAGAGTCTCCACCAACGTCTCATACCCCATAGTACCCACAATCACATCTACTTCCGGTATCTCTTCCCGTATTTCCATATGATAACGCTGTGCCAGACACCCCGCTGCTACCAACAGCTTACAGGCTCCCACTTCTTTATATTCTGCCATCTCCAGCAATGCATTAATGCTTTCCTCTTTGGCATCCCCAATGAAACAGCAGGTATTTACCACAATCACATCCGCCAAAGCTTCCTCATTGACCATCTCAAATCCGGCTTTTCTCAGGGAAGTAATCATCATCTCGCTGTCCACCAGATTTTTATCGCAGCCTAGCGATACAAAAAATATTTTCACTCGTTTTGCCTCTTTTCCGTATATATTCCATGCGCTCTTATGATTTTTTCATAATCGCAGATTGTACACAGTTGTTCATCAACATCGCAATGGTCATCGGGCCCACACCACCTGGCACCGGTGTGATTGCACCGGCTATATCCTTAACGGAATCAAAATCCACATCACCACAGAGCTTTCCGTTTTCATCCCGGTTCATTCCCACGTCAATGACCGTGGCTCCCTCTTTCACATATGCCGCATCGACAAACTTTGCCTTGCCGATGGCCACAACCAGAATATCCGCTCTTTTGGCTGCTGCTTTTAGGTCCGGTGTATGAGAATGACAGATGGTTACGGTACCGTTTTCACGCAGCAACAACATTCCCATTGGTTTTCCGACAATATTACTGCGCCCGATGATCACACACTCTTTGCCATCGATCGTAATCCCAGAACGTTTTAATAACTGGATAATACCTGCCGGTGTGCAAGACACAAATCCCGGCTGGCCAATACTTAATCTTCCCACACTCTGAGGATGGAAACCATCTACATCTTTGTCCGGATCAATGGTCCGGATCACCAGATCTTCATTAATATGTTTCGGCAGCGGCAACTGAACTAAAATACCATTCACTTCCGGTTTCGCATTTAGTTCCCGTACCAATGCCAGCAGTTCTTCTTCCGTGGTTTCTTCCGGCAATTCATATGCTAAGGACTGAATGCCAATATAAGCACATGCCTTCTTTTTATTACCCACATATACTGTAGAAGCCGGATCGTTTCCCACCTGGATCACTGCCAAAGTGATCTCTGTTCCTTCCTCCTTTAACTGTGCTACCCGCTCCTTTAATTCCTCTTTAATCTCAGTTGAAATCTTCTTACCATCAATCAAATGTGCCATATTATACCTCATTTCTGCAAGACAAACTTTGTGCGTCCTGACTTTATTGTGATGTGTGTGTTTCATACGGATTCACGTAACACCCGGATACCCAGTATGCCATAGGGCATTGTTTCCAAAGGACGATCCCCCAAAATCTACACATGGAATAAACTCCCCCCGACAAATTCCCGTATCAGCGAGTTTTTCGGAATATCTTCGCTGCTCAGACAAATAAAATAATCCAAAAATTTTAGCAGACGCTTTGCTTCAACATATTCCGGTGCATCTTTGGGAATCCCAAACAAAATCGCCTCAGCATATGGCTTTAATACCGCTAATTCATAAATCAAAGCCGAATTAAACATCACATCTGCTTCCTCCTGAAACGGAAAGATATAGCGGTCTTCCCCTCTGCGCACAGATGGCCACATGGCTATCGTATGAGCTGCAGAGGAACCTCTGGTCCGGGCATCTCGCACCATACGCCTGATCAGCCTTCCATCCGTCGTGGAGATCCGGTTATGTTCATCGATATTTAACTGGGTCAACGCACTGATATAGATTTTGAATTTACTTTCTTTGGGCATGGTATATGATAACTTATCATTTAATCCGTGTATTCCCTCGATTACCAGAATATCATCCGGCCCCAGTTGCTTGAAATCGCCTTTGTACTCTTTTTTTCCCACCACGAAATTGAACACAGGCATTTCCACTCGTTCTCCTGCCAACAGACGATTCATCTGACGGTTGAACAATTCGATGTCAATGGCCTCCAGGCATTCAAAGTCGTAGTTCCCGTTTTCATCCAGCGGAGTATCTTTGCGGTCTTTGAAATAATTATCCAATGCAATCGGATGCGGATGCAGCCCCAACGTTCTCAGTTGAATGGATAGGCGATGAGAAAACGAGGTCTTGCCGGAAGACGAAGGACCAGCAATCATGATAAACTTTTTGCCGGGATCCAAAGCGATCTGCTCTGCGATCTGTGCTATTTTTTTCTCCTGCAAAGCCTCCTGTACCAAAATCAGATCAGAAGCACCACCATGAGAAACTACGTCATTTAACGCTCCTACGGTATCTACATTTACCATCTTGCCCCAATTACTGGCTTCCTGTAAAGTATGAAACAATTTGGGACTTGGTTTATGTAAGGACACCTGCTCCGGTGTTTTCCGATTGGGCAGGTTGAGCATAAACCCTTCCCCATACGGCTCCAGGCTGAAATACTTGAGAACACCGGTAGATGGCGGCATATAACCATAATAATAATCTTCAAATCCATCCAACGTATAGATATTCGCTCTGGACACACGGCGGTACTCAAATAGCTTCCGTTTATCGTGCATACCGTATCGGTCAAACATTTCCAAAGCGTCCTCAGTATCCACAGAACGTTTCAAAAACGGCATATCCCGGTGTACCAGATCCTTCATACACTGCTCTACCTGTGCCAATATCTCTGGTGTGATCTCCACCCCCTCTGCTTCGCAGTAACAGCTATCGCCAATTTGATGTTTTACAAAGATATTTTGCAAATCTCCGCCATCACAAACCGCATAAAATGCCCGAAGCATCAATAGAGTGACACCACGGACATATGTTTTATGTCCACTGTCAGAGGCCGTTGTCAAAAATCGTATTTCCTTATCCTTAGAAACTTTTTTGTTTAATTCCACCAGCTTCCCCTGTTTTTGGGCCAGTATAATATCATGCGGATACTCTTTTCTCACATCCTTGGCCACTGCTGCATAAGTAACTCCCGCCGGATATTCTTTGACCCGCGTTTCTTCTCCATTTCGTATCGTAATCTGAATCGTATTCCCCATGTTACACCTCATTTCTATGCCACAATCACACGGTTCCTTTACTGCCCATCAAGCAAAGTAAGCACCTGGTCAATCTCTGCCGCCTCCCGCTCTAAATGGCTGCGTTTCACCGGATCACTATTCTCCGGAAAACCGTCTAAGATTCTGGCCACTCTTTGTTTTTCCTTTAACATAAACCGGATAAATACCGGGTCCTTTTGCCTGATCAAATCTCTACCATATGTATATTCTATCTCTTCGCAATAATGCTCATCGCCCGGAACGGCCCGTAGAACCACATAGTATTTACCCATATCATATACCATCGTTTCCCTGGCAATCTGAAATCCCAATGCATGCAGGCAATGTCTGATCCGATCGACTTCAGACTGTGGCGAAAGCACCAACTCCTTTGCCTGTCTGGTTACGTCTGGTTTTGCCTTGAGAATCTGTTCCATCAAAGCCCCGCCCATGCCGCTTATCAGTATAGTGTCGGCTTCCTCTGGTTTTAACTGTTCTGTACCGTCGGACAAACGCAGTGCAATCCGATCCTGCAGCCCCGCCATTGCCACATGATCTTTTGCCCTTTTTAACGGTCCCTCTCGAATATCCATAGCAATCGCACCGACGGCCTTGCCATGAGACACCAAATAAATGGAAGTAAATCCATGATCGCAACCGATATCGGCCACCACTCCGCCCGACAGCACCTGATCGGCCACCGTTTGTAGACGTTTGGATAGTTGCATTACTCTAAATAGTCCTTTAACTTACGACTACGGCTCGGATGTCTCAATTTGCGGAGTGCCTTAGCCTCAATCTGACGGATGCGCTCTCGTGTTACCTTAAATTCTTTGCCGACTTCCTCTAATGTTCTGGCTCGTCCATCCTCCAGACCAAAGCGAAGTTTCAGGACTTTTTGTTCACGCTCTGTCAACGTACCCAGCACTTCGTCTAACTGTTCACGCAACAAAGTAAAGGCAGCGGCTTCCGCCGGAACCGGCACATTATCGTCCTGGATGAAATCACCCAGATGACTATCCTCTTCTTCACCGATGGGCGTTTCTAATGAGACCGGCTCTAAAGATATTTTTTGAATCTCCCGGACACGTTCCACCGGCATGCCCATCTGGACAGCAATCTCTTCCGGATATGGCTCCCGGCCTAATTCCTGTAACAACTGCCGTTGAACGCGCACAAATTTATTGATCGTTTCCACCATATG
>CAZFSU010000003.1:0-152130 GCA_964521555.1 uncultured Jutongia sp. | reverse complement strand
AGGGCCTCCAGAGCCACAATCTGGCGCGCTAACCAACTGCGCTATACCCACCATATGGCGTGCCAAGAGGGATTCGAACCCCCGACAACCGGCTTAGAAGGCCGGTGCTCTATCCAGCTGAGCTATTGGCACGAATAAGAGCGGGTGATGGGAATCGAACCCACGTATCCAGCTTGGAAGGCTGGTGTTCTACCATTGAACTACACCCGCATAAATGAGAAAGCTCTATTCCTTATGCTTCCCTATATTATAATGTATGTATCGCGCCACTAGTCGGGGTGACAGGATTCGAACCTGCGACCCCCTGATCCCAAATCAGGTACACTAGCCAAACTGTGCCACACCCCGAATCATATACGGTCCTTAACCCGTGACGCAAATACGATTATATGACAGTATTAAAAAAAAGTCAACACTTTTTTTCATTTATTTAACATTTTTTTCACAGACCGTATTTTCTCATTGGTATCTCTATGCCTTATCTCCTCTGCACCATAGATAACAATAAGCCTGCGTTCTGGCAGCAAAGCGCTCCTCCTGTAACAATGCTCTTACTTCTTCCCGGGTATACCATGCCGCCTCTATCTCTTCCATCGTGGATGTACTGGGCTGAAACTCCCCTCTCGCCTTGCCCACGATTACCACATTCATCTCATTACTAAAGCCAACTGCACTATAACTCAGGCCAATTCTATCTGTAATCTCATATAACTCCAATCCGGTCTCTTCCCACAGTTCCCGTTTCGCACTCTCCTCCGGCTCTTCCCCCGGATCAATTAATCCTGCCGGAAAATTATAGACAAAACAGCCTGCTGCCAAGCGAAATTCCCGACAAATCAGTATATGCTCATCCGCTTCATCTGTTGCTACGATGACCACCGAATCCGGACGATCCCCCTGCAATTCCTCCTGAGTCTGGATATTCTTATTTCGGCTGATCATTTCATAGATTTTTTCCTGATGATCCACCGTTTCATAAGAGATATCGTAACGTGTAATAAATTTCCCCTCTTCTTTTTTCTGTATTCCTTTCCACTGCATGGTTCTTCTCCTTTATTTTTGCGTACTCTTTGCCCTCTGACCTGACATATCCTAAGACGGCTTTCTATCCTATTATATTAGCACGACTCATCGAATATGGCAAAAAGTATCCATGCCCGGATAAATAGCAGATTTCCCTAATTCTTCTTCGATTCGTAGTAATTGATTATATTTTGCCACACGTTCGCTGCGGCTTGGCGCCCCTGTCTTGATCTGCCCTGTGTTCAGTGCAACTGCCAGATCCGCGATGGTGGTATCCTCCGTCTCTCCGGAACGATGAGAAGCAATCGCTGTATATCCCGCCTGCTTCGCCATCCGAATGGCATCCAGCGTCTCGGATACGGTGCCGATCTGATTTAATTTAATCAATATGGAATTGGCACAATGCTTTTGAATCCCCTTGTACAAACGTTCCGTATTGGTAACAAACAGATCATCTCCCACCAACTGCACACGATTTCCCAATTCTGCCGTCAGTTTTTCCCATCCTTCCCAATCTTCTTCGTCCAGAGGATCTTCGATGGATATGATCGGATAACGCTCCACCAGACTCTTCCAATGTTCAATTAATTCTTCCGAGGTAAATACTGTCCCTGCCTTTGGCAGACGATATTCTCCTGTCTTACTTCCCTTCCATTCACTGGCAGCCGCATCCATAGCAATCCGAAAATCATGTCCCGGTTCATATCCTGCTGACGTAATGGCCTCCATAATATATTGTATAGCTTCCTCATCACTGGATAGGTTCGGTGCAAATCCACCTTCATCTCCCACCGAAGTGGCTAACCCTTTTTCTTTTAACAATGCGGCCAAAGAGTGAAAAACCTCTGCACACCATCGAAGTGCTTCTTTGAAGTTTTCCGCACCCACGGGCATAATCATAAATTCCTGTACATCCACCGTATTCGCCGCATGAGCACCACCGTTCAGAATATTCATCATTGGCACAGGCATCCTCGCACCTGATACCCCTCCCAGAAAACGATATAATGGCTCCCGACGCGCTGTAGCTGCCGCTCTGGCGGCTGCGATGGAAACTGCTAAAATTGCATTGGCGCCCAGTTTGGATTTATCCTTGGTGGTATCTGCAGCAATCATCGCACGATCCACTGCATAAGTATCTGCCGCATCCATTCCCTGTAGTATCTTGGAAATCACAGTATTGATATTATTCACCGCTTCCTGAACACCTTTCCCCATATAGCGGGCCGGGTCATTATCCCGTAATTCCAATGCTTCATATACACCTGTAGACGCACCACTAGGCGCAACACCCCTGCCCACAGTGCCGTCTGCCAGCGTCACCTCTGCTTCCACTGTGGGATTCCCTCTGGAATCCAAAATCTCTCTTCCCTTTACTTTCTCGATTTGTAACGCTCTCTTACTATCCTTCATTTCGTCCTCCTATCTCATACATCAACGTATTATAGAACTCCTGATCAAATAGAACTCCTATCTGATACAAAAGGAGCATGACACAAAGGGTGCTCATGCTCCTTTATCCAAGGATAGTATTACCAATTTTCTACCATTCATACACCGGAACAATCAGCATCTCACAGTCTTTTTACCGGCAAACGATCACATTTCTTCTAATAGCGCTAATTGCTCTTTGATATCGTTAAAAGACTGTAAAATCATATCCACCGATGCCGCAATTTCCTCTGTTGCTGCCGCTAAATTCTGTGTTCTGCCATTCACACCATCTACAATCCCCTGCAATTGATGCGAGTCAGACATAATCTCATGGATCGATGACATAATCTGTTCCTGGCTGGCATTACTGCGATTAGCAGTAGCACGGGATTCCCCTGCCAAAGCATTGATCTCATCCGCCACTACAGCAAAACCTCGTCCCGATTCCCCTGCTCTGGCCGCTTCAATGCTGGCGTTTAACGCTAACAAATTTGTCTGCGAAGCAATATCCACTACCTCTGCGTTATTTTTTGACAATTCATCCACCAGCTTATAGATTTCTTCCATAGATTGCACCAATCCGGCATAAAAATCCGATACATTCACAATATCCTGGGAAATCTCTGTACTCTCCTGTGCATTGGAATCATTGCTCACTGCCATTTCATCCACCGATTGGTAGAGGGAAGAAAACTGTCTATTCACTTCCTCCAGTGTGGTAGTAATTAATTCCTTCTGATTATAAATAATATTTTTTTCCTGCTTCACCTTGTCTGCCAGATCAACAGCTTTTTCCTTCTCCTCTTCCACCTCCTTCTTAATATAATAGATACAATTACTCATTTGATTGAAGCCATTATATATCGCCGTGGTCATCTGACGACAAGTTTCATATCCACAACACGCACAATTAATCGCACGCTCCTGCGTTGTATATTTCTTCATGGCCTGATAGATCTCATCCCGCTCTGCCTCCGTCGGCTCCTCATAAGCACACCCTGCGGAACGATCTGTGTAGGTACGAAGATAATCATCCAGATTCAAGTTTCTAAATTGATGATTTAAGCGTTTCAACCGCTGTGCCGGTGTCAATTTCTTCGACCATGCACTATGTTTTCCATCTTTCTTAGACTCCTCACGAATCTTTAACAAAGTGCATAATGTGTCATCAGACGCTATCTTTTCTGCTTCGCAGGCAGTACCATAGAGACAACCAGAACCGCAGTTCAAAGCATCAATAAACAGATAGGGCAACTGTTGTTTCGAGATTTTTTCCTTATTCTTCTCCAAATATTGATACATATGCTTCTCGCCCTCAATCTGGCGAATCAAAACATCCTCACCCAAAAACCAGTATACATTTTCTTTGAGGCCACCCGGCATCGGATAAATCGATCCCAAACCATATTCAATCTCATCTGACTGAAATGTGCCGTACACTTTATGTTCCCTAACATACTTCATTAAATGATCAAATGTTACATTATAGGAAACATAGCCCTGTGTATTGGGATCATCAATTTCCATCTTTTTCGCAATACAAGGACTGATAAATGCCAATTTATCCGTGATTCCCATTTCCTTTTTGGCATAAATCGCACCACACATCATCGGACTATGTACCGGAAATAATCTAGGTAATAACTCCGGCAAATTACGCTCAATATAGCCCACCACCGCCGGACAAGGCTGTGAAATCCCGCCCAGAAAATGATACTTCTGTATATAATTCAAATATCCCCAGGTGGTAATATCGGCACCAAAAGAAATACTAATAATATGATTCACACCCAAGGCTTTCAGACCGCCAAGCACCTTTTCATATTCATTCGGATAGTTCGCTCGAAATGCTGGTGCCAGCAAAATAGAAATCTTTTCACCCCGCTCCAGAGCCGCAAAGAATTGCTCCGTATCATCCTGGTATTCCCTCGCATTGTGCTCACATACATCAAAACACGCTCCACATGCCACACATTTCGTACCATCTACGTCAATCCTGTTCCGGCCGTCCACTTCATGCGATACACAGGCTCCCACGCAACTGCATACACCAATACATTTATTGCATCCAATACATTGATCATTGGTATAAACCAACGAATTCACCCCATTAATCATAACAAACTTTCTCCTCCTACTACAATCTTATTAAAAGATGTACCTTCCCAAACCACCTTCAGCGATTGTCCTATATACCATCTAACACCCCCTATTTGTATATATTATACTAATTATTTCCTAGTTCCACAAGCATCAAACTTGTGATATAATGTCCGCGAAGGCCATACGCAGTGTCTTCATATATAAAAGAAAACAAGCTGCTCGCAGACATGTTTCTTTTATATATGAAGATAGGGCGAATGCCCGTGACCGGGGAGAACCAAAGGTTTTTCCCGGTCGCACTGCGAATGTTAGAAAGAAGACACCTGTATCAAATGCGGTTGTACAGCATATCAAACGGAGGAAAACATGCGTAAAATAATGAATCATCTATATAGAAACCCAAAAAAATCCATTGCCGGTATCACAGGTACCATCCTGTTGATTCTATTATGTGGTATCTTTTTATCCCGTACCATTTCCACGCCCACCGAGACAAAAGCATCTACGCATGCCAAGTCAACGGACAAAGCAATAAACTCCGCCGGCAAAACGGCCAGCCAGTACGCCCCAGTCAATACCGGAAACAAAGTGACAGTCTCTGGCGAAATGCGTGCCGTATGGATTTCATTCTTAGAATACAAGGAAAAAGGATATACACAGGCAAAATGGCAGAAATTTGTAAATAAAACGTTAGACGATTGCAAAGCAAAGGGATTTAATACCGTCGTAATGCATGTACGCCCTTTCTCGGATGCCATTTATCCATCTCAATATTACCCTTGGTCCCGGTATGCCTCCGGCAAAATTGGCAAGAATCCAGGTTTTGATCCTCTTGCCTATGCCGTCACCGCTGCACACAAGCGTGGTTTGGCATTCCATGCCTGGATCAATCCCTACCGCGTCACCAAGGATACCACCAAGACTTCTGCTCTGGCCAAAGGATCTAAGATTTACAAATGGGCAACTTCCAAAAAAGCATCCAAACGTCGCAACGTTTTGAAATTTAATGGTCAATTATATCTGAATCCTGCGTCAAAGGAAGTACGGAATCTGGTAACGAATGGCGTGATGGAAATAGTAAAACGTTACAACGTAGATGGGATTCATTTTGATGATTACTTTTATCCAAATCTGGGAACCGGTTATCGAAAAAATTTTGATGCCAAAGAATATAAAGCATATGTTAAACGGTGCAAAAAGAAAGGCATATCCGCCAGTTCCATTGTCACTTGGCGTAGAAACAACGTTTCAAAATTGCTGAAACAGATTCATACGAAAATAGGCAAAATCGACAAAGACTGCGTCTTCGGAATCAGCCCCGCCGGAAATCTCACCAATCTGTATGCCAAGACAAATTACTACGCAGATGTCAAAAAATGGATGGCATCGGACAAATATATTGATTATATCTGCCCACAAATCTATTGGTCTTTCAAACAAAGCATCTGTCCATATCAACAGACCGTAGATAAATGGTGTGCCATTCAACGGCATCCAAACGTGAAAATATACATCGGCATTGCCGGTTACCGCGCCGGAATCAGCGCCCGGGAAGCCCGGGCCGTTACCGATCCAAGCTGGAGCAAGAGTAACACAATCCTCAAACGGCAGGTACAATACCTGAGAAACAAGAATTGTAACGGCTTTTTCCTCTTTTCTTATCAGGATCTGAACCGTGCAACTGCCCGTAAGGAGATGCAAAACCTCCGCTCCATCCTAAAATAATAAGTGATCTAATTTTTCAATGCTAATTTCGCTGGTGGCTTAGATAATATATGATTTACCGGCAAGATACTGATAATAATATTGACCAGATATAATGCCACCAGCAACAGTGCAGCTACCCACCACGGGAAAATCAGATGTATTTCCAGTGATGGAATCGCACTGATAAATTTCAAAACCCAACTGGTGATCAGCACCGCAGGTAAGCTTGTATAAGTATTGATGATGAACATCTCTAATATGTAAGCACGCAGAATACTGCCCTTACCAATACCCAATAAGCGATAGACTGTCAATTCCTCACTGCGGGAAATCACATTTGACTGAATCGTAAAATAGATCATGAACAGAGACACCAGGAAGATAACTATTGCGATTATTTTCTTGGTATCCAGGTCAACCGAACGCGCCTCTTTGTATTCCTTGATTTGTATCTGGTATGGTCTAGATACCTTTGCCTCAACGGTAATATCATCGTCCGCATTCATTTCTTCTGCCAGCTCTTGAATCTGCTTATAGTCCGTTTCCGGATCGTCCATGTAAAAATAAAATTGCTTTCCATTAATCACGTAACGTCTGCGCAATGCCTTACATGCCTCATCACTCATGATGTATTCAAAGTCTATATCATCTGCAATCGTTCCAACCACCTGGTATTCCGTATCGTAAACTGTATGCAATATCTTCTGGGAATCTGTGGTATCCGTCTGCTTTTTCATATCTTTTAGAATGCTTTGATAACCGCTCTCCGACACCAGTATTTGATCCTTCTCCAACGTCAGGTTATCATATTGTCCCGGACATTCTTTCTGTAAATCACTGACACTGGCAATCTTACTGGCCGTCATCGAGAAAGATAGTAGCACATTTTGCCCGCAATAAACCGAGGTTTCCTGCGTATCGCTGATGCCTGTGATATGAAGCTTTTGATCAAATATCGTCACCAATAACGACTGTCCCAAAAATTCCTCCACATTGTCATACATCGATGCCAAAATATCATCCGAAGCCAAAAATCTCTCAATCACCATACGATCTACTACAATCTCATTATATTTCTCTGGCATTTTCCCGCAAAGCAAATCCTCCTCCTTTAAATGGTCCGCAGAAACATAAGAAAAATTTTGGAATCCACCGGACAAACTACCCAGTTGTGCAAAGCCATGATACATCAGAGAAAGACCATCCTCCGGAACGATAAACAAATCCTCAAGCAATGAACTATTCTGCAAATATTTGTCATATTTCTCACCCACACACTGGTCTACTTCTGCTCGTTCATAAGCCCCCGGCTGAAAATACATTTTCGCGTAATGGGAATCCGTTTCCACAATCTTTGTAACATCAACGGATACTGCATTGATATAATCCGCCAACGTAATGGTTAATAACACGGCCGTGGCAAGAATCACCGCTACTACAAATGCCTGTTTCTTGCCCATGAGACGAATATTCTCCAAAGCCATCCGGAAAATTTCACGATGTGACAATGTTGCTGATCGTTTCGATGGCAATTTTTTCAAATCATAAGAAAAATTGTCCACGTCTGTCAAATCCAGTTTGGGTTTTTCTGCATCCACCATCCGGCAGCCAGACTCCTCCCCCTCTAAAATAACATCGCATTGCATCGCATTCTGTACATATAATTTCCCATTTTTCCATGCCAGGTTCAAACGGATTTGCGGATCATCACTGTCCGTTTTTTTGTACAGATCGAAATGCCCCTGTTCATTTTCTATTGTCACCTTCTCCATCTCTCGCAGATAGATATTGGCATCATCACCACGTTCATAAACACCGGAAGTATCATTTTGCACGTCTTTGATAATGCTCCCATCCTTGATCTCAATAATACGGTCGGCAAAAAATTCCGCGATTCGCCGTTCATGAGATACCAAAATCACAAGACATTCCCTGGAAATATTTTTCAGTATACTCATGGTCCGAATCGTATTTTCCTCATCCAGATTGCCTGTCGGCTCATCTGCCAAGATAATCTCCGGTGACCGGACCAACGCCCGGGCAATGGAAACACGCTGCTGCTGTCCACCGGACAGCTTAGATACTAATTTCTTTTTATAACGGCTGATCCCCAACTGCTGCAATACATATTCCACACGGGCATCTTTGTCTTCTTCCGACAAATGAAACAGATTCAATGCCAATTTCACATTATACTCCACAGAAAAATCCTGTAGCAAAAAATAGTTCTGAAATATATATCCAAACTTTTCGTTTCGCAATGGCTCGATTTTAGAAGGGTGATATTTCTTCAATACTGTGTCATCAACCTGAATACTTCCATTCGCAAAAGTATCCAGTCCTCCCAGTATATTTAAAAGCGTTGTCTTGCCGGAACCACTCTCTCCCAGAATACAAACCAGACCCGTGCGGTCAAATTCCAGGTTAATATCCTTTAAAACATGTAATTCATTTTTGCTGCCTCGATTAAAGTACTTATCTAAATTCCCGATCTTAATCATTCGTCCATCCCTCCCTTCAACAGACGATGGAATGACATCACTGTCAAGAACCAAGTCACCAGATTATATGCGATAAACAACAAATATTCCGGCAGTTCATAGTAATACAACATCTCATGAATCAGAGGCACCCCATACCGGATAACATGCATTAACAGAACCGCCAATGCCACTGCCAGTATCAGATAACACCCCATCTCATAATAGCTGACCCAATGCATCAGTTTCCTCTTCATACCCATGAACTTCAGAACAAAATAATCCTTGATCCTTATCTTCATCAAAGACCGCAGAATCAGGATCTCCGCTATCATCAATACGATTAATACTCCCCATGCAATGGCAATCTTAATCAGCCGTTCTTTCACTTTTTCCTCATCGTACTTAGTTACACTGACCTGATAGGTACTAATCGCATCATACCCAGCTTTCCCAAGATCCCGTATGACTTTCGCCGTCTTTGCATAACTGTTGCAATACACGGATGCCTGATAGGTATTCATATCATTATACTTTGTAAAAGCTTCTTCGCTAACTTCCAGAAACCTGCCAGTGGATGAGTGTGTATCTCGTTTTATATTCAATTCGTTTAAGGTGACAGGTTCCATCATTTCACCATTGGCATCATAATGAATAATTTCCAGATAGTTATTAGCACCGCCCACAGCATCGTTATGAAAGACTTGTTCCGGTTCCTCCGGAATCATATCCTGTCCATCTACAGGTGCACAATAATACTTGGAAACCTGCATCTGATCCCCGGTCAGATCTTCTCCAATGATAGGGATAAAATCATCTTCTGCAAGCAACTGTCCCCGGAATAGATCATAGAAAAAATGCATCGTGTAATTTCCACAGTTTAAACCTGTGGTCAACATCTGACACAGAGCCGGTGAAAAATAAATCTGCTCGGTGGGTTCCTTGAGTACACCCACCACTTTGATTGTCCGCTCGATATACTCATCACTGCCCCAGGCATTTTCACTCGCCAGATAACATACTTTCTCTGTATTCAATGCCTCTTTCCCTTTGGAGGAATACAGTACTACTTCTTCCCGTTTCTGTGGCAGGCGTCCTGCCGCCAGATCCTCCTTTCCTATGCAAGTACTGGATCGCATGAAGTGACTGTCATCTATCGCTGAAATATTTTTCCTTTCCTGATCATAGTCGTTGTACCCATATAGAATCTTGTAATCCCTGTTTTTTTTGTAATAAAAATTGATGTCATTGATTTGATCATATTGATCTACGGTGGCTATATTCCTAATCTGTTTAATTTTTTTGAGATCTTTCTCTGTAATCGGCGAATCATCCTGATGTTTAATCACAATACGATTCCTTTCCTCATCGGCAAACGCCGATGGATCATAGGTCTTCGTGATGCGGTCATCGGCATTCATCAACAATTCCCCGATAAACAAAAAGGATACCATAGCTGTCACCAGAAAAAACATTGTAAACATGACTGCTTTTCCCTTTTGTGTCCGAATATTCAATCCGGCCAATGCCGATGCCACCCGATGAGTATATTTATTTTCATCGGCCATCTTTACGGAACCATTTTCTTTTGCCTCTACATCATCGTCATGTGATTCTAAAGATGTATCGTCGGCTTCCTGATGATCCTCCTGATTCATTGGCACGTCCAACACCAGATCCCCATCATGTAATCGGATCTTACGGGTCACATACGGCTCCGCCTGTTCTATATTGTGTGTTACCATGATTACCAGATGATCCTGGGACAATTCTTTCAATAGACGAATAATCTGCTCCCCTGTTTCACTGTCCAGATTCCCCGTTGGTTCGTCTGCCACAATTATATCCGTTCCCTTTGCCAGTGCTCTGGCGATAGACAAGCGCTGTTTCTGGCCACTGGAAAGTTCTGATGCCATCTGTTCCCCGTTTCCCTGCAGACCTACACGTTCCAAATAGTAATCCGCTTGTTTCGTTGCCTCCTTTTGCTCTATCCCCATGATAAGCAAAGCACTGACAATATTATCCCGCGCACTGTAGTGACCAATCAAACTATAATCCTGAAAAATAAACCCAATCTCTTCCCGGCGATAATTCTCCCAGTCTTCATCATCATATTGAAAAGTAGGCTCTCCGGCAATATACATCTCGCCTTCATCAAAACCATCCATGCCACTGATCAGTCTTAATAACGTTGATTTGCCGCTGCCACTTTCACCTGTGATGGCAACAAACTCATTCATCTCAAAACTCAGATCAATCTTACGGAGTGCCTGTGTCACCGCAGCTTCTGAATAATAATATTTACTAATATTTTGTAATCGTATTCTAGGTTCTTTCATACTACATCCTCTTTCTCCTATAATTAAAAGACCTGGTTTATCATGTTCTGTCTAAACCAGGTCTTCCGTTCTTTATGCCGTCAACAACGATATGATAAGATTCTTATGTTTGTATATTTTATTTCGCCTCTTTTTTGTCCATAAATCGCATTTTCCCATCTTCCTGTTTATACGCCCTGGCTATAACCTCTAAACTCTGTAAGTGGCGGCAATCTGCACATACCGAGCCGAAATCCAAAGGCTTCCCACAAATCTGACAATATACACTTGAAATTTTCCCGGACCCAGTATCCTTGTACTGTATCCGTCCCTCACGTATCCACTGACGCACTTTTGAATGAGAAATCCCGAAATGCTCTGCCACATCTGCCTCATTTACTTCATTATTTCTAATATAATCCTTAACTTCATGAAACAAATTCATCTCTTTGCACGCAGGACATATATCCTTGGAATATTGCGGGGGCAATGCTTTACCACATTGTTTACAGGAATCCTCCCGGACACCTGCAAATAAAGGCCGTATCATTTTTCCCATAAATTGAAACCTCCTTTAACCATCACCGTCTGCATCTTTTTAAATCTCTTTTGCAAGATATGGATATTTTTCTATCATTTCCTTAAACTTTTTCAAGTTGGCACGGTTGTTCTTTCCAAAACTGGATAATGCGCCTTCTTTTCCGATATTTGTAATAGAAACTTTCTTCCTCTTCTGATCCATATATGCAATACCACCCACATTATTCGAGCGGCAGATCTGATTATAATTCGTGTAATATCCTCTCGGTACGATATGATATCTCTTCTCAGATGCATAATATACTATCGTCAGCTTATCGCATAATGCCTTAAATGTCTTGATATTGTATGACTTCCACTTTTTCTTAATAGAAGACATTTCCTTCTCTACCTGGCCTGTCGTATCTGTCTCTTTATAGTCAGCCAAGTAATTGTATGCCTTCTCATACTTCTTTTTCTTAACATACCCTTTCGCCTTTGCAATCGCCGCTGTGACATCTTCCCCCTCATCCGTGACCGTAGAATCCCCTGCCTGTGCCGGGACTTCCGTCGGCTCTGCATCAGGTTCTGCTGTCACCGCTGCAGCCGGCTCTTCTGTAATCTCCGGCGTGGATTGTACAGTAGCTTCCGGTGTTGCTGTCACTTCTGCGGTTGCCTCTGGTGAGGCTGTGGCTTCTTCTGTCGAGTCTCCCACAGGAACCGTGGATTCCGTCGGCATTGGTGTCGCTGTAGCTTCCGCCGCTAATTCATATTCAGAGGTACGTATCCCCATCTCGTTTTGTGCAAAATCCAAAATTTTCTCATAAGCAGCCTCATCTCCCGTACCATCCTTCCATGCTTTGAATGCCTCATGAAGATAATGTTCTACAGCAATCTCTGCGATTCGTTCATCCTCCTGATCACCTTTGATCTTATTATCATAGATCTCCATAGCTTTTGTATAATCTGCTGCCTTCACCGCATTACGGAACTGTCTGGTGGGCGCAATCAGATAATTCACGGTAAAAAATGCCCCCACTACAACTGCTATCGCGATCAACACACCTAATATACCTGTAATCACTTTCGGCCACACCTGTTTCACTGGCGGTTCTGTATAACGATAGTCAGATGTCGGCGGTATATCAGAACCGGAATTTTCCGGTGCAGTTTCCTCCTCCGTCTCCACAGCAGAAACTGGTGCATTTGACGTTGACGGATTCTTCTCCGGCTGCCCAACCGTATGAGTAGATTTCTCCAACATATCTTCTGAAGATTGTGCTGGTGTACCAGTGGATGTACCCTCCATCGGCTTCTCCGGTGCACCTGCCACTGATTCCACAAACGGGCTTTCTGCTGGTGCACCAGTGGATGTACTCTCCATCGGCTTCTCCGGTGCGCCTGCCACTGATTCCACAAACGGGCTTTCTGCTGGTGCACTGGTGGATGTACTCTCCATCGGCTTCTCCGGTGCGCCTGCCACTGATTCCACAAACGGGCTTTCTGTCTGTTCAATGGCTGTCCGTTCCTCTGTTTTCGTCACCGAAGTCTTTTTGCGTATCGGAAAAGTATCTTCAAAAATACTATCGGGAATTTCCTCCCCCAATGCCTGACTGGTAGTCTCCGCTAAAAATTCATTTTTCGCTTCTTCATTTGCGAAAAAGCCTTTGGAAGAAGTTGGTTTTTCCTGGGCTGGTGCCTGTTGTTCTCCTCCGTCCGCATCGATCCATGCAAAGTCAGATTGGGCAGGGGGTTCCTCAACAATCGGCTCGGCTGCTTCTTCTAATAGCTCCGGTTTCAGATAATTCTTGATCGTACCTGTTGTCTGTCCTCCACAGATCGCACAATTCCAATGGATGGTCTCATTACCATCATCTAATACTGTCCCACAAAACGGACAGTTCACCATCGCTGCCGTATATCCATGATCACGTTGTGCCTGAATCTGTTCTAACATCGGTAAATTTGCCCTACACATCTGATGACAGGCATTACATTCCCATCTCAATTCATCGGTAGGTTGTAATTCCGCATTACATTTTGAACATTTCATCCGTTTTCTCCTTTTTATCCAGTGTTAACTCTATCTTTCAATATACCATGCTTTGCGGATTCTGTCTATTTGTTTCTTGAGTTTGAATCTCTCAGAACAAAATAAATTTTTTCCTTTTGACAAAAACAGGTGCCACCATCACTGGTAACACCTGTTGTAATCCTTAATTCAATTTCTTTGAAAGACAAGTAAATGACTAGTTTGTGATTACTCTCTCTGTCTCTTTGTCGAATACATGGATCTTTGAAGTATCCATTGCGATCTTAATTGTATCGCCAGGACGGGCTGTTGTACGAGGATTTACACGAACGGTAATATCATATCCCTCAACGGTGAAGTATAAGAATACCTCAGCACCTAACATTTCATATACTTTTACAGTCGCATCCAGTACGTTATCCGTACCGGCATTTACATACACTTCCTCATCCTTGATATCTTCCGGACGGATACCAAATGTTACCTCTTTACCAACATAACCGCCTTCGATCAGACGCTCTGCCTTAGCTTCTGGAAGTTTCACTGCATAAGAACCAAATGCTAACTTAATATCATTGCCTTCCTGAACCACAACAGCATCGATAAAGTTCATCTGTGGAGATCCGATGAAACCTGCTACGAACAGATTACATGGCTTTGTATACAGATCGATTGGTGTAGCTACCTGCTGCATTACACCATCTTTCATAACAACGATACGAGTACCTAATGTCAAAGCCTCTGTCTGATCATGTGTTACATAGATGATAGTAGCTTCCAGTCTCTGATGGATCTTAGAAATCTCAATACGCATCTGTACACGAAGTTTTGCATCCAAGTTTGATAACGGCTCGTCCATGAGGAATACTTTAGGATTACGCACAATCGCACGACCCATCGCCACACGCTGTCTCTGACCACCTGATAAAGCCTTTGGCTTACGGTCTAACAAATGCTCAATATCCAGGATACGAGCTGCATCATGTACTAACTTATCAATCTTCTCCTTCGGAGTCTTTCTCAGCTTCAAACCAAATGCCATGTTGTCATACACTGACATATGCGGATACAGAGCGTAGTTCTGGAATACCATTGCGATATCACGATCCTTAGGCTCTACATCATTTACCATGTTATTACCGATCCAAAGCTCACCTTCGGAAATCTCTTCCAGACCAGCGATCATACGAAGTGTAGTAGACTTACCACATCCAGATGGTCCTACGAAAATGATGAACTCCTTATCAGCGATGTCCAGATTAAAATTCTTTACTGCCACAAATCCGTTTGGATATGTTTTGCAAATGTTCTTCAACGATAAACTTGCCATTTTCTATGTCCTCCTGTTTGCCAAAATAATTTAGTTTCCTTTGATCAGATTCGATCCCATGCCAAATGCTCACAAAGACCTTTCACCCGATTCAAACAATCTATGGAATATGATACACTATACCTTATTTTTTGACCATAGCACAAATTGACAAAGAAAGTTTTTTCCTTTTGTGCAAAGCGCATAAAAAAAAAATCTTTTGTTCAAATTACATCAAAAGCGCCCCATTCCGCCTGGATATCCATGTGCAATTTTACCAAGAACCAATCTTTTTATGGGATAATCTGCCCAAAGCCTTCGCCCAAGACTTCTCTCACATCGGAAATCACAATGAACGCTGACGGATCCCTGTCCCGAATTATTTTTAATAATTTACCAATCTGTCTGCGCCCCACAATACACAAAAGAGCGGGACGGTCCATTTTACTATAAGCTCCTTTGGCTTTTAATTCTGTCACTCCCCGATCCATTTGTTTCATAATATCTTCACTAATCAATCCATACTGTGTCGATATGATCATCACTTGTTTGCTGACTTTCATACCCGCCAGAATCCCATCCATAATTTGTGTAGAAAGATATACCGAAACCGCTGCATAGATCGCCTTATCCACACCGAAATACAAAGCACCTGACAAAATCACAATAGCATCCAGTACAAATAAGATTTGTGCCACCGGATATTGCGGTAAAAATTTCTGAATCAGACTTCCTAATAAATCCGTACCACCAGTGGAATATCCCGCTGTAAACACCAGTCCAATCCCTACACCTGTCAATAAACCGCCCACGATCGCTGCCAAAAAGAAATCCTGCTGTGTCACGGAACAAACCGGAATCAAATACAACATCCCACTGAATAACAGATTCGTAAGCAGGGATTTCATAATATATTCTTTTCCCTTTAGAAAAAATCCCCACAGAAACACCGGAATATTCAACAACAGATTAAATAACCATACCGGAATCCCACCTTGAATCACACCCGACGAAAGATGTTCCAGCAAGATTGCAGCACCGGAAAACCCTCCCGGTACCATGCCCAACGGATCATAGACTATATTGATGGCCAATGCCATAAGTGCTGTCCCTACTACCAGATGCCACAACTCATGACACCAAAATTTTTTTCCCCACATTGCCCCTCCATTCATCGATATGGATAATTAAATAAAACAAGTATGCGCCTGACGCCTTGTGTAAGACAGAATAAAAAGGATGATTGCAACTTTATGCATCATCCTTTTTGTTTTCGTTTTCCTCTATTTGATTATTATATTGCACTACTTGCTTACGAAATATACGTGCCCGGACATTTTTCTTCACTTCCTGCTGTCTCACTAACTTTTCATATACTCCGCTTAAATGCAGTTTTTTCACCCACTCCGGCGTCTCTTTCTCCTCAGCCAGAATCAAACCGGCCACACCGCCAATGGCTATACACAACTTGGAACCCAGCATCACTTTGTGCTCCATGATCCACTGTTCCTGTATGCCTGTCGCTAAATCCAACAACAGCATATCCGGCATATGGCTATTAATCTCATTGACCAAAGCAGCATCCTCTATTTCAGGATCATATGCACAGGAACCAACCACCCGCAATTCCGGCTGCATTCGTTTACACCAGGACTCCAATAATTCGATCTCGGACTCACTTTTCGCAATGATATACATGCTTCGCTCTTCTTTCCAAAGATTCTCTAACATCATACCAAAGCTCTTGCAACTGACTACCATGCCACCTGCCTCCAGCACATCCACATGATATGCGCTTAACAATGCTTCCTCGCCCGGCAGAAATAAATCTGCCTGTTCCACTAATGCACGATAGCTCTCATCTTCCACTGCCCGATTTAATAATTCTGTAGATGCAAAAAAGATTACATTGAGTTTGTCATCCATCAAATACTCATTCATCTTCTGAATAAAGACGTCATTGGTCATCATATCGACATCGATATCCATAATCTTCACTGAAGTTTGCATGTCACCATCCTATCGTTACTTATTTGCATCGGCTGTTCCAACTATGATCTCAATATCATAACCTTCCTCAACCATACCGACAGTTACTGTAGGATTCTTGAAATACTTCGCCAAATCCTCACCCTGCCCCTCTTTTTTCACGATAATCTTTGTTTGTGTCAATGTCTCTTTTGTATAATCACCGATTTCCGCTATTGTATACCCCTTTTTCTGTAATTTTTGCTGCATTCTGCCAGCCAATCCATTGATCCTGCTGCCATTCAAAATCAATATCTGCATTCCCTTGGAACTAACTGTCTTTTTAGACTTCTTGGACTTTTTCTGCTTCGGTTCTGCCGTAGGAGATGGCGATGGAGATACAGCCGCCTTCTGCGTCGTGGTCAGATCCTGTGCCTCTGTATAAGTCGTCTCATTGTTAATTAATTCCTTAAGAAATGATTTTGCAGCTTTTGTATCAACCTCAAACACCTTATCCCCATTATATGCCCCTGGTATCCCCCAGTAATGGAACAAATTGACATCCATTTTCTCATAACAATCCAAATATCCCAGTTTATTATACACAGTCAAATTGGAATTTACACGGTCATATAATTTCTCAATGTAGTCCGCAATCTTTTTCTGATCGCCCTTAATATCATTTAATTGCGTGGTAAATTCTGTACTGGCAATCGAAATATTCATCTTGGTCTTGGTATTATTGCTGGTCTTGGATGGCTTTGGTGTCGCACCTGTCTCTGGATCAGCAGTTGGTTCCGGTGAAGGTGATGGCGTTTCTTCCACTGTCTCAGTCTTCTTATAGCTGACTTTCACTTTCACCTCCTGGCAAAAGCTTTCGTATGCTTCCGTATCCAAAACAGTATAGTAACTCAGTTCTGTTCCGATCATCTTCTGCACAATCAGCAGACCATACCCATACGCATCATCCTCATTTTCAAAATACTGCTTTATTTTATTCAAACGGATAATCTGTGGAATTTCATCATTGATCGTACACAATTTACGATACATCGTAGTCGGAATCGTATAGTCATTTTTCGTCGGGATCGTAATATAATCCATATT
Source organism: uncultured Jutongia sp. (assembly GCA_964521555.1). GTDB lineage: Bacteria > Bacillota > Clostridia > Lachnospirales > Lachnospiraceae > Butyribacter. The sequence continues at coordinate 134,130 of CAZFSU010000003.1, read as the reverse complement.
GTAGGTTTTCGTATTACAGATCTCCACGATCATATGAGTAATCTTATTTTTTTCATCGCAAACATAAATCAGATTTTTGGAAATCTCATCTACTTGCGCCTCTTGCTTGATTTCCTCTAAGGTATCCTGCTCTGCCTTTTTTTGTTGCTGTGCTGCATCCTTAGACAAAAAGTAATAAGAAATCTTATAACTTACAAAACCCACCAACAACAATATACAAATACTAAGTAAAGATTTCAAAAGATTTATACCAAAAAACTTCAAAAGATTTTTCTTGCTATTCTTCATCTTAATATCCTTCCCGCTTTCCAGAAATTGGACATACTAATGCCATATTGTTTTATTATAACAAAAAACAAAATCTATGTAAAGACTTTCCATTTGTGTTAGAATATACGTAAAGGAAAAAGGAGAGGAATCTATGAATACCAAAACCGCAGTGATCACCGGAGCCTCTCGCGGCATCGGCCGTGCTCTGGCGCTCCATCTGGCAGAAGAAGGCTATGATCTCGCCATTTGTGCCCACACCAATCAAGATGCTTTATCTGAGGTCTGTCATCAGATCATCAGACAGGGACGCCGTTGCGTTACCTATCTGGGAGATATGGGCAACGCTGCCTGTGTACAAGAGTTTTTTCATCGCATTCTACAGGAATATCCTGCCATCGATGTGTTAATCAACAATGCCGGAATCTCTTACGTGGGATTAGTGCAGGATATGACAAACGCGGAGTGGGATCAGATCCTGCATACGAACTTATCCTCCGTATTTTATTGTTGTCGACAGGCGATCCCTGCCATGCTGTCACAAAAAAGCGGACATATTCTCAACATCTCCTCTGTATGGGGAAATATCGGTGCATCAACGGAAGTTGCCTATTCTGCCGCCAAAGGAGGAGTCAATGCTTTCACCCGCGCTCTGGCAAAGGAGCTGGCACCCAGCCATATCTGTGTCAACGCCATCGCCTGTGGCTATATAGATACCGATATGAACCAACACCTAAACGAGTCCGAAAAGCAACAGCTCTGTGATGAAATCCCAGCCGGACGTGCCGGCAGTCCCCAGGAGGTAGCCCTATTAGCCGCCGCGCTGCTGAAAAGTTCCAGCTATCTCACCGGTCAGGTCGTCACATTGGACGGGGGGTGGATTTAAGCTTACATTTCCCGATAATATTTACGGGTCTCGATGATTTCACCCGGAATCTCGATACCATCCTTTTCCCATACCCGGAATTTTAAGTCATATTCTTTCTGTTTCTTTCCATTTTCGCGATGAAATCTGGCCATAGCATCCCGGAATAATGGCTGGTCCGCGATGGATTCCCGAATCTCTTTGGCAAACGGACAATACGTTGCCATGATTTCCCGCACCGGTTTACTCAACATCATACCGCCTCTTGCCTCATGCCGAATCCAATTCATATAATCCACCACAAATACTTCTCTGGTATTATTTCTGCATTTTTGAATCTGCATCTTTAATTTCTCTTTACGATCTTCGGACAATTCTCTGTTTTTACGATAAAACTGGATAAAATCGCTGTACTCACTGGTAAGGGATTTGAGCTGGATATTGTTCCAGGACGCCCCCTGCATCGTACGGCATAATTCCCAGCGAAATCTGCCAAACAAGCCAATCATCGTAGGCTCCAATTCTCCCTCAAAGAATAATGGCAACAGAAATCTTCCCTTGGAGTTGCGCCTGCGCCCACTCAGTTCCTGCCACATCAGTCCCTTAGAACCACACCCCGGCATCACAATCACATCCGGTACTACCTCTTCCATAATATATTCTTTTTTATTCTTCCATTCTCCCTCGGTATACAAGATCTCCCTGTAAAATACGGAATAATCAATCTGGCGCAATTTGCGCGTACATGAACTGATCTTGTCTTTGGATAAATAGGAGCGTGACAACGACGACATACATCCCTCCGTATACAAAAACGGTACAAAGATGGCTGTCTGTCCACTGAGCAGGCGATGATTACTACGGAACATATTTTGAATCTCATAATGCAGCTTTGCATTCTGGTCTTGTTCCATCGCACGCAGTTGTTCGGCAGTAACACCTCCCGTTTTCTTTTGTTCCCGAAGATATTCCTGATAATCCTGGTCAAATTCATTTTTGGATGGCTCTTTCTCACCCGCGCAAATGGCTGTCAGCCATTCTTTCATATCGTATACACGGCAGTCCCCCTGCTTCTGAGCAGTCCGGTCAAAACTTAGTAACTCTTCCCGCAACTCCTCACTTAACAGACGTTCACTGATATAGCCATAGCGCAAAAACAGATCGATCACCAACGGACTTTCCCCGTCCCTATGATAATCCCGCAGAAATACTTTTTCATATAAATCATAGAAGATTTTCATGATGCCCCGGCGCAAGGTACGCACCTCATCCTCGGTAGAAGATTTATCAGGAAGATCCTCAAATTGTTGGATCAAATCACGAAATTCCCGCTCTTTGTCCGCCTCCAGCTCTGCTTCCGCCAGAATCTGGTCCAGTGCATTATCCAATTCCTCTATGGCAACAAAGTCATTCTCCACCAACGCAAATTCCACCATAGATGACTGCCCGCCCGCAGACTCTCCACGGTTTAATAGAGAGAAATACTGCTCTTCCATCGCATGATGATCAATTTGCAAATCGACCGAAGCTTTATCATATAAAGCAGCCTCCACCTCATTAATCCGGTCAATAATCTGATCAAATAACTCCATGCTTTCCTTGTCATTCACATCCATATTTTGTAATGAGCCTGTCAAATTCATCGATGCCTGATACAGATTCTTAGAAGACAGCATCAACGGCTGCATCAATTCCTGCAAATATTTTGCATCTGCCTCACATAATTCTAACAACGCCCGAACTAATGCAATCTGATTCATTAAATGATATTTGACTATCACTCCCGAAGAAGCATAAAACGCTTTCTGAACCTCTGGTTTTACACCGGCACAGGCTGTATAATATTCGATCTGATCCACATCCACTGCATCCGAAACCACATGCGGATGCAACTGCTCCGCTGCCTGAATGGTCATTTGTTCTGTGCCATGATCCCGGCATAAACTTTGATATTTCTGATATATTTCACCGATTCGTTGATAGGTATGCTCCGACTGCTCTTCCAAGCTCCGGTAAACATCCCCAAGACTGCGAATATATTTACTCATCGCAGATACCATCAGTGGTCCATAGTCCTTATTCGCCCCTAAAATCTCATCTAATGTCTCCGGCAGATTAACCCCTGCCTCAAATATGTAAACCGCTGAATTTGCCTCGGCTGTATAAGTTACACGATAGGTATAATCCAGCAAATCGCAGATTCCCAAAAAATGTCCCGAACCAATTTCCAGATTCACTCCCTCAGCATGAACCCTGATTCTTCCCTTCAATACCAGTCCCACATAGACAGCATCTTCTCCTTGAACAAAGATGTCATCTCCCTTGATGATCTGATTAACACTGCCCTTCTTAAGTTCTGCTTTCAATCCCATTCCTCCTATATAATATAGAACTGCTCATTCTATAAAAAAATCCGTGCATCCTGTGTTGTACCTATCGTCAGCAAACGTTACCTCTGCAGTTAACTCGGCCCCGGCAACCTCACGGCACACGAGAGGTCTCACTTAGTGCTGCTAGGTTCCCCTCCTGACACGGTTCATGAGTTCTCATTGCGCAAGACCAAAGCGTCATCGCCACTTGCAAAGGGCGGCTTTGCATACCATAGATCCGAAACAGAACATCACCCCTGCTATAGCGGATTGCAGGTACAGGGAACCGCTATCTCCCCGGCTAGCACGGAAGTCTTATGACATGTTTTACTGCTGTCTACCCCAACTCTCAAGTGCTAAACGGAATCAGCAAGCCAGACAGCGTGGGTTTATTATATCGGTTGCTTCCCTCTCTGTCAAGTTTCCATCCATTCCTTTGATGCCATCCCATGACCCTGTTCGTCCATTTCTGACATTTTCTTCTGTATTTTTTTACGTCGGCGCAATGTGCGAAAAAAATCCTGCATCATTTCCCGGCATTCCCGCTGTAGAACTCCCTCTGTCTGTGCCACCTGATGGTTAAATTGCTTATTTTGCAGGATGTTTAACACACTGCCCGCACAACCTGCTTTCGGATTCATGGTCCCTATCACAATCCTGGGTATCCTGGCTTGTACAATCGCCCCGGCACACATAGGACAGGGCTCTAATGTCACATACATGGTACAGCCCTCCAGTCTCCAATCCCCCAATTTACGACTGGCCTTTCGTATGGCGATCAACTCCGCATGCGCCAAAGTGCTTCCCTGCGTATTGCGCCGATTATAACCACGCGCTATGATTCTGCCATCTTGAACAATCACACAACCGATCGGCACTTCTTCTAATGCCGCTGCTTTTTGTGCCTGCTTAATCGCCTCCCGCATGAATCGTTCTTCTTCCATCCTATCCCTCATTCCTTCCTCTTTCCCTGTATCTTATTATAGCGTCTTTTGCCAATATTGTAAAACATATCCCGGCTTTTTATAAAATAATGCATTAAATTATCAATAAGAACCCAAACCTGTGTCCGGGAATACCGCAAAAGAGGTTGCCTTTTCCGCTTTTTTCCGCTAATCTATCTATAAACGATATGATCCACCTATACTTTATTCATAGAATAAAGCGTCAAAAAACACTTTGCACATATGCGGTACCAATACGATTGATACACGAATCAAAATGGGGAAATTATGCATACAATTTATCGAACCAACCGTATGAACCTACGGATATTACGTCCGGGACAGGAAGATGTCGTCCTGTATTTTTATGAGAAAAACAAGAATTTTCTAGAACCATTAGAACCAACCAGACCAGAACACTTTTATACTATGAGCTATCAGCGTTCTAATCTGGTCTGTGAATACAATTCCTTTGCGAAACTGCAATACATGCGCTACTGGATGTTTCTACCGGAAGACCCCTACCATCCGCTGGGCAGCGTCAGTTTCAGTAACTTCCGCAAGGGTGCCTTTAGCAGTTGCATGGTGGGTTACAAACTGGACGAACGCGCCTGTCATCAAGGTTATATGTATGAGGCACTGTCCTGTTTGCTTCCTGAGTTGAGCCAAAGCTGCCATGTACGCCGCATTGAAGCTATGGTGCTGCCAGAGAACACAGCATCCATACGTTTATTGGAACGTCTCCATTTTATGAAAGAAGGATATCTGCATTCCTTTGCCCAAATCGGCGGGGAATGGCGCGACCACCTTTTATATACTTATCTGAAATAACCGGTTATAAAGCCAGGGGCATCAGCCAATAGCCAAACGCACCCATACAATGTCTGCCATTACAGAGGGGACGAAACTGCGAGAATCCGAATTGTTCCGCCTGACAGCGATCTCTCTCACTATATATCCCCGGCACTCCCAGAGCATAGCAATGCTTCTCTGTTTCCAAGAAAATCAAATGTCTGTAACAATAATACCCCTGTAGCAAAAATTGATTGTTTGCCAAATGCCATAACTGCATTGGCAGACACCCCAGATCCTGAGGCTCAATCCGTACACAGGCACGACCGGCATCATTGGGAAATGGCCGCATGGACGGGAAAGTCATCAGTATGCGTTTTCCATAATCTGCCTCTTTGCGTTTAAACGGGCAATTTCCACAGACTGTCTGGGTTTCCAACTGTTTGACGGTTTCCCGGTTTGTATCGAATGTCCTGCTTTGTTCTGATTCCTTCTGTCTCTGCTCCGTTGTATGGAGTGCAGAATCCTCTTTCTGTTCTATGGGTTCTTCCAAAGAAGATTCCACTATTTCCCGGGAATCTCCTACCATCTCCCCGGAAATCTCTTGCTTTTCTTCAGACTGCTCTGTCACTTTCTGCGGATTTTCCAGCGTTTTTTCAGACACTTCCCGTTGCACCGGAACACCCTCCGTATCTGCGGAATGGGATTCTGCCGGTTCCATCATCTCATCCCGGTTCCATTTCCGTTTTTCCCCTAAATAAACGCCTGTATTTTTCCAGGTTGTCGCTACATAATATGTATCTTCCTGATACAGAATGATTCCATCCACTTCCGACAGGGCAATCCCCGATCCCAACAGATCCTCTGCCTCCGTTTCTATTCTACATCTGTAGTCCCCATTCCTTTCTGTCAATGGACAAAGCGTTAAGAACTGTATCCCCTCTTTTCCCTGACGAAATACGGCTACATCGGGCAGTTGTCCCAAATTACGACTACGCATCTGTAAAGAAATCCTACATTTCCCGCCCCGTTGTTCAATACGTACATAACCAACATTCACTCCCTTGACGCCCTGTTTATACTCGTACAAATAAGAAACCATTCTTTGATACTGATTCATCTCGTCCCTCCCATCAGTTTACTGTTTCATCTATATGAATACAAAGGACGATTTAGAACCAATCATTTGAAGTTATATACCACTTTACCCGTGATCGCTTCCCGCTTCACCGGACCGATCTCGCGGCTGTCCGTGCTGTGTCCGCGATTATCCCCCAGCACAAAATACTCATCTCCCTCTAATGTGACAGGACTTCCCGCTACCCCGGCAGATTCGATGGGCATTTTACCATAATCTTCTACTAATTTTTCCCCATTAATATAGATCTCTGTCCCTTGAATCTGTATTGTTTCTCCAGGCAATCCAATGACACGCTTAATATAATAATCCTCTTCCTTCTTTTCTCTCAGCCCCAGTTTCACCTGCAAATACTTTCCTAAACTCTCCTCTTCTTTGCCAAATGGGTAAAATGTAATGACATCAAACCGCTCAGGATCATGAATACGGTAACTGAGTTTATTTACAATCACGTTATCTTCGTTGTGAAAATTGTTTTCCATAGATTTCCCGTCAATGACAGTTCTCTCTACAACATAGGTAGGAATAAAATATACTCCCAGTATAACCGCAAAACACAGCAATAACACTTCCCAGACTATACCCCGTATCTTTCCGCCTAAAGTCTTCGTTACGATTGCCTCCTCCTGCATCTTGCTATCCCCTCTCCTCTTCATAAAACTCAAATAAGTCATAAATATCGACATCCAGTATCTTTGCCAGATCCATCGCCAATTTCAGCGAAGGATTATATTGTCCTTTCTCCAGCCGACCGATCGTCTCCCTTCGTACTCCAACCGCTTCTGCCAATTCCGCCTGTGTTATCCCGGCTTCCACCCGTCGCTCGGCAATCGTTGTACGTAATTTACTCAATCGGATCACCCGTCCTTTCAATCAACAGAAATACAATATATTCTATGATTTGCAAAACTCCCAAAAGATAGAAGGCATATGCCCAGGAAACCGGAATCGAATATAAAATCTCTCGAAACCCGGTACTACAGATACAAACCAGTCCCACCAAAGCCAGCACGATGCAAAGCATATCGTATACGCCGGCCTGTGCCTTTACTTCGTGCCGCCTTGTCATCTCATCTTCCGGTTCAAACTTCAGGCGTCCTGCCAAAATAAATTGATAGACAAAATACCCTAAAATAAAGATTCCGCAAATCACCATCATCAGACCGGAATCCCACCCCTCGCTCAAAGACTGTTGCTGCATGCCGATTGCCAGGAAATTTAAACCTGCCAAACATTTCTCCAAAAAATATTTTGTTCGAATACTTTTCATTAACGTTCCCCCCTTAAACCACAAAAGTGATATATTTGTATCATGTGACAAATATATCACTTCTCTTATATGCTGTCAATAGAGAAATAAATTGTGTAAAAAAATATAGTACACAAGAATAATGGCCCAAAAAAAGATGCGCACCTTTCATCATTAAGCACGCATCTTTCTGAATGGTAATCTCTTAAAGCTATACTAACACCATACGAACCGCTCCATACATTCCGGCATCATTGCCCAACTCTGCCAGGCGAAATTCCTTATCCTTCAATGCAAACATCACATTCTTTTCATATTTCTCCTTGACGATATCGGCCACAACCTGTCCATTTTTAGACACACCACCACCGATCACAAAAGCTTCCGGATCGATTACTTGTGCCACATGGGATAATCCCAATCCCAAATACTCTGCAAATGTATTTACCACATCCTCTGCCATGTCATCACCAGCACGATACGCATCAAAGATCTCTCTACCGGTGATCTCCGGATAATCACGAAGCAAAGAAGGCGTATCTGTACTCTCTACCTTTTCTCTGGCATCACGCATAATCGCTGTGGCAGAAGAATACTGCTCCAAGCATCCTCTCTTGCCACAACCGCACACTCTTTTCTCGTTACGGTTCACCGTCAAATGTCCGATCTCACCGGCCGCACCATTGGAACCGGTCAAAATCTTGCCATTTAACACGATACCTCCACCGACTCCTGTACCCAAAGTGACCATAACGATGCTGTCAAAGCCGCGTCCGCCACCTTTCCATTGCTCTCCTAACGCTGCTACATTGGCATCATTACCGATCTTCACTTTCTGAACACCTGTCAAATTCTGTAGTTCCTCCGCCACCGAAAAGATACCCCAGCCAAGATTTGCGCATTTCAGCACAACCCCCTCTTCATTCACCGGCCCCGGCACACCCATACCGATACCTAAGATCTCATCCACCGCGATACCCTTTTCCTCATTTTTTGCCTTGATGGAGTCTGCAATATCCGGCAATATCTGTTTCCCCTCATTTTCTTTGCGGGTCACGATCTCCCATTTATCCAACATCGTACCTTCACCATCAAATAATCCCATCTTCACGGTTGTTCCGCCCAAGTCAATACCATATATATAGTTTGCCATCATTTTCCTCCATTTCTGTGACAGTCATGACTGCCATCTGTTTATTCGTCAGTCTCCACATCATTTTAAAATAATAAGGTTTATTTGCGTATTTTACCAAATATTGTATGTTTTGTCACCTGTGTATATTAATGCACTTTTTATACACAATTTGGTGGATAACTCCGCGAAAAACCGCGAATTTAAGGTGTTTTCGTTAAGTTATCCACTTTTTGTCCGCATTTCGGGGCATTTATCCACAAAACAGGACAGAAATATACTATCCTATTTTCAGGACAATATTGTCAATATCCGAATTTTCCCATCAGGGATTCATCATCATCGATCCAGTCCTGCACCCGGATCATACGATAATGCTCTTCATCATCCCGCACATAAACTTTCTCGATCCCGGCATTAATGATCATTTTTTTGCACATCGAACAGCTATTGGAATTTTGTACATAATGTCCGGTAGCCACTTCCCGTCCGGATAAATAAAGCGTAGCACCAATCATCTTTTCCCGCTCCGCACTGATAATCGCATTCGCTTCCGCATGAACACTGCGGCATAGCTCGTAGCGTTCCCCTCTGGGAATATTCATCTCCTGACGAATACAACGATTTAAATCCGAACAATTCTGTCTGCCACGAGGCGCTCCTACATATCCGGTAGAAATCACCTCATCATTCTTTACAATCACTGCACCATAATGTCTTCGTAAACAAGTTCCACGTCTGGATACTACGTCAGCCAGATCCAAATAATAGTTCACTTTATCCCGTCGTTCCATCTTATCCTCCATTCTCAACGCGCTTATTATACCTGCCAGAGGAATACACTTCGTTTATTCAAGCGTTTCCTCTGTCCTCTAAAATTGGATTCCCCGATGTTCTACGGATGTCTTAAACACGATCAATGTCTTGGTTCTGCCATATTGCTGCAATTCACCAATAAACTGGTCCAGCTCATCCGTACTGGGAAACAGCACCTCCAACAACATAGAATAATCACCGGTAACACAATTACACTCCACTACATTTTTGCAATCTGCTATATATGGATAAAACTGTTCCTTGTCCACCGGGGAAACTTCCAGATTAATAAACGCTTTGATATGATATCCTACCTTGACCGGATTGATCACAGCATGAAATCCCTCGATATATCCGGCTTCTACCATATTCTCAATGCGTACCGACACGGCAGGCGAAGACAAATAGACTCTCTCTGCGATATCCTTGAGAGACATACGTGCATTCTCCTGAAGCATTTTTAATATTTCCTTATCAATATGATCTAATTCATTATTCTTCATACGATCTCTCCCTAATCTATATCTGTCGGTTCCGTGGTCTGGCTAAAGCTCAAATCCGACATTCTCTGATCTTCCAAATGGTATTGATAAGTGCCACTGACTGTCAAACCACCATCTGCGTTCGCCGCAAAAGAAATGTGCAAGACATCGTCCTCTATGGACTGTAAACCGTAGACTACCACACCACCCTCAGCAAAAGAGATATCAGAACCATTGTACTGGTGAAATACTTTGGCTAACATATCATTGCCATCTTCGTGATGGTAATAGACCTTTTTTTGCTGCACGTCATATACCGTAAAGGTTTGTGCCTTTGTTCCATTATAAATCAACACTGCATACCTGTCACTAGTTCCATCCTGTTCCGTGGCCCAGATAAGGTCACAATAATATCCAACCAATTTATCCATCTTTGTTTGTTGTTCCTTTGGACCAACATAGATGGACTGAATCACCGGACTTCCTGTGGTATCACTCTGCGTCTCCACGGTCATCTGTACCGCTCCTGCGCTATCCGTCAATGTCTTGGTCTCTTGATAGCCCGCCTCAGTTGTTCCCTCCGATGCCACTTTGTGCTGATTTAACTGTTCCTGTGTCATTTTCTCCAAATCATAACACTGTCTCTCCTCATCCCAGACATAAAAATTTTTGCCCTCCGGAACATATACCGCAAATAAATCCTTAATATCTTGTTCCACCACCGGAATCATAGCTTCCTGCCCCTTCTCGCCTAAAGCATAAATCGAATCGGAGATCACTGTCAAGTCCCTCTCGCCGATATGAAACATCAGAGAAATATATTCTGTCTGTCCTGAAGTGTCTCCCGTTTGAAACAACGCATCCTGTACGACTTTCTTCTGTTCCTTCGTCCAGTTGATCTGCTGCCCCAATAAAATCTCCTGCACGCCATCTCCATTATAATCTCCGGTTTGAAATGTCATATCCTGTGAAAAACTCATGTAATCTGACGATAATCCTCGTTCCTTCCATAGCTTCCCGAGGGAAAGACTCGTCAGGGTATTTCCCATAGTATCCTGCAATTCCAATGCAAACCGCCCCTGATACATACCATCGTTACATTCTCCACTCGTCATCACCAGACGTAATATCCGCTCCAAACCACCAGGCGACTTCGTCACACATTGTCCTACGATATCTTTCGGTTGCTCCGAAACATAGGATGACGCAGAATGATCCGAACCCTCCTGTTCCCAAGTCCCCCCGTTCCATGCCATCTGTAGGGGGCGCAAGCAAAAACTCCAGAGCAGAAATATGGTCAAAAGCAGTCTCCCGGCCAAATGCTGTCGCCGCACAAAAGGACGATAATAGAGCATCCGGGCAGAACGTTTCTCCAAATCCTGTTCAAATATTGTTGAAACCGTGTATGGAATCACCGCAGTATCCCTGGCCATATTGAGTAAACTCTGTGCATATAATAAATTTTCTTCCTCTCCCAGACGTTTCACCGTCAAATCATCACAAGCCATTTCTTCATCCCGTTTCGCCAGAACATAGGCACACCAGACAAAAGGATCAAACCAATGCAGCAATAAAATTAGAAATCCCACCCAACGCCACCATTGACTATTTCTACTCCGTTGCGCTTCCAGATGCGCTAACAAATGACGTAACTGTTTGGCTTCCGTCTGTCTTGGCAAATAATAACGGCATCGAAACATGCCTGCCATCACAGGCGCAGGCACCGCAGCCTGATATATCCTGCCCTCCAAACGTACCGCATCCTTGCGGATCTCTCTACGAAGTTTATATTGATATAACCAAGTTGCTAAAAACAAAACAACCACTCCCAACAGCCAAACATAGACACAGACCCGATAAGAAAAGGTTGTTCCAATCTCTGCTTCAAAAACGGTATGCCAACTAGACAAGAAACCGGATTCACTCTGTATCGTTAGCCCCAAAGATGCTAAAATCTGATGATACATGCGATTCCATTTCGGTACAATGCTAAACGTACTGGATACAGCAACCGGGCATACGATTCGCAAAAAGTAAAGCCGCCATGCCCATACCATATATTTCTTTGGAATATTACGCATCAGAAAGCGCAAGACTAACATAAGCGGAAACAATGCCACAGCTACTAATTCCATAGCAAAGACCACATAAAATATTCGATATAACTGATTGATCCACATATCTATTCCATCTTTCTGCTTTTATTTCATATTCTGAAAGCTATTCTACCATAACTTAGGAGCCTTGTCTTGAAAATAACGAATCTCTTTCGGTTAAATTTCTCCAAACAGGTGCGTTTATCTCCCATATCTGCTATAATTGTCTGAGTAAATCAAACAATATCTGATCAAACTATCATCATAACCCGATGGTCCAAATGGAGACCGCTATGGTAATGCACGATCGGACCAACACATCACTAAGAAGAAAGGTTGTTATTTATGAAAGAACAATTTATCAAAGTAGCTGCTGCCACACCGGCAATTCGCGTGGGCGACCCGGCCTATAATGCCACTCAAATCATACAGGAGATGAAACGCGCCTCTGGTGCCGGAAGTAAACTGACGGTATTTCCTGAACTATGTCTGACCGGGTATACCTGCGGCGACCTTTTTTTACAGGACACCCTGTTACAGGGAGCACTAAACGGCCTGATGCGTGTGATCCAAGCCTCCGAGGACAGCGATATGATTACTTTGGTGGGGTTACCATTTTTACACCAAAACAAACTATATAATGCAGCCGCCGTAATTCATCAGGGAGAATTGCTGGGGCTGGTACCCAAAACGCATATTCCCAACTATTCCGAATTTTATGAGGCAAGGCATTTTTCATCCGCCCCTGCGGGGTGGGATTTCATCTCAATTCCTGCATTAGGTGAATCCGGGGATCTCATCCCATTCAGTTCCAGGATTTTATTTGCTGCGGATAATCTGCCCGGATTTGTGCTGGGTACAGAGATCTGTGAAGACCTCTGGGCACCAATTCCCCCTTCCTGCGGACTGGCGGTACATGGCGCTACTGTAATCGCCAATTTATCCGCCAGCGACGAGACCACCGGCAAAGACCTTTATCGCCGGGATCTGGTGACAGGACAGGCTGCGCGCCTGCTCTGCGGATATATCTATGCGGATGCCGGGATGGGAGAATCCTCCACCGATCTGGTATTCGCAGGCCACAATCTGATTGCTGAAAACGGCAGTTTGTTATGCGAATCCCAGCGTTTTGCCCAGGATCAACTGATTACCGCAGAATTAGACTTGGGACGTTTGGTCAGCGAACGTCAGCGTATGACCACTTTTCATGTACCACCCTATGAGTTCGATGCTGGTTTTGGAATCGATACGGCCAGGCAGGGATTCCGAACCATCCATTTTCGTTTTCGTGATATCACGGAAACGAAACTAACACGTACCTATGCTAAAACTCCTTTCGTACCTGGTGACAAATATGACCGAGACCGCCGCTGTGATGAGATCTTGAGTATTCAGGCAATGGGATTGCGGAAACGTTTGGAACATACCCATTGCACCAGTGCGGTGGTGGGTATTTCCGGCGGTTTGGATTCCACCCTGGCTTTATTAGTAACCGCCAAAGCATTTGATATGCTTGGCTTGGACCGCAGCGGCATCCTGGCAGTGACGATGCCTTGCTTCGGCACGACAGACCGCACTTACCAAAATGCCTGCACACTCACGCAAAAATTAGGGGCCACCCTAAAGGAAGTCCCTATCCACGAAGCGGTTGAGACACATTTTCGGGATATTGGGCATGACCCAGAGAATCACGATATTACTTATGAAAATTCCCAGGCACGTCAACGTACACTGGTGCTGATGGATCTGGCCAATCAGACAAACGGCATGGTCATTGGTACCGGAGATATGTCAGAATTGGCTTTGGGCTGGGCTACTTACAACGGAGATCATATGTCTATGTATGGAGTGAACTGTTCTGTACCAAAAACTCTGGTGCGTTATCTGGTTTTATACTATGCCGAAACTACCACAGACCCAGAACTCCAAAAGGTATTGATGGACATTCTGGATACCCCCGTCAGCCCGGAGCTTTTACCTCCAAAGGATGGTGAAATCGCACAGAAAACAGAGGATATCGTGGGACCATATGAACTCCATGATTTCTTCCTCTATTATTTGATGCGGTTTGGTTACACTCCAACAAAAATATATCGTCTGGCGCGTTATACCTTTGCCGATGAATATGATGATACAACCATTTATCATTGGTTGCGAACCTTCTACTGGCGATTTTTCGCACAACAGTTTAAGCGTTCCTGTCTGCCGGACGGACCAAAAGTAGGCAGTGTCGCGCTGTCTCCCCGCGGTGACTGGCGTATGCCAAGTGATGCCTCTGCAAACCTGTGGATGAGCGAACTGGATTCTCTAAATCCGGGCCAACAAAACTGAGGCGAACGCATCCTTTATGCCGGATATGATTCCTGGCATGAAAGAAAGCGGTGCGCTATTTAGATATTCAGAAAAAATCTAAATAGCGCACCGCTTTCTTTCGCCTCAAACACTATGACTGACATCTTGCAATCCCCGCCTCCGGTATCGCACCGGAAGTTCGGATATCTAAAATACTTTCTGTCTCTGACAGTGCATTTCTATACCACATGGCGGCCTCCTGCGGATCCCCCTGCTCCTCAAAATAGGCCCCCAACTCACAACAAAGTTCTGCACTGGGACAGGTCACAGCATCCCGCATGGCATAGGCCAGGAAATGTGGTACGTCACCATTCAAACGGTATCCTCTGGTCAAGACACAGATCGCCTCCCGAAGCTCATCCTCCGTACGCTCTGTCTGATCTAAGGTGGTTAAAAATGTGGACTCCGCCCGTTGATAGTCTTCTGCTGTCCCGGAATGATATAATTCCATCGCATACATATGATGCAGCTTTGAGGATAACCGAATGCCTTTCGCATGTATTTCCGCTAACGCGGACAGATCCCTGCTAACATGATTTCCCTCCGGTCGATGCTGTACCTCAATATCACTGTCAAACACCACCGGGTCCAAACGCAATGTCTCATGGATTGGATCAATCCAGACAAATTCCCTCTGTCTGCGATATAACTTCGGACGGTATTCTTTCTCAAAATTATATAAGGTATTGTGTTCCGACGGTGTACAATACAACATTTGGACAATCTCGATTTCCGGTAGTAATACCGATTTTAAGTCCTGCAATTTTCTCTGCTCGGAATCTTCTAAATATTCATCTGCATCTGCCGTATAAATGTATTCCTTGGTGGCTTTGGATGCTGCATAATTTCTGGCATCCGCAAAGCTACCGGTCCACTCAAAATCATAGATCTGATTTGTATACTTCGCTGCGATCTCCTTTGTCCGATCTCCGGAACCCGTATCCACAATAATGATTTCATCCATATACGGTGCCAAACTTTCCAGACAGCGATCCAATACTTTTTCTTCATCTTTGACGATCATACACAGGCTAAATGTCGTCATCGTATTCCTCCTATCACTCCGTGGTATTCACATCCCCCTGAGGATCTCCTCCATCGGCAGACGGGTTATCATTTCCACCAGTATCCGTTGATGGATCAGAACCTCCTTCTGTTTCTTGATTATCTCCGCCCTCACTCGGTGCATCCGTTGGCTCCTCTACAGGAACTGCTGTCGCCTTCGGCTTTTTCGTGGCCTGTGGAGCCTTCGTGGCTTTGCTCTCCTCCGGATCTTCTTCCGAACCTTCTTCCGCTTCCGGATCAATGGTTTCCGTCGGTGTAGTCTCCGGAATATCTTCATAGGATGATTTTTGTTCCTCTTTCTTGGAATCACTCTTTTCATCTTCATACGGAGACTCGAAATCCTGATAATCCAGACCCTCATGGATCTGATTCATGAAGCCCTCCCAAATAGTCAGTGGATATGTGCTGCCATATAAATCATCCAATGTCTTTGGCGTATCATATCCAACCCAAACAGCAGTGGTATAATATGGTGTGTATCCGCAGAACCATCCGTCCTTTTTATCACTGGTAGTACCAGTCTTGCCTGCACATGCCATATTGTTCAACTGGTGACCCGCTCCGGTACCCCGCACTAATACTCCGGTCAAAATATCGGTCATCTCGCGGGCAGCTTTCGTCTCATAAACCTGTTTCTCCGCCCGTTTAGAACTGCTGTTCTTCAATATCACATTGCCTTCCGAATCTGTAATTTTCTTAATACAAGTTGGCGCACGGAAAATTCCGTCATTCTCAATGGTAGCATAGGCCGATGCCATTTCTACCGTGGTCACACCATTGGTCAGTCCGCCCAGAGAAGAAGCAAGATAATAATCATCCGCTACTATATTGGCAAAATTCATTTTCAATACATAGGACAGGCCTACCTTTGGCGATAACTCATCAAACAATCTCCATGCCACTACATTTTTGGACTTTTCCACAGCACGCCGCAATGGAATCTTACCCAGATATGAGCCATCTGAATTTTTCGGTCCATCCTCAAAATAACTGTCGTCTACGATGGAGTCCGGGGTATAATCCCTCTCCAGACTTGGAGTATATACCACCAATGGTTTGAAACAACTACCAGGCTGACGATAGCTCTGATATCCACGATTTAAAGTATATCCCGTAGTACTCTTTTGTTTTCTTCCTCCCACGATCGCCACTACGAAACCGGTATTATTATCTATACAGGTAGCAGCCCCTTGCAATTTGTAGATCCCCTCTTTGGTTTTGTCCTTAAATCCGGACAGTGTTTCATTCACTTGTTTTTGTAACTTATTTTGTTTTGATTTGCTCAGGGATGTATAGATTCGGTAACCACCTGTATACAAATTATCTTTACATTCCTGATACATATCATCATATTCTTTTTCATATTTTTCCCGATCCGATGTGCTGGCAAATTCATAACGAAATTCAAAGCCCTGTTGCTCCATCAGGGACTTGATCGCGCAACTGATAGCATATGTCGTCATATAATCCTGCGTCTTGATAGATTCTGCCGGATTCAAAATAATTTCCTCCGCCACAGCATCGCTATACTCGGCCTCCGATATCTTATTTTGCGAAAGCATCTGTTCCAATATACGGCCACGACGCTCAATCATATGAGTAAATCCCTCTTCATCCAACGGATTATAATAATTTGGCCGGTTTGGTATCGTACACAAAAAAGCAATCTCAGACAAATCCAACTCCGAAACAGATTGACTAAAATAAGCTCTGCTGGCTGCCTCGATCCCATATTTCCCATTTTGAAAATAGATATTGTTTATATAAAATTCCAATATCTGATCTTTGGTATACTTTTTCTCTAATTCCATAGCATAGAACATCTCACGCACTTTACGCTCATATGTCTGATCATCATAGAGAAATACTTTTCGTGCAAGCTGCTGTGTAATCGTACTACCGCCACGGGAAATTTTGGTACCTTTGATACGACTTTCTACCAACAATGCCGCCGCCTTCATGGTAGACAAAAAGTTGACACCGTCATGTTCATAGAAATCCCGGTCCTCCGTCACAATAAATGCATCCTTCACATACTGCGGAATTTCTTCAAACGTCAAATAATACGCATCCCGATCCTGCACTAACTTGGCAATCGGTGTCTTATTGGATGCATAAATAAAGCTGGTTTCCGAGGCTCGAAATGTATCTGTAGTGGAATTTTTCACCGCATCTTTCGCCTCTGTTTTCCATTTGATCAAATCATCACCAAATTTCACATAAAAGACGATCATTCCAGCCAATATAATCAACAAAAAGACTAGCAGTAAAATCTTCAAAGCCAACCGAAGCTTCGGATGTTTCTTGCGCTGTTTACGACCTTTGCCGTGATTAAAGTTTGCCAGCTCCTTTTCTTTTCTTTTCTCACTCATACTAACCCTCCATCTATGGTATGGCAGCCTGTGCCCCCACTTCGGAACTTATCATAGCATATTTTACATAAAAATGCATCCTTTCCCCCAATTATTCAGAAAAAAGTAAGATTACTGTCACTAATTATACATAGTTATCCCCGAATCTCATATTTTCATCAAATTCCTTTGAATAACCTGTCCCAAACCGGAAATGCTATAGACAGAAAGACGATTAGGAGGTTACATATATGAATATCAAATCCAAACAGACAGATTCAAAACGCTGGGTTCTATTGGAACACTTACCTTTCCGTTATTCCAAACGAATCCTGCTTATAGTTTTCCTTTATTCCCTGGCTTTTACTCTATTGTTAGTGGGTCTGCGAATGTTCTGTCACAATCTGGCAACTGTCACCTCACAGGAGACGCAGAGTGCAAAAAATATCCAACAGAATATCGCAGACAATATTATCCGCCTGCATGTGATTGCCAATAGTGATACAACAGAGGATCAAACATTAAAATTAGAGGTACGGGATGAAATTCTATCCCAAATTCAGGACTCTTTGATGACGGCCGATACTCCGGCTGTAGCCGGACATATTTTGGAGAATGAAAAGCAGATGATCCACGATATTGCCATCGCAAAAATCCGGGCAGAAGGTTATGATTATCCGGTGCGCGTGGTCATGGAGCAACGTTATTTTCCCGCCAAAACCTATGGAGATCTAACCTTTCCACCGGGAACTTATCAAGCTCTATGTGTCGAAATCGGAGAAGCAGAAGGAAAGAACTGGTGGTGTGTCTTGTTTCCCAGCCTTTGCTTTGTCAACGAAACTACAGCAGAAGTCCCGGAAGAATCCAAAGAGAAATTAGAGGATTCCTTGTCCGAAGATGCCTATAACAGTCTATCTAACAAAAATACACCTGCGCCTACCCAAACCGCCAAACCGGAATTTCATTCTGCAATTTATGACTGGGTGACAGGGAAATGACCGGCTAAAGAGAAAAACCTAGAAAATATCCCGCAACGCAAATAAAAGGAGGAGCAATCAGAAAGGCAGTATTTGTTCTTCCTTTGTGATGGCATCTTCCAATGTCTCAACCAACCTTCGCCGCGTGTTTTCGTCCGCGATTCTTTTATCTTGGCTGTCCAGTTTTCCCTCCACCCGTAATTGCTTTAAATAAATGAATCGTATGCTCTGAAAGATTTCCACAACATTTTGATAATCTTTGATAACTGCATCATATGCTTTCGGTAATAAATTGCGTTTTTGCAAACATTGCATCCTCCGCAAAATACACATTTTTTGTTCATATAAAAGGTGAAATACTCGAAAATCCACAATTCCGTAATCGGTTTCCCCTGTCAATTCCCGCATGATCCATGTGTAAACATTTCTGCCATAAACATGATGATCTTCTCCTACTTTTTCATCCGGTTTCGGATGCATATAGGCCTTTAATTTTGCTTGCATGTCATGGAATGAGAACTGATACTCTGGTATTTCATCGAATTTGCACAACAACACCGGGGCATACCCTTCCTGGTCTAAATAATCTGCCCCACAAAAATAGAAAAGCTTGCCCTTTTCATAAGCTGTCAGAAATTCCAAATATGAGATCGTAAATTTCTCTGTCTGTTGGCGCTTAGCGATACCATATGCATACAATTCCTGCCTTGTATCATCAAAGCCATATATCAAATTCTCGTGAACAAAATGTTTCGTCTGATAGTAATCTTTATGGATTAAATAAAATTCGTCCAAATGAACATTGATATACTCTCCTGCCACAATATGAGTACGTATATAATCGAGGATACCACCGCCATGCTCTACATCGGCATAGGATCTCGCCTGTATGTCCAGAATCTGTTCTATTTCCTCTTCCAAAAACAGGAAATTACTGTAGTTTTTATGATAAAACAAACGCAGATCCATCAAATATTGCAACAGCCATTCCCGCGCCCGGTCATTTGTCTGTAATATAGCCAACCTGGTGCTATAGAATAAGTATGTACTGGATTCCGGTTTGTCATCGATCGGTAAAATCATCTCTGTATTCTCACCGGATACATGCACGCAAAGCGGCCTAACATGATCTAAGGTTTCGGATAATACACTCCCCGTCAACACCTGCATCTGATATTCTGTTATATATTGGTTATCGCTCCACAACTGTAGATGCCCGATCTCATCAGACTTAAAGTAACGATATTCCTTTTTTAATCTTTTTAAGTATTTTTTCCACAATTTCTCATCCCATAAAATCTTATCAAGATGAATCGAATACGTTTGTTGATATCCTGCCATAGTTTCCTCCGTTTTTCACACCAGACTTCATGACTACTCTTTGCAATTTGAACTGATATCAAAGATTATATGACACCAAAACTATCTAGAAAAATTAATAAGAAAACAATCAAAAGCATTATCATTATAAAGATCACATATGTTTTTTTCAATATGTCTTTCTTACTATTCTTTTGATTTTCGTCATGCTTACTATCATTCTGTGAAAGCAGTTGCAAAGCCTGTTGAAGCATATCTTCTGCAACATAAATTTCAAAGCAAATTCTTGTTATTCCAGTGGTAATGATAAATTCATCTTTTCTTTCAACTGTAGATTGAATCCCATCATCATGTAGAACTTTTATTATGGAACCCGCCTCCAACGAATCATATGTACGATAAACTACTATCATTTTTATTATCTCCTATTCTGCTTCCCTGCTTATTCCAAGCCTGCTGCCAGTTTTCCATCAGTTCATATCCCAACACCTGATCATCAGGCACCTCTTTTCCCTCTTTATAGGAAAAGAACCATTCTAACCCTTCTGTCAACTGAAATCTTCCCTCTTTCTCCTGTTCTGATTTACTTCTTTGACCATGAGAATAACACTTGGAATATTTCTTCACTTCTTTCTTCGTATATTTCTGACAATACAGATGAACCACCTCAGCCGCATCTTCCCGGTTCATTAGATTTGCCATAAATATTATACCACACTCCATCACTGCCAGACGCATCCATGATTAGCCGGTGCAGATCCTCTGTACTGATCTCATCCAATAATGCCCCTGTTCATCTTTCCCTCTGTACGTCAAACGAATCATAAAAGGCATATCCTTCCCGGTACTGGCATCTGCTTTCACGTGTCAGGACCAGCGAACTTCTTCACCGCACCTGCCAGGTTTTTCAGTTGTCCACCCATCAAACACAAATCTACTTGTCATTCCGTGATTCTTACATCGGTTTCTCATTCTCCACTCGATAAATAAACATCCACTCAATCGGTGCTGTCAACTCATCCCATTCTTCGCATTCCCCTGTATCTTCCAGTTCAAAGCACATACCCTCAATGCCATTTATGATATAATCAGCATATTCTTCCCTGTATCCCCCATATTTCTCCTGAATCTCTTTCAAGGTCGATCCGATCTTAACCGTATTATCGTACATCCCTTCAAATCCCTTAGTCACTCCAACTTGACTAACGGTATCATTCTGGTCTAACCATATAGATGCATTCTCTAGATTAATCCTGCTCTCTCCACCTCCAAGATCACGCTCTTTATAGTCATTGCCCAGTTTTTTTAGCAAATCCCTTTTTTTCATTCCTATCCTATAATCCCCGATGCCAACACCTGGCATCAACTCCCCTTCTGTGATCTTCATGCTTCCCTCCATTCTGAAGTGTTTGTTCAACCTTCCATCTTCTTAATATCAATAAAACCCTTTAAACTGGTACCTTCATAAAAATCAATGAACTGCCCCGTCTCTTGATTGATGATTAATCTCTTTCCTGGTACTGGCATCTGCTTTCACGTGTCAGGACCAGCGAACTTCTTCACCGCACCTGCCAGATTTTCCAGTTGTCCGGCGGCACTTGTCGTACAAGTTATCCATTACACAAGATCTAATGCTTCCTCTTTATCAAATTCCATAACGTCAAATAGAAAAAATTCATAATCCTTGCGGTAATAGATTTTCCTTTCGCACGCTTAAAGATCAATTCATGTTTCCACATGGCCATCTGCCACCACTTTTAATTCCTCCAGATATTTCAGATCACCATTGGTCTTCTGGAGAAGAAATTCTTTTAAGATTTTGATATCTTCCTCATAATAATCTAGGACCAGGACGATTCTGCTGGTCTGTTTCTTACTTTTATCCCTTATTCTGGAAACAATAGTGTCTGAAAATATTCACTTAATTCATAAATTCCTTTGCAACTTTAATTGCATCCTTTATAGGCAAAAAAGAATATTTATTTTCAATTCCTTCTAAACATTTAATATAATTTTTACTTTGTAAATTATATGCAACCTCTTCAAATACTTCACTTGCATATAAAATTTCCTGCTCATTTAATTGGTTGATTATCTGAATTGTTAGATCCTCATCATGACTCAATATCTCTATTAATTCGTTTCTATATTTTTCAATTTGATAATCATCTTCATCACTTAGTTTTGATCTTCTAACAAGTATCTCTTTTACTATTGTAAACATTTTTTCTCCTTTATGGTTGTAAATCTGCATCTGGGAAAATAGTTCCTACTACCCCATTTGTTTTTATAATTCCAACCCTTACACCGGCATATTCACCATAACTAATAATGCCATCTGGCAAATTTCTATTTTCTGGCAATTTAGCAACAAACTCTCCTGCTTCTTTAATCTTACTATCCGTCCATTCTTTAGGAAACCATGCTTGCCCTGTACCTATTCGTTTCGAAGGAGTTTTGTGCTTTGGAATATTACCAACTCTTACTCCATTATCATATTCCTTAAGAATATGATACTCCATTCCATTTGCTTCCAAAAATTCAATATTCTCCTGTCCATGACCTCCACTTTTCATCCTGGACACCCTACTAGTTTTATTATTATTATGTAAATTCTCCTAAAGAAGAATGTTTTAATACACTATCTGTAATATAGCAGAAATTACTCTTAATAACATTATTAATCGTCTCCTGTGTCACTTCCTCTTTCAAAGCCCGGACCACATACTTCACATCATCCAGCCCCAGCTTCCCGCCTTTGGCCTCCTCAGCGGTTTCTGCCTTGGCCAGGCCGGATTCCGCACTCCGGAACGGACGGAACATGCCCCCAGGTTGATGTGGCCGCTTTCATCGGTAAGCATCTCCTTCATGTATCCCAGTACCAGGGATTTTGGTTGTCCGGTCACACCAGGTACTTCTTGGATGGACAGAGGATTTGGTATGAACAATACTAAATCCCTATTTTTGAAATAGCAAGACTATAATAAATATTATAAAATTAATTTGTATACTTTTCTGCCAAATCTATATCCTTTGTCCTATTTAAATAGGGGAATTTTTTATCTAGTCACCTTAAACAATTAAAAAATTCTCCGCTTTGGACTTGTTCTGCAACATCCTCAAAGACTTCACTAATATAATAGAAATCCTCATCACAGCATTATTCTAAATAGGTTATAGTTTGAAAAACATTTTGAGATAAAATTTTTATCATATTATTCCAACATTCTTCAATACCATAATCATCTTCCAGATTTTTCTCTTTTCTCAATTATTGGATCCATAAAATCCTTAATCATCATTTCCTAAAACAATATATTATGGCTACATTTCAGCATCTAGAAAAATCGTGCTAATTTGTGTGTGCTGATTATAATTTAAGATTTCCATTCTTCCATTCCTGTAGTGTCATTTCTGCTTCAAATCCAATCAATCCTCTTTTTTTTGATAATTCCACTAAAACTTTCTCAGCCTTGTCAGACTGTATCGTTAGTAAATCAAAAGCTGCTTTCAATCTGACATAATCATTTTCATGCATCAATAGAGACTCAATTTGTTTTGTATATGCATTAAAGTCTTTTTTTATTTCTTGCCTTATTTTTTGAATTATATTCGCATTCTTATTAACTTCTTTCGAATTGCCTTCCTCCTGTGCCTTTCCATAATTTATTGATGCATTGATGTAATTTGCAATCCATTCATTTGCATTCATCATAAAATCTCCTCTCTTTCCATTGAATATTACTCAAATGGAATAAATTTCCATCCTTGGTTAGTTTCAACAACCTCTCCATATCTTTTCAAAATATCCATCCCGTAATTAAATTGCTCATCAAAACTTTTTCCTGATAACCATTGTCGTACAGTCAATCCATTAGTAAAATCCGCTTATCTTTGCATGAACCGAGTTCTTTCCATGTGGTAAAGCAAGCAGATTTTTAATATTGTGTACTTTATCTGATGAAAATCCTGATTTACATATCTGTGATTGCTCCACTATATGATGCCACGCATTTCCTTCTCCCGGTTCACCCAAGAAATCCTTTAAGTCTTTGAAGCATTCAAATCCAATATCAGGAATTAAATCACTTTTTCCTAAAATAAAATCATTAATAGATTCTTGCTTTATTTCATATTTAATGCCCTTTACCACATACTTCACATCATCCAGCCCCAGCTTCCCGCCTTTGGCCTCCGCCGCCGATAAGACGCTCCGCATATTGCGGATCACGGCACTCACATCCATCTCCCGGTACTGCTGCAGCAGATAAGCAAGCCTTTCCTCCTCCAGAAACTCCCGGCCACACCGGACCGCCTCCTCGGCGGTTTCTGCCTTGTCCAGGCCGGATTCCGCACTCCGGAACGGACGGAACATGCCACCCAGGTTGATGTGGCCGCTTTCATCGGTAAGCATCTCCTTCATGTAACCCAGCACCAGGGATTTCGGTTGTCCGGCCACACCAGGTACTTCTTTGATGGACAGAGGATTTGGTAAAAGCACCACCAGATAGCCATTGTCTATGTGGTTCCATCCGGTGATGTGATCGGCACTGAGAATCCCTTTGGTAAAAGTGACCCCTGCGCTGTCTGTCAGGCCAAGGGACAGGAAATGGGTATGCTGCGCATTCCGTTCCAGAGTTACCTTTTGTTTTTCTGTGCCACGGAAGATGAATTTTGCTTCTTATATGTCAACTTCATACATTGTAATGCAAAGTCCAAATTCCCCCATTAAATCTTTGCCTAATGTAACAATAATTTCTTTCTCTGGGAATAATTCTTTTACTCTATTTTTCCAAAAATAGACTATTGCATTGCCAAATTGAAGGATAATTCTTTCATTATTTAATAGATCATTAGAATCACCTATAAAAGCATCAATAAAATTATAATAACCCCGATATATCTCAAACGCATAGGAATAGCGATCTCATCCACTGGAATACAGACAACTTCTTAGCCCACCGGATAACAACATTCCCCATTTTTTTCCCATTTGGTAATATCAGATATGAAATCATCCGCATATTCATCTTCGGTGCAATATTTTTCATACTGCTTCGGTTCTGATGTTTTGCTTTCAACTGTTTTCTCCTTTTTGCTATTCTTTGATTTTTCGATATCAGAATTTCCACAACCAACACAACAGACAGCACGAATTATTCCAAAATAAACACTGAAATAAATTGTCTTCTGATTCTTTTCACCCTTCCTTTTCTCTGCTTCAAAAAACATACTGTGTATGCTAATGATAAACTCCTCTTATTTATCATTTTTTTCAAAGAACCCCACGCCACCATATCCTCCAGCCGCCATAACATACTTTATCCCGTCCAATATCTCTTCCCGACTATAACCAGCCTGTTCTAGCTGTTCATCTGTCAGATCATTCACCGATTGATAAAAATACATCGAAGCATGAATCACATCGTTCCTCGCAGATAATTCCGATAACTCAATCCACTCCATCAAGCAATTCTCGGCCTCATTAATTTCCCCCGATTCTAACAAAGACATAATTTGATGAAAATAATCCTCCTCCGCGCTGTTTTCCACAAATTTAGGTTGTTTAAATCGTTCCTGAAAAGCCCCCGTCATCAGGATCATTGTCATACGCAGAGTATCATGTATCTCCTTGCCCAAACCTCTAAACTGATAACTCAATCCATCACCCCACTTTCCGCCATCCGATATATATCCGAATAATCTATTTTTCCATATGTGTTACGAGAAAATTCATCCACCAGAACCATAGCATAGTCATTTGGCCGGATATGATATCCTGCTAACACAGGTTCTATTATCTGTGGCAAGACCGACTCTTTCTGTGCATAAGATTTTCTTTCTGCAACAATATAGATACGATCCAGTTGCTTCCCTTCTCCGTGTATACATAGCAATGGACAATTTGTCTTTTCGGAAAGTTTTTCCTGTAAATCGTCTAAATGAATCCGATATCCATATAATTTTACAATTCTTTTTTTTCGTCCGGTAATATATAGAAAACCGTCTGAATCTAACCTGCCCATATCACCGGTATACAGTTTGACATCGACTCTGACCGTATCATCACCTGCTTTTCGTAAATCCTCCCATCCATACGCATAACCCATAAACACATTTTCACCCTCGTATACGATTTCTCCCACCCCTGAATCATCCCTATCCTCTATGCAAAACCTGCCGCCAGGGATTGCCCTGCCCACACTGTCTAATTTATCCATATGACGATTGGCAAAAAAGCAGCTCATTCGTGCCGTCGCCTCTGTCTGTCCATACATCATTGCTAAGTCTATATTTTGCCCCTGCATCTTTCTTCTCTGTACTTTCTCCAATAAATAGTCCCTAACACCGGGGGACAATCGACCACCTGCTTGTGTTATAAGTTTTAGATCATTTAATGGCCTGTCCAAAATTTTAAGCTTTTTTAGCAACTCATAAGTGTAAGGTACGCCACATATCGATTGAACTCCATGTTCTTCCAAATCATCCCAATACTCTTTTTGCGTAATATTACCCCTGGGCAATAGCAATACCCCATCCGATAGCAAACAACTATTCACCACAGATAATCCATAGGAATAAGACATAGGTAGCATTAGGGCCGCCCTATCTCCTTTTTGCATTGCCAAACTAGAGATAATAGACCGCGCGTTGGCCGACAGATTTCCATAACTTAGTTTGACAAACTTGCCCTCTCCGGTACTCCCGGAAGTGGATAATAATACTGCAATTTCAGAATCAAGCGCATGTATTTCCCATATATCTTTTTTATCAATCTTCATCAATGTATAATGATGATATTCGGTTACCTTCTGATAAGAAATTTCGCCTTGGCCAATATTTTGCAACGCCGGCTGATCACATCCCTCTGGCATGACGATCCAAGATGGTCGAAACTTCTCCAATAAACTATAGCGTTTTTTCTCTCTCATTTGAGATTCCATGAGCATAACCGGAATTTGCATTGCCATAAACAGGGAATACAAATCAATACATTCCCTCGAATTATCTGTCAGCAACAAAATTAACGGTCGATAGTCCTCTTTTTGTTCATTGACCAAATTCCATATTTTAATCCATTCTGAATCCGATTCTATCCGACTTTTATCCATCTCACCAAACCATTTCCTCTAAACCATTTAATATTTCACAAGTGGTCTTGCAATACTATGAACCTAATGCTCGTTGCTTGATAAGGATCAAGAGAGAAGATGCTTTCTTATCAAATTCAAAACAGTATTCCTTGAACTCTCCTCTACGTTTCCCCTAGAATCATATTCCACATAAATATCCTTTTTATCATCATAACGAAATTCAGAAAAACAACTATAGGTTCTCATAAATGCGTTTTCTCCAAAAACCGAGTTTGAAGGCTCCTTAGATAAAATATATATAGATTTATCCCCAACTAGATGCATTCCTTGATCATCACCAGTATATTCAACCAGATATCTTTTAGTATTGTCTGAAAAAGTATATCCCTCCATCACATATACATCAACCATCTCTTTCTTTTTAATATTTCCAAAAATTGAATCCTCTATCTTTACACGCAAGCAACTCCAAGGTAAACCATTACAATCAAAATACACAATGTCTTCAACTACTCCTTCGATCACCTCATCACAATCTTTAATAAAATTTTGAATTTCGGGTTTTTTCTCCATACACATATTTGTTGGATCATTTAAATTTAAATTAATTGTATCTATTATTTTTTTATCTTCTATATCAATCTTTTCTATTGGAATTTTATTACTAAAAACACTTTCTTCCACATTAGTATCGCTTTCTTCTATATAATTATTTTCTTTCCAATAGTTTATAACATCTTCTTTATTTTTTAATGTATCCAAATCCACATTATCATCAATTAACAAATATGAATAATCCAATTTTCTATATATCATACCACTGACTTTTATTTTCTCTTTATGATCATTAAAGAAAAGAGTTATCGGTTCATTATAAATGATAAATATACCTTCATTACCTTCCTTTAAACTTGAAGATGTATATTCCACTCCGATAAAAATCCAATATTCCTTCCCTTTTTTCAAATCCCCGTATATGGAATACCTATTTTCGATTCTTACTAAATACGCATTATACTTAAACTTTTTATCGTCTTTTCCATCAGTATCTAAGCAAACAATAGGTTTTGTTTCCTTTACTTTACCATATATAATCATTTCATCATCAGCACCAAATAATTGTTCTTCCGTATACTTATTTGTTTCATAACACCCCTCAGAATACATACGACTTTCATAATTTAAATATGCTTTGACACTACCGTCGGAATATGCTTCCAGCGTTCTTTGTCCGTAAAAATGAATATATAGTTGCCATCCTGTAATAGATAGTAATATAAATATTAAAGAAACACATATTATTTTTTTGCGCTTTTTCATTTTTCTTTTCCCCTATTCCATTTAGTCAACAATATAAATGTTTAATTGTATTCGCATCAATATTTTGCGGTGACGATACCTTGATATCTTGATTCATAAAATTATACATAATACTTTTTGTATTACATAATCTATGAGACAGACCTAAAGCATGACCGATTTCATGAGCTGCAGTTTTTTGTTTAACTGTTGATGATATATCTAAGTAAATTTCTGTTTTTGCATATGATCCATTTAATGCACCTTTAGAATTTGTTCCCACAACCCCTCCACAATCATTAAAGAAACGCGTATATCCCAAGGTCCCTTTTTCAAGCTTACCTGTCTTTATATATACTTGAATATTACTGTTACTTTCTGACAATTGTATGTACTGAGTCAAATTTTCCTCTGAAATTTTTGTTTTCCAAGCAGATATTGCTTTTTTTATTTTTGTTTCAGAAGCATTCGAAAATCCTTCATCAATCGAATACAATCTAAGTCCGTGCAATTTATTTTCATATGTTGGCAGGTAATATTTATGGCCAAACGTGTGAAAAGTTCCGCAACAAATATAACCGTCAGAAAAAGTTTCCCCCTTATAACCACATGAATATGCCATTAACTTTTTATCATTTAAAGGCATTAATATCGCTACAGCACAAGTAATTGAAATTATTTTAATTGCAAATTTTCTCACAACAAACTTCTCCTCCCATCTACTATCACCTTCTGATTATATTGCTTTAGTTGACTTTATCTTATCCATCCATTTCCGAGATAAACTCTGCCAGTTTCCCCGTTTGATCCGATGGCAGCAAACGATCCGACAAACAGATCGCAACCTCTGTATCTTCTCCCATCTTTTTATGAAATTGCTCTGTAATATATTCTGCCAATTCTTCAAACGCTTCGGATTCATCTAACACCAACACTACCTCAAACCTTTTATAATCTTTCTGAATCACCCGGTATTGAATAATCTGACCATCCGTCTCATAATTTAACTGGTGAACGATCTGCAGCAATATATAGGAATGTAATTTTGTCCCATCGTTACACTGTATCCAATCATGAGACCGTCCCGCATATAATTCCAATACATCCGTACATCGTCCGCATTCACAACTTTGGTTTCGAATAATTTTTCCCCGATCCTCCAAGTTAAACCGAACAAATGGCATAGCAAAGTTTGTCAGTGACGTCACACAAATCTCTCCCCCGCTATTCTGGTCACCAAGGGTTTCCAGATAAACATTGTCCTGCATAATATGCAAGGTACCTTTGGGGCATTCATAGGCAATCGAGTTGACCTCTTTTGTTCCATATTGGTTGGCCGTCGCACAACGAAAAGCAGCCTCTACCTTTTGTCGGGCTGCTGCTTCCAAAAACTCCCCTGTAAATTCAATATATCGCAAAGACTCCGGTATCACACCTCTGGACTCCGCCACATCACTCAAGAGCAGTGCCAGACTAGGTTGTAATATCATCCAAACCGGGTCATATTCTAAAATTTTCTCATATGCTTCTGCCAATCTACCGTCACTTAAATATTTTCTGGAAACTGCCAATGCATGATCTCTCACAATACATCCCTCTTCCCCGGCATCTGCCGGAAAGAAATACACCAATCTATCCTTTGGCAGTATGTGATAGTATTTTCTCCGCAAGACCCATAGTGATACCAAGGATCTGGCATAATCCTGTTCATTCCAATATACTTCCGAGAATTTTCCGGTAGAACCGGAGGTTCTGGTATACCGCAGCCTGCCTCCCATATAATCCGAAATATATTTAGAAGAAATCATGGACATCCCCGAACCGGCATAAGCACTTTTGTCTACTACCGGAAGTGCATCAAAGGGGATTTCCCGTATATTAAAATGTGATTTTTCAGACAAATTATAATACAAAGGTACTGTATCATAGGCATGTACACCCATATCATATGGATTCATAAAACCTCCACTTGTTGCTATATAAGATAAAGGCACAGGAGGGTCATTTGATTAGATTGCAATTTCTTGGGTTAAGGAGTATCCCATTTCATTCCTGTGCCAATATCAGCATATATAAACGGCTCAAACTAAACTTACGAATCTATTCTATTTAATAATTCTTGGATTCCCAAATAAAAATCACCGCACCGATCCATTTTTCCTGCAAAATCAGGCAAACCGGTATAATCGATACCGAATCTCTCTTCTATATCTGTAAGCAATTCTATCACTGCTACGGAATCATACTGCAAATCTTCAAACAATCGGGTATCTTGATCAATGGAAACAGACTCAGCCCTAGTTTGATCTGGCATATGTTCCCGAAACATTTCTTCTAACACTTCCCACGTAGCCATAATCTCACATCACTCTCTATGTATACATACATCGATTAATTATTCCTTAACCTGATTACGCAAATATAACATCCAATTTTTTTTTACTATTTTAGTATATACTAAAACATCTCCTATTTCTGCAAGTATACAAATTTAGTAGTCTAAATGGCAAAATTAATATATCATGCCCGTATTTAATTATATTTTCTGCAAAATTTCTTTGGTTTAGAATAAGGTGAATAATATTTCTTGTCATCTTTCTGAATAAATGCCCGCACCTTCACATAATAATCTTTACCTGATTTTAGTTTACGCAAATCTACTTGATTTTTCTTCCAGGAAGCCAGCCGGATCTTCTTATATTTCCCCTTCTTTCCCTGACGGTATGCCACTTCATATCCGGTGACATCTGTCCTACGCTCAAAGATGACGGTCACTTGCTTCTTCCTTTGCTTGATCCGAATAATCGATATCCCTTTTACCTTAGAGATGGATTCTGGAGACAAAATCTTTTTATCTTTTGCATTTACTGTTTCGTCTATATTCAGTTTTCCCCGGGCCCTGTTTACCGTATTATTCCCGGAGTCAACATCAAGCAACGATTTCCCATCTGGAAATTTAGAGATACCAGGTGAATTGATAGACTTAAGTGCTTCTTTCTCTTCGCTTTCTATGTATCCAGCGATATGACAGATGCCCCAATAAAAGGCTTTCCAGCCTGTCAGTGTTTTGTAGTAATAGATTATCAGATTGTAATTTTTTCTCATAAATCTCCATTCCACTCCTTTCCTCTAATAGTAAAAACAGTTATATAATATGATTATATATTATGGGAGAAACCATTTTTTACTATGGTAAAAATAGTAGTCTAAATGGTAAAATTAATGTGACTTTATGAAAAATTATCTATGGAAGTGCGTACAAATTTCTTTTGAAAAGTTTACCGATAATACCCACCTTGCCCTTGTGCATACAAAAATAAGGATTGCATAGTATATCAATACCATACAATCCTCATCTTCAATTTTCCTTATTCTTCTTCCCATTACATAGATGCAATTAATGCATCTACGGCTGCCGCCATCTCTTTAGACTGCTGCTCTGCATCCTCCAAAGAATCCCCTACGACACCATAGTAAAATTTGATCTTCGGCTCGGTACCCGATGGGCGCACACACATCCAGACCTTATCTGACATATCAAAATACAAAACATTAGACTTTGGCAATCCTGTCGGTTTCTGTTCACCGGTCGCCAGATCTGTTATGGTATCTGCCTGATAGTCTCTAAAGGATGTCACCTGATGTCCACAAAATTCCTTTGGCGGATTGGTTCTCAAGGTTGTCATGATCTCCTGAATTTTCTCCAAACCTTCAATGCCTTTCATCGTCACAGCCTTAACACCATCCATATAATAACCATATTTCTCATACATGGCAATCATGGCATCCCATAAGGTCATATTTTTCGTTTTATAATAAGCCGCTGCCTCACACAGTGCCATCGTTGCTACGATTGCATCCTTATCACGGGCATGGGTTCCGATCAGACAACCATAGCTCTCTTCAAATCCAAACAGATACTCGCCTTTGCCACTGGTCTCAAATCCCAAAATCTGCTGTCCGATGTATTTGAATCCTGTTAATACTTCAATCAGATCCACCCCATAATATTCTGCGATGGCATCTGCCAAATTAGAAGTAACAATCGTCTTAATTAATTTGCCATCCTCTGGCAGCCCCTTGGTCTCTTTGATCTGGGAGATCTCATAATCTGCCAGCAGACAACCGGACATATTACCTGTCAAAGTGATATATTCACCACTCTTCGTATCTTTCACATAGACACCCAAACGATCGGCATCCGGGTCTGTCGCCAATACCAGATCCGCATCTTTTTCTTTTGCTAACTTTAATGCCAGCTCAAAAGCCTCAGCCGCCTCCGGATTTGGATAGCTAACCGTAGGAAATTCCCCGTCTGGCAGCTCCTGCTCCGGCACCACATACACATTATCAAAACCGATCTCCTTTAATACACGGCGTGCCGGGATGTTTCCAGTACCATGTAATGGTGTATATACAACCTTGATATCTTTCCCCACTTCCTGGATACTATCCCAATGGATCACCTGTTTCTTTAATTCTTCAATATATTTATCATCTATCTCTGCACCGATCTGCTGATACAATCCCTGCGCTACTGCATCCGATTTGTCCATCGTTTTTACCGTGGCATAATCCGTCACAGCCTTTACCTCATCCATAATACCAGTATCATGAGGTGGTGTGATCTGCGCACCATCTTCCCAATAAACCTTATATCCATTATACTCTGGCGGGTTGTGACTGGCTGTAATATTAATTCCGGCAACACATCCCAGCTCGCGTACTGCAAAAGATAATTCCGGTGTTGGACGAAGTGATTCAAATACATACGCCTTTATACCATTTGCGGCCAGGCATAACGCTGATTCATCCGCAAACTCCGGTGACATACGACGGGAATCAAAGGCGATCGCCACTCCCTGGTTCTGCTTGCCCGCTTTCAAAATATAATTGGCCAGCCCCTGGGTTGCCTTACGGACAGTATAGATATTCATACGGTTTGTGCCTGCTCCAATGATCCCCCGCAGTCCTGCCGTACCGAATTCCAGATCCTTATAAAATCTTTCTTTCATTTCGCTCTCGTCTGTGATTGCCTTTAACTCTGCCTTGGTCTCCTCATCAAAATAAGGATTACTCAGCCAAGATTCATAAATGTCTTTGTAATTCATGATACATCCTCCTGTCCCGGACAAATCCGGCTCTTTTTTGTATTATTCCTACGAGTATTCCACCCTACTTACTTGTATTTGATTCAGTACTTGTTGTGCTTGTACTATCATCCGCATCCTCTGCCAATTCCGGAAAACTCAGAGATACATTCTCATCATCATCCAGAATATCCACCGCATAACTTTTCGTAATATAACCGGACCGACTCAACGTAATCGTCTGCGAACCGATCACCTTCTTAAATTTGCAAGGTGCCAATCCCTTATACACATTATCCAGATACACTTCTACACCTTCCGGTGCTGTAACGCTGATGGTATGATTGCTATCTACACTCTTCGTTGTCGTAGTAGAACTATCAGAATCCCCAGAACTATCTGCAGTAGATGTAGGTGAAGCGGTAGACTGAGATTCCTCCCCATCGACACCTGTTTTCCCTTCGATCAGATCAATCTGGACTGTCTGGGAAGCCTCTTCCACATCTAAAGTTCCGGTATAACTATCATATCCCGTCATCGATACTACTACCCGGTATTCTCCATAATTTAATGCTATCGGCTGTGAATAGTCCACTATGGTTCCATTAATATAAAGATCTGCCCCCTCGGGATCAATCCGAAAGGTTACCATACCAATATTTTCCACTGCCGGAACATAGTCAGAAAAATCAACGATTACTTCTTGATCTGCTGCCACCGTCACAGTCTTGGTGGTTATCATATCACCACGGATCAAGGTCAGTGGATAGATCCCTTCTCTCGCTGTGATCAGCATATTCTCTGCCACTGGTAATATAATGTCACTGCCAACCTCTACCATACCACCAATAAAATCAGCATAACTCGATAAACGAATATACCCATGTCCCGATGTACGGACAATGGAATAAACCCGGTATCCCACACCCCGGACCGTTAATTCATCCTGAGCATTCAGATCCTCCCGTTTCAAATTCTGTGTACCTGAACTGATGAAAGTGAAATCTGTATATTGATACTTCTCACCAGCGAACTGCATCATGCGATCCTCTTCCTGAAAAGAAAACGATCCCACTTCATTATATTCCCATACATCCTCTGGCACAGATGCCGTTACCAACAAAGCATCATTCGGTGTATAAGATGCTTCCACGATCATTCCACTTTTTAGTTGATCTGCCCGAACCGATTCTCCATACTGATCTGTTACCTCGGCTGTACTATCATAATGCAGGATTGATTCCACATCCGAGTTCAGTTCCCGTATGGTCAATTTCAAATTCACCGTATCCTGCGCGATGATTACACCAGTAATACTATTGGTATTTTGGGGTTCTGATGTAGTCATGCGATAGGTCCCGCCTCTACGCTGCTGTTTGATCCCACTACAACCTGCTAATGCCAGGACCAACATCAGAACCAGTACCAAAAATCCTCTCCTGCGGTATGACTTCTTTCTATCTGACATCTTAACCTCCATATGTGGATAACTTACCCATACGGAGATTATTATACTACAGGAATCCCTAAAATAAAAGCCCTTTTATTGTTTCCAAAAATATCTGACGATCCTTTTCCTGTTCCTGTAGACGTAACAATTTATTATAATTTTTATCTGACATCCACGATTTCTTTCCATTATAATAAAAATTACACTGTTTCCAGTATTTCTCCGGATAGAGCAAACATGTATATAATAGTTTTCGCTCCTTTGGAGATAATATACGATTTTTCTGATAGGCCTCTATGATTTGAATGCCAATATCACATTTCCACCCATTTTTTTCCATGACCTTGCGAAGAAAACCATATAGATCCAATGCCTGTATACCTATTTTGGCATTTTCAAAATTAGTCGTAGCAATGCGTTTTCCCTGTATTAATAAATTATGATAGTTGTAACTGCCATGAATATATTGCTCCTGACGGATCGCCTGTTGATATAGATCATGGTATATATCGCCTTCTGCATCTATGTTTTCTGCTTCGCATCCTTGTTCATAATAATAGGAAAATGCGTTTAATAACTCCAGTTCCATATCATTTTTCTGTCTCTTTTTCCGGATGTAACTATGGATACGTTTTAATTCCCGATTGCGTTTTGCAAAATATGCCTGATCTAATTGACGCTGCATGGCATAGGATGCCGATTTCACCGCATTCTCTTCTACATCTGTAGTCTTTCGGTCCGATTTACCGATTTCTACTTCCGCAGCCTCTAAAGAACTTTTCCTCTCCAGATCCAGATTTTGTAATGGCTTCACCAGCATCTGATGCAAGCATCCCAAATGCGCCGCTGCCTGCCGCACCTCTCCGGCATCACGGATATCACATTCCCGGCCAGCATACCATCTTCGCATGATCCAAAGCCCACCAGATCCATCTCTGGACAAATAATCTCCCTGATCATTCACCACCGCCTGATCCACATAAGGATATCCCTGATCGACCAAATGCTGCTTGATCTGTTCCTCGACGACCAAATGGTTCCGATGTCCATTATAACTCCGCAACAGTCTTAAGCCATCCCCTGTTTCCAGCAGGATAGCTCCGCGAACACGTCTTTTACTCTTAATCTGTATCGGATACTGCGCCAGTATTTCCTCATATTTATCTTCCATTTGGCTGACCTCCCACTGGATGATTTTAAATTTCTTTTTCATCATATGCGCATGGCAATCGAAATAGACCAATTAGCCGATCAGAAGCACCAAAAATGCCACTGCACAAGCGGCTAATGCCACTGTCAACAACCCCTGCCTTCGATACGCCAAAACCAGTGCCATCACTGTGGCTGCCAATCCAGAAGCCAAACCACCGGTGGAATACCAAATCGCCGGAAAAGTCATCGCGGCCAACACTGCATATGGCACGTATGCCAAAAATGACTGTATAAATCGATTTTTAATCTCCCCCCGGCATAGGGCAAATGGTATTATGCGAATCAAATAAGTTACCCCTGCCATAACCAACAGATAACTGAAAAAAGTATAAAAAGATACTTTCATTTATGGTTCCTCCTGATCCAGTTCTAAGGGATATAACCAGGCTCCCACTGCTGCCGCACTAACTGCGCAAATGATGATTGCAAATCCTGAAGATATCCGGCTAAGCTGTGGTATATAATGAAAACCACAACTTAATAAGATCGCTATTACAATTACTTTGAGATACCGAATGTCATCTCTGGCCTGCGGAATAATGATCGCCAGAAACATGCCATAGATCGCAACGCCAAAGGCAGCTTGCACAATAGCAGGCAAGATTCCTCCTAACACCGATCCTGCTAACGTACCAAAGGTCCAGCCACCCATAGGCAATGTGGCCAACCCGCCAAAATAACTACAACTAATACTCCCTTTGCGACTGGCTGCCACTCCAAAGATCTCGTCCGTCATAAAGAATCCCAGCCCTAACCTACTTTTTGTTCCAAATTTGTTATCCAATTTCTGCGATAGAGACAATGACATCAGGGCATAACGCATATTAATCACCAGTTGCGTTAGCGCCATCTCAATATATGCCCCACCTGCAATCATAATATCCAATCCGGCAAATTGTCCTGCGGAGGTCAGATTAGTCAGGGAAACCAACACCGCCTGCCACCAGCTAAGACCT
Source organism: uncultured Jutongia sp. (assembly GCA_964521555.1). Taxonomy (GTDB): domain Bacteria; phylum Bacillota; class Clostridia; order Lachnospirales; family Lachnospiraceae; genus Butyribacter. The sequence goes on along the minus strand of CAZFSU010000003.1, from coordinate 96,814 downwards.
GCTTCCTCTGCCATCAAACCAAACGTAAAACTCACCGATAAATACCCCAACGCAATCGGGATTCCATCCCGTATTCCCTGTTTCCACTCCTGTACTTTCATATTGTATTCTCATCTCAAATCTGTCCACTCAGCTTATATTTCACCACCGCAAACACTTCCCGCACATAGGAATTGGGAACCAGATACCATTTAGAATGTGCACCCAGTCCTTCCATCGTTATTTTGCCCAACGTCTCTTTGGTATCATAATCTTTCATCCTGTCACTAAGCTGCTTTTTCATAATTCTGGTGGCCCGGAATAGATGAAAACCATTGCTTACCAAAACAACTTTCCGGCCAGAATTCCGTATAGTCTCTGGCTGGTCTGTGATCAGTTCAATGCTGTTTCGTATATTTTGATCCGTATTCAGGGAAGTATCCTCCACTAAAATCCGATCAGACGCCACGCCTTTCTGTACCAGATAATCCCTCATCGCTACTGCTTCTGGCAAATTTTCTCCCGTTCCCTGTCCTCCGGAAACAATCACTGTCGTATCTGAATTATCGTCCAGATAATCTAATGCTTTATCCAAACGATACCTTAACATCGGTGAAATACGATCTCCTTTGACTCTGGCACCCAATATAATCATGTAATCCGCATCTGGTCCAGGCTGATTGTGTGCTTCTCTGGCAATCATCCCGATCATGATGAGGAAAAACAGCACCACAGCACCACAAATCGAACCTGCCGACACCACAAACCATTTTGGCAATCTATCCCCTTTATGGTACAAACAATATATCAGAAAACCAGATACCAGAAGCACGATCCCTAAGATTAACCAAAAAAAGATAAATACATTATTCAAATCTACACGTACTGCATATAGGATAAAATACGCAATACTTAGCGTACCTAATCCCATCATAAAACCACCTGTTAACATCGGTATCCCCCTTTGAAATATTTCTTTGGTTTCTATTGTACATAGAATTGTACTACCGCATACGGCTTGCCATCTGTCCCATTTAATGTCACAAGCCTTTCCTGGTCCATTCGATAGATAACCGGTGTGATCTCATCCCCCAGCACTGCCTGTTTCCGATACTCCACCCGCAACTCCCGCACTGTCAAATCTTCGGCCAAAGCAGCGTATGCCATACGCACGTATTGCCCATTATTCACATGATGATTTGTATCCAAATGATATTCTTTTACGGTAAATCCCTGCTGTATCTCCCCACCCTCACAGGGAACTTTAATCTTACGGGATGCATAATCCATCGGCAACGGATCATGGATACCATACACCTCACCAATTTCCGGCGTGACAATCATTGGTCTCCCCTTTTTCAGATCCATCAACACCCATAGCGAATTTGCTACAGCCACCCTTCTCTCCGGATCGTCCCTACGGGTAATCAAAAAATTACGATGACCAAACATTTTCTCAAATCCAAAGGACTGTGTTCCCACGGTGATCCATTCACCCATCCGTGGATACTCATCAATCACGATCTGCCAAAAATTAAGCACCCACATGATCTGACGTTCCTTATGATATTCCAGTCCCACACCCAGATCTTCTGACTGAAAATTCGTACAATCCTGCATATAGTCAATCATACTCTCCAATGTCAAATGCGCTTTTGCATCTGTCTCACTATAACGCACACGACTATCAAATGTATACATCCTTTCCCCTCCTGTCTGCTTATCATTATATACTATTTTGAAATTAGATCAACTGAAAAAGCACAAAATCCCAAGTTGTCCGGTTGATTTCTCACAGCCCCCGTGTTATCATTAATACTCGAAGAAACGCATGAAATACATGCAGAAACGAGGGACTTTATGTACTATATATTAAAAAATTATCTTGACCCAAATCAGATTGCTATGGCTGGTGTTTTAGTAGCTTTTTTGTTGACTTTTCTGGGATTAAAATTTCCATTTTCGTTTTTGCCAAAAGATCAAGGTAGGCAATTTGCCGTAAACGGTGCTTTATCCAAAGGCAAGACCCGTGGTGTGGGATTAACCTTTGTAAGCAGTTTTATCATCAGTTGTCTGCTGTTTATGCCGCTAACCCGGGAATACATTATCTACTGTATCCTGTTATTCGCGATGATGTTAAGCGGCTATCTGGATGATGCGGCCGAAACTCCCTGGAGTGATTATAAAAAAGGTGCCATCGATCTGGTGTTATCCATCATGACCGTAGTCACCTTCTTAAACTTTAATTCTTCTGAACTTCATATCGGACCTATGGCAATCCATTTGCCTTATCCGGTTTATTTCATACTGGCAATCATTTTACTTTGGGTGTCCATCAATGTCACCAACTGCTCGGATGGAGTGGATGGATTATGCGGCAGTCTGTGCTGCGTCGTGATCGCCTCCTTTGCAGTATTGTTTCCATTACAATTAGGTGATTATGTGATTGCCTCCTTGTTATTTGTTGCAACACTATTAGCTTACCTTTGCTTCAATTCCAAACCAAGCAGCATGTTAATGGGAGATGCCGGTTCACGCGCACTGGGATTTTTTATCGCGATTCTCGCCATGAAAACCGGACATCCCCTGATGTACATTATCTTGGCACTGATCTTGATTCTGGATGGCGGATTAGGTCTGGCAAAAGTATTTTTACTGCGATTCCTCAAAGTACATATCCTGAAAAATACTCTGACACCGATTCATGACCATGTACGCAAAAATAAGGACTGGTCAGATACGCAGGTGGTATTTCGTTTTACAATTATGCAGTTTCTGTGTGCCGTAGCAGGATATATCGTTTTATCCTCTTTCTGATTGCCTATTAAATATGCTATTTGGGGATTTATCTTGTCCTATTAACAGATCCCCAAATAGCATATTCTTTGTATTCTCCATTTTCATCTATCAACTTAATTACTGCTGCTACGATTTTATTGTCTTCATCGATTACTCCACTCGTATATCAAGATCACAACAAAAATCCCGAAAGCAGTTAAGCTCTATAAAACTTTGTAAATTCGATAAATCTCCTCAAGAGTTATTCTTCTTCCTAGTATTGAACATATTTCTTGTTCTCTAGAGAGAAAAAGCTTGTAAATAAGTCTCTGTACATCCTCTTTTGTCCCATAATGGATTTGATTATGACAGTTGCTACATAAGGAAAAAATATTCTGTTCTCTATCAAGGCTGACGCCAAAGTGATCTGTCATTGACATCGGAATTAAATGATGCGGTTCCATATACAAGTGGGACGCATTCCTTCGAAGGAATGATGCGTGTGTTGCGTCAACCTCACAACGATGCCCAGCACGAGCAAGTGCGCGTCGTGAAACAGCAGGATCTCGTAAATATGTTGTTTTATTTCCTGATTGATTCGAAACGGCCCCTTTGGGCATCGGTTTATTCGAAAGGACTGTCAAAAGCTCGTCCTGGACATCCTCAGCTTGAGACAGTTGCTCTAATAGAATCTGATCTGCCTTGATCTCCGGATGTATTTGTGTATGGAAAAGTTTTTGATAGAAAATTGCAGTAAAACAATTAGTATCCTCAAAGGGCATGCTTTTTAGCCTCTCAGATAGAGAATCAACATATTCTCTACCCTTTTCTGTAATTTTCCAGATTCCTTGTATGCCACGTTGCATATATCCCTGTTCAACCAGATGCTGGCGCTCGTAGGAAAAATCATTTCGCCAAGCTTTTTCGTTTCTTGTTGTTCGAGAAACATCATTCTGATCATTTTTATACCAATATCCATTTTCTTGAATATGTTGTAATACACTCTTTCTTTGACTTCCTCCATCCAACTCAATCAAAGAATATAGTAGTACTAACCATTTCTGATCTTGTTGATTCATTTGCACTGATAATCACCATCCTTACTTTGAATGTGTAAAATGGGATAAGTAATATATTGTTGGATCAGAAGTCGATCAAACTCTTTCAACAGTTGCTTCTGCAACTTGTCGGAACATTGTTTTTGGAATCGGAAAACCTTAAATAGTGTACTGCCAATTTTCTTTTGCATTTCTTTATCTGGAAAATAAAAAGAAATTTTTGAAAGTTTTTTATTATCAATGCTTGCAAATGTCGTAAATACCGTAGAAACATTTTCAACTTCCCATCGGTAAACCTCGCTACGAAAATAACATGAAGCATAAAGCGGATCTATGATTTGTTCATCCCGCGGACGCAAGCGTTTTATAAAACCACCATAAACTGCATCCTGCTCTTTCAATGCAACGCAACAACAGGCGAGTTCTTCTATTGTTTCGCTTGTCCTATTTAAAAGTACATCACCATATTTTATGCTATATTTCATCTTTTCCTCTTCCGTCACATCCACATATGATGAAAAACCATCTGGCATATATGGGGCATGAATTACTGTTTTCACATCCAATACCGGGAATCCTTTACCAAAGGATTCTTTGCTTTTTGTCAACCCACCAAACACATCATATATCTCAAGTAAAGCTGCTTTCTTCCAATATTTTGCCACGTCCATGTTTCTCCATAACGCAATGGATGATAATATTGTTTCGTCAATGGACAACATGGAAAGTTTGTCTATAATTTCTATCAGCTTTTCATATTCTCTTCGGACTTCAACTGCCCTTGGTCGTGAAACAGCAGTATATAGATTTGGACTCAATATAAATTCGTTTTGCTCAATCTTTTCTAATGAAGCAACCCCATACCATTCTGCACAGCTATGCAATTTTCCCTGTCGGTGTTCGTTTACTAGTCCCATCAACTGTACGATATGTGCAGATGTGAAATTCTTTTTTATCTCTGGCCTCATATGTGTGGCATTAATAAATAGTATATCACCATTTTTTTTATCACTATTGGCCAGTAACCAAATACAACACGGAACTTTTGTTGAATAAAACAGACCTGGTGGAAGAGCAATAATTGCTTCAATCAGTTTGTTTCTTATAATCGCCTCACGAATGTCAGCTTCTCTGTATGTTTGAGTAGTTAGTGTTCCATTCGGCAGAATCACAGCAGCACGTCCATTTGGCTGTAAATGACTAAGAATATGCTGAAGCCACGCAAAATTGGCATTTGAACGAGGAGGGACGCCAAAACGCCATCTATCATCACACAAGGCAGCATTGTCATTAAACCACTTTGCACTATTAAATGGCGGATTAGTAATGATATAATCAAATTTTTTGTTTTTATGCTGATCGTGCAACAATGTATTTGCAGCCGTTTCCCCCAAATCAACATATGTCTCGTGTAATATAAGGTTCATTTGAGATAGCAAATAAGAATAATCATCTTGAGCCTGCCCATATAATTTCAATTTTTTCTCACTATATCTTTGAACTGCGAATAACAATGCACCACTTCCACAACAAGGATCATATACTGTACCCTGACTAGGTTCCAAAAATGTCGCCAGACATTGTGCAATACTTTTGGGGGTATAAAAATCTCCAAGTACCAATGCTGTTTGACGCGAAATGACTTTTTTCCGCAGATGACTTTCATAAATTGAAACCAATGACAAATCACTTTGGGGAATATTTGACAATAAGTAAATCAACTGCTTCAAATTATCATCTTCAACATTTTGCTTTTCATTCTGATCTATTAGCTTATGAACAAAAGGAAAACGGGATTCAATCAAAGAGAGAGCGCGTGTAATGGATGATATATAGTCCCCCTCCTGGTTAGTCAGCACAATATCCCAAAGACAATATCTAATTTGCTGGGAATCGCTTTTAGTTAAGTATAATGACAACGAAGTATCATCTTGTGATAACTGCCGAATCAACATCAAGCTAAAAGGTATACTATCATCCATTTGTTCACATAGCTGTTCAATTTTCTCTTGAATTAAGTTGTACATAGTTTCCATCACATAATTCCTATTCCAGATTTACTTTTGAAGTAGTTCTTTTAAATCTCTCCAGGGTTCTAACACAACATTCTGCGTTACAAAAGCCACCTAATGTTGCTGTCTTTTCCTCATTCACAAGTTCAGGATAATTTAAAAGCAGAAGGCTATTTTGGCTAGAGAATGTATGACGCCAACATTGTTGTAATGTAGTTCCCTTCATAAACAAATTCTCGCTATTTTCTGTATATATTATACATAGAATAAGACATTCCTGCAATCCTCTTTAGTTTCAACATTTGATATTTCATTTTTAATTTCTCCGTAAACACACTTTTCGTAATGATGAACAACACTCCTAAAAACTTTTTGATATAGTTGATCAGATTGGTCAATTTCGTTATTAAGCCGCCTTAGTTCCTGCTTGTACTGTAAATCAGAACTTATTTTACCAACACAGGATCATCTAATATCTCTGTTTTAAATGATATTCTTTACTTACAGTCTGAACAGTGACAAAAATATAGTTCTTATTCATATTTTCTTTAACTTGGCATTTATTTCAAAAACCTTTCCCCAGTCCCTAATTTTTTTCAAACTAAAACAGGCAGAACCCTGTGATGATAACATCCACACGGTTCTGCCTGTCAGCAGTCTTCCACTATTTTCCATTATTTCTTCCGCAACATCTTCAAAGCTTTTTTCTTCACTTTTTTCAAACTCTTCCCTTTCGCTTTGATGGTTTTCAACTGATAGCATCCCTTAAAAGCATTTTTCGCAATGGATTTCACCTTATAACTCTTTCCGCCCGTTTTGACCGTTGCCACAATGGTTGCTTTGGTGATTGCCTTACTGGTAACGCCTACAATAGTAGCTGTCTTTTTTTTGCGATTTACTTTATAAATCAGTCCTTTTTTCTGGACATACGCACCGGCTTTATCCTGATATTTGGATAGATCAATCTTTGTTGCCTGTTTCGCCGGTTTATTCTCAGATGCCGGATTCGTATTCTGTGATGGCTGTGTTTGACCGGATGATCCCTGAGTCTGTTTCCGTATCCATTTTGCATAAACAAAATTTGAACTCACATATATATCTTCGTCGTCTGTCTCATATAATTCCGTCAACTTATAGCTTTTGTCAAAATACTCATCAAAGTTTTTCACATACTCATCCAAAGTAGCGCAACCATATTCATCTTTCAAATTGCTCTCAATAAACTCTTCTTCGCTATCATAATAATCGGTCAAAAAGTCCCCCATCTCATCCCAAAATTGCTGGCACTCTTTATACGACTCCTGGAATGACTGGATCTGCTGTTCCTTATATTTTGCATAAAGCTCTTCATCTATGGCATAAGGTGTACTATACCATCCTCCAAACTCATATCCTTCCTTTGTCGGATCTGCCGGCATGGACAATTCTTCCGGCTCCTGATAATAAAGCACTGTGTAAGGATCTTTGACATCATAGGTCAAATCATTCTCCTCATCATATGACCATGTAACATCTGTATAAAAACTTATTGTATTCAGATAAAGATTCAAAATATAAATATTTTCGCCTTCTTGTAGAGAAACATTGTCTTTTAGCAACTTTTTTGTGCCGTTAGGCATAATCTGATAGATCGAATATCCCGTTCCCATCGTTGGAGAAAATTTATAGTTACCATTCTGACTACCCAACGATATGACTTCTCCTGTTGTCATATTCTTCACCTCAAATTGCATCCCCAACCGATCCAGTTCCGTCTTGCTTATGCTTTCCCCATAATACTGTATTCCGATCACAATCTGCGGATTCCACTGTAAAACCATCTGCTCATCATATTCCATTGGCAGTGCATATACCGCATTCACCGCAACACTATTTTGATTTAATTCATCCAAAAAACTCTGTTGCTGCCAAACATCTGCCTGTACACTCTGTGCCATCACCGTTGCATCACATCCATTGGCCTGAACGGCAGACCCTTCTAAATAATAACAGTACGCAATGTGATCAGACAGCTTAGAATAGCCTATCACGGCTCCCATGCTGGCACCCTCTGTCAGTGTTCCCAAATGAACACAGTTTCCGTAGGTATTCGCATAATCCAAGTCAGACGACCAGTCATCATATTCCGTATCATACAATGTCTGATCACTATTGCCGACAATACCACCCACTGATCCGGTACCAGATATATTTCCATGATTCCAGAGATTCCAGAAATAAGATCTCACCGCAAATCCCGCAATACCTCCCACTGCTTTTGCCGCAGTGACATCACCCAAGTTTTGTGCATTGGTTATATCCGCTATCTCTGCATACCCTACAATCCCCCCGGCCACATTATTGCCAGAGATTTTTGCCTGATTCTTTGCCACAGAGATTTTACTGGCATCCAATACCATACCAGCAATTCCACCAGCATATAAAGACCCCTGAATTTCTCCGGTATTTACACAATTCACTACCGTACAATTACTAAATATATTTCCCGCAATACCGCCTGTTGTGCCTCCCCGAATTTCTCCGGTATTATTACAGGTTGATATCTCACTTCCTTCGGAGAAACAACGGGATGCGATACCTCCGACTAAATATTTTCCTGTTACACTCCCCTTATTTGCACAATTTTTGATATCTCCATAAAAAATTTGCCCTGCGATCCCCGCTGCATGAACATCACTGTTAATTTCACCGGAATTCGTACAGCCCGTGACATTTCCATATGCTTCAGCAGTGATACCTGCTGCCATTGCATAGCTGGTAACTCCTGTCGTCGTAACATTGCCATAATTATGGCAATCCCTAAATTCTGCTTCTCCACCGTCTGCCGCAATACCTCCCAATTTAACATACCAACCTGATACCGCCGTCAAATCTGCATAATTATTACATCCTTCTATCTGAGATCCCGACCGAACAGATGCTACAATTCCTGCCATACTGACTTCCGCTTCTGTTGTTTTGGCCAACGGTTCCAATGTTTCTGCATCTATAAAACGAATGGACCTCATATTTATATTTAATAGCACAGCATCCTCTACAAAACCAAACATACCCAGATAGTATTCGTCCCAGGAAGACTTCTCTACCAATACCGACAAATTCTGAATCTGATAGCCGTTTCCATCATAAGTTCCCATGAAAGAAACCTCTTCGTATTCGATATAATAATTACCGCTTCCATCATTTGTCTGTGTAGGAACATATGCACCAATCGACTTCATCGGCACATCTGTGCCATCAATATCAGCCGTTTGCCGGAAAGTAATATCCACTGTTTTCTTCTCTGCATTGGTATATTCACTTAGCAGTTTTAGCTCTTCCGCTGATCCTATGGTCACAACAGCACCAGCCGGGGCATTCTGGAAACTTCCATCTTCCTTCACCAGTGAGGACATGGCAACAGTAGTCTGTTCTGCCTTGCGATTGGCAGAGACCGGTGCTGCCACTCCGGTTTCGTTCCCACTACTTTGATGCGGTACAGGTTGTTCTGCCGCTTTCTTCGGATTGCTTTGTTTCAACTTAGTTACCGCAAGCTTTGTTTTCTTCAGATTCACTCCACTCTTTTTAATCAGTTTTTGGTATTTCTTCTTTTTTGCTTTTGGACAAATCACTTTCGCTTTTTTGGCAATTCCCTGAAACGCTTTGCTTTCTATCTTACTTAGTTTCTTGCCGATGAAAGTAATCTTTTTCAGTTTCTTACATCCCCGGAAAGCTTCTTTCCCAATCCGTTTAATGTTTTCCCCAATAGTCACAGATTTCAACTTCTTTAACCCCTTGAATGCACCCTTCTCGATCTCTGTGACCTTATATTTATTCCCTCCGGCAACTACCACATCCGGTATCACGACAGATTTTTTCTTTTTTAACTTCGTCTTGTTTTCTGCGCTATACACAAAAGTACCATTTGATTTTAGAGTATAAGTGATCCCTCCTACACGATATTTGGTAGAAAGAACCTTTCCCTGCGCATCTAACTGAACCAACTTTACTGCACCGTCGCAAAGTTTCACCTGTGCTGATGTACTTTTATTAGTCTCAGCAGGCACCTTTGTTGGAGCAGGTGTTGCTGTGGCCTTTGCTTCGGATGGTGCCGGTGTACTCCCAGGTGTCGCCGAAGGTGACAATGTTGGCAAAGTGCCAGAAGAATATTTCTTATCAATCCAATTCGTGATGGTATCAATATAATCTGCTCTCTCCTGTAAAAAAGATACAATATTGATCCAAGTGCCATATGTATCCCATCCATTTCCATTGATCACCATATCCGCAGTCTTTTGTTCTCCATCCCACAATGTAGGAAAACGTCTAAAAAACTGGTCTAAAATCGGTTGATACATATCCCTGAATTTGTTTGCCACCTCTAATGCATGTCCCTGCTCAAATATAGTATCTGAAAATCCTGTCAAACGTGCTTTGAATGACTCCCGAAATTCTTCATTTGTCATAAGTAATGCAAAACATCTGACATTTGGCTTATCCCAGTTTGAATCACCTCGTTCCGCAGTTCCGGTGTTAAGCAGCTTTGATTCCTTTACGGTATTGGCACTGGCATCACTTGCACCACTAATGCCACCAAACTCCACATCATATATCAAAAACCGCCATCTTCCATCTGCATATGGATTATTGGGATCTATGGTTGTCGTTTTCCACATAGACCAATTCTTCCCCGGCCAATCCCATTTATTGTTAATCCAGACCTCTGTTGCAAAATAATCCAATACTGATTCCGGGTCCACCAGTTCACAAAAAGCTTCATAATCTTCCGCATTGGATAAATCATCATGCGTACTCATAAACTCCTCTAAATCTCTGAAATAATAGTTATCATTAGTCTCACCCTCTGGCAGATCACCTTCATCCAGCTTATATCCCAGATCCTGGTTCGCTTCCGCGTCTCCTTTATAGATAACGACACTATCTTTATCCACACCATGCTTGTTTTCCATATAGGCACCACAGAAATCATCTTGCAAAATATATACGCCCCAGTATTCACCATTGAGATATACCACACATGGCCTGGCTGATTGTTTGTCGCAATCAATATCCTCAATCAGGGATTGCCAGTATGAATCCGAAAATTTCGTTGTAAATGCACAGTTGCCGCCATTTCTCAGAACGATCTTTTTATATTTCTCAATCACATTTCCCTGATCGTCCAAAGCGTTGTCCCAAAAACCGTACTTGAAATTCTTTTTACCATAATCTTCTCTGGCAAATAGACGGAAACTCTTTTGATAATCCGAACGGGAATAATTCCCCTGAATACGGATACCACAATCCTGCTGCAACTTACATGTAGTCTCTGTTCCATCACTTTCAAAATAATCAATATGAGTTGGACGTTCCCACGCCCTGCCTTTCTGCTTATAATTCGCATCCATGTTTCGACTGGTATTCACCGCATCCCAGATCGTTCCCTCGTCCTCCAAATACTCTTCTAATGCCTGATCAAACACATCTCCCTTGACATAGATTCCCTTCGTAGAGTCAAACAGATCATCTGCATCCATACTAATGGACATCACGGACAAGTCCATCCCTGCCGCCTCACAGCTTTCCTGGATTCCTTCGATGTGATCTGCCATATCCCCGATAAAATATGTATTGGTAGCCACCGCCGAACAGGAACCATCTGCATATTGAGCAGCCGCTTTGATAACTGTACACTTATCAACGGCTTCATCCGATGGTTTCTCCACCGTACTGACAAAACTTTTGCCATCCGCACTGGCCTTTACGTTGACCGCATCATATAGGATGGGATCAATCGCAGACAAAACATTGGGATCTCCCATGCGGTCAGCAATACGAATAGCACCTTCACTGCAAACCTGTCTCGCCTCATTGGATGGATCAGACGGATCACTGCCGTCTGTGGTATAATAGATCTCTGCTGCCGGATCTGCACAGGTCAGTTCCAGATCAAATGCCTCACGATAAGTACCACTTTCCTTGGAAAATACAACTCCCGTATCCTCTTCCGAAGCTGCCCCCCGCAGTTGATCCTGCACCTGACTCTGTCCTGCCGCCAGAAAATCCCGCTGCGTCTCAGTCTGTTCCGCCGCACGAACCTGACGTACTCCAAGACCGCCCGGTAACGATACAAGCGTCAAACATCCCGCCATCACCAGCGCAATTACCCTTTTTGTCCGAAACTTCATACACCTCACCTCTCCCTTTCTTCTTCATTACCTCACTATCTCCTGCGGAAACCCCACTACTGTTATATTGCCAATAAAAATTTAATAACAGCCTATTTCATTTTAATTGATTTTACTTTTGACCACGCACTATATTTTTTCTTACCATTGATCACAGACACAGAACGCACCCGAATCGAATATTTTTTCTTGGACTTGAGTTTTTTGATAGTGTAACTGGTCTTTTTCGTCTTATAGGTTTTCCAGGAACCACCTTTCTTTTTCACACTAATCTCATAAGACTTGGCAGCTACCGCTTTGGTAAATTTCACTTTCGCCTTTGCCTTTTTCGGTGTCACTTTCTTGATAACCGGTGTCTTGGAAACCTGATATACTCCGAAACGATATGGTGTTGCCGAATAATAAAATGGCTTCAACTCAATCAGATATCTGGTATTTTTCTTAAGCGACAAAGTCTGCTGAAACGTTCTGGACTTCGTCGGGTCTACCCATGTGCTAATCAGATATTGATTAGAATCATATTTACCGTCTGCACGAAAAGCAGTCATAGTAATACGAATATTCAGCATTGAAAAATTAGGGTCATCCGCAGAGGCATCGTTATATAATTCAACCTGATAATCCACGTTTTTATTATCAGTCGTAATGCTATAATAATGCATCGTATCTTTCACCAATGAACCCGATACAGATTTATTTAATCCTACATTCTCCGGTTCTGCCATAGATGTTTTCTCAGTCTGCAAAGCAGCGTCTCCTTCGGCAGCAAACACTCTCACATCCGCATCCGCTGTCAGAATACCCCCCGCCAATAAAACAGTTGCCATAAGGATACTACCTAATCTTATAAATGTTTTTCTCATAATTATTTTTGTATGACTGCGCATACATCCTCCCTCTTTGTATAATAAATTCAGTTTAGCATATTTACCATTAAAAAGCTATTTCTTTAATCCAACTTAAGAATAAATTAAAAATTATATCTGCGCCATATACAGTTGTTTATAATATCCATCTTTTTCCAACAGTTCTTCATGACTGCCGGACTCTAAGATATCTCCATCTGCCACATACATAATACGATCCGCATTTTTGATAGTAGATAATCGATGGGCAATAACGAAAGAAGTTCTTCCTTCTAACAATTTCGCCAGTCCTTCTTGTAATACAAGTTCGGTCTCTGTATCTATACTGGAAGTGGCCTCGTCCAAAATCAAAATTGCCGGATCTGCTAACAATGCCCGCGCAAAAGAAATCAACTGACGCTGCCCCACAGACAAACGACTACCTCTCTCATTGACCTGTGTATCATATCCAGCTTCCATTTGTATAATAAAATCATGTGCACAAACTGTCTTTGCTGCACGAATAACCTCTTCATCTGTAGCTGTTTTATTTCCATAACGAATATTATCCATAATGCTGCCGGAAAAGATAAAGCTGTCCTGCATCATCACTCCCATCTGGGTGCGCAGAGAACGCAGTGTTACCTGCGATATATCCACTCCATCGATCAATACCCGTCCGCTTCCCACATTATAGAAACGGCTCAACAAATTCACTATGGTCGTTTTGCCCGCTCCTGTAGGACCTACAATAGCAATCGTTTCTCCCTGTTTCACTTCAAAACTGATATCATGCAATATCTCAACCCCATCCTCATAACTGAAACATACATGATCAAACGCAACATCACCATGAATCGCCGGCATCTGTCCCGCATTCGGTATATCCTTTACTTCCACCGGTTCATCTATGGTCTCAAAAATCCGCTCCAGATAAGAAACGGCTGTCAATACACTGTTATAGAAACTGGCAATGGTGTTAATAGGCTGCCAAAAACGACTGATGTATGCCGTAAACGCAATCACCACGCCGACCTTAATCTCCCCACCCATAATGGCAGATACTCCCACTACATAGATAAAAGCTGTGGTTACTGTGGATATCAGATCCACCATTGGCCCCATACAAAAATTATATATTACCGCACGCATCCATGCATGACGGTAGCTCATACTCAGATGATTAAAAATATTGGTATTTTCCCGCTCGCGTACAAATGCCTGTGTCACACGGATACCATTGATACTTTCTGATATATAGGCATTTAAATTGGACTGCTTATTGCTCTGAATCTGCCATGCCGAACGCTGCTTCTTTTTGAGAAAAACCACATAGATCACCAACACTGGCAGACCACACAAACAGATTAAGGTCAGACGTACATTCATGGAAAACATGAAGATCAGAATGAAGATAAGGTTGCATAGATCTGTCACCGTATTCAGGATACCATTGGATAACAGATCACTTAAATTATTGACATAATTTACCACGCGTACCTGTATCTTGCCATGAGGTCGTTCATCATAATAACGAAATGGCAGCTCCTGCAAGTGGATAAACAAATCTTCCCTTATCTGGTGAATAATACTTTGCCCGACCTTTGTCGTCAACGTAATCTTGGCTCTGGTACAGATCACGGAGTAGAGAATAATCAGTGCCGCCATGCCTGTCAAGGTTATGATTCCCTGCACATCCTTCGCCGGAATACATTCATCCATTTCCACCTGAAAGAACTTTGGAATAAACATTTGTAATCCCGAAGATGACAACATGAGAAATAATACCAACAGCATAGTTCCCTTATATGGTTTTATGTAACTTCCCAACCGCTTCAACTGATTGATATCAAAGCGATCCTCCAGAATCTCATCTTGGTCATAACGGTTTCTAGCCATATGATTATGCCTCCTTTCTCGCCATCGGATATTGATGGTAATATACCGTTGCATAATATCCATTTTGTTTTATCAGGTCTTCATGCGACCCCCGCTCTATGATCCGCCCCTGATCCATGACCAAAATCTGGTCTGCATCCCTCAGAGAAGAAATGCGATATGCAATAATAAATGTGGTACAACTATGATTGATATTTTCCAACTGCCGCTGAATATAACTCTCTGTTTCCATATCCACCGCAGAAGTCGTGTCATCCAGCACTAAAATTGACGGATCTTTAAGCAAAGCCCTCGCCAGCGAGATGCGTTGTTTTTGGCCTCCGGACAATCCCACCCCGCGTTCCCCAACGATGGTGTCATATCCATCCGGCATATTTTTAATAAAAATGTTCGCATCTGCCATCCTGGCCACTTCCTTCACCCTCTCAAAGGAACAATCCGGTCTGCCATAGGCAATATTTCCTTCAATCGTGTCCGAAAAAAGGAACACATCCTGCATAGCAATACCAATATTTTCACGCAACTCATACAGATCCAGATCTTTGACATTGATGCCATCCACCAAAATCTCTCCCTCTGTCACGTCAAAGAAACGGCAAAGCAGATTAATCACTGTGGATTTCCCTGCCCCGGTGGTCCCCAGGATTCCCACCGTCTGTCCTTTCTTTACTTCGAAGCTGATGTCCCGAATGATATCCTCATCCTCTGCCTGATAGGAAACATGACGAAATGTAATATTTCCCTCATATTTCTTATGCTTTACCGGGTCTTGGGGCTGCTTCACCTGTGGTTCTGCCTGATAGGTGTTATAGATTTTTTCTACAGATGTAGTAAATCTCTGCACATCATTGATCCACCATCCCGCCATACGCAATGGCGTTGTCAGCATCCACAGGTAACCGTTGACCTCCACCAGATCCCCCAAACTCATCTGCCCCCGGATCACCATGATACCGCCCAGCAGCATTAAAACGATGGTCAACAAATTGGACAATAGTTCAAAAACCGGGACATATTTTCTCCAGATTCCGGCTGCGCCCAATTCTGCTTTCATGTAACCATCATTTTCCACCGTAAAACGCTCCAATTCATAATCTTCTTTAGCAAAAGCTTTTACCATGCGATTACCGCTAATATTCTCCTGTACATAGGTATTGAGACTGGAAAATGCATCCCGGCACCTCTGGAATGCCGGATGTACATTTTTCGACTGGAAATACGTGGTGGCTGCTGTCAGGGGCAAAATCAGCATCATACAGCCTGCCAACTTTACATTCACCGTAAAGATCATCACGATGGACAAAATGAAATACAATACATTTTCATAAACCACATAGATTACATATGCGACAAAATGTCGAATCGCATCCATATCTCCAGTCTGACGGCTCATGAGATCCCCGGTTCGGTTTTTATTGTAAAAGTCAAAATCCTCCTGCAGCAACTTCCGATACACCTGATCACGCATGGTATATAGCACTCCCTGCGAACTGGTCTCAAACAATATCTGGGAAAAGAAACGACACACCCCTTTGACTACACAGCACAAGATCAACAACAAAATCAACTTCCCCAGCAGATCATATCGACCTCCCCCGATCACTTCGTCCACGATCAATTTAGATATGTAAGGCGATGCCAATGCTGCCGCTACCAATATTGTCACCAATAGCAGACCGGCAAACATTCGCCATTTATATTTTTTCAAAAAAGAATAAAACCATTTCATTGATGTCATAGTTCCTGTCCTCCTTAGAAATCTTTTTCTGCAACGAATCCCTATTAAAATTTGAAATTTTCATGTTTTGAAAGTATAGCATAGCCTTCTATTCAATGATATAATAAATACATACAAAAATGGAACAAATCTATAAAGCAACGCAGAAACGAGGACAGATCATGGATCATTATTTTGAATACAGCGATCAGCTTAACGCTCCTTTGGAAGCCTTTTGCCATCAATCTACACCCCAAAATTTTCCCATTCTGCCACACTGGCACTATTTTATCGAAATCATATACCTGCTGGAGGGTCAAGTCCTCGTCACATGCGAGGACCATGTCTATGCCCTGCACCCGGGAGATTTGATATACTTTCCCCCTCAGTGCCTCCATACGATCGACACACTTCCCCCACCGGATCATGAACTACATGGATACTTACCAAACCACTCCGCCACAGAATGCCGGCTCTTGCTGGAAACTACAGATCCCCAGATCAATCCAGACCATGACGCGATCTATCCGATCTCCGTCCATGCCGGTCACAAAGCCAATGTAAAATATTATGTTCTAAAATTTGATTTAGGTTCCCTGCCTGCTGCCAATCGCTGGAAAACTCAGTTTAATCTTCTTTCCAAACATGCCTATGCTGCGAACCCGGCAAACATCCTGTTTTCGGCACATCAGATCCATACTTTGCCGGTCCGCCCACTCATGGAATATAGCATTCAGGAAATGCAGCATCGAAATTATGGTTACGACACGATGGTCTCTGCTGCCATCACAACCTTACTGACCGATTTTTCCCGAATATGGTTTACACAGGGAATCAGGCTGGACGATATCCTGACCGCGCCCCAAACCACGAATCAGGCATTTGACCAGATTACAGAATATATTGAAATCCACTATAACGAGTCTCTGCGTGTCAAATCTCTTGCAGAACACTGTGGAATGAGTTATTCTTACTTTGCGAAATTATTTCGGGAAACGTACGGACGCTCCTGTAAAGAATATATCGAATTTGTACGGATTAATAAAGTTACGGATTTATTACTATTTACGAATCTGGATCTCAATTATATCAGTCAGGAGACCGGATTTGCTGATTGCAGCCATCTGATACGGACATTTAAAAAGCAAAAAGGCTGCACACCAAAACAATGGAAACGAAAGGTTGGAAATCATAATGAGACTTATTCATAATTTTCTCGGTCATCTGGGAACTATTGTACATCACAAACGTCTCGTAAGACATTATTGTTTCAAAGCAGGGCTATACAAACAGGGAATCATGCACGATTGGTCAAAATATCATCCGGTAGAATTCTTAAATGGTGTCCGCTATTACCAGGATGGGAAACGAAGTCCAAATTATGGCGAAAAAATAGGACACGGATATTCCTCTGCATGGCTGCATCACAAGGGACGCAATCGCCACCATTTTGAATACTGGATCGATTTACCTCTGGACCCCTCTGCCGGTCTGCAAGGTATGCCGATGCCTACCCGCTATGTACTGGAAATGTTTTGTGATCGGGTTGCCGCCAGCAAAAACTACAACCGGGATACTTATCATGATGGATTTGCACTGGCATATTATGAAAAAAATAAGGAACACTATTTATTACATCCAGAAACCATGAAATTGTTGGAACAATTACTTCATATGCTGGCAGAAGAGGGGGAAGAAAAAACGTTTGCCTATATACGAAGAGAGATCGACTGGAAACATTCCCGCAAATGGTAATCTACCTGTCAATGACAATTCCACTAGTTTGGACAAAATTTCCAAATTGTTAGTATAGTGCTGATTTATGGTAAAATTCTAACAAAAACATTAAGATTTTATGAAAGAATCCGAAAGATACTTGAACTCCCCCTGCCGAATCGGTATACTTAGTAAAGTATCTTAAAGGATATAAAGACTGTGTTGTGTATTAGAGAGGATATCCATTATGACTTTGAAGGAATTTTTATATAAATATAAACATGCGATTGCGATCGTCTATCTCCCGATCTATATGGTCTGGTTTACCATGCTGGAGCGACGCAGCAATATAGAATTTGCTGATATGCACTGTATCATTGACGACTGGATACCGTTCTGTGAAATCTTTATCATTCCTTATTTATTATGGTTCCTATATGTGGCAGTCAGTTTGCTCTTTTTATTTCTACAAACAGAACATCTTCGGGATTTTTACCGCTGTGTTGCCATGCTGATTCTGGGCATGACCACCTGCCTGTTTATCTATACGATTTTCCCAAATGCGCAGTCTATGCGTCCAGTCACATTTCCGCGGGATAATATTTTCACACAAATCATTGCTACTCTATATTCGACAGATACCTCCACGAATGTCTGTCCAAGTATTCATGTATATAATTCCATCGCTATCCACGTGGGGCTGACCAGAAGTTATTTATTACGTGACAAAAAAAGCTGGCGTTATGCTTCCCTTACCTTATGTATTTTAATTTGTCTGTCTACCATGTTTTTGAAACAACATTCCTTTTTGGATGTTCTGGCAGCGATCATATTATATCTTGCTTATGAGTTCATCGCAGAACAAACGAGGCTTTTCCGCCGCGGTCCGGCTCCGGCCCCAGCAAAGGTTAAGTCCAAGCAAAATGCATAGAACGGCTTTCGATACCAGAATCGATCTTATCGATATAGATAATTCGCCAACCGGGCAAACTGCTCCAAGGTCAGTGCTTCCCCACGAATCGTCTGCGACCATCCCATTGCTTCGATGGCGGCAGCGGCCTGAGACTTGCTAACCGGCAGGCCCGAATCATTTCCCAGCCCATTTTGTAAAGTTTTGCGTCGTTGATTGAAAGACGCACGAATCAGACGAAACAAAAATTTCTCATCCTTTACCTCTACCGGACATTGTCTATGACAAACCAGACGGATCACAGCCGATCCCACTTTTGGTCTGGGCATGAAACAGTTCGCCGGTACATTTGCCACGATCTCTGCCGTGGAATAATACTGTACTGCCAAGGACAATGCACCATAATCTTTTGTTCCCGGTCCTGCCTGCATCCGATCTGCCACTTCTTTTTGCACCATGACCGTCACACTCTCCAGGGGAACATGGCTCTCGAACAATTCCATAATAATCGGTGTTGTAATATAATACGGCAGATTTGCCACCACTTTTATGGGCTTACCATCATTGTATTCCTCCGCCACCTTGGCAATATCAAGCTTTAAAATATCCTGATTCACCACAACAACATTATCATATTCCATCAAGGTTTCACGTAATATTGGAATCAAATTCTGATCAATCTCTACTGCCATGACTTCTCTGGCATTTTCACACAAATACTGGGTCATTGTCCCAATTCCAGGACCGATCTCCAATACAAAATCATCTTTGGTAATCTCGGCTGCCGTTACGATCCGCTCTAACACATGGGGATCAATCAAAAAATTCTGACCAAATTTTTTTTGAAAATGAAAATCATATTTCTGCAAGATTCGTATTGTATTTTCCGGTATCCCTAAAGTCGCCATGCCATTCTCCATTTCCAGATTATCTTTTCTTCTTAGATCCTCTCTGCTTCACCAACGGATTCCCATTCCCACCACTTTTTCCGGTAGCTGTCCGGGCAGTCATCCCCTTATGCTTCTCCCACTGCCGCAGGATCAGTCTCGCCGCCGGACGTTCGATCAAATAAGTCATGCCCACTGCCACCAACAAAGAAAGTACCACGCACAACAAAAAATATTTCCACATCCATACCTTTTCCCCTAATTGATTTGGCGGAGTATCTCCCTCCCAATAAGGGATGCGCAACTCCTTGAGTTTAACGGCAATATACTGATGACAGATATATAAATTATACGAGATCACCGACAAAAAACGCATGACCCGGTTATCCCATATCCGTTGAAACCACTCCACTGACATAATCACACTGATCACAAACAATAGAAATACCAATGATAAAAGATAACGATAATCCACCTGCCATCTGCTATCTGCCGTATAGGACATCCGGTGTTCACACATCACTTTGTATATCCCCATACAAGCCACCGCGATCATCGTCCAGAGAATACTTTCTGCCCGGTTTCTCTGCCGATCCCTGGTCATCGCCACATAAAGCCATGCCCCCAGCATACCATTCGCATAGACACTGGCAAACGTCAAAGTCTGATTCACTACCATTCCCTGATTCAAAGTATCGTATTGTGTACTTATATATAAACTGCTTAGGATTCCCACCGCAGTCATGCACCAGTAGGTAGTCATAGGCTTTTTACGAAAAGCACTTGCCAACAAGGGAAAGAACAAATAAAATTGCATTTCCACTGCCACCGTCCATAATACCCCATTAAGATTTGTCGCAGTAGAAGATTTCTCAAACAAATTATGGGTAAAGGTCAAATGCGGAACCAAATCTTTCCACAGCTCTCCGGCAGTGGCGTATTCTCTCCCGGGAATCGCGAAACAAAAGAGTACCACAAACAATGCCACATAATAAGATGGCATGATTCTGGCAGCACGTTTCATATAAAATGTAGACGTTGCTGCTGTCTTCTCCCCATATACCATTCCACGGGCATAGGGCAAAAACAGACAAAAACCAGACAGCAGAATCATACCATCCACTAACAGGTATCCCGTTCGCGGAAGCCAGTCCAAACTCACGTTTCCCACATTCGGAATCAGCCATGACTGTTGCCAAAAATGAAACCATACCACAATAATAACTGCCAATGCACGTATTCCATCCAATACACCGATATGATGAACCTCATAACCGGATGATGAATGATTGTAGACCTCTCTCATTTTATTCTCTCCCCTCCAGACGATACAACCGATACGCATTACGCTCTGTTACAGTGATCACTTCTTCTCTTGTCACTTCCTTTATCGCTGCGATCTCATCCACCACATGAGGCAAATAACCGGAATCATTCCGTTTCCCACGATGTGGAATCGGTGTAAGATACGGACAATCTGTTTCCAATACCAACTGTTCTAATGGTGCCATCGCCACCACTTCCTTTAACTTCCGGGCATTATTAAAAGTTACAACTCCACCAATTCCCAGGAAAAATCCCTTCTGTAAATATATCTGCGCAATTTCCGAACTATAAGAAAAACAGTGGATCACTCCACCGTTTTCCCAATCGCAATGCTCCTGCATGATCTCCAAAGTATCCTGTGCCGCATCCCTGCTGTGAATGATCACTGGCATTCCAACCTCTGCCGCTATCTGTAATTGTCGAATAAACCAATGTTGCTGAACTTCTTTTGGTGGATCTTCATAATGATAATCCAATCCAATCTCCCCGATTGCCACTACCTTGTCATCCTGCGACAGTTGCTTCAACCATTCCATATGGGATTCTTCCAGACGTTCCACATCTTCCGGATGAATCCCCACGGCTGCGTAGATGAAATCGTATTGATGCGCCAGTGCCAATGCATCTTTCGTGGATTCCACACCGGCCCCCACCTCTACGATATGACCCACGCCTCTGTCTCTCATACCAGACAATATGCTTTCCCGATCCTGTTCAAACCGGCTATCACTATAATGTGTATGTGTATCAAATATCATTTTTTCGTCTCCTCAATGATTCCGTTACCCAAAAACACTGCATGTATATGCTGCACAAATACTTTGCCCCTGAAATTTATATGCGGAAGAATCTGATCTCCTGATCCAGTTCTGTGGAAAGCTTTGTCAGATCATTCGCTGATTCTGCCAGCAAATTAATCGTAGCATTTAATTCCTGCATAGAAGCAGTGGTCTGCTGTGTAGATGCTGCGTTTTCTTCTGAGATTGCGGACAGATTAGAAATAGTATCCACAACGCTTTTACGTGAATCATCACAGACTGCGGTTTGCCCTTTGATACCATTCGTCTCTGTTCTAGACTGTTCAATTCCCTTGCTGACATTGCCAAATTCGGTTCTGGTCTGTGCTAATTTATCAGATTCCTCATGAATAATCTGCTCCACTTCCTGCATAACATCCACGGTTTTATTGGAATCCTGCAATAATTGTACTATGATCTCGGCAATCTTCTGCGAAGATTCATTTGATTGTTCTGCTAATTTTTGGATCTGGTTTGCTACCACAGCAAAACCTTTGCCCT
The DNA here is from genome assembly GCA_964521555.1 of uncultured Jutongia sp. Taxonomy (GTDB): domain Bacteria; phylum Bacillota; class Clostridia; order Lachnospirales; family Lachnospiraceae; genus Butyribacter. Next base: position 74,222 of record CAZFSU010000003.1, on the reverse strand, counting down.
GCTCTCCGGCTCTGGCGGCCTCGATGGAAGCATTCAGTGATAACAGATTTGTTTCCTCTGCAATCGAAGAAATAATCTGGATCGCTTCACTAATCTTGTTCGCGGATTCATTCGTAGTCTTAACCTGCTCCCCGATCTTGGTAATGGCTTCCTGTGTTTTTTGATTTGATTCCGACAGATCATCTACGATACTCATCGCGGAACTACGGCTCAATTCCATCTGACCGGATGTGGTGTCCAAAACAGCCACACCATTCACAATCTTGGCGATCACTTCGCCCATCTCCATAATATTACCGGATACCGATTCGATCTCATCTGCCTGGGATACCGCACCTTTAGAAATATCCTCTACTGCCTGACTGATCTCATCTGCCGTGGAGCTGGTCTGAGATGCCATATCACTTAACTCATTCCCTGCTTTTAATAAAACATCCGAACAGTCATGCACTTTTGTTAATATTTTTACAAGTTCCTCCTTCAAGATCTGCGTCTCACGCGCCATATCGCCTAATTCATCTTGACGTTTTAATGCTGAAGAGTCCAGCGAAGAAACCAAATCTCCCTCTGCCAATGTATGAATCGCCTTGTTTGTTGCTATAATTCCTTTTCGGATTGGTACCACCATGAGGAAAATTGCAATCAAAGCAAGCACACCGACTCCTGTGGCCACGCCTGTAAAGAGACCTACTTTTTTGGCTATGTATGTATTAAAGTCTGCCACTGGTGCCCCCGCGAAATACATACCCACAACCGTTCCATCCGGATTCTTCATCGGTGCATAGTAAGCATAATAATGCTGACCGTTGATGGTCAGGTCGGTGGCAGCCATCGCTTTTCCTTCCTTAACTACCTTATTGTATACAGCATCACTGGCATCTGTACCCAGAATACGTTCCCCGGATTCTGCATCAACCAGAGTCGTGGCGCGACGTGTTTTGTCATAAAAGAAAGTAATATCCGTATCCGTATCTCCAACCAGTTTATCCAGCATTTCCTCATGCTGCGTAATATTGTATTCACCTTTGCATAAATTATTTTGCTGATCCAGTGTATAGTCCCCAGAATCCAGTGAATCCACTGCACCCTCCATAGCTATCGTAATAGATTTTAGTGTTTCGATGATCTCTTCCTGCATCCCCTCGCGGATACTTCGTTTCCCAACAACTGTCAATACAATCGACAACACCAGTATCGGCAGCAATGCCGTCACCATGATTCTCACCGTCAATGGCACCCAAAGACCCCTATTATTTTTCTGTTCCTTATTTTCTTTCATTCTCGAAGCCCTCCTCAATTATACATAAAAATTTACAACACACCCAAAATTCACATGGTGCGTAATGTATATTATAACATAATCCCTACTATTGACAAAGCGTTTTTTTCATTTGTATAATTAACCGACACTCAATACACCCGATTATCTCAAGCCGAAAGGAGTCCCGCTATGAAGGAGTCCAAATTTCATCTGCCACCGATTGGTATGCGCATCATGAAATCCAGTATTGCAGTATTTCTGTGTTATGTAGTATATTTACTGCGAGGCAGACAAGGTATCGTATTTTATTCACAGTTAGCCGTATTATGGTGCATCCAGCCATATGTAGATACCAGCCTGAAAAAAGCATTACAACGCACCGTCGGAACCCTGATCGGCGCTTTATTTGGATTGATTATATTATTATTGGATTACTATATTTTTCACGATGCTCCCAAATACGACCTATTGCAATATGCACTGATTTCCTTTTTCATCATACCGATTATCTACTCTACTGTATTGCTGAACCGAAAGGATGCCTCTTATTTTTCCTGTGTCGTGTTTCTCAGTATTGTAGTAATACATAGCGCCGATGCCAACCCTTATCTATTTGTCTGGAATCGCGTCTGCGATACTTTAATCGGCATCGTGATTGGTATTTTGGTCAATTCAGCCAGATTGCCAAGACGCAAACGAAGGGATTTACTCTTTATCTCCGGATTAGACGACACGTTACTATTTGATGAAGGAAAATTATCTGCCTATAGTAAAGTTGAACTAAACCGAATCATCTCAGAAGGTGCCAATTTCACTGTCTCCACCATGCGCACCCCCGCAGATATCATAGACACTATGAAAGATGTACATCTGAAATTACCGGTGATCGCAATGGATGGTGCCGTATTATTTGATATAGATTCTCACAAATATCTAAGGGCTTATACCATCTCTTATCCACTGGCCAAAGATCTGATTCATTTCATACGCGCCAGAGGATTTCACTGCTTTATTAACACCATTCTGGAAGATTGTCTGGTGATCTATCACGAAGAGCTCGGGAATGCTGCCGAACAACAGATTTACCGGGAACTGTCCCGTTCCCCTTATCGCAATTACATCAATTCCAAATTGCCGGAAGATACTCCTTGTATTTATCTGATGTTGATCGATGAAACAGATGCTGTGGAAAATTTGTATCAGGCTTTGGAGGAACAACGGTTTACGGAACGTCTCAAGATCCTTCATTATCCTTCGGAGGACTATCCTGGATATTCCTATATCAAGATCTATAATCGCAATGCCCGGCGTGAATTGATGATGCATTATCTTCAATCCACACTGAAATGCAGTCATACGATTACTTTTGGCAGTGTAGAAGGAAAATATGACTACACGATTCACCCCGACCAATCGGATATGGTGGTACACCAGATCAAGAAATTATACGAACCGGTAATATGGTCCAGACAAAACCATTTATGACAACAATAAAAGCCTGGGAAACTATTCGTTTCTCAGGCTTTTCACTATCGATTAATCTAAAATATGAAGAAGATCAACATATCAATCAAGAATACGGGAATCAGACAGCTAATGGACCAAACCATATATCCGAAGAAGGATGGCATCTTGATCCCATTTTCCTCCGCAATGGAACGTACCATGAAGTTCGGTGCATTACCAATGTAAGTATTCGCTCCCATAAACACTGCGCCACAAGAAATTGCCATCAGGAAAATCTTAGGTAACGCACCGCCAACTACCGAAATCATATTCGTACCCGCCAGATTTGAATGTACCGCTGTGGTAAAGAATACCAGATATGTCGGCGTGTTGTCCAAAAAGCTGGACAGAAAACCAGTGAGCCAGAAAAACTGCCACGGCTGTGTGATACCTAACGAAGAACCCTTCGCTTTCAAAATCAGCAATGCCGGAATCATAGTGATGAAAATTCCTACGAACAGAACCGCCACTTCCGATATCGCATCCCAAGTAAAATGATTATTCTCGCGAACTTTTTTCTTGGTCGTTTTGAATGATAGCCAAGCGGCCAACAGGATCAATATGATTTCCAGTATCGCAGCGTATCCTAACGCAACCTCACCATAAATATGGATAGACTTCGCGAAAAATGGAACGGACTTCGGCAATACACCACTTAGGATCACTGCTCCTACGATCAGAACTAAGAAGACAATATTATGTGCACCATGAAGATGTAATGGTTTTTTCTCCTTACTCTGCTCTGGATGAAGTCCATCGGCAAGATCTTTCTTGTACGCACGATTGTCAATCACAAACAACAAGATCAGCAGTAACACTACATTCGTCAACATTACCGGCAATAAATTCATGCTCCAGAAAAAATCTACACCATTATTAAATCCCATCAACAATGGCGGATCACCGACTGGCGTCAGACAGCCACCGATGTTTGAAACCAGAAAAATAAAGAAGACGATAACCTGTACCTTGCGTTTACGCCATGCATTCGCACGGATCAGGGGACGAATCATAACCATACTGGACCCAGTGGTACCGATCCAGCTTGATAATAGCGTTCCAATCAACAACATAATTACATTGATCTTCGGTCTGCCCGCCAAATCGCCTTCCAACGATATATTACCTGCAACACAGAACAAACCAAACAGTAATACGATGAATGTCAAATAATCACCAATAATTGCCTCCAGAAACTGCTCCCAAGCAGTACCAAAGCCAATAACGATTGCAAATGGAAGAAGAAATGCCAATGACCAGAATATTACCACTGCCGGTTTCCATTTTTCCCACCATTCTCCCACCACCAATGGACAAAGTGCGATACAAAGCAACATTCCGGCAAACGGAATACAATACGTCAGGGATAAGTGGCTTCCCAAACTCTCTGCTTCCTCTGCCGCAGATGCCAGCGAAGGAGTTGCCATCACTGCACACATGAGCAGACTCATAAACCATACCAACTTTTTCATAAATTTCATAAGCATTACGCCTCCTTGTGTTTTCGCCCTTCTAGGACGATCCTATGTCAAAAATATTTAGCGCAAAGCTTATGATAGCACCATTTATTTTAAAAAGCAAACATTTTAATAGGAAGAAAGTTGATTTTGAAACTATTTAAAATATTTCCACAACGACTTCCTCAAGCCCTTCGCCTTATAGACTCCTCCAAAACTGGACTTCTCGATAATATTTTTCCCCTCCTTGTTATAAGCAATTAATTTAACTGTATTCCCCTTTTTCCGCAAATTTACATTTTCACATGTTTTGCCACAGTGTAAAATTCTATGAATGTTTATATTGATGATACCATTTCCTCGTTTATAAATGGAATCTACCTGATAGCCCAATTTCCTGATCTTTTTCAAATATCGGCCAGAGCCACGGTATCGTTTCAATTCCTTCAGCGAAATTTTCTTTCCCTTATATTCCTGGAACTTCGTTCCCGTCCAACGCAGATAATAGTGCTTCCATGTATGCCCTGTCCATAGACCATCCGTACAGTCCCAGTCAAAAGCACTTGGTGCTATGAAAAACTCTTTTCCCGATAGTTGCGTCAGCCCTTCTCCGGTATATTTTACCTGATGTACCTTTCCAGACTTGACATAATAGCAGGCAGATATAGAACCACTCCCCCAGCCACCTAATTCTAACACTAGTATCTTCTGTTTCTTACCTACCTTACATATCCCATTATATGTTTCATCCTGGGGATATACAGACAACTCACCTTTGTATAGACATTTAACCTGGCTGGCACTGGCAAACCAGATTTGACTGGAATCTTCCTCGTCTCCTGTAATGGCAAACAATTCCTTTTGTCCGTCCTTATCAAAATCTGTATAGTACGTTGTAGTAATTTTTTCTTTTGTTTCGGCTTGAATTGTCTGCATAAGCGACGCCTTGGTGACGGATGCGTTTGCCGTCCTACTATGTAATGTTGCAGTCAGAAATAGACAAAGCATAAATAAAAACCGTATTCTTCCACACCTTTTCATATACATCCTCATTTCTGAGCGATTGATTGAAAGAACCGCACGATTAATCTCAAAGTGTATCTCGTGTCGGCCACAGCTATTTGCTTTCGCTCAGAAACAAATAGCTGTGCAAAACATAAACAATTTCATATATATATTATCATAACAATCCTGTATGTTCCACCCTCACCTGAAACACACAGGATTGTATACTCTTTTATCTATCCCCTCTTGCACCCTGACTACTGATTTTTTCATTTCTCGTTAAACTGATACGAAAAAACCGCTTAAATAACTGCTGCCCATTAAACGGAATCAACGGATACAAGTATCCCTGTCCCGCCATAGTCCGATTCATAAAGAACGCGATCAGAGTCAAAATACATCCGGCACCAAAACCCCAAATACCAAAAATGCCTGTCAGAACCAGCATGATGATTCTCTGAAATTTGATGGCATATCCCAATTCCATATTATTCTGGGTATAGGTGGCAATGGCCACGAATGCCATATATAACATGATCTCAGCATTGAACCAGCCGGACTGTACCGTATAATCACCGAATACGATACCCGCCACTACACTGAGCGGTGTATTCAGCATATTAGGTGTATTCACGGCGGCCATACGCAAACCATCGATGGCCAGTTCCAAGATTAATAACTGTAATAACGGCGGCACATTCATTTCATCTCGAATCAAGATAAAATCCAGCCACTCCGGTACCCACTGTGGATTTTGCAAAAGCAAAATATAGGTTGGTGTGATAAATAATGCAAATACCGCTGTGATCATCCGGGTAAAACGAAGATACGTCCCTGTCACAGGTGGAAAGTAATAATCGTTCGGATCTTCAATAATATCAAATAGTGAAGTGGGGATCACCATCGCTGCCGGAGAATTGTCCACCAGTACTACGATGCTCCCCTCCAGGATACATGCTGCCGCCGTATCTGCCCGCTCCGTATATTTAAACTTGGGGTAAGGATTCCACCAGTTTCTAGGCATCAATACCTCTGCCAAACTTTCCTGATTCATCGTCAGGGAATCCACACGTATCCCATCCATGCGTTCTTTAAGCTTCTTTAAAGCTCTCTGGTTTACCCTGTTTTTCATATAGACAATAGAGATATCAGTCCGGGAACTGCTGCCAACATTTTGAATCTCAAAAATCAGATTAACATCCCGGATGCGTCTGCGGATTAATGCAACATTCGACATAATGGATTCCACAAACCCATCTCTGGACCCCCTTAACACCTTATCCTTGTCCGGCTCCTGCACACTTCTGGATGGATACTCCCGTAGATCGATCGCCAAGATCTCGTTAAATCCATCGATCACCAGACAAGTCAGTCCCGATAATAAATATTGTACAAACTCTTTCTCCTTGGTAACCGTAATAATATCACCATATGGCATACACTTCTTAACAAAATCTTGAAATGTTTCCGGTGTATCCTCCGGTGTAATCCCCAGCAAAAACTCCATTACCTTTTCCATAGTTTCGCCTTTGAGAAAACCATCCACCATGTAAAAAGTAGCGTTTTTGTTTCCAATGACGACTTCCCGCTTCAATATGTCAAATGTATCCTGAATATTCAGCAGACTGTCAATCGCCTGCTGCCGCTGTTTATATCCTTTGATTTCAAAAATTGTATTCGCCATCGCACTTTTCCTCCATCGCCCAGGTATATCTTTCTCCATGAAACATATTTCGTGATTACAGTTTATTCTATATTGAAAAACTATAACGTTTAGTATGCATCGATTGGGAAAAATTATGTATCTTGACTGACTAAAAGATCCCCAGGTTTCTGAGTTGAGATGGCAGACTATTCATGCTATAATTTTTTATAGGCAGCTTAACCATAGAGAATACGAAAATGACTGCCAGATGGAGATTGCCATGTCAATTACAGATTACGATCAGGCACTTTTTACACAAGCCTGCGATAAAATTATTAATAAAGAGCGCATCCGGGACGGAATCGGTACGCTGTCCGAAAAAACCGTTCATGCAGTTCTCAAAAATTTCTATGAACCCGACCCGGCACATCAGGAAATCCCCGTCGGAAAATTTGTAGCGGATATTTTGCGTGATAACGAGATCATCGAGATCCAGACACGCAATTTGAATGTGATGCGGCGTAAACTGGACTATTTCTTAGAGCAATATCCTGTCACCATCGTACATCCCATCGTCCATACCAAATGGCTCTATTGGATTGATGAAGAAACAGGAGAAGTCAGCGCCAAAAGAAAATCGCCAAAAACAGGCACACCATACGATGCTTTTTATGAATTATATAAGATTAAGCAATATCTGGATCGACCCGGTTTACAACTCTGTATACCTATGATCGATGTGGAAGAATACCGCCTGTTAAATGGCTGGAGCCGCGACCGCAAGAAAGGCTCTACCCGCTATGACCGCATTCCCACAGCACTAGTCGAGGAATACTACATCGGCAGTCTCCAGGAATACGACTGTCTGATCCCCGACCAGCTTCCCAACGAGTTTTCGGTGAAGGACTTCGCGAAAGCTGCCGGACTGGCGCCCCGCTATGCCCAGACAGCCGTTCAGGTTCTGAAATACATCGGCAAAATCCAGCAAGTCCGCACGGAAGGGCGCGCCTATATATATACACTTACAGAAGCATAAGCCGGAATCAATTCGATATATGTTTACAAAATTCTATAAACCAATATTGTAGACATGGCTGTATAATCATTCCACGGCAATTTCTTCCCCTAGTGCAAACGAATAAATAATCTTTTCTCTCACCCTTTTCCCGGTCAACTGTTCTAATGCTCTGGCATAATATGCAAGCTGCGTACGATACCGTTCTGCCAGACGGGCCCCCTGTCCCCGTTCTACATAATCTGTCTTATAGTCCACCAGAACCAATTCCCCTTCTTCTTCGAAATATGCATCTATGATACCTTGAATTAATACCACTTCTTCTGACATACTTTCCGGTTCTATCTCCGCAGCCGGTATCCCCAGCATAAACTGCTGCTCTCGATGCAATGTCCCATCGCTGGCCGCCTTTTGCATCCGCTTACCAAGATTCGTCCGTAGAAACCACGAAAATCTCTTCACAGACAAAAGCATTTTTTCTTCGGACGTCATATAACCATCCATCACCATCTTGTTTAACATCGCATCAAAATCATATCCGGGTGTCAATTCTCCATATGGCAAATGTTCCATTACCAGATGATATAAGGTACCAAGTTCTGCGGCAGTACGATTATCAGCCTTCAGCCGAAATGCCGGTCTCGGTATATCCCATGTTTCCACTCCAGAGATATCCTCTATGTCCATCTTCCCGGACAGTTCTGTCTGCTCCGTTCGTGAATCATCCTGACGCAGAATATCTCTTGACAATCCCACCCCATCCATATCTTCCGCTAACTTTTCCGCCTGTGCCGCTGCCCTTCGCTTCAACTCAGACACAGAGATTTTCACAGGCAAATTCTGCTCCCTTATATAAGGATATTGATATCCCTTTTGGCAGAGAATCATTTCCTCCATTTCCGGATCGCGAACCACACTATCATCCCATTCCAACAGCTCCCGTTTGCGAATCAGATCCTGCATCAATTCTGCTGCTTCTGACTGTACCAGACCTTCGGGACTTTGTAATTTGATCCGATATAACGGGTCTGTTTCTCCCGAATCAGCATATCCGCTGTCCGCAAATTCCTCCCACTGCTCCATGCACCCTGCATACGCCATCCGGTCTGCCAATGCCGGCATGATCCAGTCCAGATACGTTCTGGCAGACAAAAGTGTCATGCGGTTAAATATTTTTCCTTTCTGTTTCCAGTCAGCCAACTTCTTTTCCAGTCCTGATACGGTACCTATCAGAAATAATTTCTCCTTCGCACGGGTCAGTGCCACATACAGGATACGTACCTCCTCTGCCAGGGTACTTTGTCTGGTATGGGCTTTCATGAAACAATGTAATAATGTCGGCTGCTTAACCCTCCACTCCAGATCCATATATTCTGTACCGATCCCATAATCCATATCCATGATCGTGGATTGATGAATATCCATCAAATTAAACTGCTTCCCCATTCCGGCCACAAATACCACCGGAAACTCCAGCCCCTTACTCTTGTGGATACTCATGATCTGTACTGCATTGGTATTTTCCCCGTGGACAGAAGCCTCACCAAAATCAATATCCGATTTGCGCAAACTCTCAATATACCGACAAAATTCAAAGATACCTCTATGCCCATTTTCCGCAAATTGAACAGCCTGCTGCAACAGAATATCCAGATTAGCTGCACGCTTCTCTCCCGCAGGCATCGCAGACATGACACTATAATATCCCGTCTCCCGGTAGATTTTACTTAATAGTTCATAGACAGAATCCGTTTTGGCGAATCCCTGATATCGTTTCAACTTGTCCACAAAAACGGACAAGTCTTTCTGCAACCTTTCTCTCATTTCCGTTGGAATCTGTATTTCCTCTGCTGCATCGTCCCCACAGCACAATACATTCCAATCATCCTCTACACAGAGCACACGACATAATGCATCCCAGTAATTCACCGTTCCTTTCACCGTTCCCAAATATGCCAGTTCCTCATCGGATATCCCAAACAAGCAGGATCGAAGCACCGCCACCAATGGAATATCCTGCCTTGGATTATCTATAATGCGCAGATAATTTAATATTGTCTCTACCTCTAATGTAGAAAAATATCCCGTTTTGGTGGCTGAATATGCCGGTATCCCCATATCGGTCAAAGTTTCGATAAATTCTTCTGACCAACCGCTCAGGCTGCGCAGCAATATCACGATATCACGATATTCAATGGGACGGTATCCACTATTTCCTTTCACATAAAAAGGATCATCCCCCTGTACCATTTCCCGGATACGCTCACCGATCACCGCTGCCTCCAAGGCGCGCTTCCCCAATTCCGATCCGACTTCACTTTTTTGTTCCACCAGGACAACCTCTGTCTGTCCCTCCGTCTGCATCCCCGCGTTTCGGGCTTCACTCGTGCCAAAATCGGCCCCCGGCACCAGACTTGCCGCTTCGTCATAAACAATGCCGCCAAAATCTTTCCGCATCAAACGCTGAAAAAGATAGTTTGCTGACTCCAATACCGCGGCCCTGCTTCGGAAGTTCTGATGTAGATCAATACGCTGTGTCTTGCTGTCTTCCGTGCTATAACTATTATATTTCTCCATAAATAGATCGGGCCTGGCCAGCCGGAACTGATAAATACTTTGTTTCACATCTCCCACCATAAATAGATATGGTGCTTGTCTCGGTGCACGGCAAAGACTGGTCAATATGGTTTCCTGCACAAAATTGCTGTCCTGGTACTCATCGGTCAGTATTTCCTCATAATGCTGCTGCAATTCCTGTGCTGTAACGCTTGGCACAGCTTTGCCATCTTCTCCTCTGTCTACCAGAATTTGTAGGGCAAAATGTTCCATATCATTAAAATCTATGAGTCCTTCTTCTCGTTTCTCCCTAGCAAACGCATTCGCAAAATCTATTGTAATCTGTACCAATTCACGGACAGGTGATGCCATTGCCTGAATATCCTTCAACATCTCTCCCGGACTTTGAAAGAAAACATCATTTAGCGTTTTTTGTACTCCGTTATTCAGATAATTTTTACGCAGCTCCTTCACCAGATCTCGTTTTCCCGGGTCAATATCCTTTCCTCTGGCTGCCTTGAGACGTTCCGGATGAAATAGCGAAAACTTCTCATACATTTCACCATAATCCTTGGCCATCAACAGATTTTCCATTTGCCCCAGATCAGATTTTATGGTATCCAGATACACATTTGGCCCACCTTCCTCCATACAGATCCGTCTGGCTTCTTTTGCCATACCGACATAGCTTTCCAGCGCTTCCCTGGTATCTGCCATCATTTCCTGCATCCATTGCGTCTCCATTAATTCCTCCAGGGACTGGAGCTGATACATCGCTTCCCACTTTCTCAACTGTTCCTCCGGCCAGGGATAACTCTGGGATATCGTGTACAATTTCAAGATCAGATCTTCCATGCGTTTGTCATTACGCCCCGGTGCAAAAATCTCCGTAAAATCCAGAAAAGACTGATTCCCCTCTGCTCTGGCCTCGCCGAAACGATCCTCGATCAGTTTTGACAATACCTCCCTTTGCATCAACTTTAGATCGGTCTCATCACCCACCTGAAACATAGGATCCAATCCAATCACATGAAAATAATTACGTATGATATACTGACAAAAACTATCAATCGTCGTAATCTGCGCATTATGCAACAAACTCAGTTGACGCTGAAGATTTTCGTCCTGTGGATTTTCCCGCAAACGTCCCTCCAGCGCAGTTCCAATACGGCTACGCATTTCAGAAGCTGCGGCTTTGGTAAAGGTCACAACCAGCAAACGATCAATATCCACTGGTTTATGACTATCCGTTATTTTCTCTATGATTCTCTCTACTAATACGGCTGTCTTGCCAGAACCGGCCGCCGCAGATACTAATATATTCCGCTCCCGCAGATCAATTACCTTTTGCTGGCCCTCTGTCCATTTCATCTCTATCTTCCTGTTCCTTTCTAACCGCTTCCAACACTTCGTCTCTTGTCATATTTCTTAATTTGTTGTATTCATTTCCGGTAATTTGGGGATCAAACCGACAAATCCCATGATAAGTACAGAAGGCACATGGTGTACTGCGGGAACTGTCCATCCTTTGATATGGATGTACACAGGTATCCCCCGCCTGTATCCTGGCGCCGATCTGTTGCAGCTTTTGTTCTGTATAGTCGATAATCCTCTGAAATTCTTCCGTTGTCAGAGTAGCGGACGTTGCCTTGAGGCTGCCATCCTGTTTCGTGGCAAACGGTGCGACCACCGATTGTCTGGATGCCGCCAATCCTCCGTGATCATTCTGAAAATTATGATCCAAGGCCGGCAAAATCGGGTCATTCTCATTCACCAACCCCTTCATCCGCAATTCCTTTAAGATATTTTTTTCTCTTTCTTCTGCTTCCATTTTCCCTGTCAAAATCGGATCGTCAATGTGATAATACAGGACTCCCGCCGGTACCACCATCTTCATCTGATGATCCACTTTTCTGTCCACCGCTGCTTTCAGATAGATCACCAACTGCATCTGTAGACCATAATAGAGATCCGATAATGACATTTCCTTCGCACCAGTCTTATAATCCACCACTTTAACATATGTGGCATCTTCTGTCTCCAAAGTGTCAATCCTGTCCACACGCCCTATGATTTGTTGTGCTTCCCCATCCATACGGAAACTCAGTTCACTTTCCACGGTATGAAAATCTCCCAGCTTCATTTGTTCCGTAATAGCCCAAATCGTCCGCTGCAATATTCTACGCAGCCGCACCACCAGATAGGTATCCCGTTCCGTATCATACAGTAACCCATTCTTATATTCTTCTACTGTGGCATTCAAACACTGATTTGCCAAAATGTGACGTTCTTCTTCCGAAATATCCTGCCAATCAGCCTGTCGTTTCAATAACTCTTTCGTATATTTCTCCAAAGCCTCATGCACGATATTTCCCACGTCAAACAGCTCTACTTGATGTTCCTGACGCTCCTCCAGTCTCAATCCATATTGCATAAAATAGGCAAAAGGACAAGAAGAATAACGTTCAAACTGAGATGTACTTCCGGTAATAATCTCTTGATACAGAGCAGTTGCCGCCTCTCTGGTAATCCGGCTCTCCGGTTCCACATAAAAGGCCGCTTCAATCAGCCGTTCCAACTGTTCCCTTTGGTCTTTATCGCTGTAATACTGTCGATAAATTTCCTGCCATGCCCTATCTTCCAGCCTTCCCTGACGCAAGCCCTGAATCAAATATCGTTCCCCCAGATCGTTTGCCAGCAAGTGGACATAATCCCTATTTTGCTCCTCATATTGCAGCTTCAGATCCGGAAAAATTTTACATACCCGGTCAATCAGATATGACGGTCTGAGCGCGCTGCCATCGTTTCCCGTCTCACTAAAAGTCAGGTATAAATGTCTGGAAGGTTTTGTCAATCCCAGATATAGATAGAATTGCTCTGTATAAATCTGCTCGCGACTGGTGGGCGCCAGTTCGTACTCTGCCTCGGTCAGAAAATTTCGCTCTGCTTCCGATAAGATTCCTCCATTTCCCTTCGTCTGAGGTATGTTGCCGTCATTCAATCCCAGGAAAAATAGATAACGTACCCCGGTTAGTCTGGTTCGATTGAGATCCCCCACCACTACCTGATCTACTCCCGGCGGGATCAAACCAATTCTTGCCTCCTCCAAACCTGTATTCAATATCTCTTGAAATTCCCGTAGTAACATAATTTCCTGGCCCATGAGTTCCACAAGCCTGTCCAACACATCAATCACGATTTCATAGATCTGTTCATATTCCCTGGCAGATTCCTGCTCTCCCTTTTCCTGAAATATATCCACCTGTTTTTGCAACTGAATATAATGTTCCTGCTCCTCCATAAAGTCGCATAGAGCCTCTGCATACTCCTGTACGGTATGTCTGCCTCTGCCGATCCGGCCATATAAAATGCCCAGACTGTCCCATATTTCTTCCCTCACCTGATTGATCATATTCGCTGTCTCTGTGGCAATCTCTGTCTGCTTTCTGCGATATATATAATCGCTATCCCACACTTCCTGCCAGCGTTTATGCCCCCGTATCCCGGATGCCAGCAGAAAGTTGTCCAACAAATTTGCCTGATCCATCATAATTCCAGAAAAACCACTTTTCACATATTGCATCACACTGGCATAGTCAAAGTCCTTGCGCATGATATTAAGCACTGCACATAGCATGTCCACATAAGGATTTGTCAGAATACTTTTTTTCTGGTCTATAAAGCAGGGAATCCCACACCGCTCAAATTCCCCCTTGACTAACATGCCATATATTCCTAAATCCCCTGTCACCACCGCAATATCCCGGTAGTGAAAATCTTTTTGCTCCCGCAGCTTCCGTAATTCCATTGTCAGGAAAGCCACTTCCTGCTCCGGTTGTCGCAGCACATGGATCGAGATTCCTTTCGGCTGACCATCGCTTTGTTGGATTGGATAACGAAATAATTGCTGCTCCAGGATTTCCAGACTTGATTCTTCCCGAAATCTGGTGTTCTCCCTGTTTTTCCCTGTCCATATTTCTTTTGCTATTTCTACATGCTCTTCCTGTGCAATTTTTCTAAGTTGAAAAATCGTTTTTCTACTCATATAGAATAGCTTATATTTTTCTCCTACATGCCATATCGTCTCTCTGGGATCCAGAGTAACTGTGACATATATATGAGCACATACACGCAGCAATTCCCGAATTAACCGATATTGTAATGGGGTAAATCCTGTAAATCCATCTAAATAAATCTCTGCACCGCGCAAAAGCTCAGATTCCCCCACTACATCGGCAAAAACGGTCAACACTTCTTCCGAAGTAATATAATGATCCTTTATATATTTCAAAAAAGCGTTATAAGCCACTTTCATATCCTGCAATTTTTTTTGCAATACCGGATGGGTAGATGCTGTATCCAGCATTTCCTCCAATCGATCTTCAGTCACTCCATATTGCATCAACTCTGACAAAAAGGACTTAATCTCCGCAACATATCCCTTTTTATGTACATGATCTCCAAAATACTCTAAATGGTGCTGTTCATTTAACAAAACTTTTTTGAGAATCATGGTTTTACCCATATCATCCATCACTGGTGCGTTTCCTGTGCCGGTTTCTCCAAATATCCGAAAAGCCAACCGCAAAAAACTTTGGACCTCTATATTAAGCAAGCCCTTACGTTCACTCAATGTCACTAGATTTTTCTGTGTCTGCATCGTAAATTGTTCCGGTACCACTACAAAATACCGCTTCTCTGGATGCTTCATTGCCTCCCGTGTCACCCGATGCTCCATATACCAGGTCTTTCCCCTGCCTGCTCCTCCTAAAATAAACTGTAATGCCATATAGACCTCTTTCCTGGGCAACTATGTCGCTGTGTAAAAAATTGTCACATCAGCGTAATTTCCCACACTGACCTCTTTTCTCTTTTCGTTATCTTTTTTATTAAATTATAAACGTTTCCACCATATTCTTCAATTTTTCTTTTCCTGTATAATCTCCTGTACAGCATTCAATACAACTTGTTCTGTATATTGTGATTCATCTGACATACTGATTTCCTCCACACCTTTCCCCGCCTGTAATTGCTCTGAAATTGTTTTCACAGCCGGTTCCATAAGCGGATACATCGTTGTAATACTTTCATCCAATGGCACAATTTCTACGGATTTTACACGATCTTCATCCAACGTCACCTGTAGATTCACTGTTGCATCGCCCATTTGTAATTCTTTCGTATAGACACCTGCCTGATACTGTTTCTCTTGACTTTGTACAGCAGCATCCTGTGAACCACTGTCTTTTCCTGGCCAAAACATGAAAAAGAGGATGATCAGTAATAAAATACCAAGTCCTACAAATATTGCGGTATATATTACTTCTCTCATTCGTAGGATAATAATTTTTGTTCCTGGCATGATACCCTCCCATTTTTCGTTTATTATACTATATTATCTTACCCGTCAAAATATGCCTTTTCTAACCTACGATTTTTCTTCTAACGAAAGAAAAGAGAAATCCCAATTGATTTCTCTTTTATACTTTACTCTCTGCTATATCTTTTCTCTGCTTTTTCTATTTTTGTCTCTTCATCCCGTATCTCGTTTTCTCTCTCAATATTACGGAAAAACTGTCGTGCAAATCCGCTGATTGTCAATATGAAACAGGCTGGCCCCAGCAATATTCCGAAAAACAACAACGTCCAATTTAATTGAAAGAAAATAATAAATTCAATAATCAAAGCAATGCACAAAAATATTGTTTTAGGAAAATATTTTAAACTGATCCGAAATGAATTTCGCATTGTATTGATCACTGAATTTTCATACCTGGCTTCTAAAGAAAATGCATATATAAAATGGGTAAATGTTAATATTACACCAAGCACAAAGATTGCCAGAAATGCAAAACTATACTTTTCAACCACTTTAAATAGCTGGAAATCCAAATATAGTGCGTAGATTGCCACCAACAAAATCATACCCATGATACTTCCCTTTTTAATATTTGCTTTAAATTCTTTCCAAAAAGGACCGCAAATATATCCTTCTTCTTCGTCCACCATTTTCAAGGTGACTGTAAATGCAGCAGTAGTCGCCGCTCCCATCGTAATAATGGGAATACTACAAATAACCCACATAAAATTAAGCTTCAACATATCCCACAGTCTACTCATAAATTTATATAAGCCACTGTCAACACTAAAAAACTTGCCCATATATCCTCATTTCCTCTATCGCTGTTTATACAATTTTTAGATTTTAACTTGAATAGAATGGGCTGTTCGTCGAAACGAACAGCCCCTATTAAACTAGTCATTCAAAGTGCCGAAATTACTTCTTAATAGCGTCTTCCAGACTCTTCTTTCTGGCAGCCTCATTCTCAGACCACTTCTTACACTCTTCATAACCATACTTCTCAGCCTGCTTGCGCATACCAGCGACAATCTTATCAAACTCTTTGTCTGTCTTAGCATAAAGTGCTTTCCAAGATTCTGTCTTGATACAGCTTGTAACCTGATTCCATGTTGTCTTGAAAGTATCATCCATAGTACTCTTAGAGAAAGAGGTACCTGGCTGTACTACATACTTTCTAGCTTCCATGTATGTGTTTGTATTCGTAGCACCCGTCTTATCACGCCAATCCTGCTCAATCTCACTCTTTGCCTCTGCATTCTCGCTAGGCCAGTTGTTCTTATTGTAGGTATCGCCATTAGATTCTGGGTTCTTAGCATCCAAAGACCAAGTTGTGTTGTTGATCTGGATCTCACCATCATGATAAGTTCCCTTATAGTCGCCACCCATCTTGGTATTCTGCTTATCAGCCTGACACTTCTTACCTAACTCTGTAAGGTATGGATGACCATCATCATCATAATCCCAAGTCACACCCTTTGGACCATACTCACTCTCCATACGTCCCTCTGGCGTACACAGGAAGTTGATCAACTCCATAGCCTTCTCAGGGTATTCACTCTTAGCACCGATAGACCAGATACGGTCTCCACCCTGAGTATTCTGACCATATACAATAGGAGTAGCATCTTCCGGCTTCATTGGGTACATCATCTTGCCAGCACCGGTATGCTCCTGTGTATTGTATGCAATCTGACCAGAGTAATTAAAGATAGAGAACAATACACCACCGTTCTGTACCTTCTCGATCATCTTGTCATATGTCTGCGTCATAGAGTCCGGATCAACCAAACCATCCTGATACAGATTATTATAGAACTTCAACATCTCAAGATATGGACCATTCTCCTCTAAGGCATCATGATATTTACCAGTCTGAGAATCATACAGCCCTAATGCTAATTCATCATATCCATAATATGCTGTTGCTGTAGCCTTAACATACATAACCATCGCATCATCCCAATCCGGCCACAGAGATACAGCATATACCTTGTTTCCGGAATCATCCTTAGGACAAATCTTCTGCATATCTTTCAACAGCTTCTCAAAATCTTTCAGATCATTAACGACAGGATAACCTAATTCTTTATACAGATCCCAGCGAATATCCCAGGTATAGAAGAATGAATCATGATCCTCAGCGGATAATGCAACATTATGACCAAATCCATATAATGAATCGTCCTTACCATCTGTAAGCGTTTTGTTCAATTCCTTATTCTTTGTTAACGCATCTGACATGTTTTCTTTGATGTCCGGGCCGTAGTCAGTTAATAAATCATCTTCCTCCCAGTCATACAACAAACCATTCTGTACTGCTAATGGGTAGTTGGTATTATCATTTTTCCAAACTACCACATCACCTAAGTTGCCACTCTCCATACGTGTCTCAAATGTACCGTTAGCGTCTGGAATGATATTAATCTTAATGCCTAATTTTTCCTTTAAGATATCAGCACCCCATCCTCCCTGTTCACCATTGAAGTTTGCCAACTGACTGTATACATCTAATTTGATGATGTCATCACCTTTTTTACCGCAGCCTGATAATGTGGCTACAGATCCAACTACCATACTGGAAACTAACAGCATGGACAAAAACTTTTTAGAAAAAAGTTTTTTCTTCATTTCACATTACCTCCTTTTTTTATTTCTACGGGAGCAGACCATAATGCTCCCATAGAGTTATTTTAATATAAAAGCATTAACCCTTAACGGCACCCAGCATAATACCTTCCTCGAAGTATCTCTGCAGGAATGGATATACACACAGGATCGGGATAACCGATACCATAGATACCGTATACTTAATAACTTTCGTATTCAACGCTTCCTGAACCGCGGAATCCACACTGCCTCCAGAACTTTGGCTCATAATATTTCCTAAGTTACTAGCCTGGTTCAGATAAATATACAGTCTGTGCTGTAATGTAAGTAATTTAGAATTACCCTGCATATAAATCAAGGAATCCTGGAATGAGTTCCAATGTCCAACGGCACCGAAGATCGCTATAGTTGCCAAAATCGGTTTACTCAATGGGAAGATCAGTTTACGGAACACCTGCATATAAGATGCACCGTCAATAAATGCACTTTCCTCCAATTCAGCCGGTATAGACTCTATATACGTCTTAACCAGAATGATATTATATGGCTGTACAATACCAGGAATAATATATACCCAATAGTTATTTGTCAGACCCAATGTTACTAAGTTCAAATATGTTGGGATCAAACCGGCATTAAAATACATTGTGATAACCAAAAAGCGATACCAGAAGCTTCTATACCACATTTCCTGCTTTGTTACCAGATAACCAACAAATGCCGATGCCACTACCATCAGAACTGTACCTAAAATTGTTCTGGTCACAGATACGATAAAGGCATTTCCCAGATCTCCTACATCCCTTAATTTTAAGTAATTATCAATGTTAATTCCTCTAGGAATAAAGTTGATTTGACCTTTTTTAACCAAATCATTATCTGAAATCGTATTGATGAACAGATAATAAAATGGGAAAATACAACTAAGTGAAAACAGGGTAAAGAATAAGTAATTCAAGATGTTGAATATCACATCGCCTGGTGTAGTACGGTAAATCTTTCTATGCTTTTTCTTATACTCTTTTTCTCTTTTCGCATCCAATTTCTCTTGTGCTGTTTTTGCCATGTGTATTCACCTCCTATACAATACTCTCGCCACGAAGTGCTTTAGACACTGCATTCGCACCAAACAACAGAACCACACTTATGACGGACTTAAACATACCGATAACGGTTGATAACGGAATACTACCACTACCGATACCTAACTGGTATACCCATAAATCCAATACACGGATGCTTGATTCGTTCTGAGCATTCTTAAATACCAAATACTGATCCAGACCATTACTCAAGCAGCCTGCGATTGCCATCAGTAATAATACGAAGAAAGTAGGAAGCAAACCAGGCAAGGTAATATGCCACATCTTCTGGAAACGCCCGGCACCATCCACCGTTGCCGCTTCATACAGAGAACGGTCAATACCAGAAATACCAGCGATGTAAATAATCGCGCTCCACCCTACACCTTTCCAAGTACCCCATAACCACATCTTTACCCATGTGAAAGAGTTACCCATCAAATAGTTCTTACCTGTCGCATCCTCAGACAAAGATCCGATCATCTTCAAAAATGTATTGATGAAACCATCGGATGCAAAAATGGACAACGCTAATGCATACACAAGCACCCAACTGATGAAGTTTGGAATCGTTGTACATGTCTGTACAAAGCGTCGGAAGTGTAAGTTATTCATTTCACAAAGGAAAACTGCGAAAATCATAGGAATCCAGCTAGTAACAATATTCAAGCCGGACATAATCAATGTGTTACGCATAACCTGAATCATATCTGATCTTGTTGCCGAGTTCTTAAACAGATATGAGAACCACTTCATTCCAACAAAATTGTCCGAATTCAAAACTCCACCTGACTGATAATCAAAGAACGCATATCTCCAACCATATAGTGGCAGATAACAAAATACGAATGCCAGTGCAACGAATGGCAGGAACATCAAGAATAACTTATATCTTGATTCCATTTCATATTTCATATTCTTATCAAACTTAGGGAATGTAACCATGACAATTAATGTAAAAAGCAATACAATAATAGTTAATACTGCATAGATGTATATTCCAGAAGGAATCTTTGGACCAATTTTGTCTATTTTAGACTCCATTGTGGTAGAAACAATCTGATTATAGCCTATATAGCAAAGAACAAGACCTACAATCTCTGCCACAGAACCACCTAAGGAAACCAACAGTCCTGTTTTCTGCATTTTCATATTACCAACAGACATACACCCGCCTACTGTCAACGCGATCAGTCCCAGTAACAAAACCAGGGCTGCTATGTAAATAACCACAAAAGCACCCTGTGAAACCCAATTCATACGGAACGCACGCGCAAACTCTGAGGTCAGACTGTTGTACGAAATACCTGTCGTAAATAACGAAATATTATCACTAATCATAGTACAGACTCTAGCCGGATTAAATGCCGGGAAAAATGCTGCTACAATCAGCAACAATGTCGCTATACGCTGTATTGCGTACATGACACCGCCTGCTCCTCTCTTGTCACCATACTCGTTCATAAACAACCTCCTTGTACCTATAGTCCATGATTTTTTGTATATTTTCAACAAAAAAAGTCATGGCATATTGCCTTCTCCGTGTAATTATATCTAAAAAAATCATGAAATAATACCATAAATAATTGATATAAAATACACGTTTTTTTCACACTTTCGGGAGAAAAAGAGAGATGAGACTCCTAGGTCTCATCTCTCGAATATTCATCCTTTCGAGATGACCTTCATCGACTTACTCGTCTTTTTTCTTCTTTGTAACAACTACTACGATGGCAGCAATTACAATCACTACGATCACCACGATAGCCACAACAGCACCAGTGCTGATTCCGCTATCATCAGACTTGTCAGAAGATGAAGATGTGTTTCCATCATCAGATGATGCTTTCTCTAAAGTTGGATCCACTGCATCAGGATTATCATTTGTCATACCGCTAACGGTAAAGATAATCTGTGCAGAATCATTTGGTGCAATAACGCTTGGGCAGTCAGCATATGCACCTTGATCTCTCTGATATGTGTTTATTACGTCAAAACGAAGCAGGCCAGTATCATCCGTATACTCTGCCGGGAAGAAAACCTGCTCCGGTATCGTCTGATCCACACCATCTAATACTAATTTCCAATCAGAAATGGTAATAGGATTATCTTTTGCTGACATCGGAATATCTGTGGTTACATATAACATAGCCAGTTCAGCTTCGGAATTTGCTGTCAACGCACCGTTTAACCCTTCTACGCTGACGCAATATACACCATTACCTGTAATCTCTGCATCAGTAACCTTGGTTCCATCTACTGCTGAGTTTACGTTGTTCTCTGACTTGAATAACGTTCCCTGGTCATATTTCAAACCAGCTTCTGTCAAACTAGTACCTTCCACTCCCAATGTTGCTGAATACCACTCATCACGATAAATCCATGTCTCTGTCTGCTGCATTCCGAAATATGCATGATAGGTACCAGCCGGATCAAAAGCAGCCTTTGCAGCAGTCTTACCAGCTTCGCTTACCTCAGTAGCTGCGGAAACAGAGGTTGGTACACCAGTTACTGCAAGAGCTAACGCCATAACACTGGCAGAAGCTACTGCGATTAACTTCTGAATTGATTTTCTCATCATTCTTCCTCCTAAATAAATAAAATTTACGTATAATACGCGTTATTTTTAGTTTATCAGAACACAAAAAGAATAAAACCTTAATATTTAGACATTTTTACCCGAAAAATTATGGTTTTTCGGAAAACGAAGCTCTATCGTTGTCCCAACATGTTCCTGACTGTCAATACGTACACCATATTCATCACCATATTGTATCTTGAGACGCTGATTTACATTATTGATTCCAATATGTGTCTGATCAGCATTTTCTCCGGTATTTAAAATATGACGCAAGTCCCCCAATTTATAATACGGCATTCCAACTCCGTTATCTATGATACGTATAACCACATCCACCTGATTCTGCGTAATTTCTATGGACAGTTTCCCCTGTTCTGACATAGCCTCCAGCCCATGAACAAACGCATTTTCTACAAAAGGTTGAATTATCAATGGCATTACTTCCATTTCTAAATCCACTTCCGGATCCACAACCATACAGGATTCAATGCGGTCTCCAAAACGATAATCCTGTATTTTCAAATAGTTTTCTGTCAGTTCAATCTCGGAATTCAATGTTACCATCTGATTACTGACTTGAATATTGCGTCGCATAATCTTTGCCAGCATTTTTACTAAATCTTCGATTTCTTTTTGGCCGTTTACTCTTGCCTTCATACGTATTGTTTCCAATGTATTATATAAGAAATGAGGGTTGATTTGACTAGCCAGCATTTTGAACTCCACCTCTTTTTGGCGGGTATGGAGTTTCTCTTTCTGCACTTTTTCTTCAACCATATTGGAAGTCAGATCCTGAATATCCGCCATCATCTTTTCCACTTCCTGATATATTTCTGCCACCTCATCATTTCCTGTAATAGGTTTCACTTCCCCATACCGTCCATTTGCCACCAAATGCATCTGACGGCGCAACGTCTGTAAACGTACCCCAAACGCATTATAGAATCCAATGATCATCAACACAGATATTAATAATGAGATAACTGTGACAAAATACGTATCCAGACTAATACGATTGAGCTGACCCTTGATATGCTGATAATCCTGAAAACATACCATTGTAAAACTTGCATCCGATGTCTGAGGATAGATCCGCTGATAGGTGAGCAAATACTCATCCACCCTCCTGTTAATATAGAGTGTCTTTGCTTCCTGAGGGGCAGACTGTATCTGTTCTAATAAAAAACGATTGCTGGAGTTAAATTCAAAATTAGTGAGAATGACATTCTGGTCATTTAAAAGCAACATGCTATTCATCGAACCATTTCGAATATGTTTCTCCAACAAGGAACTATTTATCTGTATTGCCACAATACCGATCTGCTCTCCTGATTCATTCTCCAGGACACGGGAAAATTGAATATATTTCCTGTTTTCTTCTTCTTTATATCCCCAATACCTTCCTTGATCTGCCTGGCAAGTAGCTTTGTACCAGGGTGTATCCATTACATCTGTATCCAGATACACAAAAGGCTTCTCATAACAAATAACATGGTTTTTTACATATATTGCAATATTTGAAATGCTTTCTTCATAATCCGGCTGATACTGCTTTATCTCCTCTATTTTTGCATAATCTCTTTGTAACTCATCATCCTCTTCATATTTAGTTTCTATAATTCGTTGTAACTCTTTGTCTGCATACAACCGTTCCGCCAAACGCTCTGCTATGGGGATAACCCGGTCGATCTCTGCTGACAACATGGACACCATTTCCTGTTGCGAGGTTTTGCTGGCGCTTACCATATCCGCCCCTATTTGATGATTGGTATACATACCGATCCCTATAAAAGGAATAATGCCTCCTATAATATAAATAAGAAGCATTCTTTCCCGTAACCGTATGTTTTTTTTAAAATATAACCGTTTCCGATTTCTCTCCATACTATCCTCTACTAATTATCAATCTTGAACTGGACTTGTAACGGCTCCTTCAGTGGTTTCCCAGATAAAGACGTAACTTTAGTCGTAATGTTTAAAACATAGGATTCATCCTGCGCGTATGGTTCCAATGGCTCAATCTCAATCTCATTTTCCAACGAATTATACCGAATCGCCGTCTTAAGCGGTGCTAAATTAACTGTCGTAACATATAGATTGACATTGTTCACCGTCTTTGGATCCAACGGAACATTAAACTTGATCTTCCACAAAAAATTACCCGTCTTAAATTTCAAATCCTGTCTGACTTTATTTTCCAGACCTTCCGTCATAGACTCAAAAGCTAAATACTGTGGCATGCGCCCCCACCGCCTTTCTGCAATTTTCCATTATATTCTAACACAACTTCCATCATTTGTGTAGTCTAAACTCTCCCCATAATTTTTGATATAATGTACGCGAAGGCAAAAGTGACGCTGATGAGATACCGGTCTTCAAGTGTTTACATTTGCAAGACCGTGTATCGAATCAGGGGAACGCGCCCGCGAGTCTGGCAACCGCAGGTTGACTGGCTTTTGCCTTCGCCCGTTAATTCTTGAATAAATGCCCCAACGGCAAAAGTGACGCTGATGAGATACCGATCTTCAAATGTTTACATTTGCAAGACCATGTATCGAATCAGGGGAACGCGCCCGCGAGAGAGGAGTAAATATCGTGAAACCAAAGAACCAAACCAAAAACACCGACCAAAAATCACATTCAAAAATAGATTTCAAACCCGGCAATATGCTCTATCCTTTACCCGCAGTAATCGTAAGCTGCGGTGAATACAAAGGAACATCCAATCTGCTGACCATTGCCTGGACCGGCACCATCTGCACAAATCCACCTATGGTATATATTTCTGTGCGTCCGGAACGCCACTCCTATCCTATGATCCGAGAAACCGGTGAATTTGTTATCAATCTTACCACAGAACAACTCGCTTATGCCACCGACTACTGTGGCGTCCGTTCCGGCAAAGATCACGACAAATGGGCAGACTGCTCCCTCACTCCCATCCCTGCGGACACAGTAGCATGTCCTATGATCGCCGAATCTCCTGTTAATATAGAATGTAAAGTGGAACAAACTCAGGAATTGGGATCACACCATATGTTCATTGCGAAGGTTACTGCCGTCCATGTGGATGCCCGGTATATGGATGAAAATAACACCTTTCATCTGGAAAATTCCGGGTTGCTGGCATATTCTCATGGCACATATTTTAGTCTGGGCGAAACCTTAGGCAGTTTCGGCTACTCCATACGCCGGAGACCGCAGAGAAAGGAAACGCCCCAACACCAAAACAGCAGCAAGCACAAAAGGAAAAAACGCCCAACATCATGACATGGAATCATACACCAGATTTTATTCGCTTCATATAATAATAAGGGGGATTGTTTATGAGAATTACCTATTTAAAAATTTGCAATTATAAATCCATTCGGGAAATGGTACTACAGGAAATTGAAAGTGCCCTGATTCTGGTAGGAAAAAATAACACCGGAAAAACGGCAGTCATTGATGCTGTTTTAACTGCTACCGGCAAACGTCAGGCCTTGGATCGCGAATATCTGGATAGAGGGAAACCCATATCCATATCCATGAAATTGGAATTTACTGATAATGATCTGCAATTTTATCACTCGAAAGGTATTCTCAGCAAAACGAAAAATTTTGATAAATGGTTGGAAGAATTTCGGGATAAACTGCCTTCCTTTCAAGATCATACGCTATCCTTTACCTTCCTATGCAAACCAGACCATCAAATCCGTTATCAAGACGGTTATAGCAAAAACAATCCTTATATTTTGGAAGTCTTTCCCAAAATATATCATATTGACCAGACTCGAAATCTCGAGGCGCTGCAGAACGATGTATTTAGCTTCTATGATAAAGAATCCTTTCAAATGCTGAAGGAAAATGAATGTACCTTTGATTCTACGAGAAAGTGCAATCGCTGTTTCCAGTGCATTGGACTAATCAATAAAAAAGCACCAGAGGAGTTAACCCTTTTTGAAACTGCGCGCCTCTTACAATATAAATTATTCCACACGAATCTGACAACATTTGCCGACAAGGTAAACCAATATTTTCATGCAAACGGCAGTCCATCCCAAGAAATCCGCTATGTGTTGGATTACGATATGGATAATTTACTTCATGTGGAAACACAGGTTTATAACCGGGAGCGCAATGGCCTGGTAGGACCGATCAATATGCTGGGAGAAGGGCTGCGCAGCATATATGCACTTTCTCTGCTGGAAGCATACGTGGATGAAGAAGATACTTTGCCTTGTATTATATTGATGGAAGATCCGGAAATATATTTACATCCACAATTACAAAAAGTTGCCAGCGAGATTCTTTATCGGTTATCCAAAAAGAATCAGGTGATGTTTTCCACCCATTCACCCAATTTGATTTTTAACTTTTCCTCGAAACAAATTAAAGAAATCATTTTGGATGAGGAGTATTATACAGCCGTACAGGAAAACAGTTCTGTGGACAATATTCTGGATGATCTGGGATACACTGCCAATGATTTGATGAATGTCAGCTTTGTATTTATCGTGGAAGGAAAGCAGGATAGCAACCGTCTGCCAATGCTTTTAGAAAAATATTATTCTGAAATCTATGATAAAGAAGGAAATTTACAGCGAATTTCCATCATCCCGGTTAATAGCTGCACCAATATTAAAACATATGCAAATTTGAAATACATCAATAAATTATACCTCAAAGATCAATTTTTAATGATCCGCGACAGCGATGGTAAAAACCCGCACCACCTAAAAAAACAATTATGCAATTACTATAGTCAACGTGCAAAAGAAGATGTTGGCAATTTGCCAAAAGTGGAACCGAAGAACGTATTGATCTTAAAATACTATTCTTTTGAAAATTATTTTCTTGATCCAACTGTCATGGCAAAAATTGGCGTCATAAAAAGAGAAGAAGATTTTTATGATATCTTATATAAGAAATATAAAGCATATCTTTATAAATTAAATAGCATGAAGCGAATGCAACGAACACAAAACATCCGGATTCGCAACAAACAAGACATCAAAGATAATATAGAAACCATCAAAATCTATGTGCGGGGACATAATTTATTTGATATTTTCTACGGCAGATACCACGGAACGGACGAACAGGAAATTTTACGGCGTTACATTGATGTGGCACCACGAGAAGCTTTTCAGGACATCTTTGATGCGATTGATTCGTTTGTCTATTTTGAAAATCGAAAAAAATGACAAATTTTAAAATTATTAAATTTATATTACATTGTGTTAATTTTGTGTCAGAAACGTTTTTTCTTATTGACAGACGAGGCGAATTGATTATAATATAGATTTGTGTTTGTTAGTCAAACTTAAAGTGTGAGGTGCAATATGGAAAACCAGTATATTATCAAGGGGGGAACACCTCTGCGCGGTGAAGTCACGATTGGAGGCGCCAAAAATGCTGCTCTGGGTATTTTAGCTGCGGCGATCATGACTGATGATACCGTTGTGATCGACAATCTCCCTGATGTTCGAGATATTAATGTTTTGTTAGATGCCATTGCCGGGATTGGTGCCACAGTGAATCGTATCAATCCGCATGTTGTAGAAATCAATGGCAGTACCATCGGAGATGTGGCTATTGACTCTGATACCATCCGAAAGATTCGCGCTTCTTATTATTTGTTGGGCGCTTTGTTGGGTAAATATAATAGTGCTAACGTATCCCTTCCAGGAGGCTGCGATATTGGAAGCCGCCCGATTGATCTGCATTTAAAGGGATTTCGTGCTTTGGGAGCTACCGTGACCATAGAACACGGTATGATCAATGCCAGTGCAGACCATCTGACCGGAAATCATATCTTTTTAGATACCGTTTCTGTCGGCGCAACCATTAATATTATGTTGGCTGCTTGTATGGCGGAAGGTAAAACTGTTATTGAAAATGCGGCAAAAGAGCCACACATCGTTGATGTTGCTAACTTCTTAAATAGTATGGGAGCGTCCATCAAGGGTGCCGGTACGGATAAAATCCGCATTACCGGTGTAGAATCATTGCATGGCAGTGAATATTCTATTATACCAGACCAGATTGAAGCGGGTACTTTCATGGTGGCAGCAGCAGCTACCCGCGGTGATGTTTTGATTAAAAACGTCATTCCAAAGCATTTGGAAGCAATTTCTGTTAAGTTGGTGGAGATCGGCGCTACGGTGGAAGAATTTGATGATGCGGTACGAGTGACCTGTAATGATCGACTAAGCCATACACAGATTAAAACTTTACCATATCCGGGGTTCCCGACGGATATGCAGCCACAGATTGCAACCTTGCTTGCATTGTCCAATGGAACCAGTACCGTTACAGAGAGCATATTTGAAAATCGTTTCAAATATGTGGATGAATTATCCCGCATGGGTGCCATGATCAAAGTAGAAGGAAACGTAGCGATTATAGAAGGTGTAGAAGGTTTTACCGGCGCTTCTATCAGCGCGCCGGATCTGCGTGCCGGAGCCGCTTTAGTCGTAGCTGCCCTGGTCGCTGATGGATATAGTACCATTGACTCGATCCATTTCATCGAACGTGGTTACGAATGTTTTGAGAAAAAAATGTCTGATTTAGGTGCATCGATGGAAAAAATTCCCATTGATGATGAACGCGCAGTACAAAAATTTAAATTAAAAATCGGATAACCAATCGATAGGACTTCCGGACGGTAAGTCCTATCTTTGCGTTTTGCCAAATTTCAGATACATTAGTAATTGATACTCCTTTCCTTTACTTGCAAATAAGCCCAAAAAAGCGTATGATTATAGTAACTATTTGTGTCTTCAGAAAGGAGATGATACTATGATGAAGCAAAGACAAAATTTATTCTTTCATGTAATTGCACTCTGCACTTTACTACTTGCTACATGTGCATTTAACATAGGGCTCTCATCTAATGATGCCAGTGCTGCCACCAAAACAACACTGAAGGTCAACAGCAAATCTCTATATATCAATGGAACCTATACGATCCCATTGAAAAATAAGAAAAAAAAGGCAACCTATTTTTATACATCCAACAAAACAAAAATTGCCAAAGTAAACGCCAAAGGCAAGATTACTGCCCGCGGAAAAGGAACTGCCAAAATCAAAGTACGTTATAAATACAAAAGAAAAACTTACACGGCAGGAACTTTTAAAATCACAGTCCGCAGGGCAACTTTGCGAAGCAATGTCCGTACTATAGTTACGACTGTGGGAACAACGATCCCTGTCACTTCTTATCTCGATGATAGAAATCCATCTGCTACCTATGCGATTTCCAGCACAAACTCTGCTGTAGCATCCGGAGCCACAAATGGAACAATCACTGTGAAAAAGGCAGGAACCACTACGCTGACGATTGTGGAAAAATATAATGGCAAGAAACGTACCCTGGGTAAATTTTCTATCTCAGCCAGCGGTGCCTCTCTAAGTACCACATCCATCCGAATGGCTTACGGTACTTCTTTCAACGCCAGCTCCCTCATTGTGGATAAACAGACGGGTGCCTCCTATAGTTTAGTATCTACCAATAATTCTTTGTTAGGGGTCTCCGGCATGAATTTGATGGCATCCAACAGCCCTGGATACGACACCACATGTAAAATCAATGTTTATGAAACCCGTTCCGGTCAGACACGGCAGATGGGAAGTATTACCGTTTCTTTGATCCAGACTGCTTACATCGCTCCGGATAATCGTACTCTAACCGTTGGTCTGGGCGCCAAGATTACCATCGGAGATAACGGTATCAAACTTACCAATCAAAATCCGAATGCCACCTATTCCATTGTATCCAAGAACACAGCCGTCATTGATAACCAGTTAGTTGCAGTAAATTATGGTACTGCTGTGGTAAATATTCTTGAGAAAAAAGCCGGCAGTAACACTGCCACTGTATTAGATGAATCCGTAACGATCACGGTCACCTCATCTGTGATGAAACCTGCGCTGGTTACAAATGGACTGGATCTGGTAATTGATGGTGATACTTATAACGACTATCCGGTAAATATCCGCAACCATATGGTAAACTACTACTACACTTCCTCCGATGATAAGATTTGCCAGGTAGGAACCGGAGGAGATGGAGAGGATCAGGATTATCTGGTACTATATCCCAGAAATGCAGGTACTGTAACCATCACCGTGTATGAGATTTCAAAAAATTATACTTCCCAACGTACGATAGGTTCTTTTGAAGTACGTGTAGCCAAAGACAATGCGGAAATCATGAATGTAGATGACCTCATGGTCGAAGATCTTCTGGCATCCTGTGCACTATATCACAAGGGCAAAACCTTTACAGCAAAACTGGAAAAAGGTACCCGAAATTGTAATTTTGTTGATGAAGATGGTAAAGGTATTCTGGATTATGGTATGAATTATGAGACTTTAACCTCTGGTAACTTCTTAATCACACCAATCCGTAACCGATTCCTCGTAGATCATATCGTGCAAAACGAAGATAATCCGGCCGAATGGACCGTATATCTGGATATACAAAACGAAACCAGCGAACATAGTACAGATATCATTCCGATCCACATTTATTTACAGCAGGCCGCATTAGATGCCAGCGCTATTTTTCAAGGAATTCAGCTTAATGTGGGTAATTCCCGTAGTGTCATTAACCGGTTATCTACATTCCCGGACGATGCACAGACTTTACAGTTTGCTGATTCCAATACAGATTTTGTATATAATTTTACTAAGAAACAATATTTATCGGCTGGAGCGACAGAGTTTGATCCGGAAGAATTGAATCCGATATATATATCAGAGCTGACAAATATATTTTGCACTCCTGTCCAAAGTGTATGGAGTAATACAAATCCTGATGCCAGCACAACGGTGACCGCCATCTCTGGTGCAACCTCTGCTGACAATCAGAATTGGAGTTTTAATGTATCTTTTGAGAATGGTACAAAGAAAAATTTTACTGTCACGTTAGGCGTGGCGGAATAGGAGGAGCCATCCTATGGATCAAAAAGGACGTTTTTTCGTATTTGAAGGTATCGACGGAAGCGGAAAAAGTACTCAGATTCATTTGTTAAAAGAACATATAGAAGCAAAAGGAATCCGTTGTTTGGAGACGAAAGAACCTACAGATGGACCTATCGGTTCTCTCGTACACCAATGCATGACCGGTCGTACCACAGCAGATGAACAGACGCTCGCTGCTTTATTTGCCGCTGATCGTCTAGATCATTTACTGAATAAAACCGATGGTCTTTGCCAGAAGATACAAGAGGGAATCAGTGTCATTTCGGACCGCTACATTTTATCGACTTATGCTTATCAAAGCGTACGGGTGCCGCTGGAATGGTTGATTCAAATGAATGCACAAGCAATGCAGATTCTCAAACCGGACTGCCACATTTTCATTGATGTAGATCCGGAGATTACATTGGAACGTATGGCAAAAGGCAGATTTCATACAGAATTATACGAAACCAAAGAACGGCTGACAGAAGTCAGAGAGCGTTATTATGATTTGTTTGACCGCTTTGCAGGACAAGAAAACATTTTTGTTGTCAATGGAAATCAATCCATCGAATCTATTGCAAACGACATTTGGGATCATTTAGCACATTATTATACCTAAGGTCCTGTGTAGAAAAGGAGGTGTGACTGTGGATCTGAAAATCAATCCCTTGCAGCAAATGCAGCAGACGGAACTGAAAGCACCTGTCAATGAGGCAGATGGAAGTTTTCGTTTCACTTTATTGAGTAATATTGAAGAAAACGAATTACAGGCACAACTCACGGTCATGATGGAAGAAATCACACAACAGGGGTATCGTTTGGGGAAACGCAGAGATATCCGTGATATGAAACAATACCGTAAGCTGATTCAGGAATTTATGAATGAAATTGTTACCCATTCCCATGAATTTAGCAGGGAAAATTTTCTGGATAAAAAAGGAAGACATCGCGTATATGGTATAATCCGACAGGTGAATCAGGCGTTGGATGAACTGGCAGAAGAATTATTGACAGAAGAAAAAGACCATATCTCTATCTTGAGTAAAATTGATGAAATCCGAGGATTACTACTGGATATCTTCACGTAAAAACATGATTCAGACGTCATAAGGGTAATTATTTGATACTTGAATCAATATTGAACAGAAAGGAATAAACTTTATGGCTTACTTTAAAGACATGATAGGACAAATACAGATCAAGGAACATTTGCAAACAGCGATACAACAAAAAAACATTTCCCATGCCTATCTGTTTACCGGTGATGTTGGCTCCGGCAGACATACTATGGCAGATGCCTTCGCGAAGGCTTTACTCTGTGAATCACCACAAACCGATGGAGATTCTTGCGGACGCTGCAAATCCTGTTTGCAGGCAGAATCTGGAAATCATCCGGATATTCACTATATTTCTCACGAAAAATTTAATATTCGTGTGGATGAAATTCGAGAACAATTAAATAATGATATCCAGATCAAACCCTATAGCAGTCCATATAAAGTCTATATCATACCGGATGCACAGCGTATGAATGAACAGGCACAAAATGCTTTACTAAAAACATTAGAAGAACCACCGGCATATGCTGTTATTATTTTATTGTGTGACAATGCATCCTCATTACTGCCTACCATCACTTCCCGTTGCATTACTTTGCAGATGAAACCAATTTCAAAGGAAGAAATCGCAGATTATCTGATGAAGAAGAAGCAGATGGAAGCAGACCGTGCACAAATCGCAGCAGGATTTTGTCAAGGCAATATTGGGCAGGCGATACGTTTTGCCAGTTCAGAAGATTTTCAGGAAATGAAAACACAGGTATTACATTTATTGAAACAGATCGATACTATGACATTGCCTGCCATCACAGAAGTCATTCATGGCTTTTCCCGGGATAAGGGAAATTTTTATGACTATTTAGATCTGATGCTTCTATGGTACCGGGACATTCTGATGTATAAAGCAACAAAAGATACAAATATTTTACTTTATCAGGAAGAATATAGCGCTATCAAAGAACAAGCCAGCAAACGCAGTTATGAAGATATAGAACATATTATCCAGGCGATTGATAAAGTCAAAATACGTCTGGATGCCAATGTCAACTTTGATCTGGCCATCGAATTAATGCTTTTAACCATCAAAGACTGATACGGAACTATTACTAGAAAGGACACTTATTATCATGATTTTAATTATAGGAGTTAAATTCCGTAAATCGGGTAAGATCTACTACTTTGATCCCATTGGTTTACCCATCGAAAAAGGGAATCATGTCATCGTAGAAACCGCCCGCGGTATTGAATACGGAAGTGTTGTTTTAGCACCCAAAGAGGTTACGGATGACCAGGTGGTACAACCCCTGAAACCCGTGATCCGCATGGCCACAGAGGAAGATGACCGCACCGCTGCGGAAAATGAACAGAAAGAAAAAGAAGCCTTTGATATTTGTCTTGAAAAAATCAAAAATCATGGTTTGGAAATGAAATTAATTGACTCAGAATATACCTTTGACCGGAACAAATTACTATTTTATTTTACAGCAGATGGACGTATCGACTTCCGCGAATTAGTAAAGGATCTGGCTTCCGTCTTTCATACCCGCATTGAACTGCGTCAGATCGGTGTCCGTGATGAAACTAAATTAATCGGTGGAATCGCTATTTGTGGCCGTCCGCTTTGCTGTCATTCCTATTTGACAGAATTTGTACCAGTTTCTATCAAGATGGCAAAAGAACAGAACTTGTCCCTCAATCCATCTAAGATATCCGGCGTTTGCGGACGATTAATGTGTTGCTTGAAAAATGAACAGGAGGCTTACGAATACCTTAACCGTTCCCTGCCACATGTGGGAACTTCCGTCACCACCTCCGATGGATGCAAAGGCGAAGTACAAAGTGTTAGTGTATTACGCCAACTGGTAAAAGTCATTATTGAAAACGAAAATGGCGAACGCGAAGTGCGGGAATATCATGTGGACGAGCTCAGCTTCCAATCCAAAAAAAATATGAGTGGTCCGGCTGCTGCCGCTTTGCCAGATGAATCTTTGGACGAGGTAGAACTCAAAGAATTAGAAAATCTGGAGAAAGAGGATTTGGATGAAACCGCAGAAATATCTTCCGATGAAACGAAAAAATCCTACAATAAAAAGCGCACTCGAAATAACCGAAACCGTCGAGATTCCAAAGATAATAAGGTTCGCTTTGAGAAGGACTATAAGCGGGACAACAGAGAGAGACGGGATAACCGGTCACACAAAGAACAACTGACGAATAAGAACGATCGTTATCGTGAGCATACCGGCAGCCGGGAATCACGTCGTAAAAACCGAAACTTTTCCCGCACCCGTAAAGCAAATTCAGATAATGGATCTAATGGAGAATCATCATGATCACGGATCCCTTGCTTCGAGAAGGAGAAAGACTGGATGACTTACAACGTAATCATCTAAAAATTATACAAAATCCGGATAAATTTTGTTTTGGGATGGATGCCGTGCTTCTCAGTGCTTTTACAAATATCCGCAAGGATGCCTGTGTATTAGACATGGGAACCGGTAACGGGGTCATTCCTTTGCTTTTGTCTGCCAGAACCGAAGCAAAACATATAGACGCTTTGGAAATACAAGCTGAAAGTGTGGATATGGCAAGACGAAGTGTACAATGGAATCACCTGGAATACCGCATCACTATTTATGAAGGAGATATTAAAGAGGCTTCTATGCTGCTGGGACGCGGTACCTATGATGTCATTACAGTAAATCCGCCCTATATGACGGATCATCATGGCCTGAAAAATCCCTATTTACCAAAAGCGATTGCCAGACATGAAGTGTTGTGCTCTTTGGAGGATGTGCTGAGAGAGGGACATGCTTTACTACGTCCAGGTGGTCATTTCTATATGGTCCACCGCCCATTTCGACTGGCAGAAATCATCACTGCCATGACAAACCATCATATTGAGCCAAAACGGCTTCGGCTGGTCTACCCTTATCTTGATAAGGAACCAAATATGGTACTGATCGAAGGAGTACGTGACGGTAAATCCCGAATAACAGTGGAGCCGCCCTTGATCGTCTATGATACCAAGGGGCAATACACCCATGAAATATATGATTTGTATAATGCTTAAATGGAATCTGTAAAGAATGACACGTAACGTATTAGGGAAAGGATTGATTCGATGTCCGGAACATTATATTTATGTGCGACACCCATCGGAAATTTAGAAGATATTACCATTCGTGTATTACGCACATTAAAAGAAGTAGACCTGATTGCGGCAGAAGATACACGCAATACAATCAAGTTACTAAACCACTTTGAGATAAAGACCCCCATGACCAGCTATCACGAATATAATAAATATGATAAAGCAGCTATATTGGTGGATAAATTATTAGCTGGAACAGACATTGCACTTGTAACGGATGCCGGTACTCCAGGCATCTCCGATCCTGGAGAAGAAATTGTCCGTCAGGCATATGAAGCAGGAGCGCCAGTCACTTCTCTGCCCGGTGCTTGTGCCTGTATAACCGCATTAACCATGTCTGGTTTATCCACCAGACGCTTTGCCTTTGAAGCCTTTTTACCTACAGATAAAAAAGAACGCCGCCGAACACTGGCATCTTTACAAACAGAAACCCGGACAACAATTATATACGAAGCACCCCATCATCTAAAAAACACGTTGTCTGAATTGTACAATGCTTTAGGAGACCGCTCTATCACTCTATGCCGAGAACTGACTAAAATTCATGAAACGGCACAGCTTATGACACTTTCTTCCGCTGTTTCCTATTATCAGGATCATGATCCCAAGGGAGAATATGTGCTGGTAATACAAGGACGTGATCAGGCTGAATTGGATGCCGAAGCAAAGTCATCCTGGGAAAGCATTTCCATCGAAGATCACATGGAACAATATCTATCCCAAGGTTTATCCCGCAAAGATGCCATGAAACGTGTTGCATTGGACCGAGGAGTTTCCAAACGTGATATTTACCAGAGTTTATTGTGATTTCTGAATAAAACGAAAAACTTTGGTAAAAATGATAACAGAAAGGAGCTGTTATCATGAAAAAAATAAATTCACGTTATTTACGATCATCCAGCACACATGTCCCCCGATATTTTCTCTTTGGTTTAACAATATTCTGCTGGTTTGCTGCGCTTATTCAATGCCTGGATTCTCAAAAAAATAGTTCTTTGATTAGTCCCTTTATTGAAACAACGGTACCTGCTTATTCTACCCAATGTTTCAAAAATTCTATTCCTCATTGCGTCTATTCCCATAAAGCTGACAAATTTTACGATTACTATTTCTATAGTCCGGTGATTAAATCTGTCGGTATAGAACCCACCAGTCAAGGTTATAATCTGCACATGGTAATCACAAAAGATGGACATGTCTATATGGGCTTCCCTAATATCACCTGCGATTTTTAAGGATATATTTTACCATGAACCGTGAGAATGCCGCGGATGATGTCTGTTTTGTCTGCACCCATCCCGACGACACCCCATCTCCCGACACAATAACACCTGTACCAACGCATGTAGCATAGGATCTCCTTTGCGATCCCCACAAATCTGATCTGTAATTCTTTCAATCGTAACGCGATCAGGATATTGATCATACATGGGACTACCGGCATATTCCATACGATCACACGCTTCTATTACATTTTGCTGCAAGAGAGAAGTTTCCTTGGGTAATAGATATTGATAATCCCAATAATTCTCTTTCTCCGGCATTTCTGTTGTTTCCGTCTCAAAAGTCATAACACAACCCTTTTCATATGGTGATTTCATACCGATACCTGCTTTTTTCTTTTCCATATTATTCTATGAATACTTTCTAAAAACGTGTTCCCTTTATTGCGTTTTTCTCCTAAACATTTTATACTATAAGAGGTTATTTTGATTTACTTTTTTAGGAGGATTATTTTGAAACATATATATATATTTATAGGCTTACTATTTACTTTTATTGCGTCTTTTCTGTTTTTTCAAAAAGACATTCCATCCATTTCGGTCACTACAACCACTGCCACCAGTTTGCAGGATTCTACTTTTCCGATTGTCTATCTACAGGATGACAAGTATACGATTAACACCTTACATGGCTATAGTAGTGAATTAAACAGTGGTGAGATTCGCGAATCCATCACCCCTTTGGATACAAAGAAAACTTTTTCTGTCAAAATAGATGAAAACGAATCCAAAATAAAAAGACTAAATTATGCTCTGAGGGATATAGCCAACAACAAAATAATTGAAGAGAATAGTATTATTGCGTTAGAAAAAAAGGATTCCTTTAAAGTAGCAAAAATCGAACTGAAGGAAGCATTGGAAACCAGTACGGAATATGGATTACAGATCACATTAACTACAAATTACAGCAAGAAAATTCATTTCTATACCCGGATAAAATATTATGAAAATGATTTCTTTCTGTCAGAAAAAATGGATTTTGCATCCAATTTTCATGAAGCTTGTTTTGATGGCGGAAAAACGATGGATCTTGCACGATATTTGGAAGCAAATACCAATGACGATTCCACTTATGCGGATGTGGATATCCATTCCAATTATAAATTAATTACCTGGGGAAAATTAAAGCCAAAAAGACTAACCACCCCAATTCCTACAATTAAGGAGATTAATATAGAAACTGCTGCCATCCAGCAAACATATTTCGTATCAGCCGAAACACCTTCCGGCAACGAGACATTCCAGGTAAAAGAATTTTACCGGATTCGTTATTCCAGTGGACAAATCTATCTGCTCTATTTCCGGCGTACAATGGAAGCCATGTTTGATCCCAATCTTATCTCTGTGAAAAAAAGCGAGTTTAAGATCGGTATTTCCGGAGTTGAAGATTTGGAAATCAGTTCCAGTGATTCCAATAATAAAGTTGCTTTCGTGCGGAACGGGTCTTTATGGTACTATGATATGAAAACAAATAAACTATATGAAGTTTTTACCTTTGAAAAAGATTCCAAAGATTATTTGCGGGATTGTTATGATCAGCATGATATCAAGATTCTAAAGGTAGACGATGACGGTAATATGAGTTTCGTAGTATATGGCTATATGAACTGCGGTGATTATGAGGGGCGTGTGGGTATTTTACTTTACGATTATAGCGCGAAAGACAACCGTATCACGGAGAGAGTCTACTTACCGATCACCACAACCTATGATCAGTTAAAGGAAGATTTCGGAGATTATTGCTATGTCAGTAACAAAAATATATTTTATTTTTCACTGAATGATATTGTTTATGCATACAATATTTCCTCAAAACGATACGATATTCTTACAAAG
The DNA here is from genome assembly GCA_964521555.1 of uncultured Jutongia sp. GTDB lineage: Bacteria > Bacillota > Clostridia > Lachnospirales > Lachnospiraceae > Butyribacter. The sequence continues at coordinate 35,862 of CAZFSU010000003.1, read as the reverse complement.
AATGCATCCAGTGATCATTTCTTAATGCTGGAAAATGCACATTGCTTTGTCTGGTCAAATGCTTCAGATACGGGCGAAGCAACTAAAATCACCATATTAGATCTAAATTCTGCGGAAGAATTAACCGTATCCTCTCCGAAAGACCAAAGTATTGTTGTACTAGGTACGATTGATGCCAATATTGTATACGGATATGTGAAAAACAGTGATATTCATGACTCGACCTCCGGAGATGAAATTTTCCCTGCCTATAAACTTGTTATCTCAGATTGCCAGGGAAATATTTTACGGGAATACTCCAATAAAAATAAATACGTTACCAGTGCCACTGTTGATGGTAATATAATTCGGCTCAAACGAATCAAGAAAGTTTCCGGAACATGGAAAAAGGCTTCCGATGACAGTATTATGAACCAGAAAAATATGTCTGTAGAATCAATCCGGCTGACTTCGCGTGTCACAGATACCGCCTTAACAGAAAAATATATTTCTCTGCCTGCGGGATACGTCATGGCGCAGCAACCGAGTGTACTGTCCACAAAATCGGTCATGATTACCGAAAATACCACAGCACGTTTATCCGAATCAGATACACAAGTCAGAAAATATTATGTATATGCTTACGGTGGTATTACCACCTCACTGACCAGTGCTTCCGAAGCAATCCAGATTGCCGATGAACAGATGGGTGTTGTAATGGATAATGCATCTCATATTGTATGGGAACGTGGCGGTAAATTCTTAAGCAAAGAATTATCGGGAATTACCTATCCGGATGATACATCGAATACGATCAAAGCCAGCTCACAAATGTTGTTACAGGGAGCTCAGATCACTACTTCTGTATCACAGCTAAAGGGAAATTCCATTATGAAAATGTTGCGGAATTATTTGGATACTCCTGTAAATCTTACCGGATGTACCGTGGACGAAGTTCTGTATTTTATCAGTAGCGAACGTCCGGTAATCGGAATGTTAAATGATCACCATGCGGTTCTCCTGACCGGATATACTTCATCTTCCGTAACCTGGATGGACCCGGCGACCCGTACCAGCACCACAGTATCCCTGGCCAAGGCAGAACAAACATTTAAGGATGCCGGCTATATCTTTGTAAGCTATATTGCAAACTAAACAGATAGTAACAAAAGAATGTGCAATTTTTACAATCATATGTAAAAAAACGCACATTCTTTTGTTATGTTTGTATATTGCATATTTTACTATTTTTTGTTACACTATTTATCACAATAGAGATCTGGAATGGGAGAAAGGAGTTTCCATGAAACATTTTTTTCCATTTCAAACAACCTTGCTCATATTTTCTATTTTTTTATATGCTTTTTCGATGATTCCAGTCTCTGCACATCAACATGATTCTTTCGCGTCTGCACAGTTACTGTCTACCAACCGTTCTGTATCCGCTGTGATTCCGGCATATGCCTCTGAATATTTCTATTTTCATCCTTCCCAGGGACATAATAGTGCTGTATCAAAATGTCAGATAAAACTTTCGGATATCACTTCTCTGACCGTCTCTCTTTATGATGATCAAGGTTCTGCAAAAAAGTTATCCTCCTCGTTATCTGGGGGATCGACCTATATGACCTGTACAGAAATTTCCCCTAAAAGTAGTCGCTATTTTCTGGTACTCCATAACAACACGAAACAAGAAATTAAAATAACAATAGATATCCATCCACTGACCAATCAGGAAACCGATCATGCATCCAAACCTACGCCACAGGGAACAAGAGGATCAACAGCAAAACAAAAGTCTCCAAACCGATCCACACCAAAAACCGGACAAAAGAAGAAAACACAAAAAGCAACAGTTCCCAAGGGCAAAAAAACATCTTCTAAGCCAACTTCTTCTCCACATTCTTCCGCAGGTAATCATCCGGTAGCAACGCCGAAATCAACTGCATATTCAAAAAGTACCGGAAAATCGAAATCACAACTAAGTACCATTTCTCCCAACCCAACTGTAATACATAAAGAAAAATCATCGAATGTCCCGACCCCAGATAGTTTACCCTATAACCCTACACCAAGCCCACTTTCCAGATCGTCTTTTGATCTCTCCACCCATTTTTTCCGAATGTCCAAGGGATATTCTATAGCAATATCAGAAGCACTCAACATAAATCAACTGGCTAACCAGGATATTATCTATCAAAATTTGACATCAGAACGAATTACTTTGCAAAATGGTATCGTTTATGCAAAGTCACCCGGGCTTGCCGTCATTAAAATACAGTCTCGTTCCCACACCAGTTCTTGTACATTATTAATCCAAGACATATTCCAATAAGGAGGTTGTCGTGTCTATTCATAAAAAAACAGCTTTTGCTTTCTCCATACCACCTATGTTATGCGATCAATGGGATATTACTGAATGGTATCGTATCACTCAAAAACATTATATTTTTAAGGCAATAAATAAGAAAACATCTACCGAAAAAGTATTTGAAATCATTCATGACAAATACTTTTCCAAGAAACTATGGAATACTTTATCCCACTTATCGAATCCTTCTCTTTTACTGCCGGAAAATATTACGACTTGGAAGGGAACACATATTCTGGAATTTCCTTATTATCGTTCATTAAAGCAACTTGTCCTTAGAAATGGAATTTCTTTAAATCTAATCTTTCAGTTAATGATAGATATTCTAATTAGCCTGAACACTTTACATCAAGCCAATATTCTGCATATGGACATTAGCACTGACAATATATTCTATACGGAGGAGGGACACTTTATCCTAGGAGACTTTTCAGAATCCTGTTTTCTCACATCTGCACCATTTCCCATTGTGAATCAAACACATCCTATACTGGCACCAGAATGTATCACAGATTCACCTACCATTTTATCTGAACAATATAACTTAGGAATCCTATTCTATATCCTATGCAATGAAGGTAATTATCCACCCAAAGACTTTCATGGGAGGATACCACAAGATCTCACCATTTTCCAGTGGATGCCAGAAATAAGTGAATCTTTACAATTCATTTTGTCAAAGATGTTAGCTTCCAATCCGTCGGATCGATATCCTGATCTTTCTTTCCTCCATCAGGATATCGAAAATCTTATATCGCAACTACCAGAACAAACCTCTTACTATCTAAAAATCACAGATGAAAGTCATCCCTTTCACCAAACCATTACCAGACCAAATATCTCTTTCGTGCCAAACAAAAAATATATATCTAAAATTTCTATCCTATTTCTTGTACTTATTATCACAATAGGATTCCGTGGTTTCACACTATTGAGATCATCCGTTGATATACAGCCTTCCTTTCCAAATAAGAGCATATCAGAATCCGTCACGCATAAACAATATTCCAACAACACCACCATTGCCAGCCAAACCTCTCTGCTGGAACCTATCGGTGATTCAAGTTCCATATTAGATATCGGAAACGGAAAATATACATCCCTTACCACCGCCTTTCCTGAACATCTGATTTTTACAGATATTCAAGTTTTGTTAGCCGAAAATAATAATTTTACAGATTTAGAAGAAATATCAGCTCTATCTAATCTACAAGAAATATATCTCAGTGGAAACCAGATAAATAATACTGACGCATTTTCTTCTTTATCCAAACTGGAAATATTAATTCTATCTGATAATAATTGTACAGATTTATCTGGTTTAACAGAATTACAACAACTTTATTTTCTTGACTTATCCGGAAACCATGATTTAATCAATATTTCCGTATTATCTAATCTGACAAAACTTCAGACATTAATTTTATCGGATACTTCTGTCACAGAATCATCTATAAGAGAACTTCAAACCGCTTTGCCACAGTGTGAAATTATATACTAATGAAAGGAGCTTTATAACATGCCTAATGATTCAATAAAAAACAAATACGGACTCAGAATTTGCATATTATATATCTTTTTGACCATTGTATTTATGGTCCCGTTATTTCCTGTTTCCTGCCAGGCAAAAACGACAAAACCAAAATGGAAGAAAGAAATATCTTCTCTAAGAATCGGAAAAACCTTTCATTATCATGTCAAAGGGATCTCCAAAAAAACAAAAATTTATTTTTCTTCAAACCATGTGTCACGAGCCAGCATTCAGAAAAAAACCGGATTACTACGTGCAAAAAAAGCAGGTGACGTTGTTATTACGGTGAAAATTCAAAGACCTCATAAAAAAATCAAAAAATTAAGAACAAAAGTTAAAATAGTTGCAAAGAAGAACACTAACTCTTCTCTTAGATCCAACGACACCCCTATTACACAGACAGATACTTCTGCAAACCCATCCAATACCCATGATCCCTCCCTGTTAGATCATGTTAAATTTACAGTCTCTAAAACAATTAATCCCTGGAACCATTCTCTTATGTTATATAGTAACCGCATTTTACTTCAATCCGAAGTACAAAACTCCACACTTACTTTGTCTCGTATAACGGAAAAAAATGCACAGAATAATGCAATAAAATTAACAGCACAATTTTCTTCTCTCTCAAAAGATGGTAAGACAATTACCTATCACTTATCCGATTCCTCTGCGCAAAAAATTTGTCCCGGAAATGGCACACAAAATGGTGATTATCGTATAACCAGTGCTATCTTTTCTGGTGAATTACAAACCCACTACCAAGAAAGGATTCAGCCAAACAGCATTTGTGGATTTGCGATCACAGAAGAAGGAACCGCTTTAGCTGATGTTTCTATAACCTTGTCCTCTAGTACATCAAATATTCCTCTTGCCACAACCAAATCAGATCATAATGGCTATTACCAGTTTCTCGATGTTATAGAAAAAGAAATCAAACTAACTGCACAATTAAAGAATTATGATACGTTTTCACTTTCCCCTTTACATCCGGAAAAACAAATGCTGTGTCAAAATATTATAATGCATCCTGCCTCAACAGATAAACTAACAATATCCTGTCTTATTACCAACTCACAAGAGCAGCCTGTCACCAATGCCACTGTTATGATCACAGATAATCAACAAAATCCTTTGACTTGGGGGGAAGTCGATCCAAAAGGACAAATCACGTTCACGAACCATGATATTACCACCGATAAAGGATATACCATGATTAATTATCAGAATATGATATCCACGCCCAAATACCAAAAGGGAAAAATGCCCATTGCGGATACCATTCTTAGAAATGATGAACATCCTTTTTCCCGCAATCAACAATACCGTCTCTATGTTATTCCTGCCACGAATGGCTCCTCCATACCGAAAGATTATCATATGGTATCTTTTACTTTTTCTTTTGCTTCCCTCTTGTCAGATCAGCTTTTTCTGCAAATACATTTACAAACACTTCCCATCATATCTGTGGAAAAGATCTCTATAAATACAGATCAAATATCAGAATCCTTTTCTTATCTGGATTATCTATTATATGATAATCACGGAAATAGGATATTCCATACCACTCTTCCCTCTCTGACATCTCATCATGATTCAAACTATAGTGATTCTCTATCGAATATAATGCAAAACCATGTTCTTCGTTTATATGACGGTAAATACTATACTTCCATCACTGCATATTCCTCTAAAGGTCAACCGATTTCGACGACAACCATTCTACCGGTTTATATAAAAAACGGCATACTTAGGCCCACAACATATTCTCTGACTCCTGCAAAAGTTTCACGTTCTCTAATTTATGCAAAATTCCCAAAAGATATCTCTGATCAGATTTCTTTTGACCTGTACCAAAAGTCGGATACGATATATTTCCCAATTGGAAAATATACTTCAGATCATCTGATATCTATTACCGATTCCACTTCTAAAGCATATTTGGATCTCAATGTACTACAACCAAATACCACCTACTGTCTTGTTCCAGATAATACTGACTATACCATTTCTTCCGGTGCCATCTTCCATACTTCATCCAATACAGATGACAATGTTGCAAACCCTATACCAAATCATCAGATCATCCTCACGAATACATCTGTACAAAATAATATCACAGAAAACCTTTTTTCCGGTTATGATCTGTCAAATTATTTTCCCCTGTGTATAGAAAATCAAAATTTAGATTCCAAATTTTTTGCATCTGCTACATCCTATCCCAATACCATCTATGCTTACTATCAACCAGACGGAAAATTTACTAATATGTTTTTCGCTACCCCTGCCTTTCTATTATCAAATGATGATTTCTCCATGACAACAATATATAACCGGTTACAAAATGAAAATGTGATGTACACCTCCCAGGCTTCTTACCGTATGACACCATTTTTTGTAACATAACCTAATATCACCTGTGGCTCTGTCGTAGCTTGTTCGGATATCTGATAACTTTCCCTTAATTTCTGTAATGCGTGATTTGCTCTGATTTGATCTGATGTATATACCGTTGCTAAAATATCTCCTTTCTTCACTGATGCACCTGTCTTCTTATAAAACCGGATTCCTGCTGCCATATCAATCGTGTCTTCTTTTACTTCTCTACCGGCACCTAATAATACCGCAGCTTTGCCACATTCTTCTGTATTCATTTTCGTTACATAACCATCTGCCCATGCAACTAGATTTTCCTCTATCCCAGCAGTTTCAAACTTTTCTGTGTGATAAATATATTCCACATCACCACCCTGCTCTGTTACCATCTCCGCTAACTTATGTAATGCTGAACCATCCTGTATTACTTGATCCACCATTTTGATACACTCTTCCTTTGGCCCAATTTCTGCTAACTCTAACATCGTCACTGCAATCGTACGACACACTTCTACAAAATCCTCCGGTCCTTTTCCCTGCAATGTTTCTATCGCTTCTATTATTTCAATAGTATTTCCTACAGCACATCCCAAAGGAACATCCATATTCGTCAATAAAGCTACTGTTTCTCTTCCGGCTCCTTCGCCAATAGCAACCATTCTTTCTGCTAATTGAATAGCTTCTTCCACATTTTTCATGAAAGCACCACTACCTACTGTTACATCCAAAACAATTTTATCACTTCCTGCTGCTAACTTCTTACTCATGATAGAAGATGCGATCAAAGGAATACTGTCAACAGTAGCAGTGACATCTCTAAGTGCATATAATTTTTTATCTGCGGGTGCTATACTGGCAGATTGTCCCATTACTGCTAAGCCAATCCGATTCACCATATCAAAAAACTTTTCTTCTGGTATAGTAGTATGTAATCCAGGAATTGCTTCTAACTTATCAATCGTCCCTCCTGTAAATCCCAGTCCTCGTCCACTCATTTTTGCCACTTTGCCGCCACATGCTGCTACGATCGGTGCTACGGCCAAAGTGACTTTATCTCCTACACCTCCGGTACTATGTTTATCTACTTTGATCCCCTGTATCTTGGTCAAATCTACCTGATCCCCTGAATTTGCCATAATATTGGTTAAATCTAATAACTCTCGATCTGTCATTCCTCGAAAATACACAGCCATAAGCCAAGCAGATATCTGATAATCCGGGATACTTCCTCTTACATATCCATTGATAAAGTTCTCAATCTCTTCTGTTGTTAATTCCAATCCTTTTTTCTTTTTATCTATAATGTCATAAGCATTCATTCTATTTCCCTCATTTCTCTAAATTATCAGGTCCAAATCCCATTGGTAACAATTCTTTCAAATAGTATTTTTGATAACTCAAATCTTCTTTACCTAAGATAATTTCAAATGTTTCCGGATCGCAAAACTCCATCATAAGCTGGCGACACACACCACATGGCGGACAAAACATATTAACTTCTTTCTCCCCGCCAACAATGGCTATTTTCCGAAAATGACGTTTCCCTTCACTGATTGCTTTAAAAAACGCAGTTCGCTCGGCACATGTTGTAACAGAATAACTGGCATTCTCTATGTTACAACCGCGGTAGATCATACCATCCTCTGTTTCCAGACATGCTCCCACACGAAATTTTGAATAAGGTGCATATGATTGATTACGAGCTGCGAATGCCTCTCTGATTAATTCCTGATCCTGCATTTTAATTCCCCCTTTGCCATTTATTTTTCTCCTAAATTAAGTATAGACAATATTATTTTTTCCTGCAAGATATTACTCTTCCCAAAAATCTTTCTTCCAGTTACTATCTCACCTGACATGTCAAATTGTAAGAATTTCTTTAGATTTTTTACTTTATTCTGATAGTATTTCATATTATAATAATTTCAGGCTATACTATATTTTAAGATGTTTTAATCATAATGAGACAGTACCAGAATTACGATAAAAATTATTTATCCTGATACATTATTTTTAAAACATAATTGCGTCTATCACGCAGAAAGGATTTAATATGAAATTATTAACAATCACAATTCCCTGTTATAACTCTCAGGAATATATGTCACATGCGATTGATTCCGCTTTAGTCGGTGGTAATGAGGTGGAAATCTTGATAGTTGATGATGGGTCTTCCGATGATACTCTCAAGATTGCAAAAGAATATGAAGAAAAATATCCGTCGATTGTACGGGCAATTCATAAAGAAAACGGAGGTCATGGCTCTGCTGTGAATACCGGTATTGCCAATGCAACCGGTTTATATTTCAAAGTCTTAGATAGTGATGATTGGTTTGATTCAGATAGTTTAAAAGAGATTGTTACATTTCTACAGGAAGTCGTAACAGATTCTGTTTCTTTGGACATGCTAATCTCTAACTATGTCTATGAGAAACCCAGCATACACAAGCGAAAAGTTATGAAATATACTTCCGCTATCCCTACTAATAAATTTTTTACTTGGAATGATGCGAAACATTTCAAAATGAGTCAAAATTTATTAATGCACTCTATCATCTATAAGACAAAACTACTTCGTGATTGTCATTTACACTTACCAGAACATACGTTCTATGTAGACAACATTTTTGCATACACTCCTCTTCCTTATGTTAAAAAAATGTATTATTTAGATGTAGATTTATACCGTTACTATATTGGAAGAGAAGATCAATCTGTAAACGAAGAAGTAATGACCAAACGTATAGATCAACAAATCAAAGTTACTAAACTTATGATAAACTCCCATAATCTAACAAATATTCGCAACAAAAAACTTCGTGATTATATGATCAAGTATTTAGCTATGATGATGATTGTAAGTTCTGCACTTTTAGTTAATAGTGGTTCACCTGAAAATTTAAAGAAACGGGATGAACTGTGGCTTTATTTGAAGAATCATAATAAATCTTTGTATCGCATTATTACACATCGAAAACTGGGGTTACCTCTTCAATTCAAACGGAAATTCGGCCGCAAAATTATCGTTTGGGGGTATCATTTCTATAATCGTGTTTATGGATTTAATTAAGGACAACCTATTACTTCAATGATTAAATGAATATCCCCTGTTACCAGATATTATGAAAACATCTGGCAACAGGGGATATTTGATTCCGTAATCATTCTTATTCCAAAATTCTCTCTAACCCTAAATTTTGTTTCGCTTCTTCTAATGCCTGTTGTTCCTCTTCAGATAAAATCACATTTACCTCTCCATTCATTACTTCTTTTGCATAAGTATAACAACCTTCTTTGGTACTATGCATAGAATTAATAATTACTCCATTATCTTCAGCCGTCAATAAGACCAAAACGAAACTTAATTTCCCACCAATCTCTTTAAATGCATCATATTTTACAATACCTATTTTCTGATATGCTGTTATTAACTGTGCATTAATATCTTCCAGTTCTGAATTAATATTCTTCACTTCACTTTCCAATGTATCAATGGAGTTGAATTTATCCAGAATTGCCTTTTCCATACTTTTCCCATTTTCTCCACTCATAAATTGTTTATATCTTTTCCTTGTTCCATGATCCTTTATCATAGTTATCAACAAAAGTATGAACAACAAGAGGATAACTCCTGCCATTCCCATCACAACATATCCAATATCGATTCCAAACTGATTAAAATATTGCATTTCTCTTTCCTTTCTCTTATACGTATTTTAACTATTAGAATTTTGTCATCATATCTATAATACGATCAAACTCATCCGCAGAATAATACTCTATTTCTATTTTGCCTTTTCCATTCGCTTTTTGATTAATATTAACTTTCGTACCAAATGCATTTTTCAACTTTTCTTCATATTCCTGATAAATAATCTTTAATTGTTCATTCATTTCCGGTACATTCTTTTTTACATCCTTCTTCTCTGATGTAATTTTCTTAACAAGCTTTTCCGTTTCTCTCACACTTAACTTCTGATCAAATACTGTTACTGCTGTCTCATATTGCAAATTCTGATCTTCAATCGTCAACAATGCCCTGGCATGTCCACCTTTGATTTTCTCATCGATTACCATAGCTCTGACTCTCTCATCCAACTTCAATAATCGCAATGAATTTGTAATTGCTACTCTACTCTTGGATACTTTTTCTGCTACTTCATCCTGTTTTAATTGATACTCTTCAATTAACTGTTGATATGCCTCTGCTTCCTCAATAGGATTCAAATCTTCTCTCTGAATATTTTCAATCAGAGCAACTTCCATTACTTCTTGCTCACTATATTCTTTCACAATAGCCGGTACTGTTTTGCAACCCGCTATTCGAGCAGCACGCCATCTACGCTCTCCTGCAATAATTTGATAAAATCCTTTTTTTCCTTCTCTCACTACCAAAGGTTGTATCAATCCATGTTGTTTAATGGAATCTGCCAAATCATTTAATGCATCTTCATCGAAATTCTTTCTTGGCTGATTTTCATTTGGTTCAATCTTATTAATATCAATTTGATCTGTTTCTTTAATGACTTCCTTTACTACTTCCTTCACAACCTCTTTTGTTTTCGTCTTTGCATTTTTCCCTGTAGACTTTTCTACCTCTGGGATTAATACATCAATTCCCTTTCCTAATCCTCTAGCCATCTTATCCTCCCATTTCAAATTTCTCTATCAATCACTTCATCTGCTAAATTTCGATATCCATCCGCACCAGCCGACTTTGGTTCATACAAATTGATAGGTAATCCATGACTTGGTGCTTCAGCTAATCTTACATTTCTAGGGATAATCGTTTTATATATATTTTGATGCAAATTTTCTTTTACGTTTTCCACTACCTGTAATGATAAACAGGTTCTTGCATCATACATCGTAAATACGACTCCTTCAATTTCCAATTTCTCATTCAATCGATTCTTTACTAAATCAATCGTATAAATTAATTCACTTAATCCTTCCAAAGCATAATATTCACACTGAATTGGAACCAGTACAGTATCCGCAGTTGTCATAGCATTTACTGTCAATGTGTTTAGAGATGGCGGACAATCTATTATGATAAAGTCATAATTATCTCTCACCTTATCCACTTCTTTTTTCAGGATAAATTCTCTGTCCTGTTTTCCAATTAATTCAATCTCAGCTCCCGCTAGACTTCGTTCCGATGGAATAACTGTCAATCCTTGTACCACAGAGGGGGTCATAGTTTCCCATATTGTAGTCTCATCCATTAATAATTTATAACTGGTATTTTCAATTTTACTTTTGTCAATGCCCAATCCGCTAGTTGTATTTCCTTGCGGATCCATATCAATCGCTAATACTCTTTTTCCCTTTTCAGCCAAACATGCTGATAAATTAATCGCAGTTGTAGTCTTTCCTACACCACCTTTTTGATTTGATATTGCTATTACTCTTCCCATATTTTTCCTTTCTCGTATTAAGCAATGTTTCACGTGAAACATTTTCCTGGTAATTTTTTTACTTTTCCTATGTTTCACGTGAAACATAGGAGATTTCTTATTTGATGAAATATGAGTAATGGATGTAATGTTTCACGTGAAACATTACATCATTCATTGTAACATATATTACATGAAATTTAAATCATAATGGATCTCGCTTTGCCTTACCAGCCTGTCGAGGATATTTTGGAGATATTTTATTCGTCTTATGAAATACCACAAAACTTCGATGCATATCTCCTCCTGATAAATCAAAAGGTATTAATCGGTCATATTTGCAATGCAAAATATTTTGTGCATTCTCGGATTCTTTCAATTCATTTAATACATCGCCAGATTTATATGATATAAATTGACCACCTATTTTCACATAGGGAGAACAATACTCTAATAATGTTGATAAATTTGCAACCGCCCTAGAAACACAAATATCATATTTTTCTCTAAGTTTCATATCTCTTCCGCCATCTTCTGCTCGATAATGAATCAAAGATACATTATTTAATTTACATTTTGCAACCACTTGTTCAAGAAATCTAAGTCGTTTGTTTAGCGAATCTAATAACATAAATTTTGCATCAGGACACATGATAGCTAAAGGAATGCCTGGGAAACCAGCACCGGTACCAATATCAATAACAGAAAGACCATTCAGAGAAACATATTTTATTAATGCAATACTATCAATAAAATGCTTCATTACTACATCTTTCAAATCTGTAATGGCAGTTAGATTCATAACCTTGTTTGTTTCTATTAGTAAATCATAAAATATTTGAAACTGCTCTAATTGATCATCTGTTATTTTAATATCCATTTCTGATGCACAGTCCGATAAATAATGCTTCATATAATATTCAATCCTTCCTCATCCAAGAAAATCATTGATCCAAAATTAATCATTAAACCGATTACGCCTTCTGTTCTTTTCCATACCGTTCTAAATAAATTAATAATACAGAAATATCTGCCGGTGATACACCAGATATACGTGATGCTTGTCCCACAGAAGTTGGCCGAAGATCATTCAATTTCTGTACTGCTTCCTTTCGCAAACTATATACATCTTGATAATCAATATCTTCTGGTATCTTTCGCTTTTCTAATTTCTTAAATTGTGCAACCTGTCTCTCTTGTCTACTGATATAACCTTCATATTTCAAATAAATATTTACCTGTTCTTTTACATCCTCTGGTAATTCCTCACGATCCGTATCAATAGGAGATAATATATCATAAGACAATTCCGGACGTTTTAATAATTCTGCCAATGTAATACCAGATTGTAATAGTGTGCTATTATATTTCTCCAATAAATCCTGTACCTCTTTTCGGACACCTACACTAGTATGTTGTAACCGTTCAATCTCTCTGGCAATCATTGTTTCCTTTTCTAATAATTTTTCATAACGATCCTTTGAAATCAAACCAACCTCGTATCCTATTTTCGTCAAGCGGAGATCAGCATTATCCTGTCGCAACAACAGTCTATATTCTGCACGGGAAGTCATCATACGATATGGTTCATTCGTTCCTTTCGTAATCAAGTCATCAATCAATACTCCAATATATGCCTGAGAACGATCCAAAATTAAAGGATCTTCTCCTTTCACTTTTTTTGCCGCATTGATACCTGCTATAATTCCCTGCGCTCCAGCTTCTTCATATCCGGAACTGCCATTTGCCTGACCAGCACAAAAAAATCCAGCAATAAACTTAAATTCCAAAGATGCTTTTAATTGTGTTGGATTAATACAATCATATTCTATTGCATAAGCATTTCTAACAATCGTTGCATGTTCTAAACCCGGAACAGAATGATACATTTGGTATTGTACATCTTCAGGAAGAGAACTGGACATCCCACCTACATACATCTCATTTGTATAATTTCCTTCCGGTTCCAAAAAAACCTGATGTCTGTCCTTATCCGCAAAACGCACCACTTTATCCTCAATCGAAGGACAATACCTGGGCCCGGTACCATGAATGGTTCCGGAATATAAGGGCGAACGATCAATATTATCCATTATTATCTTATGTGTATTTTTATTTGTATAAGTCAACCAGCAGGATACTTGCTCCCGATCAATTTCCTCAGAAGTATTTGTGAAAGAAAAAGGCACAATTACATCATCTCCCTTTTGTTCTTTCATTTTGGAAAAATCAATCGTCCGTTTATCCACTCTGGCGGGAGTACCCGTCTTAAATCGGCGAACTTCTATACCCAGATCTACCAAACACTTGGTCAAATGATTTGCCGCAGATAAACCATTTGGTCCTGTATATTGACTAACGTCACCATAAATACAACGAGCCTGTAAATATGTCCCACTACATAATATAGCTGCTTTACATGGATAAATTGCATCCGAAGTAGTTTTGACACCAATGACCCTGTTATCTTCCACTAATACCTCTGCCACTTCTCCCTGCTTGATTGTCAAATGATCTGTATTTTCCAAAACCTTTCTCATAGCACGACTATAGTCTTTTTTATCTGCTTGGGCACGAAGTGAATGCACAGCAGGACCCTTTGACATATTTAACATTTTGGATTGAATAAATGCCTTATCAATGTTTTTTCCCATTTCCCCACCCAAAGCATCAATCTCACGAACCAGATGACCTTTAGAACTACCTCCGATATTAGGATTACATGGCATCATGGCAATACTATCCACACTTACTGTAAACACCAAAGTATTCATACCTAATCGGGCAGATGCCAAAGCAGCTTCACAACCAGCATGTCCTGCTCCTATCACTACCACATCATAGCTCTCATATGTATAAGACATGATCCAACCCTCCAAATAATTATTTACCCATACAAAATTCTTCAAAAATCTTATTTACCAAATCTTCCGAAGCAGTTTCCCCATTAATCAAACCTAATTTCTGATAAGCATCCATCATATCAATCGTAAAGAAATCCTCTGTCATGCCATCTCTAATCGCAGATACGACATTTCTCAAACTATCACAAGCCTGCTCTACGACATTCCGATGTCGTATACTTGTCAGATAAATTTGATCATTAAAAGAAATCTCACCCTCCAAAAAAGAAGTCTTTAAATAATTCTCTAATTCTTTGAACCCTTCTTTTGTTTCATTTGAAAAAGATATACAATGCCAGGGCAATCTGCTTTGAATTTCCTGTTTTGACACAATTTCATCCAAATCCACTTTGTTTAATAGAATAACACCTTTTTTGTTTTGAATCAATCGAATGATCTGATCGTCTGCATCTGATAACGGAACACTGGAATCCACCAGAAACAGTATAAAATCAGCCTTATCCAAATGATGTACCGCTTTTTGGACACCAATATTTTCCACCAGATCTTCCGTCTCGTGTATCCCGGCCGTATCCATCAAATTCAAAATCAAATCTCCTAAACGAATAGTTTCCTCTAAAGTATCTCGTGTTGTACCAGCAACATCTGTAACAATCGCACGGTCTTCATCTAATAACAAATTCATCAAAGATGATTTTCCTACATTTGGCTTTCCCACAATTACCGTATTAATGCCTTCTGATTTCATTCGACCATTATCAAATTTGGATAATAATTCCTCCAACCTCTCTATTTCTCTTTCCGTAATATCATATAATTTTCCTGCAAATCCGTTCAAATCATAATGTTCCGGATCATCTAAAGCACTCTCGATATAACTCATATGATACAAAATTTCCTGACGGATTTCCTCGATATATCTGGAAACAGAACCTTCTAATTGGTTCACAGCACTTTCCAGTGCAAAATCATTTTTAGAAGTAATTAATTTCATAACAGCTTCAGCCTGCGACAAATCAATTCTTCCATGCAAAAAAGCACGTTTAGTAAATTCTCCGGGCTCTGCCAACCTGGCACCCGCATGCAATAATCTCTGTAATATCTTTTGAATCACAAAGGCTCCGCCGTGGCAATCTATCTCCACCACATCTTCACAAGTATAACTTGCCGGCGCTTTCATCAATAATATCATTACTTCATCCAAAATAGAAGCATCTTCATTTGTAATATATCCATAATGTATTGTATGTGTTGGTTTATTTCTCAAAAAATCTTTATCACAATATTGATCATTCTTTTTCCGAAAAATAGAACTTACAATGGTCAATGCCTGATCTCCACTTACACGAATGATGCCAATCCCACCACCCATGCCACTGGCGATTCCCGTAATCGTATCCTGATCTGACACTTTGAAACCCTCCTCCATCTTTTCTCTTACATTCTCATTTTTCCTTAAAACCAATGAAAAAAGGAGCTTTTGCCAGCCCCTTTCCATATTAAATCAATAACTCAATTATTCTTCCGTTTCTATATTCACACCGGAATCTACTGATTCTGTCTCACTTCCGGAATCATCTGAATTATAATTTCTTTTATAGGAATCATTATATTTTTTACGATAATTTCCATTTCTTCTTCCATAAGAACGATTATTACCATAGGAATATTTACCGCGCTTCTCATATCCTGTATCAACACCAGGTTTTAAAGTTATTACAACTTTACGATATGGTTCTTCTCCTTCACTATGAGTTTCTACATATCTGTCCTTCTGTAGTGCAAAATGAATAACTCGTCTTTCATATGGATTCATAGGTTCCAAAGAAACAGAGCGGTGTGTTCTCTTCACTTTATGCGCCAGATTATGCGCCAGATTTTCCAAAGTTTCCCTTCTTCTCTCACGATAATTCTCAGTATCTAATTTAATTTTTACATAATTTTCGGTATTACGATTCACTACTAAACTAACTAAATACTGCAAAGAATCCAAAGTGATACCACGTTTTCCTATCAAAAGACCCATTTCTTCACCACTCAGATCAATACTCATCAAATTCTCGATCTCATCAAAATCAATCTGTATATCGGCAGTAATTTCCATAGCTCTAAAAACCTTATTCAGAAAATCTCTGGCGATATCCTCCAAAGAAAACTTAACTCTGGCTCTTATCTTTGCCGGTTTACTAAACAATCCTAATAAACCGGATGATTCCTTTTCAATTACTTCATATTCTAATTTATCACTGGTTGTTTCTAATTGAACTACCGCATTCGTTAATGCTTCATTCACTGTTTTTGCCGTATATTCTTTCCATTCCGCCATAATTAACCTCCTACATTACATGAAATATATAATTATTTCTTTTTATCCCCAGAATTATCATTTCTGGCCATCATATTTGCATACGCTGCAATACTACCATCTTTATATTTCTTATTTTTATTTCCCTGATAATTAACTTCCGATGCCCTTTTATTTACTTTTTGTGAAGTCGTTGTTTTTTTAGCTGTATTGTTTTTCTTCTTATCAGAATCAATTTTACTGGTTTTTTGTTTTGACACATCAGCAAAGGCAATATTTGGATCAATTCCCATCTTTTCGTAACGTCTTTTCGCCTTCTCCATATTCTTTGCAACCATATCATCCATATCAAATTTCTTGAAATATGCATTGATTAACAAAGTCTGTAAAATCCTAAATACATTACCCGCTACCCAGTAAATACCCACACCGATCGGAAACATGAAACACATTGCACCAGTAATAAATGGCATAACATTATTCATAGTTTTCATAGAAGCGGCTGTAGGATTATTTGGATCCGCTGCGGGTTGAGAAGCCATACTCAGCTTCGTACTGATAAACTGCGTAATCACAGACAAAATAGGGATTAAAACACTTAATGTCAATGCCGCGCCACCAATAAAAGGTACCGTAGGTACATCTGCTATATTCAATCCCAAAAAAGAATTGATATGCATAGCATGTCCACTTAATTCATCAATATAACCGGCAATCGATAGACACTTATCTCCTAATTTATCCCATGCATCACTACCAAACTGACCCAATACATCAACATAATAATTAATATCTTTACTTTTGGCATTAACTGCATTTGTAATAACATAAGTA
The DNA here is from genome assembly GCA_964521555.1 of uncultured Jutongia sp. Taxonomy (GTDB): domain Bacteria; phylum Bacillota; class Clostridia; order Lachnospirales; family Lachnospiraceae; genus Butyribacter. The sequence goes on along the minus strand of CAZFSU010000003.1, from coordinate 18,203 downwards.
CGACTACTTGTCATCTTACTTAAATCTTCTACAGATACCCCAAGATCTCTTACTTTCTCTGCTACTCCGGCATACATATTATATATTGGAGTCACATAAGCCGGTACATTATATATTACACGATATAAAGCAAATAGGATCGGTAACGTGATTAACATAGGCAGACATCCACTGGCAGGACTAACACCATATTTCTGATATACAGCCTGCGTTTCCAATGACATCTTTTGCTGAGATTCCTGATCCTTTTTATTCTTATATTTGTTTTGAATCGCCAAGATCTCTGGATTCATAATACTGGACATCTTTGCAAATTTTTGCTGCTTCACATTTAGGGGAAGCATAAGCGTATTTACCAAAAAGGTAAATATAATCATACATATTCCTACATTCTCAACACCTATATGCGACATTAACTGATATAACCATTCTAATATCTGTCCTAATAACCTAGCTATCGGTCCAAGAATTGCGCCTTGATAGGTTGTCAATATTGTACTAATCATACATTAAACTCCTCCTGAGCCAAATCTTAATGATCAAGGTACCGGATCGTACCCACCTTTGGCAAATGGATGACAACGCATAATACGTTTTACAGCTAAAAAACTCCCCTTTAGAAAACCATACTTTTCTAATGCTTCCACGGCATACTGAGAGCATGTCGGTGTATAAATACAAGTAGGTCTGCCTTTGAAAGGAGATAAATATTTCTGATATACTTTTATACAAAACAACATAATCCGTTTCATTTATGATCACTCTTTAATATACGATGTAATTTTCCCAGATGCAAAAAAGCATCTCTCATATCAAAATAATTTTTATTCTTAGCTGTATTTCTCGCTACTATAACTATGTCAAACCCTCTGTCGAACTTTTCCTCATTTAATCGAATACTTTCTCTAATCAACCTGGTAACCCTATGCCTGACTACACTATTTCCAACTTTCTTACTCACAGTAATTCCATATCTGTTTTGATCTGTATCATTTTTCAAAATAAACATCACTAAATATTTATTGGCATAGGATTTTCCACGGTGATATACATTGATAAAATCGCTATTTTTTTTAATCGAAATAAACACTGACTAGTCCCTCTACGAAAGCTAACCCTTCTAAAATAAGTAAACTTTATACATAGAAGAAAAGGTCACATAAATGCGACCTATGCGGATAACTTATGTCTTCCCTTTGCTCTTCTGCTTGCTAATACCTTACGGCCATTTTTTGTCTGCATTCTCTTTCTAAATCCATGTACTCTGCTTCTGGATTTCTTCTTAGGCTGAAATGTCATCTTCATTTCTCATACACCTCCTTTAATATACTAAATAACGAATAGAATGACGCACAAATAAAGCGCGTACATGCCATATTATAGTAGCAAAAACGCCATTCGTCAAGTACAAATATAAAAATATTCCTAATTTTCAGCTTATCCACAACATTATTAACATGTTAATTCTCTAAAACAAATATTGTTTATTTAATTATTTATAATTTTAGATCATTATAATAGGAAGAAACTCAAACATCCTACCTAATGTCTATAACAATTCTACAAATGAAGAATAAAGAAATTAACAAATTATACAACAATAGTAAATATCTTTTCATAATCCGTATATTATATAGTTCTACATAAGTAGATAGAATACATGTTCTTTGCATACTTATAAACATATTGTAAACAAAATGTGGATAACTTCTAATTTTTCTTTCCTCCTATTCATAGTTTTCCACAAAATTATTCACATTATTAACTTTTTTCTTTGCAAATATGCTATTTTACTTGATTTTTTTCATACAAAACTATTTATTCACATTTTTTGTGCATAACCTTAATATTTATGAGGATAACTGTTAATTTATAATTATACACATTAATCCACAATGCCTTGTCCACAACCACTTAATTAAATCTAATTTTTCTTTCTATTAGATGCCAAAGAGACATTCTATCTTTGGCTTGTAATTTCCTCATATTTGATATAAAATAGATCTATATGGTTTCAAAATCGGTTTACTTTCGAAAAAAGCCGATTTAAGGGAATAACTGTCTCTCAAGGCCATGCAATGTATTTAGGAAATGTGAGGTAAAAACATTGGAAAACGAACTCTTTCAAAGATGGGATGAAATATTAAATCATATGAAGGAAGAATTTAATATCTCGGATGTTACATTTCGGACCTTTATCAAGATCCTGAGTGTTTATTCTGTGGAGGATACCAAACTTACTATTTTAATTGATGATGTTAAGATCGGAAATAGTAAATCTTTTATCGAACAAAAATATGGAGTTTTTCTGTCCGTTACCATCGAAGAGTTAACTGGCATTCAATATGATATAACTTACCTCTCTTTATCAGAATTAGATAGTCGTGGATCCAGTGATAAACCGAAAATGCCACGGAAACACACCAATCCATCGATTAATTCCAAATATACATTTGATACATTTATCGTTGGTGATAATAATGATTATGCACATGCAGCAGCATTAAAGGTAGCCGAGGAACCAGGAGATACTTACAATCCTCTTTACATCTATGGAGGACCTGGACTGGGCAAAACTCATCTGATGCATGCAATCGCAAATTACATTGAAGAACATGATGATACGAAAAAAGTAATGTATGTTACAAGCGAAACCTTTATGAATGAGATTGTCGAAGCAGTAAGAGAAGGCCGTAGTGAAAATACGATGTCCAAACAGGAATTTCGCAAGAAATATCGTAATGTAGATGTACTTTTAATCGATGATATACAGTTCATCATAGGGAAGGAAGCAACACAGTTGGAGTTCTTCCATACCTTTAATCATCTATATGAATCCCAGAAACAGGTGATTATTTCTTCTGATAAACATCCTTCTACCATGACCACATTAGAGGAACGACTTCGTTCCCGGTTTGAAATGGGGTTGACTGTAGATATTAAAGCACCTACTTACGAAACCCGTATGGCGATTCTCCGGAAAAAGGTAGAGGAAGAAAACATTGATATTGATGATGCAATTTTGGACTATATCGCCAGCAATATTATTTCTAATATTCGTGAATTACAGGGAGCCATTAATAAAGTATTATCCTATTCTGATCTCTGTGATACGGATATTACATTAGAACTTGCCAAAAAAGCTTTAATTGACATTATCAATCCTAACATTAAACGTCAGATTACAGTAGATTATATATTAGAAACGGTGGCAGATCATTTTAATATAACAGTAAAAGATTTGCTCTCATCAAAACGAAACTCTACTATAGTATATCCTCGACATATTTGTATGTACCTATGTCGTAAATTGACAAATAGTACATATGAAGAAATCGGTAGTAAGATAGGCAATCGTCATCACTCCACAATATTACACGGAGAAGAAATCATCAATAATAAGTTAGACGATGGTGAGGAAGATACTACCAAGACAGTCGATGTATTAATAAAGAAAATAGACCCGCAATAGGCAGCAATCCAGGTACATCCTCAAAAAAGGCAATCAGTTACAAACTTAGCACATTGCTGTACACCAGATTCATTCACAACTTGCGGATTATCTATTTACATATTCACATAATTTGTGGACAAGAAATTAAGCAACATCTTAATTTTAATGAATGGATTGTGAATAAAACGAGGGTTTTTCACAGCTTTCAGAAAATTGTAAAGAGACTTATCAAAATCCTTTACCTTAATATTTTCTAAGGCGCAACCCACTTTTCCTCAAATTCACAACCCCTACTACTACTGCTACTGTAAAATATTTAAATATTATTTATTTATTTTTCTATGCAAGATTGGAAAGGAGTTATTCACATGAATATCATATGCGATAAATCGAACCTCATAGAGGGAATGAATATCGTGATGAAAGCAATTCCTGGTAAAACCACGATGGAAATTCTGGAATGTGTTGTCATCGATGTAAAAGAAGAATGTATCAAACTAATCGCAAATGATCTACAGATTGGTATTGAAACAATAATCAAAGGAGACATCAAACGAGAAGGATCTGTTGCTGTGGGTGCGAAAGTATTTTTTGAAATCATTCGTAAACTTCCTTCGGATCAGGTTAGTATTTCCGTAGATGAAAATTATCATATGAATATCACCTGCGGGAAAGCAAAATTTAATATTGCGGCCAGACCAACAGAGGAATTTCCGTTTTTGCCAAATATAGTCAAAGAAAAAAAGATTTTAATTTCACAGTTTACCTTAAAAGACATTATAAGACAAACGGTATTTTCTATCTCGGATAATGAAAATGCGAAAGTTATGACAGGTGAACTATTTGAAATACATGGTACGGAGTTAAAGGTGGTATCTCTGGATGGACATCGTATCTCCATTCGTAAAGTTCAACTAAAAGAAAGTTATGAAGATGTGAGTGTGATCATTCCGGGAAAAACGTTAATTGAGATCAGTAAGATTATCAATGGTGGTATTGATGATGAAGTAGCTGTTTTCTTCACAGATAAACATGTATTGTTTGAATTTGAAAATACATTGGTACTTTCCAGATTAATTGAAGGAGAGTACTATAAAATCGACAAAATGCTATCCAGTGATTATGAAACAAAGATCACAGTTAATAAAAAAGAGATGTTAGATTGTATTGACCGTACCACATTACTTTTGAAAGAATCAGAAAAAAAACCGGTGATCATTGATGTAAAAGATGAGAGAATGGGATTTGCCATCAATTCTTCCATTGGTTCTATGGATGAAGATATTGACGCAACGAAGGAAGGTAAGGATATATTGATTGGCTTTAATCCTCGTTTTCTGATGGATGCATTACGCGTAATTGAGGAAGAAGAAATTACGATGTATATGATTAATCCAAAAGCTCCTTGTTTTATCCGTGATCAGGAAGAGAATTATATTTATTTGATTCTTCCGGTTAATTTTAATGTTTGATAGGAGAGAGTCATGGAGGCAATACAGATCAGTGATGAGTATATTAAATTAGGCCAGGCTTTAAAGTTGGCAGGTTTGGTGTCATCGGGTGTTGAGGCTAAGATGGTAATTCAACAGGGAGAAGTTATGGTCAATGGGGAAGTGGATATCCGTCGTGGAAGGAAACTTTACCCACAGGATGTATTTTGTTATCAGGGACAGGAAGTAACCGTGATAGGTGAATAAGAATGCATATTGAGTCAATCGAAGTGGGAAATTTTCGTAATTACCAAAAAGGAAAATTAGAATTTCATCCACATACCAATATACTTTATGGCAATAATGCACAGGGAAAAACGAATATATTAGAGTCTATTTTTGTTTGTGGTACGACTAACTCCCACAAAGGAAGTAAAGACCGGGAATTGATTCGTATGGGACAGGAAGAGGCGCATATTCGTATGTTGTTATATAAAAGAGATATGTCTCACCGGATTGATATGCATTTGCGTAAGAACAAAGGAAAAGGAATTGCGATTGATGGAATTCCAATTAGGCGATCCAGTGAGTTAATGGGATTACTAAATGTGATTTTCTTTTCTCCGGAAGATTTAAGGATTATTAAAAATGGTCCGTCAGAGCGAAGGAGATTTATGAATATGGAACTTTGCCAGTTAGACGGTATTTATTTACACGATCTGGCAGAGTACAACAGAGTATTACAACAGCGCAATCAACTATTGAAGCAAATCGTATTTCAACCATCTCTCAAAGATACTTTATTTGTCTGGGATGAGAAGTTATTGGAATATGGTATCAAAATTATTCGTAGAAGGAGATCTTTTGCACAGGAAATTAATGAATTGGTGCAGCAGGTATCTAATCGGTTAACCGGAGGGAAGGAAACGACTATTCTATCCTACGATCCTGATGTAACAGCAGAAGATTTTGAGAAAGAATTAAATCTTTCATTAGAAAAAGATCTTAAATTTTGTTCTACAAATGTGGGACCACACAGAGATGATCTTTGTTTTACCAATCAGGAAATGGATTTGCGTAAATTTGGTTCACAAGGTCAACAGCGCACTTGTGCATTGGCATTGAAATTGGCTGAAATCGAGATTGTTAAACAAACAACAGGAGATTCTCCGGTCTTATTATTGGATGATGTGTTGTCAGAGCTTGATCGTGACCGACAGAATTATTTATTGGACAGCATTCATGATATACAGACCATTATCACTTGTACAGGATTAGAGGAGTTTATTGACAGCAGACTGACATTGGACCGGATATTTCGTGTTGTTGCCGGGTCCATTAAGGTGGAAAAATAATAGAAAATAGACATAGCAGATAGACATTGGAGGTAACTATGGGAACAGAAGTAAATGGAGAATATGGTGCGGATCAAATTCAAATTTTAGAAGGTTTGGAAGCAGTAAGAAAAAGACCGGGTATGTATATTGGAAGTACCTCTATTCGCGGTTTACATCATTTGGTGTATGAGATTGTGGATAATTCCGTGGATGAAGCCTTGGCCGGATATTGTTCTGAGATTGAGGTAATCATAAATGAGGACAATTCTGTTACTGTTATTGATAATGGACGTGGTATTCCGATTGGTATTAATCATAAAGCTGGTTTACCCGCAGTAGAAGTAGTCTTTACGATTCTGCATGCCGGTGGTAAATTCGGCGGAGGGGGATATAAAGTATCTGGAGGATTGCATGGTGTAGGTGCTTCTGTTGTAAATGCATTATCCGAATGGTTGGAAGTTTCGATCCATCAGGGAGGAAAAATGTACCGGCAACGTTATGAACGTGGCAAAGTTATGTATCCGTTAAAAGAGATTGGCGAGACGGATCATACCGGTACAGAAGTGACATTTTTGCCAGATAAAGAAATCTTTGAAGAGACAGTATTTGAATATGATACCTTGCGTCAGCGATTGCGCGAAATGGCATTTTTGACGAAAGGATTAAAGATAACGTTGATTGATCATCGGCTGGAAGAAGCAAAAATTCGCTCTTTCCATTACGAAGGTGGTATTAAAGAATACGTTAGCTACTTAAACAAGAATAAGGATGCATTGTATCCGGAAGTGATATATTGTGAAGGACAAAGAAATGATATTTATGTGGAAGTAGCAATGCAGCATAATGATTCCTATACAGAGGGAACCTATAGTTTTGTTAATAATATTACGACTCCGGAAGGTGGAACACATCTAACCGGTTTTCGAAATGCTTTAACGAAAACATTTAATGATTATGCCAGGACGAATAAGTTATTGAAAGATAGTGAAGAAAATTTATCCGGAGAAGATATCCGGGAAGGATTATCTGCAATTATTAGCATCAAGATATCCGAACCGCAGTTTGAGGGACAGACGAAGCAGAAATTAGGAAACAGTGAAGCCAGGGGTGCGGTGGAATCGGTTGTTTCAGAACAATTAACATACTTTTTGGAGCAAAATCCTGTGGTGGCTAAAATGATATGTGATAAGGCAATTTTAGCACAGCGTGCCAGAGATGCAGCGCGCAAAGCTCGTGATTTGACTCGCCGTAAGACAGCATTAGATAGTACGACTTTACCTGGTAAGTTAGCAGATTGTAGTGATAAAGATCCGAAGAACTGTGAGATTTACATAGTAGAGGGTGATTCTGCCGGTGGTAGTGCCAAGACGGCAAGAAACCGAGCAACACAGGCAATCTTACCATTGCGTGGCAAGATTTTGAATGTAGAAAAAGCCAGATTAGATAAGATTTTAGTAAATAATGAAATTAAGGCAATGATTACAGCGTTTGGTACTGGAATCGGAGATGATTTCGATATCAGTAAACTGCGTTATGATAAAATCGTTATTATGACGGATGCTGATGTGGATGGAGCACATATTGCTACTTTAATGTTGACATTTCTGTATCGATTTATGCCGGAGTTAATTAAGCAGGGCCATGTTTATCTGGCACAGCCGCCATTGTACAAAATAGAGAAAAATAAGATGGTTCGTTATGCGTATGATGATGCAGAATTGAATCAGATATTGACGGAAATTGGACGAGATGGTAATAACAAGATTCAGCGGTACAAAGGTCTGGGAGAGATGGATGCGGAGCAATTATGGGATACCACTATGGATCCGGAAAAACGTATTTTACTTCGTGTTAATATTGGGAATAATTCAGAAGCAGAAATTGATTTGACATTTAATACTTTGATGGGAGATAAAGTGGAACCCCGTCGTGAGTTTATTGAAGCAAATGCAAAATACGTTAAGAATCTAGATATTTAAGTAAATTATAGTTCTATTATTGTAGAATAAGGAGGAAAGTGCGTTCCTCAGCGAAAGCGCTTCGGAATGGAGGAAGAAATGGACGAAAATATTTTTGATAAGATTCACGAAGTGGATCTGAAAGAGAAAATGGAAACGTCATACATAGATTACGCCATGTCTGTAATTGCAGCCAGAGCTCTTCCGGATGTACGGGATGGATTAAAGCCGGTGCAGAGAAGAATATTACATGCAATGAGTGAATTAAATAATGGACCAGATAAGCCACATCGTAAATGTGCTCGTATCGTCGGAGATACTATGGGTAAGTATCATCCACATGGTGATAGTTCTATTTATGGTGCATTAGTGAATATGGCACAGGAATGGAATACCCGGTATCCATTAGTAGACGGGCATGGAAATTTTGGTTCTGTGGATGGTGATGGCGCTGCTGCAATGCGTTATACGGAAGCACGTTTGAGTAAAATATCTGTGGAAATGTTGGCAGATATCAATAAAGATACGGTTGATTTTATTCCGAACTTTGATGAGACAGAAAAAGAGCCGACAGTATTACCAGCAAGATATCCGAATTTATTGGTAAATGGTACTTCCGGTATTGCCGTGGGAATGGCAACAAATATCCCGCCACATAATTTGACAGAAGTGATTAACGCAGTGATCCGGTTAATTGATGATATTGGAGAAGAGAAAGAGACAACAATCGAAGATATTATGAAAATAATCAAAGGACCGGATTTTCCTACAGGTGCACAGATTATGGGTACCCAGGGGATTGAACAGGCATACCGTACCGGGCGTGGAAAGATACGAGTTCGCGCAGTAACCGAGATCGAACCGATGGATAATGGAAAGAACCGGATTGTGGTGACAGAATTACCTTATCTGGTTAATAAAGCCAGATTGATAGAGAAAATTTCAGAATTGCACCGAGATAAAAAAGTGGATGGTATTACGGATCTTCGTGATGAAACCAATCGTGAAGGTATGCGTATATGTATTGAGCTTCGCCGTGATGTTAATCCGAATATCATATTAAATCAATTATTTAAGCATACACAATTACAGGATACTTTTGGTGTGAATATGCTGGCATTAGTCAATAATGAACCAGTGGTAATGAATATTATGCAGATGCTGCAGTATTATTTGAAGCATCAGGAGGAAGTTGTAACCCGTCGTACGAAATATGATTTGAATAAAGCAGAAGAACGTGCTCATATTTTACAAGGTTTACTGATCGCATTAGATAATATTGATGAAGTGATTCACATTATTCGGGGATCAAAGACCACAGCAGAAGCAAAAACTTCTTTGATGGAACGATTTGGATTAACAGATGTACAGGCACAAGCTATCGTAGATATGCGTTTGCGTGCACTCACTGGTCTGGAACGTGAAAAAATTGAGAATGAGTATGCTGAATTACAGAAAAAAATAGAAGAATATAAGGCAATTTTGGCAGATCGTAATCTATTGTTAAATGTCATCAAGAAAGAAATCATTGTGATTCGTGATAAATATGGTGACGAGAGAAGAACATCCATCGGATATGATGTCTATGATATTTCCATGGAAGATATGATTCCAAATGAAAATACCATTATTACCATGACAAAACTTGGATATATTAAACGCATGACAGTGGATAATTTCAAAAGTCAGCACCGCGGTGGAAAAGGTATTAAAGGAATGCAAACCATTGAGGATGATTATATCGATGATATGATTATGACATCAACGCATCATTATATTATGTTCTTTACAAATACCGGTCGCGTTTATCGTATGAAAACATATGAGATACCGGAATCAGGCCGTACGGCCAGAGGTACTGCGATAGTTAATCTATTGCAGTTGATGCCGGGGGAAAAAATTACAGCAGCAATACCATTTAAGGAATATGAAGATCATAAATACTTATTTATGGCAACAAAGAAGGGTATTGTTAAGAAGACACCAATTTGTGACTATTTCAATATTCGTAAGTCAGGTTTGCAGGCAATTAATTTAAGAGATGATGACGAATTAATTGAGGTAAAGATTACAGATGGTGAGAAAGATATCATTATGGTAACGAAACATGGACAGTGTATACGTTTTCATGAAAATGATGTTCGTACCACCGGACGTACTACTATGGGTGTCATCGGTATGAATTTGACATACGATGATGAAGTCGTTGCAATGCAATTAAATACGCAAGGAGAATATTTAATGCTCGTATCAGAATATGGTATGGGTAAATGTACAGATATCAATGAATTTTCAGCACAACATCGTGGTGGAAAGGGTATTAAGTGCTATAAGATTACTGAAAAAACAGGGAATGTTGTGGCAGCTAAAATCGTCAATTCAGGTAGTGAGTTAATGATTATTACTACAGAAGGAATTATCATTCAGATTATGGTGGATGAGGTTTCTATATTAGGAAGAATTACTTCGGGCGTAAAACTCATTGATCTGGATCCAAAGAAAGAAATCGTCGTTGCTAGTATCACTAAAGTGAGAAGTGCGAATGAAACAGAAAAGACGACGGAATCAGAGGAAGATCAAACAGATACGGAGGAATAGATTTAAAAGCCTGGCTGAAATAGTCGGGCTTTTCCTTGGACAGGTCATTTCTCCGATGAGATAAACAAGTTAAGACGAAATGATCCGTCTCGCAGAAATGAGGGCAAAGATGAGAACAATATCAACAGATATAATTATTCAAAATATTAAAGAAATGTGTATCGAAGCAAATTATGAACTATCGAATGATGTGAAAGATAAAATGTTAAAATCTGCGAAAACAGAGTCAACTGATATAGGCAAACAGATTTTATCCCAACTTGAACAAAATCTGGAAATTGCGAAAAACGATCAAATTCCGATATGTCAAGATACTGGAATGGCAGTTGTCTTTCTGAATATTGGACAAGAGGTTCATATTGAAGGAATAAATCTGGAAGATGCAGTGAATGAGGGAATCCGGCAGGGATATGTGGAGGGTTATCTCAGAAAATCTGTTGTGAAAGATCCACTTATTCGAGAAAATACGAAGGATAATACACCAGGCGTAATACATTATGAAATTGTGCCAGGTGATAAAATTGATATTACAGTGGCACCAAAGGGATTTGGTAGTGAGAATATGAGCCGGGTATGTATGCTTAAGCCAGCGGATGGCATAGAAGGAGTGAAAGAGGCAGTTCTTGAGACTGTAAAACTGGCAGGACCAAATGCTTGTCCTCCGGTAGTGGTTGGAGTAGGGATTGGTGGAACTTTTGAAAAATGTACTCTTTTGGCAAAGAAAGCTTTGACCAGAGACTTAAATACACATAATGCTATTTCTTATGTAGCAGAAATGGAAGAGGAACTACTAGATGAAATTAATAAATTAGATATTGGTCCGGGAGGACTGGGAGGATCTACAACAGCATTAGGTGTGAATATAGAGGTTTATCCAACACATATTGCGGGATTACCGGTGGCTATTAATATGTGTTGTCATGTGAATCGTCATAAACATCGTGTAATTTAATGGGATTATATAGAGGATTGGGTGTCAAAATCCCTTATCCATCATAAAATATACCTATTCACTATCAATAGAAAGGAATCGTTATTATGGAAAAATATATTACGACGCCAATTACAGAAAAAACAGTTTCTGAATTAAAAGCAGGTGATTATGTATATATTACAGGAACTATTTATACTGCCAGAGACGCAGCACATAAAAGATTGTATGAAGCATTAGAACGGGGAGAAGAATTACCAATCAATTTAGAAAATAATACTTTATATTATCTGGGACCATCTCCGGCCAGAGAGGGTCAGGTGATTGGTTCCGCTGGTCCCACTACCAGCAGCCGCATGGATAAATATACACCTTTGTTATTAAAACAGGGATTAAAGGGAATGATAGGTAAAGGGAAACGTTCTCAAGAAGTCATTAATTCTATGAATGAAAACCATGCAGTTTACTTTGCCGCAATCGGCGGCGCGGGAGCGTTGTTGTCAAAGTGTATCAAAAAAGCGGAAATAATCGCATATGAGGATTTGGGAACAGAAGCGATTAGAAAATTAGAAGTAGAAAATTTACCAGTTATTGTGGTAATAGATGATCAAAAAAATAACTTGTATGAAAGAATATAGTATAGTATAATTATAAAAAGTTTAGTCAAATAAGAGATAGAAGCAGAAATAAAATATAGACACCGAAGCAATGGGATGAATGATAAAATGATATATTTTTTATAAAGAAAGGTATTGAAATTATGGAGAGATATAGTAGAATTTTACATACATACATACATACATACATACGTAACATCTGCGCATTTCTTGAAATTAAAGAGAGCTCTATTTTAATGTAAAACATTAAAATAGGGCTTTTTTTGTCTTTAAAAAATTATAAATATGGATTCAAGTTTTGCTCTTTCTCAAGATGAAAAAGAGCATTGCATGAAAATAAAAAATATAATTGCAATTTTCTAGGACAAGAATTGTGATTGTATGCAAAAGAAAGGAGGCTGTAGCAAACTTTTTACTACTATTTGTTCCGTCGGATAGAGAAGGTGGAATGAAAATACTTGTGAGGAAGGGGAGATCACATTGAAAAAAAGAACAAAAAAAATAATAGTGACAATTATTACTATGGCATTAATTCTTACATCAATTAATTTGCCGGAAGTAAGTAAGAGTACAAAGGCAGCAGTAACGCCGCCGGAAGAGAATTTGGAGGATACCAGCATCTTAACAGCTAAGGGTGATGTATTGATATCCACACAGACAGAAACCAGCCATACTAAAACGGAGAATGAAAAAACTGAATATGACGGTTATATTCAGACTTTATCCAAAGAACAATATTCTGCTAAATATTATAAGGTGACTTTTCAGGTTGCAGAAGGAACGGCACAAGATACCAATATTTTTACTTTTCAGCCATTTGATACGTCATGGGGCGGCTGGGAGCAAAATATCATTAAATTGTCGGATGCACAATATGACGAGGAAAACTCTCAATATGTGGCATATATATTAGGTGAAACGGTATTAAATTCTTATACTGCCGGAGGTACTTTAAATGGTGTGAATATTAGTTTCTGCCAGTCAGAACCTGCCGTTACACTGACCGGACTTTATACCTGTGAGGTGGTTGATCCGGATGCCACTCCTTCTCCAGAGGAACTTAAATGGGAAGAAGAACAAAAGGTTGTCGTTTGGGCAGATCCGGAGACGAAAACAGGATATGGACATGAGCAGATGCAGGATTTGTATTTGTCCGATATTATAACGGCTTTAGGCAGCGCAGGAAGTAAATATGAATTTTCTAAAGTAAGTAGTCAGAAAATTACGGTGTATCTGAAAATAACCAAATGTTCAAGATACTCCCGTATAAAAATCAGTGGAGGAAATCTTTCAACCGGAAGCTTTTCAAATAAAGAGTTAATCGGAATAGATAACACCACGAATACAAAAGAAAATGGGGGAAGCGGTTTTAAGAATAATGCTCATTATATCCATGCAGGCTGGGGTACCAGCGGAGGTTATGGTTCTGGAATGGGTCAAAAAGAAAGTGGTATCTATAAATTTGAAACTACCAGTGTATCAAAAGGTGATGCTACTACTGCAGGTTTTCGTCTAAGACGTATGACTACAGATATAGAAGCATATATCTGTGGTATTACTTTTGGTTCAGTAGGTTCGATTACGGTATCCGAACCAGACGATGAAGGCAACGTTACCGTAACAGAAGGATTTGATGATTCCAATGTAGAATCTTGGGAGAAAGATGATTCTGATGTTGAGCCAAAGCCGGAATCCGAACTGAGAGCAGATGAAGTAACTGAGATCAATAAAGTAATAGAGACAGCAAAGGACTATAAAGAGGCAGATATTTTAGACAGCGCTGTCTGGACAAAATTGCAGGAGGAAATTGCAAAAGCAGAGAATCTAGTAGCAGACGAATCATCATTGTCTAATAACATCAAGGCTCAGAGATTAGTATTGACAGAGTATTTAACGACGGTGGATGAAGAAATCGATAGAACTGCAACCAGAAATGGACTGAAGTCTTCCATCGATTTTTGTAAAACCCTGAAAGAAGCGGATTATTCTAATAAAAATACTTTCGCAAGTTTAGCAGGGGCAATTACAAAAGCAGAAGCGGTATACGAAAATACAGCAGATACAAGAATCAACTATAAGACAGCAAGAGATGATTTGGAAAAAGTGCGTGTTGCATTAGCGCCGAATGTTTCTGCTACAGAAAGTAATCCAAAATCATTTCGGATTCTCGGAAGAGAAGAAGTAACGAAAGAAATGGGTGCCGGAATCAATTTGGGTAATACTATGGATGGTGGAATATATGACTCTTCCGAGACAGGCTGGCAGGCATATAAAACCACCAAAGAGTATATCAAAGCTCTCCATGATGCAGGTTATAATACCGTTCGTATTCCGGTAACCTGGGGGTCTCATATTAATGAAGATTATACTATTGAAGAAGCATGGATAAGCCGTGTACAGGAAATCGTAGACTATTGTGTTGATCAGGATATGTATGCAGTGATCAATATCCATCATGATGGAGCGGCAAATCATGATGACCGTGGAAATAATACACCAGCCTGCTGGTTAGATACTTATGCACAGGATATTGAAACTGTTTATCAGAAATACGAAGGTGTTTGGAAAAATATTGCCGAGCGGTTCAAGGATTATGATGAACATCTGATTTTTGAGGGAATGAATGAAGTAACAGATGCTCATGGAACGGCCACCAATGAGGATGATGCGGTGTTGAATGCATTGAATCAGTTGTTTATCAATACAGTACGTGCTACCGGATCGAATAATACAAAACGCTGGCTGGCGATCACAGGACGTTTTGCTACGACCAGTGCCATCACCACTATGCCGGAAGATACTCTGGCAGACAAGGGAGAAGTAGGAACAACCCGTCTGATGTTTGCAGTACATATTTATAAAGGTAATAGTAACGTTAGATGGACTTATACGGATTTGAAGTCATGGCAGAGTTCTATGAGTTCCAGTTATAAGGCAGTAGAGAATCTGGATTCCAATATGCCTATTTATGTAGGTGAGTATGGTGTTAGAACAAAGGCACAGAGTGGTTCTGCGACTGGTTATAATAATGCTGAGAGAGCATTAAATTATGAATTATGCGCAGCAGTGGCAGATTTCTATAAAGCCATCCCAATGGTTTGGGATCAGGGTTCTAATAATTATATGGAAGTTGCTACTGAACAGGGAATATTTACAGATTGGAACAGACCAAAACTGGAGCCTGTTTATGATGATGTAGTATTTGGAACGATTCGAGGAACATTAGAGTCAGGAAAAAGTTCTGATTTAAGTACCCGGATGTCAGATATTTATAAAAGTTATGGTCATTCCAGTACAAGCGATAACGGAGTTTCTGTAGATCCGACGATTACACAGGCTACAGATATCGAACTGAGTGATACAAAGATCGAAATGAAAGCCGGCGAACGCAAGAGTGTTACAGCTACGCCAGATTCGGCCAGAGATATTGTTCTTTGGAGTACGGAGGATGATTCTATCGCAACCGTTTACAATGGTGTCATCCATGCGAAAGCAAGTGGAATTGTTACCATTTATGCAAAATCACAGTCTGGTTCAATTACAAAAGAAATTCAGGTAATTGTGACTGGTACTGGTGAGGAGACAGCTACAGGTATCAAGACGGAGAAACCTTATTATGAGATAACAGAAGGGGACACAATAGATTTAGTAACTACATTGACACCTGCGGACAGCAAAGATGGAGTGACTTATACTTCCTCCAATACAGATATTGCTACGGTAAGTGGTTCCGGTAAGGTAACAGCAGAAAATGCAGGATTAACTTATATTATCGTAAAAGCAGCCAGTGGTGTTAGTACCATTGTTGCGATAAAGGTAAATAAGAAAGCTACCAGTGGAACCGTTGGGGTTACGTTAAATACCATTTTTGCCAACAGCGGACTGACAGAAAAGAGCCAGCCAGTTACTATAACAGGAGATGGACAGTATACTTTGACTTTTGATTTGTCAAAAGATTTGTCAGATGAGGGCAAGAAAGCAGGCATTACAAAATTGGAGGATTTAACGTCTATCTTTATCCGGGACACCAATACATTAAAACCGGTGGTATCTCAGGCTTATGTCCGCTATGATAAAGTTGTTGTCAATGACACAGAATTAACATTAAAGAAATTGGATAGTATGGATGAAGATGGATTCAAGAATCTGTTAAAGGATAATGGACAGCTTGATTCAAATGATCCGATCAATGGATGGGATGGATGTGCTGTAGAGGAAGTGAATATTAATTCCAGCAAACACAGTGTAAGTTTCAAGGACATTGATAACCCTACTAAAATTTCTGTCACATTTACGATCAAGGATATGAAATTTTTCCCAGGCAAGGAGAAAGAAAACGAAGCAACCAAGATCGAAAGTGTTACAGATAATAAAGTTGTAATTCCGGCAGCAGGAGATATTACAGAGATTGAGTTAAATATGACACCGGCTGATACAGATTCCGAGGTGACCTTCTATTCTACCAATAGCTCCGTAGCAGTAGTAGGAAATACGAAACAGACGGTAGATGAAAATGGTAAGATAAAAGTAACAGTGACCGCTATATCAGAAGGGACAACAACATTAGTAGGAATTACCGAAAATGGATTGAAAGTGTTATATACAATCGGCGTTGGTGATATGACAACAGATGATTTAGCTGAGCCGGAAGATCCTACACCAGAGGGATTAGATGGTTCTCTGTGGGATATAGAACCAGATCCATCTGCAAGTCCGACAGCAAGTGCAAGTCCGGCACCAAGTGGGAGTCCGACAGCGAGTGCAACTCCGGTACCAAGTGAGAGTCCGACAACGAGTGTATCTCCAAGTGCAAGCCCGACAGCAAATGTCAGCACAAGTCCAAGTGCGAATCCAAATAATACTGCAAAACCAGGAAATACGAAAGCACCGGATAACACAAAAGCACCGGGGAATAATGTTACTTTGAAAAATCAAGTAATCACAGCACCGTCCAGCATTAGTAAGCCAATCGGAAGCAAAGCCTTTCGTATTGCTGCCAAAGCATCGGGTAATGGGAAACTAAGTTATCAATCATCTAATGCGAAGGTGGCAACGATAAATTCAAATGGTGTCATTCAGGTAAAGGCATATGGTGTAACAAACATTATAATTAAAGCAACTGCCACAAATACATATAAATCAGCACAGAAAATATGTAAGCTGACTGTGACACCAAAGAAACAAAAGATTAAAAAGGCGGTTAGAAATGCTTCTGGCAAAAAAATTACAGTAAAATGGAAGAAGGACAAAACAGTACAGGGTTATCAAATTACTTATTCTACGGATAAGAAATTTAAGAAGGGTGTTAAGAAGATAACCGTAAAGAAAAACAAAACCATAGCGAAATCGATCAAAAAGAGTATTAAAGCCAAGAAAACTTACTATGTTAAAGTTCGTTCCTATGTAAAAGTAGGCAAAACAACTATTTATGGGCCATACTCAACAGCAAAGAAAGTAGCGAAAAGAAAAAAATAGCAGACGATTAAAGAATTACATATTAAGATAGAAACTTATATT
This sequence comes from uncultured Jutongia sp., assembly GCA_964521555.1. Taxonomy (GTDB): domain Bacteria; phylum Bacillota; class Clostridia; order Lachnospirales; family Lachnospiraceae; genus Butyribacter. The sequence continues at coordinate 361 of CAZFSU010000003.1, read as the reverse complement.
GAAAAAATGAATTGTGTTTCTACTATAATATGTATAAAGTAGTAAATATGAATGGGGCTGTTGTAAAGGCAGATAAAAATCTACCAGAGCAATAGCTCCTTCATTATGAAAAATATGAAAAAATATATTGACAGACTGATTAAAAGTTGTTATACTAATTGTTGCTGACGGTCATCAGCAACCGTCAAATGGAGAAGTACTCAAGTGGCTGAAGAGGCGCCCCTGCTAAGGGTGTAGGTCGTTTGCGCGGCGCGAGGGTTCAAATCCCTCCTTCTCCGTTTTACAAAATTCTAAAAAATATTTTGTAAAAAAAGAAAAAAAGTGTTGACAAGAACTGCCAAGCGTGATAATATATATCTCG
>CAZFSU010000002.1:0-162965 GCA_964521555.1 uncultured Jutongia sp. | reverse complement strand
GTATGTAAGGGTGATGTGACCGTTGAGGGCGTTAATGCAGCTATGAAAGCAGCAGCAAACGAGTCCTTCGGTTACAACGAGGATGAGATCGTATCCAGCGATATCGTAGGTATGAGATATGGTTCTCTGTTTGATGCTACGCAGACAATGGTAAATAAAGTAGCAGATGATCTGTATGAGGTACAGGTGGTATCTTGGTATGACAATGAGAATTCTTACACATCTCAGATGGTAAGAACAATCAAATATTTCTCAGAGTTAGCTTAATTCGGGAAATATTATCTGTTTCACTCAATATAGTGGGACAGTATAAACAGGACATTACGGGTCCGGTCTTTCATTGGACCGGGCCTGTTTTTTCGCAAAAGCAGTGAATCGTATAAATTCGGAGGTAAAATTAATGTTAAATAAGAAATCGGTTGATGATATCAACGTAAAGGGTAAGAAAGTTTTAGTTCGTTGTGATTTCAATGTTCCATTGGATGCGGACTTAAATATTACAGATGAGAATCGTCTGGTGGCTGCTCTGCCTACCATCAAGAAGCTGATTGCAGATGGTGGAAAGGTGATTCTGTGTTCTCATTTAGGCAAGCCGAAGGGAGAAGCTAAACCGGAGTTATCATTGGCGCCGGTAGCAAAGAGATTAACTGAATTATTAGGACAGGAAGTGAAGTTCGCAGCAGATGCTGCTGTGGTAGGAGACAATGCCAAGGCTGCTGTTGCGGCTATGAACGATGGTGATGTGGTTCTGTTGGAGAATACACGTTATAGAGCGGAAGAGACCAAGAATGGCGAGGCTTTGTCAGAGGAGTTAGCTTCCTTGGCGGATGTATTTGTAAATGATGCATTTGGTACTGCTCATAGAGCACATTGCTCTAACGTAGGTGTAACAGAGTTTATCCGTAAGAAGGGTGGCGACTGTGCTGTTGGTTATTTGATGCAGAAAGAAATTGATTTCTTAGGGAATGCTGTGAATAATCCAGAGCGTCCGTTTGTAGCAATTCTTGGCGGTGCGAAAGTTTCTTCCAAGATTTCTGTGATTGAGAACCTGTTAGATAAGGTGGATACTCTGATCATCGGTGGCGGTATGGCTTATACTTTCATGGCTGCTCATGGTGAGGAAGTCGGTAAGTCTCTGTTGGAAGAGGATTATAAGCAATATGCGTTAGATATGGAGAAAAAGGCAGAGGAGAAAGGTGTTAAGTTCCTGATTCCTGTAGATACCGTAGTGGCGGATGATTTCTCCAACGACGCAAACTTCAAGACAGTGGGCCGCGGTGAGATTCCGGCAGATATGGAAGGTCTGGATATTGGACCGGAGACCTCGAAATTGTTTGCGGATGCCTTGGCAGGGGCAAAGACTGTTGTTTGGAACGGACCGATGGGATGTTTTGAGATGTCCAACTTTGCATCTGGTACGATTGAAGTAGCAAAGGCTATGGCAGCATTGACCGATGCTACCACAATTATCGGTGGTGGTGACAGTGCAGCGGCTTGTAATCAGTTGGGATTTGGCGACAAGATGACCCATATCTCTACCGGTGGTGGTGCTTCCCTGGAATTTTTGGAGGGTAAGGATCTGCCAGGTGTGGTAGCTGCGGATGATAAGTAATGCACTGGTGCCAAGAATTGCTGAATGACTGGCATAGCATGAAAGTTTAGGTGAATGTAGTATAGAAAGGAATCGAAAATGGCTAGAAAGAAAATTATTGCAGGTAACTGGAAAATGAATAAGACTCCTAGTGAGGCAGTTGCCTTGGTAAATGAGTTAAAGGATCTGGTGGTGAATCCGGATGTGGATGTAGTATATTGTGTACCGGCGATTGACATTGTACCAGTTGTAGAGGCTACCAAGGGTACTAACGTGGCAGTGGGTGCTGAGAATATGTATTTCGAGGAAAGTGGTGCATATACCGGAGAAATCTCTGCGGCCATGTTGGTAGATGCTGGTGTAAAATATGTTATTTTAGGACATTCAGAGCGCCGTGATTACTTTAAGGAGGACGATGTTCTCTTAAATAAGAAGGTGAAGAAAGCATTGGAAGCCGGATTGACTCCGATTTTGTGTTGTGGTGAGTCTTTGGAGCAGAGAGAGCTGGGTGTTACTATGGATTGGATCCGTTTGCAGATCAAGTCCGATCTGGCTGGTGTAACAGCGGACCAGGTAAAGGGTATGGTAATCGCATATGAGCCAATCTGGGCTATCGGTACGGGCAAGACCGCTACTTCTGATCAGGCACAGGAAGTTTGCAAAGGTATCCGTGATCTGATTGCAGAGATCTATGATACCGATACTGCGGAGGCGGTTCGTATCCAGTATGGTGGATCTATGAATGCAGGAAATGCAGCAGAATTGTTGGCGAAACCGGATATCGATGGTGGTTTGATTGGTGGTGCCAGCTTAAAGGCTGATTTTGGCAAGGTTGTCAATGCTTAGGGATAGAAGAATCCTTTTCATTAGAACGGACAGTGGCATTTGTTACTGTCCGTTTTTTGTCGAATAGGAAATTCCTCCTATCCGATAAAAAACACTCCGTATGGATCGCACTCCGGCGGATTGGAAGATGTTGCTTGCAGCAACCCGCCGGAGGCGGAGAATCTCGCAGAGCGAGATTCTTTGTTCTAGTATGCTGATATGGTGGGAATCGATGATGATGCCACGGGAGATCTGGAAATGAAATCAAGGTGAGGAGGAACGATATGGAATGTGATACGTGTGCGAATTATTTTTATGATGAAGAATATGAAGAGTATATCTGTGATGTCAATATGGATGAGGATGATTATATGCGTTTTTTGACAGATAAACGAGAAAGTTGTCCGTTTTACCGCAACGGCGATGAATATCGGGTGGTACGAAAACAGATGTAGGGAATTGTCCCGAAAGGATTTTGGCCCTATTGAGAAATTATGATCAAATAAGACCATTGCATTCCGGTTTGGAAAGATGGTAAACTAAGAAAAGTTAGCCAAGGCTAACGAAACAGGAAGGTGAAATAGATGGCGAATAACCGTAATACATCAAGGATTGCACTACGAGGCTTATTGATTGCATTGGCGATGGTGTTGTCCTGGGTGGAAGCACAGATCCCGGTATTTATGGCAGTTCCTGGCATGAAATTGGGGTTGACGAATCTGGTGGTATTGGTTGCCTTATATCGATTGGGTTCCAAAGATGCGCTTTTGTTGAATTTTGTGAGAATCCTCTTGGTGGGTTTGACCTTTGGGAATATGGTGTCCTTTGTTTATAGTCTCGCAGGTGGAATCCTAAGTGGATGCCTGATGATTATATTAAAGCGGGTGAAACAGTTCTCTGTTACAACAGTGAGTCTGGCAGGCGGTGTGTTTCATAATGTTGGGCAGATATTGGTGGCTATGGCAATCTTAGAAACTTCTTCGTTGCTATATTATTTACCCTTCTTGTGGATAGGCGGTATGGTGTCTGGTATCCTGATCGGAATATTGGGGGCGCAGATCATAAAGCGGCTCCCGGATCTGGATGGCACCTGGCAGGAAGGTGTAAAGGATCATGAGAAGTAGAAAAGTACAACGGAATAGAGCAATAAAGTGGGGTGTAGCACTGTTGACATCGGTTGGTTTGCTGACTGGTTGTAACGGTGCTACATCTGCTGTTCAGGAAAAGAAAACGGCAGAGGAAACAAAGGCAGGAGAGATTCCTTCGGCGTCACAGGATATATTTGCAATGGATACCTATATGACGGTGACAGCATATGGAGAACAGGCGCAGGAAGCGGTGTCGGCTTCGGTGGATGAGATTAATCGTCTGGATCAACTGTTCAGTACGGAAAAAGAAGAAAGTGAAATTTATATTGTGAATCACAATGGCAGCGAAATCTTATCGGAGGATACCGCGGCATTGTTGGAAAAAGCATTGGCGATATCGAAAGATACAGACGGGTTGTTTGATATTTCGATATATCCCCTGATGGTGGAGTGGGGATTTACTTCCCAGAAATATCAGATTCCGACAAAGGAAAAAATGCAGAAGCTGTTGGAACAGGTGGATTATACGAAATTGCAATATGATAAGGAGACGAAATTATTAGCTTTATCCGGGGAAATGCAGATAGATCTTGGGGGAATTGCAAAAGGATATACATCCGGCCGCATCATGGATATCTTTCAGGATTATGGGATTCAATCCGGTATGGTATCTCTGGGTGGCAATGTACAGGTGTATGGTACTAAGACCGATGGAAATCCCTGGAGAGTGGCCATCAGGGATCCTAATACAGAGGAGGAATCGGCCTATGCCGGGGTGCTGGAAACGCAAGATCAGGCAGTGATTACTTCGGGGGGATATGAACGTTATTTTGAAATGGATAATCAGATATGGCATCACATATTGGATCCGCGGACCGGTTATCCGGCCGATAACGGTCTGACCAGTGTTACTGTGGTGAGTGGGGACGGAACTTTGGCAGACGGATTATCCACTTCTTTGTTTATCATGGGGAAAGAGAAAGCGCTGGAATACTGGAGAAAACATGTCACAGAATTTGATATGATTTTAATTGAACAGGATGGTTCGATAACCGTCACGGAAGATTTGGATCAGAGATTCACATCAGATCATTCCTATAAAGTCGCAAAAAAATAGAGATGGAGGATGCAGCAATGAAAGAACATATGAAAGAATTTGTGTTTATCATTCCGGCCGCTTTGGTGATTGCCTTGGCGATCGTGGGATTCCAGGGGAGCATTCCAACCTTTTCGGAGGTGAAATTTCCTGATATAGATACTGTCCAGGCGGGAAACATCGAGGAACAGGATTCCCCGGATACTTCTCAAGAGAAGAATCCGGATGCGCCACAGGAGGCACTGAGTCTGACGGAATCAGACAAAAACACTTGGCAGGATGGAGTTTATCAGGGAAGCGGTAAAGGTTATGGGGGTGTGATCACTGCCTGCATTACGATAGCAGATCAGCGACTAACAAAGATAGATATTACTAATCATGCGCAGGAGACACCGGAATATTATAGTCGTGCTGCTGCCATCATTCCGAAAATGATACAGAAACAAAGCGCGAATGTGGATGTGATATCCGGTGCCACCTATTCTTCCAATGGGATTAAGCAGGCAGTGGCCAATGCACTTGCCAAATCAGCCGGCAAATCGGTACAGGAGGTATCTGATGACAACAGCAACAAGGATACTGCCCGTGCAGAGGGGAAGTCCGGCAAACAAACGACTGTCAAGGGAAAACCCGCAGACGGAACCTACACCGGAAGCGCGGAATGCGAGATGTTTGGTTATACCTTATCTCTGACTGTGAAGTTTAGAAATGCCAAGGCGGTGTCAATCAGTCATCTGAACATATCAGGTAATCAGGATGCTGCCAATGAGGCATATTGGCAGAAAGCATGGAAACCTATGGTTAAGAGGATTTTACAGGCCCAGAGCAGTGATGTGGATGTGGTGTCTGGTGCCACTTATTCTTCCAATGCGATGATTTCGGCTTATTTAGACGCATATCGTCAGGCAGTTGATAAAAATTCTGGCAAGAAATCATCGAAAAAGAAGTCGGCCAAAACGACAGCAAGACCGAAAAAGACGCCGGTGACTTTGGGGGACGATGATCAAAACAACGTGCCGGCACCAGCGAAAATTCAGGATGGTACATATACTGTGACGTCTGCTTGTGATCCGGATAGCAAAAAAGCTTTTCGATCCTATCAGTTGACAGCAGATGTGACTTTTTCGGGGGGCAAGTTGACGGGTATTTCCAATTTTACTTCAAACGATGAAAGTAATCGGAGCTATTATCTAAAGGCGGCCAACGGAAGTTCTTCTGTGACGGGCGTGGTGAAACAGTTAATCACGAAGCAGTCTGCAAATGGGATTAATGCAGTTTCCGGTGCCACCTGTTCCTCCAAGACGATACGTGATTTGTATCTATTGGCATTGGGGAAGGCAGGGGCTTCTGTCGTGGAAAAGACAGAAGATATGGCAGTGCAGACTCCGGCTCCGAAACCAACACCTGCCCCGACGCCTGGTGTGACGGGTTCTGATCCTGGGACAGAGGAAGGAAATGTACCGAAGAAAATTCAGGATGGTACCTATACGGTGTCTGTCATTGTGTGGCCGGATGAATGGGAGGATTTTCGGGAATATACCATGACCGCGGATGTGACTTTTGCAGATGGCAAATATGTATCTATGGATAACATACAGATCAGTGATACTTCAAATCAGTTTTATTGTGATCAGGCCTGGAGTGGGTATGGAAGCCATGTCGGTATTGGGCAGCAATTACAAGACACCGAACGAACCCAATATGATGTGGTGTCTGGTGCTACCTGTTCGACATATGCTTTTATCGAATTATATGAAAAGGCGGTGTCTATGGCAACACAATCGTGAGAACGTGATGGAAAGGGAATGGCATGCGAACATTTATATTGAAAACGATCAATTTGCTGTTGATCTGTGGTGCATTTGTGGTATATCAACAGTATGCGGATAGGCGCGCTTCTGCGGTGAGACAGCAGCAACAGAAAGAGGCGGAGGCGGCAGAGGCCTGGCGTCAGGTGAATGGAGGGGAAACTTTCAAGAAATATCAGGATGGAACTTATGAGGGAGCTGGCGTTGGGTTTGGCGGAGAGATCAAGGTACAGGTGGTAATATCAGAGGGGCAGATTCACTCCTGTGAAATTTTGTCTGCAAAGAAAGAAACCCCGGAGTATTTGACTTCCGCGGAAGGATTGCTGGATGATGTAATCGAAGCGCAATCAACCGAAGTGGATACAGTATCAGGGGCAACTCTGTCTTCCAATGGAATTTTGGCGGGAATCAAAGAGGCATTACAACAGGCGGAGGAAAAGTAAATGAAAAAACCAATGAATCATCGCAAGCGGAATGCGGCAATTTTACGTTGGAGCAGAATCGTAGTACAGATTATTTTCTTTTTGATTGCACCTGCGTTGTTTGCGCAATGTTTTGGTGGAATTAAGGAAATATTTGCCGCATTTGGGCAGGGACAACCGATTGCTCTATCGACATTTGTGGTCCGTCTGGTGGTGTTATGTGTTCTGACCATCATATTTGGCCGGCTTTTTTGTGGCTGGGCATGTGCTTTTGGCGCAGTCGGTGATTGGATCTATCAATTTGTTCATTTTGTATTTGGGAAGATGGGGGTGAAGCTGCCGACAATTTCGGAACGGGTGCTGCACTATTTACAAAAATTAAAATATTTGATATGTATTCTCATTTTAGGCTTATGTTTTGCCGGTCAGGCAGCAATCGTAACGAAATATAGCCCGTGGACCGTTTTTTCTTTGCTGACAGCCGGGAATTTTGCTTTGGCAGCCTATGCAGCCGCCATTCTTTTATTGTTGTTGATTGTTGTGGGTATGATATTGCAGGAGCGGTTTTTTTGCCAATGTCTATGCCCTATGGGGGCTGTATTTTCTCTTTTGCCGGAGATTCCATTGTTATCAATGAAAAGAGATCAGAATAATTGCATTCCTAATTGCCAATTATGCCGTAAAAATTGTCCGGTTAGTATTAAGGTGCAGGAAAACTCTATTCAGGAGGGGGAATGTATTCGTTGTGGCCGTTGTATGCAGGGGTGTCCGAAAGGAAATATCCGCTTCAGGAAAAAGTAGAAACTTTTGACGGTTCTGATGCCTTATTGAGAAATTGTATTGAATTAACCAGAAGGATTCTTCTTGACACAGAGGAAAGAAATGGAGTAAGGTAACTTAGGTTAGTGAAAGCTAACACAGGACATCGGCAACTAACAATAATGGAATTGGGCGTGGCAGCTCAGAAAGGAAGAAAAAATGAGAAAACAAGCACTAGCAGCAACATTAGCATTGGCTTTGGTTGTTACAGCGGCACCTGTACAGACGCAGGCACTGGATACAACAGGCGATCATGCATCAGACACCCAGCAAGGGTTGGAAAATCCGGTAGATGTAGATGGTTATTATTATGGAACTGTCAATATGGAGTATGCAGACTTCTTTTATGGAGAATTAACAGATAATGAGGCTTCGACTGCTACTGCTCCGGCATTAAAGGAAGATAAGGTGGCAGATTATAGAAGTGAGGGTATGTATGATGCAGTTACTTCTGCCACTAGTCAAAAATCGACTCGCTATGATACATCCTATTATATGACGGGTGTGGCAAATGATGAAGGAGATTCAGAAGATAGTACGAACCTCTATGGTATTAAAGATGTGAAGTTTAAGGTAAGCGTGGAACTTTATAATAGCTTTATGGCAGAGGAGAATCAGGATAATAAAATTTATGAATATCTTGATGATGCGTCATGGAGTGCGGAAGCATTTACCACAGAATACAAGGTATTAAACGCAGATGGCACATTTAGCAAGATGATCTCTGATGAGGGGGAACTGTTAGATGAGGATGCTGCCGTTGCCATTTCTTTGGCAACTACCTGGGGTGATTATCAGGTCAGCATTGATAATCTGGGTGTACCAAAGTTAGATGCAAATGGTAATGTCGTTACAACAGAGTCAACCGATCGTTTTGGCAATTCAACTACAGTAGCAGTGTATGATGTATCTGCGACGACACAAAATTTGTATGGTATTATCGTGGAGGATATCAATGGACAGAAGTATGGTATGCTTCATAGTGATAACACCTGGCTGCAGACGCAGGAATTTGCCTGGGCAGTAGAGGATGAATTTTCTATACACGGAGAGAATCATATTCCGTATAAGAGAACAGATGGATTAAAGGGTGGTAATACCATTACTAAGATTACATATCTTTTGAAGGATTCTGCTGATTTAGTAGTAGAGACCAATACGTATATTAAGAAGCTGATCGATACAGATACATATGGTTTCCGTGGAGAAAATGCGGTTTATGCGGATGGTGCTGAGATCGTCATGGAAGAATCAACACCAAAAGACAGTCATTATTCTTTAGCATCGGTTTCTTTCGGAGGTAAAACATTGACTTCCGGAGTGGATTACACATATCAGAATAATGTATTACAGGTGAAAGTCACAGAGAATACCGGAATCGGAACTTATACTCTGACATACTGCGATGACAATTATGGTGATATTACAGCAAAAGTACAGTTTGTATCCAGTATGACAGCAGATCAAATTAGTATTCAGGACAACAAGATTGTGATTACCGCAAAAGATGTGGCGATTGCAGATTATGTAGCTGCGATAGATGGCATTTCTGTAAACGGAAATGCACTGAGAGGAACCACAGGAATTATTAATCCGGATGGAACGATTAACTTTGATGCAAAGATTAGTTTTCATGGAAATGAAACCATTGTATTCCCAGAAGACGGTGAATATAAGATTGAGATTACTTCTGCCGGTTATCCGGCCGTGAGTGGTACTGTGGTTAAAGGGGCGAAAGGATCCGGTGATACGAATAAGGATCAGAACAATACACAGACAACGTCTGGCAATAAGGGGAACAACAATACAAAGACGCCTGTGAAAACGCCTGCGCCTACGAAGAAACCAAGTGCCAGCCAAAGCAAGGTGAAAGTCAGCCCGGTAAAAGGACTAAAGGTGAAGGCAGCGAAGAAGAAGCTGAAGATATCATGGAAAAAGAATGCCAAAGCATCTGGATATCAGATCCAGTATTCTACCAGCAAAAAGTTCAAGAAGGCGACGAAACTGAATATCAAGAAAGTGTCTAAGACATCTGCTACAATCAAGAAGTTAAAAGCCGGAAAGAAATATTATGTTCGTATTCGTGCTTACAAGACGGTAAGTGGCAACAAAAAATATAGCGCATGGTCAGCAGTGAAAAGTGCTAAGGTAAAAAAATAGTCTTTTTCGTATTTTGATGTAACCATCACAGGAGACCGGAGTGATCCTCCGGCCTCCTTTTTTGCGTTCATATACCTATCGGGAACTAATTTTACCATTTAGACTACTAATTTTGGATACTTGCTGATTGTGTTTTCCGGGAAGGTATGCTATAATGCCTAAATAGTCGAATATTCCGTAACAGCCACTGTATGAAGCAATCAAATAATTGTGCTGCGAGAATGGGATATAGATATTACTACAGAAATCAGAGAACCATTCATGAACTTACAGGATAAGGGGAGAAAAGAAAATGGGAGAGCATTCGTTTAATGATGGGGAAGAAATACAAAATTTCAAAAACTTTCAAAAGTATCAAAGCTTTGATAATGGAATCCTGGATATTGAAACGATAAATAATGAAATTACGGGGCATGGAAACATGGACACCGAAACCACGAGGAATCGAAGTGTGGATACCGAAACTGCAGGTAATACAGTTCCGGATTCTGGAAGTTTTGATCCTGAAGTACGTGATACATATTATAATTTTGATCAGGCGATTGTACCCGGAACGATTGATTCCCGGAGTTTTACACATACGGAGCCGGACTGGCAGCGCGTTCAGGAGGAAGCGTCTTCTGTGAATTATGTGGATGCTGTGGATTCATGGAATGATGGCGGGGAGAGTAAACCACAGAATTTTTTCCACGTGCTTCTGGCTTTTCTGGTTTCTATCATCGCCGCTGTAGTTATGGCAGTAATAAATATTATGGTCTATAATATAGAATATATATCTACGATACAGTTCATGTTGTCTATATTTCCATCGGTGCTTCTGTTTACTGTTTTTTATAATATGACTCATAAAAGAAAAATGAAAGTTAGGGAAGGAGTTTTCCTAATCATATTTAATGTGATACTGTCCTATATAATGTTTGTTACGGTGATGGCACATAATTTACAAAAAGAATTTTCGATGATTTCTTTTTGGGATGCATGGAAACTTGTGCATGTTATGAAAGATATCGTTGAAGTCCAACATCTGTATTATCTTCATTTTGGTTTGATATTTGTGTTGCCTGGTGTGATGGGAATCATTTTTGGCTGTCTTGGGATCAAAGGATTACTAGATGAAGGCACGGGAAGAAGACGCAGATATTAGTGCCTCACATATCGTTGTATTGGCATTTGATGAGCTGAGAGGCTTGATATCATATGAAACAGAGGGTGGATACAAAAGACATTCATGGTTACAGGAAGGAGCGTATTATGATAGTTCTTTTTGGTACGAAAGTATTCAAAAAACCTCTGGGGTATTCCAAAGAATTCATTCATTGTGAGGAGTGTAAATATTCGACGCATTGGGCATATCTCAGATGCAGGAGTTGGTTCACTTTATATTATATTCCGTTGATTCCTTATTCTTCTAAGAAGGTGTTCTGCTGTCCGGAATGTGGGTACGGCATCAAGGTAAACCAATATAATGAACACAGGATTATACCATTGATTAACCTGCGGAAGTAATACAAATTTCCGTGGAGTTCGGCGTGAAAAATCGGGTATTTTCTACAATATAAATTGATATGTATTGATCCGGTTTTCGGAGGATAGGATCAGCCTGTCTTTGACAGTGTTTTGGTAAAAAGACTGCAATCCCCATAGTTATGGGGACTGTGGTCTTTTCTGTTTTTTATGAAATGCGTAATGGTTCTTGAAAATTAAGTAACTTGCGGTTGTATGGTGGTTATGCTATAATTAAACAGAATGACTAATTATGCCCTTTTGCAATGGGTCATAGGGAGGAGGGGCTTCTTCATGGAGGAAGAAATGGAGATCTATGGTGGGTTTGCAGAAAGCTATGATCTGTTTATGGATAATATTCCCTATGATGCGTGGCATACCTATGTACATAGTATATTAGAAGAATATCATGTGACGGAAGGGATTGTGGTGGATCTGGCCTGTGGTACCGGTAATATGACCAAACGTCTGGCGGCGGATGGCTATGACATGATCGGTGTAGACCAGTCTTTTGAGATGTTAGATATTGCCAGAGCGAAATGCCCGGAGGACGTGTTACTATTACAACAGGATATGCGGGCGCTGGATTTATATGGCTCTGTGGCGGCAGTGGTATGTGTCTGTGATGGCATGAATTATCTTCTGACAGAGGAAGATTTACGCGCGGTATTCCGAAGAGTAAAGATTTTTTTGGAACCGGGAGGCGTGTTTCTCTTTGATATGAAGACAGCATATTTTTATCAGAATAGTCTGGGCACTCGGACGATTACCGATCACCGGGAAGATGCCACTCTGATTTGGGAAAATGAGTATCATCCGGAGTCGGGAATCAATGAATATCTGATAACGATTTATCAACTCGCGGATTCGGCACAGGATTTGTTCCGAAGAGTGGAGGAATATCACAGACAGCGTGCTTATGCCGGAGAGTTGGTGCAGCGTCTTTTGGAAGAGGAAGGATTGCGGTTAGAGGCGGTCTATGATGCCGGTTCCAAAGATATTCCGGGAGAAAATAGCGAACGCTTATATTTCATTGCAAGTAAAGCGTAGGAGGATAGAGTTTCAATGAGTGAAGATTATATTGTAAGAGGTATGGCAGCAAACAAACAGCTTCGTGTGTTTGCTGTGACAAGCAAGAATCTGGTGGAGCGTGCCAGAGAGATTCATCAGACCAGTCCGGTGGCAACCGCGGCATTGGGCAGATTGTTGACGGCGGGCAGCATGATGGGATGCATGATGAAGGGAGAGAAAGATATCCTGACTTTGCAGATCCAGTGTGGTGGGCCTATTGGGGGGCTGACGGTCACAGCGGATCATTGGGCCAGAGTGAAGGGATATGTGAAAGAGCCTAAGGTGATCCTTCCGCCAAATGCACAGGGAAAATTAGATGTATCGGGTGCACTGGGACCGGGATTCTTAAATGTCATTCGTGATATCGGCATGAAAGAGCCATATAATGGGCAGACCCATTTGGTGTCGGGAGAGATTGCCGAGGATTTGACATATTATTATGCTACATCTGAACAAATCCCCTCTTCCGTGGGACTGGGTATATTGATGGACCGGGACAATCATGTAAAGCAGGCTGGCGGCTTTATTATACAGGTAATGCCGTTTGCGGAAGAAACCGTCATTGACCAGTTGGAAAGTTCAATTCAGAAGGTGCAGTCTGTGACCGATCTTCTGGAACAGGGAATGACACCGGAAGAATTGTTACAGCATCTTTTAGGGGAATTGGATTTAGAGATTTCGGATCGGTTGGATACGGAATATTATTGTAATTGTTCTAAGGAACGGGTATCCAGAGCGATTGCCAGCATCGGGCGCAAGGATCTGGAAGAAATGATTGCAGATCAGGAACCGATCGAGGTAAATTGTCAGTTCTGTGGATCTCATTATATATTTGAAACAGAAGATTTGAAGGAAATGATAAAGCAATAAAAAACGAGAAAGGGTGTTACAGATGCCAAAGTTCAAACACAAAAAGAAATGGGCGGCGTGTGTTTTAGGAATATTTCTATGTACAATTCTTTTCATTGTACTGTTCATTCATGATGAAATTTCCAGCGCGACGGCAGTCGGTGAGGTTCAGATCACCAGTGGTTATCTCAATGTAAGAAAGGGACCGGGGATGAAATATAAGTTCTTAAAATCCGGTGGTTCTAAAGTGACATTATCCGATGGAAAACAGGTGACCATTTTGGCGAAGAACGGGAAATGGTATCACGTGAAATTTAAACTGGGTGGAAAGAATCTGACAGGTTATCTTCATTCTGCCTATGTTAAAGTATTAACCGGCAGCGTTAGAACTTATATTCCGGCCAAAGTATCTGCTGCATCGGTCAAACTGTACAAAAAACCAAATGATAGCAGCACAGTGGTTAAATTAAACGGCGCGAAGATCAAGTTAGCAAAGAATGCCAGCCTGAAGATACTTTCGGAGAAAATCGAAGGCAGTCAGAAATGGTACTATGTGTCCACACAAAACGGTACCAAGAAGGTCAAAGGATATCTCCGCGCTAAATATGCTAAAATTACATATAAAAAAGGAATGCCGGGAAAAGTATATACCAGCAGTGCTTCCCAGACTTTATATAAAAAGGCTGGAAAGAAGAAAGCAGTACGTTTGTCTGGCAAAGATCTTGTATTAAGCAACAATCGTCAGGTTACCGTATTAGGTGAGAAAAAAGTTAAGGGCCTCAAATATTATAAAGTTTCTGTGCGTGTAAAGAAAAAGGTAGTCAAGGGATTTTTACCGGAGTATACAGTGAAGTTCCAGATTGTGGAACGGGAAGAACCGGGTGTGGTGCCGACAGAGGCTCCGTCCAGCGGTAAAAATAAGACGGCGACGGCAAAACCGGCATCCAAATCTAAAAAGACAGGAAATGCAAAGCTGACAGAAGCACAGTTTAAAAAGAAAATGGTGAGTGCAGGTTTTCCGAATGATTATGTTACGGAACTGGTGAAATTGCATAAGTTATATCCAAGTTGGGATTTTGAGCCATACAAAACAGGTCTGGACTGGAGTACAGCGGTAGCCGCAGAATGTAAAGTCGGCTTAAATCTCCTGAGCAACAGCAAATCACCGGACTGGAAATCAACAGCAGCAGGTGCCTATGATTGGACGAAAGATAAATATACGGTTTATGATGGTACTACCTGGGTAACGGCATCGAAGAAAGCTGTGGAATATTATATGGATCCGCGTAACTTCTTAGATAGCAGAGGGATTTTCCAGTTTGAATTATTGGAATATCAAAAGGATGTACAGTCACAAAGTGGTGTAGAGGATATCCTGAAAAACACACCAATGTATAATAAGAAATTCAGTTATACTAAAACGAATGGCAAGACTGGACAGATGAAGTATTCGGCCGCGTTTATTAAAGCAGCTTCCTCTTCGGGCGTAAGTCCATACCATCTGGCATCCCGTGTAAAACAAGAGGTTGTGATCAGCCCGACGATGATGAGTAGTTCAGTATCCGGCAATGTGGCGGGATATTCCGGGATTTATAATTTCTATAACATCGGTGCCAACAATAGTGCCGGTGGCGGCGCAGTTGCCAATGGTTTGTATTGGGCAAGTACAGGGACTACTTATAAAAGACCGTGGACAGATCCGTATAAATCCATCGTAGGTGGTGGAAAATATATTGGCAGCCAGTATATTAATGTGGGACAGAATACATTGTATTTGCAAAAGTTTAATGTGACATCGAAGAATCGGTATAATCATCAATATATGTCAAATATTGAGGCGCCGAATAGCGAGGCGACTAAGACGGTATCGGCATATGGCAGTAATATTGCGGATACTCCAATCGTATTCTCGATACCGGTATATAACAATATGCCGTCATCGGTCAGTGCGATTCCGTCTGGTGGTGCGAATCCAAATAACTACTTACAGACATTATATGTGTCAGGATATACCTTCCAAAGCCCATTTGCTTTAGGGGATGATGGCACTAAGACCTATACGGTTTCTGTGGCAAATTCTGTTTCCAGTATCAGTATCAATGCGGCTGCGGTATCATCTGCGGCTACGGTATCCGGCACAGGAAGCCACAGTTTGGCAGTAGGCAAAAATACATTTATTGTTCAGGTAAAAGCTGCAAACGGCAGTGTGAGAAATTATAAGATCGAGGTGACACGCGGAGCGGCTGTAGCGGGCAAAAAGGCCGCTAAGGGCGAGGACAAAAAACAGGATTCCCAAGAAAGTAGTGCAAAAACTGCGAATACACCAGAAGAATCAAAAGAGAAGCGGGATCAGCAGATAGAGGCCACTCCGGAACCGGAGAAACCAAAAGAGACGGCAGAGCCGACGCAGACACAGGTACCGGAGGAATAAGAGGGGAGCAACATGCAATATAAACACACTCCAAAGGACAAAGGAATGTGCCTGCGGATAACAGGAATTATATTATTAATACTGTGGAGCAGTTTGTTGGCAGGACGTCAGGCATCTGCTGCCAGTGCGAATATTTCCATCACCACAAAAAATAATACTGTGGTATCGGGAGATGTGGTTTATGTGGTGATTACTGTAAAGTCCTCTCAGGAAATTTCCGGTTTTGAGGGATATTTTTCCTATGATAACCGCGTGTTACAATTTCAGACGGGTGGTAGCGTGGTATATGGTAACGATGATGAATTTCGTGTAGAAGACGTAGAACGGGAAAGTGGTAGTACCTCCATTAAATATTCGGTGAAATTTTTGGCTAGGCATGAAGGAAGTACCACGATCACACTCAAAAAGCCATATAATGTATTTGGGGAAAGTACATCGGATAAAATGTCAGTGTCTTATAATGCGTTGACGATTGTAGTCAATCGGGAGAAACAGCAGACGGCAGTATCCACACCAAGGCCATCGGATGATAAGGCTTCACAAACGACACAAGCGGGAGCATCCGCGGCGCCATCTGAAAAACCGGAACAAGAGGCGGGAGCATCTGCGGCTCCGGCCAAAAAAAAGAAAAAAAAGAAAGCGAATGACACAGAGAAACCCACAGAAATACCCGAAGTGACAGTCAGTCCGAAGGATGTATCCGAAAATGGTGTCAGTGCCTTTTCGGTGAAAGATGGTGTGATTCTACAGGGTTCAATGTCAGTTGAGATCACAGAGCCGGAGGAAGACCAGATTCCGCAGGGATTTGGCAAGACGGAGCTGAAATTAGATGATCAGACGGTAACGGCCTATGCGCTGGAAAGTGAGACAGAGCATACCTATGTACTGGTGTATGGCCGGTCTGGGGATACCGAAGGTTTTTATTTATATGATAAGGCGCAGAACTTATTGATGCCTTATGATAAAGTTAGGGCATGGTATCGCAGCAATACCGAAGGAATCGTATCCGAAAAGGAATCACAGGCTGTCTTAACGGCGAAACGCTTAAAATATGTGGTAGGCATACTGCTTGCATTCAGTGCGTTGATGTTATTGGCCGTGATTTCCATCTATATGCGATATAAAGGAATGGATTTGGATGATCTGGAAACAGATTCCAAGAAGGAAAATTAGGAGGCAGGAGTGGAATGATTCACTCAGCGGGTTTGTATCTGCGCTGCGATCAAACCTTGCGCGATGCACAAAGGGCAGTGCAGAAATGAGGAAAAAACATGCGGAAACGTTATACCAGAAGTGCGGAAAAGGTATTGGAGAATGCCGGAAAGGAAGCACTTGGTAAAGGACATAATTATATTGGCACAGAGCATTTGCTGTTAGCATTGGCCAAAACCAAGGGAGTGGCTTCTGAGGTGTTAAGGGCGAATGGAGTATCGGTGGACAAATTAGAGGACTTGATGGAGGAATTGATGGTATCCGAACCCTCCGTCTTGACGAAAGAACGGGGAGAATTTACACCCCGAACCCGCAAAATATTAGATAACAGCTTATCGGAGGCGGATCGTCTGGGTGCAGAACAGGCGGGAACCGAGCATTTGCTCATCGCACTGTTAAAGGAGACGGATTGCATTGCTGTCCGTTTATTAAATACAAAGGGGATCAATGTACAGAAATTATATATTGATGTCTTGACGGCATCCGGTCAGGATATGACCAGCGCCAAGAATGAATATATGATGCAAAAGAGCCGCAAGAACAAATCGGCTACTCCAATGTTAGATCAATATAGCCGGGATCTGACCGCCTATGCCAAGGATGGGAAACTGGATCCTGTGATTGGCAGAGATGCTGAGATAGAACGGGTGGTGCAGATTCTTAGCAGGCGAACGAAGAATAACCCCTGTCTGGTGGGTGAACCGGGAGTGGGTAAGACCGCAGTGGTAGAAGGACTGGCGCAAAAGATTGTGAATGGTGACATTCCGGAAATTATTCAAAATAAGCGGGTATTGACGCTGGATCTGTCGGGTATGGTGGCAGGATCAAAGTACCGGGGAGAATTTGAGGAGAGAATCAAGCGCGCGCTTAAGGAAGTGGTGCAGTCTGCCAATATCCTGCTGTTTATCGATGAGATTCATACGATTATTGGTGCAGGTGGAGCGGAAGGTGCCATTGATGCTGCCAATATTTTAAAACCTTCTCTGGCCAGGGGAGAGATCCAGTTGATTGGAGCCACTACCCGGGAGGAATATCGTAAATATATTGAAAAAGATGCAGCTTTAGAGCGGCGTTTTCAACCCATCGACGTAAATGAACCGGATGAAGCAGGTGCCATTGCCATCTTACAGGGGTTGCGAGAACGTTATGAGGCACATCATCAGGTGGAGATCACAGAGGCAGCATTGGTGGCGGCTGTGAAAATGTCAGAGCGGTATGTGAATGATCGTTTTCTGCCGGATAAAGCGATTGATGTCATCGATGAGGCTGCTGCCAGAGCTTCGCTACAGGTTTATTTGCCTTCTTCGGAGCTGCGGGAACTGGAGGATCAGCGAAAAGCCTTAGAGGATCAGAAGGAAGAAGCGATCAAATCGGAAGATTATGCATTGGCTGGTGAGTTAAAGAGAAAGCAACAGGCGGCAGTGGCTAAGATCGAGGCTTTGCAGGATCAGGCACAGCAGGAGCGGCAAAAGAAGAAGCTGCGGGTAACGGAAAATGAAGTGGCTAAGGTGATTGCGGACTGGACGAAGATACCGGTGCAGAAGCTACAGGAGGCGGAGACGGAACGTCTCAAGCATTTGGAAGAAATTCTGCATCAACGGGTAGTGGGACAGAAAGAGGCAGTGGAGGCAGTTTCAAAAGCAGTTCGCCGCGGACGTGTAGGATTAAAAGATCCCAATCGTCCGATTGGTTCCTTTTTGTTTTTGGGACCTACTGGTGTGGGCAAAACAGAATTATCCAAGGCGCTGGCAGAGGCAGTTTTTGGCAAAGATAATGAAATGATCCGGGTGGATATGTCGGAATATATGGAAAAGCACAGTGTATCTAAGATGATCGGCTCTCCCCCGGGATATGTGGGGTATGATGATGGGGGCCAGCTTAGCGAGAAGGTGCGCAGACATCCATACTCTGTCGTGTTATTTGATGAGATCGAAAAGGCGCACAGTGATGTCTTTAATATTTTATTGCAGATACTGGAGGATGGTCATGTGACCGATGCCCAGGGGCGTAAAATCAGTTTCAAAAATACGATTATTATCATGACTTCTAATGCGGGTGCGCAGCAGATCATTGCACCGAAACATTTGGGATTCGGATCGGGTGCGGATGAACAGGCTGACTATCAGAAGATGAAAGAAAGTGTGATGGAAGAAGTAAAACGTATTTTTAAGCCGGAATTTATTAACCGCATTGATGAATTGTTGGTATTCCATACTTTGACCAGTGCCGAGATTCAGGAAATTGTTCGAATTTTATTGGATTCACTGAATCACAGGATACAGGCACAGATGCGCATGGAACTGGTGGTGACGGATGCGGCTGTGGAACACTTGGCCAAAAGTGGATTTGATAAAACTTATGGTGCGCGTCCGGTTCGCAGAGCCATTCAGACGCAGATCGAGGATGCATTGGCAGACCGGTTACTGGCGGGGGAATTTAAGGCCGGAGACCGTGTGCAGGTGGATTGTGAGTCTGATGAGGCGGAATCCCTATGTTTTTGTAAAATATAGGACAGATAAACAGTACCCTTAAAAGTTTGTAAATAATTCCAGGGGCTGGTGTAGAAAAAGATCATAAAATGTGATATGCTAGAGACAGAAACTCAGACTTTCAGGCGGGCTTATCAGAGGAAGTGATTTAGAATTGTGGAAAGGTATGAGTTTATACAAAATTATATCATCAAAAGGATGAAGATACACAGAGGAGGAAGGATTATGGCGGGGATTGCAGATTTGATCGCAAAAGAAAAAGATGGGACATTAAGTTTCGGTAATTTTGATTTGGATAGCAAACAAAAACGCTCCGATTTTGAATACGAGGGAGATCTGTACAAAGTAAAAACATTTAAAGAGATTACAAAGCTGGAAAAGAATGGGTTGTTTGTATATGAATCCGTACCGGGAACGTTGGTTACCGGCATGAAAGCCACAGATCAGGAAGTATCATTCCAGGTGGAGGGATGGGAGGATTCTTCTATCACTTTGGAATTGGAACCGGAGACGGAATATCAGGTTACGATCGCGGGTGCTGATATCGGTAAGATGAAGACAAACCTGGGTGGCAAACTGGTGTTAAGTGTAGAAATTGATCCAGGCAGCGTATATGAGATTAAGGTGGTTAAGAGCTAAATATGGCAAAAGCAAAGAATAAAACAGCTTTTTTCTGTAAAGAATGTGGATTTGAATCTCCCAAATGGCTGGGACAGTGTCCGGGATGCAAGGAATGGGATAGCTTCGTGGAGGAGCCGGTGGTGAAAACAGCCGCCGGTCGTTCCGTGGCTGTCACAGAACATCGGGAACCTTCCAAGCTATCTGAGGTTATCATAAATGAAGAGACACGAATGCTTACCGGAATCGGTGAGTTGGATCGTGTGTTGGGCGGTGGCATTGTCACGGGGTCCTTAGTCTTGGTTGGTGGTGATCCGGGGATAGGCAAGTCCACTTTACTTTTACAAATGTGCAAAGAGCTGGTGGGTGACAGCCATGATGTATTGTATGTTTCTGGAGAGGAATCGGTCAAGCAGATTAAGATGCGTGCAGACCGTTTAGGGACATTCCGGCAGGAATTATTTTTGTTGAGTGAGACTGATCTGGACATGATTGCTGAGATTATTACGAGACGCAAACCGGAGGTTGTGATTATCGATTCGATCCAGACGATGTACCGGGAAGAGATTGGGTCGGCACCCGGAAGTGTCGGTCAGGTGCGAGAGACCACCAGTACCCTGATGCGGCTGGCCAAAAGTCTGCCAGTGTCTATTTTTATTGTGGGACATGTTACCAAAGAAGGTGTGGTGGCCGGACCTAGAGTGCTGGAACATATGGTGGATACTGTGCTTTATTTTGAAGGCGATGGTGGCGCCTCCTATCGTTTCCTGCGGGGAGTGAAAAATCGTTTTGGTTCCACGGATGAGATCGGTGTGTTTGAAATGCGGGGAGATGGTTTAAAAGAAGTACCGAATCCGTCGGAATATATGTTACAGGGAAAGCCGAAACAGGCGCCGGGATCTGTGGTGGCATGTTCGGTGGAGGGAACCAGACCGATCATGGTGGAGGTACAGGCATTGGTCTGTCAGACAAATTTTAACTTGCCTCGCCGGACATCCACCGGGACGGATTATAATCGTGTGAATTTATTGATGGCAGTGATTGAGAAACGTATGGGAATCCGTATGGGGGATTGCGATGCTTATATTAATGTGGCAGGGGGCATGCGCATCAATGAACCTGCGTTGGATCTGGCCATCATTATGGCACTCCTTACCAGTTATCGTAATCAGTCTCTGGATGATGAGACGATTTGCTTTGGTGAGGTGGGGTTAGCAGGAGAGGTTCGAGGTGTAAACATGGTGGAGCAACGTGTGGTCGAGGCAGCCAAGATGGGATTTGAGCGTTGCATTTTGCCTAAGGTGAATGAGAAACAGATCCGAAAAC
This sequence comes from uncultured Jutongia sp., assembly GCA_964521555.1. GTDB lineage: Bacteria > Bacillota > Clostridia > Lachnospirales > Lachnospiraceae > Butyribacter. The sequence continues at coordinate 141,657 of CAZFSU010000002.1, read as the reverse complement.
TGTTGAAGCCGGAACAATTAGGTGGCTTACAGTTAGTTGGGGTGGAAAGTATCTATGAATTATTGGAGGTGATCTGATGGCAGACTTGGAGACTCAAAATTCCGCTGAAAAAATTATTGACCGTTTGGAGATTACATTAAATAATTTGGAACAGATGTCCTTTGATTCCATCAATACCACAGATCAGATGGTGACATTACTCAGCGAAGCCAGGGAGTATCATGGAATCATGAAAACCGGAGGTACACAGGAGCGGTTAGAAGCCAGTGAAGCAATGGGGGCAATATTAGACCAGTTATTGAATATATCTTTCAAGGTAAATAATTTATCTCATCAGTTGGAGAGAGAAACAGTGTATCAAAGAAATACGGCAGAAAATATTCGTCAGGTCATTGATTTTTTGTATTCCATGTCGTGAGTCTTTCCGGCGGAATATACAACCCGAATTTTAGTTCATAAAAAGATCAGAACATTTCTTATCGTGTTCTGATCTTTTTGTTTGTGGTAAGCGGGGAGAAAGTATGGATTGAGTCGTGATAGTCAGTGGGATAGATTTTCCGATCTTTCGGGACGTGGCCGTTTCGGTGGTTTCGGTCCCATATATTGATAAAAATAGGTTTTCATCATACCGTTATAGATTTTGCGATTTTTGGTGGCTTTTTTGCCAATATAATGTTCTGCCTGTTCAAAGGCTGTAATCAGATACATAGACCAGCTATCCAGTCTGTCATAGGCATCTCCGATTTGGCGGTAGAGGGCTGGCATCTCCTCTTCGGTCTCCAAGCGTTGTCCGTAGGGTGGATTCGTAAGGATAAAACCGTATTTCTTGCGATGGCTTAATTCGTGTACCGGGCGTTGTTGAAAATGAATCAAATGATCTACTTCCGCGAGACTGGCATTTTCCATCGCGGCTGCGATGGCGTTATGGCTGATGTCATATCCCTGAATATCCATAGAGATATCCCGGATAATACGGCTTTCTGCCTCGTCGATGGCGTCATACCAGGATTTTTTTGGAATGAGATGAGACCAGTTTTCTGCGGTAAAACTGCGGTTCATACCCGGTGCAATGTCCGCGCCGATCATGGCCGCCTCGATGGGAAAAGTACCACTGCCGCAGAAAGGATCTACCAAGATGCGGTCATGCCGCCAAGGGGTAAGCAGGATCAAAGCAGCCGCCAGTGTTTCTGTGATGGGCGCTTTGACGGTTGCTTTACGGTAGCCGCGTTTGTGAAGAGAGTCACCGGAGGTATCCAAACCTACGACCACCTCATCTTTCATCAGTGTGACGCGGATGGGAAATTCGGCACCGTCTTCAGAAAACCAGTCGGTGTGATATTTGGATTTCATGCGTTCTACCATAGCTTTTTTCATAATGGATTGAATATCCGACGGACTAAATAGTTTGCTCTTGATAGAAGTGGCCTTCGTAACCCAGAAGCGTCCATTTTCCGGGATGAAATTTTCCCAGGGTAAAGCTTTTGTGCCTTCAAATAATTCATCAAAAGTTGTGGCGTGGAAGCTTCCTACCTTGATCAATATGCGTTCTGTGGTGCGTAGAAAAATATTTGCGCGGCAGATGGCCGCAGCATCTCCGGTGAATGTGACCTTGCCGTCCTCTACTCGGGTAATATCATATCCCAGATCTTTGATCTCTCTTTTTAATACAGCCTCCAGCCCGAAATGGCAAGGGGCGATTAGTTCAAACTGTTCCATTTTTTTCCTCCGTTGGTCAAATTTACTCTCGTTTTCCTATACGGAATCATATAGGTAAGAATATTCCATTGATCTTTTCATCTATTATAATGAAAGAACCAGAAGATGGCAAATCCTGTCTTGAAACTTAGATTTGCTGTGTTATACTATATTCTTGGGGAATTGGGGGAATCCTATTAAGAAAACAGAGAGGGCGAAACGGTGACGAAGTTATTTCGATATTTATCAGAATACAAAAAGGAATGTGTTCTGGGACCATTATTCAAATTATTGGAAGCAGGATTTGATCTGATTGTACCTTTGGTGATGGCAGCAATTATCGATCAGGGGATTGCGCATCAGGACCGGGGATACATTTTGCGGTTTGGTGGTGTGTTACTTTTGTTAGCAGCGGTAGGACTGACCTGTTCTATCACAGCGCAATATTTTGCTGCCAAGGCAGCGGTGGGTTTTGCGGCGAAACTGCGTCACGCCTTGTTTGCCCAGATTGAGAGCTTGTCTTTTCGGGAAATGGATCAGATCGGAACATCTACCATGATTACCCGTATGACCAGTGATATTAATCAGATTCAGTCTGGCACGAATATGGCATTACGCCTGTTTTTACGTTCTCCTTTTATTGTGTTTGGCGCTATGGTTATGGCATTTACCATCGATGTGAAGGCGGCTTTGGTGTTTGTGGTGGTGATACCTTTATTAGCAGTGGTGGTGTTTGGTATCATGCTTATCAGTATGCCGTTATATCGTCGTGTCCAGGGGGCTTTGGAACAGGTTTTGGGTAGAGTTCGGCAGAATCTGACCGGAGTACGAGTAATTCGTGCCTTTCATCTGGAAGAATCCGAGACAAAAAATTTTGACGCAGACAATGATGGATTGACGAAACTACAGTTGTTTGTGGGGCGCATCGCCTCTTTAACGAATCCTGTGACGTATATTATGATCAATGTGGCATTATTGGTTCTGTTGTGGACGGGCGCGGTCCGTATCGATGGTGGTTATCTGGAACAGGGACAAGTGGTGGCATTGGTCAATTATATGTCACAGATTTTAGTAGAGTTAATCAAACTTGCCAATACCATCGTACTAACAACAAAGGCAGTTGCCAGTGGCAGACGTGTTCAGAATATATTTGAGATGCGTTCTTCTCTGCATATCATAGCAGAGGAATCGCAGACAGAGGATTCGACCGGGAAAGCTGTCCCGAAGGTGGCTTTTGATCATGTGACCATGTCTTATCAGAATGGTGGGGACCCGGCTTTGGAGGAGATCCATTTTGAGGCAAAGGCAGGACAAACCATTGGCATTATCGGCGGCACCGGTTCCGGCAAATCGACATTGGTTCATCTGATCCCCAGATTTTATGATGTGACAGAGGGATCTGTCCGTATTGATGGACAGGATGTACGAAGCATTCTGTTAGAGGATCTGCGAAGCCGGATTGGTATCGTTATGCAAAAAGCGATACTATTTCACGGCTCAATTCGGGAAAATCTGCTTTGGGGCAATGAAGCTGCCGGAGAGGAGGAGATCTGTCAGGCATTGAAGGATTCCCAGTCTTGGGAATTTGTTCGGAATAAAGAGGGTGGCCTGGAGGCAGAGATCGAGCAGGGAGGCCGCAATTTGTCCGGTGGTCAGAGACAACGTCTGACCATTGCCAGAGCTTTGGTTCGGAAGCCTGAGATTTTGATATTGGATGACAGTACATCCGCGTTGGATTTTGCCACGGATGCAAAATTACGCCAGGCAATTCGTTCACTGGAGTATCAGCCTACTGTATTCATCGTATCGCAGCGAACTTCTTCCATTCAGTATGCCGATCAGATTATCGTCTTGGATGATGGGGAAATTGCAGGTATGGGAACTCATGAGGAGCTATTAGAGCATTGTGAAGTGTATCAGGAGATTCACAATTCACAATTTCAGAACCAGTCGGATCGAAAGGGGGCATAAGGTATGACAAAGAAACATGGCGGCAGTCAGAAAGAAACGGTCTTTCGCATCTTACGATATATTCGAGGACATGTGATACTGGTGGTTTTGTCAATCTTATTTGCTGCGGTTACCGTGGTATCTACGTTATATCTGCCGATATTAACCGGAGATGCCATCGATGATATGCTGGGAGCAGGACAGGTGGATTTTGATGCGTTGCGCCTGCTGCTATATAAGATGGTACTGTTGATCGGAATTACGGGTCTGTCCCAATGGCTGATGAATGTTTGTAATAACCGGATTACGTATTTGGTGATGCAGGAAATCCGGGAGGACGCTTTTCGGCAGATTGAGATTTTACCTTTGAAGTATTTGGACGAACATCCATCCGGTGATATTGTCAGCCGTGTGATCGCGGATGTGGATCAGTTTGCGGATGGATTATTGTTGGGATTTACTCAGGCATTTACCGGAGTGTTGACGATCTTGGGTACTCTGCTATTTATGCTGCGGACAAATGTATGGATAACCTTGGTGGTGGTGCTGGTAACTCCTTTATCGTTTTTTGTTGCAAGTTTTATTGCAAAAAAAACCTATCGTATGTTTCAGTTGCAGTCGAAAGCCCGCGGGGAACAGACGGCTTTGATCGATGAAATGATTGGAAACCAGAGAGTGGTGCAGGCATATGGACATGAGGAAGAGGCTTTGGAGCAGTTCGATGAGATCAATGAACGGTTACAGAAATACTCTTTGCGGGCCACATTCTTTTCTTCTACTACGAATCCGGCTACCCGTTTTGTCAATAATCTGGTATATGCAGGGGTGGGCGTGACAGGCGCTTTGTTTGCATTGACGGGCAGATTAAGTGTAGGACAACTTTCTTGTTTTCTAAGTTATGCCAATCAATATACCAAACCTTTTAATGAAATTTCCGGCGTTATCACAGAATTACAAAATGCCATTGCCTGTGCTGCCCGTGTGTTTGATCTGATTGAGGAAGAACCACAGGTGCCGGAAGCAGCAGACGCTGTGGTGCCAGAGCATGTAAACGGAGAAGTAGAGATACGAAATGTGTCTTTTTCTTATGTGGAGGAACAGCCATTGATCCGCGATTTGAACTTGCGGGTGGAACCGGGACAGAGAGTGGCGATTGTGGGACCGACGGGTTGTGGTAAGACGACTTTGATTAACCTGTTGATGCGGTTTTATGATGTCAGTCATGGACAGATTCTGGTGGACGGCGTTGATATCCGTCAGATGACCAGAGGTGGTCTGCGCACCAGCTTCGGGATGGTGCTACAGGAGACATGGATCAAAGATGGCACGATCTATGATAATATTGTATTAGGAAAACCGGATGCCACCAGAGAAGAAGTCATGGCAGCGGCCAAGGCAACCCATGCCCATAGTTTTATCCGCCGTTTGCCACAGGGGTATGATACACCGGTCAAAGAGGATGGAGACAATTTATCCCAGGGACAGAAGCAGTTGCTTTGTATCACCAGAGTTATGTTGTCCAAGCCGGCTATGCTGATCTTAGATGAGGCCACTTCCTCCATTGATACCCGTACCGAGATTCGGATTCAACGGGCATTTGCTAAATTAATGGAGGGACGTACCAGTTTCATTGTGGCACATCGGTTATCTACGATCCGTGGTGCCGATATTATTTTGGTCATGAAAGACGGTAATATCATCGAACAGGGTAATCACGAAAGCCTTATGCAGGCAGGAGGCTTCTATGCACAACTCTACAATAGTCAATATGCATAACCTGAGCGAATGCAATTTTTTTAAGGAAGCAATCCGGCTATGAAATAGCCGGAAGAGCTTCCGAAAAAAAATATGTGAGCGAAGCGAACACCGAGAAACCGAAGGTTTCGAGGATGCATTCGGGAAGGGAGCAAGGAAGGCAAAAGATTATGAAACGAAAAATATTAGCTTTGGATCTGGATGGAACATTAACCAATTCAAAAAAAGAGATTACACCCAGAACCAGATGTGCGATTCGGACTATGCAGAAATTAGGACATCTGGTGGTGCTTGCCAGTGGTCGTCCCACGCCGGGAGTATCTGTTGTGGCAAATGCGTTAAATCTTAAAAAATATGGTGGATATATGTTATCTTATAACGGCAGTAAATGTACGGATTGTAAGACCGGAGAGATATTATATCAGACGACTATGCCGGAAGATATTGTTCCCCGCTTATTTGCATTGGCGAAGGAGTTGGATATTGGCATGATGACTTATCAGCAAGACGGAATCATTGCCGGGGATAAAGTAGATGAATATATGCAGATCGAGGCAGGCATCAATGGTTTAGAAATCCGGTCCTATCCGAACCCGGCAAAACAGCTAAGAACACCGGTGAATAAATGCCTGGGCACAGCAGCCCCGGAGAGAGCCCCGGAGATCGTACAAAGATTTTCGGAAGCCTTTGGAAACCGAATTGGGGTAGGACGTTCGGAACCGTTTTTTATCGAATTGACACCGATGGGGGTGGACAAGGCCACCTCTTTGGAAAGATTTCGGCATCTGGTGGGGTGTAAACGGGAGGATATCATCGCTTGTGGAGATGGTTTTAATGATCAAAGTATGATACAATATGCTGGACTGGGTGTGGCGATGGCCAATGCGCAGGAGGTTGTCAAAGAAGTCGCAGATTACGTAACGAAAAACACCAATGATGAGGATGGCGTGGCAGAGGTGATTGAAAAATTTCTTTTGGCATAAACCGGATTGGAGGCAGAAATGAAGACATCGGATTTTGCATATAAATTACCGGAGGAACTGATTGCACAGGACCCATTACAGGATCGGTCTTCTTCCCGGTTAATGCTTTTGGATAAAACTACCGGAGAGCGGAAACACCGCATCTTCCATGATATTACACAGTATCTTCATCCGGGAGATTGCCTGGTGATTAACGACACGAAAGTGATCCCGGCGAGACTGATCGGTGAACGGGAGGAAACGGGTGGCAAGGTGGAAGTTCTGCTTCTGAAACGCCAAACCGATCAAGTTTGGGAAACCCTGGTTAAACCTGGCAAAAAGGCGCGTCCAGGGATGCGGTTGTCCTTTGGTGGAGGTTTACTGCGTGCAGAGGTGCAGGAAGTGGTGGAGGAAGGAAATCGCCTGATCCGTTTTGAATATGAGGGAATCTTTGAAGAGATTTTGGATCAGTTAGGGCAAATGCCGTTGCCACCGTACATTACACACACCTTGCAGGATAAAAATCGTTATCAGACTGTATATGCCAAATATGATGGGTCTGCCGCTGCGCCTACGGCGGGGTTGCATTTTACAAGGGAATTATTAGATCAGATCAAACAGATGGGGGTTCAGATCGCTCATGTAACTTTACATGTGGGATTGGGAACTTTTCGTCCGGTAAAAGTGGACGATGTGGAGCAGCATCATATGCATACCGAGTATTATCGTGTAAGCACAGAAGCTGCGGAGTGTATTAATCGCACGAAACAACATGGTGGACGTGTGATTTGTGTGGGTACCACCAGTTGCCGTACCATCGAATCCGCAGTGGATTCCAATGGTGTTGTCAGACCGGGAGAAGGGGATACAAGTATTTTCATATATCCGGGATATTCCTTTAAGGTATTAGATTGCCTGATTACGAATTTTCATCTGCCGGAATCAACATTGTTGATGTTAGTTTCTGCTTTAGCAGGTAAGGAAAATATTATGGCAGCTTATGAGGAGGCAGTACAGGAGCGATATCGTTTTTTCTCATTTGGGGATGCCATGTTTATCACGGATGATATCCGTGATAAATCAGAAAATACATAGGTGGTGTATGTAATCTGATTTTCAGATAGGAGGTAGAGGGTTTATGAAAAAGAAAATGCTTTTTGTGTATAATCCAATGGCTGGGAAGGAACAAATCCGTGGATACCTGTCGGAGATTATCCAGATTTTCTGTAAGGCTGATTTTGAAGTGACGATTGCGGCAACCAGTGGTCCGGGAGAGGCGACGGAAATCGTGGCAGGAAAAGGGTCGGATTATGATTATATTGTGTGCTCTGGAGGGGATGGCACAATGAATGAGGTGGCAGGAGGAGTGATGCAATTATCGAATCAGCCGGTGATTGGCTATATTCCGGCAGGGACTGTCAATGATTTTGCTTCTACATTACGGATACCCAAAGTGATGCCTGAGGCAGCAGAATTGATTACCAAAGGTGATATCTTTGCGTGTGATCTGGGGAAATTCAATAATCGTTATTTTACTTATGTAGCAGGGTTTGGGGCGTTCACGGAAGTGTCTTATCAAACGCCACAGGATTTGAAAAATGCTTTGGGCAAGACTGCTTATTTCGTAGAAGCATTAAAACATATTGCGGAGATTAAACCGCATCATATGAAGATCGAATATGATGACGGTGCCATCGAAGATGAGTTTTTATTAGGTTTAGTGAGTAATTCCGAATCCGTGTCCGGTTACAAGGCATACAGTTTACAAGAAATCAAGATGGATGATGGATTATTTGAGGCACTATTCATCCGTAATATCAAGAACCCATTAGAATTGCAGATGATCTTAAATGCGTTACTGACCAAGAAATTAGATGCGGAGCAGATGTGCTTGATTCGTACCAGGCGGCTTCATATAGTCAGTGATGATGATGTGCAGTGGACTTTAGATGGAGAAGATGGCGGCTGGTTCGATGAAGTGACGATTGAGAATGTATATCATGGGATACAAATCATGTGTGACTATGATGAGGTTCAAACAGTGTCAGAGCAGATTGGAGAAGAAAATTGAAATACTATTTTGCTCCCTTGGAAGGAATCACAGGATATCGTTATCGGAACGCACATCATCAATTTTTTCCGGGGACAGACCGGTATTATTCCCCGTTTGTGGTAACCAGAGATGGTGGAATCATGAAGAACAAAGAATTAAGGGATATTCTGCCGGAACATAACGTGGGAATGGATTTGGTACCTCAAATTCTGACAAACATTCCGGAAAATTTTATACAGGCATCTGGTCAGATGAAAGCATTGGGATATGAGGAAGTGAATCTGAATTTGGGTTGTCCATCCGGAACGGTGACGGGGAAAGGCCGGGGTTCCGGTTTTCTGCGTCCGGAAAGGAGGACACAGTTACAAAAATTTTTGGATGAAATCTTTGCCCATGCCCAGGTAAAGATCTCCGTGAAAACCAGAATTGGTTGGGAAGATCCGGAGGATTTTCGAGAGATATTAGCATTGTTGAATACATATCCGATACAGGAACTGACGATTCATCCCAGAACCAGACAGGAGTTTTATCGTGGCAGCGTACATCGGGATATGTTTGCGTATGCTTATGAGCATAGCAGCAATCCGTTATGTTATAATGGAGATATCTGTACCACAGAGGATTATTACCAGTTAATACGGGATTTTCCGAATCTGGAGTCAGTTATGATTGGCAGAGGTCTCGTTGCAGATCCTGCTTTAGTCAGTCGCTTACAAGGTCATGAGGTTACCAAGTGGCAGGTATGGGAATTTTATCAGACAATTTTTCGCACCTATCAGGATGCGTTATCCGGGGATACGCCATTGTTGCACAAGATGAAAGAATTATGGATCTTCATGGCACAAAGTTTCACAGATTCAGATAAATATTTGAAAAAGATCAAAAAGACAAAAAGTTTAGCAGAATATCAGACCATAGTGCAGAGGTTATTTGAAGAACAGGAACTGGTATTTTGAAAGAAGGTTTCATCGGATTTTGAGTGAGCAGAGGAAGGGTTGGTGATCGTATGGGGAAGTATCAGAGAATCTTTGTGATTGTATTGGATTCCTTAGGTATTGGAGCGATGCCGGATGCGGAGGAATATGGCGATATCGGTGTGGATACCTTGGGACATATTGCGGAGAAAATGCAACTACATATTCCGAACTTGCAACGTCTGGGACTGGCAAATATTCGTCCGGTATTGGGTGTGTCGCCGGCAGAGCAGCCCATTGGACGGTATATGGCAGTGCGGGAACGCAGCACCGGTAAAGATACCATGACCGGGCATTGGGAGATGATGGGATTACACATTACTAAGCCCTTTCAGACCTTTTCTGATACAGGCTTTCCAAGGGAGTTGATCGCAGAGTTGGAGAAGCGTACCGGACGAAAAGTGATTGGCAATAAGAGTGCCAGCGGTACTGTGATTTTGGATGAATTAGGGGAAGAAGAGATTCAGAAGGGACACTTGATCGTGTACACATCGGCCGATTCCGTATTACAAATTTGCGGAAATGAAGAAACGATGGGATTAGATCAGTTGTATCATTACTGTGAGATTGCCAGAGAGCTTACTATGCGGGATGAATGGAAGGTGGGCAGGGTTATTGCCAGACCATATGTGGGTAAAAAACGGGGAGAATTTGTCCGCACTGCTAATCGCCATGACTATGCCTTAAAGCCTTATGGCAAGACGGTATTAAATGCATTAAAAGATGCAGGTTTCGATGTGATATCTGTTGGTAAAATTTATGATATTTTCGATGGGGAGGGACTGACAGAATCCAACAAATCCCAGTCCTCTGTGCATGGTATGGAGCAGACAATCGCCATCGCCGAAAGGGATTTTCACGGACTTTGTTTCACCAATCTGGTGGATTTTGATGCGTTGTGGGGCCACAGACGCAATCCCATCGGATATGGGGAGGAGATCCAGCGGTTTGATGAAGAGCTGGGGGAACTGTTGGATGTGTTGCGGCCAGACGATCTGGTGATACTGACCGCAGATCATGGCAATGATCCTACTTACACGGGCACCGACCATACCAGAGAAAAAGTACCCTTTATCGCGTACTCGCCTTCTATGGAGCAGGGAGAGGCTTTGCCGGAAGGAGATACCTTTGCGGTGATTGGGGCTACGGTGGCGGATAATTTTGGTGTGGAGATGCCAGAGGGTACCATAGGGACATCCATTCTGGAGAAATTGTGATAGGAGGTTTATGGGCACACATTCTGTCCCGATGCATACAATATCTTGATTATCTATTTTGGTGAGACGGCTATGTGTGGTATTGCAGGATTTTATGATGGGACAGGAGATTTTACGGCGAATCGTGAGAAATATGAGCAGATCTTACAACAGATGAAGGGCAGTATCCGGCATCGTGGACCGGATGAGGAAGGTGTTTACTTAAGCAGGCATACGGGTCTGGCTCATACCAGACTGTCGATCCGTGATTTAAAGGATGGGCATCAGCCTATGGCGAGGCGCCGTGGGAAATATTCTTATCAGATTGTATACAATGGAGAAATATATAATGCAGGATCACTTCGGAAGAAGCTGGAGAATATTGGCTGGCGGTTTCAGACCACTTCAGATACGGAAGTAATCCTGCTTTCTTTTTTGGAATACGGGCCGGAGTTTGTGGAGCAGTTGGATGGTATTTTTGCCTTTGCGATCTTAGACGAACGGCATGATACCCTGTACTTGTACCGGGATAGCTTTGGGATTAAACCATTATTTTACACAGAGCAAAAAGGTGTATTCATCTTTGGATCAGAGCCGAAGGCGATCCTGGCTTATCCGGGTGTGCAGGCGAAGGCGGATCGCGCTGCGTTAAATGAATTGCTGGGAATGGGACCGGCACGCATTCCCGGCTCAGGATTATATCAGGATTTTCATGAGGTGAAACCGGGATGTTTTCTCAGTGTCAACCGTTATGGTGTGCAAAAAAGGCAGTATTGGCATCTGGTCAGCCGTCCTCACACCGATGATTATGAGACAACGGTGCGGCGCAGCGGAGAGATGATTCGGGATGTGATCAAACGTCAGATGGTATCGGATGTGCCGATTTGTACATTCTTATCCGGTGGTGTAGATTCCAGTGTGGTATCGGCTGTATGTGCCGGAGAACTAAAGAAACAAGGAGAGAGATTAACAACATATTCCTTTGACTTCACCGGCAATCAAAAATATTTTAAGGCAAATGAATTTCAGCCATCCCAGGATCGGCCATATGTGGATCAGATGGTAAAATATCTGGATTCCGATCATCATTATCTGGAATGCGATTATCAGACACAGGCTGACTTGTTATACGATTCGGTTGATTCCCATGATATGCCATGTATGGCGGATGTGGATTCTTCCTTAGTGCATTTTTGCCGTTTGGTAAGCGAGAATCACAAAGTTGTACTGACGGGTGAGTGTGCCGATGAGGTGTTTGGAGGATATCCCTGGTTTCATCGGGAACAGTTCTTAAACTGTGGGACATTTCCGTGGACACCGGATCTGTCTCCGAGACAGACTTTATTAAAACCGGAATTGTTGCAGGAATTGCATATGGAAGAGTTTGTACAACAGGTTTATGAAGAGTCTGTGCGAGAGGTGGCGATCCTGCCGGGAGAGGATGAGATCGAGACAAACCGACGCCAGATAGGCTATCTTAATATCCGTTATTTTATGCAGACATTGTTAAATCGTATGGATCGTACCAGTATGCACTCCGGGTTAGAAGCCAGAGTTCCCTTTGCGGACCGGGAGTTGGTACAATATATTTTCAATGTGCCTTGGGAGATGAAGGCAAAAGATGGTGTGGTAAAAAATGTGCTTCGTCAGGCTTCCAGGGGGTTGTTGCCGGATGAAATCTTATTCCGCAGAAAGAGTCCGTATCCAAAGAGTTATGATCCATATTATGAACAGCTATTGGGGGAACGGTTGTCACATGTTTTAGAAGACAGCGATGCACCGATTCGCCAGATTGTGGATATGGAGAAAACCATGCAATTTATTCATAGTGTGAAAGATTATGGAAAGCCCTGGTACGGACAGTTGATGGCAGGGCCTCAGATGTTAGCATATCTGTTGCAAATCAATTACTGGTTAGAAAAGTATCAGGTTTCCATCTGCTTGTGATGGCAGTCTCTGGTAAAAGCTATGGGAGTAGCAGACGATATGGTTCGGGTACGGATGGTTTGAACGAATACCTTCTTGTCTCTGGCACAGTCCGGTGATGCGTCTGGAAGCGCATTCCACAGAAGCATTGCCGGGCTGGTGTTGTGTTTTGTGATTTTCTGCAAAGCGTTTCATTAAGAAATGCCTGTAAGATGTTTTTGGGAATAAGCCGATAATATCTGTGATGGCATGATAACGATTGATAAAATATCATGGGGAGTGGCTGAATCAGAAAGGTTTGCCAAACGCTGAGTGGAATGGAGGGAAATCATGAGTTCGATACAAAATGCATTTGCAATCGTAAAAGAATCTTCGTTAGATCAACAGTTACAATCAGCCGGAGAGATAGAAAAGGGGGTCTTAACGCATCTGTTAGATCCCACAGACGGTATGGATGACGAGGCACGTAAGGAGTATGAACAGAAGATTATGGCCAAGTTAAAGAGCGGGAAGCGTCTGACCTCGGAGGAGATGAATTATCTGCGCATCCATAATCCAACCATGTATGAGATTGCGGTACGGGTAGAGCGGGCGAGACAGGCCTTGCGGGAACGATTAAAGTCATGCAGGTCGAAAGAAGAAGTGCAGCAGGTGATCGCAGGTCAGATGGAAGTGGTAAGAGCTATGGATAAAGCGGGAGATCCGGCGACAGAATACATGGCCGCTATGGTACAACATGAGGCGAAAACTTTTCGTGAGAGCAGCCGGTATGCCAGATTGCCTGAGACCAGGAACGAGGAGGAGAAAAAGAAATCCATGAAAGAGAAAGATCCCTTTGCCGAACAGGATCAGAAGGAGGCAGTACAGGATGGAGAGTATGAGGGCTTGAACTTGTTTTTGCAGGGACAGTATCAGTGTGGTCTGATTGACCAGATCGCGGTGGGAATCTTATAAAATCCGGTATCATCGGTACATTCATACAAGCAAGCTTGCAGAACATATCACTGTACTCATAGAAAAGACGAAGTAAGGATTCACGGTCTCCACACACATGCGTAAAACCAGCCAGCTACGCTGTCAGACGCTGCTATGCAGCTAATGTTTTACTTATGAGGTGGAGTGCCAGCTTTCGCTGTCACAATGGAAAAAAACGGTACATTCATACAAGCAAGCTTGTAGAACATATCACTATACTCATAGAAAAGACGAAGTAAGGATTCACGGTCTCCACACACATGCGTAAAACCAGCCAGCTACGCTGTCAGACGCTGCTATGCAGCTAATGTTTTACTTATGAGGTGGAGTGCCAGCTTTCGCTGTCACAATGGAAAAAAACGGTACATTCATACAAGCAGGCTTGTAGAATGTACCGTTTTTTTCCATATGACCGTGAATAGGCACAGGAATATCAAAATAGTGTTAAAAAATGCAACGATTGTTCTTGAACTGAGTTCGTCCATGCCGTATAATGAGAGTAATTGCGGTGCAAGCAGGAGTTGACTGGCGGATTACGTACTTGATCTGCGGTGCAGCCCTATAATATAACGAACTTAAGGAGGACAAACTTATGAATTTTGGTTACTTTGATGATGAAAACAGAGAGTATGTCATCACCAAACCTAACACACCAGCACCTTGGTGTAACTATCTGGGTTCCCCGGAATATGGTGCAATCATCTCAAACAATGCGGGCGGTTATAGTTTCGTGAAAAGTGGTGCCAATGGACGTATTCTTCGTTACCACTTTAACAGCGATGACACACCGGGCCGTTATATCTATCTGCGTGATGATGAGACAAAGGATTTTTGGTCTGCTTCCTGGCAGCCGGTTGGCAAGGATTTAGAGGAGTACAAAAGTGAGGTGCATCATGGGACGGCGTATACTAAGATGTATGCAGATTATGCCGATATCCATTCCGAGGCAATGTACTATGTGCCATTGAATAAAGTCTATGAGGTATGGTGCTGTAAGGTAACCAATACATCAGATCGTCCTCGCAAGATTTCTGTTTTTGGTTATGCAGAATTATCCAATGATGATAACTATAATCAGGATCAGGTAAACTTACAATATTCTCTGTGTACGACGGTAACCAGCTTCCGCGGTAACAAAATCTATCAGCAGATCAATCCGAACTGGTACAAGGGTCCGGATGGAAGCAATGGCAAGGAGCGTTTCTTTGGTCTGGCCGGTCAGAAGGTGACTTCTTACAATGGTGACAAGGAAGCTTTCATCGGTATGTATCATGATTACGGTAATCCGGTGGCAGTGGAGCGCGGAGAATGTGATGGTGTATGCAACTACAACGAAAACAGTTGTGGAGCATTACATACTGCTTTGGAGATCGCACCGGGTGAGACCAAGACGATGGCATTTATCTTAGGTCGTTATAAAGAGTCCGATGCGGATGCTATTCTGGCAGCATATGAAGATGTATCCGTATGTGATCAAGAGATTGATGAGTTAAAGGCATATTGGCATGCAAAGTTAGATAACTTTAATATCAGCACACCGAGTCCTGCGTTTAACAGCATGGTTAATACATGGAATGCATATCAGTGCTTCCTGACCTTTACCTGGTCCAGAGCAGCCTCCTTTATCTATTGTGGTGAGCGTAACGGATATGGTTATCGTGATACCGTGCAGGATATTCAGGGTGTGATTCATACCGATCCGGAGGCAGCATTAGATAAGATTCGCTTTATGTTATCCGCACAGGTGGATAATGGTGGTGGATTGCCGCTGGTGCGTTTTGATCATGATGAACGTGCCGGACATGAAGGTACTCCGGATGATCCGGATTATGTAAAGGAGACAGGACATCCGGCATATCGTGCCGACGATGCACTGTGGCTGTTCCCTACGGTATTTAAGTATATTGCTGAGACAGGTAACTTAGATTTTATTGACGAAGAGATTACCTGGTCGAATGTACCAGAAAAGGCCAGTGTTTACGAGCATTTAAAGAGAGCCATCGACTTTTCTATGAATCATTTGGGACCACATGGTCTGCCGGCTGGTCTGCATGCAGACTGGAATGACTGTCTGCGTCTGGGCGCACAGGGAGAATCTTCTTTCGTTGCGATGCAGTTATACTATGCATTTACCATCATGCGCCAGTTTGCACAGAAGAAAAACGATACGGAGTATATTGCCTATCTGGATAAGACCCAGAAAGAGGTGGGCGATAAGATTAATGAGTTCTGGTGGGAGGATGACCGCTATAACCGTGGTTTCAAGGAGACCGGTGAGCTGATTGGTTCCAAGAATGATCCAGAGGCAAGTATGTGGTTAAATCCACAATCCTGGGCTGTGATTTCCGGTCTGGCTACACAGGAGCAGGCAGAGAAGGTATTGGAATCCGTTGACCGTGAATTAAATACTGCTTATGGTGCTAAGGTGATGGCGCCATCGTATGTGGATCATTATTTTGATGGTGCGTTAGCTGGTTTGTTCCCGCCATCTACCAAGGAGAACGGTGGTATCTTCTCCCAGACGCAGGGATGGATTATCTTAGCAGAATCTCTGATGGGACATGGCAATAAAGCATTCCAGTATTTTGAGGAAAGTTCGCCATCCTCACAGAATGATCAGGCAGAGATTCGTAAGTTAGAGCCTTATGTACACGGACAGTATACAGAAGGAGATGAGAGTCCATTTCATGGACGTTCCCACGTACATTGGCTGACGGGTACCGCTTCTACCTGTATGGTGGGATGCGTGGAAGGTATCTGCGGTATTCGCCCGGACATTGATGGTTTGCGTGTGGCGCCGACGATTCCAAGTGATTGGAAAGAAATGACTATGGAGAAGAGTTTCCGCGGCAAGAAGGTAGTCATTAAAGTGGAGAACCCAAATGGTAAGGAATCCGGATGTAGTGAGTTTTATATCAACGGTGAGAAGCAGGAGGAGAATTATATTCCGGCTGAGAAGTTGACAGATGTGACAGAGGTACGTATGGTACTGTAATAAAGTTCAATAATAATGGAGATAAAAGGAATCGAATTATTCGGTTCCTTTTTCTTTCCGTAAAGGAGACGAATAAAATTGATGTGGTAGAAGACGATGGTTTATGGTTCCTTCTCAGGAGAGGATACTGTTTTGGCAGTCAACAAAAAATACTATTCCATCCAGCAAATCAAACAAGAGGATTAGTTCTTATTGTATAGACAGCGAATATTCATTATAATAGAAATGTAGTATTGAAGGCGTACGGGCAATGATAACGGATTAAATGAAATTATCAAAAGGAGGAAGAAATGGAGTTATTTCACTTTGGTAAGAAAAAGCAGGAACAAGAAGAACCTTCTTTCAACACTTGGGTACAGTCTATAGGGGATAAGCTCGGATATACTTATCAGGTGTTAAAGGATTTTACCTATGATCAGGTTATGAAAGAATATGAGAAGGCAGTGGAGCGAGGACAAAAGGAGGGCTTTACTCCGGTTCTGATTCCAGAGGATGAATATATAGATGAGTTTTTTGATATTCTCTGGGAGGAAGATGGGTATACTGTGGAGGAAGCCTGTAAGAAAATAGGCAGTAATGGCAAGGAAATTCTGACAAAACGGTGGAAAGAGCTTGTGGAGCCGGAAGAGGAAGAGGTGGAGGCTGTGGAGCTTACACCAGAGTTTATTGGCGAACTTACAGGTGGCGATATGTTGGAAGAATACTTTTCGCTTTATGATGGGGATAGAAAAGAAATGAAACGGATTCTTTTGCTGGAGGTGCCCACAAGGAATCCGTGGGAAATCGTGGTCTATGTGCCGTTTGGTGGCTGGAATGATTGTCCTTTGCCGGAGGAGATGGCAACGGTTTGTCGATATTGGTATGAGAAATATAGTGCTGTACCAGTAGTGATCACACATGATGAATTGTATCTTTTTGTACCAAACCCAGTGCCGGAAGAGGAAGCGATGGAATTGGCAAAACAGCAGTATGCGTTTTGCTGTGACCGGGTGGACCAATGTACCGGTAGTGGAACATTGGGAGAAGTGGCAGATAGTCTGCGAAAATCCAGAATATGGTATTTTTGGTGGGATTGATGGAGAGATTCGGAGAATAAAGAAGTAAAGAAAGGGAGTATTCTCTATGATTTGTTTAGTCATAGGGAACACTCCCTTTCTGTTGTTTCCTGTTTAGTTTGCTTCGGCAATCTTAAACTGGGCAATCAGTTCTTCTAAGGATTCCGCCTGGCTGCTCATCTCCTGGCTGGCCGCTGCACATTGTTGGGAAGTAGCAGAGTTGCTTTGAACGACATCATTAATTTGTCCTACCCCCTCGTTCATCTCTGCGATAGCTGTGGTTTGTTCCTGCAAAGCGGAAGCGACATCATTTACATGAGAAGTGATTACCTTGGATCCGGCGGCAACATTTTCTAACTGATGTGCTGTCTCGTTGGCAATCACCATACCTTTTTCCACTGCCTGTACAGATGCTTCGATCAATATAGTAGATTCTTTGGCAGCGTCGGAACTTTGTGTGGCTAATACGGATACCTGATCTGCGACAACGGCAAATCCCTTGCCGGCTTCACCGGCTCTGGCGGCTTCGATGGATGCATTCAAGGCCAGCAAGTTTGTCTGGGATGCGATGTCGTTAATTGTGGCGATAATTTTACTGATCTCGTTAGATGCTTCATTGATTTCCTGCATAGAAGCCACCATTTCTTGCATTTTTTCGTTACCATTGACGATTTCCTCACCGGAATTTTGTACCTTTTGACTGATTTCTCTTGCGTGTTCTGCGTTTTGTGCAACACGTTCAGATATATGATCCAGCGTTGCGGTTAATTCTTCCACGACACCTGCCTGGTTTGATGCACCTTCGGCCAGTTCGGTAGAACTTTCTGCCACTTGTTCGGCTCCGCTGCTAACCTGATTGGCAACACCCTGGATTCCTTTGACTGTATTTGCCATGCTTTGTTCGAAACTCATAAAGGCATTCAAAATATCTACAAAATCACCTCTCCATTCCACCTCTGGCTGTACATCAAAGTTACCGGAAGAAAATTCCTGCATCGCCCGCGCAATGTCATCCACATATTCTCCCAGAATGCGGATTGATTTTCTCAAGCTGTGTGCCAGACCACCGATTTCATCATCGGAATGGTATTCAATATTGCTATGGAGATTACCGGCTGACAGTTCTTTTGCCACTTTTTCAATCTCATTTAGTGGATTCGTAATAGAGGCGATAATACGTTTTCCAATTTTTTGTGCCAATAAAGCAGCGATAACGACAAAAAGAATAATGCCGATGAAAGCAATTATGGTTACCACATGACTGATCTGAACCGCATTTGCTTTTGCTTCGTCCGTAATCTTATCCAGTTCGTCCGTGATGGATTCTACGGTATCTAATGCAGGTGCGCATTCATTAATAATTTTAGAGGTTGCAGTGTCTTTATTACCGCTTTCAATATCTTTCATAATATCGTAGCCAATCTCACCCCAGTCAGTCAATGCTGTGGAATATTTCTCATACATTTCATCTTCAATTACGTTTGTTTTCTTGATGATTTCCAGTTGTTTGCCGACATCCTCCAGCTTTTTTTCTACGATTTCTCGATAATTGTTATATGTACTGTTATCCTCTTGTAACGCCATTTCGCGAATGCTTCTCGCCGCAAGATTAACATCAATTTTACATTCTTTAACTGCGGTATCTGCCTTTTGGGAACCATTGATATAGCTATTAAAGCTTCCATATAGCACTCCCAGGCCTATCATGTTCAATACCCCTGATATAATCATCAGTATGATGACTACGGCATAGCCAAAATTCAGTCTCTTTTTCAATTTCATGTTATCCAGATTTTTCAACATTTTTGGTTCTTCCTTTCTTTTGTTTTGATTCTTATTTATAAGGATGACACTTTTCATAAGAAACACAATAATATTTTTATCATTTTTTTAGCCTAGCGTCAATGAGAAATTGATAAAAATATGTTAATAAGTATGATCAGCCGTATCTGAATGCCACCCTCGGACAACTGCTTGGACGAGATATGGTACTTTTTTCAACCTCACGTGTCGGCATTTCATCCTGAAGCCGACAATGCATATTTTCTCTTTTGAATTTACCACTTGACGTCGTGGCAAAAAGTTGTTATCTATGGTAAAATTAAATATTGAGGTGATGGAATTGAATTTGCACATTGCAATTTGTGATGATGAGCGAATCATTGCAAATGATATTAAGGAAAAACTGGCTCAATATAAACCGGATTATATAATCGACTTGTATTATTCAGGGGAAGAATTGCTTAAATCAAAGAACGAGTATGATCTGATTTTTTTGGATATCGAGATGCCCGGGATGAGTGGAATGAAAGTGGCGATGGAATTGAGGAACAGGGAATACGAGGGGAATCTGGTGTTTTTGACCAGTCACACGGAATTTATGCCCGATGCATTTAAGGTAAGAGCATTCCGGTTTTTGCAAAAGCCGATGGTTGATTCGGCTTTCCGGGAAGCAGTTGAGGAAGCCGAAAAGGAAATTGTGAATCATAAAAAAATATTGGTACATACAACCGAGGGAACAAGACTGATAAGCCTGAAAGACATAATTTATTTTGAAACGATTCGGAATTACACGTATATTCACATGAAGCAGGGAGAGATAGAGACAAGAAAAACGCTGCGTGAATGGATGGATATGATAGGAAAGGAACACTTCTATCAGGTTCACAGATCCTATGTGATTGCTTTGCGGTATATCGAAACCATTGATAATGATGGTGTTGTCATGAAATATTCGAATGTGAAGATACCTGTTTCCAGAAGAAAACATAAGGAAGCGAGAGATGCTTTTTTTGCTTATGTCAAGAAATATGCAATGTTCAATTAAAGGAGAATGCTCATGAATATGATATGTTGGAATGCGATTTGTTTTTCCGTGGAATTTGTGAAACTTTTTTTGGTTGTAGTGATATTTTTTGGAATAAGACAGCATAAAAGTATTTATCCTTCTTTTTTTGTGTCCTTGCTTATGATTGTGTTTGTTTCCCGGTTTTTTGATCTGTCCGACTTTTGTATCATTATCGTGGACATTATGCTTTTGATCGTGAATGCATATGAAAAGAAAAAGGCTGGCATGATTGTTTTATCTTTTATGTGCATCAGTGCTGTAGATATGATTTTTGCCTTTGCATGTGTTGAGGTATTTCATCTGGATGAAGCTCAGATGCGGGAAAATCCCCTGTTACATATTGGATTCGATTCGTTTACTCTGGCTTTGCTTCTTTTGATCGCTTTTCTTTTCTATCATAATAAGGTGAAAATCAGAACGATCCAAATCAAAAAAAATATTGTACTTTATTTAATCGGGGCATTGTCAGTATCAATCAATCTGAGCCTTGTTTTATACATGGCAATGGGAGAGGATATTTATCAGGAGGATTTAATCATTGGTCTGGGTATGAGCAGTCTGGTTTTAGTTGTGGTTTGTATCCTGTTAATCATTCATAGCAATCAAAATATATATTTAAAAAGAGAAGCAGAGATGAATGCTAATTTATTGGAGGCTCAGAAGGAGTATTATACTATGCTGCTGGAAAAAGAAAATGAGACGAGGGCCTTTCGTCATGACATAAAGACGCATTTGTACTGTATGCAAAATTTGTACACGAATAAGCAGTATAAAGAATTGGGAAAATATTTTGCTGATATGGAAGACCGTGTACAAGAATTATCCCCCAGCATACAGACCGGCAATGGTTTGATTACCGCAATCGTTAATGATATATCCAAAAAGTTTCCCGAAGTGGATTTGCAATGGACGGGTATGATTCCGGAGGAGTTACAGATCTCTTCATTGGATATTTGTACTATCTTTTATAATCTTTTGACCAATGCCTTTGAGGCTGTGCAGAAAGGCAAAGAGCATGGTGTGGAAGTGAATATCAGATTTATGGAATCCGCGATGATCGTTACTATTATCAATCCAATTCATCAGAAACCTCAGATGGTAAATGGTGATTTCATTACTGGTAAATCGGAGGCTGGACATGGATATGGGATTAAAAATGTGAAAAAATGTGTGGAAAAGAATGGTGGTTTATATTCTGTTACATATGATGATGGATATTTTGTGACGGAACTTATTATTCCGCAGATGTTGTGTCAGGTGGGATGAACGTAACAGATCTGGGGATGAACGACGTTGAGAAGTCATAATTAGTATGATAAATTGGTAATAATTTCAAAAATGCATCATGAGGAGAACAAAACACAAACTTTCTTTGTGTTATAAGTATTTTGTCTGCGCTGCGACATAATACTTGTGTTATGTCAAAAAAGCAGCGAAGAAAAGAGGGAGTTTATGAAAAAAAGAAACAGAATGGTTGCCTTTGCTTTATCTGTGGCATTAGTGGTGACTGCCATGCCTGGAAGCGTATCCGCGGCTTCGAAGCCGGTAAAGCTGTCCCAAAAAGTGATCACATTAAACATCGGGAAGAAGGGTGGAAAGACCACTTATGGAAAAGCAAGGATTAAGTTAAAAACTGCCAAAGGTGTCAAAGTAAAATCGATTCGGTATAAAGTAAAGAATAAAAAAATTGCCAAAGTCAATAAAAAGGGAACCGTGACCGCCAGAAAAAAAGGGAAAACGAAGATTACGGTTACTGTAAAATATACCCAAAAAAAGAAACTCCGCACCAAAAAGCTTAGTCTTACCGTGAAGGTGAAGAAGGGAAACGCATCATCTGCTGTCAAGACAACAGTTCCGTCTACAGCGGTTCCAAGTGTTAGTGTGGCACCGGGAGTCCCTGCGACTGCCAAACCGGATCATAGCATTGCGCCGACGCCAGAGACAACGCCGGATCCATCGAAGGTTGCCGAGATTCACATGATCCGTAAGAATTATATTACATATGTCGGTGGCAATACAGGCATTAATCCACAGGTATTGCCAGAGACGGCCAAAAATCCGGTATTGGATTATGAATCAGCAGATTCGGATATTGCCACGGTCAATGAGTATGGCCTGATCTCGGGCGTGAAAGAGGGAGTGACCACGATCACCATCAGCGCCACGGACGGAAGCGGTATTACAGAGAGTGTGACGATCAAGGTTGTGACAGATCGAAAGGTTGCAGAATATGTGGATGATTATTATGATGCAGCCAATGTATCGATCATTCAGGATGCATTGGATGGGCAAGAGGAATCTGAGGTTAGTTGGAGTGCTGTGAGTGCGCTGGAAAAAAACGTTTCAGAAAGAGAAGATGCCATCATCCGCAATGCTGTAGATCATACAGAAGATAGCAGCGCGGGTAGTGCCGAGGAACAGATTGCAGCTCTGTATCAGACCGCAGCGGACGGAAATACCAGAGAAACAAATGGAATCGGCGGATTGTCTGCTTATATTGAGGAAATTGATGGTGCAAATACGGTGGAGGAATTGTTGGAGGTTGAGGCGGAACTTGACCGAAAAGGAATTTCAGGTATTTTTAATACATCTGCTGGTTTGTCTCAGGAGGATAATAAAACATTTCAGTTGTATTTTGATCTTTCAGACTATGCATTGGCAGAATATTCTTATACGGATGAAGATTATGATGACGATACATACGATGAGTACGACTTGGGAGAAGATGAAGATATATTTATAGATTCCGAAGAGGCGTTGCAGACCTATGCGGACAGTCTCTTGGAGGCTGCCGGAGAAGAGGAATCTGAGAGAAGTAAAAATATTGAAGCATTAAAGGAAATTTTCAAAAACTTTGCCGTGAGCTATGATTTTCTTTTTGATATAATGCAGGATCTTCCAGAGGATCTCACGGAGGAAGAAATCATACAGCTCCTTCAGGAGATGGGAATGAGTATGATGGTGGAGTACAGCCCGAAAGAGTTGCAGGCACTCATGAAAAACTGTGACTTATTATCCTATCTGAAAACAGCAGGCTATGATACATCACAAAATATTCTTGTGGCGATGCCTTCCCAGATGGAGCAGATTGATGCCTGTTTGACGGAGGAGAATTTACCAGCATTAAAAGAATATGCCAAGTATGAAATGTTGAATCAGTATGCGACCTATATGACAGAGGAAATCTATCATAATTATGCGTTGCTGTATGAGGCTGAAAATGGAGTTTCCTATACAGAATATGAAGACTTTGCATTATCAAAGACGAAGGAGCTGTTGGAGTGGGAGATCAGTTCGATTTATACGGAGAAGTATGAGTCTGCAGCACAGAAGCAGGACATTACCGCTATGGTAGATGAGATTGCAGAGCAGTATATAAAAGAAATAGATGCATGTGGCTGGATGTCCGAAACCACGAAAACCAATGCAAAGAAAAAGCTTTCTGCGTTGGGAAAAAATGTTTTATATCCAGATGATTATAGCCGATATTTATTAGAAAATGACTTAGCACTGCCGGAGGAGGGCGGAAGTCTGTTAGGCAATGTCATGATCATTGATGGGGAAGATGCAGAGGCAGAGCGGGAAGTAATAGGGGAAAAGATGACCAATCAGGACTGGCAGGCTTCTCCGCTGACGGTGAATGCATTCTATATACCTACTGTCAATGGCATTTATATCTGCTCAGGTATTGTCGGTGCACCGGTGTATGATTCCGAAAGAAGTGATGCGATGAATTATGGCGGACTGGGAATGATTATAGCCCATGAGATTAGCCATGCCTTTGATGAAACGGGATCACTTTATGATGAAAATGGTGATGTGGGAGACTGGTGGACAGAGGAAGATGCCAGTCACTATGAGGAGATTCAACGGCAACTGGTGGATTATTATAATACATACTATCTCTTGACACTGGAGGATATGCCACTTTTCCAGGATGGTCAGACAACATTGTCTGAGAATATAGCAGATTTGGCAGGAGTTGCCTGTGTGGTTAAATTGATGGGGGATGACAAAGAGACGAGAAAGGATTTTCTGATCAGTTTTGCCAATATGTGGGCAGAGGTTGGAACGTTGACAGAAGATAATCTATTTACGATTCTTTTTGACTCGCACTCTGTTGCAAAGGTCCGAGTGAATGCAGTGGTATCTATGCTGGATGAATTTTATGAGACCTTTGATGTGCAGGAAGGGGATGCCATGTATGTGGCACCAGAGAACCGGATTCGTATTTGGGGGTAACAATAACGAACTTTAATATCGCAGTTTCCTTGAAATGCTTTCAGTATGTCAAGGAAACCGGATGTTAAAGTTTCTTTGTTTATAAGTATATGTAAAAGGAGGATGATTCGGGGATGAATCGAAAAATTTTTGGGTTTAGCATTTTAGAAATTATTTTGGTTCTTTTCATGTTATTTATTAGGATCAATAGAAAATGTATTAGTCCGTTGTTAGTGGATGTTTTAATTATTTTCCTGGGAATCGGGATGGTCGTTGCACTTATTGTGTTTATTGTTACTATCATAAATGAGCATCGTCATATTTCTAAATGAACCATAGAAAAGGGACGATTGCTAATCCGATCATTCCGGAATCTGGGTATCCGGCAAGATATGGTATTATCTAAGAACATACAAATCTCTCAAATCTTACAAAACTGTCACTTAGAAGTCATTTTACTGTCATGTGCAATCATTATACTATACTTTGTAAACGGTTTACAATTCCAAAAGATTGGCTGATAATAATAAGGATTCAGCAGGAGAGGAGTATGAGAGTATGGAGATTCTAAAAGTAGAACATCTAAGTAAGGTATATGGAAAAGGTGAGAATGAGGTCAATGCCCTGAACGATATCTCTTTTTCGGTGGAAAAGGGGCAGTTTGTGGCCATCGTGGGACCGTCCGGTTCCGGCAAATCCACATTGTTGCATATTTTAGGCGGCGTGGATGTTCCCACATCCGGTAAGGTATATATGGATGGTGATGATGTGTTTTCCCAAAATGAGGAGCAACTGGCCATCTTTCGACGCAGACAGGTGGGACTGGTGTATCAGTTTTATAATTTGATACCGGTTCTGAATGTTACGGAAAATATTACATTACCGGTTTTGATGGATGGACGCAAGGTAAATGAGAATCGATTAAAAGAAATGATACACATCTTGGGGCTGGAAGGCAGAGAGAAACACCTTCCCAACCAACTCTCCGGTGGACAACAATTGGTGATTCTTTGTCTCTGGACTATGGTAAGCGGCAGACGGATTCGATGGAACCGGAAGCAGAAAACTGGATGACTGCCGGGTATTCCAGTGAGGAAACCCTGGAAAACAGCCATAATCGTCGTTTTCAGATCGTGGGGATTTGTCAGCTTCCTTCTTATCAGGCTTATATGGATGTTCTGCCAGGTAATATTTTGTTTACCCATATGGATTTCGGGGAGGATGCGGCATCTGCGGGGATACAAAGTGCAATCAGCAGTCCTGTGGATTATACGGTATTGATCCGGGTTAAACATCCGAGAGAAATTGTGGATTTGTTAGAGAAGTATCAGAAACAAAGCCTTAATTTAGATATGTATGCCCCTTACAATACCCACGGTGCTTTGCTTCGGTATGAAGGAAATAGTACGAATAATCAATTTAATTCCATACTGTATGGTATGGGAACGATCCTGATGGGAATTATCATGCTGGGATCAGTTTCGTTGATTTTTAATGCGTTTTCCATCTCAGTGAGCGAACGGACAAAACAATTTGGACTATTAAAATCCATCGGTGCTACCAAACGACAGATACGCTGCAGTGTATTCTTTGAGGTGCTGGTTTTGAGTCTGTTGGGGATTCCCATAGGTCTCTTGGCAGGCTTGGGGGGGATTGCGGTTACCCTTCATTTTGTATCCAATATTATCGAACCAATGCTTACGATAGATGCGGGTCCTTTACACTTGGTTGTGACTCCGTTATCGGTGTTGCTTGCTGTCATCGTCAGCTTTGTGACGGTTTTGTTATCTGCCTGGATTCCGGCTGGGAAGGCAGTGAAAAGTCCTGTGATGCAGTCCTTGCGTCAAAGTAATGATATTCGGCTCAAAGGAAAAAGTCTTCGCTCCAATCCATTGGTGTATCGTATCTTTGGATTTGAGGGGATGCTGGCTGCGAAGAATTATAGACGCAATCGGAGAAAATATCGTGCTACCGTGCTTTCCCTCTTTATGAGCATCGTTTTGTTTGTGACAGCAGCAAGTTTTTGTGGCTATATGCAGAATTCCGTATCCTCTTTCAGTGGGCAGGCAGACTATGATATCTCTTGTGGTATTACCGATGAGCAGAGGGGCAAAAAGGAACTCGATGTCCTAAAGAAGGAGATCGGTCAGTTGGAAGGTGTGACAGGGGTTGCCTATAGTAAAACTGCTATGGCATCTCTGACATTACCATTGGAACGATACAATGCCGATTATCTGCAGATCAAACGAGAGAGTGACTTCTCAGATGAAATGTTATGGAATCAGTTGACCAAGGGAGGGAAAGAATTAGAAAATACGATACAGATTTATTTCCTGGAAGATGCCATATATCAGGATTATTTAGAGCAGCATCATTATAATGTATCGGAATATATGGACGTGAAACAGCCCAAAGCATTGGCTTGGAGTCAGACAATGCTGCCCGATAGGAAAGGAAAATATTATACCGGACAGATATTACAGGGCAAAAATTTTTCCTGTCAGGTACAGATCGAGGATTGGGATGATAATGGCGATAGTATAGGGAAGTATTCGTTAGATCTGACAGTGGGGGAAATCTGTGAGGATACTATGCCGCTGGGGGTACAAGATACCAGAGGGATTACGCTGGTATTACCTTATTGTATCCTGGAAGAATGCCAGCTCGTGAACCAACTTCCGGTTCTCTTTGAACAGACGTACTTTGTGATGCGTTCTTCGGATCATACACTTACCGCAGAGAAATTGTCCCAATATGTGGAGCAAAATCAATATTTTGAACATTATGAGACGGAGCATATTGATGATGTGCGGGAGTTTGAGGAGGCCAACCGTGCCATGATGCTCATCATCAAGATTTTTTCCTATGGTTTTATTGTATTGATTACATTGATTTCTTTGGCAAATGTATTTAATACGATATCTACGAATATTGCCCTTAGGAGACAGGAATTTGCCATGCTGAAATCGGTTGGTATGACGAGACGTGGTTTTCATCATATGATGAATTATGAATGTTTGTTATTTGGTTTCAAAGGGTTACTTTTTGGTTTGCCGACATCCTTTGGGATCAATTACCTGATGTATCGTGTCATAGGTGATGGCTTATATAGCACGATGCTGATTCCGTGGGGCAGCATCGGGATCTCTGTCGTCAGTGTTTTTCTGGTGGTATTTCTGACAATGTTTTATGCATATCATAAGATGGCGCAGGATAATCCAATCGAAGCATTGCGTAATGAAAATATATAAAGAACGATATCGGTAGACAGGTTTCTGGCACGGTTGTGTATAAAGACATGTTTTATTGCATAAATAAGCAGTAGAACATGTCTTTCTTTATATCCGATTCGGTGTCAAAAGAGGGCTTCACACTTGTTCTATGCCATATATTGTTATTGCCAGCAAGACTGTAGATCAATCGCATGGCAGGAGCAGGATCCAAAGCGTTTCTGATACTCAATTTCATATAGGCAAATTTTGTCACTTATTGATAAAAAATGCTGAATGTTAGAATGTAGTGCGAAAGGTACTGAATATACAGTGCTTTTCGCACTCTTTTTTTATTTTTAAACTATTTTTTGTACAAATGTCAATTAGAAATGCGAACAGGAGGTAATCAATATGGATATACAGAATAAAGATGACAAACTGGCATATGTGGCAGAACGATTTATTTATCATTCAAAAAAGGCACAAACAAGTGATAATCCTATTATAGTGGATGTACCAAGAAGATGTGCTGTATAGAAATATGGGAAATGTGGGTATTAACACAGGAGTAAATGAGAATGGGAGGATGTAGTAGAAATGGGGCAGAGCAAAATATTACCGTATACAAGAAAAATGATTGAAGGATTAGGAGATTCTGCGGAAAAGCTTGAACAAATGTTGGATGAAGAATTACTGATAGGTAAATACGGGGAAGATTGTCTAAATGTTCCCCATTTTGTCAGGGAGTACTACCAGGCAAGTGGTTATCTTGGAGCACTTACGAAAATATCCACTAAGAAAAAATATGAAAACCAAGAAATTTCCTGTGATATAGCAGAAATGATATCACAGGAAATTTGTAAAAATTTAGATGAAATCATAAAACAAGTAATTAATCATCCTCGGGAGTAAATTTTGTTAGGTAGTCATAAACAAAGTCAGAAATCGGATGGGAAGATTGACTTGCTATGAATTGTGAACTAACAAGGTCATACAGTTTTTTTATGTCATTAGATTTCAAATTTACTGTAAAGAGTTTGCTGTCAGCGTCAGGTTGTATAAATATCCGGTATAGGGGAGGAGTATTTTTGACTTTGGCTACATACACGAAGCTGGTCATGATATTAGAAATATATACATCATCCCAGTTATTATAAATGAATGGCTCCTTATCGCTTATGGAAAAAAGTATGGGGTTTATAGATCTAAAATCAATAGAATGATATTCACTGCCCCAGCTGCCAACTTGATTCCAAAATATCCGATTGTTTTCCGTATCATCAATCAGCTTTTTAAGAAAAGCCGATAGCTGTGCTTCAATAAAACACATAATATGAATCCTCTTTTCTGTATGTTTATAAATATATTTTATTATATATATTGCAGAAATACAAGTAAAAAACTGTCATTTTGATAAGGAGATAACAATGAAAATTGACTTCAGATTACTAAATCAATTAAAGGGCATGAATCTAGGCGAAGTAGAAAATCTTTTGAAGAAAAAAAGGGGAAAACAAGGAGATCCAGAGGATGGATGTAAACATGACAGAATAAATAAAGAGATAAGAGCGTTACAGTAAACAAGTTCAACAAAACAATGTCACCTCCAGAAAAAATGCATTCGGTTTAGGACACATCAAAAAGCCACCATGAGAAAAACATGCCCAGAGGATGTACTCGTAGTCACAAGACCAGATCAGGAAAAAGGCTTTCCGGAATATTAATAGGTGTCACACATGACACCTGAATGCAGGGAGGTGAACCAGATTGAGCATGAGAGCCAGGTTGACATATGAACAGAGGGTTTGGCTGGAGAATGCATTGAATTCCGGATATTCAAAGCAGCAGATCTTTGACAAGCTAGGACTTGATTCTTACCAGTTATACAGAGAAAAACAGCTTGGCGGTTGGAGTAAGAAAAATCCGGTATATAGTGCTGACGCAGCCCAAAAAGCACTAAAATAATCGTATGGGCAGGAAAGGAAAAGATTATGAAAAATAAAAGGAAACAAATAATGGCATTTTTCATGTGTTTAACAATGCTTATTTCACCCATTCCGTCTTTCAATGTAAAGACTGTTTCTGCGGCAGTTACAGAAATTGATCTGCATCAGACGAAACTGGGGCATTCGATAAAGAGCAGCTGGACAATGCATGATAATCCCGGTAATACAGACCGGACAAAGAAAGCGGGAAGCAATATGTGGAAATTCCGCATCGGTGGAAAAAATGCTTTCTGTTTGGATTTTGGAAAACATTCGTTTGAAAGCGGGGATCCCACCTATGGAGATAAGGGAATGTTTTTACAATACTGGGAAGATTATGCCAGCTGGGGTAGCACATGGGAGGGGGATGCACCTTCCGGAGCCGCATCTTGTACATCTAAGACAAGGGCAATGATAGCAGCGGCTATGTTTGTCGAAAAGAATCCTTCCGGCTGCAGCTTAAGCCAAGCACAAAGAAGAATGTTCGCACAGACTGCGATTTGGGCAATTCGATGCCAGGCAAATTGGTCTGGGAGTGATACTATTTCGGATCACAAAAAAAGTGTGATAACGCAGCTGGATAATGCAAAATCACATGTCAATGGAATAAGTACCACGTATTCATCGGATGATCTGTATGATTATATCTTCAAAACAGACTGGTCATCATACAAGGTCAGGATTAAATTTTTTAAAACATGTAAATATGACAGTAAGGGAGACGCAGTAGAGGTTCCCGGATACCAGCATTTCATGAATTTTAAGATTGTCCCGGAAGAAGATTTTGACTGGGAGACAGTAGGTGCATCGGAAGGATATCATGAAAGAGTCCGGGTACATAAGACGGATGAAGAAGGGAAGCCGATAGCCGGAGTAAAGTTCCGCCTTACCTTAACCAGTGACACAGATAATGTATATGATTATAGGGTTTCAAAGGCAGATGGAACAATGGCAGATACCGAGGATGTCAATGGTTCGGAGGGCATGGATGCGAATGGAAATGATTATCTGATTGCTACGACAAACAGTTCTGGATATGCCTTTTTCTTTATCGCCAGGAACAATTCTGTTGATGATGCCTACGGATATATTACCTCGCCATCGGATCCCTCGGATAAAATTATCTCTTTGGCCAAGGAGGAGATGAAAGATAGTGAAGTGACTTACTATTCTTCCAAGGCAAATGCCAGAGCAGCAGCGGAAAAAGCACTTTCTGGCGCAAGAGGGAATATCAATGACGAAGGTGTAATCAGCGAGGAGGTTTCTTCTCTACCGGATGCATATACCTCCGTTGCAAAGAGTTTTACAGTATATAACCGGAAGGCAGGGGGGAATGGTGCCACATCCTCCCAATATACAAAATCAGATGTAAATGTGGGATCTGCTGGAAGTTCGTCCATTAAGATCACCTGGAAACAGGAGAATGTTTTTTTTAAGGATGCAAAAGGAAATTGGGTGGATGAATCAGCTACCTCTACCGGGCTTGGAACAAAGACTCATGGAAACCGTAATGATATATCTCAAGTCGATCTGGTGGACAAAATCAAAAAGATTAAAGTCAAGGTAACTAAGAAAGCAGATACCAAGGATGGTAAGGCACATGGAGACGCTACTCTGGACGGTGCGGAATACCAACTATATTCGGATATAGCCTGTACAAAAAAAGCGACTGTGTATGGGGATGACAAGAAAGCAAAGACAGCCGGGATATACACCACTGAAAAAGGTGGCATATTGATTACCGATTATCTTCTCTGCGGCGTCACGTATTATCTTAAAGAAGTAAAACCATCGGAAGGATTTCTGTTAAGTAATGAAATAAAAACCATTAAGATCAGCGGTGCTGAGATAGATGATATTGTGGAGTTTAGTAATATTCTGTCTAAGGAATACATTGAGGTAAATGAACCACACATAAAAAATGACATTAACATCTTTAAAATCCGGGGAGAGGACACCGGGAAAGCCGAGTTTGAACATGATGTGACATTTCAAGTTTATTTGAGAAGTAAAAGTAGCTATGATGCCTGTGATGACTATGACAGACGGACTATAGTGACAGATAAGTATGGCCGTGGCACAGCAAAAGATCTGCCTTATGGAAAATATTGGGTGCATCAGGTGGATACGGGACTGTATGACACGGAAAAAGTAGAAGATTTTAAATTAGATCTACTTGAGGACAAAACTCAAAAATCGGAAGGATACCATACCGTATTGCTGAACAATAACTTTAAAGCCTACCTCAAAATCCAGAAAAAGGATGCCAACACAGGCGAAACCGTCCTGAAACCGGACACGGTGTTTGAGATCTTCCGGGTGGATCCGGAAACAGGAGAAGAAACCCAGGTTATCCAGACCGGTAGCAACGGTAAAAAAATGATTACCTTAAAACAGTTTACAACAGATGAAGAGGGTGTAGTAGAAACCCTGCATGAGTTAGAGTCCGGAACTTACCGGATCCGTGAAGTGGAATCAGCCCCAGGACTGTATCAGGTAAAAGATTATATCGAAGTGGAGATCAACAGTAAGAATGATAACTACAAGGTAGAGACGGATCCAGAAAGTAATTATCCTACTATTACAGTAACGGTTGACTATGAAAATGAGGAAACGCACGGACGGTTAACGCTTGCGAAAAAAGGCGAACAGCTTAGCGGTTATGATGCGGAGGCAGGGCAGTTTACCTATGAGGAGGCATACCTGAAAGGGGCAACCTTTGAAGTTTATGCGAAAGAGGATATCGTAACCCAGGACAACCAGGGAACAAACTGGTATGACAAAGGCGAACTGGTTGCCACCATCCATACCGGGGAAGATGTCCAGTTCAGCAAAGAATGTGAGGGAATTACCGGCTATGAAATGGATGATGATGGAATCATTACGTTAGATCTCCCTTTGGGAGAGTACACCGTCAAAGAAAAGAGTACGTTATATGGATATGTACTTCCGAATCAGGACTGGGATGTAACTTTTACCTGGGAAGATAAGGAAGCATCCTATGTCACGGATTCTGCTGGTATGGCAGATAAAGACGGAAAGCTGGATGTTATGAATCTACTGGCAAAAGCCAGTGTTTCTATCTTGAAATCGGACAAGACGACAAAGAAGCCGGTACAGGGTGCAGAATTTGGATTATACACAGCAGATGACATTTATAATGCTGCTGGGGAATTGATTGTGGCAAAAGATACCCTGTTAGACACTGTTACCACGGATGGAGAGGGCAAGGCAGTATCAGTTATGAATCTTCCTTTGATGTCAGAGAACTATGGAAAGCAGAATGATCCTGACAGTGAAGACAAGACAGACAGCCCGGATGCTGGAGAGCAGGAATTGGATCAGGAAAAAGAGCAGGAAACTGACCAGGCAATAGATGGTGGCCAGCAGGAGACGGCAGAATCAGAAGGCAAGACAGAGAATAAGGATCTGCCGGGAAACGGACAGAGTAAATTAAATTCCGGAAATTATTACTTCAAGGAATTATCCATATCCGGTTCATATTACCTTGATTCAGCACCAGTACCAGTTCATGTGGAATATGCTGATCAAAAAAACCCAGTTATTACAGCGCAGGTAGTGAAAGATAACGAACAGACAGAGGTTGAAATTGACAAACTGACGTTAACCGGCAGTAAGGAACTGTCAGGCTGCAAGTTGTTAGTCAGTGATACCTCCGGCAACGTGATTATCAGCTGGACAAGCGGAGATGCAGCAAGCATCCAGCTTACATCCCAGGCTGACGCTTTGGGATACCGTAATCTGACAGCTTCTTTGACCGAGAAAGGAAATCTTATGATCTCTGGTCTGCTCCAGGACACAGAATATGTCCTGACGGAAACAAAGCCGGCAGATGGATATGTGACGGCAAGCGATATTACTTTTAAGCTGGGATCTGGGGAGAATAACCAGATCTACATTAAAAATGGTGCATCTTTTGTGAAAGGAAACACCGGAAACCGCGTCATGATGTATGACGATACAACGAAAATCCGATTGAAAAAGATAGCTTCTGATACGAAGAAACAGTTAGCAGGGGCAGAGTTTGAAGTATATGACAGTCAGGGCAATCAGGTTTATGCTTTTACAACCGGGAAAAAAGCAGAAAAGATTGTGGGAGTATTAGCAGCCAACAAAACCTATACATTCAAGGAAGTCAAGGCACCCAAGGGATATAAAAAGGCAAAAGCTGTTAAGCTGAAAATAGCAGACAGCGGAGAGTTCCAAGTGGTTAAGGTAAAGGACCAGGCATATGGAAAGATCTCAACCAAGACACCAGGTGGCAGTCCGGGATCAGGTGGTGGTCTGTCGCCAAAGACGGGTTATCAGTTACTGACAGCCTTTTTAAGCATGATGATGTTTTCATCCGCTGCAGCTGTCATACTGCTGAAACGGAAACGTAGACGATCCGCATAACCAGAATGGGAGGTTGTATGAAACAGATAAAAAAGCTGTTTTTCTTATTATTTGTATTTTCCTTCTTTCTTGTAGCAGTAGAACCGGAGGCTGCCAGTGCAGTTTCCGGTGAGACTGTTACGAAGGAGATTGAGTATTATACAAATAATAGTTCAGATAAAATTGACGACCAGTTTCCGGAATTGATACAGGAAAATGGTCAGATGTATCGCTTGCAGGATGTACGTTATGAAACCGTAAGCGAAAAAAAGGAGACGATTGCAGAGGCGGTCACTAAGACGGTCAAAAGTAAGGTGTTAAAGCAGTCAGATGTGTATAATCCAGTACAGACATTAGAAGAGGATGGAATTGTTTATCATTTGCAGGAAAGCACGTCTGAGATAGTAACACAGAAAAAAGGAAAAACCAATCAGCTTAACGGCTATACCGATTATTTTTCTAAAAGCCAGGCAGACGCTGCTCCAGCTGTGAAAAAAGTCACGGCATCGGATCCGGATACCCAGAAAGAGTATACCGGGAATGCAAACAAAATAGCAGTGGAAAAGAGGTCAGAGTGGGAGAATTCATACATAGATATTCACTTTACCGGCTATGATGCAGAACGCTATCAGTGGAACGGAATCATGGTGGAAAAGAATGAGCAAAATCCATTGAAAGGGTATCACAAGGAACTGTTACAAAGCGTTGGTGTTACTGCAGGGCAGATGAAAAATTATAAAGTAGGTACCATATCCTGGACAGGGAAGGCATATCGGAACAAGAAAGGAATATTATGCCGGGATGCCAGAGCTGCAATCAGGAAGAAAACAATAACCTATCGTGTGATTTATCAGGGAATTTATTCATCAGAAGATACGATGGGAGTGGTATATCAGACAACCTATGCCGGTATTCGTAACCGGGAAACAGGTGTTATTCATTATCAAATGAAAGCAACAGCAACCTATCAGGTACAGCCGGAAACGAAGAGTATTCCTGTAGCAGCGATTACCATAGGAGTTCTTCTGGTTCTGGTTGCAATCATCGGTATGATTAACCTGATTTGTTTTCATAAAAAGAAAAGGAGAGAGGATAAAAAAGAAAAATGCAGGTAACAGCGAAACAATAGATTGCATGAAAGGGAGAAAAGAGATGGATGAATTTGCAAATAATGTAACAGGAATATGTTCTGAGCTGCAGCCTTATGGATATGTGTTAGCCATAGTCAGTGCATTGGTGATCGGTGCTATGCTGGCCATTCCCAGTGATAAGTCGCATCAATTAGCAGTGAAGATCTTGCCATGGGTCGCTATTGGAGTGATTGTTGTTGTTGGGGCTACATCATTGGGAAGTTGGTATGCCGACCAGATTACCTTTGGAAGCGGAGAATAGTATTTTGTCATATTTTTTGTTGGGCAGCATCGCTGCCCTGCAAAATTCGTAAGATCCGCATAGGGGGGAAAATAATGAAGAAAAACAAAAAAATAAGGGAAATGAGAATAGATAGGCTCTTAGGGAGCTGGTGGGTAATAATTCCTTTTTTACTATGTGTTAACGCGTTTTTTTTTCTTCTGTTCAGTTATATTTTGAATCTGGTGCAGTCCCTGCCCCTTTTGCTTCAGGACCTCGATCATGCAAAGAAGTATCTTGATCTGTCAAACTGCCTGATTCAGAATGACAGGGTGAAAAAAAATTTAGACCTGTATGTGACTGCTTTGATGATTTATGCTGCTTTAATGGGATTTGTCGATACCATTCATATATATCGGATGCGGACAGCTTTTAGTTCTTCCGGATTTAACATGGGACAGAAGGGAGTGGAGCGTTGGACAACCAATAAGGAGATTAAAAAGCAGTACAAAGAGATTCCGGATCGGGACATCCCGTTTCCCGGTTATGGTGGGACGATTGTATCCAGAATAGGTAACAACCTGTACATAGATAATAGTGCAGTCAATAACCTGATTATTGGAATTACCAGATCTGGTAAAGGTGAAATGTTTGTATATCCAAGTATTGATGTTTATTCGAGGGCAGAAAAGAAGGCATCCATGGTAGTCACAGATCCGAAAATGGAACTGTATAAAAGCTGTAAGGAAATGCTGGAGAAAAGAGGATATCGGGTATTCCTTTTATGCTTGAATGATCCGCTGCACTCTATGGGGTTCAATCCTTTAAAGCAGTGTGTAGATATCTACCTGAAAGGGGATTATGCAAACGCAGAGTTATTAATCCAGGCATTTAGTTTTTCCATATTTAATCCCGATAAGCCAACCAATGGAGATTCTTTTTGGCAGGAATCAGCATCTAACCTGTTATCAGCCTTAATTCTTGGCATTATTGAGGATTGTTTGGAACAGGATAAGATTGATAATAAAAAGCGTCTGGCTGTATGGGAGAAAAAGCGGAAAAGATTTGACCAAATGACAGATTCGGAAAAAAAGGATATTAGAGAAAAGTATAAAAAAATATCAGGAGAAACAGGAGATGCAATTTTAAATTCTGTCCTGCCGGCTTTACCGGAAGATGCAATTTATGAAGATATTTTTGAAAACTGTAAAAAAATAAATATGTTCTCTGTGATGAATCTTTTTTCCGAGCTTGTCAGGATAAAGGATGAGGAAGATGTGGATATTAGTGGTTTAGATGCATATTTCAATCGGAGAGAGGGCATGAATCGTGCAAAGTTAAAGTATGCTGGAATTGAAATGGCGGGATATCGGACAAAAAGTTCTGTCTTTTCGACCATGTTTACAAAACTGACTATTTTCACATTTGAAAATGTAGGAAAAATGACCGCAGAAAGTAGCATCAATATAGAGGATATCGGATTTGGAGATAAACCGATTGCCGTATTTTTAGGTATTCCAGATTATGACAAATCTACTCATTTTCTGGCAACTGTTTTTATCCGACAACTGTATTTTGTGTTGGCAAAGAAAGCAAGCGAATCTATAAGCGGCAGATGTTCTCGCCTAGTGAAAGTGATTACGGATGAGTTTGGAAATATACCGGCAATTGAAAGTATGGAGAATATTATTACGGTATGCCTTGGAAGAAATATATCCTTTGATTTAGTGATACACTCATATTCACAGATGGACAAATTGTATGGAGATGATAGTCAAACGATACGGGGTAATTGTGGAAATCACATCTATATTTTAACCAATGATGAAAAAACAGCGGAAGGATTTTCTAGATTGTTAGGAAATGAAACGATCGTAGATATGCAAAGATCGGGGGAACGTCTTTCTGTGAAGAAACATATCATGGAAAGCACTATAGAACATCCGCTTTTAGACATGAACCAATTAATGAATTTATATCCAGGGGAATGTGTAGTAAAACGTGTTATGAAGCGTACCGACCTGAAAGGAAAAAGGGTACAGCCTACTCCCATATTTAACAGCGAGGAATCGGGAAAGAAATTTCTTTTTCGTTATGAGTATTTAAAAGATACATTTCCGGATCCGGATACGATTGATTTGAAAGAAATCAATCTGGAAGACAGATCCCATATCAACCTTGCAGAACGTATCTGGGATTATAACCTGACATTTGCCAGATTCAATGCAATGGAAGAAAGCGGGAATCTACAACAGGGACTGGAAGCGATACAGGCAAAAACCATAGCGGATCTTACGAATAAGGATCAGGTTTTAAATACAGTAAACCATGTTTTGGGAATATCATATCTGCCGGAAAGCATGACAGTAGAGCAGTTTGCGGATTGGATCACCAACATGGAATTAAAAGAAGAAGATAAAGACTTATTGCTTAATTTATTAGCGATTGGTAAGGAACCCGTAAAAAAGAAAAATTAAGAACGTTAGTTGGAGGAGGAAAGCAATGGGTAAGAAAAAAAAGACGTTATGTTTTCTATTGCTGACACTGCCCATCTTTGCCATGCTCTGTTCGGAAACAGTCTCGGCAGGTTCCGATGAACTGGACAATGAAAAGATTGTTACCATTTTATATAAATGTCGTTCTGTATTTGAACAAAATTCCCTATTTGCCTCTATGTTGCGTTATTTAGGCTGGGGCATTATGAAAGTTCTGGCCAGTGTTGCCGGCAGTGTAGAAGGTCTCTATGATACCTGTTTTGGCTTTGTTGATTTTACAACATACAGTCAGGTCAATGCCTATATTGATAAGTATGAAAAAGTATGGGGAGCGTTGGTATGTCTTTCCTTATTCGGGCTTGGATTAATACTGATCTTCTGGCAGGAAAAGAGACCAAAGTTTGTTGTTAATGTTATGCTTGCTGTATTGGTAGTCACGTCTTCCACTTTTCTGATTACAAAGATGAATGGCTTTTTAAGCAGCGAAGTACGTTCCGAGTTGCTTGATGGAAGCAGTTCTGCCACAGCAACATATGAGTTGATTGGTTCTAACATTCATGATCTGCTTTATCTTGATACCAAAGTGGGAATTGAAAATTTTAACAAAAAAAATGAAGATGGCATAAAGAATTACAAGATAACTTATGAGACATTCAATAAGCAGATGTTTGAGATGATTAAAATAAACGAAACATTAGATCCGGACAGCTATAGTGATGAAATGAAATCCGTTTTATCAAAATACTTGTATGTTGTTCCATCCGGCATGTCAGAGGGAATACATGAAAAAGCAGAAAAAATAGCAGGGAAGAAATTGCCCGAAGTAGAATCAGAATCATCGGAAATCAAAATAGACGATACCTCTTTTTTTCTGGGAGATGTATACGATGGGGTAGCCTGGACAGATCTTCTAAATGAATTTTATTACCGATACACTGTGGACTGGTGGGCTGCTTATTTAGAACTTCTCTCTTTGATTATCGTCTATGTTTTTATGTCCTATAAGGTGATTCGCGGAATATGGGAGATTGCAGTGGGGCATTTAATAGCGACGTTGTATTCTGCAAACCTTGCCGGCGGGAAAAAAATATTAAAGGTATTAGACTGTATCAAAGATAGTTATATTGTTTTAATCTTAACGACAGTATTTATCAAATTTTATCTGCTGGCTTGTAAATTTGTCGGAACCATGGATGTATCCGGTTTGGGGAAAGGATTTATTCTTTTATTTATTGCTTTTGCCGTAATTGATGGACCAAGTCTGGTACAGAAACTTACCGGTATTGATGCCGGAATGAGTGATGGAATGGGCAAGATGCTGACGATGTTTTATGGTACCCAGATGGCTGGAGCAGTGGCAGGAATGGGAAAAAATCTTATGGTAGGCAGAGATGGGCATGGAGGTCTTTTTGGAACTCTGGCAAAACCATTTTCTGACTTAAATGGTGGCAGTGTGGATCCATCCGGGAATGTACCACCGGGAGGAAACAAAGAATCCGCCAAAAACGGTGGAGCGATGGAAAATAATAGTAATGTACCATCCGGAGAAACGGATACTCCCGATTCAAAGAATCCGCCAGACGGGAATGAAAATATGGATGGGCGGGATATGGCAGACCGAAAGGATCAAATGCAGCAAGGTGGGATGGAACCCCCGGATGGTGTTTCTGATGGCAGCATGGATACAGACGGAAAGCAGGATCAGGATTTCACTCAGACCGTATTTGATCTGGAAGAAGATAGAAATAATCAGGAGTATACAGGTACTTCATCTGATGATGTTTCTGGTTTATCAGCTCCCTTCAACAGCGATGCGAAAGGGACATCAACTGCTCCGGGAGAGGGGATTGGAAAAGAGGATACACATATAAATTCCGGAAAGGCAGAGGTATTAAACGGAATGGATCCGGCTTCTGTTGGCAATGATTCCGGGTCTTATGTATCAATGGACAGAATGGATCAGGAACTCGGCAGCCCTGGCATGGAATCTTCTTACAGCATGGAGGGCAGTGCATTTCATGAATCAGAAGTAAGGCAGGCCGGGGGGCAAATGTTTTCACCACAGTACCAGGAAAAAAGCGTAGGAAAGGAGAGTCCGGAAAAAATATCTCGTAAGTTCACCTTCAACGAAGAGGAACATTAAGAGAAAAATTGAAGGGGTGAGCAGAAAATGAAATATATAGTGGCTAAAGAGATAAAATCAGAAACAAAGGTTTACAAAAATTTATATCTTTTTGATCTGTTTTTTGTTGTGATTTATTTTGCCATATCTTTAGTGATTGGAACTGTAGTACATGAAAAAATGAAATTTGCCTTTTATGTCTATTCTGTATTTTGGGCTTTATTTTTAACAGCCAAAAGCAGGACAAACCGGAAACGGAGAAACTACGAATCCATTCTTTTGTTTTTGCGGAGAGATAAAGAAATTTATTACCCGGTGCTGAACCGTTCCAAGGCTACACATAGATAGGAGGACTAGTACATGAAACAACGAAAAGCAACAATAAAAAAACAAAATAAGGAAAAAAGAACCACTTTTTCTGTAAGAAAGTCAGTGGAAGATTTAATGGAAAAGATCGAATATGATCCGCAGACAGAGTGCTATCACTTGAAAGATGAGCTTATGGATATCGTGCAGATCACTTCCAAAGACCTGGTAAATTCATCCGATGATGAGGTAGAGTTTGACTGCTTGAAATTTGCAAAATTTTACAAAACATATGCAGATGATCTTAAAATAATCACGATGAATTTTCCCTGCAAAACAGAAATGCAGCAACAATATTTAGAGTATAAAATGCAGCAGACGAAAAATGAAATCCATCAGAAATTTTTACAGAAATATATAGATGAACTGGCATGGCTCAGTAAACACGATACAACCAGAGAGTATTTCTATATGATTTTTGGCAGGAATCGGGACGATATGGAGAAAAATATCCGGACATTGCGTAGTACCCTGGGATCCGGCAAAACCGGACTGGTTCAGTTTATCCCGGCAGAGAAGAAACATCAGATTTTATTCCGGCTGAACAATAAATGTAACCTAATCAATGGCATGATCGGTCAGAGAAAGGGAACAGATACCGGTGATTTTTTCCTGGAACTGATACAGCCACAGGGTGGAATTACCTTCCAGTCTGTGAAATATATCCAGACCGGATCCGGCTACGAGGCTTGTATCCATGTGTATGAATATCCCAAAAGCATGGATGATTACTGGCTGTCAAAGACTTGCAATATTAATAATACCGTTGTGACAGTGGATGTTTCTACGGATGATGTAAATGAAGTCAAAAAAAATATAAACCGGAGTATGAAAGAACAGAAGTATCGTTTTCAAGGTGCTACCGATTATCAGGAACAGTACGATGCACAAAAACGACTTCAAGAGATGCAGAAACTTTTTGATGAGATCAGTTCCATGGGAGAGGTTATCAAACTGGTACATATCAGGATCTTTGTTGCAGACGCTTCTTTGGCCGTTTTGGAAGATAAAGTGAAAAACATAATGTCTAAGCTGGAAAGCAACGGAGGGTTTCTCACTACAATCTTTCTAAATGAAAGCCGTACAGAATGGAAAAGTATGTATCAGTCTTATACCCGTCAGTCAGAAGAGTTGTTTTTTACTTACGGACAGCCCCTTACGTCAGAATCCCTTGCAGCGGGGAATCCATTTCATTTTTCATTTCTGGAAGATCCAAACGGTTCCTTTTTGGGAAAAACGCCCTGTGGAGGAAATGTTGTTTTTGATCTTTTCCGGAAAACGGCATCCCGGCTATACTATAACTTTTTATGCGCCGGTGTCATGGGATCCGGAAAAAGTACGCTGTTGAAAAAGCTGTTTAAGATTAATGCCGTATTGGGGAATTATGTGAGGACATTTGATGTATCCGGGGAATTTTCATTATTAACAAATATACTGGGTGGGAAAGTGATCCGTCTGGATGGCTCCAGTGGAATCTTAAACCCATTGGAAATTCTTCGCGCCGGCGAGAATGATAAAATTAAAGATTCAGAAATGAATAGTTTTATTACCCATATTTCAAAGGTAAGTACCATATACCGTTTTTTGGTAGGAGGACAGGTATCTACGGAAGAAATTAATATGTTTGAGGAATTGTTGCGAAAGCTGTATAAACAGTCCGGTTTTGAAATGGTAAAAGGAAAATTAAACAGACCAGTGACAGGACTTCCGGCAAATCAATATCCGACATTTTCAGATTTCTTACATTTTATTCAGCAGGAAATAAAGGTAATGCAGGAGACAGAATATAACGATGTGGAAATGGAACTTGTCAGGAAAAATATAAAGATCATAGATAAAATCCGGGGTGTGGTAGAGAATTTGGTGAATACCTATGGAAATTTGTTTGACGGGCATACCACGATTGACAATATCATGGATGAACAGATTGTAACCTTTGATATATCGCTTTTAAAGGATATGAGGGCAGAGATCTTCGATGCCATGATATTCAATATGATATCACTGTGCTGGGACAACTGTGTAACCAATGGAAAATTGATGCAGCAGAAATTAAATGAGGGGATGAATCCCCGGGATGTTATTAATTTCTTAATATTAATTGACGAAAGCCACCGTTGGTTAAATGCGCGTAAACCACATGCCTTGGATCAGATCACAGTATACTTGAGAGAGGCTAGAAAGTATTTTGGAGGAATCGGCCTGGCTTCCCAGTCAATTCGTGATTTTGTTCCGGAAGGATCGGGATCGGCTGCGATTGACAAGGTAAAAACAATATTTGAACTGACACAGTATAAGTTTATTTTTCATCAGGATTCTAATGTAACCAAAATGCTAAATAACATTTTTGAAGGAGTTTTAACGGCCTCTCAAGTTGCTAGGATTCCCAAGCTGGAGCAGGGTGAGAACATTTTAAGCATAGCTTCTGACCGCACTCTGGAGTTTAAGGTGTATCTCACCAAGGAAGAAGAAAAGATCTTCCAGGGAGGAGTATAGGATGGCAAAGACTTGGAAAATTTTGGCCGGAATCAGCATTGGATCAATAATTTTTACAATCGCAGCAATGGAAACTGTAACTTCTA
Organism: uncultured Jutongia sp.; assembly: GCA_964521555.1. GTDB lineage: Bacteria > Bacillota > Clostridia > Lachnospirales > Lachnospiraceae > Butyribacter. The sequence continues at coordinate 98,545 of CAZFSU010000002.1, read as the reverse complement.
CAGCTACACTTCTGGTTGGAGGGGGAGAAGAGGAAGAAAAATCCGGACAGGCTACGCCAGTGGCAATAGAGGATCAGTCCCAGTCTCCTTTGTCGGAAAAGGTGGAAGCATACCGGGAGGATGTACTGGCAGAATTAAAGAAGTATGGAAAAGAGGAATACATTAATTTATATCTGGCGGTGATGGAGCAGGAGAGTCATGGAGAGGGCAATGATGTATTCCAGGCATCGGAATCCAAAGGACTGCCCTGTAATACACTTAGTGTCAGTGAAAGTATAGAACAGGGTGTAGCTTATTTATCAGGAATGATTGATAAGGCAGGTGTGAAATCACCGGAAGACTTGGAGAATATCAGGTTAGCCCTGCAGGGATACAACATGTCCGGAGGCTACATAGATTATGCATTAAAAAAGGATGGAAAATGGACACAAAGTAATGTTTTTGCCTATGCAAAGGAAAAAAGCGGTGGAAAAAGAAATACCGGTACCCGTGCAGAACAGTTGGGGCCATGGAGATATGGAGATCAATACTATACTACGCACGTATTGAGATATTACCAGATAAACAGCAGCAACACAGAAGGAGATGAGCAGGAAGCTATATCTGTAGATTTAAGCAATCGTATGAACTGGCTTTTTCCGGATGGAACACCAAAATCTGCTTCTGCCATGCAGCAATATTTAACGCAGATTCGGGTTCCGATTCTGAATGAAAAAGGGGAAGAAACCACAATGACCTTGACGGTACATAAAAAATTGACTGCTAATATAACCGGAGCATTTCAGGATATGAAGACGGCAGGATTTCGGGTAATTGCATCCCAGACAGCCGGTTATAACTGGAGAATGATGGCAAGCGATTCCTCAAAGGTATCTTACCACTCCTATGGCTGTGTGGTGGATTTGAATTGGGAACATAACGGTGCAAGTTATACAAGCTGGCCGTACAATCCGGAAACCGATTCGTATGCCGTAACTAATGAGATTGTACAGATTTGGAAGAATCATGGATTTTATTGGGGTGGGGATTGGAGTGAAGCATATTTTGATCCAATGCACTTTACGTATGTGAATCATTAGGAAGAGAGGAGGAAGAGGTTTGAATCAGGAGAGAAAAAGGGGAATTATTTTTATCATCCTGGCCATATTGATTTTTTCAGGCATGATCTATTTTTCCTATACCGGGAAAAGGAATGAAACGTATGGGAAGATCCAAGGTTCTGTTCTGCAAACGAAACCGCCGGAGGCATCGGGAAATATGGAACAGAATCCATCTGCAGCACCGGAAGAACAGACTTCACCGGCAGCACAGACAGAAGAACCGGAACTGGAAGAAATGTCGGCGGAGCTTGATATCAGCAGTATTCCGGATGAGGTAATAGAAATTCTGGGTATTTCCAGAGAAAATCTGCAGAAGCAAATCAAGATTTTTGCGAACGGACAGGGGTTTGCATCGGAACGCAGTGTTTGTTATTACGGTGAGTACACCATAGATAGCAGTATTGGGACGGTGAGTGTTCCATTATATTTTGATCCGGAAGATTCCGGGATGGAAGTATTTAGTTTTAATTTGATTTACTATCAGGAATCCAAGGATTTCATAATGGAACCATGGTAACAGATGATTCTGTCAACAAATCAAATTGGAATCAGGAGGAGGAGCATGATGAAAGAAGAACAACATATTTTGGAAATGCAGAAGAAGCAAAAAGTATTTGGCAGGAATCGGGACGAACTGCGCAAGGCGATATTCGATGGAACGCTTACCGTGGATAAAGATGCAATTAAAAGGATGGAGCATAGGAACCAGTTAAAAAAGATGGAGAAGGAGAGATGATGGTTAAGAAAATTAAAATAAGGCTTTCCGGTATATCCGGAAAAATATATTTTTATTTTTTGATCGGATTTTTCATAGCCGGATATGTATTTTTTCTCACATCCTATCAATGGATGCCTGTATCTAGCAGTGCAAAAGCCCTGACACCGTTGGGAACAGAAAAAGCCTGGAACGGAAAAAAGATTACGGTAATTCGATGGGATTATTGTGAAAAAAAACAAGAGATGGAAGTAGAGCTTGATATCCGAAATACGTCTTTTGACGGACAAAACACCTATGATTTTTCCGTTCAGGTACGCGGTGGAGGTGAAGCAACAGTTACACCGGTAATCGAGGAGCCGGACTGGATTATTGTACAGATTAATGATGTTCCAAAGAACTGGGGTGAAATTTTATTAAGAGTGGATCAGGAGACCTATAATGAAACGACTACTGGTGCATTAAAACTTTTTACCAATACTAATGATGTAAACAGAGTGGATCAGATTGAAACAAAGGATTGGAACGGATATCGCAGGAATCGTTTTGAAACGCAGATTGCGTCATATGAAGAAAAGATCAACAGTAATCTGGAAGAAATTGAAAAGCTGCAGGAGGAAAAGGAAGAGATAGCCGCCGAGATTACGCGCCTGAGCGAAGCAAAGATGTATCAGACGCAGGAAGAACAGGAAGAGACGGATCAAAGTATGGCGGAGGCACAAAAGGAGATTGCCCAAAAAGATGCCAGTATTTTGCAATTACAAGAGGAAAATGAAGAATTAAATGAAAAAATTGTACTCCAACAGAAGCAGATGGAGGAGGTGTTGCAATAATGGATAGATTCTATTTGTTGAATAAAAATATGACAAGCGGATACCTCCAAAAGAAACATAGGGAAGTAATTAGAGGTGATTTATGAGAAATGTATTGAAATATCCAGGAAGCAAATGGAATATAGCCAGTCAGCTTTTGGAGTTGATACCTAATCATCATTCTTATGTCGAGCCTTTCTTTGGCAGTGGAGCTGTGCTGTTTAACAAAGATCCGTCGCATATTGAAACCATAAATGATTTAGATTCAGATGTGACGAATCTGTTTCAATGTATCCAGAAGGATTCTATGCGTTTGGCAAGAACTGTAATGACTACCTCATTCAGCTGGGAAGAGTACGACAAACAATTTGAAATCCCGATCAGACATGTATAACGATTATCTGAAAAGCTGGAAGAAAGAGACATTTCAGAGCTGTGCAGAACATAGTGGTACTCGGACAGAAGTGGTATGGATGAATTATCAGGCAGGACAAATGAGCCTTAAGGATATGGGGGTACAGATTTAAAATTTTTAGAAAACTCCAGGGTGAGAAGAAGGAGGGGTAGAAGACATGGATAACAGCAAAGATTTTTTCCGGATGATCAAGGAGCAGATCAGGATAGTGGATTATGCCAGGGAACTGGGTTTTACAATCGTCAGAAGAGGAAAATACTTTAGCTTAAAGGAACATGACAGCGTTATGATCGATGATGATAAAAATTGTTTTTGGAGAAATTCCAGATCCGGATCCGGTACCTCGATTGGTAAGGGTGGTTCTATCATTGATTTTTTGATGGAATTTGAGGATCTTTCCAGAAATGAATCTATCAGAGTATTGCGCGACAGAGTGGATTTTCAAAAACCTATACAAAGGAACATAACTGATCGGACGATTCCGAAGAAAAACGGGCTGGTTCTGCCTCCGAAGGATAAAAATATGCGTAAGGTTTTTGCTTATTTGACCAAAACGAGAAAAATCAAAGCAGAGATCATACAAGATTTAGTTAAGCGAAAGCAACTATATCAGGATAACCATGGTAACTGTGTATTTGTGTCTTATGATGAAAAAGGACAGGCTGTATTTGCCTGCAGAAGAGGAACAAATACCTATAAACCTTTCTATGGAGATTGTATTGGCTGTGATTACACCAGAGGATTTTATATAAATAACAATGCAGATGAACTGTATGTGACGGAAAGTGTGATTGATGCATTATCTGTTATGAGTATTTTTCCGGAACGTTATAGAAATTATTTAGTACTTGCATCGGCAGGAAAAACAGATGCAACAGACTATTATTTGCAGAGTGGAAAAGTAAAAGTGCTTAGTATTGGAACGGATAATGACCGCGCCGGCATTGTTGCGGCAAAGATATTGGCCAAAAAGGCAATGGAGGCAGGATGCAAGTATTATTATGACTTTCCCCCGGAAGCTGAGGGAAAAGATTGGAACGCTGTTTTGCAAAGGAGGATGAACGCGTGATTGTATTTGTAGGACATCAAGATAAAGGCTTTTTCTGTAAGGAAGTAGCAGAAAAAAAAGAACAGGAGTGTGCTTATATTAAGGAATGTCTGCATATCACCGAGCAGTCAAAGGAAATTCTACAATATAAGGAGGCTGCGGAATATATCATCTATGAATTGGAACAATATGCCGACGATCCGGAAGTCATTGAGGAATGGATACTGAAAATTCAGGAAGCGATTCATGTAAAAACAATCTTATTTGTCCCCGGTTATTCTCCGGAGAGCAGAGTTGTTTATGATTTGTATCAGAAAGGGATTCAGAATTTTATTTTTTCCATATATTTAGGAGATCAAAAAGAAGATCTGGAACTATGTATGGATGGTTATTTTGAAACGTTTGGATATGAGAGCCGTGGGATTGTTTTTGGGAAGCAGGAGGAAACGGAAAAAGAAAGTGATGTGGTCTCCGCTTCCATAAAATCAATCGGGCTTGCCGGCGCAGTGGCCAGAATGGGTACAACAACCCAGGCAATACAGATTGTAAAATATTTGCAGTTTACCGGACATAGTGCAGCTTATATACAAATGAATTCCCATCATTTTGTCCAGGATCTTGCAGATTCCTATGCAGATGCCAAAAAAGATCAGGAAGAAGGCATAGTCACTTATCAGGGGGTTGATATGTTTTACCGGATTGACAGGCTACAGGAAATATTAAAAAAGGGCTATAAATATCTGGTATATGACTATGGAGTATACAGTGAGCATGATTTTAATAAGATTTCTTTTCTGGAAAAGGATGTGCAGATCTTTGTCGTTGGCAGTAAACCCGGAGAATTTCAAAAAACATATGATGTTGTCAAAAACAATTTCTATAGTGACATTTATTATATTTTTAATTTTGTTGCCTTATCCGAAAGAAAGGATCTGAAAGAACTTATGGAGGAGAAAGCAGACCATACATTTTTTGCAGACGAAACCAGGGATCCTTTTGCATATTCTGGAGAAACCGAATTGTACGGAAAAATTATTCCGGTAGAACTAATCGCAACGGTAAAAAAAGAAAAAAGATTCCAATTTGGCAGAAAGGTGAGGAGAGGAGGGAAAAGAAATGGATAAAGTAAGCAGGTTTGCAGAGGAAAATGGTGTTGTATTTGATGATGTGCCAGAAGAATTGCTGGAAGAAGACCCTATATCAGAAATGATTTTTGAATGGAAAGGGGGTGAGTATCATGCCGAAGAACAAAATGCGTGAGGAAATGGCAGAATCCTTTATTCAGGCGTTAAAGGAAGATAGGATTCCCTGGGAACAAGGCTGGACGGGCAAGAGATTTCCGGTAAATGCGGTCAGTGGCAGTACGTATCGGGGGATAAACAAGTTATGGCTTTCTTATACAGCCGGTGAAAAAGGGTATACGGATCCACGTTGGTGTACCTTTAAACAGGCTTCTGCCCAAGGATGGAAAATCCGTAAGGGAGAGAAAGGAACTCATGTAGAATTTTGGTCACTGTATGATACCGAGACAAAAAAGAAGTTGTCACAACAGGAGGCAGGAGAGCTTAGCCAGTACTTAGACCAGGAGGCATATTTGAAACGCGTGAAACCGATTGCATCTTCTTATGTTGTTTTTAATGCCGAACAGGTCGAAGGGATTCCGGAGCGGACTGTAGCACGTGAAGCATTTCGGGCAGAGGAGTTGATCTCGCAGCGGGACGTTCTTCTGAAGAATATGGGCGTAAATTTTCAGGAGGGAGGAGATAAAGCAGCATACCGACCCGGAGAAGATTTGATCATGATGCCTGTTGTAGAAGATTTTCGGGATGCATACAGTTATATGTCTACGATGCTGCATGAAGCAGGACATGCAACGGGGCATCAGACACGTTTCAACCGGAATTTTCAAAATCGGTTTGGAACTTCGGCATATGCTCAGGAAGAATTACGTGCTGAAATTTCTTCGGCTTTTACTACCCAGGCATTGATGCTTGATAATGATACGTCTGCCAGAGAACATATGATTAACCATAAAGCCTACATACAAAGCTGGATTGAGGTATTGGAGAATAATCCCGATGAATTATTTGCGGCGGCTAGGGATGCGGAGAAAATTTCGGATTATCTGATTGAAAAGGGAGAATTTGATTTAGAGCGTGTTTCAGAAATCAGAGCGGAAAGGGAGTTTTCAACAGAACAGTCAGAGAAAACCAAGCCGGAGAAAATGGAATTAACACAGCCATCAGCAGAAGAAAATCTGTATTCTGTGTCACTGTATACTGATCAGGAAGCAGCATCTATTCGTTTGGCGGTAAAAGGAAGAGAAGAAAGCATTGAAATATGGAGAGATGACATTGGTTACAAGGTTGCATTAACTGCATCGGAATATCTTGACCAGGGAATAAAAATTCAGGATGTGATTGCTAATCATGTTCAGGACATAGATAAACAATGTCTGATTGGGGATCCCGACTATACAAGAAATATCTTAAGTAGTGTGTATGCACACAATGAAATGGAGTACCGGAACTTAAATGGGATTCTTCCGGCTGGTCAGCCGGAAGAACATATGGAACTGGTTAAAAATAATATTTTTTCGCCTGCAGAGAAAAAGGATCTCAAAATGCAACAGAATATTTTTGGGCATCGTGCTTCTGGAGCGGTGGAAAGACAGCAGAAAATGAAATTACAGCCTTATTTGGGCAGGTGATAAATAAATTATGAATTCCATTAGGAGGAAGGGGATATATATGCAGGATAAGAGGTTTACAGTGCCGGAAAGGGAAGAATATCTTACATTACTACAGACTGCATATCTGCTAGGCCGTTCAGAGCAGAGCACCAGGGGGATAGTGAAACGGGGGGCTTTACAGTCAGTTAAGTGGCAAAACCGGATTTTTATACCAGTTAATTCACTGGAAAGCTATGTATTGGAAATCATAAAAAAATATGAGGAAGCAGTCAGATATTTGGATCTTCCGGACGGACAGAAAGCAGAGTATTTAAAAGAAATTTTACCGGAAACTTATCATGGATATTCGCCTGACCCTGCCAGGTTTTTGACAGTAATACAGGCTGCGTATTTAATGAAAACTTCAAGACAGGCCGTGTATGATCTGATCCGAAAAGAGGTTTTCCGGAGAGCCAAGGGATTCGGGGTTGCTTTAATCCCGATAGAAAACTTTGCTATGTATATTACTGGGAAAATGAATGATATCCGTCCGGCTATAAATTTTCTCACAAAGGATCCGTTTTCCTTTTGGGAACAAGAATACAGCAGCTTTGAAAGGTTCTATCTGCAGCAGAAAAGGAGAAACCAGTGTCAAAATTTAAGCAAAAATTAGTAGAGGGTGTACGTACGGAAGAAAATCTTCGTACCGAACAAATGCAATTAAAGAAAAAATATCAGATTGATGCAGAACGGGAAGTATTGATTGTTGAAAAAAGTGGTCTGGTTAAACTGCTGATCCAGTCGTTTGGAGTTCTAATAAAGATGATGGCAGGGATTGTCTTGTTTTGTTTAGCATTAATTGGTTTGGCTGCATTGATATATCCAGACACAAGAACAGAGCTGTTATATCAATGGTATCTGACGATAGAACAGTTTAAATTATTAATTTAGGGCTGTATGTCTCTTTTGGCGTATCACAATACAGTTAGTAACTCGTTGGTATTGGTTGAAACCTCTGCCGGATCCGGAATAAGCCACGGATCCGGGGAAAGGAGATGGTATGAAAAAATGGATCAGAAAGATATCCATAGGTGTTTTCATAATGATATTTGTCAGTTCTGCCACCCTTTTATTCATTATGGAATGTTCCGATGGAGAAGATATGGAGGAGTATAAGAATAAGGCAGAGGATGATTCAGCAGGAGAATTAGCAGAAAACCCCATTAATTGGGACAAGCTGAAAAATACAGATGTATATGCCTGGGTAAACGTTCCCGGAACTCTGGTAGATTATCCGGTGGCATCTGCACCCAAAGGAGAGGATGAGGACTATTATTTACACTATGATATGAAAAAACAGTATGATTTTGCAGGAATGATTTATAGCAGACGTGCCAATCATAACAATTTTTCGGATCCGGTGACAGTTCTTTACGGACATAATATGAGAAATGGATCAATGTTTGGAACATTGAATCGGTTCGAAGATCTATCCTTTTTTGAGGGGCATGAGACAATTTATATTTATATGCCGGGAAAGATCCTGACCTATCAGATTATTTCTGCCGGGCATAGTGATAACCGGGATATATTGGGGCTTTATAATTATCAGAGTGAGGATGGGATGAAAGAATATATTAACGGTTTTTTATTCCCGTCAGATGGATTTGTGCGTTCCGGAGTAGAAGTAAATGCTTCCGACAAATTTTTGGTATTAAGCACATGCACCACCGCATCAACGGAACGCAGGTTAGTACAGGCTGTTTTTCTTTCCAGTGAAGATACAAAGTAAAAGGAGACACCCGAAAGTGTCCCCTCATTCTGGTTGTCAAGCTCCAGAAAAAAATGCATCTTTATTATATAAAGAGATATATTAAATGTCAAGCGCTTAGGAGAAAATTTATGAGGATAAAGTATAAATTGTTGGATAAAATGAAGAATCTGAAATCCACAGAAATGGATTTCCTGCTTTTTGTTGCCAGATTCCAGAACCTGAAAGGGGAAATCACCGGTGTCCACCACAGCATGGTTACCAAGGGTACCGGAATGTGTAAACAGTCCTTTTATGCTGCCATGCGTGGGTTGGAGCAGAAAGGAATCATTGAGGTTACGAAACGCAGCGAGATTGATTGGGATATTCTGATTCTGGATAATGATTTTTCCCATAAGGGTGCATTTCAGAAAGGAAATGAGGGATACATCAATCTCCACCGGAAGGTATTTCATACCAAAAGATTTCAAAATTTGAAAGCCCATGAAAAATATATGTTAATGTATTTCCTGAAATGCACGCATAAAAATTCAGGATCATACCGGATTGGTACAAAGACCTTTTATGAGAAGTTCAAAAATGAACTTCATGTATCATGCCGGGTAATCCGTTCCTATCTTCATAAAATGCGGTATTTCTTTTCCATTGGCATTAAGAGGGGGTTATATTATATTACATACAAATCCGGTATATTTGAGCAGACAGCAGAAAAAGGGGTAGAGGATACAGAACTGGAGGCATTTGTGGAAGCGTGGTGCAGACGGCTTAAGATCAAATCTCCATCACCGGGTCAGATCCACGATACTGCCAGACTGTATAAACAGTACAGGCCAACGATGCAGGCCATGGGGAAGAATCTTCTTTGTTTCTATCCAATATTGGGACAGGCGATTCAGGATACGGTACAGGAAGAGATTCCAAAGAACAGAAAATTGAATCCGGCTTTTGTACATAAAAAAGTACGGGAAGCATTGTTCGGCTTTTGTTAGGATAAGACAAAGGTTTTTTCGGCTGGAATGAATAGAGAAAGAATGAATTTATAAATACATATGTACATAAAAATGATATTTAGGATTCTGCCCGAAACGTGTATCCGGGACGGAATCTCTTTTTTTGTCCGGATTTCCTGAAATTTTTAGTCTAAATTTATGGAGATAAATAGAATTTGGTCTAAATCTCAGGATAAAATATGCCTGCTTGTTTTTTTTAGTCTAAATACTAGGTTAAATTCAGTGGGTATTCAGTCTAAATATTAACCGCTTATTTTTTGTGGAAACCCTGATAAAATAAGGGATTTGGGGCAATTTTGGGAGTGAGCATATTATATCTGTTATATAAGATAAATTCTTTATTTAAAATAAAATCTTGCAAAATTTCCTTCTGTCAGCTTATCCACAATGTGGAGAATTTTGCATATAGAACAATATTTCAATGTTCCATCCGGAAGATTGATGTGTTTCTGGCTGAATCTGGTCAGGGGATGGAACGAATGGGAAAGCTTCAAGCTGCCGGCCAGATATTTACGGTGTGGTAAACAGACGGGATGGCAGCAAAAAAGGAGGCAATAAAAAGAAAAATCGCTTTATTTTTGTATGCCGTAGGTATGTTCTTTGGTTCCTGAACCTGTTTTTTTGTATGCTAAAGGTATGCATTTTTCTTAAAAAATGCCCCCGCCTTTTCAAACCAGTAAAACTGGTTTGGAGCATTGAAAACGTTAGGCTTTGCCTAACCCCCACATTCATGTGGGGTCAGTTTTCACTTATGCTCTTTTCCTAATCTGCCTTGTGGGGCAGATTGGGAAAAAAGCTGTCCGCAGGACTGGGTGTACATAGCAGCTATAGGCTGCTGTGTGAGGGCAAAGCCCTTTTGTCATCATTTACCAGAGGATGGATACAGGGATGCAGCCGGTTTATGGATGGATTCCGTCCGGTAAAAAAGAAAGTAAATAAAAATTGACATAATTTGCTTCTGTAATTATAATAAGGTATATATAAATTTTAATAAAGCAAGGTGCCACGAATGGCACCCAGATCAACAAAAAGAGCATTGTAGTAGCAGAGGAGATGTTAGGTGCCATTTGTGGCACCTGTTCGTGATAGGAGGTTTATAAATGCGAAAAGGGATTTATTTATCAGAAGAAGATGTTGTTTTGCTGAAAGAAAAAAAGCAGGAACTTGGGTTGAAATCAGATTCGGCAGTGGTTTCATACCTCCTCCATCAACCGGAATCGGAAAAAATAGCAGTAGCCGTCAGAGAAGAACTGGAAAAGCATTACCTTCCAAAAGAACGGATCCGGTGGGGCGTACGGACAGCGGAGGAAAACAGTACCATCTTATTAGACGCTGTGAATACCCTGTTGACTATGCTAAAAGCAGAAGTCTGTATCCCTGCTGACAAAGCACCGCATCCGGTAGTGGAACAAAGCAGACAGCAGATCAAAGAGAGGATTGCATATTTTAAACAGAAAAGTGATGAGAGGAAAAGTAAGGAACTTTAGGTGCCACGAATGGCACCTAAACAAAGAAGATAACAGAAGTATCTTGCATTAAAACATTTTATGAAATGAGGGTGCCATTTGTGGCACCCGGGGGAGTCATCAGATGGATATTAAAGTTAGAAATGTAGATCCTGTCGTGGTCCGTAAATTAAGTGAATTGGCAAAAAAGCACCATTTGAGCAGGGAAGAATACCTTCGCCGGCATCTGACCAAACATGCCATACTTCCAGAGGTAGTGGAATTGGACGAGAAGTATAATGAGTTGGTTTATCTGCTGGTAGAGAAACTGGAACAGACGACAGATGTTCTGGAAGAAAACAGTATACTTCTGGATCAGGTGAAAGATAAAATGGATGAACACAATTAGGGTGCCATTGGTGGCACCTTAATTATTTGAAGGGGGGGGAAGAGAAATGGCAGGAATCAAAGCAGGCGTGGTTTGTGTGACAAAGTTTTGCAAAGCCCATTCCGGTCAATTTAAATCATATATCAATTACATAGACCGGGATGAGGCAGCCAGAAATGATAACAGCATGAAGTATAATCTTTATCAGGATTATATGGGTGATCCGGATAAGACTTCCAGCCTGTTTACCGAAAGCTGTAATGCATTGAATCAGGCGGAAAAACAGCAGTTAAAAGAGTTGTTCCAGACGGCGCAGGACAAGGGAAGCCTGATGTGGCAGACGGTGATTTCTTTCGATAACCGTTGGTTAGCCGAAAACGGTTTGTATCGGCCAGAGGAGCAGATGCTGGATGAGGACAGGTTAAAGGGAATTGTCCGTGGTGCCGTTGGAAAAATGTTAAAAGCAGAAAAGCTGGAAAATGCTGTCTGGAGTGCAGCTATTCATTTTAATACAGATAACATTCATGTGCATGTTGCCACGGTGGAACCGGATCCTATGCGGGAACTCCGGGAGTACATCCAGTATGAGGAAAAAATGGTGGATGGCAAAAAGGTGAAGGAGCCGGTCCGGGACGCTTCCGGCCAGATAATAAAAAAAGAAGAATATAAGGGAACGTTTAAACCAAGAAGTATTGAATTATGTAAAAGCAGTGTTGTTAATGAAATTTTACAGGAAAGGGAAAGCAATTTAAAAATTAATCATATCATCCGAGAGAGTTTTATAAAGCAGAAAAAAGCCCATCCGCTTTCCAAGGACAAGGACTTGGCAGATGTTTTTCTGCATTTATATGGGCATATGCCGAAGTGCAATAAAAATATGTGGAATTATAACAATTCGGTTATGGCTTCTCTCAGGGATGAAATTGATCAGCTGGGTAATCTTTATCTGAACAAATACCATCCGGGGGAGTTGGAGGAATTGCAGAAACGCTTAATGATTCAGGATGAGAATTATAAGCAGGCATATGGGGATACGGGAAAGAGTTATTTTGATGGAAAAATGCAGGATATGTATACCCGCCTTGGCAACGCAATCTTAAAAGAAATCCGGGAATATGATAAGGAAATAAAACAAGGTGCCACGAATGGCACCCGAATCAACTCAGCCGGACATGGTAATGGCTTTGCACAGAATCCGTTGAAACAGGCAGGGAAATCTCAGAGTGTCCGCACCGGAGTTTCTTTAACATCTGCTTTAAACAGGATGAAAAAGGGATTGGAGAATGAATGGCAGAAGCAGAGAAATATTCGGGAACATGAACAGTTAATCGAACAGGATCGAGGTCAGATGGGAAATCAGGATATAGACAAATAAGGAAAGTGCCATTCGTGGCACCTGAATTTATTACTTGCGTAAAATGGGAAAAAAGGCTATAATGTACTTAACAAGAGAGCCGATGACTAGAGTACACCTAGCCGCCGGTAAGTAATTGACTACAAAAAGTAGCGCCTTAGTTTACCAGACCGAGGGCGCTACTTTTTGCGTGATATGTATATGACAAGAGTTATCACAGCACAAAGCATTATTACAAACTGGATTAAATCCGAAAATGTAATCATTAGCACCAGCTCCCTTCTTCTGTATTCCGGCAACTGGCATAATCGCCCCATCAGCTCCCCTATTAAATACGTTATTAAACAAAGCCTGAGATTTAATAGGGTTTTCCATGACGGAATAGCCTTGTTATGAATATTTCCATGATGCAGTGTTTTTAAGTCAAACCATTAGGTGCCACGAATGGCCCCTAATATTTTTCTTCATCCGGCACATATTCCATTAGCTCCAGCCAGTGGCCTGCTGGAGCTAAATAGTCACAGAGGACATTTAAATCTTGCTGTCTCTTTCAATTTTTTCTTCTATTGCTTGTATTATATAACTATTAAGGCTTAATCCGGAAGATCGAGCAATAGACATATAACGTTCTTTATCTTCTTTCTTTACTCGTAGTTTATATTCTCCAAGATTTTTTAAATACTTTTTTGTTGCATCTGCCTGTGCTTTTGTATATTTTGCCCCCATATTTTCATACCTCCGATTCTTTTAATAATATAACACACCTCGAGATATGGGGATATATACAAAATGCACAAATATTTGATGTTATATTTGTTTACTTTGTTAATTGAAATATATGGGGATATATACTATAATGTAACCAGATAAAAAAATCAAAGCACAGGAGGCACAAAATTATGGATACATATTATGTTTACGATTACCAAACAGATGAATTATTGGCAGTAGTAAATGCAGATAGCGTGATTTCAGCAGAAATCAAAGTAGCCGGAATGTTTAACATAGATTCTGAACAGGTTTATGCTTTCACGGAAAAATTTTAAGCCGATACGCCGGCGGGGGTTTTGGATAGTGTGCAAATTTATAAAGAAATATACATGAAAGTGCTGACAATGTATATATAATATGCTACTATATATACAGAACAACAAAACAAGTACAGGAGATAAATTATATGAACAGAAATTATATTCAATGGAACGGACGAAGCACAAATGGAAGATGGAAGCGCAAAACGGAGGCAGAAAGTTTTATAGAGTTATATCATCAATGCCTTTTAAATGGTGCTATTTCAGAAGAAAATTATGATCCATATGTAAACGCAGTCATAGAAAAGGCTGGAAAGTCGGAAGATGATTTTCTGGATGAATATGGTTATTTTGACCCCGAGCTTTATAACCAATGGAATAATGGGAATTATGATTTGACAGATATGGAAATCTGGCTTCTTATAAGTCATGATGATGGTATGGCATATTACCAGACATTTCAAAGATGGGATGAGGATGCAGAGGAGTGGCGAGAGATCGAAAAAAAGGATTTTGATAAAAATGGCGTGTATATTTGCAATAAGACTATATGAGCATGGAGGGTGCCATTCGTGGCACCCATAAAAGGAGGAAAATACATGAAGACAATTATTTTTTTAAACAACAAAGGTGGAGTTGGAAAAACCGCCAGCGTAACAACAATCGCACATATGATCGCAGAAGAATATGGAAAAAAGGTACTGTTAGTTGACCTGGATCCACAGATGAATTCTACATGTATGTTTAGTGAGGTGGATTTCCTGGATCTATTTAACGGAGTATATCAAGGAACCTATTCTAAAAAGCAGAAATCGGTGGAAGATTTGCTCTTGGATCGGAACATGGATATCCATGAGTGTATCCAGCATACAGATTATGAAAATCTGGATATTATTCCAAGTTATCTAACACTTTCCGAAGCGGCAGAACGGATCAAGGCGGATGTATGTTCTCCACAGCAATTCAGATTAAAGAAACATTTAGAGTTTTTGCAAAATGAGTATGATTATTGTATAATTGATAGCAGTCCATCCGTTTCGATTGTGAATATTAATGGATTGGTTGCAGCGGATACAGCATATGTGCCACTGAGATGTGACGGTGGCAGCCTGCTTGGTGCAGCAATCGTTATGAACATATTCCAAACGGTATCCGAGTATAACCAGGATTTAGAAATTGGTGGCATGTTTTTCACGCAATGGAATGGGAGAAAGAATGTATCCAAAGTGGTCTATGAATTAGTAGAAGAAGTTTTTGGTGACTATATTCTTCCGATTCAGATTACTAGCAGCAAAAATATTGAAGAAAGTAGTCTGGTACAGCGTCCCTTATTAGCTTATGATGATGGGAAAAGGAAAAGTAAGGTGACAGAGGATTATTTGAAATTGACAGAGTATATTATGACGCATTAATGGTGAGTGCCATTTGTGGCACCTGTAGAAAGATATTTATTGATGGGCAACTGTAGGAATGAGTGTTAGCGGAGCGTGGTCATTCCGAAAGGCGGCAGGCCGTCGGCAGACCCCTCGGAGAGGTTTTTAGGAGGGTATGGCACCAATAAAGAGAAAGGATTGCTTATATGGGAAAATTTACTTTGGAAACGATCAAAGGGAAAGAGAATAAGGAGCGAAAAGAGGCTCTCCAAAAAGATTCATCAACTGATATTAGGGAAGTAAAAGTAGGGGCAGGTTTTTTTAGGGATGTGGATAAAAGGCGTGTAGGTGAAGAGACAATATTTATACCGAGAAACCAGATTGACAAAAACCCTAATAATTTTTACAGCGTTAATAATATTGTTTCCTTGGCGCAATCTATTAAATATTATGGACTGGATCAGCCTTTAATCGTATCATGTCAGGAAAATGGAAGATATATGCTGACTGGTGGGGAACGCAGATTAACAGCCATTGACTGGTTGATCGCAGATGAAAAATCTCCTGACTGGACGGAAGATGTTGTGATATCCTGTGTCGTAAAAGATCCGGAAAACATTGATTTGGATTTAAGTTCTCCGGGAAAAGAAAAATTTGCGATTATTACTTCCAATCGAGAAGCGCGTGTTTATACAGATGGTGACAAATATCAAGAGATTCAGGAATGGAAAAGCATTATTGAAGAGTTAAGAGCAAATGGAGTAGAGTATATATCCGGATATGATTTGGATGGAAATGAATCCGAGATCCAGATAAAGGGGAAAAAGACCAGAGAAATCCTGGTGGAAACTACAGGCATGAGTAGTGGCCAGATCAGCAAATATGAGAATGTTGCAAAAAAAGGGACAGAAAAATTAAAAAACAGTCTGCTGGATGGAACACTAACGATCAGTGCAGCAAATAAGGCAGCATCTATATTGACAGCAGAGGAACAGGATGTCTTGGCAAAGGATGCAAAGACTTCCAATATAAAGTCGGAAGATGTCGGAAAATATAAAAAAGAACGAATTGCTCCAAAACATATTACCTCAACTGTTTTTCTGGAAGATTGTGAGAAAATCATGTCTGTTATTAATTCAAGTAAAGTAGTGCTTGACGAAAAGTCACAGAAAAAATATGATAATTATATCAGGCAGATGTTAAATTTGTTGTCTAACAATCAGATGGGAGAAAATTCATGAAAGAGAATGAAACGCTGTATTCTGCGTACATAACACAAACTGTTTTCGATCTGGAGGAATATTTGAGGGCGAAAGAAGATATTACTCGCAAAGTCTTCGTGAAACGTGCCATCATGAATTTTTTTTCTGGCAGACAGGAACTTGACGAAAGGATTCTGATTACAAAACGGAAGGATCCAGGATATATCCGGAGAGATGTTCTATTTTCCGTTTTAATAAATAAAGAACAGCTACAACAGTTGGAAGATTTAGCCGTAAAAAAGGATTGTAAAACAGCACAAGTTTTTTTCCAGTGTTTGGTTGATTATTGTGTTACTCTTATTGATCCAGAAGATAAAAATCTACGATATTAATTGACCGATGTTTTACATAAAAGCATTGTAAAAAAATATTTAAAAGGGGGGATCTGTATGAATCGAATTAATAAAATATTTTTAACGGTTGCCATTGCACTGCTATTGGTTTCCATTCCAGCGGCAAACGCTTCTGCCAAAACAGTAAAGATAAACTTGAAACAGGGAAAAAGTAATGTGATAAAAGTTACTTCGATGAAAAGACTAAAAAAGATTGTAGCAAAATCAAATAAAAAGTCGGTTGCAACTGTGAAAAAGATATCAAATAAAAAGATCAAGATTTCTGCCAGAAAACCTGGTAAAGCCAAGATTACTATTAAAATATATAAAAACAGGAAGAAATATCAAAAGTTGGTTTACCATGTAACGGTAAAGTCTGCGTCTAAGGATAATGCGAGGATCACACAAAAGAAATCACACCGTAAACAGACAAAAACAACACCGGCACCGACAAAAAGACCGAGACCAACTAGAGATCCGGCACCAACAGCTACTCCAAAAAAGACACCGATTCCTGTTACAACAGAAACACTGATGCCAACTATGGAGCCGACACCAGAACCAACACCATATCAAGCAAAGTATTCCTACGAAGTAAGTGTACTGAATCAGTTTGAAATATATGAGAATGTGCCGATTGTGCTGTATGTGAAGACGGATAATCCTAATCCTAATGACTTTGATAATGTGTATGTTGATATTGACAGTAGTGGTGGCGGGGTTGATTGGAATTATGAAGATATTCAGTATTTGGAGCAGGAAGAAACAAATTCAACCTTTTTCAACAAGGTTAATGGTGGGTGGATCTATACCTGCTTTGCAGATGAACCCGGAATCCAAACGATATACATACAGGAGTTGGAAAAAGGCGAAAATAATAACAATACATGGAGAACTGTCGATTCATTTGAAATTGAGGTAAAGGATGGGCAGAAAGCAAAAACAGCGTTCTGCGAAAAAGTAATTCAGGCGGTAAGCAACGATGAGTGGGAGCCAAGATGGAACTGGGTGGAAAATGAAAAATATACCTATGGAAAAGGACTTTCATGGGATGCATTGACAGATTCGCAGAAAATGCAGAGATGCGATATTTATATTAAAGAGAATATGAATTATCCTCGAGTATCAGGAGTTAGCACATATGGAAACATAAAGGCTATGATAATTCAGGAAAATGTCGGGGCAGATTGGGATACTGGTTTTACAGATTGCGAAGGAGCGGCAGAATTGTTACTTGAGACGGCAAAAATCTTAGGTGTTGAAGCATATACCAATGTAACTGGATCATATTCGGATCTTCATGTTAATGTAAAAGCAATTATTGATGGGGAAGAATATTACTATGATGCAACACCTTTGCAGGGTGGTTATAAGGATTGGGATTATATATTATAGTAGGCAATGAAAGAGATTGAAATTTTGGCGGAGACTAGTTCTCCGTCTTTTTTACGGGGGAAGAAAGTGAATAATGGACAGAAAAAAACAAGACGTTCTTATAAAACGTTAACCAGAGAAAAAAGAATACGTATTGAGGCTTTATATAATGCAGGTTTGCCGGTAGGGGAAATAGCGGACCAAGTGGGCGTACATCAGAGTACGATTTACCGTGAACTTAGCCGTGGAAGAACAACACAACGGAATAGTGATTGGACAGAACGAAAGATCTATAGTTCAGACCTGGCACAGGAAAGGGCTGAAAAGAACCAGAGAAATAAAGGCCGTCGGTTGAAAATAGGAAACGACATGTCATTTGTTAAATATGTAGAAGAGATGGTAATTGAGAAACATTATTCTCCGGAAGCAATTTTAGCAACTATACGCAAAGATGGTCTTGAGTTTGAGACTAAAATTTGCTTAACTACATTATATAATTATATAAAGGCGGGAATATTTCTTAATATTAGTATGGAAAATTGTCCGTACCGGAAAAAGAACGGAAAGAAACAAAAAAAGAAAAAGGTGCAAAAGCGGAATCATGCCGGAAAGAGTATAGAGGAACGTCCTAAAAATATCCTGACCAGAGAAGAGTTTGGTAATTGGGAGATGGATACAGTGGTCGGACCGCAGGGGAAATCAAAAATATCTTTGCTGGTGCTGACGGAACGTAAGACACGAGAAGAAATTATTGAAAAGCTTCCCAGACATACAATGGAAGAAGTAGTACGTGCGTTGGATCGAATTGAAAGAAGATATACTGAAAAGGTTTTTCGAAGTGTATTCAAAACCATAACAGTAGATAACGGTTCGGAGTTTTCGGATTATAAAGGAATTAAACGGTCTCGGCGTAATGCAAGGGATCGAACAGAAGTATATTACTGCCATCCATATTCCAGCAGTGAAAGAGGGTCTAACGAGAATCAAAATCGTCATATACGCCGTTGGATACCAAAAGGAAAAAATTTTGATGATATAAGTAATAAAGAAGTGAAATCAATAGAATATTGGTTAAATAATTATCCCCGCCCAATGTTTGGTTATCGTTCGTCAGAGGAACTCTTTCAGGAGGAACTGGCAAAGCTGGCAGTATAAATGAATAAATCTTTTTAGATCGCCTACTGTTGGGTGGTCCTTTTGTGCTATAATTTTTTATGACAAAATCATAGGAGTATAAGAATTTTGTATGGTTTTTTGACTGATTTAAGAAGATTTGAAAATCTTTGCAAAAAAACTTGACATTGGGACTTATTGATAAAAAATGTACAATATTGTTGACTTTCTGTGTACAAATGATACAATAAAGATTAGTGAGTTTTACGCAAAAAGCACTTATTTTAAGAGCTTTCGTAGTTAGGAAATGATAACATTTCCCGGCTCGGTTAGTAAAAAATTATCAAGAAAGGGGAACCGGAATGAGTGAAGCAACATTTCGTGGGGGTACACATCCCTACGAGGGAAAAGATCTGTCCAAGGATTTGCCGATTAAAACTGTGATTCCAAAGGGGGATATGGTATTTCCCATGTCACAGCATATCGGAGCACCAGCGACACCAGTGGTAGCGAAAGGTGATCGAGTATTGGTGGGACAGAAGATTGGTGAAGCCAGTGGTTTTATTTCAGCAAATATCTGTAGTTCGGTATCTGGTACCGTAAAAGCCGTGGAATCCAGAATGGTTTTAAATGGTTCACAGGTTACCTGTGTCGTTATCGAGAATGACGGTGAGTACGAGACGATCGAGGGATTAGGAGAGGACAGAGATTATACTGATCTCTCAGCAGATGAGATCCGGGATATTGTGAAGGAAGCCGGTATCGTTGGTATGGGTGGTGCAGGTTTTCCGACAAATGTGAAGTTAGCACCAAAGGAGCCGGATAAGATTGATTATATTTTGGTGAACGGTGCGGAATGTGAACCATATTTAACATCAGATTATCGTCAAATGCTGGAGTGTCCGGAGGAGATCGTGGGAGGTCTAAAGGTAATCCTTCAGATCTTTGATCAGGCAAAAGGTTTGATTTGTATCGAAGACAATAAACCAGAGGCGATTGCCAGGATGCAGGAAGCGGCGGCAGGCGAATCCCGTATCGAAGTGAAGGTACTCAAGACTAAATATCCGCAGGGAGGAGAGCGTACACTGATTTCTGCTGCTACCGGACGCAAGATTTATTCTGCGAAACTGCCGGCAGATGCCGGATGTATTGTAGACAATATTTCTACTGTCATTGCGATTTATCGTGCGGTATGTAAAAAGACACCATTAATCACCCGTGTCATGACGCTGACGGGAGAAGCATTTAATACACCGATTAATGTAGAAGTCCGTTTGGGATGTAACCATGCAGATCTGGTGGAAGAGGGAGATGGTTTCAAAGAAGAGCCGAAGAAGATTATCTCCGGTGGTCCGATGATGGGATTTGCCATGTTTGATCTGAATGTACCCGTGACCAAGACTTCTTCTTCGATATTGGCGATGACAGAAGATCAGGTGGCAGAACAGGAGCCGACACCATGTATCCGATGTGGACGATGTGTGCAGGCATGTCCGGGAAATCTGGTGCCACAGAAGATGGCACAGGCTGCGATGAACAATGACTACGATACCTTTGTGAAATTAAATGGTATGGAGTGTTATGAGTGTGGTAGCTGTACGTATGTCTGCCCGGCGAAACGTCCACTGACCCAGACCTTTAAGCAGGCCCGTCAGTACGTTGCAGCACAGCGCCGTAAGAAATAGTAATGTCGGTGAGGACATACAGATACGAGAGTGAGAAGCATATATCTGGATATGCAGAAATGAGGTGTAATGTGAGTAATTTATTAAACATATCATCATCTCCACATGTTAGGGACAATTCTTCCACAAAAAGCATCATGTGGGATGTGGTTTTAGCCCTGATACCAACTACCGTATTTGGTATATACAATTTTGGTATCAAGGCGGCGGTTTTGATCGCTGTATGTATTGTGACTTGTTTGCTGTCAGAGTACATATGGCAGAAATGTATGAAACTTCCTTTAACGGTAAACGATGGCAGTGCCGTGCTGACGGGTTTATTGCTGGCACTGAATTTATCCTCTACGTTTCCGATCTGGATGGCGATTTTAGGCAGCATTTTTGCAATCATCATTGTGAAGCAGTTGTTTGGTGGTTTAGGTCAGAATTTCATGAACCCGGCGCTGGGTGCCAGATGTTTCCTGATGGTATCCTTTGCTGGATCTATGACCTCCTTCACCCATGACGGGATCACAGGTGCCACACCGTTAGCGATCATCAAAAATGGTGATAAGGCACAGTCTGTAGCAGATATCTTAGCGGCAGGAGATGGCAAGGCACAGGAAGCAACTTCTGTATTGCAAATGTTCTTGGGAAGCATTGGCGGTACCATTGGTGAGACTTCTGCTCTGGCACTGTTGATCGGTGCAGCCTATCTGTTGATTCGTAAGATTATTGACTGGAAGATCCCGGTTTGTTATATTGCCACCTTTGTTGTTTTCATTTTACTTTTTGGTGGACGAGGATTTGATCTGACATATCTGGTTGCAGAAATATGTGGTGGTGGATTACTTTTGGGTGCATTTTTCATGGCAACAGATTATGTTACCAGTCCCATCACGCCAAAGGGAAAGATTGTATTTGGAATTTTGTTAGGTCTTTTGACAGGAATCTTTCGTATTTTTGGAGCATCCGCAGAAGGAGTATCCTATGCGATCATTATCTGCAACCTGTTAGTTCCATTAATCGAGCGGGTAACCATTCCTGTTCCATTTGGAAAGGAGGGGATCAAGGATGGCAAATAATGAAAAGAAGGAAGCCGCTCCCGTAAAGGAGAAGAGTACACTGATACATGATACGATATGCCTGTTTGTCATCACACTGGTTGCGGGAATCTTGTTGGGTGCCGTATATACCATTACAAAGAAGCCGATTGAAGATCAGAATGAGCAGGCGAAGCAGGAAGCTTATGCTGCTGTATATGGTGGGGCGGAATTTGTGGCAGATGACGGGATTGATAAGGCACTGGAGAAATTTAATGCGGATCTGGCAGCCGGGAAAGTAAGTTCCCAGGGATTAGGAACTCTGTCTGATGTGGAAATTTCAGAAGTATTGAAGGCACAGGTAGATAAGCAGGATGCCGGTTATGTTGTGACTTGTAGTGGAAAAGGTTATGGTGGTGCTGTGACGTTGGCGCTGGGGATTGATGCCGAAGGTGCCATCAAAGGGATTCAGATCACAGACTGTAGTAATGAGACTCCCGGTTTGGGGCAAAATGCCACGAATAAGGACTGGAATGGCCAGTATGTTGGCACGAATACCTCACAGGATCTCAATGTGGTAAAGGATGGGAGTGGCAGTAGTGATGCCGGTACCATCAATGCCATCAGCGGTGCAACCATCACCAGTAGCGCGGTAACCAGAGCAGTAGACGGAACCTTTCAGTTTATTGCATCATTACAATAGGAGGTAGGATATGAATACATGTATAGAACGTTTAAAAAACGGTATTATTACGGAAAACCCGACCTTCGTGATGATGCTTGGTATGTGTCCGACCCTTGCGGTTACATCATCAGCAATCAATGGTCTGGGGATGGGATTGACCACCACTGCCGTTTTGGTGTTGTCCAATGCTGTGATTTCGCTTTTGCGTAAAGTGATTCCAGACAAAGTTCGTATTCCGGGATTTATTGTTATCGTAGCATCCTTTGTTACGATGATTCAGTTGTTATTACAGGCATATTTGCCATTTCTAAATAAGGCGTTGGGAGTGTATATCCCGCTAATCGTAGTAAACTGTATTATTTTAGGCCGGGCGGAAGCATATGCTTCTAAGAATTCCGTGGTTCCTTCCATATTTGATGGATTAGGTATGGGACTGGGATTTACCTTTGGGCTGACTTGTATCGGTATTTGTCGTGAGATTCTGGGTGCGGGATCGATCTTTAACATGCAGTTTATACCGGATGATTTTCATATTACTTTCTTTGTATTAGCACCGGGTGCATTTTTGGTACTGGCTTTCTTAACCGCCATCCAGAATAAACTTCAGATGCCTTCGGCTACCAATGTGGGTGATGGAGATGCTGATCTGGCTTGTGGTGGTAATTGTGCACAGTGTGTTGGCAGCAGTTGTGCAGCAAACAAAGGAATTATGGAGGCAGAGCGTGTGGCCGCAAAAGCGGCAAAGGCGCAGGCTGCCAAGGAAGCGGCTGCGAGGAAAAAAGCAGAAGCGGAAAAGAAAGCGAAAAACGAGCAAAAGGCGGATTCAGCAGAAGGAAAGGAGGATTGATCTAAGTGGGAAGTATATTTGTGATTATTATTTCATCCATGTTAGTGAGTAATGTAGTGCTTAGTCAGTTCTTGGGTATCTGTCCATTCCTGGGAGTATCAAAACAGGTGGAGACAGCAGCCGGTATGGGTGCAGCGGTAACCTTCGTTATTACCATCGCCTGTGCGATCACATATCCGATCTATTATTTTATTCTGGTGCCTCTGGGACTGGAATATTTACAGACGATTGCATTTATTTTGATAATTGCCGCACTGGTACAATTTGTCGAGATGGCATTAAAGAAGTTTCTGCCATCCCTTCACGCATCCCTGGGTGTATATTTGCCACTGATTACTACTAACTGCGCTGTACTGGGTGTAGCCATCAATAATATTTCCGATGGATATAACTTTATTGAGAGTGTGATTTGCGGATTTTGTACAGCACTTGGTTTCCTGATTGCCATTGTGATTCTGGCGGGGATTCGTGAGCGTATAGCAAACAATGATGTTCCCAATTCTTTTCGGGGGACACCGATTGTACTGGTAACTGCCAGTTTGATGGCGATTGCATTCTGCGGTTTCGCAGGATTAGTATAGGAAGGGGGATGAAGCAATGGTACAGAGTGTTTTATTAGCATCTGGTGTAACTGGTGTGCTGATCGCTGCAGCAGTGATCGGTGTGACAGGTCTTCTGATTGCCCTTCTGCTGGGTGTGGCAGCGAATGTATTTGCGGTTCCGGTGGATGAAAAAGAAATCGCTGTGCGGGAATTTTTACCGGGAAATAACTGTGGTGGTTGTGGTTATGCCGGATGTGATGCTTTGGCAAAGGCAATTGCGGCAGGAGAAGCACCCGTCAATGCCTGTCCGGTGGGAGGAGCTGCTGTGTCTGAAAAGATAGGAGCTGTGATGGGTGTCGATGGCGGCGAGGCTGTGAAGATGGTGGCATATGTGAAATGTGCCGGTACTTGTGATAAGGCAGGTGTCAAGGCAAATTATTATGGTATATCGGACTGTAAGAGAGCAGCAGCGATTCCGGGACGCGGTGACAAGGCTTGTGCATATGGCTGTATGGGATACGGCTCCTGTGTATCGGCCTGTCAGTTTGATGCGATTCATATAGAGCATGGGATTGCTGTGGTAGACAAAGAGAAATGTGTAGCTTGTGGTAAATGTATCGAAGAATGTCCGAATCATCTGATTGAGCTGATTCCATATGACGCGAAATATGCGGTGAGCTGTTCAAACCGGGACAAGGGACCGAAGGTTATGGCGGTCTGCGAGGTGGGTTGTATTGGGTGTGGAATTTGCGCAAAGCAGTGCAACTTTGATGCGATTACCCTCGAAAATAATGTCGCTCATATTGACCAGAGCAAATGTAAAGGGTGCGGTTTGTGTGCACAGAAATGTCCTAAGAAAATTATCTATGGACATTAGAATAAAATATCACTAAGCAATAAAAGAACTTTTCGGCAGAACAAAATGGCGAAAAGTTCTTTTTTTTAATTATTTTTTACCATATAAACTACTAATTTTGTAAAGTTTGATAAAATTCCTCATATAAATGGTAGACTGAACATTGCCTATAAAAAGGTTTTAAATGGTAAGGAAAATTTCTGTAGAGAGAAAGATTTCCAAGAATTAAAGAAATAAGAAGAGAAGAGGTTGGATTATTCATGCAAGAAGTGAACTATGCAATTTATTTAGGGAAAGAATATTTATCGGGTAAGGGGTTTGATGGAAAAATCGTATTGCGGTCAACCAGTTTAGAGGATATTGAAAAAGGGTTTGAGGAATGTAAGCCATTTAATTTCAAGAATGGAAAACAGAGAATTGTATGTCTAAAATTTGTGAATTTATCAGATGTGGAGGCCTATTATACTAAAAGTACAAAGGCAATATATGCCGGTTATGAGTATGATATCGTGGAGGAAAAAGGAAATCAAATAAAGATTGTACCAGCTCAGACAAATAGTAGAGATTGGATCAGTCTTGGTGTAGATTGTCAGGATAAGGGGGATTCAAAGTGGATCAATAAAGATGAAGTAAAAATAAAAGTGATAAAAGAAAATTTACTATAAAGTATTGGGGTGGAATAGAAATTACCATTTTTAATTTTTTATTGGCAAAACAAAAAATAATGATACATATATTATTGGTATTGCGTATTCTAAAACCGGATAAGAAAAATCGTCTTTCATGCCTGGGTGATACAAGAGATGAAAAGGAGCATTTTTATTTTTGTATCACCCAGGCAGCTAAGGAATCAAGATCCTGTCCAGGTATCACAGCACCTTATTCGGATGCTTTTTCTTGATATAATTTCTGAAATATTTCGTCGATTTTTGATTCCTCTAAGGTAGTATCCAGGAAAAACTCAATGGCATATAGCGCTTGTGCCACCAACATCTCTAAGCCGTTTACGCCGGTCATACCTAAAGATTTTGCCTGAGAAATCAACTTTGTTTCCAGAGGATTGTAGATAACGTCAGCCACTGCTTCACATTGTGGAAAACGGGATAGATCAACCGGTGAAGCATCACATTTAGGATACATACCCACAGGACTGGTATTGGCGATAAATTCTGCATCTGTATGTTTTTCAAATAACTCTTCATAGGTAATCGCAGATTCTGTCTGAATGATATCAACGATGATCACTTCTTTAGCGCCACATTTTTCCAGTACAGCCACAACGGCTTTCGAGGCGCCGCCGTTTCCTAATACGACACATTTCTTATCCTGGACAGAAATTCCATGCTTCTTTAGCATATACAGGAAGCCGGAAAAATCAGTATTATGTCCATATAATTTTCCCTCTTTGTTCACAATGGTATTCACGGCTCCAATCGCTTTTGCATTATCATCCATTTCATATAAATATGGAATGACATCACGTTTATATGGAATCGTGACATTAATCGCCTTAAACTCTTTTTTTTCCATGAAATCCTTAAATTCTTCTTGGGTCAATGGACAGAGATCATAGGTATAATCCGCTAACATTTCATGGATATCCTTTGAGTAGCTATGTCCTAATTGTCCCCCAATTAATCCATATTCCATTCTAACTTTCCTCACTTTCCTTGGTAAATAAACCGATACGGTTGTTATTTTATCGCATTTTCCATCAGATAGCAAATACTATGCTTTGGGCGACAGTCCCTGATAAAGCAGCCAGAGTTTCATCAAAAGCCGGTTAGGTAAAATTTTCCCTGATATATGCAATAGTTTCGTGGGGTATCCGTACACAGAAATATCCTTGCCCTGCGCGGCGTCTCTCAAAGCCTGACGAGCTACTTTGTCTGGTGTTGTCATACTACAGAAGCGATGAATGGTTTTTTCGGCACCGATGTTAGCACGGTCATATAAGGCTGTTTTGATCCATCCCGGACATACTGCGGTGACATAGATTCCCTGGTCCTTTAGTTCCACATGGAGCGCACGGGAATAATTTTTGACAAATGCTTTCGTGGCTCCATAGAGATTCAGATAAGGAAGGGGTTGGAAAGATGCCAGAGAAGCAATGTTGATGATATGGCTGCCTCTGTTCATATAGGGAATACAGATCAGTCCCATAGCCACCACTCCTTTGATATTTACATCGATCATATTGAGAGATTGGTCCACATCCAGATCATCATAGGAACAGAACTTTGCAAAACCGGCACTGTTGACTAATATTTTGATCGAAACATTTTCCTCATGTAGTTTGGACTGAAATTCTTTGATTTGTTCTGTTACTGCCAGGTCCACGGAAAATGTACGGATCTTCGTTCCCAGTTCGTCTGCAGTTTTCTGTAATTTTTGGGGATGGCGTGCAAGACACCAGATTTCTTCAATCGTCTGAAAGCGGTTGATTTGCCGGACAAATTCTTTGCCCAATCCACTGCTTGCACCTGTGACGACGGCAATTCTTCTTTTACTCATGGATAAACTCCTTTTCATATGAAATATAATGATAGTATCCCGAATTTTATACATTCCATTCCTTTTTACATTGAGTCAGTCCCACGAACATCAATACCGGAAAGATAACGGCGGATAATAATCCCAGTTTCAGATTGTCCTGTAGTGCGGTGGATACATAACCCACCAGTGTTGGTCCGGAAGAACAGCCAATATCTCCGGCAAAAGCCAAGAGAGAAAATAGAGCAGTGCCCCCTTTGGGGCAGATGCGGGAGCCCAGGCTATAAGTGCCGGGCCACATGGCGGCTACGGACAGGCCGCAGATTCCGCAGGCAAGTAAGGAGAGAAAAGGAAACGGAGATATGGTTACGGTCAGATAGCTGATGATACATAGTACCGCGCAGATTCCCAGATAACGTGGCAGCGGATAGCGTTCTCCGATGTGGGCGTGGAGTACCCTGCCACTACCCATGAGAAAGGCAAAGAAGCAAGGTCCGGCCAGGTCTCCAGTCATCTTTGATACATGTAATCCTGTTTCTGCCAGGGCAGAAGCCCATTGACTCATGGCGAGTTCTGAGGCACCACTGCATACCATTAACAATGCCAGAAGCCAAAAAATCTTCGTTCTGGCTAAATCACCGATGGACATACCTTCTCCTTCTTCTGTCAGGGTATTGATCGGTACCACAGAGAAATAGAAAATATTGAATACCGGAATAATAGCCCATAAACAGGAAACTATTTTCCAGGACTGTATACCCAACAGGTGAAAAAGCAGTGTTGAAACCAGTACGACTAATACGGAGCCCCAGCAATAAAAGGAATGCAGAAGGCTCATGGCAGATGATTTTCCATCCGTTGGACAGGCCTCTACGATAGGACTGATGATAACCTCAGTCAAGCCGCCGCCAATGGCATAAATCACCACCGCTATACAGATGCCGATATACGGATCTGAGAAAATGTCAGGTAATATGCCTAATAAGATCAACCCTGCTGCTGCCAGTACATGTGCTGCGATGGCAGATGTCCGGTAGCCCACTTTATCTGCATATTTTGCGGAGAGTAGATCAATAAGAATCTGTGTGCAGAAATTAATCGTAACCAAAAGTCCGATTTTGGAAAGAGGAATCTGGTATACCGTGTGAAATGTTACAAAGAGCAGGGGTGCGAAGTTATTTACGATCGCTTGTGTGATATAGCCGATATAACTGGCCGCTATGGTATGTCTGAAATCATTACGAATACTCATAATTGGTTCTCCTTTTGCTTCTGAATCCCTTTCAAAATTCTTCGTCATAATAGCATAAACCGGATATGGTGTCAAAATGAAGAAAATATTTCTTCTGGTTTCACTGGTATATATGGCTGGTTTCGTGGAGAATATTTAGATGGGAGTGGATGGATACCAACGGAAAAGTATATTCCCAAGGAAAGACCCCGGTATACTCAGGTACAGCGGGGAATGGGGAGATGGTCGGTGATTCAGAAAGGGAAGCGGATGGTGGAATCAAATTTGACAGAACATGTTTATATTGCGATTGATTTGAAATCCTTTTATGCCTCTGCGGAATGTGTGGCCCGGGGATTAGATCCATTAACCACGAATCTGGTGGTGGCGGACCCTTCCCGCACAGAGAAAACAATATGTCTGGCGGTTTCGCCCAGTTTGAAAGCGCTGGGGATCTCCGGCAGACCCAGATTGTTTGAAGTGGAACAGAGGGTCAGGGAAGTCAGGCAGCAGACGGGCAGAGAGATAGAATATCTGGTGGCACCGCCACGTATGGCAAAATATATTGATATTTCTGCCGGTATTTATGCTATCTATTTGAACTACATCAGTGAAGAGGATATCCATGTGTACAGCATAGATGAATGTTTTATTGACGTGACACATTATCTGGGCTTATATCATAAGACAGCGTATGAACTGGCCAGTGAAATGATCCACGCTGTGCTGGACCAGACAGGGATCACAGCCACAGCAGGGATAGGTACGAATCTGTATCTGTGTAAAATTGCAATGGATATTGTGGCAAAACATGTGCAGGCAGATGCGGAAGGAGTGTGTATCGCAGAACTGGATGAGATGAGTTACCGAAGGCTTTTGTGGGATCACAGACCCATTACAGATTTTTGGAGAATTGGGGAGGGGACCGCCAGACGACTGGAAAAGCTGGGGATTCAGACGATGGGAGAGGTGGCCCGGATATCCCTTCAGGACGAAAAGGTACTCTATCAAATGTTTGGTATAGATGCAGAATTATTGATTGATCATGCCTGGGGCTATGAGACGTGTACCATGCAGGATATCAAGGCGTATCAGCCTCAGAGCAATAGTTTGTCCTCCGGGCAGGTCCTGCCATATCCTTATGATACAGCGAAGGCGAGGATGGTAGTACAGGAGATGACAGATCTGTTAGTATTGGATTTGGTGGACAAGGGGATGGCTACAGATCGTTTAACACTATCCATCGGCTATGATCGCCAAAGCATGGATCAGAGCAAATACCGAGGAGAGATCAGGAAGGATCGCTATGGAAGAACTGTACCAAAATCGGTACATGGTTCCGTGAATCTGGGCATGGCATCCAATAGTGCTAAAAAAATTATGAATGCAGTATTAGAATTATATGACCGGATCGTTTCACCGGAATTACCGGTCAGGCGAATTACACTTGGTGCAAATCATTTGGTGGAGGAAGGGTATGAACAGTTAGATCTTTTTACAGATCCGGAGGAGTTGACCAGAGAGAGGAAGTTACAGGAGGCAATGTTACACATTAAGAAGAAGTATGGCAAGAACGCGATTTTAAAAGGCGTGGATCTGGAAGAAGGTGCGACTACGAGGCAGAGAAATGAACAGATTGGCGGACATAAAGCTTAAGCGGGGTGAGGGGGATATGGAACGGACACCAGGGAAAAATGCATTAGCGGAAACTCATAAATACGATGATATCATTCATATGAAATACCCGTTGGAATGTCACGACACCGTGAAATATCCACCGATGTCAAGGACAGACCGGGCGAAAATATTTTCCCCTTTTGCAGCATTAAAAGGATATGAGGAAGCTATCGCGGCAAAAAGAAATAAAATGTAATGAAAATGTAATAATTTAATTATTGTGGTGGCTTAACAGGTGTGGTAATATTACTTTGTAAACAATGTGTCAAAAATGTGTTACAATTTTGTCTTAAAATTGTCAGCACATGATCGCTTGCGTTTTCGCATTTTGCAGGAGTCCATATGTCTTTTCATAGGCAGGTAAGATGAAATGAAAAAATATGAAAACGCAGGATGGTCAGGGGAGAGAACGATATTTCGTGCTTTGGCGGCTATGTTTGGTACGAAATGTATATTCAATCCCGGATTCAAAATGTAAAGGAGAGGGGACATATGAAGAAAAGAAAACGAAAACTATTAGTCATGATGGCAGCAGCGGTGATGTTCGTATTAGTCGGCACCGCGATTCCTAAAGTGATTGCTGCTACGAATGCCAATCCTGCGTTAGAACGGCAATTAGCCACGGATATGTTGGCAGAAGGAAAATTCACGGCGTCACAGGATACCGTGACGATGCAAGATCATGAAAAGGCAAATGGCGTCATGGTCACTGGAGATGCAGAAGTGTTGCAGAATACGGTATTTCGTTATGGAGATACCTATGATTTTGGTCAGGATACCGCGGATTATCTGATCGTGGATGCCTTGGCAGAGCGGAAAAAGAATTTGCAGTTAGCATTCTATCTGGATGATGCCGATACACCATTTGCTACCGTTTCTTTAGCGAAACAGAAAAAGAAAGAAATTTGGTCTACCGTGAAAAACCGTTGTGTGAATTTGGAATCAGCGGGAATCACAGGTTCACATACCATTAGTTTCCGTGTCCTGCCAGCACAGGGAGAAACCGGTGATATCAGTTTTGCCATGCGGTCTCTGACTTTCATGAAGAGTGATATTCCGATGGTGGATTTTGATTTGGACGAAACACAGGGTTCCATCGACGCGATGAATGGTGATGATCAGCATGATACAGAGTGTTATGGTAACGTGACAATTCGTGTGCCGGAGGGATATCAATCCGAATATTCGGACAAAGAATATACCACGGAAACTTACGCGTTAGATTATATTCGTGGCAGAGGTAATTCTACATGGTCCGCAGATAAGAAACCTTATAAATTTAAACTGGATAAGAAACAGGATCTTTTGGGTATGGGAAAAAATAAACATTGGGTTCTGTTGGCGAACTACTATGATGTAACCATGTTACGTAATAAGATTACATACTGGCTGGGAGAGCAGTTAGGAATGCCATTTACCCCGCAGTGTGAGTTTGTCAATGTGATCATGAATGGGGAATATCTAGGAAGCTATTATCTGAGCGAGCAGGTTCGCGTGGGAAGCAGCCGTGTGGATATCGCAGACCTGGAGGACAGTGAAGAAACAAAGAATGCCACAGATGAGGCAACGATTTCCGGCGGATATTTATTATCTATGTTTCCATATGGAGATGAGGAAGGCGTCACTTTTACCACAGATCATGATAACCAATTTTTGATCGAGAGTCCTTCCTTTGAAGATTATGAGAACCAGGCGCAGGTGAAATACATTTCAGATTACGTACAAAAGACCGAAGATGCCATTTACGGAGATGATTTCAAGGATGAAGAGGGACATTCTTATGCAGAATATATGGATGTTGATTCTGCCATCGACTATTATTGGATTCAGGAAATATCCATGAATGGTGACGCATTTGGCTCCACCAGTACCTATCTATACAAAGACCGGGATGGCAAATTATGCTGGGGTCCATTGTGGGATTTTGATTTTGTAGCATGGGGTGCCACAGAATACTATGGGAATGAGACGAGTGGATTCACCCATAATCAAGCCACATGGTTTGAACGATTGTTGCAGGATCCGGAGTTCTACCAAAAGACAGTGGAGCGTTGGCCGGTGATTAAGGAAAAATTATTGGAGGCAGCGAAAGACGGTGGACAGATTGACCAGTACTCTGCGAAACAGTATGAATCTCAGAAGCACAATTATGAGATCTGGACCAAGTATAGTGATGACGGAGATAACTGGTGGTGGAACTGGTCCGTGGATGATGACGATGACACGGATTTAGAAGACGACCAGGTGGAAGTGACATACGATAGTGAAGTAGAACGGTTGAAGTCGTGGATCAAGGAACGTGTAGAGTGGATTGATGAAAATCTGGATAGCCTTCAGAAGTCCTATTATACGGTTACCTTCCAGGTAGACGGAAAAGACTATGCGGTATGCTATGCACAGGAAGGTGATTGTTTAGAAGATTTTCCGAAAGATCCGGAAAAGACAGGATATACCTTTGATGGCTGGTCTGTGACTTATACTTTCGAGGACGAGACATATGAGGAGGAGCTGACTGCCAGCAGCGCCATCTATCAGGACGTGGTGGCAGTAGCTAAATGGACGAAGGGTGTTACTCAGAAAGCCGAAGTCAAAGAAATCGGTTTTTTACAAGATGATATTTATTTGTATGTGGACGAAGAAATCGATTTGCAGTACTGTGTTCTGCCGTTTGGAGCGAACGACCGCGGGATAGAGTGGACTAGTGATAATGCAGATGTTGCCGAAGTATTGGACGGTACACTTATCACAAGAGATACCGTGGGCACAGCCACCATCACGGCACAGGCACCGAATGGTGTGAAGAATAGCTTCCAGGTGCATGTTGTCAGTTATATGGTAGATCTGGATGTTGCCAAAGTACAATTTAGTTCAAATCAGGTGACCCTTGAGAAGGGAACATATCAGAAACTGCCGTTCGAATTGAAACCGAAAAAATCATATATTTATGGTATTGCGTTTGTTTCCAGCGATGAACAGATTGTGAAGGTAAATGATTGTGGATATATTTCAGCCGTCGCAGAGGGAACCGCGGTGATCGTCGTATTTAACATGCAGGATGGGAAAACGCAAACTTGCACCGTGAAAGTGACGGATTCCGCAGGGAACAAAGTGACCGATCCGGGGAACCAGGGAACGAAACAGAACAAGACAGAGCAAAAGAAACCCTCGGTCACCAATGCGGTACAGTTAAAGAAAGGCGATACCTTTACCGTGAAGGGGATGACCTACAAAGTTCTCTCTGTGAAAAAGGGGAAAGTCAAGGTTACCTGTAAATCTGTGAAG
Source organism: uncultured Jutongia sp. (assembly GCA_964521555.1). GTDB lineage: Bacteria > Bacillota > Clostridia > Lachnospirales > Lachnospiraceae > Butyribacter. Next base: position 65,011 of record CAZFSU010000002.1, on the reverse strand, counting down.
AATCAAAAAATCAAGAAGATTGAGATACCGTCAACCATTACCTGGCAGAATCAAAAATGTACTGTTACTGCCATTGATAAGAAATGCTTCGCAAAGTGTAAGAAGTTAAAGAGCATTATCCTTAGTGATAAGATTACAAAAATTCATACAAAGGCATTTCAGGGCTGTAAGAAATTAAAGAAAGTATATGTACAGTCAAAGAAGCAGAGGAAACTGGTGAAAAAAGCCTTAAAAAACAGAAAGGTTAAGATTTATCAAAGTAAGAACAAGAAAGTGAAAAAAAATTAATCGGAAGATTTTCATAGCTTGGCCGGGCATGCCGGAGCATGCCCGGTTTTTAACTTTATAGGATCGGGGTGTCAGAAGGCACTCTATCTCATATTAACAATCCCTATGTTGGGTTCGGGTGTCTAATCTATATCCTAAATTTCCCTTAATATTACGATAAATAAACTGTAAGAAATTTGTTAGATTTTCATTCAAAAAATCATGGTATTGTTTGTTATAACACTCTTGTGATGAGAGAAGGACCGAACTCATGAGACTCTCATGATAAGCTGATGGGTAAGTTATTCTATCGGTGCAGAGTACCAGTGAAAGGGAGAAATGAAATGGAGCAGTATAATATCTTAGTTGTGGATGATGACAGGGAGATTGTCCGATCTTTGTCAAAACTTTTGGAGCGTGAAGGCTATCATGTTTTTCAATCATTCGATGGATTGGAAGCGTTGGATATGGTGATGTCGAAAGAAGTGCATTTGATTTTGTTGGATGTGATGATGCCCAAGCTCAATGGTTTGTCAGCCTTAATGAAGATTCGGGAAAAGAAAAATATACCTGTTATTATGTTGTCTGCGAAAACAGAGGAGAGTGACAAGGTATTAGGTTTGTCTATGGGAGCAGACGATTATGTGACAAAGCCATACAATACAGCAGAGTTGATGGCGAGAGTCCAGTCGCAGCTTAGACGATATTTCTCTCTGGGAGCCGTGGTGCAGCGGGATAGTGCAGCGGATTTGCTGTGTAATGGTGGTTTGGTATTAAATCGCAACACCAAAGAACTTTCTGTAGACGGCGTACCGGTACATATGACAGCAACAGAGTATAAGATCATGGAGCTCTTAATGGAGCATCCGGGTTATGTATTTTCGGCAGAGGAGATTTACAACCGGGTTTGGCGAGAAGATGCCTATGGTGTGGAGAACACCGTGATGGTTCATATCAGGCGAATCCGGGAAAAGATTGAGATTACGCCGAAAAATCCAAAATATTTAAAGGTGGTATGGGGAATTGGATACAAAATTGAAAAATTCGATTAAATATGAGATTTTTTTAGTAGTGATATGGATCTTTTGGTCCATTATGTCGGCACAGACGATGAAATTTTTCGAAGGTATGGAGATGCTATATGGAAGACCCTATCTGTATGTGCGGGCATGTGTGATCGGTGGAGTGGTTGGCAGTGTGATTTTAGGTGTGGTTCTGCTCTGGAGTACGATCACGTTCATGATATCGATGGGTTCTGAAAAGAACCCCAAATTGCTTATCGTCGATAAGATTCCATGTGAGATTGTTTGGATCGTAGCTGTTGTCATCGGCAGTTACGGATGGTTCTATGGAGAAATGGATTATGATTGGTGGGAATATGATGAGTTTCACAGGTTTTACTATGTGGCATATGGAATGTTACGCTCTTTGATCAGGGAACTGGTTCAATTTGGTTTCTTTTGGTTTTCATTATGGATCTTGATGCGGCAGTGTTGTTATCGCATGATCTGGAACACTTCATTGATTCGCAGGATTCATACGCGTTATTGTCTCAGTTCTAAACTGGGGAAAAAGATTACCAGAATACGCTGGATTTTGGTGGCGTTATTTATGGCATCTATTGCATCTGCCCTGATTGGGATATTGTATACGGTTGATTATGAGGAAGAAATTGGTATTTTGGTGTTGGTGGTCTTCGTATTCAGTCAGGTGTGTATCGTGTTGTATCTGCGCTATTCCGGAGTGATGGCAACGGAAGTCACTTCTCTGGTGGAACAGGTTCGGGCGATATCCCATGCAGAACCTCTTGAGGAGACCTTTCGGATACCGGAGACAAGTTTGTTCTACGAACCATTTCATCAGTTGGAAGAATTGGATGAGGCGGTGAAACGCAGTGCCAAAAAACAGTTAGAAGCAGAACGGCTCAAAGTCGACCTGATTACGAATGTATCGCATGATCTAAAGACACCGCTCACTTCTATGATAGGGTATACCGATCTGTTAAAACAGGAGGAGTTAAGTGTGGAAGCCCGGGATTACGTAGATATTATATCTATGAAACAGGAGCAGCTCAAAGAGATGATACAGCAGTTATTTGAATTATCCAAGGCCACCAGCGGAGTAGAGCAGTTGAAACTGGAAACTTTGGATATGCGTAAACTGATGGAACAGATTCTGGGAGATATGGAGGATCGTATTCAGAATAGTGAGCAAACGATTCGCACCCATTTTGATGAACCTCCTTTGCTATTTACCGGTGATAATGAAAAGATGTATCGTGTGGTGCAGAATTTACTGGAAAATGCCCTGAAATATTCGTTGAATAATACACGGATTTATATTGATGTTAAAAGGAAAGAAAACCGGCTTTTATTGCAGATGAAAAATATCGCATCCTATGAGATGGATTTCGCAGCGGATGAGATTACAGAGCGGTTTGTACGGGGAGATCAGTCCAGAACCACTGAAGGACATGGACTGGGGTTAGCCATTGCCGCCAGCTTTACTCAGAATATGGGGGGATTGTTGTCTGTGGAAGTGGATGGTGATTTATTTAAGGTTACTGTGGAATTTCCATCGGTTAACGAAGAGGAGAAAAGTTAGATTGTTAGAAGGAAAAGAGGGGTTATTGGATTATGTGTATGATTTCAATCATTGTTCCCTGCTATAATGAACAGGAAGCGATACCGGTATATTATGAGGCGGTAGTACCAATTATGGAACAGATGAAGCCGGTGGAGTTTGAGTTGATTTTTGTGGATGATGGATCTAGTGATGCCAGTTTGCCGGTGATGCGTAGACTGGCAGAGGAGGATGCCAGAATACGATATCTTTCTTTTTCTAAAAATTTTGGGAAGGAAGCGGCGTTGTATGCAGGGTTGGAGCATTCGAGGGGAGATTATGTGGCAGTGATGGATGTGGATCTACAGGATCCGGTTGGTCTCCTTCCGGAAATGTATCATCAGATCCAGTCGCCGGATTGTGATTGCGTGGCTGCGAAACGTGGCGATCGCAAGGGAGAGGGGAAGATACGATCCTTTTTGTCGGAACGCTTTTATCATGTGATCAATCGGATTTCCCAGACAGAAATTGTCACCGGTGCCAGAGATTATCGGCTGATGACACGGCAAATGGTGGATGCTGTTTTGGAGATGAAGGAATACAATCGATTTTCCAAAGGGATTTTCAGTTGGATTGGCTTTCGGACAGAATGGATTGAGTATACCAATGTAGAACGTAGTGTTGGGGAAACAAAATGGTCCCTGAAAAATCTGGTTTTATATTCGTTGGAAGGCATCACTGGTTTTACGGTGCTTCCGTTATCATTGGCATCGTTCATCGGTTTGGTTTTTTGTTTATTGTCGTTTTGTATGATTTGTTTTATTGTCACTCGTAAACTGATTTTTGGAGATCCGGTTGCTGGCTGGACATCTCTGGTTTGTATCATCTTTTTAGTCAGTGGTGTCCAGTTGTTTTGCATCGGGATCATAGGGGAATATCTGGCCAAGACATATTTAGAGTCTAAAAGACGGCCGATTTATATTTTAAGGGAAAGCAGCAAGGAAAATAGTGAGGTAGACCATGAGTAAAGAGCGAGAGGGGTTTCGCATCGGGGAGAAGGCAATGAGGCGGGGAAGAAAGTTTGTTTCAGGATTTAGGTATCCATTATCACCTGCGATAGTCTATATGATATTGGCATTGGTCGCTTTCAGTTTTTGTGTATTATTTGTACTGCGATTTGGCATCTTTGGTTCCAGAATAGACTGGGTCAACCAGCATAGTGTTTTTCCGGACTATTTCAGGCAACGTTTTTATGAAACGGGAGATTTGATGCCGGATTTTGCCTGGAATCTGGGAGCCGGACAAAATATATATACGGTATCCTACTACGGCTTGTTTAGTCCGGTGATTTTGCTGTCTTATTTATTACCGTTTGTGCCTATGGACATTTATATCATGGTGAGCAGTATTGTTTCTTATATCGCGGCGGTATTGTTGATGTTTTATTGGTTTCAAAGTCACCGATACCAGATTTCCTTTTGCCTGGCTTTCACATTATTGTTTTCTTTATCTGCTTCCCTGATCTATCATTTTTATAATCAGATTATGTTTGTAAATTATATGCCATTTCTTTGCCTGGCGCTGATTGGGACAGATCGTTTTTTGGACTGTGGGAAACGGGGATTTTTGATCTGTGGTACCTGGGGGATGATCTTAACCAGCTTTTATTTTAGTATTGGTGGAATATTGGTACTTTGTCTGTATGCATTATCGGAGTATTTGATACGGGAAGATAGCAGCTCAGAACAGATCTCCCCGGATAAGGACCGTGATGAGGAGACAGGCATTCACAAACTTGTGCATGGCCTGAAAAAGTTATGTATCACAGGAGGCCGGTATGTGGGTCATCTTATTTTAGCAGTATTATTATCCGGTTTATTGTTGATTCCTACGGCAATGGTGATTTTCAGTGGTGAGAGAACGCAGACAGAAAGTACCAGGAATGCGTTGAAATTGATTGCTTTCGAGCCATTGAAAATACTGTATTACCCTTATGGTGTGGGAACCGTGATGATAGTCATTGTGGCCGTCATAGGTGGAATGCTTTGTGCAAAACGTTGGTCAGAACGTATTATGCCCATTACTTTGTTTCTGGTGTTTGCATTTCCGATGGTGGGTGCCCTGTTAAATGGCGGACTCTATGGAAAATATAAAGTATTTATTCCATTCCTGCCTATATTACTCATGCAGTGTGCCAGATTTATTCAGGACGCTATCCGATCCAGGTGGTTGGTCAGATACGCTTTACCGTGGGTCATTACCGGTCTGTTATTATGGAAAGTATGGCAGGACCCCTCTTTTCTGGAATATCGTCTTTATGCTCTTGTGGATTTGCTGGGGAGTGGTGTATGTTATTGCCTGGCCAAATGGAAAAAGCAGCCGGCCTTGGTATTGGTATTTGCAGTAATTTATCTGTTTGGATATCAAATGGAATTTCATTCCGAGGCCAACCGTATGTTAAGCAGGGCGGAATATTCGGATTTGCATAACAAACAAGTGGACAGGCAGGTAGCGCAGGTTCTAAAAGAGGATTCGGGCTTATATCGCATGGAAGTTTTTTTGGAAAATAATGAGAATCATAATAATATAAATCGTTTGGTGAATATTGGCCAGAATATTACTTCCATGTATTCTTCCTGTTATAATACCAAGTATGCAGATTTTCGGAAAAAGATTTATCACCTCAATGAACCCTTTCGCAATAATATGATGCAATCTGTGACGGACAATCCTTGTTTTTTACAATTTATGGGTGTGAAATATTGGTTCACCAGGTCCCATTCGCAGAATATCACGATGAAAAAAAACGAAGGGGCGGCACCTTTGTGGTATGTGACCAATCAGGTAATATCGGAATCGGAATATATGAAGTATTCTTTCCCGGAGTGTCAGACCGTGCTGTTGCAGCGAAGTGTAGTCCCGGTGAATGAGATGGACGAAGAACACAGCCGGCGAACATCAGATAATACCGGCACTTTGCCTAAAATGGTACAGAAACATATTACGATACCAGAGTGTGATACCGAGGACTGTTCCATAAAGGCAGGTGCAGAAGGCTCCTATCAGATTCAGGCAAAGAAGGATTTCACCATATCGGTTCCCGTCACCGGACAGAGCAGGAATCAGGATTTGCTGGCAATTTCCTTTGATATTGATAATAAACATCCGGGACGGGATATTGCTATACATGTAAACCAACAGACGAATAAATTGACTTCCATCAATTCTGATTATGCGAATCATAACGATACATTTTATTATATGATCTCCCATCCGGCCAATGAAAGGATAGAGATTACCTTTGGTAAGGGAGAATATGAAATTCGGAACTGGAAGGTGTTTGCCGGATGTATGGCAGCTTTACAGAACCAGACCCTGTACCAGCAGACGGTACAGACGGACCAACACGGCCCGCAGGGGGATCGGTTGTCCGGGAAAGTAACCTGTATCTCCCCGGGGTATTTAATTACCAGTATTCCATACGATGATCATTTTGACGTGATCATTGACGGAAAGAAAGTGCGTCCCGTATGTGTCAACACTGCCTTTCTGGGAGCGAAGATCGATGCAGGGGAGCATAGGATTCAGTTAGAATATCATGCGCCTGGGAAGTATATGGGGAGAGAAATGAGTGTTTTTGGATTGATATTATGGTTGATAATAGAAATCATTGGTTTCCATCGACGAGAAAATCCAGGTGTATCGGAATAGAGGGGTGGAGATATTCAAAGTAGGTTGTGGGCTTGACAGAATGGCGATGGAAACGTATACTGTTATATAGTTTATCTGGGGAGCTGGGGATAGAAACCCGGCTGAGAGGGATAGGAGATCCGACCCATGGACCTGATCCGGTTAGTACCGGCGTAGGGAAGGTAATGCTAGTCATATGTTTTAGAGGATATTGACGCTTCAGATAATTTCTGGAAGCGTCATTTTTATTGAATGAGATTTGGGTAGCCAAAGCCCCCTTCGGGGCGTTGCTCAACCATATTTTGGCTGGTAAGTTTGCAATATGTGCTTTTCCCACACCGATAACCTGCCAGAGAATCCCTCCGGTCAGATTTTCCAATACGAAAAAAGGAGGATATCAAGGATGAGTTACACGACACAAATGGATGCCGCCAGACAGGGGATTATTACGCCACAGATGGAGAGGGTGGCAGCATCGGAGAGAATGGAAAGTAATGAATTACGGGATTTGATTGCAGCAGGGCAGGTTATCATCCCGGCAAACAAGAATCACAAATGCTTAAATCCGAATGGGATCGGCAGCAGGCTTCGTACCAAGATTAATGTGAATCTGGGAACGTCCAGAGACTGGACGGATCTGGACATGGAGATGGATAAGGTGCGCAGTGCCGTAGACATGGGAGCGGAGGCGATCATGGATCTGAGTTCCTTTGGTGATACCAGAACATTCCGCCGCAAATTAACGGAGGAATGTCCGGCTACGATTGGAACGGTGCCGATCTATGATGCAGTGGTGTATTATCATAAAGCATTAAAAGATATTACAGCCAAAGAATGGTTAGATGTGGTACGGATGCATGCAGAGGATGGGGTGGATTTTATGACGATTCATTGTGGTGTGAACCGGGAGACCGCCAGACATTTTCGCCAGGATAAACGTTTGATGAATATTGTTTCCCGAGGCGGTTCCATCATTTATGCGTGGATGGAGATGACGGGGAATGAGAATCCGTTTTATGAATATTATGATGAAGTGTTGGATATCTGTAGGGAGTATGATGTTACCATGAGTTTGGGGGATGCCTGCCGTCCGGGATGTTTGAAGGATGCTTCGGACATTTCTCAGATTTCGGAATTGATTACGTTGGGGGAATTGACACGCAGGGCCTGGGAGAAAGATGTGCAGGTAATGATTGAAGGTCCGGGACATATGCCATTAGATCAGATCAGAGCCAATATGGAGATCCAAAAGACCATTTGTCATGGAGCGCCTTTTTATGTATTAGGTCCTCTGGTTACCGATATTGCCCCGGGATATGACCATATAACTTCGGCGATCGGTGGAGCGATTGCGGCGACTTATGGTGCTTCTTTCCTGTGTTATGTGACCCCGGCAGAACATTTGCGCCTGCCGGATTTAAATGATGTGAAAGAGGGGATCGTGGCCTCTAAGATCGCAGCACATGCCGCGGATGTGGCCAAAGGATTGCCGGGGGCCAGAGATTGGGATGATGCGATGGCGGCTGCCAGAAGAGCACTGGATTGGGAAAAAACCTTCGAGCTGTCCATTGATCCGGAAAAGGCGAGACGTTACCGTTCGGAGGCGGCACCGGAGAAAGAGGATACCTGTTCGATGTGTGGTAACTTCTGTGCCGTGAAAAATATGAATCGTATTTTGGATGGAGAAGTGGTATCTATCTTTGATGAATAATGGTTTGGTGCGTGAAAAGCCGAGGTGAAGAAATGACAGATAAGAGTACAAAAGATTCGGGTGGTTGTCCGGTGGTATTGACAATCGCAGGCTCTGACTCCTGCGGAGGTGCCGGGATTCAGGCGGATCTCAAGACAATGATGGCATTTGGTGTATATGGGCTGAGTGTGGTTACGGCAGTGACCGCACAAAATACTTGCGGGGTTTCTGCGGTGGAAAATATATCAGGAAATATGATCAGTGCCCAGCTACAGGCAGTAATGGAAGATATACAGCCGGATGCCGTCAAGATAGGGATGTTATCCACAGCAGAGGCATGTGGTGCAGTGGCAGATTGTATCAAGAGATATCACCTTTGCCATGCGGTGTTAGACCCGGTGATGGTATCAACCAGTGGCCGGAGATTGTTGGACCCGGCAGCGGAGCAGGAAATGTTTCGTCTGTTCTTTTCGATGGAACTTATCACACCCAATATTCCGGAAGCAGAGATACTAACCGGGATTCCTGTGGAATGTCCGGAAGATATGGAGCAGGCAGCACGACGGATCTATGAACAGTATGGCTGTGGAGTATTGATCAAAGGTGGTCATATGCAGCATGCGGCAGATGATCTGCTTTACGACGGACAAATGCATTGGTACCCGTCAGCACGAATCGACTGCCATAATACACATGGTACAGGTTGTACACTCTCTTCTGCCATTGCCAGTGGATTGGCGATGGGGCAATCTCTGGAAAAATCGGTGTATATGGCAAAGCAATACGTGAGGGGGGCGATGTCTACTGACCTGAATCTGGGACAGGGGAACGGACCGCTTCATCATGGATGGAATATTTCATCCGCCAGTGACTGTATTTTGTCCCAGTCTGTACGGGAATAATCGTCTGGCACAGCACAGACATAACAGCCGGCAGCTTTGGCAGATTGTATTGCATAAAGGGCATCTTCCAAGACAACCGTGTTGGCAGGTAAGACATCATAATACCTGCAAACGGTTTGATAGATTTCTCCGGTCCGTTTGCTTAGCCCCAGTTCTTCACTGGTGTATATGTTCTTAAAATAGGACAGCATGTGCAATCGTTTTAATGCCTGTATAGCACAATCTCTTTGAGAGGTGGTCAAGACACATAAAATACTGTCAGGGAGGCCGGACAGTGATTTTAATAAGGGGAGCATACCCGGTTTGGCCGGGATGGATAGACGATATTGATTGTGAAGGAAAGACATGATTTCTTCTACGATATCGTCTGTTTTTTTGTCCAATCCCAAGGTTTGAAAATATGCAGCAGATTCCTCTAACGTCATGGGATCGATGGTTTGCTCCAGATCTGCCGGAGGAGTTATTTGTTCCCGGATCAGATAGTTGCGTCCCAGGTTTGCCCAGGCAGGCATGGAATCCAACAGGGTTCCGTCCATATCAAATATATATAGTTTTGCTTCTTTCATATGAATCCTCATTTAGCACAACTTCGTTGCGTTTTGGTCATGGTTATATCGGTACAATGGTAACACGATCTCTTTACTTGTCTAACATTTTTCTGGTCAGTGTAACCAGTTCTCTGGTGGCAGCACCGGGATCAGATTGACCGAAGATGGCAGAGATTACAGAAATACCGTCAATACCTGTGCCTTTTAATTGCATTAGATTATCTTTCTTGATTCCTCCGATGGCCACGACGGGTATGGTTACCGTCTGTGTGATCTCTCGAAGTTCATCAAAAGTGACGGCGGTGGTGTTTTCTTTCGTATCTGTATGAAAAACAGCACCAACGCCGATATAATCTGCGCCCATTTTCTCCGCGGTTACGGCTTCCTCGAGATTGCCGGCAGACAATCCGATAATTTTCTCCGGTCCTAATAGTTCCCTGGCTTGTTGACATGACATATCGCTCTGACCAATATGTACGCCGTCTGCATCGATCTCCTTGGCGGCATAAATATCATCATTGATCACAAAAGGAACCTGATATTTCTCCGCAATTTTTTTGATTTCTACTGCTTCTGCCACCAATTCTTCATGAGAAAATTCTTTCTCGCGTAATTGTAAGAAAGTGGCTCCATTGGATAATACCTCTTCCACCTGATCTGCCAGGCGGGTTCCATTTAACCAGTAGCGGTCTGTGATGGCATAAAGTTGTAAATCGGTTGCTTTCATTGGTTTGTTTCCTTTCTCTATATATCTGGCGGCAATAAAATGTTACCTGCCTATGGATGTCTTGTCACTTACGTTGGGGGATAGAATGCCGGTCAGGGGATTTATACCTGATCTGCCAGGGTGATTTTGGCACCCTGAAGAAAAACTTCATGATCCATATTACTCATATAATCGATTAGAAAGGTGCGAAGAGAGCCTGTACCTCCTTCGGTCCGCATGACTTTTTCATAGGCCAATTCACCGGCATAGCCATAGGCACTCACAGCCACGGCAGTGGCTTCTAATAAATGATCCGGATTTGCGGCAGCAAATACACCGATGGCACTGGAAAGCATACATCCGGTGCCTGTAACACGTGACATCATCGGATGTCCGTTGCGGATCAGATAAGCAGTATTAGCATCTGCGACGACATCGATCGGACCACTGATGGCGAGGATGGTATTCAGACGATGACTTAAAGTTTTGGCATAGGCGGCGATTTCCTGGATGTTGGATTCCGATGCTAAATCAGAGGAATCTGCATCTACCCCTTTTGCGGAAGAACTTTTATCTCCCACATATTTTATTTCGGAAATGTTACCGCGAATGACGGAAAAATGTAAGTGATTCATGAGATTCTCCACCACTGCATTGCGTCTGTCGGATCCTCCGGCACCCACCGGGTCCCAGATCAGCGGGTGGTTCACTTCATTGTTGGCGAGTCCGGTGCGGAGCATGGATTCTTCTAAATAACCGGTGGTGATTCCCATATTGATCACGGAAGCATGACATGCAGAAGCCACCTGTGCCACTTCTTCGGGATCGTCGGCCATAGTGGGAGAGCCGCCACAGGCCAATGTCATATTGGCACAGTCCGTTGCTGTAATATAATTTGAGATATTATGTACCACAGGTGTCATCTCCCGGATGTTTTCAAAAATCTCCTTGCTAAAATCAAATACTTTCATGTTTTTTCATTCCTTTCTTTATTCTTTGGTGTTAAAAAACAAAAAAAGCAGAAAAAGTTTCATACCCGTGGTGGTATGCCCCTTCTTCTGCCAATCGACAAAATCTGTGTTTAGTATAGCGTACTTGTCTCAAAATGTAAAGGGGTAGGTGTGAAAGACAGTGAGAATAAGGGATAAAATACCAGAAGTTGGGTACGGTAAATAGGACAAACATAAACATTGCGTGATACGCATGAAAGTAGAGACGAACCAAATCCGTCTCACAGAAATGAGAGGAAAATATGAGGTATGATGTGATTGTAATTGGTGCGGGTCCGGCAGGGCTTTCAGCAGCTGTTTATGCCAGTCGTGCTGGGAAAAGAGTGCTGGTCTTAGAAGGAAAAAGCTATGGTGGTCAGATCATTAATACACCCAAGGTTGAAAATTATCCGGGCATTCGGGAAATCTCAGGATTCGGTTTTGCCACAGATCTGTTAGAACAGGTTAAGGCATTGGGAGTAGAGATTCTCTATGAGAGGTGTATCGGGATGGCGCAGAAGGAGAAACAGCCAGGGAGCAGCCAGGGACAGTTTGCCGTGTTTACCCGGAAAGAAACCTTTGACTGTCAGAGTGTTGTATTGGCGGTGGGAGCAGTCAATCGAAAATTGGGTTTGGAACGGGAGGAGGACCTGACGGGAAAGGGGGTTTCCTATTGTGCTACCTGTGATGGCATATTTTTCCGGGGGAAGGATGTGGCTGTGGTGGGCGGTGGAAATACGGCTTTGGAGGATGCTTTGTTCTTGGCCGGCTATTGCAAAACGGTATCCATCATTCACCGCAGAAATGAATTTCGGGGAGAGAGAAGGCGGGAAAAACTGTTACGTGAAAAAGAGAATGTGCATTTCTATTTGGAGCAAACGGTTTCCTCCATACAGGGGGAGGAACATTTGCATGGATTGATATTGCGTCATGTAAGGACTGGGCAAGAAATGCGGCTGCCTGTGGAAGGATTATTCATTGCAGTGGGTCAAATGCCGGATACCCAGTGTTTTTCAGGATTTCTACAGATGAATGAAGGGGGATATGTGGTGGCCGGAGAGGATTGCCAAACGAATGTTCCCGGTGTGTTGGTGGCAGGAGACTGTCGAAATAAGCAGGTGCGTCAGTTGACCACCGCTGTGGCTGACGGAAGTGTGGCGGCTCTGGCAGCCTGTGCTTACTGTGATGATAGTATTGATTGAGAAGCAAGCTTTACAGGGAATGGAAGCAGAGATATAATATACAGAAAGGGCAAAGATTAGCCGGAGGCGGCAGAATGGAGATTCGTGTGACGATGAAAATGAGACAGAGAATGAACTTTACCGGACGTGTTCAGGGAGTGGGATTCCGATATCGTGCAAAGTATGCAGCGGATGGCTGTGGTGTAACGGGGTGGGTGCATAATGAATGGGATGGAACCGTATCGATGGAGGCACAGGGTACGCCGGAGCAGATCAATGAGATGTTAAAGATTCTGAATCAAAGTGCCTATATTGTGATTGACCATATACAGCGTCAGGATTTACCGGTCGAAGAACGGGAATATGGTTTTCATATACGATGAAGCAGTGTTTGTGAGAAAGAGAGTGAGGGGATACGATGGAAAAAGAACAGCAGGAACGAATCGAGAAACAGTTTGCCTTTTGCCGTGAAATCGATCAGGAAAAATTTATTGGGAGACAGACCTATCTTTCCGGCGGAGAACGCAAGGAGAATGACGCGGAACATGCCTGGCATATGGCTGTCATGACCTTGCTGCTGAGTGAATATTCCAATGAGAAAATTGATGTATTACGTACGATCAGCTTATTGCTGATTCATGATCTGGTTGAGATCTATGCCGGAGATACCTATGCATATGATGAAGAAGGAAAACAGTCGCAGAGGGAACGGGAAGAACAGGCGGCGGATAAACTCTTCGGTATGTTGCCCAAGGATCAGGGGAAATATTTGCGTGATCTATGGGAGGAGTTTGAAGCCGGAGAGACCAAGGAAGCAAAATTTGCCCGTACTATGGATCATATACAGCCGTTGATGTTGAATGCTGCGACGGATGGCAAGTCATGGGTAGAACATGGAGTACATCTTGATCAGATCTTGAAACGAAATGAACGGACGGCAGAGGGATCGGTGTCTTTGTGGGAATATGCAAAGGAAAACTTTATCCGGCCAAATTTGGAGAAGGGGAGAATCCTGCAATGAAAAGTCCGGGTACATCAATACCTTTGTTGTTGATTTTCAACATATTCCTGGAAAAGCGTCAGGCAGCTTTCCCGGTCACATTCTGCTAAGTCCAACAAATCGGATTTTCCTGTCAAATAATCATAGAAAATGTCATCGCGAAAGCCTATGCCATCCGTATCGGTACGGTTGCATCCATAGTATACTTTCCGTATATTTGCCCAAAGGATACCCCCCAGACACATGGGACATGGTTCCGCTGTGGTGTAAAGTTCGCAGCCTGACAGGTCATGGGTGCCCAAATTCCTGCAGGCATCACGAATCGCCTCCATTTCGCCGTGGCAGGTGGGATCCTGGCAGAGCAAGACGCGGTTGTGGCCCCGTCCAATGATTTGTCCGTCTTTGACAATAACAGAGCCGAAAGGCCCGCCATCACCGGCATGGATACCAGTATATGCTTCCGTTAATGCTTCTTTCATAAAATTCAACCGGTTCATCTGTAAATCCTCCCTTTGCTTCTATTATCTGTCGTTTTCTCTTATTATATCCGATTAGAAACGAAATAACAATTTGTGATGTTTGGTTTTCATATTAAGAATTTGTAATCCCGATATTGAATTGTGTAAGAAAAAGGAAATGCTACTTGACAATGCAAAGTAGTGGCAATATAATATGGATATACTACTTGATAATACAAAGTAGTTAAAAAGGAATGAAATGGAAAAGGGGGCCATATCATGAGTGATACACAATTAATGAAAGGCATATTAGAGGGATGTGTGCTGGGTGTGATTGCAAAAGGAGAAACCTACGGATATGAGATATTATCCCAGTTAGAAATCGCAGGTTTTGAAACATTGGGAGAGGGGACATTATATCCGGTTCTGACCAGATTGGATAAGAAGGGATATATTCATTGCCGCAGGGCCAAATCTCCGTTGGGGCCCATTCGGAAATACTATACGATTACCCTGCCGGGGAAACAGTATTTGGAAGATTTCAAGAAAAATTACCGACAGATAACCGATAGTGCGGAACGAATCTTATTTGGGGATGACAGGGTACTGGAGAGAAAGGGGGTCAGACGGGCATGATTGATTATACAGCAATGGGAGAGAGGCTCAGTGGAGAATATCGGCAAATTTTTGAAAAAGCAGAATTGTATTCGGATATGAATGGTATTCATGATAAGGTCAAGGTTGACAAGATGATGAATTTATTGGATCTGTTAATGACAGCGGAGGCGGATGGGAAATCGGTGGATGCTGTGATAGGATCTGATGTGGAGAGATTTTGCAAGGATTATTTTGAGGATTATGATATTCGTACACAGATACGTCTGATACCGGAGAAGCTTTATTCTATCGCGCTGGGTTTAGGATTTGTATTATTAGTCAATATTTTGTTTCTGAATGAGCAGGAAACTGATCTGGTGCATATGCAATCTGATTTCCTTCCGTTTGTGGCCGGAATACTGATTGGTAATGTTTTGGCTGTTTTATACAAATATTTGCTGGGTCCATTGATTTTTCGTTCCAAAAAGGTATCAACCACAGTGTATTATGTATTGGTTTTAATTCTATACGTAGCAGGCATTACAGCGGCGGTATTACTGATAGGGGACCGAAATGTTATGTTGCCAATCTTGCCGTTTCTGGTGGGGGATGTGGCATACATTGCAGGATATTTGATCGTTCGATCTGTGATACGGTATCGGGATACGGGATCAATACGCAAGCCGAAAATGGTGGACCGGGAATTTGAATTTCATCCGCTGGATGTGAATGATAACATTGGTCCGTCCATCGATCAGGAAGTACAAGAGGTATTGGTAAAACGTTTTCATAAGATTAATAAACGTCGCATCAAAAAGAATCAAACCGCCATGACGACAAAGGAATTTATTGCAAAGCTTCGGCGTGAAGATGCCAAAGTGCGGTATATGATTCGGGGGTTGGGGATTTTTTACATTGTTATTGGTGTGTGTTTCGTGGCAGATGATGTTTGGTTATCTGGTGTCGGATGGGGGACGTTGCTATCTCTCGTGATCTTCTTGGTGATTTTTATCCCATTATTTTTGGTGGTCCGTTATTTTGCCATGCTGGGAGTTCGAAAACGGACGGAGATACTGGCCCAGTGGGAGGAGAATGGTGTGATTATTACAGAGAAAAAGTGATTCTCTCTGATGATCCGGGAAAATAAGATATGCGTCTGTCAGTCCTTGTATGGATGTTTATATGGCTGACAGACGCATCGTTTTGTTTCGTGGGCATCAGATCATCAGCCCGCTTTTTTCCTTGCTGTGTTCAATCTTGTGATTCAATTTTTCAAATGGTTTGCGCAGGATCATGGAACAAGGGATGAAGAGAATGGCAAAGAGCATGAGTTTGCCAAGAGCGATCCAATAATCCTGCCCATACATTCCTCCCACACATTCCCGCAGTGCGGTCATGCAATATGGGAACGGCAAAAAGTCGTATACCCGTTGGTAGATTTCCGGTAACACTTCTCTGGGAAAGGTACCCCCGGTGCCTGCTACCTGAATCACCATGATGATGACAGCCAATGCTTCACCAACATTACCGAAAGCAAATACCAAAGCATAGATCATCGTGGTAAATACAAAGCTGCTGACGGCGGAGGCCAACCAAAAAAGGAAGGGGTGTAAGCATTGGATTTCCAGAAAATATAGATTCCCCAGCACACAAATCATGGTTTGCAGTTGTCCGATGACAAAGAAAATGACGTATCTTCCCCAATATTTTTCATAGAGGTGTAATTGTCCTGTTTCAGGGGTTTGATGGATGTGCAAATGGATTACGGCTACCAGGATCAAAGCACCAACCCAAAGGGCCAATACAGTATAAAATGGTGCCATAGCGGATCCATAATTGGTGATTCTATATACATTTTCTGTTTTTAGGTCCACCAGGGAAGAAAAATACGCTCCAATCTCTTCGGGCTCATTTTCTAATATAGTTATGATACTCTGTATTCCCTCGCTATTTTGTGTACGGTTTATTTCCGCTTTCACATTTTGGATGGATTGACGTAGATCCTTGAGTAATTTTCTGGTTTCTTTAATATTGTCACTGCCATTTTTTAAAACATCGGCATAATCGGCTAATCGAATATTTGCGGTTTGTAGTCC
Organism: uncultured Jutongia sp.; assembly: GCA_964521555.1. Taxonomy (GTDB): domain Bacteria; phylum Bacillota; class Clostridia; order Lachnospirales; family Lachnospiraceae; genus Butyribacter. The sequence goes on along the minus strand of CAZFSU010000002.1, from coordinate 48,325 downwards.
GTTGATCCGAATGGTTTTGTGGCCGATCAGAGTAAGATCTTGTTGAAGATCTGAGGTTAATTTTTCGGACAATGTATTAATGGTTTGGATCGTTTCTGATGTGGTATCAGTAGTGTTTTGGACTGCGGTCAACGCTGTAATATACTGTTTTATTTGAGTATCCAACAGATCCAGGCGGTTTGTGGCTGCTTGTGTCAAAGCACTTTGCTCTTTCATATCCTGTAAGGAATCCCCGATCGTGCTTAACACTTTGGTAATAGTTCCAAATACAGAGCGGTTGACTTGTGTTTCGACGGCAGTTTCGGCTTTTGCTGTGATCTTGGTAGCGATGGCGTTTTTCTTTTCATTTTCATAGTATATCAGATGGCCGCCGCCGAGATCTCCCTGGGCAATGGCTGCGATACTGTTTGTAAAATCTGCCGGAATAATCAGAGCAGCATAATATGTGCCATCGTAAACTCCATTAATGGCAGTGCGTTCGTCGGAAGGGAAGACCCACCCCATTGTGGTATTCTCTTTCAGTGATTCCATGATCGAATCGCCGATACAAAGTTCAAGATGATCAAATGTCATGCCTTGATCCAGAGAAACCACTGCGATTTTAAGTTGTGAAGTAGCCTCTTCTGTATAAGGATTCCAATTAGAAAAAATATTAAACCAGGCATAGAGTGAAGGTAAGATGGATAAACCTAATATAATGACGACAGCAACCACATTGGTGGATATGTGTTTCCAGTCATTGCGTACAATATGTGTACGAAATTTTACTTTTTCTAACGTATCACCAATTAAAGTTTGGGTGGCTTGTTCCTCGTCCTTGCAAAGTTCTGATGCCATTTTTTGTATTTTGAAATCATGATATTCTACATAAATCAGATAGGCTGCAATCAAAAATAGAGATACGATCCAGAGAGTCAGAAAGATTACTTTCGTGCTATCGGTCAAAAAGACCAGCGCCAGGAAAAGGAACGGTATGGTAAACATACATTTCAGACCGTAATGGATGCGTTTTTGATTTTGTTCATGCATCTGTTCCTGATATTGATAAATACTGTTTTTCAGTAATTCATGTTTGGATGGTTGTTTTTGTTCTTTCACGAAATGTCTCCTTTCTTACATCATTCCGGTATCTTCCATGCGCTTTTCTACAAAATGGCTGACACCGCGGAATGGAAGTCGGATCACCAGACCCAGCAGTAGTGCTGCTATGGCAAATAATGATAATTGTATTAAATATATGATATAATCGTTTCCATTCATACCACAGATGGCTTCTCTCATGGCATTAATCGCATAAGGGAATGGGAAGAAAATATATATTTTCCGGTAAAATTCCGGTAGAATTTCGATGGGAAAAGTACCACTGGAACCTGCGATTTGCAGCACGACAAATACAACGATCATTGCCTTGCCGATATCACCGAAGGAAACGGTGAAAGCGAAGATTAGCAACATAAACGTGAGGCTCGTTAATGCGCAGGCAAACCAGAAATGTTTTGGCAGCAAACATTGTGTGTGTAATAATGCTAAGTTTCCGATTACAATGATGAGTGTTTGCAGTTGTCCCAGGATAGCGAATAATAAAAACCTGCCGAAAAACAATTCCTGTGGTTTGGCATTCACATATTTTTGGGAATCCGGTTTCACCCGGATCAGGGATACCAAAAAGATGCCACCGACCCATAAGGCCAGAGTGGTGTAAAATGGTGTCACTCCGGAACCATAGTTTTCTACGGGATAGATTCGTTTAGTATCCATCTGAATCGGGGAAGCGAAGAAAGTTCCATAGCTTTCGGGATCACCCTGCATGAAACTAAGTGCTTTTTGTAACAATTCACGGCTGGATAAGGAATCTATAGTCTCATTTAATGTATTTAAATGCTCCGATGTCTGTTGTAACGTACGAGAAAGTGCAGTTAGGCTTTCTCCGGAAGAATCGATGGATTCCGTAGCACCGGTAAAAATCTGATTTAATAGTTCAACATCTTCCTGGATATTGCCCACGGCATTACTCATATCTTTTTGTATCGTTTCTATTAATGCGGCAGTCTCTTCCATTAGTGGCATTAATATTGTTTCATATGTATTGCATACGGTTTGGATTGTTTGATACCAGGTGTTTTCTACGGTGCCGGTAAGTGTTTCCGTATGATCCTGCAAGCCGGATTTGATTTTGGTGTTGAGTTTTGTAATGGCCTGGATCTGGGTATTTATTTTCGTTTGCAGTTGTTTGTTTTGTGCATCCAATACAGTGGATAAGGCTGTATCTGGCAGGGCATTTTGGATGTTGGTCAGTATGTTATTTGTTTTTTTCAAATGGTTAATCGCTTTTTGGTAGTATTTCCTTTTGTCAGCCAATGTTTCTGTTTCGATGGCTTGTTTCATATACAGACTGGCATGTGATAGGTTTGTATAGATCGTATGATTTTTCGTTCGAAGTGTATCAGGCAGTGACAAAAGATTTTCATTTGTAGTTTTGTCTTTGTTTTGTGCCAGATTCTGGATAGAATTCAAATCGGATTGTGCTTTTTGTATTGTTCCGCTTAATTTTGTATTGGCTGTTGTGAAAGCATCTGTCGTTGTGGCATAATCTGCCAGTGTGTCAGAAACATTCTTAATTTTATTTTTTAATTGTGTAAATGTCTCTTTTTGTTCAAGATCAGAAATTTTTATGTTTTCCTTTTCAAATACAGTGCTTACCAGGATGGAGATATACATTTCATTGATGTTATTCTGTAAGTTGGAAACAGCAGTATCGGTGATTTTTGTAGCCACTGCATTTTTTTTGTCATTGACATAATAGGTGAGTTCTGGTTTTTGTAATCCATGTAGCATACCATCATAGATACAACTGGAAAAATTGGCAGGTAAAATGATACCAGCATAATAGTCGCCGCGGCGGATCCCTTTTTTGACGTTTTTTTCAGAGGTAATCACCCAATCAATACTATCATTTTCCCGAAGGGTGTCAAGAAGCTGCTCCCCTATATTAGAACGGGAACCGTCGGTGTGGGTATATCCCTGATCCTGAGAGGCCACCGCGATTTTGATATTACCGGTATTTCCATACGGGTCCCAGTTGGAGTAGATATTAAACCAGGCATAAAGGGCCGGCAATATGCATAGTCCCAGTGTGATGATCAGGACAAAAAAGTGGTTTCGTAATGCTTTGATATCATCCCGAAAGATGGCTCTGATATTTTTCATGATGTTCAATACCCTCCTCTTGTTTGCGAAACTACATGGACGTGTGGAATGGTTCATTGAGTTTTTCTGTGCCAGGTAATACGAATCGTCCGTTTTGTATGATCTCGATTTGTGTTCCGTCATCCCGGTGAACCACGATATCCCCCAGTTCATGATAAGGGATCGTAATATCGGTATGACAGTTAAAGTATGCCTTTGTGCTGTCGGTGTTCCGTAGGAGAGAATAGTCATTTTCTTTTGCAATCATTTCTTTCCCATCCGGATTAAAGGTACGCATCTCCTCCTCATGAGAGAAGCAGGTGTCGCCAATGGCAAAGTGCGGTCCGGTCTTTTCTTCGATTAAGATTGGTAGCAGATGGGAAATTTGGTATTTCTGTCCCATTGCATAAGCTGTGGTGTTGGTGCCGATGGCAAATTCACCCATAGGGAGTGTCGGGTGTTGAAATAGCAAGTTATCCTGAATATATTTTCTGTTTTTTTCCGGGTCTTCATAATTATCACAGTCATATGCCACGATGATACCATCTTGAAATGTCAGACGGATATTTTTAAACATCAATCCATTCAAAAAACTTTTGGTAACATGGAGAGTACCGGTAGTTCCTTTCAGTTGTGGTGAAGTAAAGACTTCTCCCAGTGGGATATTCACATCTGCCAGACAATTTTCAAATCGGGTCTGGCTGGCGGGATCTGTCATTGGTGTCAGCCGGACTGTGATATTTGTCTGGTTTTCCCCGCGTCCTGTGATAGTCACATGGGACCCCTGATCCAATGCGGTGATGAGTTTTGTCTGGATTTCCTGATAGACGGACGTATCTAATGTGTTGACACGGATGGTATCCTGAAAAATCTCCTGATATTTTGGACCGATTTCCGGTACCGGATATGCGATAATCGTAAAACTGATCTCGTCTCCCGGCATATATTCATTGGTTAAAAGAGAGGATGCTGCCTGATATTCGATCCGCCTTTTCTGTTGTTTTGAATCATACTGTGGTGTGGTATGCTTTTCAATGGGGGTAAACGGTGTTTCACCAAAGGTTTCCATCACGGCAGGTCCCGCATATTCGGCGGCAAGTTTTTTCATTTGTTCATATGCTAATCGTTGTTCATTTAGTCGGCGGTCTGCATATGCTTTATCAAAGATGAGTGCATCGTCCATACGGTGGTCATAGTCATATTGTTTATTGGCAGTTCCACCATAAAAGCCTATTTTACCTCTGGCAGAGCGATGAACCAGACTGACACCGGCACGGTAGATACAGGTCTGTAATCCGATGGCATGAAATTGTTGGACTGCTTCCCGGATGATTCGTTCAAACCCAAGGGTATAGCGGATGTTGACGGTTTTTTTCCGGGTTAGGTCGATCTGATAGACTTCAAATCCCTTGCGGTATCCTTCGGTAAAAGTATGTGCCATATCCTGAATCATAGACAGCGGTAAAGTGTTTAGATATTCTGCGGTCTGGTATTCGTTATCGGATACATATTCTCCAAAGTAATAGAGATAGCGCAGATCTTCCAGATCGGAATGAAGGATTAGATTCGTGATAAAGTTCTGTGCAGGGTCCAACAGGGCTCTGGTGCGGTCTGGTATGGTGATATCGCTATAATCAAAGCAGTGATAATAGATCGCAGAACGTATCGCTTCTACCGTTTGTTCTCCGTCAAGTATCATTGTATAGATTTCCAGATATAGTTCCAAAGTGGTAGTAAGATAAAAAAGTCTTTGTTCAAAGGCATAGACAATATTTCCACGTAATTCCGCATAAAGTGCACACAATAAAGGCCCGTATTCTTCTCCCAGTTTTGCCACGGCATAATCCGGGTTAGCATAGCTTTCGGCATAATGTTCCGGCAGGATATCTTCATACAAATCATAGTTTTGCTGCTGTAGCTGCGGAAGGGAAAGTGTGAATAGTGTTCCATCGGTAATGTTTTTGTATGTGTCCAATATTTTGGACAGGAAGGAGGCAGTCTGGTAGAAATAATCAGCGGCAAAAGTGAGTTGGGAAATCTCGTCTGGAATTTGTTGAATCCGGTTTGCTGCCAGCAAAAAGCGCTCCTGATATTCTTCCTTTTCTTGTTTTACGTTCGCATATAAAGTCATGATAGGATTCCTTTCTTTTTATATATATTGCGTTACCTGTTCTATTAACCAGGTTAGTTGATGTCTACAGGTATAATTTTGTTGCACGGTTTGGCGTCCATGATTGGCAATTTGTTGTCTAAGATCTTCCCGTTTCAGATAATACTGGCATTTCTCCAATAATTCTGCGGTGGAGGAAAAGGTCTCTAAATCTTTTCCAGGCTGTAATAATTCTGGTATTTCGGCCTGTTCATTCGTTAGTAGAAACCCTCCGGCGCCCATGATGTCCCAGATGCGTAATGGAAGCCCTGTCTGGATATTCGGGATCGTAAAATTGAGGTTGATTTGGCTTTTTCTGAATATTTCAGGCATTTCTCTCTGGTAATCCACCGATCCGTGGAGATGTACCAGTGGCAACAGGTCGGCCAAATCATTCTGTCCGGGTTCAGAGTTAGTAAATAGGTGAATGCCGTCTCCGGGTGACAACTCGTTTCCCCGATACGGCAGCAGTGCTTTGGATAAAGCATTCAGGGAGCGGATTCGATTGAGGGAAGCTGCCTTAAATCCCAGAACGGTATTTGCAAACAATAATTGCAGGTCACTCAGAGAATCTTTTGATTTTTGATAATGGCAGATATCTTCTAACGCATCGCAGATATCCGGTGTCAGCAGAGGATAGAATAAATTACCACCGGATATTTGCATTTGGGCTTCTATTGCACAGTCCAGATATCCTTTCAGATAAGAGGGAAGACTATCTGAGATTTGATCGTAGGTGTTTTTTTCATAGAGGCTGCCAACGAAAGATACGGCATATTCCGGTCTATATTTTGTATAAGCAGTGTTTTCTAAGGATTCTACGGTTGTTCCCAAAGGGAGATAAAACAGATGGTGTATTCCCAGGGATTGAAAGTACAAATAGTCCATCTTATCAAAGACAAATATATAATTACATTCATGATAGATGGACGAATGGTGCATGGCAATCAGCGGGCTGTCGCAGGTCCAGCAAATATAAGGCAGATTTGTCTCCGCACAGGCCTGTGAAAGAACCGGAAAATAATTAATGGAAAACACACAGTCACAAGTATGGTCTGACAAATACTGTGCCAATACATCAACATAATCCGGATCTTCTTCCGGATTGGATATCGGAAGAGAATATTCGGTCACTTGATGTCCTAACTGTCGTAATGTTTTACATACATAGTTGTACTGATATGCTTTCCATTGATAGAGTACGATATTCATGGAGTACCTCCAGATCAATTTTTGCGACGGAGATGGTGTTTGGCTTTTTCTTCGTACATCTTTTCGTCGGCATACTTAATAAAATCATCCAGCGTGACATCTGGATTCGGAACCGCATAGACGATACCGATGCTGGCACTTACTTCATACGGCTTGCCGGAATTTGCATTGAAATCATCCAGAAATTCCTGAATGGTTTGGCGGAACTGATCTGCCTCTTCCGGGGTATGAATCTGGCAGGCAGCTACAAATTCATCTCCGCCAAATCGGGCGCAGGTGGAGTGGTCGGTCATGATTTTTGCTAAGGCATGCCCTACGGTGGAGATCGCGATATCCCCATCGGCATGTCCATAGGTATCGTTGATATATTTTAATCCATTTAAATCGACAGAAGCGACTAGAATAGGCTGTTGTTTTTCTATGCATTCATGATACAGAGGCTGGCTTTTTTGATAGAAACCACGGCGGTTATGCAGACCAGTCATTGGATCATGAATGTATTTGGTCTCCAGAGATGTGATGATACTTTGTTGACGCTGGCGGATTTTTGTGGTTTCCAGAGCATTGCTGATATTCATTAGCAACTGATAGAGAAATGCCATATTGACTTTGCACGGATCATAGACGATGGCAACATAACCGATGGTATGCTCCAGTACGTGTAATGGCATAAACATCAAATTATCATTTTCCTCTAACAGTTGATCCAGATGTGGCAGCAGATCAGAAGTGTTAAAATCTGTCATTCCCTGCCATTGCCCATCAATCCTGGATAGCATCAGATCCATATGGTTGGAGTAACTACTGCGTTTAGGCATATTATCCAGAAGAATATCGGATAACTCTTCGGTCTCATTCAAAAAATCATCTACAATACAAAGCCAGTATCTGGATGCACCGAAAGTATTTTCGTAGCGCATGAGTTTGGAAAAAATCCCCTGAAAGCTATTGTTATCTGTCAGATCCGCTGCCATTGCAATTTGAATTTCATTAAACTGGTGTTGTGCATCCAGTCTTTCATACAAATGTCTGGTCAGATTATTGTATGATTTTTTGAAGTTTGTCTGACAGCCACAGGTGGTTCTGTATACAATTTGTGATTGGATGCAGGACGTCGTGGGTGGTTCCTTTCCTTCAAAGATATCCTGTAAAATTTGATATGCCTGAGATGCGGTCTGCGCATAGTTATACTGTATGGTAGTGATAGGAGGAATGTGTTCCAGTGCTTCTTCGATACCGTCAAATCCGGTGACCGCCACATCTTCCGGGATGCGATATCCGGCATCCATCAGATAATGGATGGTAGTGATGGCCATAGTGTCATTTGCACAGACAATCGCCTCCGGAAAAGGAAGTTCACATTTTAGAAACTGGTCCAATACAGTTTTAGTGGGACCGGCCCAAAATTCGCCATATCCGATGCGTTCGTCTTCTACAGGAATACCATGTTCTGTTAATACATCACGATAGATCTGCAATCGTTCCTCCGAAAAACTATTTCCCTTGATACCAGCCAGAAAGTTAATCCTGGTATAGTGATGGTCCTCGACCAAATGTTGAATTAATTTTTTGATCGATTCATTATATTCATAGACAATGTTATAACAATCTTCGAGGGGATGTTCTATGGAAACCACCGGAATTTTTCGGTCTAATGCGCTCTTGGCAATGTTTTGACGAATCTGATCGTTTTTAATCGTCTCCGTCAGCATGATAATGCCATCAAGCATATCGTGATTCATCAGTTGAAAAATATAACTTTCCCCTAAGTCATGTTTTTCTAATTTATACAAAGAACTAAAGCAAGTAAAAAAAATGATCTTGAATGGAAATTTTTTTGCTTCTTCATTCAATGCCACCAAAAATTTGTTATTATATTCTGCACAATTATCCGCAGAGCATATTGCAATCAATCTAGACCCATCATTTAACAAAATATTAGCCTCCCCCATAGAACATACTTAAATATAGTATAGTAGAAAAATTAGTGAAATACAAGCGCAAAAGAATCGAACATATGTACTTGTCAGCCGGATCAAAACATGCTATGATAGGGGAGATCAAAAGATTAAATATTAAGAGGAGAGATAGTCAGATGGGTAAGCATGAGGAAGCAAAAAAATATATTAAAATACGTGGTGCCAGAGAACACAATCTCAAAGGGATTGATCTGGATGTACCCAGAGATGCGTTTGTGGTATTTACCGGCTTGAGTGGCTCTGGTAAATCTTCTTTGGCATTTGATACGATTTATGCAGAAGGACAGCGTAGATATATGGAGTCTTTATCTTCCTATGCCCGTATGTTTTTGGGCAGGATGGAGAAACCCAATGTGGAGAGCATCGAAGGGTTATCTCCGGCAATTTCCATTGATCAGAAGTCAACCAACCGTAATCCACGTTCCACTGTGGGAACTGTGACCGAGATTTATGATTATTACCGGTTGCTCTATGCCAGAATCGGGATTCCGCATTGTCCGAAATGTGGGAAGGAAATTAAACGTCAGACGGTGGATCAGATCGTGGATGAGATTATGACTTTTGGCGAGGGGACCAGATTACAGTTGCTGGCACCAGTGGTACGAGGGCGTAAGGGAGAGCATGTGAAGGTATTTCAGTCTGCCCGTAAGAGTGGTTATGTCCGTGTTGTGGTGGATGGTCACTTATATGATTTGTCGGAGGAGATTAAATTAGAGAAAAATAAGAAACATACCATAGAGATCATGGTGGATCGTCTGGTGGTTCGTCCCGGCATCGAAAAACGGCTGGCAGATTCCATTGAGAGTGTGATGCATTTGACAGATGGGCTGTTGGTGGTGGATATACCGGGGGATAAACAGATTAATTTCAGTCAGAGTTTTTCCTGTGCGGATTGCGGGATAAGTATTGATGAGATTGAACCACGGTCTTTCTCCTTTAATAACCCATTTGGTGCTTGTGAAGTGTGTACCGGCATTGGATACAAGATGGAATTTTCGGAGACTTTGATGGTGCCGGATCCATCCCTTAGCCTGGCAGAGGGAGCATTGGCGGTGAATGGCTGGCAATCGGCAAAAGATCCGGGCAGTTATACCAGATGTACTTTGGAGGCATTGGCGAAAGCCTATCAATTTGATTTAAATACGCCATATGAAGATTTACCGGAGGAGATCCGTCATATGATTATGCACGGTACGGATGGAAGAGTGGTGCAGGTACATTACCGCGGGCAGCGGGGAGTAGGAGTTTACGATGTGGCATTTGAGGGGGTTATCCGTAATGTGCAGCGCAGATACCGGGAGACGCATTCGGACATTACCAAGCGGGAATATGAATCCTTTATGCAGATAACGCCTTGTGAGGCTTGCAAGGGGAAACGCCTGAAACCAGGTGCGCTGGCGGTGACTGTTGGTGAGAAGAATATCGCTGAAGTAACCGATATGTCCATTCGGGATCTATATGATTTTATGGAACACCTGGAATTGACCAAACGGCAGCAAAAGATCGGTGAGTTGGTACTGCGTGAGATTCATGCCAGAGTGGGATTTTTGATGGATGTAGGTCTGGATTATCTGAGTTTATCCCGGGGAGCCAGTTCTCTGTCCGGTGGTGAAGCACAGCGTATCCGGCTGGCGACCCAGATTGGATCCGGTTTGGTGGGGGTGGCATATATTTTGGATGAACCAAGCATTGGTCTGCATCAACGAGATAATGAAAAATTGCTAAAAACCCTGTTGAAGCTGCGGGATCTGGGCAATACTCTCATCGTGGTAGAACACGATGAAGATACTATGATGGCGGCAGATTATATTGTAGATATCGGTCCCGGTGCCGGAGCGCATGGGGGAGAAGTGGTAGCAGCGGGTACGGCACAGGAGATTATGCAAAATCAAGATTCCGTGACCGGGGCTTATCTAAGCGGACGGCAGCAGATTGCGGTTCCGGCGAAACGCAGGAAACCGATGGGATGGATTGAAGTAAGGGGGGCCAGTGAAAATAATCTAAAAAATGTAAATGTGAAGTTTCCTGTGGGGGTATTGACTTGTGTGACGGGGGTATCCGGATCGGGAAAAAGCTCACTGGTCAATGAGATATTATACAAAAGCCTGGCAAAGAAGCTGAATCGTGCCCGGTGTATTCCGGGAAAGCATAAAGAAGTACGGGGGTTAGAACAATTAGACAAGGTGATTGCCATCGACCAGGCACCGATAGGGCGTACGCCACGGTCGAATCCGGCCACTTATACCGGTGTATTTGACATGATTCGGGATCTGTTTGCTTCTACGGCAGATGCCAAGGCGAAAGGCTACAAGAAAGGACGTTTCAGTTTTAACGTCAAAGGAGGGCGTTGTGAAGCATGTCAGGGGGATGGTATCGTCAAGATCGAAATGAATTTTCTGCCGGATATTTACGTGCCATGTGAGGTTTGTGAAGGAAAGCGGTACAATCGGGAGACATTAGAAGTTAAATATAAGGGCAAGAGTATATTTGATGTATTGGATATGACAGTGGAGGAAGCATTACACTTCTTTGAACCGGTTCCGTCCATCAGACGTAAGATTGAGACTCTCAACGATGTGGGATTGTCTTATATTAAATTAGGACAGCCATCTACCACTCTGTCTGGCGGCGAGGCACAACGAATAAAACTTGCCACAGAGTTAAGCCGTCGTAGTACAGGAAGGACGGTATATATTCTGGATGAGCCGACGACGGGACTGCATTTTGCCGATGTGGACCGATTGGTGGATATTCTGCATCGGTTAGCGGAAGGCGGCAATACTGTAATTGTGATCGAGCACAATCTGGATGTGATCAAAACGGCAGATTATATTATTGATATGGGACCGGAAGGTGGTGATCGTGGTGGTACGGTGATCGCACAGGGGAAGCCGGAGAAGATCGCGCAGGAAAAGAAATCCTATACCGGTGTCTTTGTGAATAAGATGTTAAAACGTGCGAAGGAGGCAGAGAAGTGATGGAGAAACGGGATGGTTCGCATAACGGATTTTATGCGATGATGGCTAGGATGAAATATATTGAGCGCTGGGCATTGATGCGTAATTCCGCAGCAGAAAATATTAGTGAACACTCTCTGGAAGTGGCTATATTGGCTCATGGACTGGCACTGCTTGGTAACAAGCGGTTAGGGAAACAGTATTCTCCGGAACGAATTGCCCTGCTGGGATTGTATCATGATTGTACGGAGATCATCACCGGAGATATGCCAACTCCGGTGAAATATCATGATCCGGAGATCCGGGAGGCCTATAAACGGATTGAGGCAGGAGCTGCCTATCGTCTTTTAAATATGTTACCGGAAGATTTAAGAGAGGAATATGGAGGATATTTGTTGCCGGATGCGACCTCTGAACAGGAGAGGACGCTGGTCAAGGCGGCGGATAAGCTGTCGGCTTTGATTAAGTGTATTGAGGAGGAAAAAGCGGGCAATCAGGAATTTCATAGTGCCAAAGAAGCAACATGGCATTCGATTCAGAATATGCATTGTCCGGAGGCGGAGATATTTTGCGAAGAATTTCTGCCGGAGTATCATAAGACGATTGATGAACTTTCGTAGTAGTTGGTGCATGAGAAAACAGGAACCGGGTTCCTGTTGGCTGTTTGTTACAGAGCGAAAGCAAATAGCTTTGAAGGAGCCTCAGATTCGGTATTTGTGTCGTTAATTTGAGATAGGTCGCTCAGAAATGGGGATTATTTATGATACGGATTGGGATTATGGGAACAGGAAACATTGCGCGTAAATTTTGTCAGGCAGTGGCAATGACAGAGGGAGCCTGTGTAGTGTCGGCTGCCAGCAAGGATCTGATCCGGGCGCAGCAGTGGGCAGCACAGGAAGGAGTGGACAAGGCTTTTGGCAGTTATTCAGAAATGCTGGCAGATCCGGAGTTGGATCTGGTGTACATTGCCACTACCAACAATTTTCATTATGATAATATCATGCAGTCTTTAAATGCAGGTAAGCATGTAATCTGCGAGAAACCCATGACAATGACATTAGAGCAGGCACAGATTGCAGTGGCGTTAGCACAGGAAAAGGGCTTGTTTTTGATGGAAGCCATGTGGTCACGCTTTTTGCCCAAGTCTCGCAGGGTACGTGAGTGGGTTCAGGAGGGGAGAATTGGAGATGTTACTTTAGCCCAGGCTACTATAGGCTGGGTTGCGGACCGCACTGTGCACAGCCGTGTGTTCGATCCGGCGCTCGGAGGAGGCGCTTTGTATGATTTGGGGGTTTACCCTATTGACTTGATCACCTATTATACAGGACAGGAGATTAGAGAAGTGCAGTCGCTGATGCAGTTATCGGATACCGGGATTGATGAATCTATCAGTTTGGACATGGTGCTGGACCGTTGCTTTGCGAATATGCAGTGCTCCGTTTCCACTAAACTGCCGGAGGATCTATATCTTTATGGTGACCGGGGATATATCCGGGTGCCAAAACTCCATTTTGGTGTCGATGCATATCTCTATGATCTGGATGACCGGATGATAGAACATTTTGAGGGGGAAGAAATCAATGGTTTTATCTATGAGATTCAGGAGGCGGTGAACTGTATCCGGGAGGGGCGGATGGAAAGTGAGACGGCATCTCATGCCATGACGTTGCAAAGCAGTGAAATCTATGATATCTGTCTGGAAGAATTGAGAGAATAATCCGGTATCATGGTGTTGCGCAGAATTTTGTGTAGTCTTGCACCAGATGCCAAATGCTATTATTTTATCAGGAATAATCATGGAATTTTACGCTTTTTCAAGAAATAGTGTTTTCTTTTTTTAGAAAATGGTATATAATATGCTTTACGTGGATCAGGGACTGGAATGATACCGAGAAGTAATATCCCTGTTTCCGGTAAATCGATCAAGTGTATGGATCAATCAAAAGATGGAGGTTAAATTATGTTAGTTTCAGCAGAAGAAATGTTAAAGAAAGCAAAGGCTGGTCATTATGCAGTAGGTCAGTTCAACATCAACAACTTAGAGTGGACAAAATCTATTTTGTTAACTGCACAGGAATTAAACAGCCCGGTGATTTTGGGAGTTTCTGAGGGTGCCGGTAAGTATATGACAGGTTTCAAGACAGTGGCTGCTATGGTAGATGCTATGGTAGATAGTTTAGGCATCACGGTTCCTGTAGCGCTGCATTTGGATCATGGTACTTATGATGGAGCAAAAGCTTGTATTGAGGCTGGTTTTTCTTCCATTATGTTTGATGGTTCCAGCTTATCATTAGAGGAAAATGTTGAGAAAACAAAAGAATTAGTGGCTATTTGTAAAGAGAAAGGCATGTCTTTGGAAGCCGAAGTGGGATCTATCGGTGGTGAAGAAGATGGTGTCGTAGGTGCCGGAGAGTGTGCCGATCCTGATGAGTGTAAGGCAGTAGCGGATCTGGGGGTTACTATGTTGGCTGCCGGTATTGGTAATATTCATGGTAAGTATCCGGAGAATTGGGCTGGTTTAAGTTTCGAGACGCTGGATGCTATTCAGGCTAAGACCGGTGATATGCCATTAGTATTGCATGGTGGTACTGGTATTCCGGCAGACATGATCAAGAAAGCGATCTCTTTAGGAGTGGCAAAGATCAATGTAAATACAGAATGTCAGTTGGCATTTCAGGAGGCTACTCGTAAGTATATCGAGGAAGGTAAGGATCTGGAAGGCAAGGGATTTGATCCTCGTAAGCTGTTAGCACCAGGTGCAGAAGCAATCAAGGCTACAGTGAAAGAAAAGATGGAATTGTTCGGTTCTGTTGGAAAAGCCTAATTTTGAGTTCTATTTTTACGATTCGGGACAGCTTTGCAACCGTGGTTGCAAAGTTGTTTTGTCTTATGGATCATTTTTGGTGGTAAGAATATTACACCAGCACGGAGGCAAAGGATGTACAAGATTATCAGAAAAGATGGCAGAGCAAAACGGGGAGAATTGCAGACAGTACATGGAACGATACAGACGCCGGTATTTATGAATGTGGGAACAGTGGGGGCGATGAAGGGGGCAGTATCCACGCAGGATCTGCAGGATTTGAAAACACAGGTGGTTCTTTGTAACACATATCATTTACATGTACGTCCGGGCGACCAGGTGGTCAAACAATTAGGTGGTCTGCACAAATTTATGGTATGGGACAAACCGATTTTGACAGATTCCGGTGGTTTTCAAGTGTTTTCGCTGGCAGGATTGCGTAAGATTAAAGAGGAAGGCGTGACGTTTCATTCCCATGTGGATGGACGTAAAATCTTTATGGGACCGGAAGAAAGTATGCAGATTCAGTCTCATATCGCTTCGACGATTGCGATGGCATTTGATGAATGTCCGCCACATCCTGCGACGCGTAAGTATATGCAGGATTCCGTAGACCGCACTACCCGGTGGTTAGAGCGGTGTAAGACAGAAATGAAACGATTAAATGCTTTGGAAGACACGATAAATCCACATCAGCTTCTGTTTGGTATCAATCAGGGAGGGACTTTTGAGGATATTCGGATTGAGCATGCCAAGAGGATAGCCGGGATGGATTTGGATGGTTATGCGATTGGAGGCCTGGCAGTGGGAGAATCCCACGAGGAAATGTATCGGATTTTGGATGAAACAGTGCCTCATTTGCCGTCCGATAAACCCACGTATCTGATGGGGGTAGGAACACCGGCGAATATATTAGAAGGGGTAGATCGGGGCGTTGATTTCTTTGACTGTGTTTATCCGGCCCGTAATGGCAGACATGGACATGCCTATACCAATCATGGTAAAATGAATCTCTCCAATGCAAAATATGAATTAGATGACAGACCATTGGATGAGACCTGTGATTGCCCGGTATGCAGGCATTACAGCAGGGCATACATCAGACATTTGCTTAAGGCAAAGGAAATGTTGGGAATGCGTCTCATGGTGACACATAATCTTTATTTCTATAATAGTATGATGGAAGAAATTCGTGAGGCCATTGAACAAGGGCGTTATCAGGAATATAAAAAGCAAAAATTAGAACAACTTGAGGAGGAAACAAAATGAATGTATTATTAGCAGGAAGCAACGGCGGAACAGGGAATGGGACCAGCAGTATCGTGACTATGATTATTTTGTATGCTGTGATCTTTGGTATCTTTTGGTTTTTTGCCATCCGTCCACAGGGCAAACAAAAAAAGGAGCATGATGCATTGTTATCCACTTTGGAGGTGGGAGATAGCATTTTAACCACCAGTGGATTCTTTGGTGTTGTGATCGACATTACAGATGAGATCGTCATCGTGGAGTTTGGAAGCAATAAAAACTGTCGTATTCCGATGAAGAAAGAAAATATTGTGGAAATCGATAAACAGAGCAGTGAAGCATAGGGAGATGTTTAATATTTGATACTACCCGGAGAGCTGATATAGGTGGCAGATGCCATAGTATATCAGCTCTCTTGCTGTATGGGGAATTTGTGTCCGGTATACGATTTTGCCAGAGCATGGTTAGGTTTATTATTTGTGTTTGGCGATGCGAAGCTGTTCCAGAAAGTCATAAGGGATGGAGAGATTTCCCATACCTTTCCCAAGTTTGATATGAGGTTTATTGGTGCCATGAAAGTCAGATCCTCCGCTGAATAATAGTCCAAATTGTCTGGCCAACTGCCGGACATAGGTTTCGTCCTGCCGGCTGTGGGTGGAGTATTTCACCTCGATACCCTGTAAGCCGTAATCGGTCAGGTGTCTCAATAATTTTTTCAGTGAATGGTCGTTCAGTTGATATTGGAGCGGATGTGCCAGGATGGCTATGCCTCCGGCATCCCGGATCAATGCAATGGCATCTTCCTGTGAAATATATTTCCTGGGAACATAATAAGGGGTATCGGCATCCAGATATTTCCGAAATGCGTCTCGGCTATCTTTGGCATAACCCAGAGAGATCAGGACTCTGGCAAAGTGCGCCCGCGTCACCACGGTGTCAGGGTTATCCGAACATAATTGTTCCATAGTGATGGGAATACCGTCGGCTTGCAAACGTTCGATCATTTCCAGATTTCTTTGATATCGTCTGGCAACGATCGCGGTGGATTCCTGGCGGAATCCTTCGTGCCCGGGATCGATAAACAGACCAATGATATGGATATCACGGTTTTCGTAAGCGACAGAAAGTTCTGTACCGGGGATTAATTCCAGTTGATGCTGATAGGGGGCAGCAGCAGTCTGGGCATCCGCAATCCCCGCAATGGTGTCGTGGTCTGTTAGTGCTATGGCGGATAGATTTTGTGCCAATGCTTCTTGGATTAGTTGTTCCGGTGTGTAAGTTCCATCGGAATAGGTGGAATGAACGTGTAAGTCAATGATTCGCATATTGGTCCTCGCTTTTCATATTTGTATGCACGACGAAATAAGATTTCAATGGTTCTCATCATGCGATGTGGTATGCTTCGGCAAAAGATTCAAAAAACAGCATTTTTGCCTTCGCGTACATTTTAGCATAAAGACATATTTTAGAAAATGTTGTATAGATATATAGTAAGAAAAAGTGGCAGGCTGGAAGTTGTATGAAAAAAAATAGTATTGGAATGTTTTTACTGATCTGGGGAGGGATGTATCTGTTGTCAGCACTGTTGTTGGCCGGATTGGCGGCAATATTATGGAAAATAAATGCAGACAGCAGGGCGATTAGCGGAACAGTAGTGGCCGTTTATGTGGTGGTATCGTTTTTGGGTGGTTTTCTCATGGGAGGATTTCGCGGCAAACAGAAGATGTTTTGGGGGTGCGCCATCGGTCTTTGCTATTTTGCATTATTGTTATTAGTTGGAATATGGCTGATGGGAACAGAATTGGTGGGCAATTCTTGGATTTTTAGTGGATGTATGGTGTGTGCTGTGACCGGGATGCTGGGTGGTATGCTGGCTCCGGGGAAAGGAAATGCCTGATCCGGGAATGTTATCAAATTAAATTTTCCAGATTTTGTATGCGGAAAATGTGCAAATATTTTTGACGTGATGCTTATGATATTGTAAAATTATTACTGATACAGTTGAAAAATGTAATATTATTTAAAACAAAAGAAAAGAAATTGTAACACACTTTTATTAGAGTATGCTATGATTAGACACGGATGAAAATGATGTCAATGCCCTTCAGTGAGCTGCGGAGTATTGACTTTCGCGCAGTTGTTAAAAGCAAACAGGTATGTGTTTGGTTGGTTGCGTACGCGAGAATAAATTTTGGAGGGTGAATTATGAGTTTACGAGAAGAAAAAAAGAATTTAAATTTGGGGGAACGGAGTAAATCCGCTCGTAAACAACAGAAGTTGCCGGACAGAGGAAAAGTCATCATGATCAATATTGCCTTGGCGTTGGTGATTGTCATGGTTGCCCTGACGGTGAAAGCTATGGTATTAGACAAAAATGCGAATCGGCAGAAAACACAGGACAATAAGAAAGTGGCAGAGGCAACGCAGGCACCCAGTGACACACCGGCACCGACAAACACCCCGGAACCAGTGGGGGCAGAAAGATGGCTGCGAAAAGATTTGGATGCATCTAAGCCAATGGTGGCATTGACTTTTGATGATGGACCATATTCCAAAGTGACCAGGAGGATTTTGAAATCCTTACAGGATCATGGTGGGCGCGCTACGTTTTTTGTGGTGGGGAATCGTATTGAGACGTTTGCAGAGACGATGAAGCTGGCATATGACCAGGGCAATCAGATTGGCAGCCACACCTATGATCATTCTGATTTGCGAACCATGTCTGTGAAACAGTTAAAGAAAGAGGTCAAAAAGACAAACAAAGCAGTTTCAGATGTGATTGGCTGTAATACCACCACACTGAGGCCTCCTTATGGTAATGTCAATAAAAAAATGCGTAAAACCATACCAGTACCTATGATTTATTGGAGTTTGGATAGTGAGGACTGGAAGAGCCGGGATGCGAAAGCGATTATCAAGCAATGTAAATCTGTGAAGGATGGAGACATTATATTGATGCATGATTTGTATCCGTCGACGGCAGCGGCAGTAGAAAAATTGGTGCCGAAATTAGTAAAAGAAGGATATCAACTGGTTACCATCGATGAGTTATTTTATTATAAAGGCATTCAGGCCAAAGGTGGTAAAGTGTATTATAGCGGACGATGATTTGGATTCGTTATGAAAAGTTTATGGGGATTTAGTGGGGAAGTGTGGTATTACCGGGATACGGGTAATACCACATATTTGTTTCAGGAGGAAGTTCACAGATAAATTTACTTGCCAAGAATTTGTGTCCTATGGTATAATGGCATTTGGCGTGATATTTGGGTCAGGAGTTTCAGGATATCTTGACCCGATACAGCAAAATAACAATAAAGTTCTAATTAAAGGAGAAATGTAACATGAAGAACAAGAAGAAGGGGATATTGCATATCGTTTTGATACTTGCAATTATCGGGCTCTGTTCTTATACCACATTGGTCGGTTTTACTAGTGCGCATAAGGGTAGTGCCAGAAATATCAAATTAGGTCTGGATTTGGCCGGTGGTGTCAGCATCACATATGATGTAGTAGGGGACAAGCCGACAAATGAAGAACTGAAAGATACTGTACAAATGATGCAGAAGCGTGCGGAGGTTCACAGTACAGAATCTTCTGTTGTGACTGATGAAAAAGGACGTATCGAGATTGATATTCCGGGTGTTTCCGATGCCGAGGAAGTATTGGCAGATTTAGGTAAAGAAGGATCGCTGGATTTCGTTGCACAGGACGATCTCTCTTATGATGATGCTGGTAAACCTGTATATTCTAAGGTTATCTGTACTGGTAAAGATATCAAGAGTGCAGAACCTGGTACAACACAGGAAGAGACAACAAAGAATAAAGAGCATGTCGTATCCTTAAAGTTTAAATCCAAGGGAACGAAGAAATTTGCAGCAGCTACAAAGGAAGCAGCACCAAACAGAAAAGTGATCTACATTATATATGATGGTAAGATCATTTCCAGTCCGGCTGTACAAACAGAGATTACCAATGGTGAGGCGCAGATCTCCGGTGGATTTAAAACCTATGATGAAGCGGCAGAATTAGCTTCTTATATCCGTATTGGTGCGTTGCCGGTAGAGTTAAAGGCGGTACAGTCTCAGGTGGTCGGTGCCCAGTTGGGATTGGATGCGATCCGTACCAGTTTGCTGGCAGGTGCCATTGGTTTCGGTCTGGTAGTGCTGTTTATGGTGATCTTTTATCGTTTGCCTGGTTTGGCCGCATCGATTGCTTTGGTGTTCTATCTGGTGGTAATGTTAGTAGCACTGAATGGTCTGGATATTACACTGACCTTGCCTGGTGTGGCGGGTATCATATTGAATATAGGTATGGCGGTGGATGCCAACGTTATTATATTTACCCGTATTAAAGAGGAGTTAGCTACCGGTAAATCCGTGCAGCAAAGTATTAAACTGGGATTTGACAAGGCGTTATCTGCCATCATAGATGGTAATGTGACGACATTGATTGCAGCAGCAGTGTTATATGCCAAGGGTTCTGGTACCGTCAAAGGTTTTGCCACTACTTTGGCAATCGGTATTATCCTGTCAATGTTTACCGCATTGTTTATCACGAAGGTTCTCTTGAATGCAATGTATGTACTGGGCGTTGATGATGTGAAATACTTTGGTCTGGAGAAACCGCGGAAGCAGATTAAGTTTGTACAAAACCGAGCTAAGTTCTTTGTGATTTCTGGTATATTAATGGTTGCCTGTGTAGTTACATTAGTGGTGAATAAGACCTCTCGTTGTCAAGGTAATATTTTGAATTATGGTTTGGATTTCTTAGGTGGTACCACATATGATGTTACATTTGACCATGATACCAAGATTGATTCTGCTCTGAAATCTGATTTAGAAAAAATGTTCAGTCAGGTCAGTGGTTCCAATGATGTAGTTATCTCAGAAGTGGCCGGTGAAAATTCCCTGAATATTAAAACGGTGGAGTTGTCAGAGCAACAGCGTTCTGAGCTGAATAAACAGTTGTTAGATAAGTATGGTGTGAAAGAAGACGAAATTGAGAATAATAATATCAGTGCTTCTGTATCTGATGAAATGAAGACGGATGCCATCGTGGCCGTTGTCATTGCTGCGATCTGTATGTTGATCTATATCTGGTTCCGGTTCAAGGATATTGTATTTGCAGGTAGTGCGGTTCTTGCACTGTTGCATGACGTTGTTGTGGTATTATTGATATACGCTTTAACTAAAATTTCGGTTGGTAATACTTTCATTGCGTGTATGTTGACCATCGTAGGTTACTCCATCAATGCCACCATCGTAATCTTTGACCGTATCCGTGAGAATTTAGGTAACAAGAAGACGGTGGAAGCTGTGGCAAACGTGGTAAATGACAGTATTACACAGACATTAACCAGAAGTATTAATACTTCCATCACCACTGCTATCATGGTTATTATGTTAGCCATCTTAGGTGTTGATTCGGTTCGGGATTTTGCAATTCCATTGTTGGCGGGTATTGTCTGCGGTGCGTATTCTTCTGTATGTATTACAGGTACGTTATGGTACACTATCAAGAGTGCTACGATCAAAGGCAAGAGCAAATAATCCGTGGGAACATGGGATTGTGATGCGGTATACGGGGACTGCGTGGGCAGTCTCCGATAAATGCTATAAATCACAAACGGCAGAGTTATTATGACTCTGCCGTTTGTGATTTATGATATCCTATTTCTTTCTGGCAACGAAAGAAACCCAGTCTCCCATTTCGTTTTTCTCCAGTATCTCAAAAGAGTTTTTCAGGATGGCTTCTTGTACTTCATCTGCTTTACTTCCCAAAATGCCGGAGGAGATGAATAAACCATTTGGTTTTAAATAGTCTCCAATGTGATTGGATAAAGGAATAATCACATCTGCCAAAATGTTTGCTACAGCAATATCAAAATGGGTGTTGACCTGCTCTTTGATGATTTGTCCGTCTTCTAAAATATTTGCATGGATTGCACTGAGACGGTTACGTTCAATTTTATTGAGCGCAGCGTTTTCCAGCGTTCCTGAGACGGCTGCCGGATCGATATCCAGACAGAAAGCCGAATGTGCACCACATAATAAGGCAGAGATTGCCAGGATACCACTGCCGCAACCGGCATCCAAAATGGCAGTATCGCCTGTGATATATTTTCGCAGGGAAATTAGACATAGTTTTGTGGTTTCATGAGTGCCGGTACCAAAGGCAGATCCGGGATCGATCTGTACGATAATATCATCGGAAGAACAATCTTCTGGCGTATCTTCCCAGGATGGTTTGATTAAAATATCCTCTGCGATACGAAATGGTTTGAAGTGATCTTTCCATTTATCCTTCCACTGTGCATCATCCTCAATCGAATAGGTGATCGAAGAAATCTCCAGTGGGAAATACTGGCTCTGTTCCCGGATTCGTGCCGATAATGCATCAATCAGTTGCTCCGGCGGAAGAATTTCTTGCTCCGCTTCTTCCTGTTTGATTTCAGCATCACGCAAGGAAGAACCGGTACTATAAAATCCATGACAGGTATTACCGGACACTTGCGTATAGAATGTGATCACAGCAGAACCATCGTCAGGGGGAAGCTCGGCGGGAATATCTGTAAACATACGGGCCTCATCCTCCGAAGATAAAGGGACGTGGTCTGAAACTTCATATCCATTGATACCAAATTCCATCAAGATTTCTCCGATTGCATCACAGCATGCGGTAGTGGTATTTACCTGATATTTCATCCATTTCATAATTTGCTACCAAATCTCAAATGCCAATGTTATCATTTGATCCTTTCTTATTTTTTTAATTTCCATAAAATTCCGTATTCTATTTCACACTAATTTTCACACGGATTTCAGCACAAGATGGGAATGCCCCGTGTTATCTCATTTCATCTTCTGTTTCATTTATGTTATACTAATGTGTGGTCAGGGATGGAACGACCGCTAATAGTATAACAGTCCGGGGGCAGGTTCGGCAATACAAAAATAGTACAGAGGAGGAAATCGCCGGTATGAAACAATGGGTGACGAAAGCTTGCAGTGCAGATGTACATAAAATAGCAGCCAGGTATAAGATATCTGAAGTGTTTGCAGAGGTGTTGGTGAAACGGGGGCTGTATAGCTGGCAGGAGATGGATGCATATCTGTTTGAAGATCTGGCACAGGAACCAGAGGTGGAACGGATGTGGGGCATGAAGGAAGCTGCGGATTTGCTATTTGCCAAGATAGAGGAGGGGCAAAAGATACGAATTATCGGTGATTATGATGTGGATGGTGTGATGTCTGCCTATATTTTGTATCGGGGATTACAACAGTTGGGAGGAAAACTTTCTTATCAAATTCCGCACCGGGAACGGGATGGTTACGGGATGCGTGTATATATGGCAGAGAAGGCAGCACAAGAGGGGATTGATACCATTGTTACATGTGATAATGGGATTTCTGCGATGGATGCCATTGTCCGGGCAAAAGAACTGAATCTTACGGTGGTTTTGACAGACCACCATGAAGTGCCTGTAGTGGATGGTGCCGAGAAGATTCCTCCGGCAGATGTTGTGATTGATCCCAAGCAAAGGAGATGTCAATATGGATATCGCGATCTGTGTGGGGCCGGGATCGCATATCGGTTAATACAGTATATGTTGAAACGGCAGGGGAGAGCAGAGGAGGCCCGGTCTTTGCTTCCTTTTGCTGCTATGGCAACCATCTGTGATGTGGTACCGTTACAGGGGGAAAACCGTCAGCTTGTCAAACAGGGATTGCGGTTGATCCGGGAGACAGAAAATTTCGGATTGCAGGCATTGATACGTCAGATGGATATAACCGGAGAAATACGCTCGATGGATGTAGGGTTCCGGTTAGGTCCTTGTATCAATGCAGCGGGCAGATTAGAAAGTGCGAACAAGGGAATGGATCTGTTTCTGGCACAAGATTCTTTGACGGCATCTGCTGCGGCAGAACATTTGTATGCATTGAATGAGAATCGGAAAGATATCACGGCTCTTGCGACAGAGGAGGTGGTACGGCAGGTGGAACGGGAAGGGATACCCAAAGTTTTTGTGGTTTATTCTCCGAAATGTCACGAGAGTGTGGCGGGCATCGTGGCAGGGAGACTGCGTGAAAAATATTACCGTCCCGTCTATATGATCACGGATTCGGGGGATCATTTGAAAGGTTCCGGGCGTTCGATTCCCGGTTATCATATGCAGCAAGAATTGTCTGCCTGCCAGGAACATCTGATGGAATTTGGCGGGCATGCGATGGCGGCAGGATTTTCCCTTCGCAAAGAGGCACTTGCCTCTCTACAGCAGGCGTTGACTGAACATTGTACATTGGTGGAAGAAGAGTTGATCGAAAAGGTATATTTTGACAAAGAAGTTTCTCTCGTCCAGATTGATAAAGAATTGGTACAACAACTGTCATGGATGGAACCGGTGGGAGAGGCCAATCCGGGGGCTGTTTTTGTGAAGAGGGATGCCCGGATCGCTTCGGTCAGGATGTGTGGTAAGGAAAATCAGATTGCCCAGATTCAAATAAGGGAAGACGGTAAGATTTATCGCGCTGTGGATTTTCATGCAGAGGATTGTCTGGGGATGGCCGTCTGTGAGAGATATGGGGAAAGTGCCTGGCAACAGATGAAAGCAGGAGGAATGGGGGATTGGAAGGTCAATCTATTGTTTACAGCGGAAATAGACAGCAAATATGGATCTCTGCAGTTAAGAGTTTTGGATTGCCAATAAGACTGATTTTTGACACAAAAATAACATAAGGGTGTACTATATTAAAATGTGGATTTGGGTATCCAAAATATTGATCGCATTTCCTATAAAATGTGGTGGTGTTGGAAGACCCGAATGCTTGTCAAGATGGTATTGAAAAAAGCAGAAAGGATGAGAGGAAATGAAAATAAGTGAACTTAAGAATTTAAGCAAACAGTTAGTTGCAATCGTGCTGACCGTTGCTTTGGTGTTGACTTTAGCACCGGCGGGTATCCAGGTGGCGGAAGCAGCCGGAGAAGCGACGGTGAAGTCTGTGGAGTTAGTGAATCCGCAGAATGATCCGGGGGCCTATACGTTTTATAAAGATTTCAACCAATATGACTATATTGCCACTGGAAGCCGTATTAAAGTAACGTATGGAGTAGACGGCGGGCAGGATTATGAGGAAATCTATTATGTAGATTGGACATCCAATGCGTCCGAAGAAGGGGATTACAACGACGAAGCAGAATGTTTTGAAACGTATGTTTATAATCTGGACGAAGAAGCAAGTGATTACATAATGATTCGCTATCAACAGGAAACCAATACCGTATACGCTCATATTCCGGAGGAAGATGATGACGAGTCCGGAGTGGATTTTGACTTATATCAGCCGATTTATAAAGAATTATCCGAGATGCCGACCGTATCACTTGGAGAGAAAAAGAATATTGAAAATTGCGGATATACACAATATTACCGTTTAAATGATATGAATGGAATTTGTGCCGATATTAATACAGAGGACTTGACGGAAGCGAAGATTGAGGATGATCCGGGACTGGAACTTTATGAGAAAGTACAGGGAGCAGAATTGTGGCGTTCTGCCCAGTTTGGGGAAGATCAGGATGTACTGGGGGGCGATTATAATGACCGTCTGGTATATAGCCTGCGCGAAGACGCGGAGTATGTATTAGCGGTTTATAATGCGGCTTTTGAGGATCAGGTATATTATATTGGTGAATCACCATATGCCCAGTTCTCTGTTGCACAATTTGTACCTGCCACAGATTATCAGGTAAAGGTGCGGGATAATTATCTGGTATATCCGCAGCTTGGGGTATATCCATACCAGTATGACTTGACGAAAGCAGATAACACTACGGAAACTGTTTATGGAACCGGCAGTGAAGTAAAGTTGAAAGATGGGTATGTGAGGAATAATGGTACTGCCTCAAGATATACCGGTCTCGACGGGAGTGTGTTTAACGCTACTGTAGATAGCAGCAAGATTAAGACGGTTAGTTTCACTGAGCTAACAGGGGAAGAGTATAAAGCAAATACGTCGGTTACTGTGCCGGCAAAGACACAGAAATTAGTGTATATGAATTATGATTCTGCCTCTGAATATAATCTGAGTATTACAGGTGGAGATGAAGATACCTTTATCTCTTATGCCAATGAATCGATGGCACAGACAAATGTATATGGTTATGCTACTTCCGGAACTTTATATCAATTATCATATTATCCGGCAAAGCTGTGCTATGTTATGTTGCTGAATTATTCGGATCATGATGCGACTTATACGATCTCAGGTCAGGATATGGGATCAGAGAAGCCGCCTGTTACAACTGATTCTGGATCTAAGGGGAACCAGGGAACTACAGCAGTGAAGCCTGCTTCACAACCAAAGAGTACCGCAAAGCCTCAGGTGAAGTGTCCTTTGATCAAAGGTAAGACTGTGACAGTGAAGAAGATCAAATATAAGGCAATTTCCGAAAAAACAGTTGCGGTGGTGGGAACTACTTCCGCTAAGAAGTTAAAGAAAGTTACTATTCCGGCTACGGTCAAAGTTAAGGGTGTAAGCTGTAAAGTAACAACCATCAATGCAAATGCATTTAAGAATTGCAAGAAATTAAAGACAGTGAAACTGGGTAAGAATGTAAACAGAATTAAAGGAAATGCATTCAAAAAATGTAAGAAGTTAAAGAAAGTTACCCTGACTGCCAAGAAGAAAGTGAAGATCGATAAGAAAGCATTTCAGGGATGTGGCAAGGTTACTTTTAAGGTCAAGAAATCTTTGAAAAAGTCTTACAAAAAAGCGATCAAGAAGGCCAAGATTGGTTGTAAATATTCAGTAAAATAAACCTAAGTGGTTCTCTTATATACTCCGGCAGGGACATGGTTTGGTCCTTGTCGGAGTTTTTTGACAGAAAGAGGAATTGTATGATAAATTTATGGGATCATCAGATAGTCGAAAGTAAAAGTGTTTCCGATTGCAGCACTTCTTTACAATAAGATTGGTCAGAAATGAGGATTACTATGAAAAATGGCAGGATTGACAAAACATATTATGTATCTCTATTACCGGTTGTATTGACGCTGGTGATATTGCCGTTGGCAGTGAAGGTGGTGAACTATTATAATCCGGCAGCAGATTATGCATGGAGTAACAGTACGAAATATGCTGGGGATATATTCCTGTTAATCAAACAGCATTTGCTATATTTGATTATGGGATTGATGGCCTTTTTTTTGTTATGCTTTCTGCTGCTGCGGCGTAAAATTTTCCGTGGGACGAAACAAATGATGTTCTTAGCCGGATATTTGTTATTGGCACTGCTATCCACGGTTCTTGCTGATAATTCTTATATTGCCTGGCATGGTGGAGCGGAGAGGTTTGAATCCATTTTCGTTCTGGCAGGGTATGTGCTTTTGTTTTATTATACTTATATTGTGATTCGGGGAGAGCAGACGCATGCCTGGGATGCCAGACGGTTTCTGGTCCGTGCCGTTGGAGTGTTATCGTTTCTGTTAGGGATTGTGGGAGTGTTTCAGATGTTTGGCTTTGACATATATCAAAATGCGTTCATTGCGAAAATATGTGGGCTACAGAATGCGGATTATGTAGCTTCGGATCGTATTTACATATCATTGTATCATTCGGATTATGTGGGTGTGATGATGACAATGTTGCTGCCGATGAACGTGGCAGGGTTTTTGATCGAGAGAAAGCGCAGAGGGAAACTCTTTTTTATGGGGGATATCCTGCTGCTGGTCTTGTGTCTGTTTGCGTCGCAGTCTCGTTTTGCTGTAATTTGTCTTTTGGCCTGTGGCTTTATGTTTTATCCGTTATGGCTATCTCAGGTGCAACAAAAGAAAAAATTTGTATTGGGGACATTGCTCTGCCTGGTGGCCGTCATCGGTTTGTTTACTGTTGTCAACCGGATTCAGGGTTATAGTCTGATGCAACGTTTTCTACATACGGAATCTACCACGAGAACAGACACGATCTTTCTGGAAACCGGTGACGAGGGGATCGTCTTTCATCTGAAAGGAACATCAGACTACCAGGCAAGGTTCGCAGGGAAGGGAGAGAACTTGGAATTGCTCTTACAGGATTCCGCCGGACAGTCTGTGATGCCGGGACAGGGGGAATTATCTGAGGTGACGGTACAAAAACAATATGTCACATATGAAGGAAAAACGGTTTATGGATTTACCTTTTTTCATCGGAAACAAAGTTGCTTCCTCACCAATCAGTTAGGTGACCACAAATATTATTATCTCAATATTTTGGGGAAATTTGATCAGTGTGTTTTGGCGGAGGATGCATTTCCGTCTTCCTGGTATGGAGTGGCATCGTATCGGGGGTATGTCTGGTCGAAAACCATTCCCCTGCTTAAGCAAACGATGATACATGGAGCGGGACCGGACAATTTTGAGGGATTTTTTCCGAACAATGATTATACCAGTCGGTATTATTCCCGATTAAAAAAGGTGGTCTACAATAAACCTCATAGCTGGTATCTTCAAATGGCTGCGGAAACCGGTGTACTTTCGGCTGTTCTTGTGATCGTTTTCCTGGCGGGCATGGTTATCCGGGGAATGCGTGTTCTGTGGAAAAACCGTACAGAGGGTTCTCTGACAGAACAAAGCATGTTGATGGCAGGAATGTTTGCCTGTATTTCCTATTGCCTCATGGGACTGTTAAATGATTCTATGTTAGTGGTGGCACCGGTATTTTGGGTGATTTTGGGATTTACCTATGCCTTATTGCAGGAAAAACTTGCATCGGATGAAAATATGGGGTAGAATTAACGGAAAGGCATATTGGGAATGCGGAGGTGATGTAAATTGTCAAATGTATCCTTGGATGAAGCGTTATTTTATCAATATATGATTAATCATAATTCAACCAGTACCATGCTCAATGCAATCTCTGGGAATAGTGCCGATGATAACAGCAGCACCATGACATCTATTCTCAATACTTTGCAGGCCGGCAGTGGTCTGGGAACAGGCAGCATATCCGATGTTTCCACACTCTTGGGGCTGGGTGGTGATTCTTATAGCGGGATTGGTTCTCTGGATAGTTTTTCCAGCGTACTGCAGAGTTATCTGCGGGGGGATGCCACCGAGAATGTCCAGATGACGGAAAAGTTACAGCAGGTTCTGGAGGAGGCTGCCGGGACGGAAGAGGAAAATTCCAGATCTTATCAGACGTTGCAGGAAGTATATGAGTATTTTGCGGAAAAAACAGCCGGTAAAGCGGCGTATCTGAATGCCGCATGGGGAAATACAGACAACGATGCAACGACCGCCAATCAGAGTGTCGGTGATGTGACACAGACTTTCACTCCATCATCGGAGGTGTCTTTTGATTTTGACAGCTTTGAGAGTGAAACGGATGAAATGATAGATTCTATGTTTGAGGAAAACGGCATGATTCTATAAATAGATCAAGAGCATGACAGGGAGCCGAAATGTTTGGCTCCCTGTTTTTATTTTTTCTCCAGCATGTTAAGATGAAAAAAACGATGGTGTAACGTCAACCGGAAAATAGCAGTGATGATCAGACGGCTCAGAATGTTGATGATGATTAGGATACCGGGATAAATACGCCAGAAAGAAGGTAGGCCGGAAGGGATTAACCGGTATTGCCAAATACATAAAAATAGCAACAACAAAGGATTGGCATTTTTTTCTGCCTGATATTTCTTATATGAAAAATGATATTTCTGTTTGGTCTGCGCCAGAAAGGCTGGTTCGGCTATCGTGGTTTTGTCTCCTTGGATGGCATCAAGTACCAGTGGTACTAATGCAGTCAATGCCATGAGATAGACAGAGATCGGTGCCAGATAGGGATATGCGGGGATTAGTAAAAAGAATGTAGTCCACTTTGCCCATATTGTTCCGATAAATCGAGATAGGATTCGTGCCTCTCGTTTGATTTGTCTGGATTCTGTGTCCATAGAACCACCTTTCTTTCCGCTTTTGCTTTTTGTTTATTATATGGTATCTGACATGGGAAGTCAAAAAATGGGCATCCTATTCTATGTGTGGGCAATTTGGAGATACAAGGTGTGATTTTGATACCGGATCATGGATTTGTATAGCCGGTCTGACGTGCGGCGAAAAAGGACTTCCATATTTTGGCAAAATGGTATATAATAAATTAGTATATGTTTGTTTAATTGGTGAAACAATGGAAAAAATAGAAAATAACAGAAGTGAAAGGAGAACAGTAAGATGGTTGGAAGCGATATCGGAATTGATCTGGGTACAGCAAATGTGCTTGTCTATATAAAAGGAAAGGGTGTTGTGTTAAGGGAACCGTCAGTGGTGGCTTTTGACCGTGATACGAATAAAATCAAAGCAATCGGTGAGGATGCGCGTCTGATGTTAGGACGTACGCCGGGAAACATTGTTGCAGTTCGCCCGCTTCGTCAAGGTGTTATTTCTGATTATACGGTAACAGAAAAAATGTTGCGTTATTTCATTCAAAAATCCTGTGGAAAATCCCGTTTTCGCAAACCGCGTATCAGTGTATGTGTACCAAGCGGTGTGACAGAGGTGGAAAAGAAGGCGGTAGAGGATGCTACGTATGAGGCAGGTGCCCGTGAAGTGGCTATTATTGAAGAGCCCATCGCTGCTGCGATTGGTGCAGGCATCGATATCTCCCGTCCTTGCGGAAATATGATCGTAGACATCGGTGGTGGTACTTCGGATATTGCTGTGATTTCTTTGGGAGGTACGGTTGTCAGTACATCTATTAAAGTGGCTGGTGATGATTTCGATGATGCGATTGTTCGTTATATGCGTAAAACACACAATCTGTTGATCGGTGAGCGTACTGCCGAAGAGATTAAGGTGAAGATTGGTTCGGCATATCAGAGGCCGGAACTGGTATCTATGGATGTCCGTGGACGTAATCTGGTTACCGGTTTGCCAAAGACGATTACTGTGACTTCTGATGAAACTTTAGAGGCATTGCGGGAGATTACCTCGCAGATTGTAGAAGCAGTGCATACTGTGTTAGAAAAGACTCCGCCGGAGTTGGCAGCGGATGTGGCTGACCGGGGAATTGTACTGACTGGTGGCGGAAGTTTATTATATGGCTTGGAGGAATTGATAGAAGAAAAGACTGGCATTAATACTATGACAGCAGAGGATCCAATGACAGCAGTGGCAGTAGGTACTGGTAAGTTTGTAGAATTTTTGGCTGGAAAACGAGATGATGATTAAGTTTTTTCAAGATTAAGCCGATAATAATAGAGATGATGATTTCGATAGCTTTTCGAGGAGGTAGGACCGATGGTCAGAGGATTATACACAGCATATACAGGTATGCGCAATGAACAGCGTCGTTTGGATATTATTTCCAATAATCTGGCAAACTCTGCCACCGTTGGTTATAAGGAGGAGAACGTAACCAATCAGTCATTTAAAGATATGATCGCAACTAAGATCCGTGATGGTTCTAATGCTTATGTCGATGAACCGATAGGCACCATGAATCTGGGCGTGAAGATCGGTGAAACCTATATGGATTGGAGTCAGGGGTCTCTTCGTGAGACCGGGAATCCATACGATATTGCGATCGAAGGAGATGGTTTCTTTAAAATCCGTGTGACAGATAAAAACGGAGACAGTTCTATCATGTATACTCGATGCGGTACCTTTAAATGTACTGCGGACGGATTCATTGTCGATGCAGATGGCAATCATTTGCAGGGCTCTGGTGGGGATATTCAGATTCCGACAGAGGCTACTGAGATCGCAATCAAGGAGGATGGTACGATCTTTGCGGATGGAGTGGTAGTGGATACCATTGCGTTAGCAGATTTTGAAGACTACAACTATCTGGAATTATATGGAGATAATAAGTTCCGTGCCGTGGATGGAGCTGTAGAGAAAGACGCGAATGCACAATTAGAGCAGGGATATACGGAGCAGTCAAATGTGAATGTTGTTTCTGAGATGGTTTCTATGATTACCATTACTCGTGCATACGAAGCAGGACAGAAAGTGATTCAGACAGAGGACTCGCTGCTTAGTCATGCGGTAAATGAGATAGGTAAGTTATGATTGTAGCTGTCTGACGAGACGGCGGATTGGAGTGGCAATTATGATGAGATCGTTGTGGACGGCTGCCTCCGGTATGAAAGCGCAGCAGACCAGTATGGATAATCTTTCCAATAATTTGGCAAATATCAATACTACTGGTTATAAAAAGAACCGTCTGGAGTTTCAGTCGTTGTTATATCAGACGATTCAACAAAAGACGACAGATAATGAGGGAAATCCAAAACCGATCAGTGCACAGGTAGGATTAGGTGTTAAGGTGGCTGCGGTTACAACTGAATTTGTACAGGGTGAATTGACTGCCAGTGACGGTGATTTTGACTTTGGTATTCAGGGTGATGGATTTTTTATGATCCAGATGGGTGACGGTTCTACAGGTTATACCCGCAATGGACATTTTATCATGGCTATGTTAGGAGATGGCAGCTATCAGTTATCGACAGCAGAGGGATATGCCGTGTTGGATCGCAATGGACAGCCGATTACCTTTAGCGCGGAAACTGATGTGAAGAAAATATCTTTTGATAATTATGGAAGGATTATGTATCGTGGTGCAGACAACAATGCGTATCTGACAGGGGTACAGATCGGTGCCGCACAGTTTAATAACCCGGCAGGATTGAATAAATTGGGTGATAGTTACTTTGAGGCAACAGAGGCATCCGGCGAGCCCCGATTGGAAGGGCAGGATGATGCGTTGACCATTAGTGTGATTAAGAATGGTTATTTGGAGGCTTCCAGTGTACAGGCCGTGGATGAAATGGTTGATATGATCATTACACAGCGTGCATATGAGATGAATTCAAAGGCAATTACAGCTTCCGATGAAATGTTGCAGCAGGCGAATAATTTAAGATCATAATGTGAGGAGGAGACTATGGGCAGTTCTATATATGATGTTTCATCGATTTATGACTCCTATTCGCAAAATATGAATACAGCCTCTACATCTTCGGTGGAGGGAAAATTGAGTGCAGTAGGGGAAAATGCTTCCGATGAGGAATTGTTAAATGCATGTGAAGAATTTGAAGCATACTTCGTCCAAAAGATCATTGAGCAGGCCAGGAAATCTGTTGCCGGCGATGAGGAAGAGGGCGAATACATGAAGTACTTTGGCGATACATTGAACCAGGCCTATGCAGAAGCTGTTGTGGATGGCGGTGGAATAGGATTGGCAAAACAACTGTATGAATCTATACAGAGTAGTACCAGCCGCAGTTTATAAACATAGAACAACCAGAGTATGAAACCGGGTGTGCTTCATCGGTATTACATAAGATCTGGCAATACAATTAGAAACCGGGGCCACTGTTGATGACAGTGGCTTTTTGTCTGTTATTTTGCGGTTTCGGAAATGGGGAAAAGGTGAGCGATATCGTAGAATGGGAAGGCTATGTGGAACGCATAACTTTTCGGAATGAAGAGAATGGATATACCGTGTTATTTTTAGCAGATCCGGATGATGGGGATGAAGTGTGTTGTGTGGGTAATTTCTCCTTTGTGTCAGAGGGGAGTTATCTACATGTTTCCGGAAAGGAAGTGATTCATCCTAATTATGGACCACAGATTCGTGTAGAGCAGTATGAAGAGAAGCAACCAGCGGACAATATGGCTATCGAACGTTATCTGGGTTCGGGAGCAATCAAGGGAATTGGTCCTGCTTTAGCCGCTCGCATCGTAAAGCGCTTTGGGGAGGATAGTTTTGATATCATTGAGAGAGAACCGGAGCGTTTGGCAGAGGTGAAGGGGATTAGTATCAAAATGGCGGTCAAAATAGCGGAACAATTTAATGAAAAGCGGCAGATGCGCCAGGCGATGCTGTTTCTACAGGATTATGGGATCAGTATGGACATGGCAGTTAAGATCTACAAAATATATGGGGATGAGATGTATGAGGTGCTGCGGAAAAATCCCTATAAATTAGCAGAGGATATACAGGGCATAGGATTTAAGATTGCAGATAATATCGCCAGAAAGGCGGGATTTGGACAGGATTCGGAATATCGTATTCAGGCGGGAGTGTTGTATTGTTTACAGCAGTCCGGGAGCCAGGGGCACTGCTATCTGCCGGAGCCGGAATTGGTTCGTCAGGCTGCGGAATTATTGATGGTGGATGTCGGGCAGGTGTCGGCGCAATTAGAGCGTATGACTTTGAATAAGGAGATTATCATTCAGGAAATCGCAGGAGAGCGTCGGATGTACAGCAGTACATTGTACTATATGGAGCTGAATTGCGCCAGAATGCTATTGGATCTTAATTTATCTTATGAAGTGGATGCGGTGGCTTTGGAACATCGGATTCGTCAGATCGAGCAACAGGAACAAATTATTTTGGATGATTTGCAAAAGGCCGCGGTATTTCAGGCAGTGCAAAATGGTGTGACGATCATTACCGGTGGTCCGGGTACCGGTAAGACCACCACGATTAATACGATTTTACAGGTTCTGGATTTGGAGGGGTTAGATATCCTGTTGGCAGCACCTACAGGGCGCGCTGCGAAAAGAATGTCAGAAACATCTGGATGGGAAGCGCAGACCATCCATCGGCTGTTGGAGTTGAATGGGGGTGCCGGCCTGGATGGGGATGATAAGTCTTCCATGCATTTTGAACGAAATGAGAAACAGCCTTTGGAGGCGGATGTGGTGATTGTGGATGAATTTTCGATGGTAGATATTTATCTGATGAATGCTCTTTTGCGGGCAATCGTGCCGGGAACCAGGATGATTATGGTGGGAGATGTCAACCAGTTGCCTTCTGTGGGACCGGGAAATGTGTTAAAGGATATGATTCAGTCCCGGTTTTGTCCGGTGGTGCGGTTAAACCGGATCTTTCGCCAGGCGGCAGAAAGTCAGATTGTCGTGAATGCCCATCGTATCAATGCGGGAGAAGAGATTGCTTTAGATAACCAGGCACCGGATTTTCTTCATCTGGAGAGAGGAGACAGTCAGTCCGTCATGAATGTGGTGGTTCAATTAATCATGCAGAAATTACCGCCTCATGTCAATGCTTCTGTTTATGATATTCAGGTGCTTACCCCGATGCGTAAGGGAGACTTGGGAGTGGAACATCTCAACCAGGTATTGCAGCAATATATGAATCCGCAGGAGACGGGGAAACAGCAACGGGAATTTCACGGAGTTTTGTTTCGGGAACAGGATAAGGTTATGCAGATTCGCAATGATTATCAAATCAAATGGGTGAAAAAGACCCGGTTTGGTGATGTGTATGAAGAAGGAACCGGTGTGTTCAATGGTGATACCGGTGTGATACGGGAGATATTGGCAGTGGATGAGACGGTGGTAGTGGAGTTTGAAGAAGGGAAGCTGGTAGAATATGATTTTAGTCAGATGGATGAGATGGAACTGGCCTATGCCATTACGATTCATAAATCCCAGGGCAGTGAATATCCTGCGGTGGTTTTGCCGTTGTTAGGGGGGCCTAAAATGTTGATGAACCGCAATTTGTTATATACAGCGGTGACAAGAGCGAAAAAATGTGTAGTGACAGTGGGGGACCAGCAGGTGATTCAGAGGATGATTCATAATGTTAATGAGCAGAAACGGTATTCCAGTTTGTGCCAGCGGATCAGGGAAATGGAGGAGGAAGATTCTGAAGCATATATTTAATGCTATATTACAACTGGTGTATCCGTCTCGTTGTCCTATGTGTGATGGCGTGTTGCGGATGGGACAGACGGGAGCTTGCCCGGAATGCCAGGGGAAGTTGCAGTATCCGCAGGGGAATCTGTGCTGCGGTTGTGGAAAACCAATCAGAGAAACCGAAGTGGTATGCAGAAATTGCAAGGAAAGGGAATATACTTATATTAGTGGCAAAGCTGCTCTGCTATATAATGGTGCTATGCAGGAATCGGTTGCCAGATTTAAGTATAGTGGCAGACAGGAGTATGGTGCTTTCTATGGAAAGATACTGTGGGAACAGGCGGGGGGATGGGTTCAGAAAATACAGCCGGATCTTTTGGTTCCGGTTCCGCTGCATTCATCCAGATATCGCAAGAGGGGATATAATCAGGCACAACTTTTAGCAGAACAGTTTGCTGAATATATGGATATCCCTGTGGCAGAGGGATTGCTGATCCGGACGAAAAAAACTTTGCCACAAAAAGAACTTTCCTGGGGAGAGCGTGTCATTAATTTACAGCATGCGTTTCGGGTGGAGAGTGAGGTCAGAAGGTTGTATGACCAAGCAAAATGTGTTATAATAATAGATGATATTTATACGACAGGCAGTACGATAGAAGCGTGTTCCCGTGTACTTAGCGAGGCAGGTTTTGACAAAATATATTTTCTGAGTTTGTGTATTGGGAAAGACGGTTAGTCCGGTGGTATAAATATGTATCCTGTTTAGATTTAAGATATCAGGGGAGGAAGACAATGGACGTTAGAAATTGCAAATTATGTGGGAATTTATTTAATTATCAGGGATCACCGATTTGTCCTTCGTGCAACAAAAAGATGGAGGAAAGATTTTCGATAGTCAAGGAGTACATTCGTGAAAATCCGAACGTACCTATGTCAAAAGTATCGGAAGACACGGAAGTCCCAATACAGCAGTTAAAGAAATGGGTTCGTCAGGAACGGTTGCAGTTTACAAAGGAATCTGGTGTTAAAATTGATTGTGAATCATGTGGAAAACCGATTCTGACAGGAAGATATTGCAATGAATGCAAATCGCGTATGACCAATTCTTTTACCGGACTGTATTCAGAGCCGGCGGCGCAAAAGGCGAAGAGAAAAGATGCTTCAGCGAAGATGAGATTTTTGGAATAGAAAAAGACATCCAAGGAAGGGGGGTGGCTTTTTGGATCGGGAAATGATGTGTGAGATATTTCAGAAGGCTTTTACAGAAGTGACTATGAAGCTGACGAAGATATCATTACAGGGCAGAGACGGTAGTATTCCTGCGGATTGCAAGGAACAGATGATGCTCTGTGTCACTGGTTTTATTGAGGCTGAGATCGTGTGCGTATTTGCGGCTGGCTTGTGCCAGGCGATTGTGAGGGCGATGTATGGAGGAGCGTTGCCAGTGGAAGAGGAACGTATACTATATCTCAAGGAATATGTGAATATAGTATGTGGCAGGGCAGTTACTGTGCTAAATAATGAAATAGGGATGTCATCACGGTTGTCGGTTCCGTATTACCGGGAAGAGGCACCAAAGCGCAACAAAAAGAGACAGGAAACGATAAAGTTATATTTTGGAACAGATTATGGGGATATGCAAATAATGGTTGATTATTCGGTGCTGTGATGATCAAAGGAGGGTTTTTCATGAGTAAAATTAGATTAATGGTGGTGGATGATTCGCCATTTGCTTCCAAGCAGATTCAGGATACGGTGGAGGGAAATGGCTATGAGGTGGTTGCCTACGCTAAAAATGGAGAAGAGGCGGTTAAATTATACGATGAGGTGAAACCGGATATTGTGATTATGGATATTATTATGCCTGGGATTGATGGTCTGGAAACAGCGCAAATTTTGCTGAAAAAAGATTCTAGTGCAAAAATTCTGATGTTGAGTTCTCTGTGTGATGGCGGAACATTAGAAGAGGTTCGGAAGATCGGGCTAAAATATCTGATTCCAAAGCCTTGGGAGGATGATGTTTTGCTGGCTACCTTGGAGTTAGTACAAAAATAGGGATATAAAAGACCTGTCTGTATGTAAGGGATGCGGTGGGTCTTTTTTGATTTATAAGTAACCTGTGAGATTTGTCGTGTTTTGTTAAAAGTTTGATATTCAAAGTAACTATATATACTTACATGGCACTATATGAGATGTAGTTTTAAAAATGAGATCTGGAATTGTGAAAAATGCACAAAAACATTGATTGAAATTGTGAAAAATAAGGCGAAAGAGAGGTTGACGAATACCCTGTTTTTATCATATACTTTTTTTGGTTTTTGATTAATTTGAGACACAAAGTATATGAAGGTGAAATGGATGGATAATGTGAAATATGAGATTGGCCAGGAATTGATTGAAGTCTTTGAAAAGATATTAAAGACAGAGAATGTGTTTATTGTCGATAAACTGGGTTTTGATCTATCGATGGCAGAAATTCATACGATTGCGGCGATTGGCAGAGATCAGTTGCTGCGGATGAGCGAGATTGCAGGGCAGCTTCATATTACGATGGGAACGTTGACGGTTATGATCAATAATTTGGTCAAAAAAGGATTTGTAGAGCGATATAAAAGTGAGGAGGATCGCCGGATTGTCAAGGTGGGATTGACGAAAGGCGGCAAACAGATTTATGATATACATGAGCTTTTTCATGAGAATCTGGTGGATGCTTTATTAGGTGATTTTGATGAAAAGGAATTGGAGATTGTTTCCCGTGCATTAAGAAATTTACAGGATTTCATTGTGGATAACAATGATAATAGAAAATAGGAGTTAATGAATGAAAACAACAAGGATAGTTTCAACCGGAGCGTGTGTTCCAGAGCAGATTATAACGAATGAAGATTTAGCGAAGATTGTGGATACCAGTGATGAATGGATCGTTCAGAGAACCGGGATCAGCCAGCGCAGGATTTCGGACGGGGAGAATACTTCTTCTTTAGCAATCGCGACAGCACGTATGGTTCTGGAGAGAGCGCAGGTGGATCCAAGGGATGTGGATCTGATCATCGTGGCTTCTGTGACCCCGGACTATGGTACTCCATCATTGGCATGTATGGTACAAAAAGAGATTGGGGCAGAGAATGCTATGGCATTTGACGTGGTTGCTGCCTGTAGCGGATTTATGGTTGGCCTGAGCGTGGCAGATAAATACATTAAGGCAGGACTATATCGTAATGCCATCGTGATTGGGGCAGAGACGTTATCCAAAATTATGAATTGGGAAGACCGTTCTACCTGTGTATTATTTGGAGATGGTGCCGGCGGCGCTTACGTGGAGGCTACAGAAGACGGTGGGATTCTGCAGGAAGATTTGGGAAGCAAAGGGGAATTGTGGGAAATCCTGACAGAGGGATATACTGCGCCGGCAAATGCATTTAATGAGGTAGAGCCTGGAATCCATTCGGATTATTTTGTATCTATGGATGGACGGGCTGTGTTTAAGTTTGCAACGAAAATGGTAGTAAAAAGTGTGAACAGTGTGTTGGAAAAGGCAGGTGTGGCACCGGATGAGATTGCATTTGTGGTGCCGCATCAGGCAAATGCACGGATTATTGATGTGGTTGCACATAAATCCGGTATTCCAAGGGAAAAGTTTTATACGAATATGGACCGCTTTGGTAACACTTCTTCTGCCAGTATACCGATGGCATTAAATGAGCTTAATTCCCAAGGGGCGATTCAGCGGGGAGACAAAATTATTCTCACGGGATTTGGCGGCGGAATGACATGGGGAACCATGTTGATTACCTGGTAATGAACCGAGTATTTACATATTGATATATTACTGCGCACGCAGTTATATATAAATTCACTATATTCATTTATTTAATAGGAGGAAAGAACTATGGTATTTGAGAAAATCAGAGACATTATTGCTGAGCAGACAGGTAAGGATCCGGAAGAGATCACATTGGAGACCAGTGTAAAGGACGATCTTGATGCAGATTCTTTAGATTTATTCCAGATCATTAACGATATTGAGGATGAGTTCGATGTATCTATTGAAGATCCGGAAGCTATCGTTACTGTAAAGGATGCAGTGGATTTCGTAGAAAGTCATCAGTAAGCATGAACGGGAAAGACGGATCTGTTATGTGGTATTATACATAGTCCTGAGATCCGTCCCCGTTCTGGGTTCAGCGGGGATCAGAGGTGACTTTGATGCCTGCTGAGATGAAGATACCAAATGGAGGTTGTAGATGAAGACTGTATTCATGTTTAGTGGCCAGGGAGCACAATATGCTGGCATGGGGAAAGATTTATACGAGAATTATTCGGTGGCAAAGGAAGTCTTTGACAGGGCAGATGCCGTGTTGGGATATTCAATTAAAGACATTTGTTTTCAGGATGAGACAAAGTTAAGTGAGACAGAGTTTGCGCAGCCTGCGATTTTAACCATGAGTATCGCAGCGATGAAAGTATTAGAGGAACAGGGAGTACGTGCAGATATGACAGCAGGTTTAAGCCTGGGAGAGTATTCGGCATATGTGGCCAGTGGCGCGATGGATTTTGAAGAAGCGGTGGCACTGGTGCAAAAGAGAGGAAAATTCATGGCAGAAGCGGTACCTTCTGGAGAGGGTGCCATGTATGCCGTTATTGGATTAGATACTGCGTTAGTAGAAGAAGCATGTTCAGAGGCGGCTGAGGAAATGGGTGCATTGGCAGTTCCGGCGAATTATAATGCACCGGGACAGATCGTGATTGCAGGTAAGGCAGAGGCGGCAGCCAGAGCAGCGGAACTGGCAAAGGATAAGGGTGCCAAGATGGCAGTGAAGTTAAAGGTCAGCGGTCCGTTTCACACAGAATTGTTGCAGCCGGCTGCGGACCGGCTGGGACCGGAGTTGCAAAAGATGCATATCTCGCCGATGAAGATACCGGTATATACCAATGTAAATGCAGAAGTGGTTCCTTCAGAACAAGATATTATTCCGATTTTGACAAAACAGATTTGCTGTCCGGTCAGATGGGAAAATATTGTACGCAATATGGCAGAAGCTGGTGCAGATACGTTTATTGAGCTGGGACCTGGTAAGACTTTAAATGGATTTGTGAAACGTACATTAAAGGGAGTGGTCAATGTCAATGTGGAGGATCGTTCTTCTCTGGAAAAAGCATTGACAAAGTTAAACGATGCAGTATAGGTAAAGTATAGTTTATGTATTTTGTGTGGAATTGTGTTCACGGCACAGATACGCGAAAGCAGATAGAGAGGATAGGGATTATGTTAAAGGACAAAACAGTAGTGGTGACTGGTGCGGCAAAGGGAATCGGGAAAGCAGTTGCTCTGGCATTTGCAAAAGAGGGTTGCAATATTGTGTTAAATTATCATAGCAGTGTTGCGGATGAAACGATTCAGGAGATCGAGGCATATGGTGTGAAATGTTTGCCGGTGCAGGGCGATGTGAGTGATTTTACATATGCGGGTTCTCTGGTCAAACAGGTGAAGAAAGAGTTTGGTTCCATTGATGTACTGGTGAATAATGCCGGAATTACCAGAGATATGCTTTTGATGCGTATGTCAGAGGATCAGTTTGATGCAGTGGTCAATACCAATTTAAAAGGTACCTTTAATATGATCCGTCATGTCAGCAGTATTATGTTAAAACAGCGCAGTGGTGCGATTATTAATATGTCTTCTGTAGTGGGAGTGACAGGTAATGCCGGGCAGGCAAATTATGCCGCATCCAAAGCGGGTGTCATCGGGCTGACAAAGGCCACGGCAAAAGAACTGGCCGCCAGAGGGGTGACCTGTAATGCCATCGCGCCGGGATTTGTAGAGACAGATATGACAGCCGTGTTGTCCGAAGAATTACAGTCACAGATGTTAGATGTTATTCCTTTGAAGCGTGCGGCAAAGCCGGAGGAGATTGCCGGTGTTGCAGTATTTCTGGCAGATCAGAGCTATATTACCGGGCAGGTATTGAATGTGGATGGTGGTATGGTTATGTAAATGCAGATACCCCAATATCTGGTGAAACATAGATGTGCCGGATCGGCACGTAGAAATGAGGTTAAGGTATGGAAAGAAGAGTAGTTGTGACAGGAATGGGTGCGATCACTCCTTTGGGAAGCACAGTAGAGGATTTTTGGAACGGAATTAAAAGCGGAGAATGTGGTATTGATTTCATTCAAAAATTTGACACCACGGATTTCAAAGTCAAGATTGGTGCTGAGGTCAAAGGTTTTGATCCGGAACTTTATATGACGAAGAAGGATGTTAAGCGCAACGATCCGTTTGCAGTATATGGCCTGGCGGCAGCAGTGCAGGCATTTGAAGACAGCGGAATGGATATGGAACAGGAGGATGCCAGCCGTGTGGGAGTCATTGTGGGTTCCGGTATCGGCGGTTTGATTACGATGCAGGAGCAGGTCATCCGGATGCATGACCGTGGTCCGAGCCGTGTTTCGCCTTTGTTTATTCCGATGACGATCAGTAACATGGCAGCAGGAAATATAGCGATCCGGCTGGGCGCAAAGGGGATTTGTGAAAATATCGTAACAGCATGTGCGACCGGCACGAATTGTATCGGCAGCGCATTTCATAATATTAAACATGGCTATCTGGATGCATGTATTACCGGTGGGGCAGAAGCATCCATCAGTGAAATCGGAGTGGCAGGTTTTACAAATCTGACGGCTTTGTCTGAAAATGAGGATCCAAAGGATGCCTGCAAGCCGTTTGATCAGGAGAGAGACGGTTTTGTCATGGGAGATGGAGCCGGTATACTGATCCTGGAGGAATTAGAGCATGCCAAGGCAAGAGGTGCCAAGATCTATGGAGAGGTAGTAGGATATGGTGCAACAGGCGATGCCTATCATATGACGGCACCGTCTCCGGATGGAAGTGGTGCTGCTAAGGCTATGGAGATCGCAATGAAGGAGGCTGGCATTCAGCCGGAACAGGTGGCATATATTAATGCACATGGCACCAGTACACATGCCAATGACGCAGGAGAGACTGCGGCCATCAAACTGGCATTAGGAGATGCGGCAAAATCAGTAGCCATCAGTTCTACTAAATCTATGACAGGACATTTGTTAGGTGCTGCGGGTGCGATTGAGTCTATTGTTTGTATTAAGGCATTGGAAGAGGGATTCCTGCCGCCAACGATAAATTATAAACATCCGGACGAAGAATGTGATTTGGATTATATTCCAAATGAAGGACGCGAAGCGGCAGATGCAGAATATGCGTTATCCAATTCTCTGGGCTTCGGTGGTCACAATGGAGTATTATGTTTCAAAAGATGGAGCGAATAAACGATCTACGACAGAAAGTTGAAGATTATATCGGAAAGGCATGGTAAACGATATGCAGTATGAACAGGTAAAAG
Source organism: uncultured Jutongia sp. (assembly GCA_964521555.1). GTDB lineage: Bacteria > Bacillota > Clostridia > Lachnospirales > Lachnospiraceae > Butyribacter. The sequence continues at coordinate 5,770 of CAZFSU010000002.1, read as the reverse complement.
AGTTAATTGATATATTTGAAAAGACAGATTTAAATGACATGGAAGTGCGCCTGGGGGATGCTTCGGTGCGCCTGAACCGTGGCTCTGTGCAGCCTCAGCCACAGTTTTCTATGATGTATCCGGGTGTAATGCCCGCTATGCCACAGAGTCCTGCCGTGGAATCTCCGGTTACAAAGCAGACCGTGGAACATACAGTGGATCGTGGTACTTCAGATGTAACAGCAGAGGCGGAGGTTGGAACCAAGATTGTCAAAGCTCCGATCGTGGGTACATTTTATCAGAGTTCTGCGCCCGATCAACCGCCATATGTCAAGGTGGGGGACACCATTGCGGCCGGTGATGTGGTTTGCATTATTGAAGCTATGAAATTCATGAATGAAGTAACGAGTGAAGTGAGCGGAACCATTACGGAAGTCTTGGTGGAAGATGGTCAGTTTGTAGAATTTGGTCAGGAATTATTCCGTGTAAAATAAGGAAATTAGGGATGTGGATGTCACAACGGCATCGCATAAGAAATGAGGGAAACGATGAGTGAAGAGAAGAAAAGTATGGATATTAAGGAAATTATGAATACGATTCCACATCGGCAGCCGTTTTTGTTGATTGACCGTGTGGAGGAGATTGTAGAAGGTGAGTCTGTCACGGCGATTAAAAATGTATCGTACAATGAGCCTTTTTTTGCGGGACATTTTCCGGGTGAACCAGTGATGCCAGGAGTTCTGATCGTGGAGGCGATGGCACAGGCGGGTGCCGTGGCTATCTTATCTATGGATGAATTTAAAGGAAAGATTGCTTACTTTGGCGGCATTAAAAATGCCAAATTTAAGCAAAAAGTGGTTCCGGGAGATGTGCTCCGTCTGGAAGTGAAGATTGAAAAGTTAAAGAGAAATGCCGGAATAGGACAGGGAATTGCCTATGTGGGAGATAAAGTTGCCGCACAGGCGGAAATCATCTTTATGATTGGTTAGGAGGAAAGTGATGTTTGAGAAGATATTAGTAGCGAACCGTGGTGAGATCGCAGTACGTATCATCCGTGCCTGTCGCGAGATGGGGATCCGTACCGTCGCTATTTTTTCGGAGCCGGACCGGGAGGCGCTGCATACCCAGTTGGCGGATGAGGCAGTATGTATCGGTTCTGCGAAGGCAGCGGATAGCTATATTAATATGACGAATATCATTACAGCAGCCGTACAGACCAAGGCACAGGCAATTCATCCCGGATTCGGTTTTCTTTCGGAAAACAGTACCTTTGCCGCCATGTGTGAAGAGTGCAATATAAAATTTATCGGTCCGTCTCCATCTGTGATAGATGCACTGGGCAATAAGTCAAATGCCAGAGCCATGATGATTCAGGCAGGTGTACCAGTGATTCCCGGCAGTGATGGTGTGGTTAAGGATATCTCACAGGCATATGAGGTGGCAGAGCGTCTGGGATATCCGGTGATGGTGAAAGCTTCGGCCGGTGGTGGTGGCAAGGGCATCCGTATTGTGCGCGGGAAGGAAGAACTGGCACAGGCGTTTGAGGCAGCCCAGAGTGAGACCAAAGCTGCTTTTGGTGATGACCAGATGTATATGGAGAAAGTGATCGAAAATGCCAGACATATTGAAGTACAAGTGTTGGGAGACCGTTTTGGCAATGTGATCCATCTGGGAGAGCGTGATTGTTCTTTGCAGCGGAAAAATCAAAAAGTGTTGGAAGAAGCACCGTCTCCGGTTCTTTCAGAAGAAATTCGACATAAAATGTGTGAATCAGCCGTATTGGCGGCGAAAGCGGCTGGTTATGAAAGTGCCGGAACGATTGAGTTTTTATATGATAAACAGGGGAACTATTATTTCATGGAAATGAATACCCGCATTCAGGTGGAACATCCGATTTCCGAGATGATTACTGGTGTGGACATTGTCAAGGAGCAGATTCGGATTGCGGATGGACAGAAGTTGTCTTATGAGCAGTCGGATATCCGAATCCAGGGACATGCGATTGAGTGCCGTATCAATGCGGAAAATCCGGACCGTGGATTTGCCCCGTGTCCCGGACTGATTGATTATCTGATGTTACCGGCAGGGGGACTGGGGCTGCGCGTAGATACCGCAGTATATGAAGGCTATGAGATTCCGCCGTTTTATGATTCGATGATTGCAAAGGTGATTGCGCATGGAAGTACCAGAGAGGAAGCTATTGCAAAGATGAACCGGGCATTATATGAATTTATTATCAATGGAATCGAAACCAATATTGAATTTCAGAGTAGAATATTAAATCATCCGGAGTATCGTCAGGGTGAATTTGATACTTCCTTTATCGAAGAAAAAATCTTAAAACAGTTATAGTGGTGTGACCGGAGAAATACGGTGAATATGCCAGGGAAGGGATGGTTTTGTGAAGTTATTTAATAAGAAAAATTATATTTCGTTGGATCAAGTGACGGAGACGAAAAAGGTGGATCGTCGCAGAAAAACCAAAGAACCATCGATTCCGGATGGTATGTGGATTAAATGTAACACCTGTAAAAATATTATCTACAAAAAGGAAGTAACGGAGTATAAGCTTTGTCCAAGTTGTGGCGCACACTTCCGGATGAATCCGGCAGAACGTATCGGGATCACTTGTGATGAAGGATCTTTTCAGGAATTTGATGCCAACATGGTACCGAAGAATCCGATGGATTATCCGGAATATAATCAAATTATTCAGAAAGCACAGAAAAAAGCTGGTATCAAGGAAGGTGTGGTAACCGGACGATGCCGGATTCATGGACAGGATACGGTGATCGCGATAATGGATAGTCATTTCATGATGGGAAGTATGGGATCTGTCGTAGGGGAAAAAGTGACCAGAGCAGTGGAATACGCCACAGATCATAGATTACCGATTGTCATTTTTACGACTTCGGGCGGAGCCAGAATGCAGGAAGGGATTATTTCTTTAATGCAGATGGCTAAAGTATCTGAGGCATTGGGACGTCATGATGATGCCGGTCTGCTATATATTACTGTATTAACAGATCCGACTACCGGAGGAGTGACCGCCAGTTTTGCCATGTTGGGAGACATTATTTTGGCAGAGCCAAAGGCATTGATTGGATTTGCCGGGCAGCGTGTGATCGCCGGAACGATTCATCAGAAGCTGCCGGAAGGTTTTCAGCGTGCCGAGTTCCAGCAGGAGCATGGATTCGTAGACCGCATTGTGCATCGGGAACAGCTCAGGGATGAGTTGGGGACGATCCTGAGACTGCATAGTGCCGGGAAAGGAGCGCAGTGATATGGGAGAAACAATGAAATCAGTGGCGATTGCCAGAAAGATTGATCGACCGGATACCAGACAATTTATTGAGGAATTATTTGAAGATTTTATCGAGTTTCATGGAGACCGATATTTTGCAGACGATGGTGCTATTGTTGGGGGGATTGCTTCTTTCGGTGAAACTCCGATTACTGTAATCGGTGTACAGAAAGGACATTCTCTGGAGGAAAATGTTGCCTGTAATTTCGGGCAGCCGAATCCAGAGGGATATCGTAAGGCACTGCGTCTGATGAAGCAGGCAGAAAAATTCCATCGCCCGGTGATTACGTTAATTAATACCGCAGGGGCCTATCCGGGGCTGGGAGCGGAGGAACGCGGACAGGGTGAGGCGATTGCCAGGAACCTGATGGAAATGTCGCGGTTAAAGACACCAATCATTAGTATTTTTATCGGTGAAGGCGGCAGTGGTGGTGCATTGGCGTTGGCCGTGGCAGATACCGTATGGATGTTGGAACATGGTATGTATTCGGTTTTGTCGCCAGAGGGATTTGCCAGTATTCTTTGGCGGGACTCTTCCCGCGTGGAGGAAGCAGCAGATCTTATGAAAATGACGGCAGATCATTTGTTGGTTAATCATGTGATTGATCGTAAATTTACAGAGTCTCCCAATGGATTAGAGCATGATCTGCCATATACTACGGACCAGATCAAGCAGGCATTAAGGGAAACGTTGCCGGAGCTTATGGCAACGGATATTGCAAAATTACTACAGAATCGCTATGAGCGTTTCCGTCAGTATGGAGAATATAGTGAATAATACAAATCAGGGATTCGTATGTACGAATCCCTGATTTGTATTATTGATGATTGAAACGAATCCCATTTTTTTCGATGGTGATTTTTCCCTCTTTCATCAGATGCCCGATGGCACGCTTGAAAGCATTTTTACTCATATGAAATTCGCGTTTGATCACTTCTGGTTCGCTCTTGTCGTGGTAGGGGAGAAATCCTCCGGACATTTCCAGACAATCATAAATAACCTCGGCATCTTCATCCATCTGCTGTGGGATTTTTTTGCGGACACTTAATGTCAGTCTGCCATCTTCCATGACCTGGGCGACTCTGGCATAAACCGGCTGGTTGATCCGGTACTTTTCAAAAACCTCTTTTGCAGGAAGAAGTGCGGAATACATATCATCGACTGCTATGAAAACGCCGAAATTTTCACTGATCTCATAAACACGGCCGAATACCTCATCATCTTTTTGGTAGGTAGAATCGTTTCGGAGTACATCATAGACTTTCATGCTGGCGCATAGCCGTTCACTTTTATCAATATAGAGTGTTACCAGAACGGCATCGCCTTCCTTCACCGGATATAGCTGTTCTTTGAACGGCAAAAACAGATCTTTGGCAAGTCCCCACTCCAAAAACGCTCCAATTCCGTTGACTTCTTTGACATAGAGTCTGGCGGTCTGTCCTATTTCCAGATCCGGCTCTAACGTGGTGGCGATAGGCCGGTCTTCAGAATCTTTATATACAAATACCGTTAGTACATCTTTGAGCTGGGTATCTTTGGGAACTTGCGCCTTGGGCAGCAAAATTTTTTCTGTGTCATCTCCGGTGGGAGTATTCAAAAAAACACCAAAATCCACTTTCTTTACAACGATCAGTTCTTGTGTTTTTCCTAATTCGATTGTTTGTTTCATAGAGTACCTCACTTCTATCTATAATTATGTTTTGATATCAGTATAAAGGTAATGTGAGGAAAATGCTAGTATAAAATGCGCAGTCGTGTTATACTGAAAGTTAGGTGGCATAAATAGCACCTGAATCTTTAGATAGAATACAGCTAAGACAAATAGAGTTTGTAAGACAAACTCTGTTTGTCTGGCGGAAAAGAGGGAAAATATGGTGAAAGCAATCAGTACAGACAAAGCTCCGGCAGCCATTGGTCCATATTCACAGGCAATCGAATGTGGAGATATGATTTATACTTCCGGTATGATTCCTATCGATCCGGCAACGGGAGATTTGGTGACAGGTAATGTGGAAGCACAGGCAGAGCAGGCAATCTCAAACCTGGAAGCACTGTTGTCAGCAGCAGGTTCTTCCATTGAGAAAGTGGTGAAAACGGTGGTTTTTATTAGTGATATGGAAGATTTTGGTAAAATTAATGAAGTCTATGCAAAGCATTTTCAAGAACCGTTTCCGGCGCGTTCCTGTGTACAGGTGGCACGTTTGCCAAAAGATGTTGCGATTGAGATCGAAGCAATCGCGGTAAAATAAGTCTCGCATATGCAATGCCTAAAGCAAAACAGGAATATATACCGGAACCGTAAGATGACGGGGATTGCCTTGGAAAAGAAATTGTAACAATTTGTGCAATAGACTAGTGTGGTAGAATAAATTATGTAATAATTTAAGTCAGAAGTTTGTCACATTTTTACCCAAAATAGTGCGATAAATTCGCTGAAGTGAAAAGTTTATTTCCACTTTGAAAACAACTAGAAAAAGAGTGGCATT
>CAZFSU010000001.1:378242-409145 GCA_964521555.1 uncultured Jutongia sp. | reverse complement strand
CATGAAGTGCCTCTGAAAGACCTTCCAAGACCAGCTTCTTTGTGTTGTCGATTGTTCCTGCCCTATAACGCACGATTGTGGTAGTGGCCACCCCATCTTCTCTGCGACATAAGGCTGGTTCAACCCCAGCACAACCCTCCGCTGTTTTGCCCTGCTGCCGATCAGCTTGCGTAATTCCTTTTCCTTTCTGTCAAAATGCTCAAATGTATATGGAATAAAATATCCCTTACTTTCTTTTATGATAACACCGTACATATCAATCAGAAGTATCTGCTTCTTTTCCGTCCTTTTTTCCATAAGTAATCATTTGTCCTTTCATAAACGTGTATCCGGCATCAGGATTGTTTGAAAAAAATTCCGCAATTTTAATATTTCGATTGCAGTAATCCTCGGCTTCTTTACGGGATAAGCCATGCGTCAGCAAATGGAGGATCAGTTTGTCCCTCTCCTCATTGCTCATGTCGGAAGTCCAATCATTATATGCGATAAAATCGCTTTTGGTTTCATCATAATTGACTGACTGTGTAGTAACAAACTCTACTTTATCATTCATCCTCACATCGACATCAATGAGGCCCAATTTCTGCATCATATGTGCAGTCCTGATAGCAACTGCATAATCCCGCCCCTGCATTGTGAGTTCAGTCCGCCACTTTTTTTCCAGCCCGTCATGTCTGCATAACTCCTGATAGTCCATGCCGTCTATATAAAGCCCGCAGTATTCAAATTCCCTGTTAGCGTCGATACAGACCACATACCCATCAGGTCTTGCAAAGGTGATCATTTTCTGTATAAATGCTGTCGGATTGTCCAAATGTCGGAGAACCGCCTGACATATTACAAAATCATACTGGTTTTCGGCTGAATGATCAAAAACATTTTTGCAAAGAAAGGTTGCTTCCATTTTTTGGTGCTTAAAAAGCCTTTCCCCTTCTTTAATTAAGTCCTCGGCAAAATCAATTCCTGTATAAGTGCTTCCCGTGGGTAGGAATGGAAGTAATAACAATCCTAAAAATCCATATCCACATCCGCAGTCTAAAACAGAAATCGGTTTATCAATCTTCCAAACCTGCGAAATAAGAAACTTTGCATAATCATCATTCCAATAACCCTTTCGTGTTCGTAAAAGGTATTCCAGTTTTTGATTCCAAAAATTCTTTGTGGCTGTTTTTTCCGGAATATACATTTCTCCATCAAGTGGTTTTAACCCTAAGATCTGGTCTGTTGACACCGAAAAATAATCTGCCAGTAATGGAAGAATGGTAATGTCTGGCATACTAAGTCCCGTTTCCCATTTGCTGATTGTTTGAAACGATACGCCAATACAATTTGCCAGTTCTTGTTGCGTCACCCTGTTTTTCTTACGCAGGTCGGCAATTCGCAATGATATCTTATTCATATGTAAGATTCCTCCTGTCATAAATACGATATTTTATATGTATACCATTTTATTTAAATTATAGCAGACGTTAAAAATTTTGTATTCCCATAAAACAGAAAATATTTTCGCTTGTCGGGAGAAATATGTAATTTTATCATTATTTTTTAGGTGCATAAACCAAGCAAATAAAAAATATTTGAAAGGTTTGACTATTTTGAGTAGCGTGGTATTATACTATTAGTGGTGAGTCCTACCGTAAAGTGGACTGCTAAAAGCGTTAGCAACTCTAATGGAGTTACTACACAAATGGCTATGTGGAAATGCATAGCCATTTTTTACGAGGAGAGATATGCAGATGTGCTTTCCGTTTCGCCGCAGACAGGAAAAGACAACAGAGTTTTGTTGGAATTGTTATTGTTTGCGGTATTCATAAATATTGCATACCGCTTTCATCGCCAAAGGAAAAGTATAAAAAGATGAAGAACTCGATTGAATTTTCCAAAATTAGAAGCAGAATGCGAGAAATATAATTCAAAAATAAAGTAGAGAGGCACAAAGGGCAGACTCAATTGCTATAAATTTAGTGCTTTCAAGGGTTTGCAGACTTTCTGAAGATAAGATATAACGTTAATAAATGCTATCAAAAGCATCTTATCAGAATTCCCGTTTGTCTCTGTCCAACATGAATCAAAAATGTTCCTGTCTACCCATAATATCACGTTTCAAATCGTGGCACAATACTTCATAGTAGAAAATAAAAAGGCCGGAAACCACGATGATCTGTAGTTTCCGGCAATCGATGCGGATAACAGGACTTGAACCTGCACGGGGGTTGCCCACTAGAACCTAAATCTAGCGCGTCTGCCAATTCCGCCATATCCGCCGATTTGGTATGTGAAGATACCAACGGCGTTAATTATACCGTATTTCAAGAAATATTTCAATGTTAAAATTAATTTATTTTGATTTATTTTGTTTTCTGTATTCTGCGGGACTTTGGTTCACATACTTCTTAAACTTTGTATGAAAATAATCCACATTACGATACCCAACCTTTTCTGCGATTTCATATACCTTTAATTCCGTTTCCACCAGTAATTCCTTGGAATGGTTGATTCGTACTTTATCGATAAATACGTTAAAGCCCTCGCCCACCTTTTTCGTAAAAATCTTTCCTAGATAAGAGCTGTTATAGCCAAAGAGTGGTGCGATATTTTCCAGTTTGATATTATTCATATAATTATGCTCGATATAATGAATGATATCATCCATGACGCTGTCACTGGATGGATTGCCAATCGCGCGCATGATCATTTCAAATTGTTCTGTAAAATACAACAAAATTTCATATAAATAATAGCGGCTGCTGATGAAGTCGATGATTCCGCTGTTTCCCGGGAAGGGGATATTTGCGTTGTGATACAAATGGGACAGCCTTTCCTTGATCGATAGATATAAATCGGTCAAAAATAATTTGATCTTAGGAATATCAGAACCGGAATGATATAGCTGCTCTTCCAGATCCTTTAAGGTTTCCGCCACCTGATTACGTTTGGCAGCTTGGATATAACCGGACAAGAGTTCGCAGTAACGCTGCAAATTCTCTTCGCCCAAGATATCATCATCACTGGTGTTTTCTGCTGGCAGTTGTTCATAGCCGATCGTATGCTGGTGATGTTCGCAAAAGAAGCGCCGTTGTAGTAGAAGCAGTGCCTCCTGATAAGAAATATGAATATCCTCGATACAGTTTACAGTTCGTCCATAGGTGATAAAAAGGGAATCCAGAGGAGAGTTCATCTGCGGTTTTTGTTCCCGGTCATAGTGTTCCAGAAACTCCTGGAATTTTTGGAGAATGAACTGTCCCTTTAACAGCAGAACTTCATTGTTATCTATGCTGATATTGTCATATGAATTGTTATCTTCATTGGTGATCTTGAGTAGATCGGAAAAGCGATAGGATGTGCGATTTGCGTTGTGGCTGTATTTTTCGTAAATGACCACCTGATATTGATCCGCCTGAGGATAAAATCCTGTATCTTTTAATTGTTCATAGTCTGCCTGATTGGTCATGATGTCATATAGCATCATTCCCTTTGCCTTATCACGGTACTGTTCAAGCACTTCTTCCCGTTTTGCATCCTGGGACAGGTGGTTTGCGATTTCCTGTACGGTTTCCAGGAGTTCATCTTCATCAATCGGTTTTGTGAGATAATAATCAACGCCATACCGTATGGCTGCCTGAGCATATTTAAAATCTGTAAATCCGCTCAATATTATAAATTTCCCTTGATATCCTTGCTCGCGGGCATGTTTTACGACATCAATTCCTAGCATTTGTGGCATGCGGATATCCAGTAGTACCAAATCTGGATTTTGATTCAGAATAAAATCTAATGCATCGGTACCATTGGCAGCTTCTCCAATAATTTGATATCCTAATTCACGCCAGTTCAGGATACATCGTAGTCCCTGGCGAATGATTAATTCGTCGTCTGCTATTAATATCTTGTACATCATATTCCCCATTCTTATATATTCTTTGTGCATAACGGTTTAGCTTTCTAACATAGTTGGTGTTTTCCATAGGAAAGGAGCGGGAACCGTTACCCATGTTCTAAAGAGTTTTGCAACTTCATAAGCTAAGATATAACACTTTTATTATATCGAATTGGACTGATTTTAGCAATGTTTATGAATTCCCTGGGGCATCGTATTTTGTATTTATCCGTGTTGATGAATCCGTGTGAAAAGCACATATGCCGTTTTTGATGCGCGAATATTGCACCCGGAAAGGAGTAAAATGATGTTGATACAATATATTTCTAATTTAATCATACCTATCTTGATTTTTTACGTCATTGGCTATGGTTTATTAAACAAAGTTGGTATTTTTGATGCATTTGTCAAAGGAGCGGAGGAAGGCTTCAAGGTGGTTTTGGGAGTATTGCCAACATTGATCGGACTTATGATGGCCATCGGCCTGTTACGAGAATCGGGGTTATTGGAAAAGCTTGCTGTGTTGATGGAACCGGTAGCTGCTCAGTTCCATTTTCCTGCTGCTTTGTTGCCGCTGGCATTAATTAAGATGATTTCGTCTTCTGCTTCTACGGGTTTACTGATTGATATATATAAGGAATTTGGAACGGATTCCAGAGAAGGCTATATGGCTTCTCTGTTTATGTGTTGTTCCGAGACTATTTTGTACACAATATCCGTGTATTTCATGGCTACCGGTGACGCAAAGCATCGTCCGGTCAGTGGTATGCGCTGGACTTTGGTGGGTGCATTGATTTGTACTTTCGCAGGGATCGTGGCAAGCGTATGGCTTACAGACTGGTTGATATGAAGCACCTTATGGCACTCAAATGGAGAGATAAAAACCATTTGTTCAAACATTAGACATAAAATTGTTGTAAACTATTTTTAAAATAAAAAATGCAGGAGATGGGACTTGAACCCACACGGTGTTGCCACCACTAGATCCTTAGTCTAGCCTGTCTGCCAATTCCAGCACTCCTGCATTTTTATTCGCATAACGAACGATAAACATGATAGCAGTTTTGGATAGATTTGTCAACACATTTTACGAAAAGAGGTATGCTATGAGAAAAAAAGTATGGTTGTCATGGGGGGTTTTGATGGGGTTGCTGGTGAGCAGCATTGGTGCGGGTCCGGTGACAGCCACAGAGACGGAGGATGTCTTGCAGGAGAGAGCCTTTCATCGGGTTATGGATGGACAGGCAGGAGATCTGCTGCACTATCATTATGAAGATGCACAGGGCAATGAATTTTTGCCACAAACACAAGTACAAGCGCAGACATCCTCCCGGCGGAAAGCGGCGGTATCGTCCGATTTGCCAAATACATATGATCCGCGGGGGACAGACGCAGAGACGCCGATACGAGATCAGACCGATACGGGAGCGTGCTGGGCATTTGGTGCATTAAAATCCCTGGAGGGTAATGCGATTACGCAGGGGATGTATTCTGCAGCGGAGGCAGATTTTTCAGAAAATCATTTGGTATGGTATACCTATAACCATCTAAAGGATACAGCGAATCCGTTATATGGCGATTATGTAACGCTTAACATTGGATGGCAACCTGCTTCTGGTGCAGAAGTGTATAATGTTGGCGGCAATGCACTGTTTGCTATGTTTACTCTGGCGAATGGATGGGGTGCTGCTTCGGAACAGGATGCCCCCTTTGGAACTGGCAAGACGATGGCTGCCCAGATGGAACAGCAGGATGAGAGTTTTCGTACGGCATCGGTGATGCGTTTGACCTCAGCAGAGTGTTATGATGATGCTTCAAGAGATGAGATCAAGCAGGAAGTTCTGGAAAATGGAGCGGTGGATGTCTCTCTCTATTATCCAACGAGCGATAAAGATAAAAAGGCATTTATGTATACGGATGAGGAGATTTGTTCTCTGTATGGCAATGTTTACAATGCCGATGATGCGAATCACTGTGTGACGATTGTCGGCTGGGATGATGATTTCAATACATTTCAGCAGACGCCGGAGCAAAGTGGTGCATGGTTGATTGCCAACAGTTATGGTGAAGATTACAATGTAGACGGATATTTCTGGGTTTCCTATTATGACACTTCGCTGTGTGATTTTTACAGTTATGAGGGGACTTCGACGGATACTTATACAACAGCATTTCAATATGATGGATTTGGATGGGGCGATGGATTCACTTCCGATCAGTACATACGTCTGGCGAATGTCTTTACGAATGAAACAGAAGATCCACAGCAGCTTACGGCAGCTTCCTTCTATACCTATGCGGATGGCCAATCATATGAAGTGAATGTGTATCGCAATTTGGGGGAAGATGGTCCGGCAGATGGAGAATGGGTAGGCGGATGTACCACAAACGGGGTTGCCGACCATGCGGGATATCATACGATCAACCTGTCAGAATCCATCGCCGTGGCACCGGGCGAAAAATTTTCCGTGATCGTAACATTCTATGCGGACAATGGTAAAGCATACGCACTGATCGAGGGGAAAAATGAATTGTTTTCTGAACTGCATCATTCGGGAAGCACTGGACAGAGTTATGTATATTTTGCCGAAGAAAATGAATGGTATGACACTGTAAAGAAAAAATATAATAATGTGTGTGTCAAAGCATTTGCCAATCCTATCTCCGAAGCTGAATATCAGGATCAGGAAAAAACATACCAGCCGTCATTGCCAACACAGTCTCCGACATTGCGTCCGACAGCAACCCCGGTGCCGGCTGATGGGGATACCGGTGTATCGTCTGACACATCATCCGGGACAACGCAAAATAGTTCTTCCTCCGGTTCTTCCTCGACGGCATCTGTCTCAGGTGGCGGTTCTGTGACCAAGATAACTACGATTAGTAGTGCCGGTAAAATAGTGATGGGTAAAGGAGAAAAGATAAAACTGGCAGTTAAGACGAAACCTGCCGCTTTGAAAAATACTTTGATTTACAAAAGCAGTAACACCAAGGTAGTTAAGGTGCAAAAAAATGGCACTGTGAAAGCGAAGAAAACGGGAACGGTCAGGGTCACGATTCAGGCACCTTCGGGTGTGAAACGGACTGTCAAAATCCGGGTCAAAAAAGCACCGAAATCTCTCAAACTTACAGCGGGAAAAACAACACTGAAAAAGGGGAAAACGACGAAACTTAAAGTAAAACTCAGCAAAGGGAGTGCCAGTTATGGGCTCAAATACGAGTCCATGAACAAGAAGATCCTGTCTGTGTCTGGGAAGGGAAAGATAAAAGCAAAAAAAGTGGGGACGGCTCGTATCCGGGTAAGGACTTTTAATGAGAAAAAAGCTTATATTAAAATAAAAGTTGTTTCGTGAAATCCCTTGACATATGGCAGAATATGTTAGACAATAGGCAGGGTGCCTTTTAGGGCAGTCTATATGGGTTTTAGAGAAGGATATTTTTAGAGAATGGAGATGATAGTGTGTTTGGTTTTGGACAGTTGATTGGTATCTTGAAGAAAGATCCCAAGAAGATCGTATTTACGGAAGGCGAAGACCCACGTATTTTAGAGGCTTCCTCTCGTTTGTTGGCAAGCTATTTCCTGCATCCGATATTGATCGGTAATGAGCAAAGGATTATGGATGCGGCAGAAGAGAGTGGTTTTAATATTCGCGGTGCAGAGATTATTGATCCGGAGAAGTTTGAGCAGATGGACGAGATGGTAGAGCTGTTTTGTGAATTGCGTAAAAGCAAAGGAGTTACGCCAGAGAAGGCCCGGACCATGCTTTTACAGGCGAATTATTTTGGAACTATGTTAGTAAAAATGGGAATGGCGGATGCTTTGTTGGGTGGAGCGACGTATTCCACCGCCGATACTGTTCGTCCGGCATTACAGTTGATTAAGACAAAGCCGGGAAACAGCATTGTTTCTTCTGTATTTATCCTGGTACGTCCAAGTGCAACCGGTGATAATGAGGTTTTAGCGATGGGGGATTGTGCCATTAACATCAAACCTTCCGAGGATGATCTGGTTGAGATTGCAGGGGAAGCGGCGAAGTGTGCCCGTATTTTCGGTGTAGATCCACAGGTGGCTTTCTTGAGTTACTCTACTCATGGTTCCGGTGCCGGTGAAGATGTGGATAAGATGCGTAATGCAGCCATCAAGACCAAGCAGAAATATCCGGATTTGCCGATTGATGGAGAGTTGCAGTTTGATGCTGCTGTATCGCCTCGAGTTGCCCGCACCAAGTGTCCGGAGTCAACGGTGGCAGGTCATGCCAACACCTTTATTTTCCCGGATATCAATGCCGGTAATATTGGATATAAGATTGCACAGCGTATGGGTAATTTTGAAGCATATGGACCGATTTTGCTGGGCTTGAATGCACCGGTTAATGATTTGTCCCGTGGCTGTAATGCTTCGGAGGTATATTCTATGGCCATCATTACCGCTGCCCTGGCCAGTGCAAATAAAGAAGCATAAAATATTTCATTATAACAATCGCCCCAGGCAACCATGTGCCTGGGGCGATTGTTTCTTCTCAAGAATGCAACGGGCTAAGGACAGGATGGCTTGTACTTAGTGAGTTGCATTATAGGCTTCACGCACTGCTTTTGCCAACTGATCACCGCAGGATGTGCTTTTGAACCCGCATTTAATGCCGCCTAATTTGCTTTCGATCTGGTCTACAGTAAGCCCCTCCACCAAAGAGCGGACTGCTTTTAAGTTTCCGTTACATCCTCCGGTATATTCCACATTGGTGATGACATCCCCATCGATATCAAAGGTAATCTGTGTGGAGCAGGTACCTTTTGTTTGATACGTATATTTCATTGGACATTCCTTCCTTTCTATCTAAATTTAAAGTATTCGTATAATACAACTGCCGGTGTAAAAGCACCAGATATTTTCCTATATTTGTGCAAAGATTTCTCCCAAACCACATTGTAGCACAAGATCTGCTTTTTGGTCCATTGGTGTGGCAGATTTGTTAATCAATACCATATATTTTCCCTGAAAATATTGTAGAAGTCCGGCGGCCGGATATACAGCCAGAGAAGTTCCGCCGATGATAATCATATCTGCGTGGGAGATGGCACGAATGGCACCAGAGACCGTTGCATCATTTAACCCTTCCTCATATAAGACCACATCTGGCCGAATGGTTCCTCCGCAATCGCATTTTGGGATGGGTTCCGTGCTTTCAAAAATATACTCGGCGGCATAAGGTGTCCCACAATTCGTACAATAATTTTTCAAAGTGGTACCGTGGAGTTCATAGACTTTTTGGCTTCCGGCCTTTTGATGCAGGCCATCGATGTTCTGGGTGACGACCGCAGACAATTTGCCGCTTTGTTCCAGTTCTGCTAATTTTCGATGGGTAATATTCGGTTCTATGTTTCGACAGTCCATTTTTTGGCGATAAAATTCATAGAAGACGTTGGGGTGATCCCGCAGGCAGCTATGGCTCAGCAGATATTCCGGTGTAAATTGATCAAATTGCACATCATGTTGATTGTACAGACCGTCTTTGCTGCGAAAGTCGGGGATTCCGCTTTCGGTGGATACACCTGCTCCGCCAAAGAACACTATGTTATCACATTCGGCAATCCAGCTTTTTAAGGTTTCGATCTCTTTCATGGCAGACTCCTTTCTAATCCAGAGCAGAATAAACGATATCCCGTATTGCCTGTATATCACGATACCCGTTGCCGCCACATTTTTGGATGACATAAATAATAGCCAGATCTTCTTTCGGGTCCATAGCCACATAGTTACCCAACCATCCGTCCCAGCCAAATTCACCTTCCGAACCAAGGCTTTCCGCCAATTCCGGATGGATCATTTGCCGCATGAGATTTCCGTATCCATAACCCTTTAATGCATCCCAATCCAAACTAGACAACTGTTGTTCGTTCAAGTGGTTCCGGGTCATCCATTCCACCGTTTTGCGCCCCAATATACGGGTACCGTTATAGGTACCTTTGTTCATCATCATTTTAACAAATTTGGAATAATCATCCACGGTAGATACTAACCCGGCTCCCCCTGATTCAAAGTCTGGTTTCTTTAAGTGCATATAAGACAGACATAAATGTTGCCAGGTACATGGTTCCATGCTCTGTGTTTCTGGCATATATTGATAGAACTGCATGAAACGGTCCTGTTTTTCTTCTGGAACATAGAAATCGGTATCCACCATACCAAGAGGAGTGAAGATTTCGTCTTTGAGATAATCGCTATAACGCTTGCCGCTTACCACTTCGATGATGGCGCCCAATACATCGGCACAGAAGCTGTAGAGCCAGCGGGTTCCTGGCTGAAATGCCAATGGCTGTGCCCCGATGCGGTTTGCCAGTTCATAAGTAGTAATGGATTTCCCTTCTTCTATTTCTTTATAAAATTCTTGTTGTACTTCTTCCATATAAGCACCTGCCGGAAAAGAAGCATCCGGATAACAAACTCCGGCAGTCATATCCATTAAGTCCTGTATCGTCACTTCACGTTCGGCAGGGACCAGTCCCTCCGGTGTATAAACGTTTTGGTTTTGAAATCCGGGAATATATTTCCCGGCTGGATCGGAGAGGGATAATAATCCCCGTTCCACCAGGATCATGACGGCGACCGAAGTGACTGGTTTGGTCATGGAATAGCAACGAAATATGGCATCCGGTCTCATTGGGATGTGTTTTTCCTTATCGGCTTCACCGTATTCTTTTCGATACACTTCCTTGCCATGTTCCAATATGCATATAGCAGCACCAACATTTGCATCTGGATTTTCCGAATGTGTAATTAAAGTAGATTCGATTGCTGTGTCTAACCGGCTTAAAATTTGTTGATTCATACGTACCTCTTTCCTATCTATTTATTTTGTGATATTAGGGTCAGAATGATGCTATGCATCAACCTTACATTATTTTCAGATAAGGGTTTCCAATGCCCCTTAGCGTACATTTTATCATACTGTGCTTAAAATGCCAATCTTTTCAAATGGAGAATCTGTATGACTGTAGTATAACTTTTGACACTTCAGCAATAATAAAACAGAAGTGGTTGATCTAGACGATAGATAATTTATTTTGTAGGAGCGGAGGGAATTCATGAGTACCATACAGGCATACGTTATCATGTTTTTGACAGGGGGATTTCTCTATGTAGGAATCGAAATTTTACAGAGAGGATATTCTCATATTTCTATGTTGCTGGCTGGGGGATTGTGCTTTTTGCTGGTGGGAGTAATGGAAAATATTTTAGGGGACTCTGCATCATTAGTAGGTCAGATGGTAATTTGTGGTTTGATGATTACGACGGTAGAACTTTTGGTAGGTATGCTGGTGAATCAAAAGATGCATCTGGGGGTGTGGGATTATTCAAAACAACAATATAATTTTAAAGGACAAATATGCCTGTTGTACACCAATCTGTGGATATTATTGTCTGGACCGGTTATTATTACTCATGATATTATGGAACATTTTTTGTTGGGAGTGCCATTGCATCATTACAAAATTTTCTAGGGTTGCGTTTGAGCAGGGATTGGGTTATGCTGAGGATGCAATGAAATTGCGCCGTGGCCGGACACAGATCATGGCGGTGATGGATGAAACAGGTAATGAGTTTTTATGGCAGACGCAAATATACCTATTTGTATCACTACTTTGCGATCAGTCGCTGGGAAATGAGGGTGTTTATGAGATTTGGAAACAAATGGAGATGGATCGGATGTATGATTTGTGTTATTCTGATTTCGGGAGTAGGATTACTGATATTACAGAAGGGAACTTTTTCTAATAAAGTCTCTTCCAATACAGAAGATAAACATGTGTCGGATACCTCTTCTGATCATACAGACGAAGCAGAGTTAATCGGAGAGAATCCTATATCTGACCGGAATATTTCACAAGTGCATTTGCAGGATCTGGGACAGCAAAATATTCTGTCAGACGGAGAATATTTGTATACGATACATAGAAAAAATGAGAATGAAGATCTGGTTCAGATTTTTCGAGTGGAAGAATCCAAGATTTCCCAGGTGTGGAGTACATCTGTGGGGGCCGATGCCAGAATGAATGTGGATGGCGGGGAATTTACCATTATCTATCCAGAGAATGGGACAGAAGAATGTAAGAAGGTATGGGATGTGTCAGATCCCGGTCAGCCAAAGGAAGTGAGCAGTGAGAGAAAAGCTGCCAAGGCAGCTTCCGGTGCGACGCCCCAGGGCATCGAACCTTCCACAGAAGATCGTGAAGCAATGGTTGCAGAGTATCCTTTTGGGGAGGATCTCACCTTCCGGTTAGAGATAGCAATGTCCCAAAAGAAACAGGGGGATATTCGTCTGGTGATGATACGTACCTCTACCGGAGAGAGTTTACATGACCGGCTTTTGCGGATTCGTTATTCGGACTGGGTCAGTCGCATGGCCGATAATATTATTGTGGATCACCAGCATAGTTATATCGGGATCGGCTGCCGGAGTAAACAGGGGCATAGTCTTTATCAACTATATTACTATAATGAAGCAGAGGGGTTTCGGAAATTGGCGGAGTATGACTGGGGAGAGGGATACAATGATGCGGAGAGTTGCGGATGGATTCGGGGGAATCAGGTTTATATTTTTTCACCGGACGGTAGTCGGGTAGTGGTATATGATGTGGTCTCCGAAGAGTTTCATTGCCGTTAATCAGCGCAAGAAATAGGACGGCGTGTCTTTTTAAGCGGCATGCTTTTTTGATGTGTAGAATTGTATGAATATAATATAGACTTTCAAGGGGCCGTGTAATATAGATTCTCAAGGGACTGGGACTTGAACAATAATAAAATTTTTGGTAAAATATTAAATTAGTTGTGACAGTGTGAATCGTTATATGAGGTGGAAACATGTAACATCTACAGAAAGGGGCAGCCGTGAAAGTGATCGAGGGCAAACAGGTGGTCTTGCGTCCGTATTTGACGGAGGCACAATGTGTCAGACCTGTTACTGAGCAGGATGTGAAGCCTGGTAAACCGGTGGAGTGTATCCCACAGAAGGTATTGATTACGGAAGCCGGTACCGGATCGCTTCGGGAACACCGTGTACAGATGGGGACGACAAAGCCATTGCAGACAAAAGATCTGATGGTGGAGGATATGCCGGTCAAACCATTTCAAACGGTTTCGGTCGGCACGATTGCCACGACGATTCATACAGGTCAGGTTTTGAGTGAAACCGCAGGAGAAGAATTGACCATAGAAGAATTATTTTATCATCAAGATGGACAGGAATAGAATTTATGTGTGGAAAAGAGTAGGAGAGGAGGCATAGTATGAGTGATTTGACAACTGGCAGAGTGGATACGCTGCTGATACAGCCGTTGGTCCGTCATAAGGGAGAGACAGGACGGCGTACTACGATTACCGGTTTTCAGACTATGTTGCAGACAGAACAGTCTGAGACAACTTCTTCCGAAAAAACCAGTGGTACGACAACAGCGCAAACCCAAAGTGAAGTGATCTATCATGATCCGATGACGGGAAAGGCTGTGCGATATGTTGAGGTGGGTAGTGAGGAGGATAGCACGTCCTCGGCGGACAAGACTACAGCCAAAAGCAAGTCGGCGGCATATACACAAAAATCTTCCTCCAAGAGCAAGACAACTTCGGCATCTTCCATGAAAACCACCAAGTACGATGCGTATTTCAAGAAGGCAGCGAAAAAATATGGAGTGTCAGAAAGTTTATTGAAGGGAATCGCGAAAGCGGAATCCAATTTCAATCCCAGGGATTTGTCCGGTTCGGGCGCGATGGGAATTATGCAGTTGATGCCAGAGACAGCCAGAAGTCTGGGTGTGGATGATCCATATGATCCGGAACAAAATATTATGGGAGGTGCGAAATGTATCGCACAAAAGCTGAAAGAGTTTCATGGGGATGTCAAATTAGCCCTGGCAGCATATAATGCAGGTTCCGGTGCGGTGAAACGGGCGGGGGGGATTCCGTCCAGGTGTCAGAGTTATATTAAGAAAGTTTTAAGTTATCAGGAAGCATTTGAAACAGCGAAGAAAGTAGGATAAAACATCCTGCTTTTTTTGTTGGACGAGAATTTCCCTTTTATACTGTGAAAAAGTGGTCTTTGCTAATGAAATCTCCGGAAACAGCCGAAGTATTATTTAGACAAAATCGAACGAAGCAGGATGCGCGCAGCGCAATGCCTGTGGTTATAGAAGTGATATGGAGGCTAAGCGTGAGAAGTATGAACATTCGGGATATCATAGCACAGGAACAAAAAGTAACGAGAGAGGATGCAGGTCGGAATGCAGCCTCTGTTTACGCAGGACAGATGGCAGGGGAAGGCTTAGTGTCCAAACTTTCCGGGAACGTGGCAGTGAAAGGGAATATGGAGATGCCGGTCACTCCGACGGGACATTCCGATGGAGAGGCCAGTGACAATTATTCCTTTCCGGAGGCATTGGCGGCTGCGGCGGAGGGAGCGGAAGTCAATGAGAAGGCAGGACAAAACCTGGCCATTCTGACCGGAGAAGATTACAGTCAGTTAGAGGATCAGGAAGGAGCTTTGGAAAAGTATCAGGAGTCCAGTCTGGAACGTGCCGTAGAGAGGATTCGTGCCGAGCGGGAGTGGAAGGCAGAACGTATGGAAGAAGGGGCCGAATTACGGGAAGAGTTACAGGAGGGTCTGGAGCGTGTACAGGCAGAGGGCTTCTTAACTGCCAAGAGCGAAGCGCAGATTCGGGAAGCTTTAGAACGTGCAGACCTGCCGGTTTCACAGGAGATGATCAACCGGGTGGTGTCTGCATTGCAAATGAGCCAGTCTGTGACAGAGCTGTCGGATTCGGCGAAACGTTTTCTGATGGTACAGGAGTTGCCGGCGACGATTGAAAATATCTATCATGCACAATATTCCGGTATGGAGGGGGCTGTGGCGGACAGTGTACCGACAGAGGTTTGGGAGAAATACGGTCCCCAGATAGAGAAAATTTTGAAAGATTTGGGAGACACGGAGCTAGAACAGATGCCGCAGGCAAAATGGTTGTTTGCCAATGAATTGCCGGTAAATTCAGGAACCCTGAAATATGTACGGGATTTAGCGCTTTTGTCAGAGAATATCACACTGGATCATACTTTGAACCAGATTATAGAGAATATGGCAGCAGGCGGGCAGGCTGTGGATACCGATTTGATCCAGAGCGACAAAACGTATGCCGAATATCAGGAACAGGCAGAATTGATCCGGCGCGTGGCAGGTATCGGAGAGCAGGAGATACGCAGAGCATTACAGAAAATACAGAAAGATACCGCTGATCAAGAGAGGGAGAACACCCCGGATCGGAACTCTTCATCGGCACTGACGATTGCTAAATTATTGGAAGCGAATGATTCTACAGAAGCAGTAACAGATTCGGATATGGATATCCAAGCGGTGATTGCCAGGAGACAGCTTGAGGAGATTCGTCTGATGATGACGACCCAGTCTTTGGTGAGTTTACGCAGACAGGGATTTCAGGTGGAGACGGCACCGTTGGAGGATGTGATACAACATTTGAAAGCACTGGAAAATGCTTATTATGTTCAACAGGCGGGGGATCAGGGAATCGTTTTGGACGACGGTGAATTGGAGCAGATGCAGGAAGTGATGCGCCAGACATCAGATATCGCATTATCTCCCGCAGCGATGTTGGGCAGCAGTTTGCGGCAACATCAATTACTGACAGTGAGTGAGCTGCACGGTATTGCGGTGCATGTGACAAACCAGTATCAGCAATACGAACAGGATTTTGAGGCAGTGGGGACACAGGTGCGGCAGGATCTGGGGGATTCGATTCGCAAGGCTTTTGCCGGTATTCCGCAGATGTTACAGGATATGGGTCTGGAGGATACCGAGGCAAACGAGCGTGCTGTGCGTATTTTGGGATATAATCAGATGGAGATTACGGAAGAGGCCATTGGGGAAATCAAACAGTGGGATGCACAGGTGCAGCGTTTGATCAAACAGATGAAGCCTTCTACGGTATTAGAAATGATTCGTGAAGGACAGGATCCGTTGAATACGCCGATCGCAGAATTAAACGAGCAATTATCCGAGAAAAATCAAGAGCGCGAGCCATCGGAAGAAGAAAAATATAGTCGTTTTCTATGGCAGTTAGAACGGCAAGGGGAGATCAATGCGGAGGAACGCAGGGACTACATCAATATTTATCGGCTGCTCCATCAGATTGAAAAGAGTGATGGTGCAGTGATTGGTGCAGTATTGCAAGCCGGACAGCAAATGGATTTGCAGCATCTGCGGACGGCTGTCCGAACGATACGGTCGCATGGGATTGACGAGCGGGTGAGTGAGGAGGATGGAGTCAGAGAAGCATCGGTGCAATATTATCAAAATATGACAGAGGAGATTCTTCAGACGATGACGCCATCGAAGTTGCGGGAGATTACCGCTGGCGATCCGGGACAGCTATTGGATCATTCTTTGGAAAAAGTGGCAGAAGAAATGCAACAGGCGACGGGTGATCCGGCGTTATTACAGGAATATTATCAGGAGCAGGCGGAAGCATTACGAGAAACTGTGCGTTTGGCAGATCATGCCAGAACCTATCTGGAACAGTTTGAGCTTCCGGATACATTGGAAAATATTCGTGCGGCTGAATTTATGTTAGAAGAGGGCGGCTCTCCAATGAAAGAATTATTTGGGCGCCGACGCGTTTTGACAGATGAGGCGCAGGAAGAGCTGGATACAATTTTAGAAGAATTACCGGAAGCCATAGAATCTCCAGAGATTTTACAGAAAAAGTGTGAGCAGGCAGAAAGATTTATGGCGGAGATCCTTACGAAATCCAGCGAAACTGCCGATATTACATCTGAGGACTTAAAACATCTCAAATTATTGGGACAGAGCCTGCGGCTGCAGCAGACATTAACCAGAAAGCAAAGTTATGAGATTCCGATTCGTACAGGCGATACCGTGACAACACTTAATCTGACGATTCTACATGGCGCAGAAGAGACGGGGAAGGTGCAGATTGGCATGGAAGAGGAAACATTTGGCCGGGTATCGGGAGAAGTGCAGTTGCAAGGAGAACAGATCAAAGGATTGATACTCTGTGATGACCGTGCCGGGTTTGATGCCTTGAAGGAGCGGGGAGAGGCACTGACGGAACGACTGGAATCTGTCGGATATTCCGTGAAAAATATTTCCTATGGAATGGATTATCGTGCTCGGAGTGAGATGACGGGATCTGTTACAGGGGAAAAGCAGGCCGATACAGCGAAATTGTATCAGGTGGCAAAGATTTTGGTACGTCATGTATCGGATACGGTGAAACAGATAGTTGGATAAGAAGCAGAGAGATTAGAAAAGAGGGTTATTATGAAAATCAATCACAATATTTCAGCACAGTTAGCAAACGTTAATTTGAAGAAAACAGATAATCGCCTGACATCCAGCCTGCAAAAGCTGAGTACAGGATACAAGATCAATAAGGCCGCGGATGATGCAGCGGGCATGGCGATCTCAAATAAAATGAGAACGCAGATTCGGGCACTGGATCAGGCATCACGTAATGCCGCAGATGGTGATTCGGTGATACAGACGGCAGAAGGATCCCTGACAGAGATTGAGTCTATTTTGCAGAGAATACGGGAGTTAGGTGTGGAAGCCGCAAATGATACGTATACCCTTGAGGATCGTGAAGCGATTCAGGAGGAAGTGGATCAGATGTTATCTGAGATTGACCGGATTTCCAGTACCACAGAGTTTAATGGAAAGGGTCTGTTGGATGGTTCATCGGCACGTACGGTTATGAGCAACAGTTTGGCAGTTCGCCCATTATCCGCCTCGGTAGAGGTAATGAGAGGTACTTACAACATTACTGTGGATACCATTGCAGAGCCGGCAACACTTACCTATAATTTCTCCGGATTGTCCACTGTCATTATTAATGGAAATGAATTTGCATTATCGGCAAATGAGGCAGATGCCAAGGCAGAGATCATCGAAGCGTGTGATGCCATGAATATTGATGTAGAAGGAGATCTGGCTGCTCTGACGTTAACGACGAGAGCCACAGGATCGGCACAGTGGATTGCGATTAATGATGAACAGCCGGAATACGGTAAAGATGCTACTGTGACCTTAGGGGACGGAGAACCGGGATTTGGTCCGGCAGACGAATTTAGTTATATGGCAGTGGGTGGCAAGGTGACGATCGTCAGCAGTGATGGATTTGAGATACAAGTGGATGTATTAAAGGCGCAGGCTGGTTCAGAGGCTACAGTTAGAGTAGAAGATGCTGGATATATGGAATTGCAGATTGGTGCGAATGAGTATCAGACATTGAATGTTAATTTTGCGGAAGTAAATTGTGTTTGTCTGGGACTGAGAGACAGTGACGGTGTTGATTTGATCAATGCATGCAGCCAGCATGGGGCAACTACTATGCTCGATGTTTTGGATGATGCGATCCTGGCTGTTTCCGCGGCACGTTCTGCTTTGGGAGCATATCAGAATCGTTTGGATGCGACACAAAACAGTCTGGATATCAGCAGTGAGAATATGACGGACGCGATGTCACGTATCATGGATACAGATATGGCATCTGAGATGACCAACTATACACAGTTAAGCGTATTATCCCAAGCAGCGACCTCTATGTTGTCGCAGGCGAATAACAGACCACAGCAGATTATGAGTTTATTACAGAGCTAAGCTTAAACCATAACAGGGTGTCCAAAGTATCGTCAGGTGCTTTGGACATTTTATTCTTAGCCCCAAAAGAAACAAAGTTTTACTTTGCGCTTTTTTGGGCAGGGAAAGGATTGGATAAGGGAGGAAGGGCAGATGAATAAAGATCAGATTAAGGAATATACAGCCAGAGTGGCACAGGCGAATCGGACAGAGTTAGTGGTAATTATTTATGAATTAATCTTAGAATCGATCAAAGAGGGAGAAATGTGTTATAATGAGGGAGATCCTGCTGCCGGTGCGGAACATATTCGTAAGGCGCAGGCATATTTACAGGAATTAAAAGGCAGTCTGGATCCTCAGTACGAGATCTCTGGACAGCTTCGTCGGTTATATCGGTATGTGAATGAGCAGTTGATTCTGACAACAGTACGTCAGACGCCGGTGCATTTGGACTCTGCTTGTGAGGTGATTCATGGACTGATGGAGAGTTTTGCTGAAATAGCAAAACAGGATACATCGGGGCCTGTGATGCCGAATACACAGGAGGTTTATGCGGGTCTTACCTATGGCCGCCGGGCATTGGATGAAGTGTTTATGAATGAAAATGAGGGAACCAGAGGATTTAAAGCGTAGGAAGGAGCAAAGAGTGAAAAGTATGAAACAGAGAAGAGGTGCCGGTATTTTATTGCCCGTGAGCAGTCTTCCGTCTCCCTATGGCATCGGAACGTTAGGCGCATGTGCGTTTGCATTTATTGATCAATTAAAAGAGGCGGGACAGAGTTATTGGCAGGTATTACCGGTGGGACCCACCAGTTTTGGAGACAGCCCTTATCAGTCATTTTCTGCATTTGCCGGTAATCCCTATTTTATAGATCTGGATTTGTTGGCAGAGGAAGGGCTGCTGACCGAAGAAGAAATCCAGTCATATGATTGGGGCGAAGATTCGACAAAAGTCGATTATGCCGCATTATATCAGCATCGGTTTCCATTGTTGCATAAGGCTTATGATCGCAGTGAACATCAGGATACAGAGGCATTTCGGAGATTTCGGCAGGATAGCAGCTATTGGCTGGAAGATTATAGTTTATATATGGCACTAAAATATTATTTTGGCGGGAAGGAATGGTCTTTGTGGGAAAAGAATATTCGTTACCGCAGGAAAGAGGCAGTGAAACGATATCAGGAACTGTTACGTGAGGAGATTGGTTTCTGGCAATTTTGTCAGTTTTATTTTTTCCGTCAGTGGAATGCCGTGAAAGAGTATGCGAATGAACAGGGTATCCGTATCATTGGAGATATTCCATTGTACGTGGCATTCGATAGTGCAGATGTATGGACCCATTCCGATCTGTTTGAATTGGATGAACGTAAGAAACCGATTCATGTGGCCGGGGTGCCGCCGGATTGCTTTTCGGCAGATGGGCAGCGTTGGGGAAATCCATTGTATCGTTGGAAGAAGATGGAGAAAGATCATTTTCGTTGGTGGTATGAACGCATGAAAGCGAATGCAGCATTGTATGATGTGATCCGCATTGATCATTTTATTGGTATTGTGCATTATTGGTCGATTCCCGCATCCTGTCCTACAGCGGTAGAAGGAAAATGGAGAAAGGGTCCCGGGAAAAAGTTGACAAAAGTGATTCGGAAAGCAACCAAAGGATCGGATATTATTGCAGAGGATTTGGGAATCGTCAGTCCGGCAGTTCGCAAACTGATTAACCGGACAGGCTGGCCTGGGATGAAGATATTGGAATTTGCTTTTGATGGTGATGCTGAGAATGAATATCTGCCACATCACTATCATGATTCTAATTGTATTGTCTATGGTGGCACACATGATAATCAGACTTTGATGGGATACTATGGAGACAAGTCCGAAAAAGAATTGAAATTTTTGATGCGTTACTTGCACATCAAACGGGTGGATCAGATTCCGCGGGCAATGCAAAGGGCGGCCTATGCCAGTATAGCGGATACCGTGATTTTTCAAATGCAGGATATCCTGGAACTGGATGACCGCGCCCGTATGAATGAACCTTCCACGGTGGGGAAAAATTGGTGCTGGCGTATGAGACCCGGAGAATTTCTGGAGCCGGATATCAAACGCTTAAAGAAATATTGTAAAACCTACGGCAGATAGCAATCGTTTCTTAAAATCCCTGGCGGATCTGTTCTGCGACTGCGGACAGGTCCCCGGGATTTTCGTTCGGAATCGACCGGATTGTTACAGTATCATCTTCGTAGCGGGGAATGAGGTGGACATGCAGATGGAAAATTGTTTGTCCGGCCAGTTCCCCGTTATTTTGTAATACATTTAAGCCGGCACAGTGCAATGTTTTTTTCATAGCAGTGGCGCATTTTTTGGCAACTCCCATGATCTTGGAACAGTCTTCCTCTGGCAGTTCATATAGATTTGCCGCATGGTTTTTCGGCAGGATAATGGCATGACCGTGGGAAGCGGGACTGGCATCCATGATTACTTTGAAATCTTCATCCTCATAGATGGAATTTGTGGGAATTTGTCCGTTTGCTATTTTACAAAAAATACAGTTTTCTTCGATATGTTTTGACATTTTTATACCTCCATGTTGTTACTGTCCTAAAATTGGAACAGAGAGTCAAAGTTTCTTAAAATTTTAAAATCACCTTTTGCGGTAGCAGCCCCATTCATAAATGTTTTTTGCATATTAAGGTCACCGGCGATAATGGCTTCTAATTCGCTATGATTTAACCGGATCACCACGTTCATATTGTTGTGGTCAGGCTTTTCGTAAGAACAGGTCAGGTTTCCGTCTTCGATTAACAGATAAAGGGTGCGGTTCTGATCTGTGATTTGCAGTGCATAAGCCAGTGAGATATCCGGAATGCTATGGAAATGTTTTTGCATCTGTTCGATATAATAATCGGAAGACGGGTTTTCCGGCTCTACACCCAGTTCCTTGCGAAACATTTCAGATAATTCCTGTATGTCCGCTTTTTGGGTCTTGACATAGGTTTCGTCGGAGACATACATGGATAATTGTTCGCTCTCCTGTGGCGTCAGGCTGATCAGGGAAGAACGGGATATGGTTTCCTGTACAGCATTATCGCTGGATGGTAACACACACATCTTTTTGGTAAAAGTCCGGTAAAAATTCTCGACCCGTTTTTCGATGAAGGAAGCGTAAGCGGGATTGGTTTCAAAATCCACATGATTTTCTACGTAGGCGCAGATTCCGTCACATGGCAATCCGCCTAACAGATCCCATGCCTTTTTCAGATATATATTGGAATCCTGTTCTCCGTAGGTGGTGGAAAGCACTACCGGCATCATGTATATCGTCTGGAGAACTTCCTGATCTCCATAGAGCCAGCAGGCATCCAAAAACTGCTGCAAAAGCCCGCCGATTCCCAACCATTCCACGGAGGCAGCCAGGATCACGGCATCTGCCTCTTTCAAAGTTTTGGGTAAAACTGCGATGTTGCGTTGGTCTTCATAGAGATTATAACGGTGGACAGAAATGTTTAATTCTTCTAAAACTTCTGTGATTTTATTCATAACATAGATTGTGGGGTCTTCGATCAGACCACGTCCACCATAGTAAATATTTACGTTCATCATTTTGTATTCCTGCCTTTCCTGTTAAGAATCAGATAAAGTAGTGCTGTTAATAGGATTCCGCTGAGGAAACCTCCCACATGTGCGGCGTTATCCACGCCTTGGCTGGTAAAACCGCCATATAGACTTAAGAAGACCATGAATCCCAGCCGTCGTAGATCTAATTCGCGGTGATTGCGATGCTGGTGCCATACCATGAAAACGATACCGCCCATGAGACCGAAAATAGCTCCAGATGCACCGATCGAGGTAGTCAAATCCATTTGCAACATATTATAAACGTTTGATGTACACCCTGCAAGGATACCAGAACAAAAATATAAAACAAGAAAAGGAAAGTGTCCCATATTTTCTTCTATATAGTACCCCAATACCGCCAGTACAAGCATATTATTAAAGATATGATCCAAGTCAGCGTGTAAAAACATAGAAGTAATCAATCGGTAGTACTCGTGATTGTGGAACACCAGATAATATCCATCCGCACCTTTCTCAATGAAAGATCCCGGTTCCGTCATCAATAGATCCGTGCATAGGAATACAATGACATTCACCGCGATCAGTATTATGGTTCCGACAGGTGAAGTGTTTGATTCTTCTGTGATCCTTTCTTCCGTGATCTGTTCTTCTTCCATAGTTTAGTCTACCTCCTAAGATACTATAGCATAGATTTACATTTCATTGTAGCAGAATCTTGTCGAAAAGTCGAAACACAATAGAAAATGGCGATGAAACGGATCTGTTCAGATGCGGCATAGAAGCGTATGATGAGGATGAACAGAAGGATGGAAAAGGAGGTAAATCAATGTGAGAGAATGGTATATTAATTATGACCTGTTATTGATTATGATAGTCATTGGCGTATTCATAGTGGCGTTGCAGTGTATGGCAGGGTGGCTGTTGGGGAATTTGTATCGTGACAGCAGTATGATTAGTACCACAGAGAACCCGTGGCTGCGGGGTATGATCAAGCGGTATGAGGCGGGATATCAACTGCGGGTTCCGATCAACGATGTATCCAGTTTTGTGGATAAAAATATCGGAGAATATCGAATGCATCGACTGAGTATCGAACAATGGGCGGATATCGGTGTCTATGGTGCATGGATGGAATGTATTCTAATGGGGATCAGTACATTGATCGGTGTGTATTACAAAACATCTCTTTATACCTTTGGAATCTATGGAATATATATGGTGTTGATTTTGGCTATGATCATGGGGTGTGAATTTTTTCTGCAAACACATGCTCACCAAAAGGGGATACGGATATACATTTTGGATTACATAGAAAATACATTGCGGCCCAGGCTGGAAAATCATTATCTTCATCCGGAGGAGGAAGAAGCCTATCAAAGAGAATATTTTCTGGAGGATCAGATGGCAGTGGCTGGTGAAATCAAAGAACCGGAAGAAAGTGCGAAAGAGACGCAGGCAGAGCTTTCCAAAAAAGAAAAGGAAGCATTGTTGTCTGAAGTGTTAGAAGAATATTTTTAGGTAGAGAAGATCAGGGAGGTAACAGATGGAGAAAAGATATAGTATATCAGATGCGGCGAGACAGGTTAGTGTGGAAGCGCATGTACTGCGTTATTGGGAGGAAGAATTGGGATTTGATATCCCGCGCAATAATCAGGGACATCGTTATTATAGAGAGGCAGATATTAATCTTTTACGCCGGATTAAGGATCTGAAAGAACAGGGCTTTCAGCTTCGGGCAATTAAACTATTGATGCCAGATATGGGAAAGGTAGAGAGGATGTCGAGTCAGGAGTTGTATCTGCTGCGTGAGGAGCTGAATCAGCGCGTTCAGATGGACGAAGAGCAAAGACCGTCCAGAGGTAAGATGGGACGAGTTATGCCGATGCCTACCGTTAGAAAACATGACGGCTCCGCTTTGCAGGGAACATCGCGCAATGTAAAATTAGAACAGTTTGAAACAATGTTGCGTCACATGATTCAGGAAACCCTACAGGAGCAACAGGAAGCATCGGAGCAGAGGATTTGTGAAGCGGTGAGTGAACGTATGATTAAGGAGATGGATTATTTAATGCGGGAAAAAGAGGACATGCAGGAAACATTACAGGGGAAACAGATCGAATTGTTACAGCAGATTTTGATCGAATTGCGTCCCGCGGAAAAGGAGGCAGCAGTAAGTGAAGAACCGGCGATCCGTACCTTGACCTCTAAGCGGAAAAACAAAAAGTCAGAAGAGAAACCGAGAAGATTTCGTCTGAAATTTTAGAATCAGACTATGGGATAACATACAGAAAAAAACCTGTCAAACCGAATAGGCCGACAGGTTTTTTCTGTATTTTTAATAGAAGGTTCTGGCAAAGCTATGCTGTTTCGTGTACATTGGTCTTTTTCTTCTTCACTATGATTTTACATCTGGCCCTACGCCCGTTGCTAAGTGTTGCTGTGATATAAGTTGTGCCAGATTGCCGTGCCTGTATCGTATTGCCATAGATAAAATCTGCGATTTCCGGATTCTCTGAATCGTAGACCGGTTTTTCCTTGGCAATGCTTGGACGTAACGTAATATTAATTCGTTTCTTCTGACCGATTTTCAACTTATATTTAGAACGGCGAAACCTTATACTTACGGCTCTTGGAGCGGATTTGATGCGTGACATCCGTGGAGAAAGCTGATGTGAAAGTCCCTCTCTGGAAACAGGTGTTGTATCCAATTGATCTGAGGCAGCGTATGCAGTGGTGTCACAGGAAACGATGCCTGACAGCAAACAAACGCCTATTGCAATCATACAAATTCTTTTTTTCATCTTCTTCACTCCTTCCATGAAAGATTACAGTATCTGTATTATAAAGATCCCACGTGTCAGAATCGTGTCAGTAAAATGACATAATTTTTTCTTAAATTTATGGTATAATATACACGTAAGCAATAAGTAGTGCCGTCCAACGCAAAAGAAAATGCACTGCTTACAGGTATCTTCTTTTGTGCCGGAAAACAGGACGAAAGGCCATGACCGGGGAAAACGAAGGTTTCATAAGGTTGCACTGCGCATTATTGTTTAAGAAATGACAACGGAGAAAAAGGAGGGTTACTATGCAATATATTTTGATTGCAGACGATAATCAGGATATTACAGATATTTTATCCGCTTATGTAAAAAAAGAAGGGTATGAACCGATTGTGGCGGCAGATGGTGAGGAAGCGGAGGCGTTGTACGAGCAATATGCTCCTGTGGCGATTTTGTTAGATGTCATGATGCCGAAAAAGGATGGATATGAAGTATGCCGCAGTATTCGTAACCATTCCTCCGTTCCCATTATATTGATCACAGCCAGAGGAGAAGATTATGATAAAATAATGGGATTAGATATCGGTGCAGATGATTATGTAGTGAAGCCATTTAGCCCGAGTGAGGTTATGGCAAGATTGCGGGCTGTGCTGCGCCGTTTACATAAAACAGATGAAGTGAATAAGACGGATACAATATTGCGTATTAGTAACATTGTTGTTAATCTGGAAGAGTATTCCTTTACGGTAGATGGAAAGAGGATTCCTTTAACGAAAAAGGAGATTGAGACAATGTGGACTCTGGCTGGGAATGCCAACAAGGTATTTACCAGAGACAATCTATTAGATAGTTTGTGGGGCTATGATTATTATGGAGATAGCCGTACGGTGGATTCTCATATCAAGAGACTTCGTGCGAAACTGGATCAGGTGGATCATCCGGACTGGGGCATCAAGACAATCTGGGGAGTAGGATACAAATTTGAGTTTGTGGAGCCACAGGAATAGAGAGGAAAATATTTTGAAGCGAGAGAAAAAAAAGAGACTCTATTATTATCTTTGCAAGAATGATATTTCGGTCAGGATATATCTCTCCTTCGTCTTTGTGTTAATCGTAACACTGGTGTTGACCGGACTGATCTTCAATCAGATGTATCAGAAAAATTATATTAATTCACATACGGAATTGCTGACGAAACAAGGCAAGAAGGTTGCCAGACGTGTGGCAAAATTCTATGCAAACGATAAGTTAAGTCAGTATGAAAAATATAATGTATATCTGGATGAATTGGAGAAAGCGGATAAGACAGATGTGTGGATTGTGAGTAATCATGAGGCGGCGGAACCGTTATCAGAAGATTATACGAATGCCGACATGACAGATGGTACTTTGACGAAGGAGATGAACCGGGTATTAGAAGGCGCCTTTCGGGGAAAGGTTACGGCAAGTTCCAGTTATGATAAAGCATATGGGATGATGATTTTGCGTGTGGCAATCCCGATTCAAGATCCAGATACCAGTCAGGTGATTGGCGGTGTGATGATGGTTTCTATGGTGGATAAACAGACTATGGGGCTGGATGAAGGAAAGTATTTGATCACCGTCAGCGCATTTGTGGCGATTTTGATCTCTTTCGTGATAGCATTTGTATTGACAAGATATCTGTCCCTTCCATTAAACAAGATTCACAGGAATATTATGAAATTGTCTTCTGGTGAGTATTCCGAGATTGTAACTTATAGCAGGAGCAAACAGTTGGCAGTGATCGAAGAACGACTGAATGAATTATCTTCCCAACTGGCGAAAGCAGAAATAGAGAGGGAAAATCTGGAGCAGGCCCGCCGGGATTTCTTTGCCAATGTGTCCCATGAATTACGTACGCCAATCACAGTGATCCGTGGTTATGCAGAATCGTTGCATGATGGAGTGGTGGTGGATCCGCAGGGGGTGGATGGTTTATACCAGAGGATTTTGACAGAATGTCAGGGGATGGAGCGGTTGGTAGAAGATCTGTTTGTCTTGTCCAAAATGCAAAATCCGGATTTTGAGATTGCGAAGGAACCGGTGAGTTTGCGTCAGATATTCCTGGACGTGATACGTAGTGGCCGTATCATTGGGCAGGAGAAGCAATTAGATTTGGAAATGGATATGCCGGAAGAAGATCCTTGCATGATTTTCGGAGACTATGACAGGCTGCGTCAGATGTTTTTGATTATCGTGGATAATGCAGTGAAATTTTCACACCGGTATGGTAAAATCAGGATAGAAGTGCAAAAAGCAGAAGGACGGCTGGAAATATCCATACAGGACGAAGGGATTGGGATTGCGGAGGAACAGCAGCCGTATATTTTTGAAAAATTCTACAAATCCAAAATGCGGCAAAATGAGAAAGGGACTGGTTTGGGTTTGATGATTGCCAAGCAGATTGCATTGCGGCATGATGGAGAAATCTGGGTGGAAAGTGAAATAGGTAAAGGCAGTACGTTTTATTTCGTTTTCACAGAGTTGACTTCGATGGAGGAATATGAATAAATTTCGCCCGGTGATGTCACTCTGCTATGTCCCACCCGCGCAGATGAAACAAAATAATGTGGTAAAATTTTCAAACATCATCTAGTTGTATTTTGCGCAAAAATTGTATATACTGTATTAAAAGAATTGCTGTAAAAAGGCCTGAGATGTTCGACAACTCCTGATATTTTGAACCTACACTTTTTGATTGGGATTCCTACATTTATGAGTGGATGTCAAGCCTCCGTTAGCAGTGGAAGACAGATGCTTATCTGCGGTTGCCCACCTAGCTTATGCTAGGACTCAAAATTCAGGAACCGGCATTTTGGGTATTGAAATGATTTTCACGAACGCAACGGCCGGCGCATGGCACAGATCATATCCGCGGTTTGTTGCGAGGGTGTTGATTTACAGAGCCGCCTGTCGGGTGGCTCTGTTTTTTGTCGAATAGGAAATTCCTCCTATTCGACAAAAAACGCTCCGTGTGGATTGCACTCCGGCGGAGCGGAAGATGTTGCTTGCAGCAACCCGCCGGAGGCGGAGAATCTCGCAGAGCGAGATTCTTTGTTCCCCTCTTAGGGAAGGTCAGGGAAAAGTGATTTGCACTTCGCATTTAGAGATTTGCACTGCGCATAAAAAGTGACTTGCCATCCCGGGTGTTCTTTAGTATAATTATTTAGTTATAGTATTTGGGAGTATTCGTATTACATGAGAGAATAGGAGGAAGAACAGTGGCACAGAAAGGTGATTTGTTATCATTTCGTCCGGATATTAAAGTTTTGGACGCAACGATTCGTGATGGAGGATTAGTAAACGATTTTTATTTTACCGATGAATTTATCAAAAATTTGTATAAGGCAAACGTAAAGGCCGGGGTAGACTATATGGAGTTTGGTTACCGGGCAGATAAGGAAATGTTTAATGAGGATGAGTTTGGTCCGTGGAAGTTTGCAGAAGATGAGAAGATTCGCGAGATCGTGGGAGAGAATGATACAGATCTAAAAATCTCTATTATGGCTGATGTAGGACGCTGTAATTATAAAGAAGATATCCATGAGCGAAGTGAAAGTCCGGTAGATTTGGTGCGTGTGGCAACATATGTCAATACCATGCCGGCGGCGATTGATATGATAGAGGATGCTCATCGGAAGGGATATGAGACTACTTGTAATATTATGGCGATCTCCAATGCGAAGGAATCAGACATTCAGGTGGCTTTGGAGATGTTAGGGCAAAGTCCGGTGGATGGGATCTACATAGTAGATAGTTTTGGATCTTTATTCCCAGAACAGGTTCGCAAAATTTCGGATCAATATATGGAAGTAGCTGAGAAATACGGAAAATATATTGGTATGCATGCACACAACAATCAGCAGTTGGCATTTGCTAATACGATAGAATCCTGTACACGTGGCGTTTCCTACCTGGATGCGACCATGAGCGGTTTGGGACGCGGCGCCGGAAATTGTGCAATGGAATTGTTGTTAGGATTTCTGAAAAATCCAAAATATAAGTTGTTCCCAGTGATTCAATTTATTGAAAAGAATATTGTTCCTTTGCAGGAATCAGGTGTGGAATGGGGATTTGATATCCCATATCTCCTTACCGGGCATTTAAATCAGCATCCAAGGGCAGCGATCGCAGCCATGAAGGAAGGCCGTAAGGATTATTCTGGATTTTATAAGGAAATTATCGATAAAGATTGATGAAATAATGCCCCGGGAAATTCTTGTATGGATAGAATGACTGGGGCTTTTTGTCAACTACAACAGACCGGAAAGAGGCAGTAAGATGGAAAGGAAGAGACAGCCGATCGGGGTGTTTGATTCTGGCGTGGGTGGCATCAGTGTCCTGCGGGAACTGGTCAAACAGATGCCAAGTGAGGATTATTTGTACTTTGGGGATTCGGCGAATGCACCATATGGTACGAAGCAATTAGAACAAGTCAGACAGATGACTATCCAAAATATCGAATATCTGCTGGAACAAGGTGTCAAATCCATCGTGGTTGCCTGCAATACAGCCACGAGTGCGGCAGTGGCGAATTTACGGAATATGTATCCGGATTTGCCATTGGTGGGGATTGAACCGGCGATTAAGCCGGCAACGGAACAAAACCCCGGTGGACGGATCGTGGTGATGGCTACACCAATGACATTGCGCCAGGAAAAATTTTGTAAATTAATGAAACGATACGAGGATCAGGCGGATATTGTACCGCTGCCGTGTCCGGGATTGATGGAATATGTAGAGCGGGGAGATTTGGATGGAGAGGATCTGAAAAAATATTTAACAGAGTTGTTCTGGTCGGTCGATCATGAGCCGATGGATGCGATTGTGCTAGGGTGTACGCATTATCCGTTTGCCCGACCTATGATCTGTCAGGTGGTTGGTGAAAATGTCAGGATCTATGATGGCGGACCGGGAACTGCCAGAGAGATGAAACGCCGTTTGTCGGAAGCAAATCTGTTACAGGATTCTGGGGAGCGGGGCCGGGTGGTTTTTCAAAACAGTTATACGGATTCGGATGCCAGAAAAAGGGAACAGATTCTTTGCGAAAAATTGTTGACTTTAGCATAAACTTAAATGTAAATTTTTTTTGAACAAAACAAAAAAAAGGTGACAAATAAGGAAAAGAAAAGTATAATAGAAAATGGCGAAGAAGCATTGGTAAGGAGGCATGTTATATGGATCTTATTGGAAAGAATGGAAAAATAGATGGAATTTTAGCCGCTCAGGTCTTATTGGACGGAGGCGTTTTCTTCTTTAAACCGGGCGAATTATATTATGATGGTTCATATCATCAGATCAAAGGTATGCAGGCGAATACTGCGGCCATGAGGGATTTTCCAGGTATTTTTGATAAAATGGATATCCTCGCACCAGAGCTGGTAAACCTTATGGTTTATGTTGAGAAAAATATTAATTTCCGTGTGAAATATGAGGATCTCGGGAAAGAGGTTCATGAGTTCTTACAAAATGAAGATATGACAGGAATGACTTTCCTGTATTTATTTAAATGGCATTTACTGGCATTAAACAGAAGTGCTACGGGAATCACAGTGTCGATGGAAACACGAGTGAGGACAGGGATTCCGGATGCAGAGGAAAAGGTACGTCAGCTAGTGGAAATGCTGATTGCTTATGATGGTACAGATCCAAACAGTATGCGTGTTACCGTGATTGAGGTTGATGCAAATGGAAAAGAAGTGCCGCAAGCAGAACCACTTCCAATGACAACATCCATCCCTGAGCCGGCGCCAACTTCAGCGCCATCATCGGTGAATATTGATCCATTACCACCTACGGCAGATGCGAGAACCATTTCCGTAGCAGGTAATGTTGCACAAGGTTTGACAGCAGGTTTGACTTCGGTTGTTCCCGATCCGCTTCCGGCATCTGTACCAGATGCAGTGCCGCCGATCACGCCGACAGCCGATCCGGCGCCGGCAATTGATCCATTGCCGTCCTCGAATGAGTTGATTGGAGGCGCAGTGC
>CAZFSU010000001.1:0-378142 GCA_964521555.1 uncultured Jutongia sp. | reverse complement strand
CGCCGATCACACCGACAGCCGATCCGGCACCGGCGATTGATCCATTGCCGTCTTCGAATGAGTTGATTGGGGGTGCAGTGCCGCCGATCACACCGACAGCCGATCCGGCACCGGCGATTGATCCATTGCCGTCTTCCAATGAATTGATTGGGGGAGCAGTGCCGCCGATCACACCGACAGCCGGCCAGGCACCGGCGATTGATCCGGTACCGTCCTCGAATGCACTGATCGGAGGGTTAGAGCCGACAGCCGATCCGGCACCGGCGATTGATCCATTGCCGTCCTCGAACGAATTGATTGGGGGTGCAGTGTCGCCGATCACACCGACAGCCGGCCAGGCACCGGTGATTGATCCATTGCCGTCCTCGAATGAATTGATTGGGGGCGCAGTGCCGCCGATCACACCGTCAGCCGGTCAGGCACCGGCAATTGATCCAATACCGTCTTCGAATGCATTGATCGGAGGGTTAGAGCCGACAGCCGCCCCGGCGCCGGTGATTGATCCGGTACCGTCTTCGAATGCATTGATCGGAGGGTTAGAGCCGACAGCCGATCCGGCACCGGTGATTGATCCGGTACCGTCCTCGAATGCATTGATCGGAGGGTTAGAGCCGACAGCCGATCCGGCACCGGCGATTGATCCGGTACCGTCTTCGAATGAGTTGATTGGGGGCGCAGTGCCGCCGATCACACCGACGGCCGACCCGGCACCGGCGATTGATCCGGTACCGTCTTCCAATGCTTTGATCGGAGGAGTGGAGCCGGTGGCGGATTCTGTTCCGGTATCAAATTCCTTGTTAGGTGGTGGCGCGGCAGAAGTGGAGACGGTATCGATTCCTATTACCAGTCAGACGTCGGATACCATGCCGGAGTCTATACCGATCTCGATATCAACGCCTGCAGAAGCACCGACAGCAGAGACAATTTCGGTTTCCAGTGATGTGATCAATACAGCCGCCCCTGTGCCGCCAATAACACCTGCGCCAATGCCGGGTATTGTGCCAACAGCGGTTCCGGCAGCGGCAGCAGTGCCATCAGCACCGTTGCCACCAGAGTTAAGTCAGTATTTGGATGAGATCAAACCGAAAATGCAGAAAATTATTGCAGACTGGTCTCAGTATTCAGAGGAATTTGTTCAGAAGATTTCTAACGAGCGATTTGCCGGATTCTCTGATCCAAAGATCAAAGAATACCGTGACGAGATTGGCGATAAGCAGGAAGATTTCGGAGAAGAACTGGAAGAGATACTCGAAAATTTGAATGAGCATATTGAGCAAATCGATTCTCAGGGCGTTTCGGAAGATGTGATGAAAAGCGTGTTAGATCAGGAACGGGAATGTTATTCTGGTCTGTTAGATCTGAAGGTTAATCTGGAAACGATTGGTGAGGTTGATTATCGAATTTCTCGTAGATGCTCCAAGAATCATGAGAAATGGGATCAGAAATACAATAGCCTTCCATCTGTTATTCAGGCAGTGGAAGAAGAAAAGAAAAATCAGGAGCGTCAACGCCTGGCAAATGAGATTGCTGTAGCAAATGAAAAAATCGAAGAGATGACCAGAGAATATACGGATGCCAAAACAACCGTTGAGATTTCCCAAAAAGGCTTGGAATCAAAGCAGGGCAATTTGGAGCAGGATCGTCAAAAGCTGATGGTTCGTGCGGAAGCGGCGATTGGCGCAGTAGAAGATAAAATTAAAGAAAATAGTAATCTCATCGAGGAATTAGAGGTGGAGAACAAGCGTCTGGAAGATGAATTGAAGGATGCAGGAAGTTTTGCGCTGGGTCGCAAGAGGACGATCCGTGATACCATCGATTATAATTCAGGTTTCATTAATAAGTACAAAGAGGTTGCCAAGAACTTAGAAGTGGAAAAAGGCAAGGTAACCGAAGAGTGGAATAAGAAATTAGACGACTTGGTAGGTGATAATGATCATCTACAAGCTCTGATTCAAGAAAATTCTGCGAAGATGCAAACTTTAGAACAGGGCATTGCAGCCGAGAGACAAAATGTGCAGAATTTGCAGGCAGAATTGGTAAAAATTCAGTAATCAATAGGGATGGAAAGGGCCGTTATCATCTTGTAACGGTCCTTTTTTGCCGCATAGGAAATGGTTCTATTTCGATCACAATACGCTGTGGAGTCCGTTTCAAACAAGTATTGTGAAAAGTATATAAAAAATTATTTTTTCAACTGGTTTTATTGACAGATTTCACAAAGCGAGTATAATATTATGTGAAGCTTATTAAGCGAATTTTCAGAAACAGATAAAGGAGGAGGAATTAAAATGAAAATTTGTAGTGTAGCAAAGAAAAGTTTAGCATTAGTTTTAACTGCAGCAGTAGCATTAGGTGCAGTGATTGCAGCACCAT
Organism: uncultured Jutongia sp.; assembly: GCA_964521555.1. Taxonomy (GTDB): domain Bacteria; phylum Bacillota; class Clostridia; order Lachnospirales; family Lachnospiraceae; genus Butyribacter. Next base: position 375,769 of record CAZFSU010000001.1, on the reverse strand, counting down.
CTAAGGCAGAAGCAAAATCTTACAAGGCAGTAATGTATTATTCAGATGTGAACTGGTATTGGGATGGTGGAAATGATGGTTCTACCGATCCAAACAAGACAGCAGTGACAGTAAAGGGTAAGAAAGGGAAAGCTACATATACTGTAACTCTGAAGAATAAGAAGTCTAAGAAGGCAGCATGCCAGGTACTTTGCATTGATATTAAGGATCTGTTAAAGAAATACAAAAAAGTTTCAGTTTCTAAGGTATCTGTAAAGGTTGACGGTAAGAAAGTTAAGGGATTAAAGAAAGTTTCTTATGGTGCATTAGAGTCTAATAAGGAGCCAAATAAGTTCCGTATCTCCATCTACAATGCAGTAGGAAGCAAGACTCTGGGAGATAAGACTGCTAGTTATGGCGCAGCGTATGGCAAGAAATTTGCATTCAAGAAGAAAATTTCTGTAACATTTACATTAAAGTTAAAATAATTTGCAATAAAATGTAAATACTGAAGTAGGAGATATGTTTGATATCTCCTACTTTTTTTATCGAATAGGAAATTCCTCCTATTCGATAAAAAACATTCCGTGTGGATCGCACTCTGGCGGAGTGGAAAATGTTGCTTGCAGCAACCCGCCGGAGGCGGAGAATCTCGCAAAGCGAGATTCTTTGTTCTGTGGCAGGATCAGTGCCAGGATCGGGGTTTCAAAGTTCTTGTTCTGGGATCAAAGATCCAGTATAATATAAGTCAATAGCTTTTAGGGAGTTGAGAATGTTGTGAGGATGGATCGGATAGGGCAGCCGGGGAAATATCTCTGGGAGAGCATGGAGAACGGTAATGCCCGGTTATTACGAGTGTATGCACCCAATAATATGGTGGAGATACCAGATAGCATAGAAGGACATGCGTTGACCAGTATCGGGGCTTATTGTTTTTCCAATGCGGAACATCTGCCGAAAGATACTGTACGGGAAACCTGCCTCGCCACGGAGGGAACAGATGGTACACATGTATCTCTGATCGCGGGTATGGATTTGGAATATTTAGTATTGCCGGACAGTGTGATCGAAATTCAGGATCTGGCTTTTTATAATTGTAAAGAGTTACGGGCGATACAAGTGGGGAATAGAACAAAAGTGATTGGGAGTGATGTTTTTATGAATTGTCATTCTCTCAAGACACTACAAATTCGAGGTGGAGTGGAAGAACCCAGTGGTGCCGGTGCGATCCTAAACCGCATTGCTTCTGAAATCGAGGTGCACTTTTTGGGCAGTGCCGGTGGAAGCCAGGCCAGACTGTTATATCCGGAATATACGGAAAGTTATGATGAAATTTCACCTGCCCATATCTTTGGCAGAAATATTACAGGAGAAGGCTTTCGAGCCAGACAGCTCTTTGCAGATGATATCGTACAACTGGATCGCTATGATGAGATCCTGGAAAAAGTAGTGGCAGAGGAAAGTGGCGTAACAGTGGGGCGGCTGGCATTGTTCCGGCTATTGTATCCTGTGGGCTTGCGCCCCGGTAAACAAAGAGAATATGAGAAGTATATTTGTCAAAATGGGTTTGAGACAGCGAAATATTATATCGATCTGCGGGACCGGGAGATCCTGGAAAAAATGTGTGAGAATCATTATTTGCGGGGAGATGCTTTGGACGAGGCAATTCAATACTGCGTTTCGGTGGAATGGGGGGAAGGCAGTGCGCATTTGCTGGATTGGAAGCAGCGTTTTGCAAAGACAGATCGCAGGCATCGGTATGATTTTGAGGATATGATATAATTCTTTGAGAAATCTGGGTATGGTAGAGAGAAAAAGATATTGAGGAGGATTTGCATGGGGAAAGGACAGACGGTACAAGAATGGCGGAAAGAAATGGCCGAAGAAATCCTCTCTTTGATCCACAGTGAATTATATATGGAGCTTCGGTTTATGGATGTGGCACTGTCTGCTTTGTCATGGCAGCCGGAGGAATCCATTGAGACGTTTGGGACAGATGGGGAGAATATGTATTATTCCGCAGATCGGCTGTTACAGGTCTATCCCAGAAATCCCCGTTTTCTGGATCGGTTGTATTTGCACAGTGTATTACACTGCATATTTTCGCATTTGTGGTTGTGTGGACATAGAGACAGACATCTGTGGGATCTGGCATGTGACATTATGGTGGAATATACCATTGATCATCTGGATAAGGAGTGTACGAGACGTGCAATCAGTTGGACACGCAAAGACATATATACCCGGCTGGAGAAACAAAAAGTGGGTATGTCAGCGCCCGTTATTTATCAGATGATACAGGATATCGATGCAGAACAATGGTCGATGCTGCAACAGGAATTTTATACGGATACTCATAAATATTGGCCCTCGGAAGAGAAAATAGCCCCCTCCGCCCAGACGCCACAGAAGCAATGGGAGCAGATTGCCCGACAGACACAGATGCAGATGGAACAGAGAGGGGCAGATCAGGCAGCGGGGCAGGAGTTTCTGGAGCAGGAGTTGCGGGCGGGACGCAGCCGAAGGAGTTATCGGGACTTTCTGCGAAAATTTGCGGTTTTGCGGGAAGAAATGCATTTAAACCCAGAGGAGTTTGATTTGAATTATTATTCCTATGGTCTGCGTTTATATGGAAATATGCCTTTGATTGAACCGGTGGAGACTAGGGAAGTGCGAAAAATCCGAGATTTTGTGGTGGTTATAGACACGAGTTATTCCACTAACGGAGAATTGGTTAAGGCATTTTTGCAAGAGACCTTTGGGATTTTGATGGCATCAAATCAATTTTTTTCCGGGTGCAGGATTCATATTATCCAATGCGATGATCAGGTTCAGAGTGATCAGATTGTGACGAATGAGAGAGAGTTAGAAATCTTATTACGGGGATTTACTGTCATGGGAGGCGGGGGAACGGATTTTCGCCCGGCATTTACTTATGTTAATCAATTAATACAGGATGGACAGTTGCCTAATCTCAAGGGAATGATTTATTTTACGGACGGTAAAGGGATCTATCCGGGCAAGCGTCCGGAATATGAGACAGCATTTTTGTTTATTGGGGATTATGACGAGATGGCTGTACCACCGTGGGCGATGCGTCTGAGAATCGAGCCGGTGGAATTGATGGAAAGGTAAATCAGAGGTAATCGCCAGAACGGAAAGAACAGAAAGGAGAGGGAAACCGTATAGCGGCATTCCAACATAGATATGAACATTAAACGGGCAAAGGAAGAAATCACCAATACAGTAAAGGCATATTTAGAAAAAGATGATCAGGGAAAATATGTGATTCCCACGATTCGCCAGAGACCAGTTCTTCTCCTGGGGGCACCGGGAATCGGTAAGACGCAGATTATGGAGCAGATTGCCAGAGAATGCAGGATCGGGCTGGTGGCTTATACCATCACGCATCATACCAGGCAAAGCGCTGTGGGATTACCTTACATTAAGGAAGAGTCTTTCGGAGGAAAATCATATTCCGTAACGGAATATACGATGAGTGAGATCATTGCCAGTGTGTATCGAAAGATCGAACAGGATGGATTGGCCGAGGGGATATTATTTATTGATGAGATCAACTGTGTTTCTGAGACATTGGCACCTACGATGTTACAGTTTTTGCAATGCAAAACGTTTGGAAATCAGGCGGTACCACAGGGGTGGATCATCGTTGCAGCGGGTAATCCGCCAGAGTATAATAAATCGGTTCGGGATTTTGATATGGTTACACTAGACCGGGTACGCCGGATACAGATCGAACCGGATTACCGTGTGTGGAAAGACTATGCCAGAGCACAACATCTGAACAATGCTCTTCTGAGTTATTTAGAATTGCGTCCTCAGAATTTTTACCGTGTCCAGTCAGATGTGGACGGAATGCAGTTTGTGACAGCCAGAGGCTGGGAAGATCTGAGCAACCTTTTGGAGGTCTATACCCGTTTGAATATTCCGGTGGACGAAGAAGTGATACGGGAGTTCTTACAACAGGAAGATGTTGCAAAAGATGTGTCTGCCTACCTGGATCTGTATCAGAAATATCAGGATGATTATGGGATTGCGGAGATTCTCAAAGGGAAGGCAACCGCAGAAATATATCAACGCATTCAAAAGGCGGCATTTGATGAGAGGCTGAGTGTGGTCAATCTGCTTTTGAGCGGTTTGAATCAATATTTTATGGAGGTATCGGAGATTAAGATGGTAACAGACCGCTGGTACTCCTTTTTGAAAGATTACCGTCAGGCGATGAAGGATTCTCCTGAGCGTATGGATTATGCTGCGATATATCTGGAGCGTTTGGAGTTATTGGGGCAGATCTATGAGAAAGACCACCAGAGCGGTTTTCTGACCAGAAAAGAACAGCGGTGCTGGGAACTGCTATTGGAGAATTTGCAACAGTGGGGCCCGGAGCAGACAGAGGAATTGGGAACGGCATTTTTGACCGCCAAAGAGGGATTTGACCAGATGCAGGACCGTTTGATTGCGACAGAGGACAGGGCTATGCGCAGATTGGAACATGCTTTTTCTTTCATGGAGAATGCATTTGGGGAAGGACAGGAAATGGTGGTTTTTGTCACGGAATTAACGATGGGAACGGAATCATCTGCCTTTTTACAGGATAATAGCTGTGAAAGTTATCTGAATTATAATAAAAAGTTATTGGTGGGTACACGCAGGGCAGAAATTTTGTCCAAGCTGGCAGAAGATGAGATTCGTTCGGAGGAACATATTCGTGATTTTTAGGGTATATCATCATAGAATTTCACGGTAGATTTTAGGAAGTTGGTTTTTATATAATGATTAAGGTGCTGATGGTGCCATAATACAGGATGGAGGACGATGAGATGAGCAAAGATCTTATAATGAAAAAGTTACACATGGGTCCGGCACAATGTGCGGTAGATCTGGGGGATGGAAGTGAACGGGGAGAGTACGTAGATCAGGATTATATTTTGCAAAAACTAGGCAGACCGCATAGAGCCATTAACCTGATGTACTGTTATTATCCAAACGATGATAAATGGCCTGGACGTGCCAGCGTAGTACATGCCGATCCATCGGTACAGTTTGCATGGGATTTTCCGTATGATGATTATTTCACATACAAGGGTGGGTTAAATGGTACTTTGGATGATGAGCCATTTACTTATATGAGAGATGTACGTAAACATGGACAGGATGTATTACTGACCATGACCATTGATCCGAAATTGACAGATGATCATATTATTGCGATAGCCAAGGATTTGCGCACCTTTGGACGTGTACAGTTACGTATTAACCATGAGGCAACCGGAGACTGGTTCTCTTTTAATAAGCGTGCTTCTTATGAAGAAGTGGCAGCCTTTTTCGTACATTGTTGTGAGATCATTCACAGAGAAGCGCCGAATGTGAAGGTGATTATTTGTCTGGATGGCTGTAAAGAATTGGAAGATGAAACGATGGAGAAGGAAGAGATTTTCGCAGAAGCTGCCAGAGCAGCGGACATCGTTTCTGTGGATCGCTATATGGCCTTACACTGGGGATGGCCATATGATGTGGCAGAGCCGGAATTGGAGTGGAAATCCTTTGCCCGCTATTCGGTAGATAAGATCTATACATTGGCGAAGAAGAGCTTTGAGCGTTATACTTTAGTGAATCATGGTGTGAAGAAACCGATGGTGTTGTCTGAATTTAATGCGGATGGTGATGTGACGGGAGCTTATGACCAGGCAGATATGTTAAAGGAATTTTGCGAGAAGTTAAAGGCAGATCCGGAGAAGTGGTTAAGTGGATTCACCTTATATCAGATGCGGGATCGAGGACGTTTGGGGCTGGAGATCGAAGATCCTAATAATGCCAATGTGGGGATCGAGCAGCCGATCATGGATACGTATCGTGAGATTATTCATGACGATTTCTTTCGTCCGGCGATGGAAGAGAGCGAAGAGATGACATTACCGGCTACCTTGCGCTGGGGTGGTTCGGAGGATGCAGATGGGGTAGCAATCCCATTGCATTTTGAGAAAAATCCGGTATTCTGTGAAGTATATTTCGATCAGGATACCCTTGATTTGAACTTGATGATGGAGTTAAATGGACATTGGTTCTATAAAGCACCAGGAGTGAAATGCATTGATATGATGAGTGCATTCTTTAAGAAACCACTGGATGGGGAAGCCGATATGACATTGAAAATCTTTGCGCCACCGGCCTCCGGTGAAAATGATCCGTCTCAGGGTGAGGATTGGCAGATTAATTATTATGCAGAGCTAAAGGCATTGCCAAAGATTCGTATTCGCTTTAGCCCGGTGGTATAAAACTGGTGGATATCAATATCAGGATGGTGGTACTAGAAGATTTTAGCATTTGATCTTAGTCCTGTTAATCATAAAAATCCGAAGGAAGTCCTTTGGCTTCTTTCGGATTTTTATTTGTGGAAAAATATTACGGGATGAACTGAGTTTATGTTGAGGGAAAAGTTAATATTTTTATAGAAATCAAGTTGACAGATGAGAAAAAACCTGAGTATAATAAAAGAGAGTAGTGCGTTTTGGGCAAGGAGGCTGGATTCGCATGAAAAGTAAGGGAGATCACCATATTTATGCTGGTTCCAAGGAAAGGAGAGAGGCGATATGGATTTAAATGTTTACAATTATTTGCTGACAGGTTTTAATACAAAACCGACAAAATACAGTACGCATAAAAATTCTGAGTTGCGTTCTGTTTTGCATGACATTGCGAAAAAGACGAAGTCTTCTCCGATCTATCTGGTGAAGCTTTCGGATGAGAAACAATCTTATGCATTAAATGTGAAAGAGTCATCCATGTCTTTGAATGCTGCGTTTCGAGAGTTAAATGATTCCGGGAGTGATTCTGTCTTTGAGAAAAAGAAGGCTGTTTCGTCACAGGAAGATCAGGTTGCCGTAGAGATTCAGACAGATGACTATGCGGGATTGCCGGAGCCATTCCAGATGCAGGTACATGATTTGGCAAAGACGCAGGTGAATGTCAGTAAGGAGTTCTATGACACAAGTCGTAGTTTAGAGGCAGGTACGTATCGGTTTCAGATTAAGATCAATGATACTGCTTATGATTTTCAGTATAATATTAAGAAGGATGCCAGACACTGTGATGTGATTGGCGGCCTGTCTGATTTTATTACCAAGGCGAAGATTGGTATTCAGGCATCTCCGATATCCAGAGAAGCGGGAAAGATTGCAATGCGTCTGGAGACGGATACGACCGGTACACCAGATGGCAATCCGATTATGACGTTCGAGGACCAGCCGGACGAACATAAAGAGGGTATCGTATCTTATTACGGGTTAAATCGCATGGTACAGGAACCGGGAAATGCGGAATTTACCTTAAATGGTGTACCGAAACATTCCATGTCAAATTCTTTTAAGTTAGCGCGTAGTCTGGAAATCAACCTTAAACGTGCGGGGGAAGAAGTGGCAGATATTACATATACACCGGATAGCGACCAGATTTTAACGGGTGTCAGGAATGTGGTGGATCATTATAATCAGATGGTGGATAGTTCCTGGAAGTATGTGGGTGATCAGGGCAGGATGCCTAAATTAATTCGTGAGATGCGTAGTGTGATGCATCCTTTTACATCAGATATGGAAGCCTGTGGTTTGACCTTCGATGAAAAGGGATACATGTGTATGGATGAGTTTTTGTCCGAACAGGCTGCGATGGATGGCTCTTTTCGGGATTTATTTGGAGAGGGATCTGCCTTTAGTATGCGGATGCTGGCAAAGACCAATAGTGTGAAACTGGACCCGATGGAATATGTAGATAAGACGCTGGTCAGTTATCCAAATACCAGTAAGCCACCGATAGGATATTCTTATACCACGTCCTTATATAGTGGGATGTTATTTAATTATTATTGTTAATATAATGATGGTTCAGGGATCAGATTTGTCTGATCCCTTTTTTATCGAATAGGAAATTCCTCCTATTCGATAAAAAACACTCCGTGTGGATCGCACTCCGGCGGAGTGGAAAATGTTGCTTGCAGCAGCCCGCCGGAGGCGGAAGAATCTCGCTCTGCGAGATTCTTTGTGCGTGTCGGGGAATTTGTGCCGGATTCTTTAATATGCAACGCTGTCAGGGACATCCTTTTCGTCTGAACCGGATGAATGGATTTTGACCACCACCTTATGAGGAAGACAAACCAATGTTTCTCCTTCATGGGAAATCTTTTTTTGTTTGACACAAAGGTGATCCGGACAATTTGCTTCGGTCATGTCAGCGTATCCGTCCCGGATGGTTAATGTGTTGGTGTTTCCGTCTTCCACAGGTATTTCGATGGTTGTATTCCGGTCTAAGGGGAGAGTCCGGTATAATTTTCCATCTACGGTGATCTCCACCTGATCTCCAGGAGTATGGTAGAAGATCCGGTATCCCACCAATAGTATCATCCCCACCAGGAGCAAGGTGCCGCATAAAATCCAATCTTGTTTCTTCATATATAATAAGACCTCTTTTCCTGTCAATTTTTTTTCATATGGTGTGAACGGTAACATCTATAGTCAGTTTACTATATAAAAATCCAAAAAACAACTTGACTAGAAGGTTTGTCCGTGGTATATTAAATGGGCGATGTAACAGTCTTTTTTTTATGCCCAAAATTGGGACGCAGTAATAGAGGAAATGGAGGTGACAGTGTCGTGAGAGTAAAGATTACTTTAGCATGTACAGAATGTAAACAGCGGAACTACGATACGACGAAGGAGAAGAGAAATCATCCGGACCGAATGGAAACAAAGAAGTATTGCAGATTCTGCAGAAGACACACATTACACAAGGAAACCAAATAATGCAGGTTTCATCATGTAAGTGAAAGGAATGAGGTTTAACGATGGCAAATTCTGAGAACAACGAAGAAATTATGCAGGACGAACCAAAGAAGACAGAGAAATCTGCATCAAAAGACCCGAAGAAAAAGGGTGGCGTAATCCGGGCATTGAAGGCCGAGCTTCATCGGATCGTATGGCCGGATAAGGACACGATCATCAAAGAGACAACAGCAGTTGTCGTTTCAACGATCATTTTAGGCATTATCATTGCTATTCTTGATTTATTGATCAAGACAGGCCTTGATAAGATTTTCAGTTAGGATAAGGGTGATAACGTATGGCAGATACAGAAGCGCGTTGGTATGTAGCACATACCTATTCCGGATATGAGAACAAGGTAAAGATGGATATCGAAAAGACGATTGAAAACCGTGGTTTACAGGATCAGATCCTGGAGGTATCCGTACCTATGTTGAATGTTGCAAAAGAGGGAGACGAGAGTAAGATTACTCAGCAGAAGATGTTCCCTGCTTATGTACTGATCAATATGATCATGAATGATGACACCTGGTATGTGGTACGTAACACAAGAGGTGTGACAGGATTCGTAGGACCGGGGTCCAAGCCGGTACCACTGACGGAAGAAGAGATGGCGAGCATGGGATTGAAGATCGATGCACCGAACGCTCCGTTCAGCATTGGCGATTCTGTGGTTGTCAAATCTGGTGTTTGGGAAGATACGACAGGTATCGTTCGTCAGATCGATCATCAGAACCGTATGGTGACGATCAATATCGATATGTTCGGACGTGAGACACCGGTGGAAATCAGCTTTAACGATGTTGAGATCGTATAGTAATGGTTTGTTAAGCAAGATATTTCATCAACACGGATCAATGCTTTAGCGTGGCCGGCATGGGTCCGCAAGTAAAAAGGCGACGTAGAAATGAGGTAAGACAAATGGCTAAGAAAGTCGAAGGATATATTAAATTACAGATTCCTGCTGGAAAGGCAACACCAGCACCACCGGTTGGTCCTGCATTAGGTCAGCATGGTGTAAATATCGTACAGTTTACAAAAGAATTTAATGCACAGACAGCGAATCAGGATGGTATGATTATTCCTGTAGTTATCACAGTATACCAGGACAAGAGTTTTAGTTTTATCACCAAGACTCCTCCTGCTGCTGTATTATTAAAGAAGGCATGTGGTTTGGAGCATGCTTCCGGTGAGCCAAACAAAAATAAGGTTGCTAAGATCTCCAAAGCAAAAATACAGGAGATCGCTGAGACAAAGATGCCAGATCTGAATGCCGCATCTTTGGAGGCAGCTATGAGCATGATCGCCGGAACTGCCCGCAGTATGGGTATTGAAGTAGAAGAATAAAAACCGTATTCCAAATGAAGTCGCATAAATAAAAGATTGTTAATATTTGAACGTTGTGGGAGGCTGACACACAGGTGTCGATAAACCCGCCGTTACTACCACCAGGAGGTTAATTAATTATGAAAAGAGGAAAGAAATATACAGATGCTGCAAAGAAGATCGACAGAACAGTGCAGTATGAAGTAGAAGATGCAGTAAAGTTAATTAAAGAGACTGCGATTGCAAAGTTTGATGAGACAGTAGAGGCTCATATCAGATTAGGTGTAGATGGTCGTCATGCAGACCAGCAGATCCGTGGTGCCGTTGTATTGCCACACGGAACAGGTAAGACGGTACGTGTTCTGGTATTCGCTAAAGGTGATAAGGTGGATGAAGCTCTGGCAGCCGGCGCAGATTATGCCGGTGGCGAAGAGTTGATTCCAAAGATCCAGAATGACGGATGGTTTGAATTTGACGTAGTTGTAGCAACTCCTGATATGATGGGTGTTGTAGGTCGTCTGGGTCGCGTGTTGGGACCGAAAGGCTTGATGCCTAACCCAAAAGCTGGAACAGTAACGATGGACGTGACTAAGGCTGTCCAGGATATCAAGGCTGGTAAGATTGAGTATCGTCTGGACAAAGCTAATATCGTACATGTACCAGTAGGAAAGGCATCCTTTAGTGAGGAGCAGTTAAAAGAGAACTTAGAGACACTGATTGCAGCGATTTCAAAGGCTAAGCCGGCTGCTGCTAAGGGACAGTATTATAAGAGCTTTACTTTGGCTACTACTATGGGACCAGGAGTAAAGTTAAATGTGTCAAGATATGTATAAGTGATCGGTAGGATTCCGGGTCATATATAACTGAAAAGCCCCCGGTGGAACGATTGATTTGTTCCGCCGGGGGCTTCTTTCGTTTTGTTTCCATGCCATATAGTGTCAGGTCTTGTAATATGCTGTGATTTGGTTGAAATTAGCTTTTGGCGTCAAAGGTACTGCCGTTTTCCGGATATTGAAGCAGGCTTTGCAATAGCTCGTTTTCTGCCTGTGCCGTCTGGAGTGAAGTTTTATTTGTGGTTTTGTCCGTATCTTCTACGACTGGCTCCGCCTGGCGTCTGGCCAGACGTTTTGTCTTCAAAGAAAGGTTGCGAAGATTTGATATGTATTCGCTGTCCTTACCGAAGAATCGTTTGATCTTGGAAGGGCTGCATTCGCCAAATGTGGATTTGTCCAACGTGAGCTTATTGCTGGCATTGATACTGATTCCCAGGCTTTCCAATTCATCTTTATTATCTTTCGTGAATTGTACGATCTGTTTTTTCAATCGTTCCATTTCTTCGCTGCTGTTCTCTTCGGTGCTGCTGATCAAATTATTATATGTTTCCACAAATAATTTTACATCGGTTAGAACTTCGGACGCATTATCAGAAGAATACTCCAAATTGCGTAATTTTTCCGTGATTTTTTTCATGGCATCAGAATCCGCCTGTACCAGTTCTTTATTACTGATAGTGGCACGGTTCTCGGATTTTCGTGCAAAACGGTTTGATGAATATATGTTACGTAAATAATAATCATAAGAATATGAAATCGTAGTAGTTGCCATAATATACCTCCTATGGAAATGCATTTCTGTAAAATATATCGTCCATTCTCTGATTTTCATTAAGGATGTGGGTGCAAAAGCTTTTTTATTTTCCTGAATCCATTAAGCCAAAATGGGTACTGACAAAGTAGCAAGGAAATCATGACCGATGAAACAAAAAACAAAAAATTTTTAAATTTTTATTAATTTTTTTAAATCTTTTGGTTGATTTTTGCTTTGGATAATGTTATACTATACTTGGTTATCAGTTGATAACCAAGATATACCCCTCAAACCCCTCTCCTCTTCAGAGCATGTCAATGTTTTGGAGAGGAATTTTTTTTCAGGAGTTGGGGAAGAATGACAGCAGCGAATATACGGAGGATGCGTCTATGGCAAAAAGAGATAAAAAGATGATAAAAAACAATAAAATTCACGAAAGAAACGCATCAAATCAAACAGAAAGGGTACATTTTCTGTTTTCGATTAAAACCAAGATTCTGGTTTTGGTGATTTTTGCTGTGGCATTAACGGCTTTAGTAACCATGCTTTTGTTGATTCCCAATGTGCAGAGTACCATTCGGAACCAGATGGGAAATTACATGTATGATGTTGTGACCAGTAATGGAATCGTATTAGAAGATCTACAGGAAAATGGTGATTTTAATAATTCCGTTGTTATGAGCAAGACCTTTAGCACAGTGGGGCTTCAGGGCGTAAAATCCAGCTATGCTTATATTGTCAACCGGGATGGTTCTATCGTTTATCATCCGGAAAAGGAAAAGATTGGGACGAAAGAAGACCACCAGGAGATCAAGGATGTACTCACAGATATCAATATGGGGAAACGGGATGAGACATCTGTGGAATTGGTGCGGGATCATGGAAAAACAAAGTATTTGGCTTACTATGTGACCGAAGAGTTTCCGGCAATTTTGATTATCAGTGCGGAAGAAGATGAGATTATGGCACCGATTACCAAGGTATTGTATCTCAGTATCGGTGTATTCATTGCAGTAATTCTGGTTTTTGCTATGATTGCAGTGATTATGACAGGTTTGCTGATTCGTCCGATCAAGAAGGTTTCTGCCCTGATTGGCAAGATGTCACATATGGATTTTACAGAAAATGAAGAAGCAGAAAAACTTTTGAAACGAAAAGACGAGACAGGTATGATGAGTCGTGCCGTTGCCACGTTACATGATGAGATGATTAAGATGGTATCCGAGATCCAGAAACAGAGTGATTATTTGTTTAATGCCTCCGAACGTTTGGATCAGGATGCATTAAATACGTCCCAGACGTTATCACAGGTGGGTGCGGCGGTAGGCGATATTGCCAGCGGTGCCACCAATCAGGCAGATGAGACGCAAAGCGCCACAGAAAATGTGATTTTCATGGGGAATATGATTCGTGATACGAATCGGGTGGCAGAAGTGTTGGAGGCCAATTCAAAACAGATGCAGAATTCCAGTGAACAGGCTATGGATATTTTGCGAGAGTTAATAGAAGTCAATGCGAGGACGAAAGAGAGTATTGAGGAAATTGCGGCGCAGACCGACATTACCAATGCCTCTGCCCAGAAAATTAAGGAAGCGACCAGTATTATTGCGGCGATAGCAGAAGAAACGAATCTGCTTTCCCTGAATGCGTCTATCGAGGCGGCCAGAGCAGGGGAACAGGGAAAAGGTTTCGCAGTGGTTGCTTCACAGATTCAGAAATTAGCGGAGCAGTCCAATGATTCTGCGCAGGAGATTGACGCCATTACCAGTGAACTGATCCAGGATTCATCCAAAGCAGTGGAAACGATGCAGGAAGTACAGGAAATCATGGAGCTGCAAAGCGATAAAATGTTAAAAACGGATGAGATGTTCCAACAGGTGAACACTGGTGTTGTCAATGCGTTGGACAGCGTGATTCGTATTACGGAACGAACGGAAAATCTGGATGAAACCAGGAACCGTGTGGTGGATGTAGTACAGAATCTGTCTGCGATTGCTCAACAAAATGCATCCAGCAGCGAGGAAACCTCTGCTTCGGTCACCGAGGTGGGGAGCGTTTTGGAGAATATTTCGGAAAATGCAACACAGCTTAAGGATATTGCCTATCAGTTGGATCAGAGTGTGAAAAAGATTAAGATCTAAATCAGAGTATAAGGAGACGCCCATGTTTGATTTGCAGGAGGAACTAAAGAAACTGCCCGCCAAACCGGGCGTCTATTTAATGCATGATAAAAAAGATGCGATTATTTATGTAGGAAAGGCTGTCAGCCTGAAAAACCGTGTGCGCCAGTATTTTCAGAAAAGGAAAAGAACGCCTAAGATCGAGAAAATGATATCACAGATCGATCATTTTGAGTATATTATCACAGATTCGGAAGTCGAGGCGCTGGTGCTGGAAAATAATTTAATCAAGGAGCATCGTCCGAAATACAACACCATGTTAAAGGATGATAAGACCTATCCTTTTATCAAAGCAACCATATCCGAGGAATATCCAAGACTCATTTATTCCAGGCAGCAAAAACGGGATAAATGCAAATATTTCGGCCCCTATACCAGTGCCGGCGCAGCGAAGGACACCTTGGAATTAGTACACAAATTATATAAGATTCGCACCTGTAACCGTGTATTGCCAAGAGATATTGGAAAAGAGCGTCCGTGTTTGAATTATCATATCAAACAGTGTCAGGCACCTTGCCAGGGATATATCAGTGCCGAGGAATATCAGCAGCATTTTAAACAGGCACTCAAGTTATTAGAGGGTGATGTGGGAGAAGTGTTGCAAATGTTACAGGAAAAAATGGAACAGGCATCGGCAGAATTGGCTTTTGAGGAAGCAGCCGGTTACCGGGATCTGATGGACAGTGTGAAAAAGATTTCGGTACGGCAAAAGGTGAATGATTTTGGTGGTGTGGACAGGGATATTATTGCTCTGGCACAGACTGAGAAAGAAGCGGTGATACAAGTCTTTTTTGTCCGGGAAGGCAGATTGATCGGCAGGGATCATTTTCATCTGGATGGTGTGGAGGATGAAAGTCCGGATGAAATTTTGCAGTCGTTTGTGAAACAGTTTTATGCCGGAACACCTTTCATTCCGAAAGAACTCATGTTAGAATATGAGATGACAGATGCTGAGTTGATCAGCCAATGGCTTAGCAAACGCAGGGGGAGCAAAGTCTCTCTTTTGATACCGCAGCGTGGCAGGAAAGAGAGGCTGGTGGAATTAGCGCATAAAAATGCAGAATTGGTGTTATCGCAGGATATGGAGAAGATACGGCGGGAAGAAGAACGTACCATTGGAGCAATGCGGGAAATTACTGACTGGTTAGGCATACCGGAGGTGCATCGCGTGGAATCCTATGACATATCCAATATCAGTGGTTTTCAATCCGTAGGATCTATGGTGGTGTTTGAACAGGGGAAACCAAAACGCAGTGATTATCGCAAATTCCGCATTAAGACGGTGAAGGGACCGGATGATTATGCCAGTATGGCAGAAATGCTGGGCAGAAGGTTTCGACATGGTTTGCAGGAAAAACAGAAGCTTCTGGAGGAAAAGCAGGAAGGACAGACAGGTCGGTTTGACCGTTTCCCGGATCTTATTATGATGGATGGTGGTATCGGCCAGGTACACGTGGCAGAAGCTGTCTTGCGTGAGTTGGGGATCGATATTCCTGTTTGCGGCATGGTGAAGGATGATAAGCACCGTACCAGAGGATTGTTTTTTCAGGAGCAGGAATTGCCTGTTCAAGTGAATAGTGAGGGATTTCATCTGATGACCAGGATACAGGATGAGGTGCATCGGTTCGCCATCGAATATCATCGTTCTCTGCGGAGCAAAGTGCAGGTGAGATCAATCTTAGATGAGATTGAGGGAATCGGGCAAAAGCGCCGAAAACAGTTAATGAAATATTTTCCGTCCATCGACGCAATCCAGGAGGCATCTGTGGAGGAATTGGCAGCAGTGGAATCTATGAATGAGAGAGCTGCGGAAAGTGTATATCGATTCTTTCATGGCGCAGAGAATCGTTCGGAATAGAAACCGATCGTATGATTCAAGGAGAAAAAGGATGAAAGTAGATCTTCTTTCATCCGCCAGGTTTGTGTAGCGGGCAACACAAAACTTGGTATAGCAGATGCTCGCAAAGGAGGCCGCAGCATGAGTGCAAAAGTGCAGGGACATAGTGTTTTACTCAAAGAATTGGTGGAAAAATTAGAGTTAGAAAACAGTACACCAGAGATATCGATTGAGGAGATTGCGATTACACAGGCGGATGTGAATCGTCCGGCATTACAGTTGGCAGGGTATTTTGATTATTTTGATTCCGGACGGATACAGATCATCGGTCATGTGGAAAACACATATATGCAACAAAAAGGAATGGAACACAGTGTGGCTATGATGGAGCGAATCATGGCCGGAAGTGAAGAATCTCCGAAACCGCCGTGTATTATATTCTGCCGTGAGATTGAGATTGAACAGAGTTTTCGGGATTTGGCGTTCAAGTATCAGGTGCCGCTGTTACAAAGCAAAAAAGCGACATCTTATTTTATGGGAGATTTGATCCGTTGGCTGAATGGAGCATTGGCACCGTGTTGTACAGTGCACGGTGTGTTGGTGGATATCTATGGTGAGGGTGTTCTGATCATGGGAGAAAGCGGTATCGGCAAATCAGAGGTGGCATTGGAATTGATTCAACGCGGGCATCGTCTGGTATCGGATGATGTGGTGGAAATCAAACGGGTTAGTGACAGCTCCCTGATTGGCAGTGCGCCGGATATTACCAGACACTTCATCGAATTGCGTGGTATCGGTATTATCGATGCAAAGTCCCTGTTTGGAGTGGAGAGCGTTCGCAATGAAAAAGAGATCAATCTGGTCATCAAGCTGGAAGAATTTAATAAGGAGCAGGAATATGACCGCCTGGGACTGGAAGAGCAGTATATAGAGTTCCTGGGAAATAAAGTAGTCTGCCATTCGATCCCGATCCGTCCGGGTCGAAATGTGGCAATCATATGCGAATCTGCGGCAGTCAATCATCGACAGAAAAAGATGGGATATAATGCTGCGCTGGAATTATATAACCGTGTTACCAACAACTTAGCAGAAAAGAGTCAACAGTAGTATTAGGAAAGGGGTGTTAGAATATGATTTTTGTAAAAGCAGATGAATTAAAAATAGGTATGCGAATCGCGAAACCGATCTATAATAAGAGCGGTGTCATGCTGTATGAACGGGATTCCAAATTAACCGCGCAGGGTATCGTCAGTATCCAGAACTTTGGACTGATCGGTGTATATGTGTTGGAAGCTGCGGAGCCATTACCACCGATGTCTGAAGAGGACATTGAATTTGAGCGATTTCAGGCGATGGCAGTATTTACCATTAAGGAAATTTTGGATGCAATCGGCAGACATAAGGAGCCGGAGCAGTTGTATCAGTTTGCAAACCAGATTATTAAAAAGTATGGGACACTGCATCACAAGATTAATTTCATACAAAACCTTCGCAGCGCAGAGGACTATGTGTATAAACACTCCCTCAATACGGCTATTCTGTGTGCGCTGATTTCCAAGAGAATGAATCTGGAGTTTAAAGGCCAGTTAGATATCGTGGTGGCTGCGATCCTGCATGACATTGGCACATTGCTGATCCCGGTGGAACTGCGTAAAAAGCCGATTTTGATGCGAACAGAAGAGGAACAAAAGAAGATCAATACATATTATATGGCGGCGTACCAGATGTTTGCCAGAGATGGCTCTCTGGATGCCGGAGTGAAGCAGATTTTATCTTTAATATTGCAAAAGGTATATCATGTAGGGGGCAAATCGGAAGGGCTGGTAGATCAGCAGGAAGCAGAAGTGGAAATCTTGCGGACAGCAGCTATTTTTGATCAGTTGACTGCCATGAACTATCAGGAAGAACCGGCTTCGGATGTGGCAGCACTGCGTTTTCTGTTGGATGAATCAAATGGATATATGCCGGAAACGGTGGATGCTCTGATCCAAAGTATTAACATTTTAGAGCCGGGTGTTTGTGTAGAACTGACTACAGGAGACCGGGGACTGGTGATTACAGCAGGTACTGTAAATGTGTTAGAACCGTTCGTCTTGTCTTTCCGCGATAATAAGATTTATAATCTGGGGGAGAAAGAGGTTTCGGACCAAATGCAGATTAAGGATATTATGAAGACGATGGATAACCGACATGTGATGGAGCCGGAATTGTTGGCACAATATGCCGGAGAAGTGGTGCATATGGGAGAGCATCGCGATAAAAAGAATTACTAAACAGCACAGAAATGAGGTAAAGATGTATATCATTGCAGGCTTGGGGAATCCAGAACGAAGGTATGATGGGACCAGACATAACATAGGATTTTCTGCGATTACAGCGTTGTGTGATGCGTATCATATTGCGTTGGATCGAAAGGAACACAAAGCACTTTGTGGCCGGGGTTTTATAGAAGGGCAAAAGGTTTTATTAGTCCAGCCGCAGACGTATATGAATCTCAGTGGAGAAAGCATACGGGCATTGGTAGATTTTTATAAAATTGACCCGGAAAGTGAACTGATTGTGATTTATGATGATATTAATCTGGCCCCGGGGAAACTGCGGATACGGGAGAAGGGCAGTGCTGGAGGACATAACGGCATTAAGAATATTATTGCCCATTTGGGGACACAAAATTTTAACCGAATACGAATCGGAGTAGGAGAAAAGCCGAAAGGATGGGATCTGGCAGATTATGTGCTGGGGCGGTTTTCCGGCGAGGAAGAGCCGGCGATCCGGGAAGCGCTGGAACGTGTCGTGGAGGCATGTCAGGTCATGCTGACAGAGGATACATCAGCAGCGATGAATCGGTTTAACGGATAGTGGATGCGAATATAGGAGGTTATGAAGCAGATGGAAACGTTGATAGCACCACTAGAGGAGATCCATGCATATCGGAGTGCCAAGGAAGCGGTGGAACGAGGGAATTTGCCTTTGCACATATCCGGATGCGTGGAATCACAAAAATGTCATGTAATTTATGGTCTGGGACAACAAAAGAAGTGGCGTGTGATTATCGCAGCAAATGAAATACGTGCCAGAGAAATGGTAGAAGACTATCGCATGTTTGACCGAGATGTATTATATTATCCGGCAAAAGATGTGATTTTTTATAGTGCAGATATTCATGGAAATGCTCTGGGGATAGAACGGCTAAAGGTTATCCGCGCTTTGCTGGCGGGGCAGGGGGGAACTGTGGTCACCACTATGGATGCGGGGATGGAGTATACCCTTGCGATGTCCCTGTATGAAAGTGCGATGCATACGTTGGCAGAAGCAGATGTTATTGATCTGGAACGTTTGTCGGAGCAGTTGGTCGACATGGGATATCATAGACAGATTCAGGTGGAGGCGCCGGGAGATTATTCGGTACGAGGTGGTATTATTGATATCTTTCCTGTGACGGAGGACAGTCCGTATCGTATTGAATTATGGGGGGACGAGATTGATACGATCCGTTCCTTTGATGTGGAGAGCCAGCGGTCCATCGAGAGAATCTCTTCTTTGCAAATATTTCCGGCCTCGGAATTGATCCTGACAGAACAGGAGATACGACAGGGATTGGATCGTATGAGGCAGGATGAACAGAAGATGGCAGCCCGGTTTAAGAAAGAAAAAAATCTGGAAGCAGTCAATCGTCTTCATGCTATGCTACAGGAAGTGCAGGAAAATTATGAACAATATGATGGACGTATGGGCTTGGAAACATTTTTATCCTATTTCCCTGTGCAGACCGGATCAGTTTTTGACTGTTTTCCCGAGGAGACGTTGTATTTTATGGATGAACCGGCCCGTTGTCTGGAGAAGGCGGAGGCAGTAGAAGCAGAGTTTCGGGAGAGTATGGAAAGCCGTCTGGAAAAAGGATATATTCTTCCGGGGCAGATGGATGTACTATATCCGGCGGAAGCAGTGGCAGGCATGTTGCTACGCAAACCATTGTTGGCATTATCTATGTTGGATACGCTGCCAAAAACATTTGCTATTCAACAGCGGGTGGCCATACAGGTGCAGCCGGTGGGATCGTATAATAAACATTTTGAGTTATTAGTAGAAGATCTGAAGCGGTGGAAGAAAAATGGATACCGGGTTTTGTTGTTATCTGCTTCCAGGACCAGAGCAGAGCGTTTGAGCAAGGATTTAAATGAGTATGATATTCCGGCTTTTTATCAGGAGACACCCGGAGAGGTGTTGGAATCTGGTCAGATCATGGTATCCTACGGTTTTTTGCGCCGGGGATTTGCTTATAGTGCCATCAAATTTGCTGTGGTTACGGAAAGTGATATATTCGGGGCAAAACAAAAACGAAAACGCCGTAAGCAGAAACAATATGACGGCAAGGTGATTCAGAGTTTTAATGAATTAAATGTTGGCGATTATGTTGTGCATGAGAATCATGGTTTAGGTGTGTATCGCGGTATTGAAAAGATTCAGGTGGATCAGGTAACAAAGGACTATATCAAAATCGAGTACGGCGATGGAGGCAATCTGTATGTACCGGCATCCGGTCTGGATGTGTTGCAGAAATATGCGGATCAGGATGCCGCAAAGCCGCCGAAGTTAAATAAGCTCAATTCCAGAGAATGGACGAAAACCAAGACCCGTGTCCGGGGGGCAGTGAAGGAAATCGCAAAGGAATTAGTGGAACTGTATGCAAAACGCCAGCAGCAAAAGGGATATTCCTTTAGTGCAGATACTGTATGGCAGCAGGAGTTTGAGGAATTGTTTCCTTTTGAGGAGACACAGGATCAGTTGGACGCTATCGCAGCCACCAAGAAAGACATGGAAAGTGATCAGATTATGGATCGTCTGATTTGTGGAGATGTGGGGTATGGCAAGACGGAAATTGCTTTGCGTGCGGCATTTAAGGCAGTGAATGATGGGAAACAGGTGGCTTTTTTGGTTCCCACTACCATCCTGGCACAGCAGCATTATAATACATTGATGGAGAGGCTGGGGGATTTTCCGGTGCGGGTGGAGATGCTTTCCCGTTTTCGCACACCGACCCAGCAGAAGCAGACATTGGCTCTTTTGCGAAAGGGGCAGGTGGATATTGTGATTGGTACACACCGTCTGTTATCCAAGGATGTAGTGTTTCGGGATCTGGGACTGTTGGTCGTGGATGAAGAACAGCGTTTTGGGGTAACACACAAGGAAAAGATCAAACAGATGAAGGGCAATATCGATGTGTTGACCCTGAGTGCCACACCGATTCCGCGTACTTTGCATATGAGCCTGGTGGGAATCCGGGATATGAGTGTGTTGGAGGAACCGCCGGTGGATCGTCTGCCGATACAGACGTTTGTGATGGAACACAACCCGGAGATTATACGGGAAGCCATCAACCGGGAATTGGCCAGAGGGGGGCAGGTGTATTATGTATATAACCGGGTGCAGCGGATCGAGGAGATTACCTTGGAAATTGCGTCAATGGTTCCGGATGCCAATGTGGCATTTGCACATGGTCAAATGAGTGAACGGCAATTAGAAAACATTATGATGTCCTTCATCAGCGGTGAGATCGATGTGCTGGTGGCAACGACGATCATTGAGACGGGATTGGATATCTCCAATGTCAATACGATCATTATCGACCATGCCGATCGTATGGGACTGTCTCAGTTGTATCAGTTACGTGGTCGGGTGGGCCGTTCCAACCGTACTGCGTATGCCTTTTTGATGTATCAGCATGGAAAAATGCTGCGGGAAGTGGCAGAAAAGCGTCTGGCAGCCATCCGGGAATATACGGAACTGGGGTCCGGCATCAAAGTGGCGATGCGTGATCTGGAGATCCGTGGTGCGGGGAATTTGTTAGGAGCCGCCCAGTCCGGTCATATGGAAGCGGTAGGATATGATTTGTATTGCAAGATGTTAAATGAAGCGGTGCGCCAGATGAAAGGAGAGGACACCAGTCATTCAGACTTTGAGACGAGTATTGAGATACAGATCGATGCCTATATTCCGGCAACATATATTCGCAGTGAATTTCAGAAGCTGGATATGTATAAACGCATTGCAGGGATAGAGACGACAGAAGAATACACTGATATGCAGGAGGAACTGGAAGATCGTTTCGGCAATATTCCGATAGCCACAGAGAATCTATTGCGTGTAGCTCTGTTAAAAGCAGAGGCACATCGATCCGGGATCGCACAGATCAGCCAGAAGCCGGCCGGTATACAAATCTATTTGCACTCCGGGGAAAATATTGCTTCCGAAAATGTGTTGAAAATGATAGAATTGTATCAGGGGAAATTGAAATATATGAGTGCAGGTGGCGAGGAGCCTTATTTCCTGTATAAATATACAGTAGAAAAAACAGCGAAGAAAAAGCAGGCGACAGAGGAACTGTTTCGGATCGTTTCTGAGTTGATTCGTGGAATTGGAGGACTATATGAAGAGAAGTAAACTGATCAGTTTTGGACTTTGCATCTGTCTGGCAGTATCGGTATTTTGTGGTGGATGTGGAGATCAAAGAAAAACAAGCAAACGAAGTACTGTCAAACTGGAGAGTGGTAAAATCACAGAGGATTCTTTTGTGATCGCTGTGGGCAATGAAGGGGTACGGTATAGTGAAGTATTGAACTATACGTATCTTCTCAAGAGACAGTATGAGGGGAACTTTAGCACACAATTATGGAGTTATCCTCTGACTGCGAATCAGACGATTGGGGAAGAAGCGAAACAGGAAATTGTGAACATGATTACCCAATTAAAGGTGATTAAAGAGGAGGCCAAAACAGAGGAAGTCACCCTATCCAATGATGAGTTAGATGAGGCATTGCAAAAAGCGGAAAATCTGCTGGAAACGGTTACGGAAGAGGATAAGGCGGCCTATGCTTTATCGGTGCAGGGATTAAGTGAGATATATCAGGATAATATTTTGGCGAATAAGATGTTTTATATCGCAACCGATGATGCAGAAACCGAAGTTTCAGATGAACTTTCCGATGAGGAGAAAGAAGCAGAAATCCTGGAGCGGTTGACGGTGCTGTTTAAGGAGAAGTATGAGACGTGGTTAAGCAAGAGCGAAGTCAGGATTAGTGAAGACTTTTGGGATACATTTCACTTATAATGTAGAATTGTGTAAAAAAATGCGTATTTGCATTTACAGATTTTTGCTTATTTGTTATACTTAAGATTACGAGGTTTAGCAGGGGAGGTAGAGCATGAAAGCAGAGCATGTGAACCCATTTATTATTTCGGTATGTAAAATCATGAAAGATATGTGTATGTTGGATCTGAAGATAGGCACACCTTCCATGCATCAGGGGGCTTATCCGGAAGATGCTTCATTGATCAAATTAGGTCTGGTGGGTGATCTGACGGGAGAGGTTTTACTTAATCTGGATCACCAGACTGCTCTGGGAGTAGTATCTAAAATGATGATGTCGCCTATGGATACCATTGATGCCATCGGTGAGAGTGCGATTTCAGAATTGGGTAATATGGTAGCAGGCAATGCAGCAACTGTTTTTGCAAATAGTAGTATTATGATTGATATAACACCACCGCAATATTATATAGGCAGTGCATATCAAGACAGTGTCAATGCGGTTTTTCGTATTCCCTTTCATTCAGAGGCGGGGGATTTGACAATCGATGTATTTATTCAGGAATAGAGGACGGGTTACCATAACAAAGAGGGTTTGATCACAAACTCTCTTTTCGATTGCAGGGAAACACAAAATTTCCTGTATGCAACAATAATAACAGAGAGAAAGAGAACGAAGGGTATTTCGGAACGGAGGTTTTATGGCAGGTTATAAACGTTATCGGAAGGAAGATCCGGTATCTTATGCGTTAGGAATCACATTGACATTTGAATTATTAAAATATCGGACCGGGCAAGTGACCAGAGTGTTTATTCATTCCGAGATGAAACCGGGTGAGACTTTAGATAAACTGACGGTATTATGCCGGGATGCCGGGATTGAAATGGTTTATACCAACAAGATTTTCAATGTGTTATCACAGAAGGAGAATTGTTATGTGATCGGAGAGTTTCGCAAATTTCAGGGGAATTTGCAGCAGGATCATTCTCATATTGTATTGGTGAATCCATCCAATGCGGGAAATATGGGAACCATCATGCGCAGTGCATTGGGATTTGGATTGCAGCAAATGGCCATCATCCGTCCGGCAGTCGATGCCTTTGATCCCAAGGTGATCCGGGCATCTATGGGGGCAATTTTTTCCACCGAGTTTGTATATTTTGACAGTTTTGCTGAGTATCAGGAGCAATATGGTGACAGGGAACTCTATCCTTTTATGCTGGATGCACAATCAAGCCTGCATCAGATTCGCCCACAGGGAATTTTTTCCCTGGTTTTTGGCAATGAAGCCACAGGATTACCAAAGGAGTTTTTGGATATCGGTACGTCAGTGATTATACCGCATACCGATCGGATTGATAGTCTCAATCTACCCATCGCTGCCAGCATCGCCATGTATGAGACGACAAAATTTGATTTTCATGCTGGAAATGGATATAATATAATTTAACGCAAAAACGGTGAAAATGATCGAACCATCGTTTGATAAATATAGAAAGGAAGGATGAAGCATTATGGCAAAGATTGATATTATTTCGGGCTTTTTAGGAGCAGGAAAGACGACTTTGATTAAGAAATTGATTGCGGAAGCATTTACGGGAGAGAAGCTGGTGCTGATCGAGAATGAATTTGGTGAGATTGGTATTGATGGTGGTTTCTTAAAGGAAGCCGGCATTCAGATTACGGAGATGAATTCCGGTTGTATCTGCTGTTCTCTGGTGGGGGACTTTGGAGAAGCCTTGAAAGGAGTATTGGAGAAATATTCTCCGGATCGCGTGATCATTGAGCCATCCGGTGTTGGGAAATTATCCGATGTGATAAAAGCAGTGCAAAATATTGGTGAGGATGTGGTGATTAATAGTACCGCTACCGTGGTGGATGCTACGAAATGCAAAATGTATATGAAGAATTACGGAGAGTTCTATAATAACCAGATCGAGTATGCCGGAACCGTGATACTGAGCCGGACACAGAATTTATCACCAGAGAAGTTGGATGTCTGTCTGCAAATGATACGGGAAAGGAATGGAGAGGCATCGGTGATCACCACGCCTTGGGACGAAATTCGCGGACAGAATATTCGTGAGGCGATGGAAAAGATCAATTCTTTAGAAAAAGAATTAATGGAAGAGCACCATCATGGTCATGAATGCCACCACGATCATGACCACCATGATCACGAGCATCACCATGATCACGAGCATCACCATGATCACGAGCATCACCATGACCACGAGCATCATCATGATCATGACCACCACCATGATCATGACCATGACCACGAGCATCATCACGATCATGAGCATCATCACGATGGAGAGTGCTGCTGTGGCCATGATCACGACCATCACCATCACCACCATGCGGATGAAGTATTTACCAGTTGTGGTATTGAGACAGCACATAAATTTAGTGAGCAGGAATTAAAGGATATTTTAGATCAGTTAGCCAATTCCAAGGAATATGGAGATATTCTCCGCGCCAAAGGAATCATTGCGGCAGAAGAAGGAGAATGGTTCCATTTTGATCTGGTACCGGAAGAAATCGAGATCCGGCGTGGTGCGGCGGATTATACCGGGCGTATTTGCGTGATTGGTTCGGCATTGAAAGAAGATGAGGTAAAGGCACTATTTCATGTAGCATCTTAAAGAATGGAGACACTATGTTTGGAAAGAAAAAAGAAGAGATGATGGTCTATGTCATTATGGGTTTTCTGGAAGCAGGAAAGACCAATCTGATCTGTGATTTGATTGTGGATGATATGTTTGATGACAAGGTAAAGACTTTGATTTTGGCATGTGAGGAAGGGGAAGTGGAATATGAGCGGGAGACCTTGGAGCGTGTCAATACAGTAGTGGAGTATATAGAGGACGAAGAATCCTTTTGCGGTAGTGTCGTTCAGAAATTTTTGAAAAAACATCGTCCGGATCGAATCATCATTGAGTACAATGGTATGTGGCCATCGGCACACATACCGGAATTGTACGATGATCTGGAAGAGATTTGTTTTGATCGGGAAGTGGTTTTTCAGACCATCGATGTGGTGAATGATGAGACATTTTCCATGTATATGAAAAATATGCCATCTATGATGGTAGATCAGTTCCGTATCGCCGAGATGATTATTATTAACCGTTGTACCGTGGAAAAGACAAATAAAAATGCAATTCGGGGAAGTATTAAAGCGGTGAATCCCAGGGCGCAGATTGTCTATGAGTCGGCACAGGATGAATTTTATGAGATGAAGGATCAGATGCCGTTTGATGTCAATGCAGAAGTCATTGAGATCACAGAGGATGATTTTGGTTTATGGTATATTGATATGCTGGATCATCCGGATACCTATCAGGGGAAGACATTGAAAGTATCCGGGATGATCCAGAAGCCGCCGGGACTGCCGGCAGGCTTTGCGGTATTTGGACGTATGGCGATGACATGTTGTGCAGATGACGTACAGTATTTGGGATTCTTGTGCAAGGCAGATGATTGGAGTGCGTATCAAAACCAACAGTATGTTACGGTAACTGCCAGATTGGAATATAAATATATGAAAGAATATGGTGAGGAGGGGCCGGTATTCTATGCAGAAAATGTGGAACCATCCGGCAAACCAAAGGAAGAATTGGTGTATTTTAATTAAGTTTGAGAGGTTTGATCCATCCATACCCGATAGATGGCGCGTATCAGTACCACAGCAAAGGGACCTAAAAAAATGCCACAGACTCCATAGAGTTTGAGTCCGGCATAGATGGCAGCCAGAGTAAAGAACGAAAGCATTCCCATGCCATCGCCCATGAGTTTGGCTTCCAGAAATTCCCGGGTCAGTACCGTGGCGAGATAGGCGGTAAATAATACTGCAGCCGGATAAAATTGTTGTTGAAACACAAAGTACAATCCCCAGGGAACCAAAATGACACCGCTCCCCAGAATGGGCAGGGCATCTATGACAGATATTGCCATTCCGATCAGAATGAAGTAGGGATTGCGAATTAAGCAAAGTCCAATGCTGCAAAGAATCCAGTTGATCAGCAGGATGATGAGCTGCGCACGCAGATAGGTCAGGCCGGTGGTTCGCATGGTATGCAGAACCTGATGAACGGCCGGATAAAACCGATGCCGCCGATAGGCCTGGTGTAGTGGTTCCATATCTTTACAAAGGATAATCATGCTAATACATGTAATCAACAGAAACATAAAAAGCTGTATAGAGCCACCGATGCAACTGAGGGCAGTTTTGCCGGCATTTTGATAAAATTGTTCCGTAGAATGGTCATTGATAGTCTGTAGTTTCGCATTGATAAAGTCCAGAGTGCTGCCCTGCTTGAGTCGAAGATAATGATCAATAGACAGACAAAGTCTGTCACAGCCGCTTTGGATGGTTTGGCAGCAGATCTGTCCATAGACAGATGCATTGGTGCAGAACAGTCTCAGTTGGCGGATCAGGTATTTTCCAAGCAGCAGTATAGCGCCAACTAAAAGCAGGAAAAATACAGATAGGGTTCCTCCATAAGCCAGCCATTTGGGAAGGGAGAAACGTGATTGAAAATATTGGATGAGTGGCAATAAAAGCCGCATTAAAATGTACGCAGTAATAAAGGGTAAAAATAGTGGCAGGAGATAACGGAATGCCAACAGGACGCAACCGGTGATCAAGCTGATCAACAGTA
Organism: uncultured Jutongia sp.; assembly: GCA_964521555.1. Lineage (GTDB taxonomy): Bacteria > Bacillota > Clostridia > Lachnospirales > Lachnospiraceae > Butyribacter. The sequence continues at coordinate 348,274 of CAZFSU010000001.1, read as the reverse complement.
AAAAACGGAACATGGGATGAGCACGCATAACAGACCTCCTGGAACTATGTGATATGTAATAGTGTGTACAAATCCATCTTAAATTATCAAGAGAAATTGCAAATAGGATTCGGAATCATTTCAAATATAAAAGGACTGCCGGTATAAGCAGTCCCTTAAAGGAGAAGGTATGAAAAATTTAAGCACTTATCAAATGGATATGTTCATTTGATAAAATCATTATAAAGTGGAAATGTGAACGAAGGATGTGAGAGTTGTGAAGAAATTGTAAACAATCCTATTTTGTTAGATTTTAAAACGGTAACCCACGCCCCATATCGTTTCAATATAGCGTGGTTTCGATGTATTATCTTCGATCTTTTCCCGAATTTTTTTGATATGTACCGTAACAGTGGCAATATCGCCTACGGATTCCATTTCCCAAATTTCTTTGAAAAGTTCTTCTTTCGAGTATACATGATTAGGATGTTCTGCCAGAAATGTCAACAAATCAAATTCTTTGGTGGTAAATACTTTTTCATTCCCATTAACGATGACGCGCCTTGCCGTTTTGTCGATGGTCAGTCCGGGCATTTCAATCATTTCATTCTCCTCTATGCCGATGCTGGTCAGGCGTTTATAACGGGACAGATGCGCTTTGACCCGCGCCACCAGTTCACTGGGGCTAAAGGGTTTGGTAATATAATCATCAGCGCCCAGCCCCAATCCCCGAATTTTGTCAATATCATCTTTTTTGGCAGACACCATCAAAATCGGTGTGTTTTTGGTTTCCCGGATTAATTTACAGATCTCAAATCCATCCATGCCCGGCAACATCAGATCCAGAATAATCAAATCATAATCCTCATCCAAAGCTCTGGCCGCACCGGCACTGCCGTCATGCTCCACCGTCACGGTGTATTCATTAATTTCCAGATAATCTTTTTCTAATTCCGCGATGGCGGTATCGTCTTCTATGATTAATATCTTACTCATTGCGTTTCCTCCTCTTTTCTTACTATTTTTCCGCTTCTGGAAAAATCTGTCAATCCTTTGGAGCCTTTTTTAAGAGAAAATTTATACTTGTACCAACGCCCGAAATGCTTTCCGCCCATACTTTTCCACCATGATCTGTAATGATTTTTTTGACAATGGACAACCCCAGGCCGCTGCCGCCGGTGGAGGAGTTACGGGAGGCATCCGCACGGTAAAACTGGTCAAAAATATGGGGCAAATCTTTGGCGTCAATTCCCGGTCCCTCATCTTCGATCTGAATCTTAATATATTCCACGGGTTCTGCCGGTGGTTCCACATCCGAGCCGTCCCGGTTTAGTTGACGGTATAGAGGAGGAACGGGAGATTTTGGTGCTTCCTCTTCGATACGGACATGCAAAATGGAGGGAGTGTGATCCATATATTTCCCGGCATTATTTGCAATGTTATAGATCACCCGTTTTAATTGCTCCGGGTCTGCGTAGATCCTTGTATCGGGGGCAGCATTATTATAGTAGGACAGTTCCAGACCCATTGTTTCGATGTCCAGTGTCAGATCTTCCATACAATCAGCAAAATAATCGGCAACCTTTAACGTGGTGAAGTGGTAAGTCAGGGCATCCTGTTCCATTTGGGCGAACAGAGATAATTCTTCCACCAGATATGTCATATCACCCGCCTTGTTATAGATTGTATGTAAATATTTTTCCTGCATCTCAGGAGTCTGCGCCACACCGTCCATTAGTCCCTCTGTATATCCTCTGATAGCCGTCAAGGGAGTTTTGAGATCATGAGAGATACTGCTTAACATAGTGCGAGTATCTTCATCATACTGAATCTGCCCGTCAATCATATTTTTAAGGCGGATGCGCATCTCCTCAAAATCCTGACAAAGTTCCCCGATCTCATCTGTGGAAAGTATCTGGATCGGTTGATTCAAGTTTCCCGCACCGATTTGTCGGGTGGCGATTCGCAGAATGTTGAGTGGATAGACAATGCTTCGATAGATCCATGCGATTAATAATAGTGCTGTGATCAGGATGATGAGTAGATAGGAGAGTAAAAGTTCCCGTATCGAATGATGCCAGCGGGGAATGAAATGTGATACATCTGCAATGAGAAAAAGCTGTCCTTCTGAGCCGTCCGAAAAGTAAAAATCTTTTTTGCGGATAATCATGGAATTGGACTGATCCATATAGATCATGTTGCTATTTTTTTCTTCTGGATTATAAGAAGAGGGGAGTGATGATATTTGGGAATAAAGATCTTTGTTCCCAATGAACACATCCTGTCTGTTTTTGCGAAGGACCAGAAATGTATTCTGTTTCTTTAGGGCTTTGTTTGCCTGCGCAGTATAGTTCGTATTTAAGAATTTTTCGGGATGGGTATCTGCTGTGTCTGCTAATTGGCCATAATTTTGTGCTGTGATATGATATAGCAACTGATAGGGATTCAGCAGATAATCATAGCTTTCCGCCTCTAAATTATAGCGGGTTTTTAATATCCTGGATTCCTTTTGCAGGATAAAATTGCTGCATAAACCAAACATAATGACGGGAAATAATGTTACAAACAAAAATGCAATGATTAATCTGCCACGGATTTTCATGTTGCCACATCCTTTCTACTGTAATACTGACAATGAAAACTTCCCACAGGGTTTGTGGGAAGTTTTCATTAATATGCGTTTTTATTTGTCTTACGCCCAAAGAAGGTCAGAAACAAAATCTTAAAATCCAGATATAAAGACCAGTTTTCGACATAATACAGATCACACTCAATGCGTTTTGAGATGGAAGTATCGCCACGGTAGCCGTTTACCTGTGCCCATCCTGTCATGCCTGGGCGTACCTGATGCTTAATCATATAACGAGGAATTTCTTCCTTGAATTTATTCACAAAGAAAGGACGTTCTGGTCGCGGTCCTACCAGGCTCATATCACCTTTCAGAACATTGAAGATCTGTGGCAATTCATCCAAATTTGTTTTTCGCATAAATTTACCAATATTGGTGACCCGGGGATCATTGGCGGTGGTCCATGCCTTTTTCTCTTCCGATTCTTTTTGTACCTTCATGGAACGGAACTTGTACATTTGAAACTCCCGATTATGCAGTCCCACACGGGTTTGTCGGAAGATTAGCGGGCCGGGCGATGTGATCTTGATAATAAGCGCCAAAAATAACATTGGAATTGCAAATAAGACCAGCGCGACGGCTGCCCCGAAGATATCTACAATACGTTTTAGGATTTTATTAAAGGAAGAACTAAGTGGCACATGTCGTACATGAATGACCGGTAGTCCGTCCAAATCCTCTGTATAAGGTTTCGTCGGAATAATATTATTATAGTCCGGGATAAATTTTGTGTGCACACCGGATTTTTCACAAATGGAAACGATACGTTCCAGCTTATAAAATTCCTGTATCCGCAATGTGATGGCGATTTCGTCATACTGATTTGTGGTCAGCATATCCGCCAGTTGACTGGTGTTGCCGATGACCTCCACATTACGGTAGCTGTCGCCGGGAAATTTTGTGTCATCTACGATGCCATGTACATAGTATCCCCATTCCGGATGGGCGCGCAGACGGTCAATGTATCCCTTTGCAGTGCGGCTATAACCCACCAATAAAATGTGTTTTAAGTTTTTGCCGGCCCTGCGGGCTCGTTTCAGTATCATCATGACAATGATACGGAAAATATAATCCAGGACCAGATTTATAATAATAAAGATGGCCAAAAACAGACGGGCATAGTTGGTCTGTTTAAGAAAATACAGAATTGCTGTGCCATAGATAATACCAAAGGCATTCGCCTTAATCAGGCTGAATAGTTCATAACGTTTGCTATTAGTGCGCTTGGGATCATAGAGACCGCAAAACCGATAAATAATTAGGAAACAAGGAATCAGAAAAACCAACATGGAAAAGTATTTTTCCGGTTCCAGAACATATCCCACTGCGGGTTTAATGATTCCATGCAGAATCAGAGGACTCCAGGTATCATCAAAACGCAGATAGTATGCCAGTAAAAACGAAAATGCTATGATAAGGGCATCTACGATCACATGCATAATATTTAGTAATCTTTGATTTTCTTTGATCAAATTCTCACCTCACGAATTATCCTTCAAACTTCTCATTATTATATAGTGTTCTGAAATAATGTGCAACATTTAAAATCTTGCATACGGTTTCTTGCGTAGTATTTCCAAAAACAGAATTTCTTCAATTTTTTTTCACAGTAAGAACACAAATGATTGGTAGACTAACTATCGAAGCGAGGAAATGTAGTATCATTTATAATATAGAAAACAGGAGGTAGAGACTATGGAGGACAACAGAGAGAACACGGGATATACCGGTGAATATGGAAATCCGGTGGAACCGGCGAAAGAGTCGGTACAGGAAACGGTAAATGAGCCAAAGGATAGCACATATAGTTATTCTTATCAGAAAGGAGATGCGGAAACAACACATTCGGGGGATTATTATGCAGCAAACCAGCAGGGGTATTCCTCCTCTGGCCAGGAAGCCGGTGCCGGGAATGGCGCATCTTCCAATCAAGAGCAGGCATTTCATCAGGGACCGGCACCGCATCAGGGACCGATACCGATGGGACAACCGCATAAGCCCAAGAAAGCCAAGAAGAAGGATTCCGGCAATGGTCTGGTGAAAAAATTATTGATTTGTGCAGCTTGTGCAGCGGTCTTTGGTGTTGTAGCAGGTGTGTGTTTCCAGGGAGTGCGTTACGTGAGTGAGCAGTTTATGCCAACACAAACCAGCCAGACGAAACTTCAGACAACGACGCAGGGTTCCTCCGGCTCGGATCAAAAGTCCGATACAGATAGTACTGTTGCCACCACAGAGGTGGGTACGATGGATGTTTCTAAGATTACCGAACAGACGATGCCTGCCATCGTAGCGATCACCAGCACGACACAGGGCGCAAATTATTATGATTTGTTCGGACAGGAGTATCAGGGACAGGAATCTACCAGTGCCGGATCTGGATTTATCATTGCACAGAATGACAAGGAGTTATTGATTGCCACCAATAATCATGTGATCGAGGGGGCCAAGACGATTTCAGTACAGTTTATTGATGATGAGATCTATGAGGCTACCGTCAAGGGGACAGACAGTGCCAACGATCTGGCAGTGATTGCAGTGGCTGTTAAGAATATTAAAGAAGATACGATGAACAAGATTGCGATTGCAGATATGGGAAGTTCGGATGATTTGAAAGTGGGCGAAATGGTTATTGCCATTGGTAATGCTCTGGGATATGGGCAGTCTGTTACTGTAGGATATGTCAGTGCCAAAGATCGTGAGATTTCAGCTTCTGACGAAAACAACTATAGCAACGCATCTGGTAATACCATTAAGGCGATCCAGACGGATGCCGCGATTAATCCGGGTAATAGTGGTGGTGCATTGATCAATATGCGAGGTGAGGTCATTGGTATCAACTCTGCTAAGATTGCATCTTCTTCAATAGAGGGAATTGGATATGCGATTCCAATTTCTGTGGCCAATCCGATTATTGAAGATCTGATGAACAAAGAAAACCTCAGCGATGAGGAAAAAGGCTATTTAGGTATTAGCGGTCAGACCGTCACAGATGCAGCTACTGCGTTTAATATACCAAATGGTGTACAGATTATGGAAATTGCCAAGGATGGTGCTGCGGAGAAAGCAGGACTCAAGGTCGGCGATATTATCACTTCGATCAATAATATGGAGGTTCGTTCCATTGAGAGTTTGCAGGAAAAAGCAAACAGCTATAAAAAGGGAACTGAGGTGGAAATAACCGTTCAAAGAAGTGATAATGGTTCTTATAAGGAAAAAACCTTTAAGGTAACACTACAAGGCTCCTCTTCTCTGGATAGTTTGTCAGACGATTCTGAAAATTCTTCTAAGAACGATTCAGGAGATGCCGGTAATGGTAATTATGGCAACGGAAATTCCGGCAACGGGAACTATGGCAACGGAAATTCCGGCAATGGAAATTCCGGTGATTATAACAATGGAAACGGTGGAGATGATTCTGACGACGGATTTGGAAATCTGTTTGACTTCTTCCGTTAATCACAGGAATGGATACTATGAGGGATAATAAAATATGCCAGGCGCTGATTTTTTTAGCGCTTGGCTTTTTGGAGTTTATAACCATTGAATTATTTTTTGATCGCAATATTTTAGATATGGATGCCCTGCTGATCTTCAAAAATGTTTTATTATATTGGATGATCAATTTGATACTGGTGTCACTGTTCCATAGGCTGAAACCAGCCATGTTCCTTTCAACGGTGGTGGTATTGATTCTGGGGATTGCCAATTATCTGGTGCAGATGTACCGTGGATATGGCATTGTATTTATGGATATCTATGCGATCCGTACGGCGGCTACAGTGATGGGAAATTATTCCATCGAAGTTCATCCCTGTATGATCGCAGGTGTTGCAACAGGTATTTTATCAATCGCCATATGTTTTTTATTGCCGGAGAAACACGGTAAATATTTTCAGAAGTATGATGTCATGGCTTCTCTGGGTGGTTTGGCTTTGAGTGCTTTGTTTTTGTTATGGATCAATACATCCTCCACGTTTCTGGAGGATGTCAGTGAATTAACATGGGATCATCAGATAGGTATTCATGATTATGGGTATGCTTTATATGTTACCGCCAATGCCGGGAAAGCAAATGTGTCGAAACCAAGGGGATATTCTCCTGAACGGGCGGAGGAAATATTGTCCCGATATGCAGATCTGAGAGGAGAGGATGGGAAAGACAACACGGGGATAACCGGATACAACCCAGATTCCAGTGAGACAAGACCAAATCTCATTATGATTATGAATGAATCGTTTGCTGATCTGCGGGTTCTGGGAGACGATTTTGACAGTAATCAGAATGCAATGCCTTTTTATGATAGTCTGACGGAAAATACCATCAAGGGATATGCGGAGTCGTCTGTTTATGGGGGATATACTGCGAATTCAGAATTTGAATTTCTAACCGGATGTACGAAAGCATTTTTACCGGGAAATCCTTATTTACAATATATGACAGAAGACCTGCCATCGTTGATTACAACGGTAAAAGCACAGGATGGATATGGGGAAGCAGTCGCCATGCATCCATATAACCCCTCTGGTTATAATCGTAACCGGGTGTATCCCCTGTTGGATTTTGATGATTTTATCAGTTTGAAAGATTTTCAGAATCCGGAGTTAATACGGGATTATGTCAGTGATGCAGAAAATTATCGTCAAATCTGCCGGCTCTATGAGGATAAACCCAGGGATGAAAAATTATGCTTGTTTAATGTGACGATGCAAAATCATAATCCCTATACGGCAGATTGGACCAGTGACGATCCGGTGAAAATCTCGGATCAGCTAGGGGATGCTCCGGTGAACCAATATCTGTCATTGATCAAAAAATCAGATGAAGCCTTACAGGAGCTGGTCGGCTACTTTCGTGAGGTGTCGGAACCTACGTTAATCTTGTTCTTTGGGGATCATCAGCCGCATTTATCAGACCGGTTTTATGGTCACGTCATGAATAAATTTCCGACACAGTTTGAAGAAGAGGATGTGATGAAAGAACATCTGGTTCCGTTTATGTTATGGGCCAATTATGATATTCCAGAGCAGACGGTGGGGATTTCTTCATTAAATTATTTATCCGGTCTGTTGCTGCAAACAGCCGGATTACAGACGACTCATTACCAGCGCTTTCTATTAGATATGGAACAATATCTTCCTTCGGTTTCTGCCTGTGGTTATTATGACACGCAGGGAACTCTGGGAGATGTTAGTCAGCCGGAGGGGGAAGCAGTGAACTGGCTGGAAGAATATGAGATCGTTCAATACTATTATTTATTCGACAGCAAACATCGACAGGAGAAATATTTTACTATTTCCTGAATATTTGCTATAATGTGCGCGATGAAACTTTTCAGATATGGAGGAGAAACCCATGAAGAGAGCGATAGCAGGCATTTTGGCTTTCACCCTGGTGACGGCAGCTGCTTTAACTAATGTTGTAGTGACACAGGCTACAGGATATCATGAATACGATATGGAAGATTATGTGATGCGGGAAATGAAAGCAGCCAACATTCCCGGCATCAGTATGTCTATAGTAAGTGATGAGAAAGAGATTTATAGTGCTGCCTTTGGCTCCGGTTCTGATCCAGAGGATGATTATGTTTTGGGATCATTAACCCAGTCTATGACCGCATTAGGCATTCTTCGTATGGTAGAGGACGGGGATATCAGCCTCAAAGATCCGTTGTCAGCTTTTGTATCCAAATATTCTAAAGTACAGGATGTGACGATTGAGGAATTATTGACACAGACCAGCGGGATTCCCGTGAGTGCTTCGTTAAATAATGAAAATCTTTATGTTGAAGATATTTCCGGTAAATATGAAGAGGCTTATGCGAATTATGATTTATTGGGGGAAGTGATCGAAGCTGTTTCAGGAGAAACGTATGAAGAATATATCACAGAAAATATTTTAGATCCCTGCAAGATGAGTTCTACCTTTTCGTTACGGCAAAATCCGGAATTGCAGGATCAGGTGAAACCCACTTATCAGACGATTTTTGGTTATCCGAATAAGAAGCAATATGAGTATCAGGAAGATCAGTGGGCAGGGGTGGCTTCCGGGTATATGTTGTCTGATGTGAAAGACATGGGCAAATATTTACAGATGTATCTGAAAAACAATGGAGAGATCCTGCAGGAGGACAGCATCACGCGTGCTTTGCAGGGGGATCAGCCTGTCTCGACTTCTACCGCAACGAACGGAGTGTTTGGTGGGGAGGAGCAGTATGGAATGGGCTGGATTTCCACCGAAGTATCGGGAACACAAGTGTATTATCAGATGAGTTGTTTGGCGAACACGATGGCATTCATGTTGTTGGTGCCCGATAAAAATGCCGGCATTATCATGATGTTTGACGAAGCGGATTACATGGTGGGGCGGCAAATGACGCAAACGATCTGTGTTGGCGTGACTAAGATTTTGTTAGGACAGAAACCTGGACATGTGAAGGAAAATGCTTATTTAATACAGCATGGTATCATTGATGTCGTCCTGTTACTGCTGCTATTAGCTGCGTGGATGCCGATCTTTCTGATTGGCGTCTGGGGAAGAAGGGTAAGCAGGCGATTCCATGTGTTACGCTTGATAAAAGACATTTTGTTGCATATCGTATTACCTACGGCAATGTTAATCTTGATACCTGTGTATCTGGGCGCCTGGACTGTATGGTTGCAATTCATACCGGATATTGTGTATGTGATTTGGGCAGTGATTGCATCCTTGTATTTTGGCGCTGTAGTAAAATTATTGCAGGGAATCATCCTTATGATCCGTCAAAAGCTTCATGCAGAAGAGACAGGGGAGGAAATGCAGGACGATCCGGTCCGGCCTGTGGTGAAATCGGATACCGGGGTGGTGGGTGCTTTCACTATGATTGATCCATTGGATGATGAACTCACCGACGATGAAGAAGAGATAGAAGAAGAGATAGAGATGGAAGAAGAACTGGAATCGGAAGAAGAGGAACTCAGAGATTAGTGTACTGGCATGTATCGAAAAGGAATGTGTCAGGATACCGGAGTTTCAAGGTCAGTATAGCACAGGAGTGTACAAAGTATGGGACATGTATATTTCACCAGACATGGACAAACTGTCTGGAATGTGGAGAATAAAATATGCGGCGCGACGGATATTGCATTGACAGATTTGGGGCATACTCAGGCTGTCTTGCTGGGAAAGACCATCCGGGAACAGGGATTGCAGATTGATGAGATTTTATATTCGCCCTTGATTCGTGCTGCGGAAACTGCCAGACATATATCAGAGGAAACCGGCATTCCCCGCAGAGTGGAGCCGAGACTAAAAGAACAAAATTTTGGGCGGTATGAGTCTACTGCCAGAGATGGTGCAGAATTTGAAGTAGCTAAGACACACTTTGCCAATCGTTATGGTGATGGGGAATCTATGTTGCAGATGGCACAAAGGATCTATAATCTTCTGGATGACATGAAACAAGAGGCAGATAAAACTTATCTGTTGGTGGCACATAATGGGATTGCCCGTATTGTGCAGTCCTATTTTGCGGACATGACAAACGAAGAATTTGCCGCATTTGGCATCGATAATTGTGCAGTATTGGAATTTGAGTTTTAGATCACTCCTGAGAAAAATAAGTTTGTGGATGATATCACGATCAATCTCAAGGGACTCCGTATCAGAATTGAATACGGAGTCCTTTTGGATAGTGATTCTTGAGTATACCGTTACTTGCTTTGGCCCACCCCAGAGGATATCCTCCATAACAGATGAGAGTCCAGCCCTTTAGAGATCGTATCGTGCTTTCGTCATTGCGCTCCGATGGTGCCGCCGATAATGTTTCTCCATGAAGATAACGGGTTGCTTCTTCGATACTACAATCGTAGTGAGAGTGGATGCTTTGTGATGTCAGGATTTTGGCCAAAGCATGTGACGGTTCAAATCGGTTTTTCTTATGGGTACCCAGATGCAGCCCTGCCCGGAGAATACGAATGCCTTGCAGATGCCCCATGCCGGCAGGAGTTTGATATAGTTCCTCTCCGAAGGCTTGTAAATGCTCTGTAGAAGGGAGGGGAATATTGGAATGCAACGTGGCTGCCCACCATTCGGATAGCATCGTGGTATCCGGTTGTTTTCGGGTTTTGTTCTTCTTTTGTTTCTTCTTCGGTTTCAGATCATAGGAATTGTTGTGATTGACGGAAATTCCGGCTTTGCGCAATCTGGCCGCGAAATGCCCCTCTCCCTGTATTTTATGAGGCCAAAGCCGCATAGTGCCAGAGAGGGAGCCGGATTGAATCCCTTCCTGTGCCGCATCGGATGCATTTGGAAGCCATTCCTTCCAATCTTCCAATGTGTAATCCGGATGTTCTTCCAAAAAGATGCGGATCTGTTCTTCATCCTCTTCCGGTGCAAAGGTGCAGGTGGAATATACCAGAATTCCTCCTGGCTGTAACATCTGTTCTGCATAGGAGAGGATCATATGTTGTCGTTTGGCACATATCTTTACCTGCTCTGGTGACCATTCCCTGATGGCTGCGTCATCCTTTCGAAACATTCCCTCACCGGAACAGGGAGCATCCACCACGATTTTATCAAAAAAGAGTGGAAAGATTTCTGCCAAATGGGCCGGATCTTCATTGCAGACAACGGCATTTGTAATCCCCATACGTTCGATATTCTGAGATAATATTTTAGCTCTTCCGGGAATGATTTCATTCGATACCAATAATCCCTGTCCGGCCAGACATCCGGCAATTTGTGTGCTTTTTCCACCGGGAGCGGCACATAAATCTAGTATCTTTTCTCCCGGTTTAGGGTCTAATAGGGAGACAACGGACATGGCACTGGGGTCCTGGATGTAATATACTCCTGCTTCATGCAATGGATGACGGCCCGGATGTTCTGCGGGATTCGCATGATACCCTTCTACGGTCCACGTAACCGGAGACAGCACGAAAGGAAGCTCCGATGCAATAGCACCCGGAGCTCCCTTTAATGGATTGATACGTAATCCATAGGATATTGGTTCAGAATAACTGTTTAGAAATGCTTCATAATCTGAACCTAATTGTGTTTGGATTCGATCTAGAAATGCCTGTGGTAAATCCATGATGGTTCCTTTCTCAGATTAGTCTATCAGATCTGCGATATCAATATTATCACCCGTCAGTCCCACATGGGCCCCTTCGGCTGCTTCTGAGGTATCCTTGTGAGCCAGTAACCATTTGTTTCTAGCCCATAATAATTTATCCTCGGCATTCTTTACTGTGATTTTCGGAGCTTCTTCGTTGGTTCCTTTTGGCAATACGATCACCATACGGAATCCCTGGCCCTTTTTGGCATTGCAAGGAGCATAATGTAAGGTAGTAGCATACAATTCTACTGCGGTACCCTTTGGACAGAAAAATGCTTCTGTTTTGGAAGAATCGATCTGTCCGTCCTGAATATCCTGTTGACGTGCCACCAATAAAACGGCATCGTCTGCGGCGATATCAATTTCACTGTCACGATGATATTCAAAGCAGTTTAATTTTGTGTTGCTTCCGTTGCAGTATCCGATCTCGATGGGCATACCACCATAGCAGTTGTCGCGCAGATCGGTGTAGGCTGGAGTTGCTTCCAGTTCTGCCACACTTGGTACATAAATGACAGAATCTTCCGGTTTATCTGAAACTTTGACTAAAGTTTCTAATAATTCGGTGTAATCGTAGCCATCTACGATACGTCCATAGGTTTGAAATGCTGCATCTGTTACTGATTGAATTTTCATATGTTTTCCTCGTTTCTGCGCTGTCTGTTTTTCGTATACCGGATAGTCTGTGCCACAGCGCAGACACAAACCGCACGGCGTGGAAGGGTATTTCCGCTATCACATGACAATGTTGATATACCATCGTGCGATCCGTTGTCGTACCAGCCGTTAGGGGAAATACCTTTTGCTTCCAGCATCATGGGTTAAGTATAGCATAGTTGGAAGATTTTATCATCAAAAAAGTGTGAATTTTACCATTTAGAATACTAATTTGGTATACTTAAAGATTTTTAAAAAAATTTAGTTAGTATGGTAATATAAACCAAATTCCAAGAAAAATATAAATCGTTTATGCTATGTGTTTTCGTGGATAATGGCAGCAGAAATGGTAGATCAGTTTGGAGAGAAGAAAAATGGAGAGGAGTAAGACAGATGAAGAGAAAATCTATAATAATTCTAGCGGTGATTTTGGTGCTGGTTATACTGTGTGCATGGTATTTTATGCGGCCTTTATCCGTCCGGGATATTGCGAAAAAAATGCCGGATGACAGTCAGTGGAAAGATAAGATCAAAGAAGTAAAAGTAGAAAATTTGTATCATAAGATGGGGAGACAGATATTTTGTTTAGATAGCGATCAAGGCAATGTCTACTTTCTTATGAATCGTTTTCAGGAGATGGAACCATTTAACAGCACAGGCAAAATGGGGGATTTTATTTGTATGGATTACGATGATGATGGGAAATATGAACTCTTATATTTGTCGCATGAGATGTTGAGATCGTATTATGTTCCACAACTATATATTTATGGAACGTCAGGGGGAAAGATCCATCTGGAAGCGGTTTATGGTTTTCATGACGAAAATGATTTTGGACCTGATCATGCTTTGACTCTGGATAAGAAAGGAAATTTGTATATAGTGTATAATGAAGCGCAACCGAAATATAATGTCAGTATTGAATATGTGGATGGTCAATGGACTTGCAAAGGAGAAAATGCGGACAGCATAAAGGTAGAGGAGGAAACAGCAGAATATCGAAAAAGGAAACACAATACACTGAGTGATTATTAGAAAAATTTAATATAAATTTTGTATATCTTCCCAATATTCAAGAAGTGTGATATACTAACATGGATAATGGACATTGAAATAGAATGGAGATAAAATAATATGCGGGTGGCATTGGGACAACTGGATATGGTATGGGAAAATGCAGAAATTTCATTATCCCGTGCAGAGCGGATGTTAGGTGAGGCAGCGTCGGCAAATGCTGACATGATCGTATTTCCGGAAATGAGTTTTACCGGGTTCTCGATGAATTTAGAGAGGATTGGCGAGCGGGCCGGGCAGTCGCCCACGGTCCGACAGATTCAGCATTTAGCACAGCGTTATCAGCTTGCCATCGCGTTTGGCTGGGCGGCATTGCCGGAACCGGACCAGGAGATGGGAACGAACCGCTTTACTCTGATAGACCGCAGTGGAAATGTGGTAACAGAGTATACGAAGATCCACCCCTTCACCTATGGAGGGGAAGCGGATCATTATGCCAAAGGGGAGCAGATTGTTAGTGTTCCGTTTTTGGGACGCCAGATCAGCTTGTTCATCTGTTATGATTTGCGTTTTCCGGAGTTGTTTCAGATTGCCGCAGAGAAGTCTGATATTATGTTTGTGATTGCCAACTGGCCGGCGATCCGCAGCGCACATTGGCAGACATTATTGCGCGCCAGGGCGATTGAAACCCAGTCTTATGTTGTGGGAGTGAATTGCTTTGGTGACAGAGACGGTATGAGATATAGTGGAGACAGTATGGCGGTGGACTCCATCGGAAATATTTTAGGTATCATATCCGGGCGGGAAGGTGTATTGATCTGTGATCTGGATGACCGTGCATGGAGTTTGCGGCAAAAATTTTCAACGAGAGCAGACCGTCAGGAGTGGTTATACGGAGAATATTTTAGTGGGAAACGTATTTGCACCGCCGGAAGTGGCATGGGAGGAATAAGATGAGACAGTATGAAGTAGCGATCAGAATTGCACAGGTACATCATCTGGCAGATGAGAGGAAATATCGCAAGGCATTGACTGTGATTCAGACATTGGATATGCGTCAGGTTCGCAATGTCAGTGACTTGAAAGTATTTGCGGAAGTGTATACCCGCACTGAGCAACTTGACGCAGCGAAGGCAACCTATCTGCGGATTTATAAGAAATCCAGAACCAGAAGAATATTATATCGATTGATTTATTTGGCGATCCGAACCAATGATTTGGAGGAAGCAGAAAAATATTATACCGAGTTTGTTCGTATGAATCCCAGCGACCGGGATGCCTTGATTTTACGTTATCGTATTGATAAAGCGGCAGGGGTGCAGATCAGTCAGTTGATCGATACTTTGAAAGCATTAAAAGAAGAAGAATATATTGAGGAATGGGCATATGAACTGGCCAAACTCTATCAACAGGCCGGGCGTTATGAAGAATGCCAGGAAGAATGTGAAGATATCAAATTGTGGTTTGGCACCGGAGAAATTGTCGAACGGGCAAAACTATTACTGGATCATATTCAGGAGAAAGATCCTATGCCATTTTTGGATGACAAGGATTATACGGATTTGATATCAAAAGAAGAACCGAATCCAGACGATACCGGTTCTTTACCGGATCTGAGCGAATATTTGCAAAGCAGTAGTGAGCAGGAGATGAAGTTATTGAAAAAAGCAGATCCTGCCAAATTTGAAGCGTTAAAATCAGAGAAAATAGTAACCGAAGAAGCGGTGGAACAGGAAGAAGTGTCCGATAAAATGGACACTGAATCAGATACGGATGAAACAGAGATAGAGGAAAGCCGGTCCGTGCAGCAGCAGGAAGAAGAGGCGGTATTAACCGAGACGATGGACGCGGTGGCTCTGGCAGAATCTGAGAGTGAAGTAACTGTATCCGAGGAAGCAGCAGAGGAGCCGATAGAAGAGCCGGTCAGCCGGGTACAGGAAAAGGACTCTACAGCAGAAGAAAGCCCGGAAGCAAAGCCGGCCGGAAAAATTGAGATCGATCCATCTGATTTTCCAAGAATTTCTCAGTCCGGTACCGGGATTACACAAGATTTAGCAAAAGAAATATCAGCGATCTATGAGGCGGAACATCAGGCGCAATTAAAGGAAAAGACAGTAACGGTGATTCAGGAATTGCCGAATGTGGCTAACGAAGTGGTGGAACGCATGACAGAGGCGGTATCGCATTTAGACACCAAGACCTACACCCCGGTAGACATGGAAGAGATTAAGCAATCGGAAGATTTGTCCGGTGCCACCGTGGTGATACCGGACTTATCGGTTGTGCCGGGATCATCAGCGGAGAGTGCAAAGGCAGAAGATCCACGGATGGGTCCAAAGGAGATACCGGAGACCACTGACAACTTTTCGGTGTCGGCAGGGACAGGACAGCCGGATGTCACAGGGGGATTTGAAAAATTACCGGAAGAACAATCTGACTCACAGGAAAGCAGGCCTGTTGCAGCGCCACAAGAGAAAGAGGCCTCTGACTTAGGTGCAGAACTTCAGTTGTTAAAGGCACTGGAGGCAGAATTGCAGGAGGCTGAGTCAAAGATTGAGGAAGTAGTCGCGGCTGCACAGCCGGAGATCGCAGCAGCTTCAGAAAATACGGCGGTTGTTTCTGCGACTGCTCAGGATGTGATTGCAGCAGTGGATGAAAAGGTCAAGGAAACAGATGAGAGGCAACCGGTGGTGGAGGAAGCGTCCCAAAAGCCGGAAACCGAGTCACAGCCACAGGAACAAGTGTCTGCCACCGGAGAGGTATTACCGGAGAAAGACCTGCCGACGACCAGAGCATTGCATCGTTCCTTTGCAGATATTTTGATTCTCATCGGAGGCGAGATGGATCCTTCTCACTTTGTGTTGATGGGAGATGGCAAAGAACGTATTCTGGGAATCGCTAAGAAAATTGCAGTGGTGATGAGAGAAACCGGTTATCTGAGTTCCGGGCGCATTGCGCATATTGGTGCGGAGCAGTTGAATCAGATGGAACTGTCACAATTCAAGAAGCAGTTAAAGGGAAACTGCCTTTTGATTACCAATGCCGCAGAGTTATTGTTTCCAACGATTACCAAAGTATTTTCCATCATGGATGAATTTTATGGAGATTTTACGGTGATTCTGTCGGATGAGGGGGCTACATTGGATCAGCTTTTCCGTTTTGTTCCGGCATTAGCAAGAAGATTTAAATATGTGATTGATATATCGCAGTATACAGAACAGGATTATAAGTAAACTACGATTTTGATTGGAAGGGAGATGTGTGATGATGGCACAGACAAAGGATACTGTCATCAATGTGATCGGCCATATTAATCCGGACACGGATTCGGTTTGCTCTGCCATTGCTTATGCACATTTTAAGCATGCAGTCACGGGAGGGCAATATGTGCCAAGACGTGCTGGTCAGATCAATTCCGAGACACAGTTTGTATTGCGATATTTTAATGTACCGGCTCCGGATTATATGGGAGATGTAAGGACGCAGGTGTTGGATATTGATGTGCAGCGGGTGCCGGGTGTGAGTGCTGAGATCTCCTTGAAAAAGGCATGGGAGATTATGAAAACGGATGCACTGCAAACATTGCCTATCATAGAGAGAGACGGAACATTATTGGGGTTAATTACCATTGAAGATATTGCCAAATCCTATATGGATGTGTATGACAGTAAGGTCATTGCCACAGCGCACACACCATTCCATAATATTGTGGAAACATTGGATGGAGAAATGCTGCACGGAGATCCACAGGAGCAGATCATGTCAGGGAAATGTCTGATCGCTGCTGCCAATCCTGATTTGATGGAAAGTTATATTGAACAGGATGATATTGTGATTTTGGGCAATCGCTATGAATCCCAGTTATGTGCGATCGAGATGGGAGCAAAGTGTATCATTGTCTGCGATGGTTCTATGGTATCTTATACGATCAGCAAATTAGCCGAAAGTAAAGGTTGTTACATCATTAAGACACCATATGATACCTTTACCGCATCTCGTTTGATTAACCAGAGTATTCCCATTTGGTTCTTTATGAAAAGTGAGAATCTGGTTACATTTAGCTTAGGGGAATATCTGGATGATATTCGCGACACGATGGCGAAAAAGCGGTATCGGGATTTTCCGATACTGGATTGGAACGGCAGATATTACGGGATGATTTCGCGTCGTAGTCTGTTGGATGCCAGACGGAAAAAACTGATCCTGGTAGATCACAATGAAATGTCTCAGGCGGTGGATGGAATTGAGGAGGCGGAGTTAATAGAAATCATCGATCACCATCGCATCGGCAGTATTGAAACTATGGGGCCGGTCTTTTTTAGAAACCAGCCATTGGGATGTACGGCTACCATCATATATCAAATGTATCGGGAACGGGAGATTGATCTGCCGAAGCATATTGCAGGTTTGCTATGTTCTGCTATTTTGTCGGACACCTTGATTTACCGATCTCCTACTTGTACAGATACCGATCAGGCGGCTGCGGAAGAACTAGCCGTCATTGCCGGGATTGATACACAGGAGTATGCCCGGAAAATGTTTGCGGCTGGCAGCAATTTGCTTTCCAAATCGCCAGAAGAGATTTTCTATCAGGATTTTAAGAAATTTGTGGTGGGAGAATTGGTGTTTGGCGTGGGACAGATCACTTCCATGAGCCGCAGTGAACTGGAATCCATCAAGGATAAATTAGTACCATATATGGAAAAGGCTATGTCGGATCATGATGTGAATATGATGTTCTTTATGTTGACAGACATTATGCAGGCGCAGACAGAGTTGCTATATCATGGAAATGGTGCTTTGGAATTGGCAGTCAAAGCATTCCATTTGCCATCGGATACCCGGCAAATTATATTAGAGAATACGGTGTCCCGTAAAAAACAAATTATTCCGGCTATGATGTTTGCATTGCAGGAATAATCGACATCGAAGAAGGACAGAAAGAAGGGGAAGTATGTTAAAAATTGCTATTTGTGATGATAATGAGATCGAGCGCATGATTCTGAAAAAAATGTTGCAGGGCATTTTGCAGGAAATGCATCGCGAGGTTATTCTGATGGAGTTTTCTTCCGGTGAAAAGTTACAACGTAATTTTTCCAGAGGAGATTATGATATTATTTTTCTGGATATCCGTATGCGGGGATTAAATGGTATTGAGACAGGAAAAGCCATTCGATCAAAAGATGCCAAGGTGGAACTGGTATTTGCCACTTCCAGCAATGAGTATTTCCAGGAAGGATATGAAGTACATGCATTGGCATATCTTTTAAAACCATACGATGTGGATAAGGTACGGGAGACGTTTTCCTATTATTTCTCGAAAAACCAGATCGAGGAATCGAAAAACGATTATGAGTTTTTGAAATTTACGGTACAGCAAAAGGAAATTTGTTTGCGGCAAAAAGAGATTCCTTTGTTGGAGTCACAGGGACGTGTTGTGATGATCCATCACGGAGGGGAGAAATATCGGGTATATGACAGGTTATCCGAGATGGAAAAACGGCTGGATATGAAGTTGTTTTTGCGCTGTAACCAAAGTTACATAATCAATGTGGCATATGTGGATGGTGTGGTGGACTATGATTTTTATATGCAGAGTGGGGATATGATTCCGATTCGGAAAAGGGATAAAAAAGACATTGTTCAGAAATACTATCAAAAGCGGAGTGAATTGGCGGGAACTTGACAAAATAGATTTCCTGCGATACTATATCGAATGAACACGTAGAAGAGACGAGTACATGGCATGCGTGATGACAGAGAGAGATGGATGCTGGGAACATCTTATCACAAAGCGATGGAAGACTACCTCGGAGTGGCCCTAATCCGGTCCGGCAGACACCGTTATCGTCAGGAAAATGAAGTTGCAAAGGTGCAAGCACTTTTGAATAAGGGTGGAACCGCGTAATAGAATGCTATCACGTCCCTTCTGGCAGAGATGCCGGAAGGGTCGTTTTTTATTGCATAGGAAAAGGAGGAGAATAGAGATGAAAGTAACATTAAAAGATGGTTCCTTTAAGGAATATGACCAGCCGATGGCGGCGATTGACATTGCTAAAGACATCAGTGAGGGATTGGCGCGGGTAGCCTGTGTCGCAGAGGTAGACGGAAATGTAGTAGATCTGCGTACCGTGATTGACCGGGATTGTACCCTGAATATACTGACCTTTGATTCGGAAGCCGGGAAAAAAGCATATCGTCATACTTGTGCGCATGTGATGGCACAAGCGGTACAGACATTATATCCTGATGCGAAACTAACCATCGGTCCGGCGATTGATAATGGGTATTACTACGATTTCGATATGCCAAGTCTGACCAGAGAGGACCTGGATGCCATCGAAAAGGAAATGAAGAAGATTATTAAGAAGGGTGACAAGCTGGAATATTACACGCTTTCCAAGGAAGAAGCAATCAAGCTGATGACAGACCGTGATGAGCCATACAAGGTGGAGATGATTCAGGAGCATGGAGAGGATGAGACTTTGTCTTTTTATCAGCAGGGAGATTTCATTGAGTTTTGTGCGGGGCCTCACCTGATGAGTACCAAACAGATCAAAGCATTTAAGCTGACCTCTTCCTCCGGTGCTTACTGGAGAGGAGATGAGCATAATAAGATGCTGACCCGTATTTATGGAACAGCATTTAATAAAAAAGCAGATTTAGAGGAATATTTGGAATACCTGGCAGACATCAAGAACCGGGATCACAACAAGCTGGGACGCGAGATGGATTTGTTTACCACGGTAGATGTCATAGGTCAGGGATTGCCATTATTCATGCCAAAGGGTACAAAGATGATCCAGAAGTTACAGCGGTGGATCGAAGATCTGGAAGACAATGAGTGGGGCTACGTACGTACCCGCACTCCATTGATGGCAAAGTCGGATCTTTATAAGATTTCTGATCACTGGGGGCATTATAAGGAAGGGATGTTCCTATTGGGGGAGGATGATGAGGATGAGAATGGTGTCAGTGCATCCGGTAAGGAGATCTTTGCACTGCGTCCCATGACTTGTCCATTCCAGTACTATGTATATAAGGCACGTCAAAAGTCATATCGTGATCTTCCATATCGCATGGGTGAGACTTCCACGATCTTTAGAAATGAAGATTCCGGGGAGATGCATGGACTGACCAGAGTTCGTCAGTTTACGATTTCGGAGGGACACCTGATTTGTACACCGGAGCAGATCGCGGATGAATTTAAGGATTGTGTACGTCTGGCGAGACATTGTTTGCAAACATTAGGTGTGGAAGAGGATGTGACCTATCGCATGTCAAAGTGGGATCCGGAGAAACCGGACAAATATCTGGGAGATGCGGAGGAATGGGATCATGTGCAGAATGCCATGCGGGAAATTCTGGATGATATCGGCATGGAATATACAGAAGAAGCAGGTGAAGCTGCCTTCTATGGACCGAAATTAGATATTCAGGCAAAGAATGTGTACGGAAAAGAGGACACGATGATTACCATTCAGTTAGACATGTTCTTGGCAGAACGGTTTGATATGTATTATATTGATCAGAATGGAGATAAGAAACGTCCTTATATTATTCACAGAACTTCTATGGGATGTTACGAGCGTACACTGGCATGGCTGATCGAGAAATATGCCGGCAAATTCCCAACCTGGTTATGTCCGGAGCAGGTACGCATCCTGCCGATCTCTGAGAAATTTACGGACTATGCAGAGCATGTATTGGGAGAGTTGAAGAAGAATGGCGTGGATGCCACGATTGATCAGCGTTCGGAGAAAATCGGATATAAAATTCGTGAAGCGCGTCTGGACAAACTGCCATATATGTTGATCGTTGGTGCGCAGGAGGAAGCTGAGGGTAAGGTATCTGTCCGCAGTCGTTTTGCGGGAGATGAGGGACAGAAGCCATTGGGAGAATTTATCGATGCAATCTGCAAGGAGATTCGGACAAAAGAAATCCGTAAGGAAGAAGTAGAGGAAGAAAAGAAGGATTGAGCCATGTAGATCTCGCAGGAAATGGAGAAACTTGTTTTGAGAAAATACACAAACTGGACTGGTATCGGTTTGTGTATTTTTATCCATTGGGAAATCAAACCAGTACAAAAGGTAGAAGGAGAAAAATCATATGACGAAGATCTTATTGGTGGAGGATGACCCAGAGATCGTGAAATATCTATCGGAATTTCTGATTGGAGAAGGGTTTACCATTGATACGGTATCCGGACAAAATAGTGCAATGGAGTATATAGCAGAAAAGGGCAGTGGAGTGGATCTGGTGCTATTGGATGTGTCACTGGCGGATGGAAATGGTTTTGCTGTGTGTGCAGCGGTCAAAGCACAGACAGATATACCGGTGATTTTTTTGACTGCTTCCGGCGATGAGTATAGCACTGTAACCGGATTGGATATGGGGGCGGATGACTATATTGGCAAGCCGTTTCGTCCCAGAGAACTGGTGTCCAGGATACGTAGTGTGTTGCGTCGCAGTGGCAGATCGAAAGCAATATTAGAATATGCGGATATTCGGGTGGATACCTTGGCTGGAACTGTACTGAAAAAGGGACAGGAGATCGTGCTGTCAGCATTGGAATATCGATTGCTATTAATATTTTTGGGCAACTTAGGAGTTGTTATGACTAGAAATAAGCTTTTAGAGGAAATATGGGATGTAGCGGGAGAGTTTGTCAATGATAATACCCTGACGGTTTACATTAAACGATTGCGGGAAAAGATCGAGACAGATCCGGCAGATCCCCAGATCATACAGACCGTACGGGGGAGGGGTTATCGATGTGGCTGATCAAGTTATTGCGAAATCCGGAAATCCGGAGAGCAGTGGGATTGTTTTGTGCCGCAGGACTCCTGTTTAGTATCGTGCTGTGCCTTTTCTTGGGAGGAACGGGGCTGTTGCTGGGCTTTTGTGGGTTTGCCATATATACATTATTATATCTGCGATCAACGGGAGGATGCTATCGACAGATCGAAAGTCTGACGAATCAGTTGGATGCTGTGTTGCATGGAGAAGACACCAGCTTGCTTCAGGATTGCGCTGAAGGTGAATTGGCCATATTGCACAGTGAGATCGAAAAACTGATCTTACGGTTACGGGAACAGTCAGAACAGTTACAATCCGATAAGATTTTTTTGGCAGAGTCTTTGGCTGATATTTCACATCAGATGAAGACGCCATTAACTTCGATTCACTTGATTCTGGAACGGTTCAATGAACCGGAATTGAATCTGGCTCAACGTCGGAATATGGTTCGTGAGGTGCTGGTTTTTCTCGAACGGATTGACTGGCTGGTATATGCATTACTGAAGATATCCAGACTGGATGCAGGCGCGGTACAGTTTCAGAAGGACAGGATAGCCGTGGGTGAGCTGCTGCGAAAAGCGGTAGAGCCGTTGGCAGTGCCTATGGATATCCGGGGGATTCTGTGGGATTGCACTGTCTCGGATACCATTTCGTTCCAGGGAGATCTTAATTGGAGTGTGGAAGCAGTCACAAATATATTGAAAAACTGTATGGAGTATACACCGGAGGGTGGCAGTATTATTGTACAAGCGCATGAGAATGCGATTTATACCAGTTTAGAGATTCGGGATACGGGAGATGATATTCCGGCACAAGACTTACCGCATCTGTTTGAACGGTTTTATCGTGGCAGTTGTCCATCTGGAGGTGGCATTGGCATTGGTCTGTCTTTGTCGCAAAAAATTATCCAGGCCCAAAATGGTATTATTCGCGTGCAAAACCATCCGGAGGGTGGTCCGGTATTTGAAATCCGGTTTTATAAAGGAGTGATATAATGTCACTTACACAGAGGTTTCTTTTCTGTTGATGCAGATGCCGGATATCGTCGAAGTTAGGGTGTTTTCTCACACTTTCATATCTGTAAGTTATTTTTGAATTCACACTATGATATTTTAATATTGTTCCGATTGTTGCTTCGTGAAGAAAAATAGAAAGTGAGGATCAGGTATGAAGAAATATTTTGTTACTATGACAGATCAAAACGGGCATTTTATGCGCCTCAATACAGGGAAATTGGAGGAAAGATTCAGAAGTTACGACAAGCGTGTCCGTATAACGTATGAAGGGACGGGGAATTCCTATGTTTTTGAAACAGATTTAAGTAAAGTGGGTCTACAGCATCGGCTTCGTGACTTCTGCGAAGATGCAACCGAAATCATTGTAAGAGAGCAATGTTAAATTGCTATAGTGTATGATGCAGTTTAATATAAGGCATATCACCGGAAACGGTGGTTTCGTTATTCTATCACTGCCAGATATCAGACAAGCAACTTCACAAAAGGCAGGTCCGTGTGAACCGGTTGTTTTGTGAGAAACCGCACGAAGCATGGCAATCGGATTCATGATAAAGTTTGTCAGGCAAAGTGCAGAAAATCATGAAAGCAATGATCGGGACAAACACATGAGAAATACCATGAGATTTATCAGTATTTTGGTGGAGTATTGGGGATATGTACCACGATATCTTCGATTTGACAATGAAACAGATCGCAATAACGATCCAGTGTATTCAGGGAAAAGTTATGATTATGTTTTAATCTGGAAATTTCTGCCGGATTCAAATCGTAATCGTATTCCAGTGCATACACACTGATTTTGCGTTCTTTCATCATATCCCAAAAGGGTTGTGTTGACATCATTGGTATCTCACCTCACTTCTCCTAAGACCTTTTGGGACTATGATAAAAAAAATGACTTGCAATTATAACTTACATATCTGTAAGTGTCAGTTTCTGATGCCAATAGGTACGAGCCAGGAGACGATAAATTGGTAGTTTCTTGGGAAAAAGGAAGCATGAGAATGGGGAAAGGAGGTTACCAATGAATAAAACAGTGCGATATCTATACTTTGCCATACTGTCTGTCAGTATGGCGATATCTCTTGCCGGGTGTGGTATGACGGAAGTGCAGCAACAAGAGACCGTGTCAGAGGATGCGGCAGCATCAAAGGAACAGGAGACGGATGTGGAAAGGGCGGCACAGAGACAGACAGAGCAGAAGGAAGAGAAGCAGGCAGCCAAATTATCGGTGGAGGAGCAGCTCTCCCAGCTAAGCCGGAAAGTGGTGCAATATTGGAATAAAGCGGAAGATGAGGGGGATTATGAGGATATAAATTTCACGGTGACAGATCTGGATCACAATGGGGTGTTGGAATTGTTGATCTCTACGCTCCCACAAGGAACAGGAAGATTTACGGATACTGTGGTGTTCCGTGCGGATACAGAGGGGAAAGCCGTCCGGTTTGACGATGGGGATATATGCGAAGATATCGTCTATGGTATTGACACCGTATATTATGATAAGGACAGAGATCAGTATCAATATATTACCTATGATAGCGGGGGAAGCATGGGGTGCTGTAATGATGCATGGACGCTCCGGAATGGGGAGTTTCAAGTAGAAAATATATGTGGCTGGTATGCGACAGTGTACCAAAAAAAATCAGGGAAATGGGAAAGAAAATATTATAAGATGGTAAATGGAGAGGAGCAGGAGATCACCGAGGCGGAGTATAAACCGGATCAGATCATGGATGCATATTTTGCGGGTTGCGAGAAACAAAACGTCAAAATCACCTGGATTCCTTACTCTGGTGATAAAAAAGGCTTGACAGAACAGGCAGTCCGGCAGAAGCTGACAAAGGCATACAACCGCTTCCTGGGGAAATAATACGGAACCATATAGATTAATTTTACCATATAACATACGAATTTTACCCTGTTGCGCGATATGACAAGGAATGGATGTATCATGAAAATATTGTTGTTACTTTCACAGAAAGAGAGGAAAAAGATGAAGAGAGTAAGAAAACTAGTGGCATGCTTATTATGTTCAGCAATGATTTTCAGTGGGGTGAACACTTCCGCGCATTCAGGCAGAACGGATGCTTCCGGAGGACATCATGATTATAAAAATGCCAGTGGTCTGGGGAGTTATCATTATCATTGTGGCGGTCATCCGGCGCATTTGCATCGAAATGGGGTATGCCCATATTCTGCCAGTGCCAAAAAAGTTACCGGCAGTACTAAGAAAGTATCCAAATACTACCAGACGGCAACGGTGAAAAAGGTACAGAAAAAATTAAAAAAACTGGGCTATTCCTGCGGGAAAGTGGATGGTTCTTATGGGAAAAAAACCAAAAAGGCGATTCGTAAATTTCAAAAGAAACACGGTATGACAGTTAATGGTAAGATCAATCGTAAGTTGATTAAAAAGTTAAAGATTAACCTTTAAGAAACCGGTGAAAAAAATATAAAGTAACGACAAAAGGAGCATCGCTCCCGAAATGATGCTAAAGATCATTGGGGTTGCGATGCTCCTTCTCTCTGGCAAGCAGACCACCTGCCTGTCCGATCGCCACCATAAATAGTGAGACGCTAAGGGCTTGCATAAACAAAAAACAATGCATAAACATAAAAATACAAAAGATTAGTAACTCTATGATTGTAATTATAATGCATTTTTTACGATAATAAATGCGTTCTTCAGGATAAAGTGGTTTGTTGGGACTTTCCACAGGTGAACAGACAATCACGATCAGAACGGATAGGACTGCAATACCGATGGAAAATACAACTGGTACCGGAGCTAAAAAAATATATAATAGTGACGCGATTGCACTAAAATAGGACAAATATAAACATGCCCTGGGAGTAGGGGCGTGATAACCACCCGCATAAATGCGCAATGGATAATAAGCAATCTCGAAAATCACTCCAACCAGCCAATTTCCTAAAATGCCTGCTAAGGTCAGACAAAAAATGAAATCCACCACTGTATTTATTAATCGCTTGAGACCATATGCAATGATTTGTTCATTCCTATCGTCAACACAGCCAATCGTGCGGAAATAGGATATTAACCTATTCATGATGGAAACGATTCAGGGCAGCAACCTGATCATCAAGTTCGTCCTGATAATAACGGATATTGCAAGTGGTATTTGCTGCCAAAGTAGCAAATACCAATGCAAAACTGCAAAGTACTTTGGATGCCTTTGTCACAAATGATTTCATGCCATTTTCCTCCTTCGTATTGATCAGATACACTATAGCATTTTTTTCCGTTTTTTGTCCTCAAAATGGTAAAAATAGTAGTCAAAATGGTAAAAATAATTTGGAAAAGACGGATTTGGTTATTTGTCCGGTTCTTTGGTATAGAGCAGGATTTCTGCTTTGAAATAATTATCCTTTGTGGAAAAAGAGGATTCTCCGTGGTATTTTTCAATGATTTTATGTATATTCTGAAAACCGAAGCCATGATTTTCAAAATCATGTTTCGTTGTCTGGAAGATACTGCCGTTGGACTTTAGCGTACCTTCATAATCATTATAGACACTGATGTACAGTATGGCTTTCTCGTATTTCATATATACATTTAATGTCTTTTTGCTGGAATCTTCCAATGCTTCTATAGCATTTTTCAGAAGATTACTTAATAGGGTGTTTAAGTCAAAGACTGACATAAAATTAGATTTTGGTACGCTGACCTTTAGGGAGATATCGCATTGGTTTTGTTCGGCGATTTGCAGATAATAGTTTAATACGCAGTCGATCTCGTGATTACCGGTGCAGGCATATTCTGCGGAGGCGGAGAGGTGGTCGGTTATGGTCTGAATATAGTCTAATGCTGCTGTGGTATTGTTATCTTGAAGATAATCGTTCAAAAGAATCAAATGGTGTTTCAGGTCGTGCTGCAGCGAACGGACATGATCTCCCGACTGTCTCATCAAATCCATTTGATTTTGATACATAGTCAGATTTTGTTTTAAGGCTTCCCTTTCCAGAATTTTTTGATAGGCATCGATGATTTTACCATACAGAAACAGGATGGCTATATTCATAAAGCAGATGGTACTTAACCCCAATGTTGCCAGGAAAATATGGGATGGTTCCATGAGTACGATCACTTCTCCTAAAATGATACTGGAAATAAATAGGGCAAAAAAACTGAAATAATATACTTTGGGTATGGGAATATCTTTCTTGATTTTAAAACAAGATTCGATTAATACGATAAACATCATTGTAAGAATGCAGGATAAAATATTTCCCAGCGATGCATTTTGATACATTATGGTACCATTTTGATTTAGAAAATGCCAAATAATCTCTTCGGAAATCGCTCCGAGGGACAACGCTGATAGTATGGAGACCGCTTTAATGAAGATGGAGCCATGAAAACAGCAAATTGAGATTAATATGAAGAGAAAAAAAGTTATCGCTGTTGCCACATAGGGTATCGGAATCAACCGAAAACTAAACCAATTCACAAAACATAGTACAGTAAACAGAATATAAAATAATCTGGTACGACGTTTGTTCCTTTCGGTAAAGAGTTTCATAATTCTGATATCCAAGTACAAACTAAAGAAATTTATCAAAAAATATATAATTTCATTTGCTGGTTCCATGTTCCTGTTTCCTTTCAAATAGTTCTGGATTCGATCTGGTGTCTGAGAATGGTCTGCCGGAACTCTATCCGCCTTGACTGGCTGATGGGAATTCTGGTAAAGTCAGACATCAATAGTTCATTTGCCTGATATTCCATAACATAATTAATATTAATGATAAATGATTGATGCACGCAAAAAAAGCAATTGCTATTTAATTGGTTCAGGCTTTCGGAAAGTTTGCCATAATATTGATGATTACCCTGGGTGGTGTGTATGGTGATAATCTTACCGGCACTTTGCAGATAAATAATGTTTCTCTGGTCAATCCGGTATATCTTTTTATTGTAGTGATATTCAAACAGTGGTTTCATGCTGACGAATAGTCTACAATAGGTATCAATGACTCTGGCGACTTCATCATAGGAAATAGGCTTTACAATAAAATCTAACGGTCTGATTTTGAATAATTGTAAAGCATAATCCTTTTTGATGGATACAAATACTATCTGGGTACTTTCGTTCTCAAGATTTTTACGAATCTTATTTCCAATGGTAATGCCGCTCATGGTATTTAACTCAATATCCAAAAACAGCATATCCAGTTGTTGACCTTTGTTCCAGTGTTTTAATAATTCTTCGCCAGAGGAGAATATTATGGTCTCAATTTCCCAATGTATTTTATTACAGTAATCCAATATAAAGTTTTCCAGTTTCCAACAAAATAATTCGTTATCATCACATATGCCAATCGTGTACATTTTGGTCGCCATCCTTTCGTATAATATATAGAATATAGTTTTCGCGATAAATATGCAAGTATTTTGAAAAGATTCCTTAGAGTAAAAATATTTTCATAAGACACCATTGTAGTATATTAAATTACAATAGTATATCAAGAGAAAATTTTAATAATTTTAAAAAATGATAGAATACTATTAATGAGGTGTGAATATGAGAAATGAATTTGAAAGGGAACAATTCAATGAGCGGTATATTGAGATTGGATATAAGATTTCCTACTGTAGAAAACATTTAAAATTAACACAGGAACAGTTAGCAGAACAGATGGGGATATCCAGAGAACATCTTGCAGCCTTAGAGGCACCCAATATAGTTAAGAAACCATCATTGGATTTGATCTTTATATTGGCTAAGATTTCTGGTAGAGAACCAAGCTGGTTTTTGGAATGCGATGAATTGGATCATGGAGATTAAACCGTTGCGAAGTGCAGCGGTTTTTTTATCGAATAGGAAATTCCTTCTATTCGATAAAAAACATTCCGTGTGGATCGCACTCCGGCGGAGTGGAAAATGTTGCTTGTAGCAACCCGCCGGAGGCGGAGAATCTCGCAGAGCGAGATTCTTTGTGCTCGAATAGGAAATTCCTCCTATTCTGCGCAAAAAAGTTCACAGTTTTTTCACACTTTTATTAGCACTCACTCTTGACGAGTGCTAATAAAAGTGATATAACATAATTACGAACCGAGGAGAGGAAGCAAACAGACAATCCCTATCCCTAGTTCCAAAGATCATTAGAAGCATGTTAATTCAGATGTTTTTGAAGGAGGAATGACGTATGTTAGTACCGAGTATTTTTGGAGAAAACTTATTTGATGATTGGATGGATTTTTCTTTTCCACACTTTGAAAGGACGTTGGGTTACAAATCATCACAAGGTGTTATGAAGACAGATGTGAAAGAGACGTCCGAAGGGTATGAGATCGATATTGATCTGCCCGGCTATCAGAAGGATGAGGTTCAGGCGAAATTGGAAGATGGTTATTTGACGATACAGGCTTCCAAATCTGAGAATCAGGAGAAGAAGGATTCCGATGGAAAGTATATCCGTAGAGAGCGCTATGTGGGGGCCATGAGCCGGAGCTTCTATGTAGGTGAAGGCATCCGCAAAGAAGATATCAAGGCACGATTTGAAGATGGAATTTTGAATTTGACGGTACCAAAGGCCGATTCGCAGAGGATACAGGAAAGCAAATTCATCGCGATCGAAGGATAAACGGATGCAAAAAGCGTTATCTGGGATGATATTTCAATAATTTGTGATACTAATACAGTGAGGTCAAAGGGGATTTCACTGTATTAGTATGTTACAACATAGTGGAAAGATCACGGTTAGGAGGTGGCATATGAATATTAGTAAGTTTACACAAAAATCACAAGAAGTAGTACAAAACTGCGAAAAGGTGGCAATGGATTATGGTCATCAGGAGATTGGCGAGGAGCATTTGCTATTGGCTATGCTGACAGTAGAAGATAGTCTGATCCGCAAGCTGATTGATAAGATGGGGATCGAGGCAGAGGTGTTTGAAGCGCAGGTCAAGGGGCTGCTACAGAAACGTCCTAAGGTCAGTGGGGGAAATCTTCATATAGACCAATTCCTAAATGAGACCTTGGTCTATGCGGAGGACGAGGCAAAGAGGATGGGGGACGAATATGTTTCCGTGGAGCATCTGTTTCTCAGCCTGTTAGCACATCCCAGCCGTGAAATGAAAGATTTATTGAAAACATGTCAGATAGATCGGGAGCGTTTTCTCCAGGTGCTTTCCGAGGTGCGGGGAAATCAGCGTGTGACCAGCGATAATCCCGAGGCAACCTATGATACCCTGGAAAAATATGGTTCGGATTTGGTGGAGCGGGCGAAGAATGGCAAGATGGATCCGGTCATTGGACGAGACGCAGAGATTCGGAATGTGATTCGGATTCTGTCTCGCAAGACCAAGAACAATCCGGTTCTGATCGGTGAACCTGGCGTGGGTAAGACCGCAGCCGTGGAAGGTTTGGCGCAGCGTATCGTCCGGGGGGATGTTCCGGAAGGGCTAAAGGATAAACGAATCTTTGCTTTGGACATGGGCGCACTGGTGGCTGGCGCGAAATACCGCGGCGAGTTTGAAGAGCGTCTCAAGGCAGTGCTGGAGGAAGTTAAGAAAAGTGATGGACAGATTATCCTGTTTATAGATGAGCTGCACACGATTGTCGGTGCTGGCAAGACAGATGGTGCTATGGACGCCGGAAATATGTTGAAACCAATGCTGGCCCGTGGGGAATTACACTGCATCGGTGCCACGACATTGGATGAATACCGTATGTATATTGAGAAAGATGCTGCTTTAGAGAGACGTTTTCAGCCGGTGATGGTTGCGGAACCGACGGTGGAGGATACGATATCAATTCTGCGGGGACTGAAGGATCGCTACGAAGTTTATCATGGTGTGAAGATCACCGACGGTTCTCTGGTGGCGGCGGCAACCTTATCTAACCGCTATATATCAGATCGCTTTTTGCCGGATAAGGCGATTGATTTGATCGACGAAGCCTGTGCCATGATCAAGACGGAACTGGATAGTATGCCGGCAGAGCTGGATGAAGTACAGCGCCGCATTATGCAGATGGAGATTGAGGAAGCCGCCCTAAAGAAAGAGACGGATCATCTTTCACAGGAGCGTCTGGCAGAATTACAACAGGAACTGGCGGAATTGCGGGATAGTTTTAATGAACAAAAGGCACAGTGGGATAACGAAAAAGCATCGGTGGATAAAGTGAACCGATTAAAAGAAGAGATTGATGCGTTACGAACCGAGATGGAAGGTGCCCAGAGAAATTATGATCTCAACCGTGCGGCAGAGATTCAGTATGGACAGTTGCCGGAACTGGAGAAGCAGTTGACATTAGAAGAAGAGAGGGTCAAATCGGAGGATCGCTCCTTGGTACAGGAAAGTGTCACAGAGGAAGAGATTGCAAAGATTATTTCCAGATGGACAGGAATCCCGGTCTCAAAATTAACAGAGGGAGAGCGGGAAAAAACATTGCATTTGGAGGAAGAATTGCATCGTCGTGTTATCGGACAGGACGAAGGTGTACAGATGGTGGCTGAGGCGATCCTGCGTTCCAAGGCAGGGATCAAAGACCCGACCAAACCGATCGGTTCGTTCCTGTTTCTGGGACCGACGGGTGTGGGCAAGACGGAGTTAGCCAAGACATTAGCGGCCAGTTTGTTTGATGATGAAGCGAATATGGTGCGGATTGACATGAGTGAATATATGGAGAAATACTCTGTTTCCCGTCTGATTGGGGCGCCTCCGGGATATGTGGGATATGAGGAAGGCGGCCAGTTGACCGAAGCGGTACGGCGTAAACCCTATACCGTAGTATTGTTTGATGAGATCGAAAAAGCACATCCGGACGTGTTTAATGTTTTGCTACAGGTATTGGACGATGGGCGCATCACAGATTCCCAGGGCCGCACCGTAGATTTCAAAAATACGATTCTCATTATGACCTCTAATATTGGTTCTCAGTATTTACTGGATGGCATTGATGAACAAGGAGAGGTTGGAGCCGAGGCAAAAGAGGCTGCTATGAATGATTTGCGGGCAGGTTTCCGTCCGGAGTTTTTAAACCGTCTGGATGAAATAATTATGTTTAAGCCATTGACCAGACAAAATATTGGTGGTATTATTGACATTCTGATGGATGATTTGAATAGACGGCTGATAGATAAGGAATTGCATGTATCGTTAAGTGATGCTGCGGGGGCATTTATAGCAGAACAGGCCTATGATCCGGCATTTGGTGCAAGACCGCTCAAGCGTTATTTGCAGAAAAATGTGGAAACCCTGCTGGCCAGAAAGATATTAAGTGGTGAAGTGCATTTGGGTGACGATATTGTATTAGATGTTATCGATGGCGTATTGGAATGCCGCTGATCTGTGAGCAACCCATTAGCACCAGGAAAACCCAGATAATAACGGGATTTCATGAAAAAAGGAATCCCGTTATTATTATGCGAAAAAGAAGTAGGCTTTCAGGGAAAGACAGACTTTTTCCTATTTCCGGAGAAAGGAATATAAACATTACGCCTGTGGCACAATATATCGCAAAGAAGCGGAGGCAGAAGAATTGTGTTTGTGATTGGAGGCGATAAGTTGTTGCATATATTTGAGGAAATACTGGAGCAGGTGGTGAATGGTTCTATTCTTATTTTGGAATTTATGGGAGTCTGTGTGATCTTAGCCGCTGCTATCCGGGGATTTTACCAGTATACCAGGCAGGTGCCAGATATGAAATTAACTTTGGCCAAGGGTCTGGCGGTTGGATTGGAGTTCAAAATGGGTAGTGAGATTCTGCGTACGGTGATCGTACGGGAGTGGAGTGAGATTGTGGTGGTGGCTGGTATTATCGGATTACGGGCTGCTTTGAATTTCTTGATTCATTGGGAAATACATGAGGAGATGGCAGGATGACTTTGTTGCCGGAAGGCAGTCAGGTGTTCCGGTCATCGCTTATCAAACAATACAGAAATGAGGAGAATTATGAATTTTGAAGAAATGTGTTTAGATCCGCGCATTATGCGGGCAGTGACCGAGATGGGATTCGAACAGGCCAGTCCGATACAGGCGCAGTCTATCCCCATCGCGATTGAAGGAAGGGATATGATTGGACAGGCGCAGACCGGTACCGGTAAGACGGCCGCCTTCGGTATCCCTTTATTACAGAGGGTAGATCCACATAACAAGACGTTGCAGGCAATCGTATTATGTCCCACGAGAGAACTGGCGATTCAGACTGCGGGGGAGATTCGCAGGCTGTCCAAGTTTTTGCATGGCATTAAGATATTGCCTATTTATGGTGGACAGGAGATTTCTAAGCAGATCCGTTCCCTCAAAGGTGGTGTCCAGATTATTATCGGTACACCGGGACGGGTGATGGATCATATGCGTCGTCATACTTTGAAACTGGAACAGGTGGGTACCATTGTCCTGGATGAGGCAGATGAAATGTTAAATATGGGTTTTCGCGAGGATATTGAGACCATATTGCATCGACTGCCGCAAGAGCGTCAGACTTTGTTATTCTCTGCCACGATGCCAAAGCCGATTATGGAGATCGCCAAGCATTACTTACAAAAACCGGAGATCGTGAAAGTGGTCAAGAAAGAACTTACTGTTCCCAAGATTGAACAGTATTATTATGAGGTCAATCCCCGCAGAAAGAATGAAGTGTTGTCCCGTTTGTTGGACATGTATGATCCGGAGCTTTCGCTGGTATTCTGCAATACCAAGCGAAAAGTGGATGAATTGGTGGCGGACCTCAAAGGGCGTGGGTATTTTGCCGAAGGACTGCATGGTGACATGAAGCAGACACAGCGGGACCGGGTGATGAATGGATTCCGTAATGGCAGAACAGATATATTAGTGGCAACAGATGTGGCGGCTCGCGGGATTGATGTGGATGATGTGGAAGCGGTTTTCAATTATGACGTACCGCAGGATGATGAATATTATGTACATAGGATCGGACGAACCGGACGCGCCGGTAGAACGGGCCGTGCCTTTACTCTGGTAGTGGGACGGGAGATTTATAAATTAAAGGATATTCAACGCTATTGCAAGACCAGGATTAAACGTCAGCCTATCCCGTCCCTGGATGACGTGACGGAAATCAAGGTAAACAAATTGTTAGAGCAGGCAGGGGATGTCATGGAAGGGGATCGTCTGAATCATACTATGGATTTAATCGAAGAGTATTTGGATGCTACGGAATATTCTGCCTTGGAACTGGCGGCCGCATTACTACAGATGCAAATGGGGGAGGACAATAGTCAGTCAATGCAGGCGGAAATGGAATTTGGTGATACAGGAGCGGAACCGGGAATGGTGCGTCTGTTTATCAATATTGGAAAAAAACAGCGTGTGAAGATCGGGGATATTCTGGGTGCTGTGGCAGGTGAATCCGGGATTGAAGGAAACCTGGTGGGGGCAATCGATATGTATGATAGTTTCACTTTTGTGGAGGTTCCCAGAGAAAATGCAGCACAGGTATTACAGGCGATGAAAAATTCTAAGATCAAAGGAAAAAGTGTCAATGTAGAACCGGCGAAAGGGAAATAGCTTTTGTGGGGCAAACTTCTACTTGACGTATCCGGGAAATGCATATATGATAGATAACAGTGAAAAGTTCACATTGCTCTTATTCAGAGTGGTGGAGAGTGAAGGCTCTATGAAACCACGGCAACCCCGGTGACGGAAGGTGCTAATCTCAGCGAGAAATCGATCAATAAGAGGAGTTGAAATCTGAGAAATGAAATCAAGTCCATCTTATGATTAGGTGGACTTTTTCTTTGGGCATTGTACAGCTGCTATGGGCAGCGGATTGGAGGAAACTATGGAAAAAAGGTTATTTACATCCGAGTCAGTGACAGAGGGACATCCGGATAAAATTTGTGACAATATTTCTGATGCGATCCTGGATGCGTTAATGGAACAGGATCCGATGAGCCGTGTGGCTTGTGAAACGGTGATCACGACAGACTATGTGATGGTCATGGGGGAGATCAGCACTAAGGCACAGGTGGATTATGAGCAGATCGTCCGTGAGACCATCCGGGAGATTGGATATGACGATGATGCGAAAGGATTTAATTGTGATACCTGTGAAGTGAAGATCCTTTTAGATGAGCAGTCTGCGGATATTGCTATGGGGGTTGATCAGGCATTGGAGGCCAAAAATGGTGAGATGGATATGTCAGAGGAAGAACTGGATGCCATCGGAGCCGGAGATCAGGGAATGATGTTTGGATATGCTTCCGGTGAGACAGAGGACATGATGCCGTATGCGATATCATTAGCGCACAAACTCACCAGAAAATTAACAGAAGTTCGTAAAAACGGAACTTTGGATTATCTGCGCGCAGATGGCAAGAGTCAGGTGACAGTGGAATATGATGAGGATGGTAAGCCGGTACATATTAATGCTGTGGTGATCTCAACCCAGCATGCGTCTGAGGTTGCACAAGCTCAGATTCATGAAGATATTCGTAAATATGTGATTGACCCGGTAGTTCCGCAGGATCTGGTGGATGACCAGACCATGTATTTCATCAATCCGACCGGACGTTTCGTCATCGGTGGACCAAATGGAGACAGCGGTTTGACGGGGCGCAAAATTATCGTGGATACATATGGTGGATTTGCCCGGCATGGCGGCGGTGCTTTCTCCGGTAAGGATTGTACCAAGGTGGACCGTTCGGCTGCTTATGCTGCTCGGTATGTGGCAAAGAATATTGTAGCAGCAGGATTGGCAGAGCGTATCGAGATTCAGTTATCTTATGCTATCGGTGTGGCACATCCGACTTCTATCATGGTGGATACCTTTGGTACAGGAAAAGTATCTGACAGCCGTCTGGTGGAAATTATTCGTGAAAATTTCGATCTGCGTCCGGCGGGGATCATCAAGATGTTGAATTTACGTCAGCCAATTTACAAGCAGACAGCCGCTTATGGGCATTTTGGCCGTAATGATCTGAATCTTCCGTGGGAGCAGACAGATAAAGCAGCGGACTTGCAGAAATATACCGCATAAGGTAAAATATAATATTAAGATGTCGTTGTCCGTAATGATGGATATTGTATCTGTGATTACGGACATTTTTATAGAATAGGATTTCAGAATGAAATTCCATTCTGGAATGGAGGAAATTATGAAATATGATTATTTGATCGTGGGCGCAGGCTTGTTTGGAGCAGTGTTTGCCCATGAAATGACAAAGCGTGGAAAGAAGTGTCTGGTGATCGATAAACGGGATCATATTGCCGGAAATATTTATTGTGAGACAGTGGAGGGGATTCATGTACACAAATACGGTGCACATATTTTTCATACTTCTAACAAGAAGATTTGGGATTATGTGAACCAGTTTGCAGAGTTTAATAACTATATCAATTCACCGGTGGCGGTTTATCAGGATGAGTTATACAATCTGCCCTTTAATATGAATACATTTAGTAAGATGTGGGGAGTCAAGACGCCACAGGAAGCCAAAGATAAGATTGCAGAGCAGATCGCGGAATTAAATATTACAGAACCCGGAAATCTGGAAGAGCAGGCATTATCTCTGGTGGGACGTGATGTGTACGAAAAATTGGTCAAGGGCTATACGGAGAAACAGTGGGGCAGAGATTGCAAAGACCTTCCGGCGTTTATCATCAAGCGTCTGCCACTTCGTTTTGTCTATGATAATAATTACTTTAATGATCGTTTTCAGGGGATTCCAATGGGAGGATATACTGCGATAGTAGAGAAATTATTAGAGGGATCAGAAGTGTTATTAAATACGGATTATTTTGAATATCGGGGGTCTCATTCCGATGTGGCGGACAAGACAGTATACACCGGAATGTTAGACCGGTATTTTGACTACAAGCTGGGTGTGTTGGAATATCGTTCTGTGCGTTTTGAGCATGAGATTCTGGACACAGAGAATTATCAGGGAAATGCAGTGGTGAATTATACGGAACGGGAAGTGCCATATACCCGTATTATAGAGCATAAACATTTTGAATTTGGTACACAGCCAAAGACGGTGATATCCAGAGAATATCCTAGTGAATGGAAACAGGGGGATGAACCATATTATCCGGTCAACGATGCCAAAAATGAAGCATTGGTGCAGCAGTACCGGGAACTGGCAGCAGCGGAATCGGATGTGATTTTTGGCGGCAGACTGGGAGAGTATCGTTATTATGATATGGATAAAGTCGTAGAGGCCGCATTGCAGGCCGTGGAACGTGAGTTGGCATAAGTGTCTGGATGTTTGTACATTGACATATGATTAACCTGAAAAACAGACGATGACAGAAAGGGGCATTTTTGATGGGCAATACATCAGAAAATAGGCCAATAAATAAATCGGGGAAACATATATGTGTGGGCGTATTAGCCCATGTAGATGCTGGGAAGACAACATTATCCGAAGGGATTCTATATACTGCCGGAGTGATTCGTCAGATGGGGCGTGTGGATAATCAGGATGCCTTTTTGGACAACGATAGTGTGGAACGTGACCGGGGGATCACCATTTATTCCAAGCAGGCGGTCTTTGATTGGGAGGATACCCATGTGACCCTGCTGGATACACCGGGACA
The DNA here is from genome assembly GCA_964521555.1 of uncultured Jutongia sp. Taxonomy (GTDB): domain Bacteria; phylum Bacillota; class Clostridia; order Lachnospirales; family Lachnospiraceae; genus Butyribacter. Next base: position 310,550 of record CAZFSU010000001.1, on the reverse strand, counting down.
TGTGGATTTCTCGGCAGAGATGGAACGGACGTTACAGGTTTTGGATTATGCTGTCTTAGTGATAAGCGGTGCCGATGGGGTGCAAAGTCATACAGAAACGCTATGGCAGCTCTTTGATCGGTATGATATTCCGGTATTTCTTTTTGTCAATAAGATGGACCAGCCAGGCAGTGACCATGAGAAACTCATGGAGGAACTGCGTCAGAAATTGTCTGATAGCTGTACGGATTTTGGGACAGATGAACAGCAGCGTATGGAAGCCGCCGCCATGTGTGAGGAAGATTTATTAGAGAGTTTTCTGGAGAATGGAGTGGTGGAAGATGAGACGATTCGCCGCTTGATATGGGAACGAAAATTATTTCCCTGCTATTATGGATCTGCTTTGCATATGGAAGGCGTCAGAGAATTTTTGCGGGGTTTTTCACGCTATACGGCAGAACCTGTTTACGAGGAAAATTTTGGCGCCAGAGTGTATAAGATCACCAGAGATGAACAGGGGAATCGTCTGACGCATATGAAGATTACCGGAGGGGTTTTGCAGGTCAGACAGATGCTTAGCGGATCATATAGGAGACAGGATGCTTCTGAGGAGGAGCAGGGCTGGTCGGAAAAGGTCAACCAGATTCGGATCTATTCGGGAGAACGTTTTGAAACGGTGTCAGAGGCGGCAGCCGGAACAGTTTGTGCAGTAACAGGGCTTAGTGCCACCTATCCGGGAGAGGGGATCGGTGTGGAGCAGGAGTCGGATCTGCCGATTTTAGAACCGGTTCTGACTTATCAGGTCATATTACCGGAGGATTGGGATGCCAGACGTGCGATGCCGCTGCTGCGACAGTTGGAAGAAGAGGAACCGGAGCTGCACATCGCCTGGGATGAGGCAGTCGGTGAGATACACGCGCAGATTATGGGGGAAGTGCAGATCGATATTATAAAACAGCAGCTTTGGGACCGCTATCGGATGGAAGCAGAGTTTGGTGCGGGGAGCATTGTATATAAGGAAACGATCGCAGAACCAGTGATCGGTATCGGTCATTTTGAGCCTCTCAGACATTATGCAGAGGTACATTTGCTGTTGGAACCGGGGGAAGCGGGCAGCGGTTTACAGTTTGAAGCACAGTGCAGTGAGGATGTCTTGGCGAAAAATTGGCAGAGATTGATTCTGACCCATTTGGAGGAACGGGTACACAAAGGAGTTTTGACAGGATCTGCGATTACAGATATGAAAATCTCTGTGATTGCGGGACGGGCACATCCTAAGCATACCGAGGGCGGTGATTTTAGACAGGCGACATACCGCGCAGTACGGCAGGGATTACGTGGTGCAGTGAATGTTTTGTTGGAACCATATTATTCCTTTCGGTTGACGGTACCGACAGAGCAATTAGGACGTGCGATGACGGATATCGAGAGAATGAGTGGCAAGCCGGATTCGCCCGATACGCAGGGAGAGATGGCAGTTTTGACAGGCATTGCGCCAGTGGCTGCGATGCGGGAATATCAGCGGGATCTGGCCGCATATACCAGTGGGAAAGGTCATCTGGCCTGCCAAATGTATGGCTATCTGCCGTGTCATGATGCAGAGGATGTGATACTGGCTCGGGGATATGACCCGGATGCAGATCTACGGCATTCGGGAGATTCTGTTTTTTGTTCTCACGGCTCCGGATATATTGTGCCTTGGAATGAGGTGCCGGAGTATGCCCATGTGGAACATGACTATGTGGCAGATGAGGAAGAACGCCGCAGGAGACAAGAGCAGGAAGCGTATGCATTGATGTCTGCTGCGGAGCGGCGCAGACAGGGTTATGTGGAAGATTATGCACTGGGTGAAGAGGAGATTCATTCGATCCTGGGAAGGGCAAGTGGTGCCAACCGCAATGAGAAAAAGGGATGGAAGCGGCAGCGCCGTCGTACGATTACAGCCCGGAATAGCCCGTCGAAAAGTGCGGCGGGAAAAAAGCGGGAGAAATATTTGTTGGTGGATGGATACAATATTGTTTTTGCCTGGGATGAACTAAAGGCTTTGGCGGAGGATAACATCGATGCGGCCAGAGATCGTTTAATGGATATTTTATGCAATTATCAGGCGTATTGTGGCATGACTTTGATTCTGGTGTTTGATGCGTATAAGGTACGTGGTGGGATTGGCCAGATGATGGACTATCATAATATTCATGTGGTTTATACCAGGGAGGCGGAGACCGCAGACCAATATATCGAAAAACTGGCGCATCAGATCGGTCATGACTATGATGTGACGGTGGCTACTTCGGATGGGGTAGTGCAGTTAATCATATTGGGACAAGGCTGTAAACTGTGGTCAGCCGGAGACTTTGAGGCAGAGGTACAACGAGTAGAGGAGAGAATTGCCCATGATACCGATCGCACATATTGAAAATGCATTTGATACCAAGTTTGGGGTGCCACGACAGAGTGGGCTAGTGGAGGAATTGCGTGGTCTCGTCGTATTTGAGCCGGAATACCGTGACGCACAGGCGTTGCGAGGAATCGAGGAATTTTCGCATTTATGGCTGATATGGGAGTTTTCTGAAGCGAAGAGGGATACCTGGTCGCCTACGGTTCGGCCGCCCAGATTAGGAGGGAATACCCGCATGGGAGTATTTGCCACCCGTTCTCCTTTCCGTCCCAATGCCATAGGCTTATCCTGCGTGAGACTGACTGGGATACGAAAAGATTCCGGCCGCGGTTCTATGTTGGAAGTGGCAGGCGCAGATTTGATGAACGGAACACCTATTTTTGACATTAAGCCATATCTGCCTTATGCAGACTGCCATCCGGAAGCTGCCGGAGGTTTTACGGATGTGGTGGAACGGCATACCTTGCAAGTAGAGATCTCTCCCGAGTTGGAGAGCAAGGTACCCGCACAATTTCGGGAAGCATTGCGGGGAGTATTGGCGCAGGACCCCAGACCGGGCTACCAGCAGGATCCGGAACGGATTTATGGGATGTGTTATGGTGGTCAGGACATTCGTTTTCGGGTATGCGATGGTATATTAAGGGTGATCGAGGTTCGGTAAGCATACCCTGTTCACATGAAAACCAGTAGAGATCAAAATACGGAAACCCGGGTGGGAATGGCATCTTGACACCGGTACGCAGATTTGGTAACATTTTCACATAACTGTTGATTGACAAGAGTGGGTTGATCGAATGATTATAAAAATGGATACAGGCTCTTATCCATAGCGGGTAAGGGCTTTTTCAGCGATATGGAGGAGAGGCAGATGGAGAAAATTATATTAACAGGTGACAGACCGACTGGCAGGCTGCACGTTGGTCACTATGTGGGTTCTTTGAGACGCAGGGTGGAGTTACAAAATTCCGGGGAATACGATAAAATTTTTATTATGATCGCGGATGCACAGGCATTGACGGATAATTTCGATAATCCGGAAAAAGTTCGACAGAACATAATAGAAGTGGCGCTGGATTATTTATCCTGTGGCTTGGACCCGGCGAAATCTACCCTGTTTGTTCAGTCCCAGATTTCGGAATTATGTGAACTAACCAATTATTATATGAATCTGGTAACCGTATCCAGATTGCAGCGGAATCCCACCGTGAAATCAGAGATTAAGATGCGTGATTTTGCAACCAGTATACCGGTAGGTTTCTTTACATATCCTATCAGTCAGGCGTCGGACATTACTGCTTTTAAGGCGACGACCGTACCGGTGGGGGAGGATCAGCTTCCGATGATCGAGCAGACTCGTGAGATCGTGCGCAAGTTCAATAGCATTTATGATGAGGTATTGGTAGAGCCTGAGGTATTGTTGCCGGATAATGAAGCATGCATGAGATTGCCGGGGATTGATGGGAAACAAAAGATGAGCAAATCTCTGGGCAACTGTATCTATTTGTCAGATTCCGAAGAGGAAGTGCGCGCTAAGGTTATGGAGATGTACACAGATCCATTACATATTAAGGTATCTGATCCGGGGCATATTGAAGGTAATACGGTATTTACTTATCTGGATGCGTTCAGTAAACCAGAGCATTTTGAAGAATATTTGCCAGATTATGCCAATCTGGATGAACTGAAGGAACATTATCAACGCGGTGGTTTAGGAGATGTTAAGATCAAGAGATTTCTGAATGCGGTATTACAGGAGGAATTATCGCCGATTCGTGCTAAGAGAGCAGAATATGAGAAGGATATTCCGGCGGTTTATGAGATGTTACGTCAGGGATGTGGTGTCGCGCGTGAGGCGGCCGCGCAGACATTATCCGATGTAAAAAGTGCAATGCAGATAAACTATTTCCAGGATCAGGAGTTGATTCAGGCGCAGAGTGAGAAATATCAGAAATAAATATTACACAAATGTTTACAGTTTCCCGTAAAAAGTGTATAATATTTTTTAATTACACAGTTTGAACGGAGTTTTAGACAACCTAGGTAACAGTGCTTGGAGATATGGAGGTTATAGCTATGTTAAAGATTCAGGACTTCTGTGATATGGACAAATTTGAAAGTATCATGGACAATTGGGCAAAAAGTACGGGATTGGCTACAGTGGCAGTAGGCGCAGATGGAGAATACATCAGCGATTGTTACAATTTTACAGATTTTTGTATCAAGCTGACCAGAGGAAGTGAAGAAGGTGCCAAGCGCTGTGAGAAATGTGATCAGGAGGGACATGGCGTATATCCATGCCATGCCGGCTTGGTGGATTTTGGTATTCCGATTGCTTTGGCAGACGGTACGGTATTGGGTAGCGTGATTGGAGGGCAGGTTCTGCCGGAAAATCCGGACGACGATAAGTTCCGCGCTACAGCCCGCGAACTGGGGATCGATGAAGATTTGTATATTGAGGCATTACATAAGGTGAATGTCAAAACCAGAGAGGAGATAGACTCCTCTGCGAATCTGTTAGGCGACGTGATTAATATGTATGTGCGTTCTTGCTATCAGGAATATCAAAATGAACGTATCTTGGAAAAACTGCGGGCGGGCATTACCAAGGCTGCCAGTGAGATTGACGAGGCCAATGCCAGCACATCCAAGATTACCGGATTTAGTAAGAAACAGAATATGTTGGCATTAAATGCTTCCATCGAGGCCGCCAGAGCCGGTGAGATGGGCAAGGGATTTGCAGTGGTGGCCACAGAAGTACGTAAGCTGGCAGAAGGTATGGCAGTGGCAAGCAAGGAGATTACGGCTGAGTTAGAGCAGTTGACCAAAACGATTAATGATCTGAATGAATAGAAATGAAATAATCGTTGACAAAATTGGGAAAACTGTACTATAATCGGGTGGATGGCGATGACGAAGAGAAGTAGCGCAGGTTATCGTTCCCAGTGAGTGGAGGATAGTGAGAACTCTACAAAGTGAACCTACGTGAATAACACTTTAGCAGCCGCAATCTGAACATGAGATTCTCATTAGTAGGTGCGCCGTGACCTGTACGACAACAGGAAAGGTTTGTATGAACCGTTGAGGGACTGAGAGATCAGTAATTCGGGTGGTACCGCGGACATATAGTTCGTCCTGAACGAAAGTTTAGGACGAATTTTTTTGCTTTATGGGAAAGTCCGTCCTATAGAGCGAAAAACGCGCTGTGAAGATGCGCACTCGCGCGAATAGAAGAATGTCGCTTGGGGCGACCGCGCTCTGCGCAAGAGTTTTGAATGCAAAACTCTTGGTTCTATCAAAGGATATTTAAGAAAAGAGGAGAGTAGGAAAATGAACACAAACGTAGGAAACATGTATCGTGACAGAACATTAAACCAAATTACAGAGGGTGATGTGGGACAAAACTTAAAAGTGGCCGGTTGGGTAGAGAATATTCGTGATCATGGTGGTGTATCATTTATTGACTTGCGTGATATGTATGGTGTACTACAGGTAGTGATGCGGGATACTTCTCTGCTGGATGGCATAAGCAGAGAGGATTGTATCGCGGTAGAAGGTGAGATCGAGCACCGCGACGAAGAGACATACAACCCTAAGATTCCTACGGGAACCATTGAATTAGAGGCGCACAAGGTAGAAACGTTAGGGAAAGTATACAGACAGCTTCCATTTGAAGTCACCACTTCCAAAGAAACCAGAGAGGATGTTCGTTTGAAATACCGCTATCTGGATCTGCGTAATACCAAAGTCAGAGATAATATGATTTTTCGATCTAATGTTATCAGTTATCTCCGGGAGAAAATGACAGAGATGGGATTTTTGGAGATTCAGACACCGATTCTGTGCGCGTCTTCTCCGGAAGGAGCACGCGATTATATTGTACCTTCCCGCAAGTTTAAGGGAAAGTTTTATGCTTTGCCGCAGGCGCCACAGCAGTATAAGCAGTTATTGATGGTGTCTGGTTTTGATAAGTATTTTCAGATCGCCCCTTGTTTCCGGGATGAGGATGCCAGAGCAGATCGTTCTCCGGGTGAATTTTATCAGTTAGATTTTGAGATGAGTTTTGCAACACAGGAAGATGTTTTCCGTGTAGGAGAGGAAGTGCTGACCGCTGCTTTCGCAAAATTTGCACCGGAAGGTTATGAAGTGACACAGGCACCATACCCGGTCATTAGCTACCAACAGGCTATGCTGGAATTTGGTACGGATAAACCGGATTTGCGCAATCCGTTGCGTATTGTGGATGTGACAGACTTCTTCCAAAGATGTACCTTTAAGCCATTTCATGGAAAGACCGTTCGTGCCATCAATGTGCATGCCAAATTATCCAAAGGACAGCATGAGAAGTTGTTGAAGTTTGCACAGTCCATCGGCATGGGTGGCTTGGGATATCTGGAAGTAAAAGAAGACATGACTTATAAGGGACCGATCGACAAATTTATTCCAGATGACATGAAGAAGGAAATCGCAGATATTGCTGGATTGCAGAGTGGCGATACCATTTTCTTCATCGCAGATCGTGAAGAACTGGCGGCACTGTATGCAGGCCAGATCCGTACTGAGCTGGGAGTCCGTTTGGATCTCATCGAGAAAAAGGCATATCGTTTCTGCTATGTCAATGACTTCCCGATGTACGAGTATGACCGCGAGTTAAAGCAATATATCTTTACGCATAATCCATTCTCCATGCCGCAGGGTGGTTTGGAAGCACTGGAAAATAAAGATCCATCGGAAATCCTGGCTTATCAGTATGATATTGTATGTAATGGTATTGAATTATCTTCGGGCGCAGTTCGTAACCATGATATGAAAGTGATGGTCAAGGCATTCGAGATCGCCGGGTATACGGAGGATGATTTGAAAGAAAAATTTGGTGCCTTGTATCATGCGTTCCAGTTTGGTGCGCCGCCTCATGCAGGTATGGCACCGGGAGTAGATCGTATGATCATGTTACTTCGTGATGAGGAAAATATTCGTGAGATTATTCCGTTCCCAATGAATGGTAATGCGCAGGATCTGATGTGTGGCGCACCGGGTGAGGTAACAGAACAGCAGTTAAGAGAAGTGCATATCAAGGTTAGAAGCTGATAGGGAGACGATAAGCGGATGCAGGATAGACAATATCAGAAGGGGCAAATCATGAGTGGCAGTACGTTAAAGTTGATTGCAATCGCATCAATGTTCGTGGATCATCTGGGAGCTTCCGGTGTTGTTCTCATGATTTCCGGCAACCGTATCTGGGTATATGAGGTCTGCCGCCAAATGGGGCGGATCGCTTTTCCGCTGTTTTGTTTCCTTCTGGTAGAAGGGTTTGTGCATACCGGTAACAAAAGAAATTATCTGAGCCGGATGTTGTTGTTTGCTTTTGTTTCTGAGATACCATTTGATCTTGTGTTTTATGACAGGTGGATCTATCTGCGGTCACAAAATGTATTTTTCACTTTATTTTTAGGTCTTCTGACGTTATATGGGATCGAAGTGGCGATACAAAAAAACCATAGAGAGCAGGTATGGGTGCCGGTGTTGCTTGGTTGTATCGCAGCATGGGGATTGCAAACAGATTACAGTTATTTTGGAATTATACTGATCGTAATTTTCTATTGGTTTCGTAATATACCGTGGAAGCGTAATCTGGTGGCTGGCTGTAGTTGCTTATGGGAACCGGCAGCAGTATTGGCATTGCTCCCTATCCAGTTATATAACGGAAAGCGTGGTATCCCGGTGAAGTATTTGTTTTATTTTTTTTATCCGGTCCATTTGTTATTTCTGTGGTATCTGCGGGAATACATACTGTAGGATTCGGATATCGAGAGAGAGGCGGGAAAGATGAAATATTATTATCCGGATTATTTTGATCATTTTCAATGTGTGCCGGGGAAGGCGTGTCCGGACAGTTGCTGCATTCGCTGGCAGATTATCGTAGATCCTGAAACCTTGCAAAAATACAAGCGGGTGGAGGGAGATCTGGGAAAACGAATGTCAGAAAAGATTGATTTTCAGACAGGTCGTATCGCATCACACGGTTGCGATAACCGCTGTGAATTTTTGAATGAAGATAATCTCTGTGATATTGTATTGGAGCTGGGGGAGGAATATTTATCCGAAACCTGTCGTACACATCCCAGACATGAGGAAGTTTATCCTAATGTACGGGAACGCTCTTTGGCACTGACCTGTCCTGCCGTTTGCAAACAATTATTGACCAGACAGGAACCGGTACAGATATTGCATTGTAATGTCACAGAAAAAAAGGAACATGACCGCTTTTTTGATGAGAGATTATTTCGATTATTACTTCGGACCAGAGACGGCCTTCTGCGTATTGCACAGAATAGAGAACTTTCGATTGCACAACGGATGATTATGGTGTTGGGTTCGGGACACGATGTGGAATCTCGAATCAGACAACGTTCTCTGCGGAAAAAAAGTGGCTGGTTACAACGTGTTTTTCCGAGATTTCCGGAGTTTTCCGGGCAGGAACAGCGGGACCTGCGCCGGATCAGCAAAGCGTACCAGAGTAAAAATGCCTATGCAAAAGTAGAAAAACGTTTGGATGAGATCATCTATGATGAGAAATATTTTCGTCAGGAATCGGAAGAATCAGCCAAGACTATTATGACGGATATGATTTTTGCTTTGTCCACTATGGAGGCATTGAAGCCGTCCTGGCCACCCTATTTGCAAAGTATACTCAATATACGGGAAGAGATGACCAGAGAAGAGAGCAGGGAACAGATGGCATTGTATCATGCGCAGGAAGAGGAAATCATGTTAGAACAACTGTTAGTATATTTCCTGTATGTATACTGTTGCAGCAGTGTTTATGATGAACAATTATTAGCGAAATGTAAGATGGCTGTGGTGAATGTCATGTTGATCCGGGAACTGTGGTTTATGAAATGGTATGAAAATAATCATAAGATAACGTTGGATGACCAGGTCGAGATCGCGCACTGGTTTGTACGGGAGATCGAAAATTCGGATGAAAATATGGAACAATGGGATAGTCTCATGCAGCGCAATCCACGGTTTGCTCTCAAAAAAATCTTAAAAGTTCTTCGTCCCAAGAATCTTTGATTTACAACCGGAGTGGTTTATTTTAAGTGGTTTTTGAAGTACAGAACAGGGGAAATATATGCAGACGAATGTATTAGAATATTTAGAAGAGACAGTAAAACGATTACCGGATAAGGTGGCGTTTGCCGATGAAGAGATCAGGCTAACCTTTGACCAGTTTTATCATCGTGCCAGGAGCCTTGGGTCTCGTCTGATCGGTGCAGGTGCTGAGAAGGAACCTGTAGTGGTTTATATGAAGAAATCACCTTGTACGCTGTCTGCGTTTTTCGGTGTGATTTATGCCGGGTGTTTTTATGTACCCATCGATGAAGAGATGCCAAGGAGGCGCATGGAGCTGATCCTGGAAAATACGCAGGCAAACTATATGATTTGCGATGAAAGTACACGGGAAAAATCAGAAAAACTGGGATTCACCGGAACATTACTTTCCTATGAAGACTGCATCCAAACCGAAGAAGATGCCCAGGCATTGAAACGGATTCGACAGCAGGCATTGGATGTAGATCCGATCTATGTGTTATTTACTTCCGGTTCTACGGGAATACCGAAAGGTGTGGTGGGGCATCACCGGGGTGTGATCGATTATGTGGAGAGTTTGTCTGAGGTATTGGATTTTGGGGAGGAGACCATCTTTGGCAATCAGACACCGCTCTATCTGGATGCCTGTATGAAAGAGGTCTACCCTACTATGAAATTTGGTGCCACCACCTGGCTGATTCCAAAGGAACATTTTATGTTTCCGGTGAAATTAGTGGAATATTTGAATGCGCATCAGATCAATACTGTTTGTTGGGTGGTCTCGGCATTGACAATGGTCTCGGCATTTGGTACTTTTGATACGGTGAAACCGGAATATCTTCACACCGTTGCTTTTGGCAGTGAAGTATTTCCCATCAGGCAGTTCAATCTGTGGAAGGAGACGTTGCCGCAGGCAGAGTTTTATAATCTTTATGGCCCAACAGAGGCCACAGGCATGAGTTGTTATTATCATGCGGATCATTTGTTTGAGGAGAAAGAAGTCATACCGGTGGGACGGCCATTTCGCAATACACAGATTCTATTGCTGGATGCCGGGGGAAAACCGGTGGCGGATGGGGAAACCGGAGAAATTTGTATTCGGGGAACCTGTCTGACGCATGGGTATTACCACAATCCGGAGAAAACAGCGGAGGCTTTTACGCAAAATCCACTCAATCCATACTTCCCGGACCGTATCTATCATACCGGGGATCTGGGACGGTGGAATGCACAGGGAGAATTAGTGTTTGTATCCCGCAAGGATTATCAGATCAAACATATGGGACATCGTATCGAGTTAGGAGAGATTGAGGCAGATGTGAATTTGATTGATGGGGTAAAGACCTGCTGTTGTATCTTTATACCGGACAGCAAAAAGATGGTACTATTTTACGTGGGGGATGTGGATAAACGCAGTCTGACCAGAGAGTTAAAGGAACGTTTGCCACGTTACATGATTCCCAATGCGATTTTGCAGGTGGAGACGATGCCTCAGACCCCGAATGGCAAGATGGACCGGCTGAAAATGCAGGAGATCTATCGGCAGCAGAAGAAACGCTCCAGACGGGATAAGAAGCCTGTTTAGAATCATTCTTACGGTGTCAGGCATCCTTTTGGCTTTAGTGTCATATTTATGAATGGAAAAGGAGGATAGAAAAATGGATGTAGAAGAAATCAGAGAAAGTATTTTGGATATTTTACAGGAGCTTCATGAGGATATTGATTTTGAAGCGGAAGAAAAGATGGTGGACGATAAGGTACTGGATTCCTTTGACTTGGTTACTCTGGTAACAGAGCTCGGGGAAGAATTTGATGTGGAGATCACCGCAAAAGATTTTGTGGCAGAAAACTTTAATTCTGTGGACAGCCTCACCAGTATGATTGCCCGTCTTTTGGATGAATAGGGCATTGTCAGGAGGTTAGTTACGTGTTTGTATCATACGAATTTATTGCGTTCCTGTTGTTTTTGTTTGTACTATATTATCTGATTCCTAAGAAGTGTCAGTGGATTCTGTTGTTGCTCGCAAACTTTCTCTTTTACTATTCGGCGGGAAAGTTTTATCCGGTATTCATACTGGTGACTTCTCTGACAGTCTATGGTGCAGGCAGGATGATGGAACGGGTGGACGGTACCTTAGCGGCATACACTGCTAAAATCAAGTCAGGAGAGATTCCTAAACCGTCCCGGGAAGAGAAAAAGGCCACGAAGGCAAAAATAAACCGCAAAAAGAAATTTTGGATGTTGTTGTGCTTATTTTTGAATCTGGGAATCTTAGCCGTCTTAAAATACACCAATTTTATTATTGATAATATAAATACGATCCGGGATGCTTCGGAAGGAGTGGCGTTGCCATATCTGAATCTGATCGTGCCATTGGGAATATCCTTTTATACTTTTCAGGCGATCAGTTATCTGTTAGATGTATATTGGAATAAAATAGAGCCACAGCGTAATTTTCTAAAGTTTACCCTGTTTGTCAGTTTCTTTCCACAACTGATCCAGGGGCCGATTAGCCGTTATGGTGATCTGGCACCCAGCTTGTATGGGGAGCATCGTCTGGACTGGAAACAGGTACGTTTTGGTCTGGAGCGCATCGTATGGGGATATTTTAAGAAATTAGTGATCGCAGATCGTATCAGTGCAGCAGTGAGTATGCTGATGAGCGATCCGGATTATTATACCGGTGCGTTTGTGTTGGTGGGAATGCTGTTTTATGCTGTACAGCTATACGCAGACTTCACGGGCGGTATCGATATCACGATCGGGATTGCGCAGGTATTGGGAATCCATCTGGAAGAGAACTTTATCCGTCCGTTTTTCTCCAAGAATATTATTGAATATTGGAGAAGATGGCATATCAGTATGGGAACCTGGTTCCGTGATTATGTATTTTATCCATGTAGTATCAGCAAGCCGATGAAGACAGTGACATCATGGACCAAGAAACATTTTGGTATGGGCGGTGCCAGACGTGTGGCGATCTATATTGCTACTTTTTTAACATGGTTTGCCACCGGAATCTGGCATGGTGCGGACTGGCACTTCATTGTCTGGGGTATCGCCAATGGTGTTATCATTATGATTACCGGTGAATTAGAGCCTGCCTATGAAGCCTTTCATAAGCGGTTTCCGAAACTGGGGAATACTTGGGGCTATCGTGCTTTTCAGGTGATTCGTACGTTCCTGCTTTTATGCTGTCTGCGCATGTTTGATACTTATGCCAGTGTGCGACTGGCCATACGTCAGTTTGTACATATGTTTACGAGATTTTGGGAACATCCGGTGACCTGGCAGGAATTGGTGGACCTGGGGCTGTCCGGTGCAGACTATCTGATTTTGCTGGTGGGAATCCTGCTGATGTTTCTTGTCAGTCTGTATGGCAGAAATGGCAGTGTACGGGAGAAGATCGCAGATAAACCGTATCCGGTACGTTATGCTATCTATGTATTACTATTTTTTGCCGTATTGTTGCTGGGGAGCTATGGCATAGGTTTTGATGCACAGCAGTTTATCTATAATCAATTCTAAGTGTGAGCAAGTGTTCTTTGGTGACATGCTGGATCTGTTTTGCAAAAGAATAACTGCGGCAGTGACCGCAGAAGTGATGGAACAGGAATGAGGTTATACAATGAGACAAGCGAAGAAAATATGGACCGTAGTGATATCCGTTCTGGTCATAGCTGTCCTGTTTGTGGGACTGCAACGACTGGTGGAACCGAAATATGACGGAACGGAGGAAATGCCCTTAGAAGGGAATTTCACTGCGGAATATTATCAGGAGACAACGGATCATGATGTAATCATGGTGGGAGATTGTGAGGTCTATGAAAATATCGATACCATGTATCTCTGGAAGAACTATGGTATTACCAGTTATATCCGTGGTAATGCGCAACAGTTGGCCTGGCAGTCCTACTATATGTTGGAGGATACCTTACGGCAGGAGAATCCTGAGGTGGTGATCTATAATGTACAGGCGCTGGAACATGGGGAACCACAGCGTGAGACCTACAACCGTATGACATTAGATGGATTAAAGTGGTCTAAAACCAAATGGGATGCCATCCATGCTTCTATGTGTGAAGGGGAGAATATGGTGGAATATATTTTGCCGATCCTGCGGTATCATTCCCGGATTACTTCCCTGTCCCGAAATGATTTGAAATATTACTGGCAGCCCAGGAAAGTGACGCATAATGGTTATTATATGCGTATTGATGTTTTGCCGGCCAGTGAATCCGATGTGGCAGACCCGGGCTGGCTGTTGGGCGATGAGGAACCGGCCGAGGAGGAGGAACCGGAGGAAGAAGATCTCTGGGCCATGATGGAGGAGGAAGAAGCTGTCACAGAAGAAGAACCGGACGCTGCCGAATCAGGTGTATCCGGCGGTGACGCAGGAGATTCGGAGAAAGAAGTGATATTTGGTGAGAAGCCAATGAAATATCTGGATAAGATGCGCAAACTATGCCGGGAGAATGATATCCAGTTGATTCTGATGAAGGCACCGAGTCTGTCTCCGATATGGTATGATTCGGAAAATAAGCAGGTTATGGATTATGCGGCGAAATATGATTTGCCTTATATCAATTTTTATGATTTAATAGAAAAGATGGGCATTGATTATGAGACTGATACCTATGATGGAGGGTTGCATTTAAATCGTTCGGGTGCCGATAAATTGTCTCAGTATTTGGGACAGGTTTTGAGGGAAACGTATGGTGTGCAGGATCACCGGGAGGATGCTGATATTGCGAAAGTGTATGAGGAGAAATATCAATTCTATGAGGATATGATCAAAGCACAGCAAAAAGAACTGGATCGGTATGGTGAGATCCGAAGTTATTAGGCAGATTTCATGTAGTGGGTTTTGGGAGGAACGGAACTGGTGTAATATGTTTTGGAATGGAGGAAATGATGAAAGCAGGATTGAGAAGAGCGATGGCAATATGCATGGCAATGGTATTAGCTGTGGGCAGTTTATCGGTGGTAAAGACAGCGGACGCAAAGTCAAAGGGATATCTCTTTAAGTACAAGGGGGTTTCCGTGTCTGCTGACAGTGCCGCAAAGAAGTTGATCAAAAAGGCGGGCAAGCCTCAGAAAAAGCAGGTAAAGAAAAGTTGTGCATATGATGGGAAGGATCGGATTTATCAGTATAAGAACTTCTGGTTGACGACATATTCCAAGACCAATAACGGACCGGAATATGTCCAGCAGATCAAATTCCGTAATGCAAAGGTTAAGACCAAAGAGGGCATCAAGATCGGAAGTAAAGAGGCAGCCGTTGTCAAGAAATATGGCAAGGGATATGACAAATCAGAACAGTTGATTAATAGTGCATATGTTTACAAAAGGGGTAACTGTACCTTAAAGATTAATGTCAAGAATGGCAAAGTTTCTGCTATTACATATTTACAGACAACAGTAAAGAAATAAACAACAGGGGATGAAAGAATCATGAAGAAAATGGGTAGTTTCTCACTTTTGATGCTGGTATTTGTGTTGGCGATCGGTTCTCATACACAGACGGTTTCTGCCAAGGCAGTGAAAGCATCTGTTGCGGGGAAACAGGTAAAGGTGGGCAAACAGCTTTCTATTAAGGCAAAGACAAAAGGAGTCAGATATCAGAGCAGTGACTCCACAGTGGCTTCCGTCAGTGCTTCCGGTGTGATCACAGGTAAGAAAGCGGGAGACGTGACCATCACAGTGAAAAAAAGCGGATATGATCCCAAGGAGATTGCGCTGAAAGTGAAAGCGGTGAAAGGGAAACCATCTTTAGATGTGGCATTGGATGAGGTCAAAGTGGTTTCTCCGAAAATGAAAAAGACAGGGGAGCAGAGTTATCAATATTCAGCCGTGATTAAGAATACAGCAAAAAAAGGGAAAATCTTAAAGGTGAAATATTATTATCAGATCCAGGTAAAAGAAAAGGTTGCTGATCCACTGCCGGGTCTGGTGGCCACCGGAACGCCGGTGCCGCGGAAAGCAGAAGAAACCGCAGTTACAGAGACGCAGACAGGAACGGATGCACAGGCGGGAGAAAATGCTGTACCCAATCCAACTGCCACGGCAGCTCCGGCGGCTTATACATGGAAGGACCGAAAAAAGACAGTGGTATTGACTGTGCAGAATGTGAAAGCAGGTAAGAAATCTGCCCGGGTGAAATGTGAAGGGGATGCATCCGGTTCCGTTGGTGCAATGCATTTGACGAAAGTGGAATTATACACCGGCGAAGCGGTATATACCTATCGTGCTTCTACTCACAAAGGCACTTTGAAGTGGAGTGATGTGGATCTGACAGGGCCGGAGATAACAGGCTGGGTTGGCAAAAAAAGTGTGTATCATGGAGAACCGCTCTGGATTTGTTACTCCGATAAGAAGAATACTTACCGTTTTCAGGATCATGTCAAGGCAGTAGATGCCAGAGACGGAAAAGTAGCGGTGTCTGTGGATACCAGTAAGATCAAATGGAATAAAGAGGGGATTTATAAAGTTTATTATACAGCGAAAGATAAATCCGGCAATAAGACGAGGGCCTGGGCCAAAGTACAGGTATATAAACCGGGCCAGGCCGAGAAGATCGCCGACATTATCTTATCAACAAGTATAAAGTCCGGTTCGGATGTACAGAAACTGCGTTCCATCTATCAATATGTGAAAGGACATTGTTCTTATGTGGGCAGTGGCAGTCATACCAACTGGCGGGCTACTGCGGTAAAGGGCATCCGAAATCACAGTGGTGACTGCTTTACTTATTATTCGATCTCCAAATTGTTGATTACCAGAGCAGGTATTCCTCATATTATGATCCGCAGATATCCATCCCGTGCCGGGAGCGATCATTGGTGGAATCTGGTATATGTAAAAGGAGGCTGGTATCATTTCGATACCACACCGAGATCACGAAAAGGGTATTTCTGTTTACAGACAGATGCACAGTTGCATATGTATAGCACAGGATCAACATTCCGATTTCGGGAAGAATTATATCCAAAACGGGCTAAGAAGAAAATTAGCCGCAATCCGATTTGACAGGTGTGTTATACAAGAGTAAAGTAAAATATGATTCGCAATGAGGCGATGTACAGAAATTGGTATCAACTATGCAAATTTCTGCCATCGCCTTTTGTACTTTATCATGGCGAAAGAAAAGATTGGCTTTGTGATTTAAGGCGGAAAGGATGATGCTAATGAAAACGATAGGAATTATCGGTGGTTTGGGGCCGATGGCAACGGTATATTATCTGGAATTGATTACCCGCATGACCGATGCAAAGAAAGATCAGGAACATCCGAGGATATTGTTGGAAAGTTTGCCGGATGCACCGGACCGGACCGCGTATATCTTAGGGAAAAGTACAGAAGATCCTTTGCCGGTGCTGCGTGAGGCTGCCCTGGGACTGCAAAAACTAGGTGCCGGACTGCTGACGATTCCCTGTATTACAGCTCATTATTTTTATGAGGCTTTGTCAGAACGGATTAATATTCCGATGATCCATCTGCCTCGCTGTGTGGCGCAGGATGTGGCAGACGCGGGGGTGAAAAAGGTTGGAATCCTGGCCACCAGTGGTACGATTCAGAGTGGAGTGCTTGGAAAGGAATTGGGTGCGGCCGGGGTGGAAACCATCGTGCCGGAAGCAGATATGCAGGAATGGGTGATGCAGATCATTTATGAACAGATCAAAAAGGGGGCACCGGTACAGTGGGAGATGTTTCGTAAAGTGGCAGAGTCGTTACTGGAGTGTGGTGCGGAAAAACTAATCCTGGGCTGTACGGAATTGCCATTGCTTCGGCGGGATGTGGCACAGGTGACAGATCCGCTGGTGGAGCGCATACTGAGGCAGGATTGTATTGATGTGTTAGAGGTTCTGGCACAGCATGCTGTACTGGAGGCGGAGGTACCGCTGAAAGAGGAATACCGGGATGTGATTTGTTAGCTGGTGCCACTGGAGAGACAGGCAGATATATCGTATGGAACACCGGATCAAATTCTCTTTTACAATCAGACATAATTGGAGTATACTTGACTTTATAAGACGTTTCATTGTTTGGGAGTTTCGTGTGCGAAACTTTTTCTGATGAAGGAGGTATATTGGATGAAACCAGGAACTTGGAAATTATGGGGAATACTATGTGCGGCAGCAGTATTGGGAATCGGATCTGGTGCCGCAAAAGCGCAGGCTGTGGATACCAATCGGATCTATAAAGTGACATCGGAAGATCATTTCACATTTGATGCAGAGACTGGTATGATTACAGGGTTTCAGGAGGAGGTGGTCACAGCCGGTCGGAATGACGCTGCGGGAGAAGCAGCGGATCGTGATGCCGGGGCAGAGATTGAACCGATAACAGTGGTGGTTCCGCAGACGATTCAGGGAATAGAAGTCAAGGGATTTGCAGGTGCCTTTCAAGGTCACGAGGCGATACAGAAAATCATCATTCCGAACACGGTTGAGATATTTGGGGATGATGCCTTTCATGGTTGTACCAGCCTGACTGCTATTAATGTGTATCAGACAGAAGAAGTGTATCAGGAGGCACAAGTCACTGAAAAACAGCAGCAGGACTGGAATCTGAGTTATGTCATCGTGGGGAGTGTCAATGAGGTGGCAACACCAGACGATGCCGAGACCTGGGATGACCTTACTTTGGAGGAAGATACCGCAATCGTGATAGAGAAACCGACAGAGCCGGTGGCAGATGATACGGTATATTATGAGATCACCGACAGAGGAAACTGTGCTGTCATCCCGGCCTCGCTAAAGACGGTGGGAACCGGGACTTTTAGTGATTGTGCCATCGCCTGTTTTGATGTACTGGAAGGTAGCGAAGACTTTCGGGACAGCGATGAGGGCGGTGTTAATCTGCCGGAGGGTGTCGGGGCATGCCTGATGTCTTATGACGGTACAAAATTATATCGTATGGCACCGAGATTCCGTGATCAAAATAATAGTTTACAATATTCCATACCGGAGGGGATCACAGAGATCCTGCCATATGCCGGACAGGCTTTGGGATGGCAGCAGGTGGAGGTGGCAAATACGGTTCAGACCATAGACAGCTATGCATTTTATCAGAGTGGGTTATTAGGCATCACATTTGCAGAGGTATCTCAGGTGGAAAATATAGGAGAGTGGGCATTTGCCTATAATGATAATCTGGATATCGTTTTGCCGTCATCGGTGAAAGCGATTGGGAAATATTGCTTTGCCTATATTGCCAACCGGACACCGGATATATCCAGGACACAGATTACTGTGATACCGGAATATACGTTTGCCGGATGTCCAAATTTACATACGATCACCATGCCGGCCACGTTACAGAGCATTGAAAATTATGCCTTTGTCGGTAATGCCAATCTCAATGAGGTGGTATTCACCGGACAGACCCTGACCAGCATCGGGACTGGAGCTTTTCAGAACTGTACCAATATGCACAGGATCGACATTCCATCCGGAGTGAAGACGATTGAACCAAATACGTTTGCCGGATGTACGAACTTAAATGAGGTTATTTTACCGGAGGGTTTGACAGATATCAAAGGAGGCGCTTTCTTAAATTGCCAGAATATTCATAACATGGTCATCCCATCTACGGTAACTTATATTGCACGTAATAGTTTCACGGGAGCGAATACGAAAGAGATTGATACTTCTAAAAATGAATATGCGCGATATTGGATCAATAAGCCAACAGACTGTGATCCTTATGTGCCGCCGGTACAAAAAGTGGGAAACCAGGCAAAGGTGGGGAATTTGCTTTACCGTGTGACGAAATCACCGAATTTGAAGAATGCTTCTAAACGAATGGGGGCTGTGACAGTGGTTAAGGTTTCCACTAAGTCTGTTAAGAAGGTGGTGATTCCATCCTCTGTCAGACTGGGGGCATATGACTACCAGGTGACGGCAATATCTGCCAAGGCATTTGCCGGATGCAAGAAACTCAAGAAGGTCACCATCGGAGTGAATGTGAAAAACATCGGCAAACAGGCGTTTAAGAATTGTAAGAAATTAAAGACAGTCACCATCAAAACTCAGAAGCTGACCAAAAGCTCTGTGGGAGCCAGAGCATTTCAGGGGATATACAAGAAAGCTGTCATCAAGGTGCCAAAGAAAAAACTGAAGGCATACAAGAAAATTCTCCGCAAGAAAGGTGTGGGCAAGAAGGCTAAAATCAAGAAGTAATACGGAGGGTTTTGGGAAAAATAAGAAAACTTCAATGAACTGGAAGTTGACAAATCGCAGAACTAGGCTATAATAGCTATTAGCACTCGTTTTTTATGAGTGCTAATAGCTAATTTTTATATTTTTGTATATTGAATGGAGGAAATGAAATGATTGCAATTCCATTTTTTAATTTAATCGTGATTCCGGGTGTCCATTTCTATTTTCATAAAGACTATTATCGCGAATTGGCAGGAGAAGATCCGGTGATCGGAGAACAGGTGATGTTTCTGCTCTTAAAGGAAGAGCAGGACAGACAGCATTTGACAGCAGAATCTTTTTATTCCATTGGAGTGACAGGAGAGATTGATCAAATTGATGGAGAGGGAAATGTCAGCATCCAGACCTATAGCCGGGTAGACTTACGAAATATACGGGTGGAAGAGGGAGATATTTTATTCGAGACAGCGATGCGTGAGGAGATTGATGATCTGGAGGAATCAGACCGCAAAGAACGTTTCGTGGCTCTGCGTGCAGATTTGTTGGATTTTGTACAGAAATTTCCTTGGGGAATCGTGGCCAGAAGCTATATTATGCAATGGAAGCGCCTGGAGGATATGGTGGCAGGGTTATCCACATATTTGACGGTATCAAATGAAGAAAAATACAGTGTATTGGCTACAGACCGGATTTCCGAGAGGACGGAGCTGTTGGAACGGCTTGTTTATGAGTTTCTGGCGATACAGAAATTAAGTGAAGAAGCAGCAGAGGCGCAAAAGACTTCCTATGAAGAACGATATCGGGAAGATGCGTTGCAAAAACAGATTGCCTATTTGCAGAGTCAGTTGGATGAGATGCACACAGAGAGTATGTCTGATCTGAAACGCTTTGCGAAAAAGATTGCGGAATCCGGCATGAATGAAGAAGCAGAGCGGGAGGCGAAAAAGGTTTTGCTTCGGATGAAGCAGGAGGGTGAAAATGGTCATGAGTATGGTATGCTTTATGACTATTTAGAATTTGTCACTGCGTTGTCATGGAAGAAGGAGACAGCAGAGCCGGTGGATCTGGAGGAAGCTGCTGCCATCCTGGAAGAAGACCATTATGGGCTTTCCAAGGTGAAAAATCGTATTATTCAGCAGTTAGCTGTAATGACGCTGCAGAAGAAACAGTCGGGTTCGATCCTGTTATTTGTGGGTGCCCCGGGTACGGGTAAAACCAGTATTGGGCAAAGTATCGCAAAGGCACTTCATAGAGAATATGTGCGGATCAGTCTGGGGGGAGTGCGGGACGAGGCAGAGATACGGGGACACCGTCGAACCTATGTGGGAGCCATGCCCGGACGGATCATGGAAGGGATGAAACGCAGTGGTGTGTCCAATCCGGTGGTGGTGTTGGATGAGATTGATAAATTAGCCAAAGATTATGCGGGAGATCCTTCCAGTGCATTATTAGAGGTACTGGATCCGGAACAAAATGACAATTTTACGGATCATTATATGAATGTACCATATGATTTATCCGATGTGTTGTTTGTGTGTACAGCGAACAGTACAGACACGATACCGGAACCTCTGCTAAATCGTATGGAGGTGATTTCCTTTCCGGGATATACAGCGCTGGAAAAATTTGAGATTGCCAGGCGGCATTTATTGCCAAAAGCGATGCAGGATATGGGAATCCGTGCGAAACAGTTGAAGGTGACCGACGAAGCGATTCACGCATTAATCGCAGAGTATACTATGGAATCCGGTGTCCGTGGATTACGAAAAAATCTCAATACACTGTGTCGGGTGGCGGCTGTGAAATTAGTCAAAGGAGAACAAAAATCCATCACGGTCAGCCCCAAACGACTGCGGACTTTGTTGGACCAGAAACCGATTCGTCATGATCAGGTGACGGCACCAAAACAGCCTGGGGTTGTCAATGGTCTGGCATGGACAGCAGGTGGAGGAGATACTCTGTTTGTCGAAGCGATGTTCACCAAAGGCAGTGGAAAGAGAGTGATTACCGGTAAACTGGGCGATGTGATGAAAGAATCGGTACAAATCGCTGTTAGCTTGGTGAAATCCATGTATCCGGAATATGCGAAACTGTTTGAAGAAAATGATTTGCATATCCATGTTCCGGCAGGTGCTGTCCCAAAAGACGGACCGTCGGCAGGTATTACATTAACTACAGCCGTGGCATCTCTGGTGACGGGGAGGGCGGTGAATCCATCGGTTGCCATGACTGGTGAAGTATCCTTGCAGGGCAGGGTGATGCCCATCGGCGGCCTGCCGGAAAAACTGATGGCGGCGATGCGGGCCGGTGTACAGACCGTATATATTCCACAGGAAAATGCAGATGATCTGGAAGATGTGGCAGAGGAAGTGAAGCAGGCGCTTCAAATCCTGCCTGTAGACAAGGTTTCTGATGTATTAGGTGCAGTGTTTGTTGATTGACGATTTTGTGAGATCGTGTTACCATATTATATGGGGAAGACAGGGAATTATTTATAGGGAGGAAGATATATGGTAAAGAAGACAAAAGAGACTCATACAGGTTTTATTCACTCGATGCGTTTTGTAATATTGATGATGGTGGTAGTAGCAGTCATCATTACCACAGTATTGAATTTATCTATATTGGTGCCCGCATCTGAGGAAAAGTTACAAACTTCTGTGAAAAACACAATGTTGGGGCTGGCTACAGCTTATGGAGAAATCGTGCAAAATGCGGTGGATAATGGAGAAGAGCCGAGATATGACTTATATAATGAATTAGTGGGGGACGCTAAGGTACAGGGAGTCGAGAGCTCTTATGTGTATATTGTATCTTCCGATGGGATGATGCAGTATCATCCCACCAAAGACAAGGTGGGATCATCCGTTGAAAATTCCGTGGTAAAAGGATTGGTTCAGGATCTGGCAGACGGAAAACATCCTGCGGATGCTGTGGTGGAATATAATTTCCAGGGCGCAATGAAATATGCCAGCTATCATGTTTTGAAAGATAATAGCATTTTAGTGGTATCTGCGGATGAAGAAGAGATTCTGGCACCGGTGAAGGCGGTGCAGAATAAAGCGATCAAAGGTTCCGCCGTTGTTTTTGTCATTATGTGTATTTTTGCCTTTATCATGGCAGTACATATCTCACGTCCGATTTTGAATATGGCAAGTATTATTGAACAGGTTGCCCATTTGAACTTTAAAGAATCCGAATCTTTGCAGAAGATTGTGAAGAGGAAAGATGAAACGGGTGTCATGGCCAAATCGGTAACCCATATGTGTGAGAGTATTCGCGGTATGGTTCATCAGATTGAAGAAGCCTCCGGTAATATTACGAAACAGGTGGATGATTTGGAGACCATCAGCCGGGCTATCAATACGAATTGTACTGATAATTCGGCAACGACGGAAGAGTTGGCAGCGGGCATGCAGGAAACGACAGCAACAACGGAGAATATTACCTCCAATATTGAGTCCATGCAGGGAGGAGTTCAGGATATACATACATTGACGCTGAATGGAGGAAATCTGTCGCAGGAGATCAAGTCCCGTGCGGAGGACATGCAACAGCGTACGAAACAAGCCTCCGAGCGCACTTTAAGCCTATATCAGGATATGAAAGAAAGTACCGAGAAAGCTTTGAAGCATGCGCAGGCTGTAGATAAGATCCATACGTTAACCAATGCGATTATGGAGATATCTTCCCAGACGAATTTATTAGCGTTAAATGCCAGCATTGAGGCAGCCCGTGCCGGAGAAGCCGGCAAAGGATTTGCAGTGGTGGCTTCCGAGATTGGTAATTTGGCAAATGAGTCTTCCAATGCTGTGACAAGTATCAATGACATTATGGGTGAGATCAGCCAGGCGGTACAGGATATGACCGATAGCCTGGGAGGGACTGTTGATTTCCTGGAAAATGTGGTACTGGAAGATTACCAGCAATTTGGGGATGTGAGTGTACAGTATAACAAAGATGCAGATACTGTCAGTGACAGCATGGATACGATTGAAAATTCAGTAAACCGGCTGGCGGAAATGATTGATGAGATTACCAACGCCTTGTCTGGTATCAATACAACGATCGGGGAATCTGCCATTGGTGTCGGTGAAATTGCAGAAAAGACGACGGACATTGTCACAGATACCATGAGAAATACACAATTAGTCGATTCATGCAAAGAAACGGCAGATCAGTTACGGCAGATCGTAGTACAGTTTGAATTATAATAATTTTCGTGTATGCAATGGCAAAAGAAGAGCGTAGACCATAGATTTCGCAGCAAGCTGCGGGATTCGTGGCGGAAAAGAGGGTTCGTTACTTGATAAACATTATCATAGAACGACCCTTTTTCATTGAATAGGAAATTCCGCATGTATTGTTTGTCTCGAATGATGCCATGATAATATTGTAAACGCAAGTGGTATGATTGAAAAACGAAAGATGAATCATATCATAGATAGAAAGTATATTTTATGGTATACTATCAGTTATTGAAATCATATAGAAATTTGAGGTAAGTGATGGAAAAGTCAGGATTAGTCATTGAAGGCGGCGGTATGCGTGGGATTTATGCTGCCGGTGTATTAGATGTTTTGATGGAACAGAAGATTACATTTGATGGTGTGATCGGAGTATCGGCGGGTGCCATTCATGGCAGTGCGCTGGTGGCAGAACAGCCGGGGCGGAGTATACGGTATTATAAAAAGTATTGTGCCGACGATCGTTTTATGAGTATCAAGAGTCTGTTGAAAACCGGGGAAATTGTCGGAAGAGACTTTTGTTACCGGGAATTGCCGGAGGTGTTAGATCCTTTTGATTATGAGACTTTCGATCGGTCTGCCACCAAATTTTATGTCACTTGCAGTAATTTGGAGACGGGGAAAGCAGAATACCTGGAAATAACAGATATGCATAAGCAGATTGATTTGGTTCGGGCATCGGCCTCTTTGCCTTATGTATCTCATATTGTTGAGTTTGACGGTATGAAACTGCTGGATGGTGGGTGTACCGACAGTATCCCGGTGAAAGCGTTTCAGAAAATGGGGTATACGAAAAATGTGGTGATCCTGACCAGAGATGCGGATTATCTCAAAAAGCCGCAAAATGTGCTTCCCGCCAGATGGATGTATCGGAAGTACCCTAAGTTTATCAAGGCGTTGAAAGAGCGTCATCAGGTATATAACCAGACACGGGAAGAAATCTGTCAAATGGAGCAGGAAGGTAGAATTTTTGTGATTCGTCCCAGTGAAGAATTAAAGATAGGCAGAATGTCTCATGATGCAGAAGAACTTCAAAAAATCTACGATATCGGTAAGAGAGATGCAGCTATGTCTATGAAGTCTTTACGAAAGTGGATGGGATCAGGAAATGGAAGATAGGTGGATTAGTTTAATGAATGACTAGAGGAGTAAGGAGTGGCTTAAATATGAAGAAAACTATCATACAGTATATCTTGTTAATTGTTGGTGCATTTGTGGCAGCCTTTTCGGTGGAAAATATATTAGTTCCGGCTTTGATTCTGGATGGAGGAATCGTCGGTGTCAGCATCATTATTAGTTCATTGACAGCAGTTCCGCTGGGACTTTTGACTTTGGTACTCAATATTCCCTTTGTGCTTGTGGGAAGCAAGCGGTTAGGCTGGGAATTTCTGCTGCGCACAGTGATAGCTATGGCATTTTTTTCCGTATTTCTGTTGTGGTTTGGCGAGATGCCTTTCTTTGTCACCAAGGATGAATTGCTGGCGACAGTATTTGGCGGTCTGCTGTTAGGCTGTGGTGTAGGGCTTGTGATCCGCAATGGCGGCTGTCTGGATGGCACAGAGACGGTGGCTATCCTCATAAGTCAAAAGATGAATGTATCCGTGGGACAGGTGGTACTTCTGTTCAACATTGTGATATATCTGGTGGCAGGATGCCTGTTTGGACTGGATCGAGGTTTATATAGTTTATTGACATACTTTATCGTTTCCAAGGTAACGGATTTCATTAACACCGGATCTGATCAGGGGAAAGCTGTGATGATTATCACAGATCATGGAAAACTCATCGCAGATGATATCTACCAGACGTTGGGGAGGACGGTGACTTTCATCAAAGGGGAAGGTTTGATCTCCGGAGAAAAAACAGTATTATATTGTGTGATTACCCGGATCGAATTGCCGCTCATACGCAAGATTGTAGAAAAAGATGATTATTCGGCCTTTGTGACGATTTCCGATGTGTCTGAGATCGTGGGGAAACATATCAAGAGTGTGGAGGCAGTACATAAAGAATAGATATCACAGGTGTGATTTCAAGGGTAACAGCCCCGGCCAGGAACGACTACGGTACGGGGCATTTTTTGTGCAAATTTTGACACTAACTCTGGAAGATGCTATAATCAATCAGTTAAGTATTCATTTCACACCGTATCCGTATAAGCGGGACGGTATACAGAATGGAGAGGATTATGCAGCAAGATATTAAATTAAAGGGACGTCTGCGCACCTATTTAAGATGGCCGCTGTTTTTGAGCCTGCTTTTGATGATTATGGTGTTGCAGCTCTTCATAGAAGATCGTAAAGCGGGCTTTATAGGCCTGTGCTATTTTCTTGTTTTTTTCTTACTGGCCTTGGTTCTGCGGTTTACAGGACATCGTAAGCTGCGTCTGGATCTGCTTCATTTTGCCAGCACGTATGGAGAAATGCAGATGCAGGTGATGGCAGAATTGTCGGTGCCTTTTGCTATTTTAAGTGAAGAGGGTCAGTTATTGTGGGGCAATGAGTCCTTTGTTCAGGTGGCGGTGAACAAAAAAGCTGCCCGCAAAAATATTGCCAATGTATTCCCAGAGATTACAGAAAGCAGATTGCCGGAGGATGCTCAGGAGACTGTGGTGCATATTCAGACAGGGGAGCAGTATTACCGTGCGATCTTAAAGGTAGTGTCGGATGAGGAACAGCAAACAGCCCAGCACCTGATGCCGATGGATCAGTTATTAGATACCAGGAAACTGATCACGATGTTTCTCTATGATGAGACAGAGGTCATCAAGGCAGAGGAAAAGCGGGAAGCAGAGAATCTGATTGTGGGATTGCTCTATATTGATAATTATGATGAGATGTTAGATAAAATTGATGAAGTACGGCAATCTCTGATGACAGCGTTGATTGACCGGAAGATCAATAAATATATGCAGGGTATCGATGCAATATCCAAGAAGATGGAAAAGGATAAATTTTTGTTTGTATTTAAGCAAAGCTACTTGCAGGATATCCTGAATACCCGTTTTCCGATTTTGGAGGATATCCGGAATATTAATATTGGCAACAATCAGGGAGTTGCTTCCATCAGTATCGGTATCGGTGTGGGTAACGGTACCTTTCTGGAACGTTACGAATGGGCGCGTGCCGCTATTGACTTGGCATTGGGGCGCGGTGGCGATCAGGCAGTGGTGAAAAGTGGCGATCAGGAACAGTTCTTCGGTGGGAAACGTGTACAGCTTGAGCGGAATACCCGTGTCAAAGCCCGTGTCAAAGCGCATGCGTTAAAGGAACTGATCGAAGGAAAAGAGCGTGTGATCGTGATGGGGCATTCCATTGGTGACGCAGATTCTTTTGGGGCTTCCATCGGAATCTATCGCATTGCTAAAACATTGAACCGTAAGGCGCATATTGTGGTGGACGAGGTCAATGCTTCCGTGAAACCCATCAAAGAACGGTTTTATGGAAATGAATATGACGAAGATATGTTGCTGAATGGCGATGAAGCCAAGGCGTTGATGGACGACAGCGTTCTGTTGGTGATCGTGGATGTGAATAAGGGAGACCATACAGAGTGTCCTGCGTTGATTGACATGGCGCAGTCTGTGGTGGTGATCGATCATCACCGTCAGGCCGGAGATGCCATCGCGAATGCGGTATTGTTTTATATTGAACCATATGCTTCTTCGGCCAGTGAAATGGTGGCCGAGATCTCTCAATATATCGGTGGAGGTCTGAAATTGCGTCCGGCTGAAGCAGAAGCGATGTATTCCGGAATCATGATTGATACCAATTATTTCACAGATAAATGTGGGGTACGTACCTTTGAGGCGATGGCATATTTGCGTCGAAATGGTGCCGATGCAGTACGCGTACGTAAATTATTCCGGGAGAATTTGGAAGAATACAAAATTAAAGCGGCGACGATCCAGGATACTGAGTTATATCTGGATCAGTATGCCATCGCGGAATGCCCGTCTCGTGGGATTGATTCGCCAACGGTATTGGGCGCCAAGATTGCCAATTCACTATTGGATATCAATAAAGTAAAAGCATCCTTTGTCCTGACAAAATATAACGGAAAAATTTATATTAGTGCCCGTTCCATTGATGAGGTAAATGTACAGGTCATGATGGAACGCTTCGGCGGCGGTGGCCATATAAACATGGCAGGTGCGCAGATACCGGGCTTGGACATCGAGGGTGTGAAGGAGCGGTTGAAACAGGAGATCGATCAGATGATCGAGGAAGGAGAGATCTAGATGGAAGTAATCTTATTAGAGGATGTAAAATCGTTGGGAAAAAAGGGAGAGGTGGTCAAAGTCAGTGAAGGCTATGCCAGAAACTTTATCCTGAAAAAAAAGCTTGGAATAGAGGCAAATGCCAAAAATCTTAATGAATTGAAATTACAGAAAAAACATGAGGAAAAGCTGGCGCAGGAAAAATTGGATGCGGCCAAGGCATTTGCAGAGGAAATGAAGGATAAATCCATCACCGTGATGATCAAAACCGGTTCCGGTGGCAGGAGTTTTGGTTCGGTTTCCACGAAAGAACTGGCAGCCGCAGCCAAAGAACAACTGGGATACGATCTGGACAAAAAGAAAATGATGCTGGATGCACCGATCAAAAGTCCGGGTATTTTCAAATTACCGATCAAACTGCATCCCAAAGTAACGGGGGAATTGCAGGTGCATGTCAAAGAAGCGTAGGGGAAGTGAGACAGCAGATCTCATGAGCAGATAGAACAAAAGAGGTTGGAAGCATGGAAGAAGCAGCAATTAAACGAATACCACCTCATAATGTTGAGGCAGAGCGTGCGGTGATTGGCTCTATGATCATGGACCGGGATGCCATTCTGACAGCCTCGGAGACAGTGACATCCGAGGATTTTTATCAGGGGCAGTATGGTGTGATCTTTGATGCGCTGGTGGAGTTATATCGCAGTGGCATAGGAACCGATCTGGTAACATTGCAAAATAAGCTGCGCGAGCTGGAGGCGCCACCGGAGCTAAGCAGTGTGGAATATATCGGTGGCTTATTAAATAGCGTGCCCACTTCCGCCAATGTGAAACATTATGCCACCATTGTCCGTGAGAAAGCGGTATTGCGTCGGTTAATTCAGGCGACGGAGAGGATCGCCGGTAATTGTTATATGGATCGGCAGCCATTAGAGGAAATATTGGACGATACGGAGAAAAGCGTCTTTCAGGTGATGCAGCAGCGTGGCGGCAGTGAGTTTGAACCGATTCGTGATGTGGTATTGCGTACGCTGGACAGCATTGAGCGTGCGGCGAAGCAAAAGGGGCATATCACCGGGTTAGAAACCGGATTCCGGGATCTGGATTATAAGACAGCCGGGTTGCAAAAATCAGATCTGATCCTGATTGCTGCCCGTCCCGCTATGGGGAAAACGGCTTTTGTCTTGAATCTGGCAGAATATGTTGCCTTGCATAGCAAAAGTACCATTGCGATGTTTAGTCTGGAGATGAGTAAGGAACAGTTGGTCAAACGAATGCTTTCCATGAATGCGCGTGTGGATTCCCAAAAGATTCGTACCGGTAATCTGGAAGATGAGGATTGGGACCGGCTGGTGGGGAGTGTCCGCCGGATCGGTAACTCTAATCTGATTATTGATGATACTTCCGGTATCACCGCATCGGAATTGCGTTCCAAATGCCGGAAACTCAAGATTGAACAGGGACTGGATCTGGTCATCATCGATTATTTACAGTTGATGTCCGGCGGCGGTGGCCGCAGAAGCGAAAGCAGACAGCAGGAGATTTCGGACATTTCCAGATCTCTGAAGATTATGGCAAGAGAGTTAAATGTGCCTGTAATCGCCTTATCACAGTTGTCCCGTGCGGTGGAACAGAGACCGGATAAAAAACCTATGTTATCTGATTTGCGAGAGTCCGGAGCCATCGAGCAGGATGCGGATGTGGTTATGTTTTTGTACCGTGATGAGTATTACAATCCGGATAGTGAGGAAAAGGGTGTGGCAGAGGTGATTATCGCCAAGCAGCGTAGTGGTCCGACGGGATCTGTGAAGCTGGCATGGCTGGCAAATCTCACCAAATTTGGCAACTTGGAACAGTAGTTACGGGAAACATAGTTACGGAAAATATTATTTTTCCCCTTGATTTACGGGGCGTAATTGATTAGAATAAAAAGCGTATGGTTTTATGGAAGAAATATGTTGAACCGAATGAAAATGTCAGCAGATGACAGATAGGAGGAATACCATGGCAAATAAAGTGACATTTGATTATTCGCTGGCAGAGGGTGTGATCTCTGCGGATGAGATGAAGGCGATGGAGAAAATCGCGAATGATGCAAAGGAAGTGTTATTAAGCAAAGAGGGAGCCGGCAGCGACTTCCTGGGATGGATTGATCTTCCGATTGATTATGACAAGGAAGAGTTTGCAAGAATTCAGAAAGCAGCGGAAAAGATTCAGTCTGATTCGGAAGTTCTGTTAGTGATTGGCATCGGTGGTTCTTATCTGGGGGCCAGAGCAGCCATTGAGTTTTTAAGACATGGATTTTATAATAATGTTTCCAAAGAGATCCGTAAGACGCCGGAGATTTATTACTGCGGAAATAACCTGAGTGGAACATATTTATCCCAGTTAAAGGATGTGATCGGAGACCGGGATTTCTCAGTAAATATTATCAGTAAGTCCGGTACTACCACAGAGCCGGCAGTGGCATTCCGTATCTTTAAGAAGATGTTGGAAGATAAATATGGAAAAGAAGAAGCAGCAAGAAGAATCTATGCTACCACAGATAAGGCAAAGGGAGCTTTGAAGAATCTGGCAACAGAAGAAGGATATGAGAGTTTTGTGGTACCGGATGATGTAGGAGGAAGATTCTCTGTATTGACCGCAGTAGGTTTATTGCCAATCGCAGTGAGTGGTGCCGATATTACGAAATTAATGGAAGGTGCTGCATCTATGCGTGAAGTTTGCCTGGATAAAGACTTTAGCGATAATGATGCCATGAAGTATGCGGCAGTCCGTAATATTTTACATCGCAAAGGTAAGGACATTGAAATCTTGTGTAACTATGAGCCGGCACTTCATTATGTATCTGAGTGGTGGAAGCAGCTCTATGGAGAGAGTGAAGGAAAGGATCAGAAGGGTATTTTCCCGGCATCGGTGGATTTGACCACAGATTTACATTCTATGGGACAGTTTATTCAGGATGGCAGCCGTCTGATGTTTGAGACTGTGATCGAGTTAGAAGATCCTAGCTATAATATTAGCATTGAGGAAGAGCCGGTAGATCTGGACGGTTTGAATTATCTGACCGGTAAAACTCTGGATTTTATCAACAAGAGTGCGATGAAGGGAACGCAACTGGCACATGTGGATGGAGGTGTACCAAATCTGTTGGTGAAGTTACCGGCACAGAATGAGTATTATCTTGGACAGTTGTTCTATTTCTTTGAGTTTGCCTGTGGTGTCAGCGGATATATTTTGGGTGTGAATCCGTTCAATCAGCCGGGTGTGGAGAGTTACAAAAAGAATATGTTTGCTTTATTAGGCAAGCCGGGTTTTGAGGAGATGCGTGAAGAATTGATGAAGCGTCTGTAGTGAGAGCAGCCGTCAGGTTATGGGAGATACATAACGAAATGGGCAGGCCTCTGTGATGATAAATATGGTCACAGAGGCCTTTTTGTATCTATACTATATTTTTGTGTTACAATGGAGAGTAAAGAGGCGGTTGATATGAGAAAGGCTGGTACAGGTTATGAGTGAAGAGAAAGTGTGTTTCGGAGATCTGCAGAGTGACCGGAGTAATTTGGTATGGGAATTTATAAATGATTTGATTCCGGGCGGTCTTTTGGTGGTACGGTGTGAAGAAAATCTACCCATCGAATATGTTAATACTTGTATGGCAAAACATTTGGGATTTGCCGGTCCAGAGGAATATAAGGGCATTATGTCAGGGGGACTGCTACAGGTATTTTGGGAAGAGGATCAACAATATGTCGATCAGGAGTTGCAGCGCCAACTGGCGGAGGGGGACCAGTATGCGGTACAATGCCGGATATTAAACCGTGAGGGGAAGCCGGTCTGGGTTCACAATGTGATTCGGTATGTACCGGGTTCTCCGGGGTACTTAGTGGCAGTGTTTTATGATATTGATGAGACCAAACAACATTCCAGACAACAGGAATCCCATTTAGAGGAGCTCCGGGCGGTCATGGAGCATGTACCGGGCGGTATCTGTGTTCTTCTGTGGCGGGAGGATCATTTTGAGCCGGTGACTCTGGGCAATGAATTTTGTCATATGCTTGGGATCGATGGGAGTAAAGAGTCTGATCGTTTGGATATAGCAAGATTATTTCTTGTTCATCCAGAAGACCGGTCGTGGATGCTGGAGCGTTTTTGTGCTTGTGCGCAAAGCAATGAACCAGTGAATTTGACAGCAAGATTTCAAAAGAAAGGATCAGAGGAGTATATTTGGGTTAAAGTGAACGGTAATATTGTGGCACAGGAGGATGGCTCCAGATTATGTTATTTCTGCTGCACAGATATCACCAAAGAAAAAGAGCTTGAAGTGAAGTTTCAGGCAAGTGAGTATAGTCTGAATGTGGCATTGGAAAACTGTAATATTTATAGTGGAAAATATGATTTGCGAGAGAATGTCTCGATTTTCAACCGGAGAATCCAGGAGGATTTTGGTCTGCCGGAACGATTGGATGCACATAGTAAACTTGATTCACATGTGTTGTCTGATCTGGGAAGGCAGGAAGTGCTTCAGTTGTTTCAGGAAATGTGTACCGGAAAGCAGGATATTAAGACATTAGAATTGCCCATGAAAAAGGTGAATGGGGAATGGATATGGACCAGGCAAACCTATACTGTGGTGGAGAAGGATGAAAATGATAATCCATTATTGATCATAAGCACTGCGCTGGATATTACCAAGCAAAAACAGGATGAACAGCGATTTGATACAGAGATGGCATATCATCGATTGATCACGAAAAATATGTCCTCTGTGATTCGTATGAGTGTGACCAGATGGGAAATTATGGATTATGCCGGGGAATATGAATCGATTCTTCAGGATAAGCAGGATTTGTTTGAAATTTTCGAGGATTCGCTCCGAGATCCTGACACGAAGGAAAAGTTTTGCAATATTTTTAGTCAGAATAATATGCTTCTGTCGTGTGAGGCAGGAGATAATAAGCTGAGTTATACTTATCAGAGTCGGCGGTTAAATGGAAGCACCATCTGGGTAGAGACAACAGCGGATCTCATGCAGCGCAGTGATGGTGAGGTGTTGGCATTGATCCTGGTCAAAGATGTGAATCGGCAGATGATTGCGGATCAGGTTCGTAATACATTGTTGGATTCGTTTACGGATTTTGTGGGATATTATAATACTCTGGATGGGGATAGCTGTATCATTTCTGAAAAATCGGAATTTTGTTTTGAATCGGATGGGGAAGGGGGAGCGTTGTATAAACTGTATGAATATATTTATCAAATGGTGCCGGTAGAAGAACGAGATAGTTTAGAAGCCAGTGTGCGTATTGATGCAGTACAGCAACATTTGAGAAGTGTTAAAAATTATCCTTATATTTATCATGTGGAGGAAGAGGGGCAGGAAACCAGAACGAAAAGTGTGAATTATTATTATCTGGATCAGAACCAAGAAATTATTGTGATTTCGCAACGTGATATTACCGATGTTATCCAAGAGGAAAAGCAACAGAGATTTGAACTACAGAGTGCTTTAAATATAGCCAATCAGGCCAGTCAGGCCAGGGACGAATTTTTGTCCAATATGAGCCATGACTTGCGCACTCCGCTGAATGGAATTATCGGTGCATCGGAACTGGCGATGCAGCAGATTCGGCAAGACCCGGGACGGGTGGCAGAATATTTGGAGGATATTAATGCTTCCGGGCATTTTATGTTGAAGCTGGTGGGTGATATACTAGATATGAACCGTTTGGTGATGGGGAAGCAGGAAGTAGAAAGGACCAGGATTGACTGGAAGACTTTGGCGAATGATCTGCAACAAGTATTTGAACCGATTTGCATGAATAAAGATTTGAAGATGCGGATTGATATGGGGGTGGATATTCCGTCTGTGATTGGCGATGAAGTCCGATTAAAACGGATATTGCAGAATTTGTTATCCAATGCGGTCAAATTCACGCAATCCGGCGGCAGTGTGGAATGTATGATCACTGAAACGAAGATGATTGGAGAACTGTTTTTTGTCACAATCATAGTGCGGGATAGTGGGGTCGGCATTAGTAAAGAGTTTCAAAAGCATATGTTTGAAATCTTTACACAGGAAAAAAATGGAATCAATCATCAGAAGATGGGGAGCGGACTGGGGCTGGCGATTGCGAAAAGTCTGGTGGAACTGATGGGTGGCACCATTCAATGTGAAAGTAAGCCGGGGGATGGCACGACCTTTACCTTATCTCTGCCTTTTGAACGGAGTCAAGAGAATGGAGAATATCAGAAAACGAAACGGGAGAAGATCGGATTGGCAGCACTGCGTGGACACAAAGTATTGCTGGTAGAGGATCATCCCCTCAATGCCAAGATCGTACAACGTTTATTGGAGCATCAGGAAATCCAGGTACAGCATGTGGAGAACGGTCTGGAGGCGGTAGAACAGTTTGAGCAATCAGATTTATTCTCATTTGATGCAATTTTGATGGATATTTTGATGCCGGTTATGGATGGGATTGAAGCTACCAGACGTATTCGTGCTATGGAACGTAGTGATGCCCATATGATACCGATTATTGCCCTTACTGCGAATGCTTTTGAGAAAGATGTGCAGCAGAGCAAATCTGCCGGGATGAATGATCATTTGACGAAGCCGTTGGATACTGAGAAATTATTTCAGACACTACTTCATTTTTGGAAATAAGTATGTACGTAAAATAGGACAGATCATACATGTCCGTGTGATAGGACAGAAAGGAGCGTGCAATGAAACCGGTTACCTACAAAAAAGCAGTTACGTTTAGTTATGATGATGGAGTGTCTCAGGATATCCGGCTGATTCGGATTCTGAATCAATATGGGATGAAGGCTACCTTCAATCTCAATACCGGGATTCAGACGGAGGAAAGCCAGTTTGAGATTCGTGGCATACCAATATATCGTATGAACCAGACAGAAGCACTGGTAGAATTATATCGGGGCCATGAGATTGCCATTCATGGTCTGACGCATGCTTCGCCAATAGAACTGGACAGGCAGGAGTTGGCGCGGGAGTTCCAACAGGATGCATATAATGTGGAGAGAATCTATGGCACATATCCGGTGGGGATGGCATATGCTTATGGGAATTATAACGATAATGTGGCAGCGTATTTACAGAGTATTGGTATACAATATGGCCGCACGGTAGAAAGCAGTTATGGGTTTGCATTGCCGGAGGATCCTATGCGTTTGCGTCCTACCTGTCATCATGGGGATGCGCGGTTGTTTGCATTGGCAGAGGAATTTCTGGCAGCGAAACCGAAAGAGGAGGATGCGCCAATGCTATTCTATATCTGGGGACACAGCTATGAATTTGATGTGGATCAGAATTGGGAACGTTTCGAGACGCTGTGCCAGATGTTGGGAGGACATGAGGATATTTTTTATGGAACCAATGCGCAGTGCTTGGGTATTTATCCGAATTAGCCGATATATGATAGAGGACTTGACATGGAGGTTGGTCTGGCGGCGTGTACATATATTAGAATGGAGGAGCGTATGGAAAATGGATTTTCAATCGGGGGTATCCATCCGCAACAGGATCTTGCCTTGGGAGGGAAAGTGGTTACTAACGGAGGATATACCCGGTCCCACAGAAAGCAAAAAGAAGAAGAACGTCAAAGTATTTATCTGGGAGATATTACACAGGGAGACGGACAGGACCAGGTCAGTGAGAAGTATGCTTTGGCACAGAGAAAAGCGATCAAGAAAATTTTGGATCAGTTTGAAGAAGATTCCGACACAGATGATGCGATGGCAGAGGAAGCGGCACATATCCAACAGTTGCAAAATAACATACGTGGTTATTATGACAGTATTCAGGATGTTCAGAACAGGAGAGAGGGATTAAAGGACACCTATCAGGTGGATTCTGACAGTCAGGAACAAAAGGACCTGGAGTTGATGCAGAAAGCAGAGAAACATCAGCAGGACCCGTTTAATCAGGAATATATGCTGACAGATGAGGAACAGGAACATCTGGCTTCTCTGACTGCGCCTACGCTGTATCAGCAGGATATGCTTCTCTGTGACAAGGAGGAACAGCAATACATCGATAAAATCAATACAGCCCGGCGTGATATCGAGATAGGCAAGGCTACGATATATGCTACACAAAAGGCGCTGCTAAAAGTACATCCCATGACAGATGCTATGGATGCGGCGGATGATATCATGGATGCGGCAAATAAGGAACGGATCGGTGCTCTGTATGAGGAGGGAGTCGATGAGATTGAACAGAAGAATGCAGAATCCCAGTCCGAGATCATGGAGAATCAGGAAAAAGCGTTGGAAGAAAAGATCAAACGAGAAGAGATGAAAGCAGAAGAAGCAGAACGGGAAGAGTCAGAGGAGGAATTGATGGATACCATAATGTCTGCTACACTGCAGGCAATGACCTTTGGGCAGCAGACCAGCGAAAGTATTCAAACCAATGTGAAAAATCTGATTCAGGATCAGGTTTTATTGGATGTCGATATCAAAGGGCTGCGGATGGATAAGCAGGTTTAATGATTGCAAAATAGATTGAAAAAAGTGGTTGACTTTGGTATGATGCCATGCTTTAATATAACAGAACATGAAAAGTGAATGAAGAGAACTTAACAAAACACAAAGTGGTGTATGGTTAGGTTCTCTCTTTTTTTCCAGATATTAGGAGGAGGTCATAAGAATGGCAGAGACAATCATTGAATTAAGGAATATTACGAAATGCTATGAGAAAGATACTGCGGTGATTGAAGGCTATAATTTGGAGATCAAAAAGGGCGAATTTGTCACTTTTTTAGGACCTTCCGGTTGTGGCAAGACTACGATTCTGCGTATGATCGGAGGATTTGAATCGCCCACATCCGGAGAGATTTTGCTGCATGGGGAGGATATTAGCAAGTTACCGCCGAACAAACGCCCCATTAATACGGTATTTCAGAAATACGCATTATTTCCGCATTTGAACATATATGATAACGTTGCTTTTGGTTTGAAGTTAAAGAAACTGTCAAAACAAGAGATTGACCAAAAGGTGAAACATGCATTGGAAGTGGTGGATCTGGAAGGATTTGAACAGAGACATATCTCTACCTTATCCGGTGGACAGCAACAGCGTATCGCCATTGCCAGAGCCATTGTCAATGAACCGGAGATTTTATTGTTGGACGAGCCGTTGGGGGCATTGGACTATAAGATGCGTAAAGAGATGCAGTTGGAACTGAAACAGATGCATGAAGAATTGGGAATCACCTTCATCTTCGTTACCCATGACCAGGAGGAAGCCCTGACGATGTCAGATAAGATTGTGGTCATGGCAGACGGGCGTATTCAGCAGGCAGGGACACCAGAGGAAATCTATGATGAACCGGCGAACGCTTTTGTGGCAGATTTTATAGGGGAGAGTAATATTTTCAATGGTGTAATGACCGGAGAGAGAAAAGTGACCTTCTGTGATCGGGAATTTGTCTGCGTGGACGACTATCCGGTGGGAACCAAGATCGAGGCCGTGATTCGTCCGGAAGATGCGGTACTGACCAGGCCGGAGATTGGGAAACTAAAAGGAGAAGTGATTTCTTCGATCTTTAAGGGAACATATTATGAGATAACAGTGCTTCATGGCAAAAATGAGATCGTGGTTCAGGGACAGCGGGAGCTGCCCAAGGGAGAGCAGGTGGGAATCAATATTGAACCGGATGGGATTCATGTGATGCCGTATGACATTGCCAAGAATCATTTCACTGGTATTATTGATGATGAGATGCGTTTACGCTTCGTGGACAACAGTCTGAAAGTGGATATGACCAGGATCTATCCGGGATCTATCCTAAAAGACGGACTGTTATATACGGAGAGTGGTCATTACATTGCGACAGAAGGAGTGAAGGTGGATGCTTACTTTAATCCGGCAGATGCTGCTCTGAGTGATGATCCGGAAGCCGGTATGGTACAGGGACATATTGTTTCCATTATTTATAAGGGAGATCATTATAGCTATATTGTACGGAGTAAAAACGAGGTGGATTATTACGTCAATGATGAATATCTGTGGAATATTGGAGATTATGTCAGTGTGATCATTCCGGAGGACCGGATTGTGTATCATGTGAAATCTTAAAGGAGGTGGCACAAAATGAAGTTTTCCAGGAAAAATCTAAGTATTCCCTATGTGATATTTTTGCTCTTATTTGTGATATTGCCGCTGTTGGTGGTGTGCTACTATGCGCTGACCGATGGGCAGGGGCAGTGGACGTTACAAAATTTTCAAAATTTTTTTACAAATGGTAAGACATTGGGGACTTTGCTGTATAGCGTGATTATCGCACTGGCCACCACGGTGGTCTGTCTGCTGGTGGCGTATCCCACCGCGTATTTGTTGGCCAAGGGCCCTTTTCGGCAGGGGGGTGTATTGTTGGTATTGATTGTTATGCCCATGTGGATTAATTTTACATTACGTATTACGGCAGTCAAAGAAGTGTTAAATGTATTGGAGGGAAACCTGGCATATTATCCATTTTTTAATACGATTTTTTGTATGACGTATGACTTTTTACCCTTTATGATTATGCCGTTGTACACTTCGATTTCCAAACTGGATGATCAGCTCTGGGAGGCTGCGCTGGATCTGGGAGCGAGATGGTGGCAGGTGATGTGGAAGGTGATTATTCCTATGTCTATGCCGGGGATTATCAGTGGTGTGACGATGGTGTTTTTGCCGGCGATGACCAATTACGTGGTATTGGATATGGTGTACAACAGTACATACATCATGGGCAGTCTGATCGGAAGTTATTTCAGTTCCTATGATTGGCATAATGGGTCGATGATATCGGTTATTCTGTTGCTGCTGATCTTTGTGATCTCTGGTTTGAGTTCCAGAGTAACGGGAGAACAAACCGGGCAGAGGGGAGGTGTGACGCTGTGAAGAAGAGAATGTTTGCTTATATATGGGTAGGTTTTGTTCTGTTGTTCCTCTATTTGCCGATCTTGATTTTGGCCGTGTATAGTTTGACAAAGTCTACGATGATTGGATCTGTACGGGGATTTTCATTACAGAACTATATCACTTTGTTTACCACACCTGAATTAATACATATGATTATGGGGACGGTGATTTTAGCACTGGTGGTAGCTTTGATTTCTACTTTATTGGGAACGCTGGGGGCCATCGGCACATTTTATAGTAAACGAATCTGGCAGACGGGGGTGGAACTTGCCAATCAGATTCCTGTGGTGAATGCAGATGTGGTCACGGGATTTTCGGTCTGTATTTTGTTGATTGTGTTTTGTGGGGTGGATAAAGATACCTACATTCCACTGGTGATCGGTCAGACAGCATTATGTGTACCTTTTGTATATTTATCTGTGATGCCCAGGCTCAGGGGAATGGACCCATTTCTCTATGAAGCAGCACTGGACCTGGGATGTACCCCGGCGCAGGCATTGCGTAAGGTGGTCTTGAGAGAATTGGTGCCGGGAATTTTATCCGGCTTTATGACCTCTGTCACACTCTCTTTGGATGATTATTTTATCACGACATATACCAAGCCTGCGGTGTTTGACACGATCAGTACCTATGTGGTCAATGCCACCAGAGGCGCACAGACGCAGATTAAGACAGCTCTTTGGGCTTTGTCTACTGTGATTTTTCTGATGGTGGTAGTGTTTGTGGTACTGATGAATGTGTTACCAATGATCAAACAACAGAACACAAGAAAGGCGTGAGGAAAAGATGCAGAAGCGAATTTGGTTGTGGAGTGTGGTGGGAATCCTGGGGTTAGGTGTTCTCGTGGGATGTGGGAAGCAGGAGAGTGATGTGACGGTACTGCGTGTGGCCAATTCAGAGGAATACATCGACGAGGGAGGATGGGATCTGGAGGAAACCATAGAACTGGAAGACGGTACCAGAATCCGGGGAATACATCCCATGACGGAGGATTTTGAACAGTGGTATCAGGAAACATATGGTGAAAAGGTAAAAGTGGAATATTCCACTTATGGTACCAATGAGGAATTGTACAATCAGATGTCTCTGGGGGATGTCTTTGATCTGGTGTGTCCTTCCGAATATATGATTATGAAGTTGATGCAGGAGGAGCGGTTACAACCGTTTTCGGATGAATTTTTCAATACTACAAAACCGGAAAATTATTATGCGAAAGGGGTTTCGCCTTATATCAGATCCCGCATGGAAAGCCTCACCATCGATGGGGAAAGTCTCAGCCATTACGGAGCCTGCTATATGTGGGGAACTATGGGACTGGTTTATAATCCGTCCGAGGTGTCTGCGGAGGATGTGAAACACTGGGATATGCTTTTGAATCCCGCCTACGCAAAGCGAATCACCATGAAAGATGGGGTCAGGGATTCATATTTTATTGCGTTGGGGATTCTGAATGCAAAGAAAATATCAACGCCTTCCTTTTTGGAAGCACCGGATTATGCAGAGCGGCTAACCGAGGTAATGAACGATACCAGCCAGAAGACAGTAGACCGGGTGGAAAAAATATTGTCTGATATGAGGAAAAACGCATATTCTCTGGAGACGGACAGTGGAAAAGCAGATATGGTCACCGGGAAGGTGTTGGTGAATATGCAATGGTCCGGGGATGCGGTTTACTCTCTGGATCAGGCGGAAGACGATGGGATAGAACTGGCTTATTCTGTTCCGGAGGAATGTACTAATCTCTGGTTTGACGGATGGTGCATGATGAAAAACGGAGTGGGTATAGATGGGAAAAAACAAAAGGCAGCAGAGGCGTTTGTCAACTTCCTGTCCAGACCGGATAATGTGATCCGGGATATGTATTATATCGGATATACTTCCGGGATCGCCGGTGGGGAGGATAACCGGATCTATGAATATGTGAAATATTGCTATGGGACAGAGGAAGAGGATGCGGTGGAATATCCACTGGGGTATTTCTTTGCAAGGGACGGGAAACCGGATGATTCCCAGTATGTATTATGGACGACACCAGATCAAAGGAACCGTCAGTTGTATGCACAATATCCGCCTGCGGAAGTGTTACAAAGAAGTGCTGTTATGAATACCTTTAGTACGGAGACGAATCAGCGCATTTCCCAGATGTGGACAAACATACGCTGTTTTGATTGGAGCGATTTTTTTAAGTTTTGATGTTTGACTCTGGTATGATTCTATGCTTTATATTGACGGAAGAGAATGCAAATACCAATGGGTCCGTTTGTGGCAGTGGATAATGACACAGACTTGGCCAAATGCACAGAAAAGACAAGACGAACGAAGTTCGTCTCGCAGAAATGAGGAGAACGATGGAAATGTTTGAATTTTTTACCCCTACAAAGATTATTTTTGGCCGTGGAGAACTGGCCAGAGTCGGAGAAGAGGCGGTCAGGCTGGGCGATAAAGGTTTGGTGGTGACAGATGAAGGTTTGTTGCGTACCGGGCTGGTGGACCGGGTGACTGCTTCTCTGGAAAAAGCATGCGCGGAGTATCTGATCTGGTCAGAAATTGTTCCCAATCCCAGAGATGTGGATATCGAGAAAGGTGCTGCTTATGCGATGGAGCAGGGCATTGACTATCTGGTTGCCGTCGGTGGTGGTTCGGCTATGGATACGGCAAAGGCGATCGGTGCTATTATGACCAATGGTGGGAAATGTGAGGATTGGTATGAAGGGAATCTAAAGAAGCCCATCGCACCGCTGATTTGTATTCCGACTACTTGTGGTACGGGAAGTGAAGTGACACATGAATCCATTGTCAATAATACCAAAACGTTGGAAAAGGATTGCATCTGGGGCCCGATGGTGAGTGTTAAAGTAGCTCTGTTGGATTCGGAGGTTATGGATCATCTGCCAGGGAAGATTCTGGCATCCACCGGTATGGATGCGTTGACACATGCTGTTGAGGCATATGTTTGTAAAGCATCCAATCCACTGACGGATGCAGTGGCGATCCGGGCGATTGAGATGATTGCTGGGAATCTGGAGACCGCCTTCAGGGAGCATACGCCGGAATCTTTGGATCAGATGTTGGCAGCCAGTACGATGGCTGGTATGGCATTTGGTAATTCGGATGTGGCCAGCGTTCATTCCATCTCAGAGGCGCTTGGCGGATATTATGATATTCCCCACGGGGTGGCAAATGCGATGATGTTGGCACCGGTATCCCGGCTGAGTATCCCGGGAGCACCGAAACGTTATGCAGATGTAGCAAAGGCATTGGGAGTGGATGTCAGTGGAATGGATACGGAATCAGCCGCCCATGCAGGCGTGGATGCAATGCAACGGCTGGCAGATGCATTGGAGATTCCGCATTTTCATGAAATGGATATGGTGAATCCTGTGGATTTTCCCAGATTAGCCAGGACAGCCGCCCATGCAGATGAGACCTTTGATAATCCGGTTTTGATGAAGGAAGAAGATTTTAACGCGTTGTTTGAACAGCTATATGCAGAAGAAAAATAATTCAAAAAAACTTGACCTTGGTATAATACTAGGGTTTAAGTTAATTGTATCAATACAAAACGAATTTATGGCGAAGGTGCCGGATGTGATCAGATATGATCCGTCTGGCATCTTTTTTCTTTCGAAGGATTCGGACAGTGTTGTAATACGTATGAGATGAAATGGAGGTTAGGCTATGGAGAAGTCGTCATTTATTCCGGCAAGGATTCTATACTATATGAATCCGAAACGGATCGAACCAAAGATGGTTAAATTGTGGATCTTTTGGATCATCTTTAATGTGGTACTATGGGTGGTTCCCGGAAGCGTGGTGGAGGGAACAATATGGATTCTGGTGCCCTTGGCGGGGCTGTTTATCTACGCTTTGGTGACAAAAGAGGTCATGGAAAGTTTGTTGATGGGTACCGTGTCTATGTACATCCTGTGGTATAAGTTTGGCTTTGTAAAAGGTTTTTTTCATGATCTGCTGGTAGTCCTGGCAGACGAGGAAAATATTGAAATGTACATGTCCTTTTTTCTGTGTGGCGGTATCATCATCGCACTGAAACGAAGTGGCAGTACAAAGGCATTTACCCATTTTATTACTTCCAAGTTTGGCAAGAAAGAGAAGATGGTATTGGCTACATCCGGTATCTATTCAGCGATCATGTCCATTGACGATTATGTGTCTGCGCTGACTTCCGGTGCAGCATTTTCCCCTATTATGGATGTGATTAAGAAACCGAGGTTAGCGATGGCATTTGTGATTCGTACCTTTAGCATTTGCATCTCTGCCATGTTACCAATCGGTGCCTGGGGATATTTCATTATCTTTCAGATCGCCGATGCTAAGGGGATCAGTAACAGAGCTGAGGCAACTTCTCTCTTTGTGCAGTCCATTCCGTTTATGTTCTATGCCATCGTGGCGTGTGTGATTGCCTTTTTGTTTGCTGTTGGTTTGTTCCCAAAGATCGGGCCAATGAAAAAGGCTTATGAATACATAGAAAGCACAGGCAGACAGATGGGAGATGCGGATGGGGATGAAGAATTGGAAGAAGAGGAGGATTTTGATGATAC
The DNA here is from genome assembly GCA_964521555.1 of uncultured Jutongia sp. GTDB lineage: Bacteria > Bacillota > Clostridia > Lachnospirales > Lachnospiraceae > Butyribacter. The sequence continues at coordinate 266,959 of CAZFSU010000001.1, read as the reverse complement.
CGATCCCCGCAAAGAACATATTAGTATCTGGAATCTGTTGATTCCCATGATCACCATTGCAGTGACTTTGATTGCTACGGGGCTGGATTGCTTTCTGGCGTTTGGTATTGCGGCTGTGGTAACCGGTGTTTTATATGTTTTGCAGGGAATCTTTACCATACGGGAATATGTGCAGTGTATTGTGGATGGTTTTGTGGATATGACAGATATGGTAATCATTCTGATGATCGGTTATTCCATGCAGGAAGTGATGTATACCATGAATATGGAAGGCTTCGTCGAGTCCGTATGTGGAGCGGTTCCTGTCGTGGCACTGCTGCCATTTTTGATCTTCGTATTTTTCAGTTGTTCTGAATATTTGTATAGTCTGAATTATACCCTGTATCAGATTGCGATACCAGTATTGTTAGTGGTACTGCCACATGTTGGTGCAAATGTTCCGTTATGTCTGGGTGCATTGATTTCTGCCGGACTTTTTGGTGCAAATGCCTGTGTGGTATCGGATCTGGGGATTATTTCTGCCAGGTCTTGTCGGGTGAAAGTGTATGAACAATATACCACTTCCCAGCCGTATTTCATAATTGCAGCGGTCATTACAGCGATTTTGTATCTGGTTTTTGGTTTTGTGATGGCATAAAGGGCGCATAAAACAAGGCAGCAAGAGGATGCTTGACTCATGTATGATACCAGGGTCTAGTATGGCAAAAGATGAGAGAGGATGATAACAATGGAATGTACAGATAAAAAAGAAACAGAGATTGATATATTGTGGTTAAACGAGGAAGATATGATACGGGCAGGTGTTTTTGATGCCGGACGTTGTGTGGATGTCATGGAAGAGATGATGGAATTATTTGCAGATGGTGATTTTATCATGGGAGGACCCAATCACGATGCACATGGTTTGATGTTAGAGTTTCCCAAGAAATCTACGATAGAAAACTTTCCATTAAATGATTCCCGGGACCGGCGCTTCATTGCGATGCCGGCATATCTGGGCGGACGGTTTCATGTAGCTGGCGAGAAGTGGTATGGATCTAACGGTAGAAATCGTAGCAGGGGATTGCCCCGTTCGATATTGATGGCAATGTTAAATGATGTGGAGACCGGGGCTCCATTAGCCTTTATGTCAGCCAATCTGCTGAGTTCTATGAGAACTGGTGCGATGCCGGGATTAGCTGCCAAATGGCTGGCAAATCCGGAATCCGAAGTTCTGGCCATCATTGGACCGGGGGTGATCAGCAAGGCATGTTTCATGGCGATCATGTCCAAGATGAAACATATTAAAAAAATTAAGATCAAAGGCAGTTCTCCAACTTCATCTTCCGCTATGGAAATGAAGGAATATATTCATAAAAAATATCCGGATCTGGAAGAGGTGACCATCTGTGGGACGATGGAGGAAGCAATTCGTGAGGCGGATATTATCAGTGAATCGGTATCCTGTAGAGAGGGTGAGTGGCCGGAGGTCAAGGCAGAATGGTTTAAACCGGGTGCTACGATGATTTGTACCAGTACTTTTAATATGGAATACAATTCCATCAAAGATCTCAAGAAAGTAGTAGATTCCTATGGTATGTATGAGAACTATGCGGAAGAAGACCAGATGGAACTGGATGAAAATGGTGTGAGAAAACATACCGGATGTATGGGAGAGGATTTTGTTTATATGGTGCAGGATGGCCTGATTGAGAGAGACAGCATTTTAGAACTGGGAGAGATCATTCGGGGCAGGTCACAGGGACGCACTTCCCCGGATGAAGTGATTCTGGTATCTATTGAAGGTATGCCCATCGAAGATGTGGCATGGGGATACGAAGTATATAAAAGGGCGAAACAAGAGGGCATTGGCACCAGCTTGAAGCTGTGGGACGAGCCAAAACTGGTGTAGGCACTAATGTATTTAGCGGAAAGTGTGTATGAAACTCTATTCTTGGAGATGCATTGCATCCGTATCGAAAGAGAGTCATGAATATTCAGAAAAGCACAACGCAGAAAAGAGGGATAATATATGGAACGAATAATCAATCATCCGATTCTGGGAGAGACGCCGGAGAGGAAGCTGGTGACATTTACTTATGACGGAAAGACACTGGAGGGCTATGAAGGAGAACCGATCTCTACTGCTCTGCGTGCAGCAGGTGTGATGGCACATCGTTATACGGCGAAGAGACATGAGCCCCGCGGTGTGTTTTGTGCTATCGGCCGTTGTACGGATTGTGTTATGGTGGTAGATGGTAAGCCGAATGTAAGAACTTGCATTACTCCTTTGGTGGAAGGTATGACAGTGGAAACACAGTATGGTGTATCCAATCGAAAGGAGGAGATGTAAATGATACCAGAGAGATATGAATTAATCGTTATCGGTGCCGGTCCGGCCGGTTTGTCAGCAGCTATTGAAGCAGCCAGGCACGGTATTCGGCCGATCGTATTTGATGAGAATGCTAAGCCGGGTGGACAGTTATTCAAACAGATCCATAAATTCTTTGGTTCCAAAGAGCATCGTGCCAAGGTTCGGGGATTTCGTATTGGAGAGGAATTATTGGTGGAAGCAGAGGAATATGGTGTCAAGGTCGTTTTGAATGCTACAGTCATCGGATTGTATGAAGGCAAGGAAGTCACCGTCAAGATCGGAGAAAAGGTTAAGCATTATAAGGGTGACAGTGTATTGGTGGCAACCGGGGCCAGCGAGAATATGGTGAATTTCAAGGGATGGACATTGCCAGGTGTGATCGGTGCCGGAGCAGCGCAGACCATGATGAATCTGCATCATATTCAACCGGGAAAACGAGTGCTGATGCTGGGTTCCGGGAATGTGGGCCTGGTGGTCAGTTTTCAGTTATTGCAGGCCGGCTGTGAAGTGGTGGCTTTGGCAGATGCCGCACCTCGGATCGGCGGTTATGGTGTGCATGCAGCCAAGGTGGCCAGATGTGGTGTACCGTTTTATCTGTCACATACCATTTTGGAAGCAGAAGGAACAGACCATGTGACAGGGGTGACCATCGGTCAGGTGGGACCGGACTGGAAGATTTTGCCCGGTTCTGAGAAACATTTTGATGTGGATACGATCTGTCTGGCAGTGGGGTTATCCCCAATGTCACAGTTGTTGAAGCAGGCAGGATGTGAGATGGCAGATACCAAGGGAGGTTATATTCCGGTATGTGCTGAGGATGGTGCTACTTCCATCGATGGTATCTATGCGGCAGGGGATGTGTCAGGTATCGAGGAAGCCAGTTCTGCCATGATCGAAGGACGTATGAGTGGTGCCACGATTGCCTGCTATCTGGGGTATATGACGGAAGAGGAAAAGAATGCCCGTGTAGAAGAATTAGAATCCGCTTTACTGGCATTGCGTAAGGGGATGTTTGCGCCGGAAAACCGTGGTAAGCTGGTGACTAAGACTGAGGAAGGCATCGATACTTCTATGAGCCTGTTGGAACATGGTTTTGTGGCGGAGGATGAGATCATCCGTTATCCGGGTGTCACCAAAAAGGTGGGGATACATCCGGTGATGGAGTGTACACAGAACATTCCTTGTAATCCTTGTCAAGATGCCTGTCCGAAAGGCTGCATCACCATTGGCGAGAATATTACATCCCTGCCGGTGGTGGATTCAGAGAAAGCTTGCGTGGGCTGTGGCATGTGTGTAGCTTCTTGTTCCGGTCAGGCGATTTTCTTAGTCGAGGAGGAAGTGGAGTCTGGTTATGGTGAGGTAACATTGCCATATGAGTTTTTGCCATTGCCACAGGAAGGTGACACAGGTGCTGCATTAGGCCGCGATGGAAAAGAGGTCTGTAAGGCTGTGGTCAGCAAGGTGCGTTCTTCAAAAGCGTTTGATCATACTAATCTGCTCACCATCAAGGTTCCGACGGATATGGTGATGAAAGCACGTTTTTTCAAAATGGAATCATAAAGGGGAGGAATCGAAATGGTAGATGTACAGGAGAAATTAAAAGCGATAGGGCCTTATGTGGAGGCGCCGGATGATGATATGTTGGTATGCCGTTGTGAAGAGGTTACGAAAGGAGAGATCAGACAGGCAGTGCATGCCGGAATGTTTACCATCGAAGAGATCCGAAGATATCTTCGCAGTGGTATGGGATTATGCCAGGGGCAGACTTGTGGGAAATTAGTTAAAAGTATTGTTTCACGGGAACTGGGAGTGGCACCAACGGATGTGGAGCCTGCTGTTGCCAGGGCACCCATGAGGCCTATCGAGATGAGAATACTGGCAGAAGATGGAGGTGAGCGTGCATGAAACAGACAGCAGAAGTAATCATTATCGGTGGTGGGATCAATGGATGTGCCACTGCCTATTATCTTGCGAAAAAAGGTGTGAAAGATATTGCCGTGCTGGAGGCTTCCGAAAGTATCGGACATGGTGGTTCCAGCCGTAATGGCGGTGGTGTTCGTCAAAGTGGACGGGATGTCCGGGAGCTTCCTTATGTGATGTATGCCGTACAGAATATGTGGCCCGGTTTATCGGAGGAATTGGGTGTGGATGTGGAGTATTATCAGAAAGGTAACCTGCGTCTGGGCAAGACGGAGGCTCACTTGAAGAAATTAAATACTTTAGCATCCAACGCGCAGAGTTTGGGACTGGATGTAAAGATGATTGATGGGCAGGAAGTAAAGGAGTTGTGTCCCTATTTGTCGGATGAAATCATTGGTGCCAGTTGGTGTCCTACGGACGGCCATGCCAATCCGTTGATGGCAACTTTGGGTTATTATAAGAGAAGCCTGGAATTGGGGGTCAGATATTATACGGGTGCTAAGGTGGAGAAATTACAGAAAGTCAAAGGTAAAGTGCGCAAGGTGGTTTTGGCATCGGGAGAGGTATTGGAAGGAGAAACCATCGTGGTGGCAGCAGGATATGAGAGCCGTTATATTGCCAGGACAGTGGGCATCGATGTGCCGATGACCAGATATTTTGAGGAGGCGCTGGTAACGGAGATGCAGCCGAAGATGTTTGAGATCATGCTGGGAACGGCAGATGCGGATTTTTATGGACATCAGGCAAAGCATGGTTCTTTCGTATTTGGTTCCGAGTCTGGTTTAGAGGAGGCAACCGATATGTCTCCACAGGAACTGCGTACCAATTCGCTTACATTATCGGCGGGGTGTAGAGCAATCATAGGTTATATCCCATTATTAAAAGATGCCAAGATCGTAAGGACTTGGGGTGGCTGGCTGGATGATTGTTATGATGGAGTACCAGTGATCAGTAAGGTGGAGGAAGCGCCGGGATTAATTTTGGCATGCGGCTTCACAGGACATGGTTTTGGTTCTGCTCCTTCTGTAGGGCTGATGTTAGCGCAGATGGTCATGGGTGAGGATACGATCGTGGATCTTTCGGCATTGCGCTATGACCGATTTAAGAGTACGAGATAGTGAGGATAGTGTGAAAAAAGAGTGCCTTGATTCCGAGAAATCAGGGCACATATTTGTTAGAAAGGAAAGAGGAAAGAGAAATGGACAGAAAAAATTATTTTTCAGGTGCTCCTATCTTCTCACTTCACCGCCAGTTGCAATTCTGTCAAATATTCATTTTCGTCGGCTGTCTCATAATCATCAATATGGCACATTTCAATGGGATCGCTTATGACTTTCAAATGATGCGTTTTGGCGTACTGATACAGTTTTGGTATTAATTGTTTGGTTTTTCGGAGAGAACCGCGATAGGAAAGGGACAGATACTTTCCGGCGGGCATCACATAGTTGCTGTGATATAACATGCGGTTGGAATAGAAGAAAACATTTTTGGTGCGCAGGTATTCGGAATCTGGATTACTGTTTTCCATATCCAGTGTATAGCAATCACAGGCGCCAATGGTATCAATGCGGAGCTGCTGGGAATGCATATATTTTACCAGATAGTAGTCTACATATTCATCAGGCAGATTGGTATCACTTAACATCAGGCAGTTTCGTTCCTCCAGTTCCAGAACTTTGATTTGTTCCGAGGCATCCTTTGCCAGATTTCTTCGCAGGGAATATAGTCTGGTTTCGATACTGTTCCGTTTTTCGTACAGCTTTACGATTTCTTCATTTAGGATATTTAATTCCTGTGCCAATAATTCTTTGGTATTTTCCACATTCCGGTTATCGTCAAAGGATTTAATTTGTTCCGTGGAAAAATTTAGATTCAGTAATTCCCGGATCATGGTCAATTTGCGTACATCCTCAATGGTATACAACCGATAGTTGTTTTCCTCGTTGCGCAGTGGTTTGAGGATTCCTACCTTTTCATAGTATCGGATGGAATCAACACCGATATCAAATAATTTCGATAGTTCTCCAATACGAAAAGTTGATTTACGTTCCATGATTTTTCCTCCGATTTGTATTCATAGATATTCAGTAATCTGTGTTGTTGTTAAAATTAATACTTCGATTCTTATTATAACGTTCGGACCTGTGAAATTCAACGAAAAGATAAAAGTTGAATAATGACTTATACAAAGCTATAATAGAACAGAACAAAAGCAGAAAGGAATCTTGATTAAAGTTGAGAGAAAAAATGGTCATCATGAGAAAATACAGTTTTATGATAATTCTAATTATAGTGACATTCAGTTTGGCAAAGATACATGTGAAGGCAGGAGAAATTCTCACAGATACTTATGAATCTAAACTGCCTGTGGCGTATATTGATACCGAGAATGGAGAAGAGATCACCAGCAAAACAGAGCATATTACAGCACATATGACGATTGTGGGAAATGAAAAATATCCCGGAACTCTTTATGATGGAACGATTTCGATCAAAGGAAGAGGAAACAGTACATGGTTGTTACCTAAGAAACCCTATAAGATTAAGTTAGATACCAGTACCGATATGTTTGGATTTGGCAAAAATAAGCATTGGGTATTATTGGCGAATTATTATGATGACAGTCTGATGAGAAATACACTGGCACAACAGGTCGCTGAGATCATGGGTTTGGAATCCATGCAGACAGAATGGATTGACGTTGTGTTAAACGGAGAATATATCGGCAATTACCAATTCAGCGAACAAATCCGTGTCGGAGAAAACAGAATTCATATATTTGATTGGGAAGACGAAGCCGAAAATGTTGCAAAGGCAATCTATCAGCGGGAGAAAGCGAATGGCTTTACGAAAGCGGATCGAGATGCATTAGAAGAAAGGATGCAGGAGAATCTGGCATGGATTACCGATGGGACAGTAACCTATGGAGGAAAGGTATATACGGTTGCAGATTATTATATATTAAATCAGAACTATAATGGAGGATATTTAATTGAATTTTCCCAGGAATATGATGAGATTTCTAAATTTAGAACAGCAGATGGTGTGCCTGCGATGATTAATACACCGGAATTTCTCAATACCAATGATTTGATGTTTGATTATATTAAATATTATATTCAGCAATTTGAAAATGCAACATATTCTTCCGATGGTTATACGGAGATACAAGGGAAGAAGATTCATTATTCTCAGTTGGCAGATATTGATTCGATGATCAATTATTGGCTGTTAAATGAACTTATGGGAAATTCAGATGCATTTAAGAAGAGTTGTTATGCCTATAAAGATGTGGACGGATTATTAACATTTGGACCACCCTGGGATTTTGACTGGGCAGAGGGGGCAATCACGGTAGGATCGGCATATGACCGATGGGAAGTAAACCAGATTACAGAAGTTGGCAATTTTATGAAACATTGGTTACAGGACCCGTATTATCTGATCAAAGCACAGGAACGATATTGGGAAATCCGCCGGGAACTGGATGTTATGACAGCAGAAGGTGGTTTGTTAGAAACCTATTATGATTATTTGAAAGAAGCGGGTCATGCGAATAATACCCTATGGAATCTTTATTGGGGGTTTGAAAAAGATTATCGGGCACTGAAACAGTATTTAAACAATCATCTGGCATGGCTGGATGAACAAATGGAATCCGAAGATAGTTTCTTGGAGAGCATTGAGTCATATCAACGATCTGAGAGTATGACCTTAAAAATATTAGATGTAGATGGCAATGAAGTGACGGAAGATGATTCCACAGACAGAGCAAGAGCAGACGCATGGGTTGAAAATGCCGGGGATCTTCAGCTCAGGGTGTTGGAACCAAGTGGAACCGTTTCAGGTATTGGTGTTTATGTGAATGGAAAATATATTAACACGTATCACATGGAGGATGGATCGGTATGTGTTTCGATGGCCAAACAAGTATTTCAGGGCGCTTCTGGTTCTAAGAATGTTATTGCAGTCAATGGATATGACACACAGGGAAATGTGATTGAAAGAAACTTTTGCACGATACGTATCGAGCAATCCGTGGGGGGTTCCTCTGCGGATGAGCCATATTTTGATCCGATACCCATTCCGACAAAGGAACCAAATAATCCACCACCTACACCATCCATAACCCCTTCGCAGTCGGCAGGTCAGATCTCCTCGGGATCTGGTACTACAAGCAAAGTTCAGAGTGGTAAGAATGTCACCGGAACTACTGTGAAGTCAAAAAAGATGAAGTTGAAAATCAGCAAGAAAAGGGCAAAGAAAAAATTATTAATCCAAACAAATAAAAGAGCCAGGATTGTGGTCAGAGTATATAGAAAAAAACGGGTAGTCCGATATGTGCGGAAAGGAGATGCCAATCAAACGGGGAAATGGGTGCTTCGTATTCCTAAAAAGTGGAAAAATATAACGAAAATTACCGTAAAGGTTTCCCGGACAGGCTATATTTCCCGAACCAAAATATTAAAGTGGAAATAGGTCGGATATCAGAATAATGATGACAGAAACAGGCAGGAAAGGTGCGGAAATCTTGTAAAATCATACCATTTGTGCTATAATCGATACATTATGGATTGTTATACCAAAAACATGTCAGGACAGAGATGAAATGACAGGAAATAAGGTGCTAAGATGACAAAAAAAGAAACAGATATTCTCATCGTGGGAACCGGCGCCGCAGGTTTGTACGCAGCATTGCATCTTCCGGTAGAAATGCGTGTTTTAATGATTACAAAGGATGATGTGGATCGCAGCGATTCCTTTTTAGCGCAGGGCGGTATGTGTATGCTGCGGGATGAAGCGGATTACGAGTGCTATTTTGAGGATACCATGCGTGCCGGACATTATGAAAATGATCCGAAGGCTGTGGAGATCATGATTCGATCGTCGCAGGAAGTGGCGCAGAAATTACTTGATTTTGGCGTAGAATTTGAACAGGAGAATGGAGAGTTGGTCTTTACCAGAGAGGGTGGACACAGCAGACCACGAATCCTGTTTCATGAAGATATCACAGGGCGGGAGATTACCAGCAAGCTATTGGAAAGAGTACAGGAACGGGATAACATTACGGTTCTGGATCATACCATGATGTTGGATTTGCTTTATGATAATACGGGATGTTATGGTATCGTAGCCAGAGATTCGGACGGCGAAGTATGTGAGATTCGTGCCGGATATACAGTATTAGCCTGTGGAGGTCTGGGTGGTTTATATCAACATACGACCAATTTCCGACATATCAGCGGCGATGCTTTGGCACTTGCCATCAAGCATGGTATTGCATTAGAACATATTGATTACATACAGATTCATCCGACGACACTATATTCCGAGAAACCGGGACGTCGTTTTCTGATCTCTGAGTCGGTACGTGGAGAAGGCGCGATCCTTTTGAATAAAGACAAACAACGGTTCTGTAACGAACTGCAGCCGCGTGATGTGGTGACGGCAGAGATTCACAAACAAATGGAAAAAGATGGAACCCCTTTTGTATGGTTATCTATGGAACGGATTCCAAAGGAGGAGATCCGCAGCCATTTTCCGAATATTTTACAGCAATGTTTGGAAGAGGGGTATGATCCAACCAGAGAATGTATTCCGGTGGTGCCGGCACAACATTATTTCATGGGTGGTATCAAAGTGAATCTTACCAGCGAGACTTCTATGAACCGTCTCTATGCGGTGGGAGAAACCTCCTGTAATGGTGTTCACGGAAAAAACCGTCTGGCAAGTAATTCCCTGTTGGAGTCGATGGTCTTTGCGGCTAGAGCGGCTATCGATATTACAAAGCGGTTTTCGGAGATTTCTATGGAGGAGATTCAGTCGAAACCGGAGAGATCACCGGAGCCTTACCGGGATTTCAAAGCATTAAAGGACGAATATCGTCAGTTGGTGCTGGATGAAATTGAGTCAGAGAAGAAAAGGAGTAAAGAACAATGAACGATCCAATAACCTATAAAGTAAATGCAGACCGTTTGATTCAAATGGCATTGGAGGAGGATATTACCAGTGAAGATCTCTCGACGAATTGTGTCATGCCAGAATATCAAAAAGGGCAGGTGGAACTGATCTGTAAGCAGGACGGCGTGATCGCCGGACTAGGTGTGTTCCGGCGTGTCTTTGAACTGTTAGATGAGAACGTAGAATTTCAGATGCATGTTAAAGACGGTGATGAGGTGAAAAGCGGCCGGCAAATGGCTGTGGTAACCGGAGATATCCGAGCATTGCTGTCGGGAGAGCGTACGGCACTCAATTATTTACAGCGTATGAGTGGTATTGCGACATATACCCGTTCTATTGCCCGTATGTTGGAGGGGAGTGGCACTACTCTGCTGGATACCCGCAAAACCACACCAAATATGCGTATTTTTGAGAAGTATGCAGTGAAAGTTGGAGGTGGCAGCAACCATCGCTTTAATCTGTCTGATGGTGTCATGCTCAAGGATAATCATATCGGTGCCGCCGGAAGTATCACCAAGGCGGTTCAGATGGCCAAATCCTATGCATCCTTTGTCCACAAAATTGAAGTGGAGGTGGAAAATCTGGATATGGTCAGAGAGGCAGCGGAAGCCGGGGCAGATATTATTATGCTGGATAATATGAGTCCGGAAGAGATGCGGGAAGCCATTGCCATCATTGATGGCAGGGCCTTGACAGAGTGTTCCGGTAATGTCACCAGAGAAAATATCCAGAACATGATTGACGTGGGTGTGGATTATATTTCCAGTGGGGCGCTTACACATTCTGCTCCGATCCTGGATATATCGTTGAAGAATTTACATGCGGTGGAGGAATAGGAGAGGCCGGATCGTCCTGGTGGAAACCTTTTCGTGGAGTGAAAAGTAATACAACAGGAATGCCATGATAAATATAGGAGCAAAGACTATGTGTGCTGCGAGCTGCATAGTCTTTTTGTTATGGAAAGTTTTTCGGGTTTGTTGCGCGGTTCAAGAACTAATTTTACCATTTAGACTACTGATTTTGGATACTTGCTGAATCAGCCAGTGGTTTCATATATTATTGAAATAGACGGAATAGGGTATGACATAGGGTGCAAAAGGGTTACATACGATACAAACTTGGTTTTGTGTGCAATTACGTCGAGACAAACAAATATTGTCTTGCAGAAAAGGAGAGAAAAACAATGAAACGGAAAAAACTATTTATTTATGGACTTACGATACTATTAACGGCCTATCAGGCATCGATGGGAATCAGTATGACAGCCTTTGCTGCCATGACAATGTCCGAAGGTTTCATGCAGGATAAGGCAAATGGAATCTATCAGGCAGACCGCCAGTATGAAAAATGGGTGAAGCAGAATTCCGATTGCGTACAGGGAGTCAAAAAGTGGAAAAAAGTAAATGGCAAGTATCAGTATCCGGTAACCCCATATGATAAAGAGTGGGGAAACTATACAAAAAATGACGAAATGTATACGGCTTGTCAGATACCTCGAGAGATCCTGGATCAGCTCACCACAGAGGAATTACTGGAGTTGGTACTGGATTGTCCACAGTTAATTGATATTTATTCTTATAATTCCATTCAGGAAGGGGTGAAACTTCTGGCGGAGAGATTTAACGGCATGAATGTCCTGCTTTCTAGAGAAGACTGTCTGTCAGTGGTCTCTCGGTATTATTCGGAATATAAGATCCCGAAAAAGCAGCAGCTTGACTATGATGCACTGCTGCCCGGCGATAATCCCGATTATTATATCATTGTGGATAATGAAGAATTGATGAGAAAAGCAGAGGAAGATGCGAAAGTGATGCTGACCTTAAACCTGTGTGAGGCAGTGATGGAGATTGCTTCGGATGAAAATAAGATGTCCATACAGGAAAAGCAGAGGGTGACTAAACTGATTCTTCAGAAAACTCAGGAAAAGGCAAAGTCAGAATGTGTGGAGGGGCCTTCGACGGAGGAAATGGAGGAAGACAGTCTACTGAATGAATGTAGAGCAGTCATTTCCGGTTCGAGTGCGTCAAAAACGATCCAATCCAATACCAGCAGAAAAAGTGCGTCAAAAGATACGTCAGGTTCGTTCGAACTAGCGGATGGTGGAACTGTAAAGTATATCATTCCTGCAAGTTCTAATAAAATTCCGGAATCTGAAATTGCTTTGTACCTTAATAAATATAATCAATTTTATCTCACAAGTGGTAAGCGGGCTGTTACAACCGCAGGCGGGGGAGGCACTACAGCATATAATTGTTATAATTTTGCATGGTTAAAGAAATATGATCCGAAGAGTTTGTGGAAGAAATGTACCCTCAATAATGATGATGCGTTTTGTTATTATAAACATTTTACACACGCAAACAGTCCGTCTTCAGTGGGATGGGTTGGGTCTGATGGAAAGCATGCGGTATATGTGGTCAAGGCAGAGGTTTCCTACGTTGATTCACATAATCAAGTGAAAAGTGCCCCGTTGGTCAAATCCAAATGGGGAGCGAGTGGTCCCTTGTTACAGCATCCGGTGACTTTAGGAAATTATAGTAGTAGTGCACAAAATATGATTTATTACTGTTAGAGAATGAGTTTTTACATATAAATGGTAGTAAATAATTTTATGAAGGATACGCAGATGTATCGAAAGGAGTCTTATGAAAAAACATTTATTTATTTATATCTTGTTTACAGCATTATGTTTTACTTCCTGCGGATTACAGAAGCAAAAGGAGAAGTCGCCTTCCGTATCCCCCACCACATTATCTGCTGAGGCGGTGGCTGTGGAAACAGAGGAGCCAACCGCGACACCGGCTCCGACCGCGCCATCAAAAACCGCGAAAAAAACGGTGAAGGAAGCGTTTGGAGCCTGGTTGAATGAAGAATATATCATGGCAATGCGAGAGGGCTGTTTTTCGGAAGAGTATGCTGATGTGCGGTATGACGATGTTTCAGAATGGAAAGACAAGCAGGGAAATTATCAGTTTCCCAAGGGGTATGTGCATACATTTGCACCCAATGGAACAGATCCCTATGCTTTTGCGCCGCAGCAGATGCCACAGGCGCTGTTGGAAGAGATCAGTACGGAGGAATTGTATCAGTTAATTCTAAATGTACCGACTGACGATGATATGGGCTGGCATAACACTTATGAGAGATATCTTCAAATGTTATCGGCTTATTATTCTGTTTACAATTTCATCGAAAATTTTATGGAGCGGGAAGATGCCGCACAGGTGGTGCATCAGCAGTACCAAAAATATACCAAGAAAGAGATCAAGAGATATTCCAAACGTTATCGAGGATATGAAGATTATAGTGTGGAGGAATGGGTAGATGAAGGTAAATTTCAGTTGACAGAAGGGTTAGAATGGTTCTTTCTGTATCAAGAAGGAAAGAAAGTGCCGGATTATCAGGTGTTAGGATATGATCTGATGGAAACTTGGTAGCGTGAAACCTTTGACAGGGCTATTGCTTTTCTGTTTGTGGCAGACAAGAGAAAAAAGGACAGGTATGTTGGTATTCCACATAGGGATAGTATCTGGAAAATCAATAGTGTCTCTGGGATGACGAAAGATGTGGATAGTTACTGTCATGGTAAAAAGATGTATGGGAATGGAGGTTTTTATGAAAAAGAATATTTTATTATTTATTTTATGCACAATAATGTTACTGACTTCCTGCGGATTACAGAAGCAAAAAGAGAAGTCGCCTTCTGTATCCTCCTCCGCACCATCTGCTGAGCCAGTGGCTGTGGAAACAGAGGAGCCAACCGCGACACCGGCTCCGACCGCGCCATCAAAAACCGCGAAAAAAACGGTGAAGGAAGCGTTTGGAGCCTGGTTGAATGAAGAATATATCATGGCAATGCGAGAGGGCTGTTTTTCGGAAGAGTATGCTGATGTGCGGTATGACGATGTTTCAGAATGGAAAGACAAGCAGGGAAATTATCAGTTTCCCAAGGGGTATGTGCATACACTTGCACACGATGGAACAGATCCCTATACTTTTGCGCCGCAGCAGATGCCACAGGCGCTGTTGGATGAGATCAGTACGGAGGAATTGTATCAGTTAATTTTAAATGTACCGACTGACAATGATACAGGCTGGCATAACACTTATGAGAGATATCTTCAAATGTTATCTGCCTATTATACCTTTTATAACTTTATTGAAAATTTTATGGAGCGGGAAGATGCCGCACAGGTGGTGCATCAGCAGTACCCAAAATATACCAAGAAAGAGATCAAGCGATATTCCAAACGTTATCGAGGGTTTGAAGATTATAGTATAGAAGAATGGGGAAAGGAAGGAAAATTTCAGTTGACAGAAGGGTTAGAATGGTTCTTTCTGTATCAAGAAGGGAAGAAAGTGCCGGATTATCAGGTGTTAGGATATGATCTGATGGAAACCTGGTAGCGTGAAACCTTTGACAGGGCTATTGCTTTTCTGTTTGTGGCAGACAAGAGAAAAAAGGAAAAGTATGTTGGTATTCCACATAGGGATAGTATCTGGAAAATCATAGGATAATCAATAAGGCGTGTATCTCTGCAAAGGGGTACACGCTTCTTGCTGCTCTTTTCTATTTTTTTGAAATCAGTTAAAAAATCTCTTGACATTCATATTCGTATCGGCTATATTAAAGGTGTAAGTTAGTCAGTTACTCGAGTAACAAACGTGCAAACAAGCAAAGGAGTGATATGGTGCATATAGATACAAACACAGATAAGCCTATATTCATTCAAATAGCCGAACAGCTTGAGGACGCTATATTCATAGGGACATTTCCGGAGGAAACAAAGATACCCTCTACGAACGAAATATCTGCCTTATTGAATATCAATCCTCATACTGTCTTAAAAGGAATGAATATGCTTGTAGACGAAGAAATCATATATAAGAAAAGAGGTTTAGGAATGTATGTAACAGAAGGTGCGGTTAATAAAATACGCACAAAACGGCAAGGACAGTTTTTCGACCAGTACATCGCAACAATGGTTGCAGAAGCGTCTAAACTGGATATGACCCAAGAAGAAGTTATTCAATTAATAGAAAGGGGCTATAACAATGAACGCAATTCAAATTAAAAATGTCACAAAAACTTATAAAGACGTAACAGCATTAGACAATGTTTCATTCTCTTTTGAATTTGGAAAAATCTACGGCTTTTTAGGAAGAAATGGTGCAGGAAAATCTACGCTTATTAACATTATTGCCAATCGCATTTTTGCGGATCAGGGAGAAATTTTCGTTGATGATATGACGGCAAAAGAAAATATGGCAATACACGAAAAACTTTTCTGTATGAGTGAAGCGGATTTGTACGATAAAGATTTAAAAATCAAAGACCATTTTAAATGGATTAACCGTTTTTATGAAAACTTTGATATGAAAAAAGCCTTTGAAATTGTAGGGAAGTTCAATCTTGATACAGATAAAAAATTCAAGGCGTTATCAAAGGGGTATCAGTCTATTTTTAAGCTGACTGTTGCTTTATCGCTCCGTGTACCGTATATCATTTTCGACGAGCCGGTTTTAGGATTGGACGCAAATCATAGGGAGTTGTTTTATAGCCTGCTGCTGAAAGAATACGAAAATGATGAACGTACCTTTATTATTGCAACACATTTAATTGAGGAAGTGGCAAATATCATTGAAGAAGTTGTTTTGATTGATAAGGGGAAAGTATTATTACAGGAAAACGTTGGTACATTGTTGGAAGCAGGTTATAGTGTATCTGGTATGACGAAAGATGTGGATAGCTACTGTCATGGTAAAAATGTGATTGGATATGACGAATTGGGCGGTCTGAAAATTGCTTATATATTGGGCGAAAAATCGGCATTTCCGCAAAACAGCAGCTTGCAGATTTCAGCTATGAATTTACAAAAACTATTTGTCAAATTGACAGAGAAAGGCGGTCACTGATTATGAAGAATTTAAAATCCATTATCCGATATGAGTGTGTAACTTCACTGAAATATCTCTTGATTTTTTATCCGATACAATATGGCGTCATTGCATTTATTTTGCTAATTATAGGAATTAGCACAGGAAATTTTGAAGATATTGGTACCAATTGTCTGGAAATGAACTCTATTATATATGTTGGCATTTTGGGTGCATTAGGTCTAAGACAAGATTTTAAAATGTTGATACAAAATGGATTTACCCGCAAATATATTTTTATCGCAACATTTTCTATGTTTTGTTTTATATCAGGATTCATGGCTGTTATTGATACCACAGTTGGAAATATTTTAAATCATGTTTACCATGACTATTCCTCTGTATATGGCAGTTTATATGGATATGACAATATTCTTATGAATTTGGTATGGTTATTCCTGGTATACGTATGGGTTTGCAGTTTGTTGTATTTAGTAACACTTATTGTCAATAAAGTAGGAAAAAACGCATCTATTTATTTAGGTTGTTGTCTTGGTGGTATTGTGTTGTTGATTATTGCATTATTCCGATACGTCTTTTCAATAGAAGTCGTAAGTAATATTTTAGACTTTTTGACAAAAGCAATGGGCTTTATGACTGACGGAACGATTAATTATCTGTTTCCTGTTCTAACTTTATTATTACTTATTGTGATTTTAGAAAGTGGCTCCTATGCTGTCATTCGACGTACCGAGCTTAGATAGCCATTATTTGAGTGAGCATATATGATAGGTCTTAAAAAAGGAGCTGCGCACTAAGTTCAATTAGTGCGACAGCTCCATCATTTAACAATTTTTTAAGTTCATTCCATTTTCCGTACTGGTCTGACAAATTTCCAGAACCGTTCCGGATCGTGATAAAAGTAAAATACTCTGCCGGGAGTGGTATCAAGACAATACCCGGCTGACGCATAGTCAAAGTCCTTCATGGCCGCTTCTATCTTCTCTTCCACACTCTGATTTTCTTTCTCGTAGTCGAAGGGGCCGTGCTCAAAAACGATGTATTCCGCTTCCGGGACATCCATCAGAAGCATTTGGGAAGGCACATCGCCGTTATAATCTAACGGAAGCCGGACACCATAACATTCCGCCAGCGGAATCCCCCAACCGCATATTCTGCCTGACGGATCATTGATATAAGCCATGATCTGACCGCTTCCGCTATTTGCATCACTGCCTCCCATATCGTCCAATTTGTCTTTGATGCTGTCCAGTAAACCACAGATCGTCTCACAATCCTGGCCCGGAATGAGACTTTGTTTCTGCCAGAAGTCCCAATATCCAATACTTTCATAGTTTCTAATATGCAAAAACTTGTGTGCCGGAATTGTCACAAAATATGTCTTGATATCTTTTGCTGTTTTCTCCATATCTCTTACTCCATTTTCTGATAAGTAACAGTCAAAAGGTTTCAGGATCGTACGAAGCACAACTGGTCTTGGATTCTGACGGTATTCCTTTGGCGAAATACCATAAGCTTCCTTAAAAGCCCGGGTAAAAGCTTCATGGGAAGAAAACCCGTACCGCAAAGCAATATCCAGTATTCCATTTTCCGTATCTCTGAGTTCTTTCAGGGCAAAAGCCAGCCGTCTGTACCGCAGGTAATCCCGAAACTGCATCCCTGATATTTCCCTGAATTTTCTGGAAAAATAAAATTCCGAATATCCGAATCTGCCGGAGAGATGTTGAAGCGACAATGCCTCATCATCATTCTTTTTAATACAGGCGTCTATCTCATTAATGATCATCTGGATCTGCTTTGGCCATTCGTACATCTTTTTCCCTCATTTCGACTGTTCTGTCTTGATTATACAAAGTTGGAAATGGAATTGCTTGATTTTAGTTGCGGAGATTGACGGCATTCATTCATCCACATGTATCAAACTTCTGTTCCTCAGAAATATTCTAATTGCAACAGTCCCCCTTCACCATTTTATCTTAAATACTGATTTTTTCCCGATCTTGATTTTACAGCTTCGCAATGGCAGCAAACTGATCTTGCAGGCATCCATACAAATTCTTATAAATCTGATGATATTTGTCATACTCAGCAGTGGCGGCCGGGTCCGGATGGCATTCTTTCGCAGGATCGGTGTGGATCATTTCGCGACATGCCGATTCTACGCTTTCATAGAGACCCGCGCCTACACCGGCCAGGATGGCTGCTCCCAATGCAGGCCCTTCGGTGGCAGTTACCGTATTTACATCGCATCCAAACATATCAGCCATCATCTGACGCTGTACCGCGTTCTTGGCGCCACCGCCACAAGCCATCATATCTGACACATGAATACCCATTTCCCGGATGATATCATTACAATCTGTCAGAGAGTATTGGATACCTTCCATGACAGCTCTGGCCATGTCGGCGGTGGTATGCATGCTGGATAAGCCGAAGAATACACCACGGCAGTTCGGATCCAGATGCGGTGTACGTTCACCGTTTAAGTATGGAAGATAGATCAGGCGGTTTGCTCCGATCGGTGTCTTTAATACGTCAGCGTTGATCAGATCGAAAGCACCACACCCCTGTTCCTTGGCCTTGCGGGCATAGTCGGTTCCGATATTATCCTGGAACCATGCCAGAGAATAGCCGGCCGCCTGGGTTACACCCATAACATGCCATGCGCCGGGTACAGCACAGCAGAAGGTATGTACACGCCCCTTTGGATCGATGGAAATATTGCTGCTGTGTGCGAATACCACACCGCTGGTTCCGATGGTGGTAAATGCTTTGCCGTCTTCAACGACACCGGTACCCACCGCCGCTGCCGCATTATCACCAGCACCACCTACTACAACTGTAGAAGTAGATAATCCTGTTTTCGCTGCGATATCTGGCAAGATCGTCCCGGTAACTTCCGGTGATTCGTATACTTTCGCCAACAGGCTCTGATCAATCTCCAATTTTTCTAATACTTCATCGGACCATTGACGTTTCGGAACATCCAATAGCTGCATACCGGAAGCATCGGATACTTCCGTGGCAAATTCGCCTGTCAGGATGTAACGGACATAGTCTTTTGGAAGCAAAATATGTTTGCATTTTGCATAATTTTCAGGTTCATGATTACGTACCCATAGGATTTTAGAGGCTGTGAATCCTGTCAGTGCCGGATTCGCTGTGATCTCGATCAGACGCTCGGCACCCACCTTCTCTGTGATTTCCTCACATTCTTTTTCGGTACGCTGATCACACCAGATGATGGAAGGACGGATCACTTCTCCGGCTTCATCCAACATAACCAGACCATGCATTTGTCCAGAGATTCCCAGACCTTTGATGTCATCTCCAGCGACGCCGGAATCCTGAATCACCTTAGTAATCGTTTCCAGCGCAGCATCGCGCCAATCTTCCGGCTTTTGTTCTGCCCAGCCGTTATTCGGTGTGTACAGAGGATAATCCTTGCTGGCAGAAGCAATCACCTCACCCTTTTCGTCAAAGAGAACTGTTTTTGTAGAAGAAGTTCCCAAATCAATACCAATTAAATAATTCATATATCTTTCCTTTTCCTTTCTTATTAATCTAAAGGCAGTATACCCTGATAAATTTTCTCATCAATGAAAAAGAGGCGATGGCGTCCACCGCCACCGCCTCCCGTAGTTGCTTTTTGATACTTTCTTCCGAATGCTATCTATTCTATAGTGCTATCCGGTTTATTTGGAGAATAATCCGTTATGATTACATAAATGGATTCTCTGTCTTATATAACATTCCCTTTGGCTGGTTGAAGCCGATCTCATCCACATCCACACCGATGTATTTGAAGACCTCAAATAATTCCCTGCCGTAATGGCCGAATGCGACAGCACCGTGGTGAGGGTAGTTGCCTTCGATCAGTACGTGGCGATAGAAACGTCCCATCTCTGGGATTGCAAAGATTCCGATGGCACCGAAGGAGCGGGTAGCTACTGGCAATACCTCACCCTGTGCTACATAAGCACGCAGACCGGCATCGGATGTGCTTTGCAGACGGAAGAATGTGATTTCACCAGGGAGGATGTCACCTTCCAATGTACCATTGGTCACTTCCACTGGGAGAGAACGTGCCATGATAGCCTGGTTCTTCATCTCACAGAAAGAAAGTTTATTGGATGCGGTGTTACCGCAATGGAATCCCATGAAGGTATCCTTGATGGTGTAATCATATTTGCCCTTGATATCTGCTTCATAAATATCGGAAGGTACGGAGTTGTTAATATCCAACAGTGTGACGGTATCTTCGCTGATGACGGTACCGATGAACTCAGACAGAGCGCCATAGATATCAACTTCACAAGATACCGGGATACCTCTCTTGGTCAGGCGGCTGTTTACATAACATGGCACACAGCCAAACTGTGTCTGGAATGCCGGCCAGCATTTTCCGGCCAAAGCAACATATTTCCGATATCCCTTATGTGCATCGATCCAGTCTAATAACGTCAATTCATACTGCGCCAATTTTTCCAGGATTTCCGGTTTCTTGTTGCCGGCACCCAATTCCTCTGCCATATCAGCCACTACATCCGGAATACGTGCATCGCCGGCATGGTTATTAAATGACTCGAACAAATCTAATTCTGAGTTTTCTTCGATCTCAACCCCCAGATTGTAAAGCTGTTTGATCGGAGCATTACAAGCCAGGAAATTCTGTGGGCGCGGACCGAAAGTAATGATCTTTAAGTTATTTAATGCATATACAGCACGGGCAATCGGCAGAAATTCATGGATCATATCGGCACATGCCTCTGCGTCACCTACCGGATATTCCGGAATATATGCTTTTACATTACGAAGTTTTAAGTTATAGCTGGCATTTAATACACCACAATAGGCATCACCACGTCCGGCAGCCTGTACACCGCCATTTAAGCCGTCTTCTTCCGCAGCGGCTACAAACATTTTTGGACCATCAAAATGCTTCGCCAATAATGTCTCGGAAATCTCCGGTCCAAAGTTTCCAAGGTATACGCATAATGCATTACATCCTGCTTTCTGAATATCCTCCAATGCCTGTACCATGTGGATTTCACTTTCCACAATACAGATCGGACATTCATAAATATCGGCTGCATCATACTTCTCTGTATATGCCTTTACTAAATTTTTCCTTCTGTTCACAGAAAGCGATTCTGGGAAACAATCTCTGCTAACTGCGACAATACCAATTTTCATTTTTGGTGAGTTCTCCATAGTTTTCATACATCCTTTCCTGATATAGTTTTCGCCGTTGTTAGACAATATGCCTAACGCTATTTGATATTCTATCTCATTTTCGTTAAATTTGCAATGGAAACGGCATGAATTATTAGGAAACTTGTCAAATTTCACTAAAAATAATATTTTGTTATTGACTTCTGATGGTTGTTAGCATATACTAATCGTGGTTAGAGAAATATACATAGCATCGGAGTGACTAACATATGATATCATAGTAGTTAGGGAATCCGGAAAGTCAGGTGAAAGCATATGCCTTTAACGATGGCTAAACCAGGAGAGCCAAACGAGATCAAGAAGATTGGTGGCAAAGAAGAAACCAGAAAATTTCTGTCAAACCTAGGGTTTGTCGTAGGCGGAATTGTCACAGTGATTTCTGAGATCAACGGCAATATGATCGTCAATGTGAAAGATTCACGGGTTGCGATCGGAAAAGATATGGCAGGCAAGATTTTGATCTAAAAAATAGATGGAAATCTGTATGTGGGATGCGAGGGAAAGCAGTCTTTCGATGAAGAAAATTTGCAGGAAAGGAAGGAAGCGAAGGATGACATTAAAAGAAGTGGCAAAAGGCCAGACGGTGAAGGTCAAAAAGTTATCCGGTGAGGGCCCTGTCAAGAGAAGGATCATGGATATGGGTATTACAAAGGGTGTTAGTGTTTATGTTAGAAAAGTGGCACCTTTGGGAGATCCGGTGGAAGTTACGGTACGTGGTTATGAGCTGTCTTTGCGTAAAGCAGATGCTGCGATGATCGAGGTAGAGTAATTTCTCTTTTTTTGCCTGATAGTTAGTTTTTGCTAACGAAAGATAGGGGCGAAAAACGATATGCGGGAGTGGTGGTGGAGAGTTGCAAAAAATGAAACAGAATAATTTTTTTGGAAAGAAAAGAGGTAAAAAGCATGTCAGTTAAAATTGCGCTTGCCGGTAATCCAAATAGCGGTAAGACTACATTATTTAATGCGCTGACAGGGGCAAATCAGTTCGTAGGTAACTGGCCCGGTGTCACCGTGGAGAAAAAAGAGGGTGTGTTAAAGGGACATAAGGATGTCAGAATTGTGGATTTGCCTGGTATTTATTCCCTGTCTCCTTATACTTTAGAGGAAGTTGTAGCCCGTAATTATCTGATTACAGAGAGACCGGATGCGATTTTGAATATTGTAGACGGTACGAATATTGAACGTAATCTGTATCTGTCTACACAGTTGGTAGAACTGGGGATTCCGGTGGTTATCGCTGTGAATATGATGGATGTGGTTGCAAAACGTGGAGATCAGATACATATTGATAAACTGAGTCAGAAGATAGGCTGTGAAGTGGTTGAAATCTCTGCTTTGAAAGGCACCGGCATCCAGAAGGCAGTAGAAAAGGCTGTTGGATTGGCAAATAAACACAAAGCAGCAGAGGTTGTACATGAATTTGATGAGAATGTGGAAGAAGTCATTCAGGCAGTAGCTGATAAGCTGTCCCTGCCGGAAGAACAGAAAAGATTCTTCGCCATCAAATTATTGGAGAACGATACAAAGATCGCAGCACAATTAGATAATATTCCGGATGTTTCAGCAGAGATAAAGCGTCTGGAAGACAAGATGGATGATGATGTAGAGAGTATTATCACGAATGAGAGATATGAGTATATCACTTCCATCATCGGAGAATGTTGCACTAAGAAAGCTGCCGGTGAGACACTAACCATATCCGATAAGATTGATAAGATTGTTACCAACCGTATTTTGGCATTGCCAATCTTTGTGGTTGTAATGTGGATCGTATATTACGTATCCGTACAAACTGTGGGAAGTTATGCGACTGACTGGGCAAATGACGGTCTGTTGGGTGATGATGGCTGGAATTTGTTCCATATCGAAAAATTGCATATCCTTGGTTTGCATGATGCCGTTGGGCGTTTGCTGGAAGCAATTCATTGTGCGGATTGGCTGACAGGTTTGATCAACGATGGTATTGTGGCCGGCGTTGGTGCCGTGCTTGGTTTCGTACCTCAGATCTTAGTTTTGTTTATTTTCTTAGCTTTCTTAGAGAGCTGTGGATATATGGCACGTGTGGCATTTATCATGGATCGTATTTTCCGTAGATTCGGTTTGTCAGGTAAATCTTTCATTCCGATGCTGATTGGCAGCGGATGTGGTATACCAGGTATTATGGCATCTCGTACCATCGAGAATGATCGTGACCGCAAGATGACAGTTATGACCACTACATTTATACCATGTGGTGCAAAAATGCCGATCATCGGTCTGATCGCAGGAGCTTTCTTCCCGAAACACGGTGGAGTGGTTTCTGTCAGTGCATATTTTATCGGAGTGGCTGCGGTTGTTATTTCCGGTATCATCTTAAAGAAAACAAAGATGTTTGCGGGTGATCCTGCACCGTTTGTTATGGAGCTGCCGGCATACCATCTGCCAACCGTTGGTAATGTATTGCGTAGTATGTGGGAACGTGGCTGGTCCTTTATCAAAAAGGCTGGTACCATTATTCTGTGTTCTACGATTGTTATTTGGTTCACCACCTATTTTGGATGGGTAGATGGCAAGTGGCAGATGTTAGAGGAGAGTCAGATGGAATTTAGTATCCTGGCTCGCATTGGTAAGACATTTGCATGGATCTTTGCACCACTTGGATGGGGCAAATGGAAGATGGCCGTGGCAGCGGTTACCGGTCTGGTTGCCAAGGAAAATGTAGTTGGTACTTTCGGTATCCTGTTCCAGGGTACATCAGATGTAGCTGAGAATGGTGATGAGATCTGGGGTAACTTAAATGCTTATTTGACTACAGCACCAGCGTTAGCAGCATACTCTTATATGATATTTAATCTGCTGTGTGCGCCATGCTTCGCAGCGATGGGTGCTATCAAGCGTGAGATGAACAATACCAAATGGTTCTGGTTTGCAATCGGTTATCAGTGTGTATTGGCATATCTGGTATCCTTATGTGTATATCAGATTGGTAATCTGATCGCGAATGGTGTCTTCGGTATTGGTACTGTGGTTTCATTCGTAGTATTGATTGGATTTATTTACCTATTATTCCGGCCTTATAAAGAGAGTGATACACTGTCTTATGGAGAAGCAAAGACAGCATCGGAATAAGCATTAGGATCGCATACAGGGGAATTGGAAAGGAGAATGACAGATGCCTGGAATGTTAGGGACTGGTATTACTTTACTCGTATTACTGGGGGTTGTTTCCTTAGCAATTCGTAGTATGATTAAAGACAAAAAAAGTGGTAAAACCTTGAGTTGTGGTGGCGATTGCCGCCATTGCAAGGGATGCCACTAGACAATGAACATATATAATGAGCCTAACAAAAGGAGCGGTCATCAGGCCGCTCCTTTTGGCTGCCTATCTTCTGTTTCGTTCTCCCCGTTTGCACATGATTCTACAAAATAGAATGGCCACAAGTGTACTGACCGTGGTGGCGATAAGCCCCGGTAATACGATGGAGGCCGGATTGACAGAGCCATATTGCGTGCGATAAGCAATGACGCTGACAGGAATGACTTGCAGTGAGGAAATGTTGATAATCAGGAAAGTACACATTTCATCGGATGCTTTCGTCATTGGTTGACCGGAAGTATCTGTATGAAGCCGTTTCCGTTCCAACGCCGCCAGCTCTTTCATCGCTTTTAGTCCCATCGGTGTGGCAGCCCATCCCAGTCCCAACACATTGGCGATAATATTGGCTGCGATATATTCATTGGCAGGATGCCCGGCGGGAATGCGTGGAAACAGGAAATGTAATACCGGATGCAGACCTCTGGTCATACTGTCCAGTAGTCCGGAACGTTTGGCAATTTCGATCAGACCCATCCACATAGCCATGATTCCCAACATAGTGATGGATAAGGTGACTGCTTCCCCGGCACTGTCGATGGCGGCATTGCTCAAGGCCTCCACCTGGCCGGTGATGATACCGAATCCGATGCCCAATAGAATAAGATACCCCCATAAATGATTTAACATAAAGAAATACCTTTCTGCGAATAGTCGCAAAAACATGATTGATATAGCATATGCTAAATTGGTAAAATTCAGTATTTCTTCACATTATTTCGTGGAAATATATGGTATGATTATTATGATATCAGGAGTTTTCGGGTTAAGAAAGGAGTGTACCATGAAAAGAAAGAAGTTTATGGCAATTTTGTTGAGTGTTGCAATGGTGATGATGGCAGCACCACAATGTGAAGCTGCTGGGACATTGAAAGTGAAAAATGCAGGGACGAAAAAAATCATGCCTGTGGGGAGCAGCTTTACTTTAGTCACCAACAAGAAAGCGAGTGGACTTAATTTCACTTCTACGAAGAAAAAGGTAGCAAGTGTATCTAAGGATGGCAAGGTGGTGGCGAAAAAGACAGGGAAAACTACCATCAGGATTAGTCAAAAAGGGAAAAAAAAGAAAAGTAAGCTTGTTCAGATTGTTGTTAAAAAACCAACAGGTTATACTATCTCAGCAAAGTCCGGCAAGACTTTTTCTGGGATGAATCTTTTGAAATTAAAGGCAAAGAAAGGTTACAAGGTTTATTATACAACCTCCGGAAAATTCAAAACCAGTCAAAAATTGAAATCCGGCAAGACCTTAGAAATGAGGGTAACCTCGGATATTACCATGAAGGTATATGCGGTGAAAAACGGAAAAAAGGTAACGAAATCATATTTAAACCGCAAGAAGATATCGGATCGTAATTATGGAGAATATACATATTCTTATTTTCCTCCATGTGGTGGAACGGGGGACAAGTCTCAAACGCCGGCTCCACAGACAGCTACTCCGGTTGCGACATCGGATGCAGTGCCGTCACCTACAGCAGTGGGGGATCAAAAGGAAACGCCAGAACCATCGGAGCCTCCGGTAATAAAGCCGACTTTGGAACCTATTTCAGAGCCAACGGCAAAACCAACGCCAAAGGGACCTGGAGATAGCGGTTATGTGGGAGATGATGCAGGTCAGACCTATGTAGAGCCTGTCAAGGCAGACTATACCGAGGAAGATCTGGATGATACTGTTCCGGCGGAAGTGACGGAGATAACGATACCGGCTACACCTCCAACGGGAAAAATAACAGAAACAAATTATGAACTTTCCAAAAAGAATAAACTGACAATCACGGCAGAAGGGACATATGTGATTCATACAGAAGATACTGACGATGATACAGCAGTGAATGGATTGATTGAGGTTAAGAAGGCATTGGGTACCGTACATTTGATCTTGGATGATGTACATTTGACCTCAGATAAAATGACAAGTAGTGATATGACAGAAGATACCGGATTAATTACCATTGGGAAAGAGAATGACAAGGTGATTATTACAGCAAAAGCAGGTACGGTCAATACCTTGACGGATGTGGGAGAGACTGGTGTGGATGCCGATGATGGTATCAGTGTTACATATCCTTGTGGGATTTTATGTAAAAAAGAGACGCCACTGACTATTAATGGTGCCGGTGCGATTCATATTACTTCTCTGAATGGTAGTGGTATTGCGGCCAAGAATATACTAAAAATCATCAATACCACTGTTCGGGTGGGAACAGCAGAGCAATCGGTGGGGCACAATGGCATCTCCGGAAAACTCGGATTATTTACAAAAGATGCGGATTTGGAAGTTTATTCCGAAGATGATGCCTTGAAAAATACGCTGGATGCAGATGATTTGGTGATTGATGCAGGATTGACAGGGACAGAACTGGAAACCAGACAGCAGGAAGTCGCAGAACTTTCTTTATTGGGGAATATCGAATTGGATGGGGGAACCTATGCTTTGGACTCCAGAGATGGAGACACCATCTCGGCATTTCGTACTTTGTTATTGAATCCGGAGTCTCTGGAAGCCGTAACGCATGCAGTGGAAAATGCAGGCAAAACGGTGGAAGAGGCACAGGCAAATGATGGCAGCTATAAGGCAGTTAAGGCGGGAACTACGATCTATGTTGCTGATACAGCGGGAATGATCACATTAGATACCACAGATACGTTTTCGGAGAGTCGTGCCTATGGTGATGCAAATGATTCGGAGGCTGATGATGCACTTCATTGTGACGGATCGATTAAAATAGCTGGCGGCACGATTCGTATTGCTTCTGGTGATGATGGTATTCATGCAGATGGCGGTATTATGATTACAGGTGGTGATTTGAAGATCACGGAAGCTTTTGAGGGAATTGAGGCGGTCGATATATCCATTAGTGGTGGTACGATCTCAGTTGTTTCCAGAGATGACGGTATCAATGCGGGAGGAGGCAATAACACCAGTGGTAATGATGGTTTCCTAAGCAAGCCGGGAGAGGGAAATGCTACAACACAGTCGCAGATCATTATTTCCGGTGGAACGATTGTCATCGATGCACAGGGAGACGGAGTGGATTCCAATGGCAACATCTTTATTAAGGGTGGTTCTTTGACCATCAACGGTCCAACCAATGGTGGCAATGGTGCTCTGGATTATGGAGATGCAGGTTGTGTTTGCGAAATTTCCGGTGGTACTTTGATTGCAGCAGGTGCAAAGGGGATGGATCAGTCACCGACCGATGGATCAGTGCAGCCGGCAGTGAACGTGGAATTTAGTAACATACAGCCCGCGGAAACTATGGTGGTAATCAAAGACAGCAGTGGGAATGAGGTCATGAGGGCTGTTCCAACCAAGCAATTCCAGTCGGTTGTGATGTCCTGTGAACAATTTGTTCTAGGGGAACAATATACGATTTGGTATGGTGCATCAGAGAATGCTTTGATACAGGAAGAAGCCTTTACCTTTACTTCTGTAAGTGTCAAGGCAGGCAGTGGCAGCAATAGTTCCCAAAGCCATTGGGGGCCCGGGAAAAATTAGGAAGATTGGAGATCGGAATCTCTAATTATAGAAATTGCATAAAATTTTTGTGATTTTTTTGCAAAATGCCAACGAAGCATTGGGGAATTTGTACAAAAAATAAAATTTTTTTGGTTTTTTATTGTAAAGTTTTAATCATTATAGTATTCTTATATTGTCACTGTTAGGTTGGTGCTTCTCTGGAATTATGGTGTGGGAGGTGTCAAAACAAGAAAGGATGATTTGCAAATGAGGAAGAAGAGAACATTTAAAAAGATGACGGCCTTTGTGCTGTCGGCAGCTATGGTTTTGTCTGCCAGTGCGTTTTCTGGTGTGAGTGCCAGTGCTGCATCCAAGAAAGCAACGGTGAAGTTGAATAAAAAGACGGCTTCCGTTGCTGTAGGCAGTAAGATCACACTGAAGGTAAAAAAGACAAAGGTCAAGAAGATTCAGAAAATCAAATGGACTGTGAAGAATAAGAAGATTGCAAAAGTTTCAAAAAAGGGTGTGGTAACAGGTGTTAAGGCTGGTAAAACTAAAGTTACCGCAAAAGTTACGTATATACCCCAAAAAGGTAAAAAGAAGACCAAAACTCTGAAAGCTGCGATTACGGTTACGGCTAAGAAAAAGGCAACTGTGGCTACAAAGGCACCGGCAGCACCAAAGGCAACCGATGTACCAAAGGTAACGGATGCACCGAAGGCGACGGATGCACCGAAGGCGACGGATGTACCGAAGGCAACCGATGTACCGAAGGCAACCGATGTACCAAAGGCAACCGAGGAACCGGTGGCAACAGAGGAACCGGTGGCAACAGAGGAACCGGTGGCAACGGAAGAGCCGGTAGCAACAGAAGAACCGGTGGCAACGGAAGAACCGGTGGCAACGGAAGAACCGGTGGCAACGGAAGAACCGGTAGCAACGGAAGAGCCAGTGGCAACCGAAGAGCCGGTAGATCCTGATCCACAAACCATCTCCTGCTATTATTGGCATGGAACACTTGCTGATTCAGAAACTGACTATGCATTTGATATTACGACTACCAGTACCAATATGCTGAATGTTACATCGGGGAAAGCGATCTATTCACCACAGTTTACAGTAGATTTATCGGATATGACTACTCCGACGATTATGGTTTCTGGTGGACCAGGATATGCGGAATGTAGTATTTTGCCTTTCGTTGATGGAGCAGTTGATTTTGATAGTAAGATCAGTGTTTGGAATTATGATAATGCAGATGGGGCCACGAAGGATTTAACTTCTTTGGTTGCTGACTTGACAGATAAAAAGGTAGCTGTGGAATATAAAAAAGGAGCAACCGATATCTACATTTATGATGCGGCTGTAGTTTCTGATCCAACTACCTATGTGCCGTCAGAACCTGATCCAGAGCCGATCACCTGCTATTATTGGCATGGAACACTTGCTGATTCAGAAACTGACTATGCATTTGATATTACGACTACCAGTACCAATATGCTGAATGTTACATCGGGGAAAGCGATCTATTCACCACAGTTTACAGTAGATTTATCGGATATGACTACTCCGACGATTATGGTTTCTGGTGGACCAGGATATGCGGAATGTAGTATTTTGCCTTTCGTTGATGGAGCAGTTGATTTTGATAGTAAGATCAGTGTTTGGAATTATGATAATGCAGATGGGGCCACGAAGGATTTAACTTCTTTGGTTTCTGACTTGACAGATAAAAAGGTAGCTGTGGAATATAAAAAAGGAGCAACTGATATCTACATTTATGATGCGGCCGTGGTTTCTGATCCAACTACTTATACAACGAATTAGGCTTTTAAGTATATCAGTTAATGAAAATATCAGGCAATATTAAATGATATTAAAGAAATATTAATCATACAAAGAACATCGTAAAATAATTGATTATTGAAATTGTTTACCGATGTTCTTTGTGTTTTATAAAATCTAAATTATTGGTATAAATAGCCGAAAAAAGAATTGAATTTTTGTGACATATGTTAATTGAAATTTTATCTGATTTATGTTACTCTTATGTCAGGCATAAGGAATTATGATAGGACATAGTACCTTGCGACAGATACTATGTCCTATGGAAAATAATATGGGTTTGCGTTTCAACTTAATCTTTTTTGAAAGATACTCCTGGGAACATGTCTGAAATATCATCTAGATAATCATCTTCAGAATATTCTTCATCGTCTTCTTCGTCAAAGAATTGTTCAAAAGCAGCACTGACGATTTCAAATTCTTCGCTGTCTTCGACCGGAGCAAATTCCGGATCTCCATTCGCATCTTCTGTGTAAATTAGGAGCAATACCTCCCCTTCTTCGAAATCTTGATTGGGTTCCGTTGGTAAAGCAGCCACATATTCTTTTTCTAATTCTTCAATTTCAATGGCAGCGATGATCTCTGTGTCAAAGGAATTGCCCTCTTCATCAGTCAAGGTGATTAAAGTAGTTTCATCAGCATCTTCATTAAAGAATAAATCATAATTTTTAGCGTTCATGATAACCTCCTCATTCCTTTTTGAAGATAGTAACATTCCGTCGATTAACATGTCAATACTAATTATGACGGTATCCAAGATTTGTGGTATAATATCCGCGAAGACAAAAGTGAGACTGTTTCGATTGCATGGATCAGGATGCTTGCATTCGGTGGCCATGCAATCGAAACAGTAGAGCGCGGCCGCGACTCATTGATACCGGAAGATTCATGGAGTGTTGACTGGGTGGGTGCGGACAGGCGAACAAGCGAAACAGACGGAAGAGAGGGTCAGCATGGAAGATCGAATACCAGTATCAGGAGAATTTTATCGTCACTTTGATGGAAATATTTATCAGATTAAAATGATTGCAAAAGATAGTGAGACAGGAGAAACATTAGTAGTATATCAGGGCATGTATCCCCCTTTTCAATGCTGGGTGAGATCCCTGGAAATGTTTGTAAGTGAAGTAGATCAACAGAAGCATCCGAAGAGCAGACAGAAAAAGTGTTTTGAGCATATAGATATAGATGCACTCAGAACCACGGCTGTGAGAAATAAACCAAGCGATGCAATGCCAGAAGATGATACCACAACAGATGGTTTACCAGAACGATTAAATCAGTCAGAGGATGGTACCGGGAAGCCATTCGATGTGGAAACTGTGGATGACACTACCTTGGTAAGAGCACTACAGTCCGGGCAGCCGGAAAGATATCTTTCTGGCCGGATCACGGACCGGGAGATCGCAGAGCGTGGCTGTATGCAAATATTAGATGCCGAAACTTTTCGTGAGAAACGTCAGTTGATGATTGGTATGAAACAATATTTAGACAAGCGTTTGTTACATAATATTGCTGCTGCTTTAGATATTGTGTTGGAAGAGGGCGATTTGGAAAGTCAATATGATTCCTTGTTGCATTGTCTGGATACAATGGAGCATTTTGAGGGAGGACGGTTACGTTAATGTTGGATAAATTGATACGTAGTATGTTTCATGGAAATACCAAGACAAAACTTTTTTTATGGACTATTCTGATTTTGGGGATGGCTGCGCTTGGGATGCTTGTGATTGCCATCGCGTTGGGACAGCCGCAATTAGGTGTGGGAGCAGTTGCGCTGGGGTTTGTAGTGTTTGTCGCATCACAGTCGGTATCGATTGAGACACTGGAGAAATCAAAACAGAATCAGCCGCAGGAGCATATATCGTTCAGCAAAGATCCCAGAGATCCCAAGGAAAAGGAGAGGGCTAAAGCGAGATATCTGGCATCGTTGGATGAGAAATCCGTGAAAAAAATGCTTCGTGGACATAAAGTGAAGCAAATGCATATAAAAGTTATGATTGATTCCTATGGGGAACGTAAGCTGAATCAAGTCCCGGCATTTGTATGGCGCACGGATGATCAACTGCATTTTCTGGTATTAGAGGGGCATGCAAATGAGTTTGAGATTCCTTTGAAAAATATCAAGGGAATATATTTAGAAAAAAATGTAGAAGCTGATCCGGAAAACGAGTATGTTCCTTTTCATTATGAAACTTATATTGCGAAATTATTTGCACCGTATTTACCGGAATATTATGAACATACGCAAGAGGGGAAAATAAGCTATCGAAAGAATTTATTTCGCTTAGAACAGGATCTTTATATTACCAATTCTTCTGTGGCAAATATGATGAGTATATTGCCGCATGTTCCTTTTCTGATTGATGATGGTGTCTGCCGTTCAAAGTATTTCAATGAATATTTTAAAGAATTGTATCGTTATAGTGTTTTGTGTAAAAATCTAGTGATCACATTAGATGAATATAGGGAGCAGGTGGAGAGAACCTTAGATAGTTTATTGGAGGCACCGATTAGCGCGCGGGAATTTGTACAAACCATACAGGCGATGGCAAGGTATCGTTTGATTGACCGGGACAATGTGGCAAAATATTCGCAGAAATACCGCACGATAAAAAATCACACTACCAAGTAACCGAAAGAAATTTAAATTTATGATTGACAGATCAGAAAAAAAGTTTTATGATACTAAAAGACGAACAGATGTTCGCAAGACGTAGAAAGGAAAGAGAATACTATGGCAAATGAAGTAAAAATTGACGAGAATAAAAGAAAAGCATTAGAATCTGCGTTATCTCAGATTGAAAAGGCATATGGCAAAGGTTCCGTTATGAAATTAGGGGATAATATGCATTTGAATGTGGAGACTACTCCATCCGGTTCGCTGGGACTGGATCTGGCATTAGGTGTGGGAGGTGTGCCGAAAGGACGAGTGGTTGAGATCTATGGACCGGAATCCGGCGGTAAAACAACAGTGGCATTACATATGGTGGCAGAGGTTCAAAAGCGTGGTGGGATTGCAGGATTCATCGATGCGGAACATGCACTGGATCCTGTTTATGCCAAGAAGATTGGTGTTGACATTGATAATCTGTATATTTCTCAGCCGGATACTGGAGAGCAGGCATTGGAGATTACAGAGACGATGGTAAGATCCGGTGCAGTAGATATTGTGATCGTGGATTCTGTTGCCGCATTAGTGCCAAAGGCGGAGATTGAGGGAGAGATGGGAGACTCTCATGTGGGATTGCAAGCTCGCTTGATGTCTCAGGCACTTCGCAAATTGACAGCCATTATTGGCAAGACGAATTGTACTGTAATTTTTATCAACCAGTTGCGTGAAAAAGTGGGAGTTATGTTTGGTAATCCGGAGACTACCACAGGTGGACGTGCACTAAAATATTATTCTTCGATTCGTTTAGAAGTTCGTCGAGGTGAACAGATCAAAAAAGATGGTGAGGCGATTGGTAACCGGACTAAGATCAAAGTAGTGAAGAACAAGGTTGCACCCCCATTCCGCACGGCAGAAGTAGATATCATTTTTGGAGAAGGGATATCCACAGAGGGAGATATTCTCGACTTGGCTGCGAACGAGGATATTATCAATAAGAGTGGTGCCTGGTATGCATATAATGGCGACAAGATAGGGCAGGGGCGTGAGAATGCAAAGCAGTTCCTGAAAGAACATCCTGACTTGATGGAAGAGGTTGCACAAAAGGTTCGTGACAAATATACGCAGAATGATGATTTGGAAGAAGAGTCCAAACAGGAGACGATGGCAACTCCGGACAAAGTGGTGAAATCACCTGTTCCGAAAAAGGCAGAGCGGGCAGGGGCGGATAAAGCTGAGTGATGAAGATATCTGTATATAAGGATGGCAAAGATTGGGTGAAACAGTGGAAGAGGAGATTCTGAAAGCGAAGAAAAAGGCAATGTATTTATTACAGCACATGGATCGTACCGAATGGGAACTCCGGTCAAAATTGGAAAAAACAGGATTTTCCGGGGAAGCCATTGAGAAAGCGATAGAATATGTGAGAAGTTTTCATTATATTGATGACAGACGTTATGCCTGCCGGTTTGCTGAAATTTATCGTGAATCCAGAAGTATTGGGAGAATCCGTCAGGATCTTCAAAAGAAACATATTTCAGATGAATTGATTACATTGGCGTTAGAAGAAATTGAATATGATGACAGCGGGGCATTAAAGAAAGCGCTGGATAAAGTTTTGCGGGAAAAAGATCGAGATCTTTCTTATGAGGAGAAGCAAAAGGTGATTGCTAAACTATATCGAAAAGGATTTCGGGTGGATCAAATTGTGAAACAGATGGATATTCGGTTGGAAGGGCAGTCCTGATAAGTGGATGGTATGCAGATTCGGCGAATATGTTTTGAGGATGCTGCCATATTATGGATTGTCCGGTTCATCGTGTATTTTGATTGTGCATAGCTGCCGCTGTAAGGGGGTTGGTTATTACTATTTATCAAAAAATTAGTCAGGAGTAGATTGCTTGACATATTTGTGTAAAAAGTATAAAATTGAAGTGTTGTACTATGTACAATGAAATACTTATAAGGAGGTGCTCCTGTTTGATACCAATGGTTGCTAAAGTAGTGATAGCCATTGTGATCCTACTGGTTGTGATTATCGCAACAGCGCTGATTTCGAAATCTGTTGCTATCAAGAATTATCAAAGTTCTGAGGCAGAGAAATTAGGGAACGCAGAGGAAAAAGCTCGTCAGATTATCGATGAAGCCGTAAAGACTGCAGAAACCAAAAAGCGCGAAGCATTGCTCGAGGCGAAGGAAGAAGCTCTCAAAAACAAAAATGAAATTGAGCGAGAGTCAAAAGAGAGAAGAGCAGAAATTCAGCGATATGAGAAACGAGTATTATCAAAAGAGGAAGCTCTGGATAAGAAGTCGGAAGCGTTAGAGAAAAAGGAATCCAAATTAAATGCAAAAGATGTGGCATTAGATCAGTTAAAAGAAGAATTAGAAACGATCAAAAACAGTCATTTGCGGGAATTGGAGAAGATTTCTGGTCTAACGACCGAACAAGCAAAGGAATATTTGTTAAAATCTGTAGAAGAAGATGTGAAGCATGAAACTGCAGTTCTTGTAAAAGAAATGGAGCGGAAGGCAAAAGAAGAAGCTGACAAAAAAGCAAAAGATTATGTTGTTACTGCGATCCAGCGATGTGCAGCGGATCATGTGGCAGAGACAACAATTTCAGTTGTACCACTGCCAAACGAAGAAATGAAGGGTCGTATCATTGGTCGAGAGGGTAGAAATATTCGTACTCTGGAGACATTGACGGGTGTTAATTTGATTATCGACGATACACCTGAGGCAGTTGTATTATCTGGTTTCGATGGTGTGAGGAGAGAGATTGCTCGTATCGCATTAGAGAAATTAATCGTGGATGGGAGAATTCATCCGGCAAGAATCGAGGAAATGGTGGAGAAGGCACAACGCGATGTTGAGTCCATGATCCGCGAGGAAGGGGAAGCCGCCACTTTAGAGGTCGGTGTACACGGAATTAATCCAGAATTGATTCGTTTGCTGGGTAGAATGAAATTTAGAACCAGTTATGGTCAGAATGCATTGAAGCATTCGATTGAGGTGGCACATTTGTCCGGTTTATTAGCGGGAGAAATTGGAGCAGATGTCCGAGTGGCTAAGAGAGCTGGATTACTCCATGATATAGGTAAGTCTGTAGATCAGGAGATGGAAGGGACCCATGTTCAGATTGGAGCAGAGTTATGTCGTAAGTATAAAGAGTCCGATGTTATTATTAATGCTGTGGAAGCACACCACGGTGATGTGGAACCAGAAACTTTGATTGCGTGTATTGTACAAGCTGCGGATACCATTTCAGCAGCCAGACCTGGGGCACGTAGAGAGACACTGGAAACATATACAAACAGATTGAAACAGTTAGAAGATATTTCAAATAGCTTTAAGGGAGTTGAGAAGTCGTTTGCTATACAGGCAGGACGTGAGGTACGTGTCATGGTGGTACCGGATAAGGTATCCGATGATGATATGGTTCTGTTGGCAAGAGACATCGCTAAACAGGTTGAAGACGAATTAAAATATCCTGGTCAGATCAAGGTGAATGTAATTCGTGAATCCAGAGTTACCGATTATGCAAAATAATCGCAATGGTTTGAAACATGAGCAAAAGAGGTCGTCGTATGACGGCCTCTTTTTATCGAATAGAAAATTCCTCCTATTCGATAAAAAACACTCCGTATGGATCGCACTCCGGCGGATTGGAAGATGTTGCTTGCAGCAACCCGCCGGAGGCGGAGAATCTCGCAGAGCGAGATTCTTTGTTCTGGAATAGGAAAATACAAAGAAATTACTGTCATATAAAAAATATAGTGGAGGAGGTGTACATAATGATTTTACTGAGGGCGGCGAAAGAAAAAGAGATCAAAGGAAGTCAGAGTATTAGCGGACAGACGATGAAAAAACATATCGGCGTATCCTGTGATACAGGAATATCTGACCTAATCCGACAGAAAACATATTATGCCGCAGTGGATATAGGCACCACAACACTCTCCATCGAGGTTTATGATCAGGATGGAATATATATAGGGGGAAGTGCGGAAGATAATGCACAGGGGAAATTGGGGAGTGATGTGATGATGCGTCTCATGCATGTTCAGGAGGGGCGTGGTGAGATGTTATATCATTTCATTCGGGATCAGATTCACCACAATATACAGCAGATTTTGTCGGAGTATCTCTCTAAAATAGAATGCCCATCGTCAGAACATCGCCACGATACGATAGATTGCCCATCGTCAGAACATCACCACGATACGATAGAATGTCCATCGTCAGAATATCGCCACGATACGCCAGAATGTGGGATGGAGGCATTAAAGAAGATCACGGTTGTAGGCAATACTGTAATGTGTCATTTGTTTTTGGGGAAAGACACCACTGGATTGCGGGGCGCTCCATTCCGTGCCGCTTATCAGGGAAGCTGTCATATTACAGGAGAAGAACTGGGATGGCAGGATTGTCCGAAAACAGATATTATCGTGTTGCCGGGGATCGCAGCACACGTGGGGGCAGATGCCGCTGCGGTATTGGCAGTCGAAAAAATCAATAATCAAAATAAGGTTCAGCTAGCGATTGATCTGGGAACAAATGCAGAAATTATCTTAAATAATCATGGGGAGATCTCTGTGTGTTCAGCAGCCGCAGGTCCTGCTTTTGAAGGGCGGGGAATTGCCTGTGGATGCCGGGGCGGCGCAGGGGCATTAAGTGGTGTCAAAATGATGCGGGCGAACGGCAATCTTTTGTTGGATGTAGTGCCAGAGAAAATCACAGGCAGACTGACACCCAAAGGATTGTGTGGTTCGGCATTCATTGATGTTATTGCCGGTCTGTTAGAAAATGGATTATTACAGCCGGATGGGTATCTGCTTTCCGGAGAGGAAGCTAAAAACCGGGGTGTATGTGATGCTTTTGTTCGGAGATTAGAGGAAGATGAAAAGGGAGAACATCGGTTTATGGTATTTGACCCTGTCAGTGATAAGATTGCGGGGGGAGGGGAAAAGCAGTCACGCAGAATCTATGTCACCCAATCGGATATTCGTAATTTTCAATTAGCAAAAGCGGCGATCCAGACAGGGATTGCACTCCTGTGCAAGCGGTCAGATTTGAGAGTGGACCAAATAGAGCAGTGCCATGTGGCGGGAGTGTTCGGGGCTTTTCTTCATCCAGAGAATGCGAAATCCTGTGGTTTGCTCCCAAACTTACAATCGGATCAAATTTGTTTTGTGGGAAATGCGGCCGGACGTGGTGCCGCGCAAGCACTATTTGATCCACAATTTATATCCCGCCTGGAGGAACAGGTGAAGACCGTACATCATGTAGAATTAGCCGGACAAGGAGACTTTTCAACGGAATTTATGGAAAACCTGGCATTATGTTCCTGGGGGAGTTGAGTCCCCAGCCGGTTTATGCTACCATAAAAGCGGAATAACCAGGATTAATCAGACAAAAAGAGGAGAGGATGGATCAATGAAATTAGCATTTATAGGAGCTGGTAATATGGCGCAGGCGATGATCGGAGGAATTTTGCGGAATGGTTTGATGGCACCGGAGGACATCATTGCCACTGCCGCTACGCAAAAAACACTGGATCATGTATCCGAAGAATTTGGTGTCACAGTTACCTTGGACAACCGTGTGGCAGCGAAGGCGGATATCGTTGTGTTAGCCGTGAAGCCGATCTATTATGAACAGGTGATTCAAGAGATCCGGGATGTTATGGGAGAGAGTCAGTTGATCGTTACCATCGCTGCCGGCAAGTCTGTGGAGTGGGTGGAGCAAACCTTTGGCGGAAAGAGAAAAATCATTCGCACGATGCCCAATACTCCGGCATTGGTGGGGGAAGGGATTACAGCAGTATGTCCAAATGAAAATATTACCAAAGAAGAATTGGAAGAGGTATGCAAATTACTGGAGGGTTTTGGTAAAGCGGAAGTCATCAATGAACGGATTATGGATGCGGTGATTGCTGTTAGCGGTAGTTCTCCGGCATATGTATTTATGTTTATTGAAGCTATGGCAGATGCGGCTGTGGCCGAAGGAATGCCCAGAACACAGGCATATCAGTTTGCTGCCCAGTCTGTGCTTGGCAGTGCCAGGATGGTATTAGAGACAGGGAAACATCCCGGAGAATTAAAAGATATGGTATGTTCTCCGGCTGGAACCACGATTGAGGCGGTCAAAGTATTGGAAGAAAAAGGATTTCGGGGCAGTGTGATGGAATGTATGCATGCCTGTGCGGAGAAATCGAGAAATATGTAGAGACGGAAAGTGGCGGATTTCATTTTAATATTTTATCCGTGTCATAGTGAGCCTGTCTGCTTTCATACATTGTGATATGAGGAAAAAGAGACAATTACCAGGGAAAAAGTTTGTCTGTTGGCTGCTATATGGTCTGTTGGTCTTATATGCGTTTCAGTATCAAACCACATGGCGGATGGAATTGGAAAACAAACTGTATGTTAAACAGACGATGCAGGATAATGGTGACGGCGGTCTGGCAAAAGATTTACTCGGGGAAGCAGAATGTTTTCCGGTGAAAGAGGACAGGACAAAACAGGTAGAATGGGGTTTCGACGATGGTTATGGCGGTGCCAGAACTTATGGCGGCAAACGAAAACATGAAGGGATTGATATCATGGCTTCCGAGGACCGTCCGGGTTGTCTGCGAATCTGCGCTGTGACAGATGGGGTGATCGAGCAAATGGGCTGGTTGGAATTGGGGGGATATCGTATTGGGATTCGCAGTAAAAAAGGGATCTATTATTACTATGCTCATTTGGAAAACTACGCAAAGAATTTGCAGGTAGGAGATGCTGTGAAAGCGGGAGATGTTCTGGGAGATATGGGAAATACAGGATATGGTCCGGAAAAAACTACAGGGATGTTTCCGGTACATTTGCATTTCGGGATTTATATTACCCAAAATGGGAAGGAGCAAAGTATTAATCCATATCCTTTGTTGAAGTATCTGGAACAGAGAAAGAAATACATTAGAGTGAGGTTATGGTAAGGGATGAGAGAATTACCACAAAAGTATTGCGAGAAAATGCAGGAATTGTTAGGGGAGGAATATGACGCATATGAAAAAAGTCTTTCACAGGATTCTTATGCGGCAATCCGAGTCAACACAAATAAAATCTCATTAACGGACTGGCAGAATATCTGTCCGTTTTCTGGGACAAATGTTCCTTGGACGGAAAAGGGACAGTATTATGATCCGGCGGCTGATCAGCCGGGGAAGCATCCCTACTATTTTGCAGGCCTATATTATATTCAGGAACCCAGTGCGATGATTCCGGCAACGCTTTTGCCAGTGAAGCCCGGAGACCGAATTTTGGATCTCTGTGCCGCTCCCGGTGGGAAAGCGACAGAAATCGCTTCCAAATTGCAGGGAGAAGGTTTGTTAGTTGCCAATGATATTAGTGTATCCAGAGCGATGGCATTGGCGAAAAATTTACAGATGGCTGGTGCAGCGAATGCATTGGTGACAGCGGAAGAACCGGCACATCTGGCAGAGTATTTTCCGGAATATTTTGATGGGATTCTCATTGATGCGCCCTGTTCAGGCGAAGGTATGTTTCGTCGGGATCCGCATATGGTCAAGGATTGGATTGCGCATGGCCCGGAATATTATGCACAGATCCAGCGGGAAATTTTACGATCAGCATACCAAATGCTGTGTTCAGGCGGGTTTATGGTATATTCTACCTGTACCTTTTCTCCTCTGGAGGATGAAGAATTGATCGGTTGGTTTCTCGCAGAGTTTTCGGACATGCGGATCTGTCCGGTGAAACGATGGCCTATGTTTGCAGAAGGCAGACCGGAATGGGCGGGGGCATATCAAACGGATTCTTTACGAGATGCAGTGCGTATATTTCCGCACAAAGCGAGAGGTGAAGGGCATTTTGCTGTATTATTGCAAAAAGTGGGAGAACGGGAAAACAATGGAAGCCAGAGAGAGAGAACATGCTTATCAAATGGCAGTGCTAAATCTTTCAAAACATTTTCCGGTCATAAGAAAAAGAGAAAGCGACAGGGACAAAACTCTCCTGATCTTATAGATCCTTTGGCAGAAGCCAGACGTTGGCTAAAACGGCTGCATTTTTTTGTCGATGACATGGATGATTGTATATCAGAAGAGAATAACAGGAAACACAATGCCGGCAGGGAAGTACATCAACAGCAAGGTGCCAGGCTGCAGATAAGAAAAGATCAGGTGATTCTGCTTCCGGCAGAATTGCCGGATACTCATGGTTTACGTATGATTCAAACCGGATTAATCGTGGGAACATTCAAAAAAGATCGGTTTGAGCCATCACCACAGTTAGCTTTGGCGGTTCGGGATCTTACGGATGTGCCTACAATTTCTTTGGCATCCGATGATCTTCGGGTCATGAAATATCTAAAAGGGGAGACCATCGAGATAGAACATATGGATACAAAGGCACGAAAGGATACAGACGGATATTTGCTGGTATGTGTGGATGCCTTTCCTTTGGGTTGGGCAAAGAGGACGGCGAATGGAAGACTAAAGAATAAATACTATGCAGGCTGGCGTTTGCAGTAGAATAGGAGGAAAACGGTTGAAAGCGGAAAAGGGCGCATATGGCTATATTGTCAGTAGGAAAAAAAGGGTGATTCTGTGGATGGTTTGTCTGGTAGGGATTGCCTTAGCTATCTATATTTTAGGATTAATATTAAATAAAATGTCTTACCGCAATATTTTTACTGTGGCAGCAGTATTATTTGTATTACCCATTGCAAAACAGATGGTTGCATTGATTCTATTGTTTCCCTATCATTCGGTGCAGCAGGAGCGTTATCAGAAAGTGGCGGACAAGTTACCGGAAGGAGTGGAACTCTTCACAGATCTGGTGATCACTTCTTCGGAAAAGGTGATGCATTTGGATTTTATCGTAGTGGGT
The DNA here is from genome assembly GCA_964521555.1 of uncultured Jutongia sp. Taxonomy (GTDB): domain Bacteria; phylum Bacillota; class Clostridia; order Lachnospirales; family Lachnospiraceae; genus Butyribacter. Next base: position 225,430 of record CAZFSU010000001.1, on the reverse strand, counting down.
CAGAAACAGGTGATTGGTTTGCTGGGGGATGGAAAGCAGCAGTTATCCGATGTTCGGCCATACCTGACCAAAGGTGTGCAGAACTGGGGCAGTGATTATAAAGTGAAAATCGTGGATAGCGAGAAGATCTTTTTACAGGAATTACAAAATATAACTCAGGTTGATGTGGATTCGGAAGAGGAAGCATTGGTAAAATCCTACTTGACTTCTTTGATTGTTTAATAGGATGAGAAAAGAGGTATGAAATGCAACAAATTACGATAACAGATAGAGAAGCAGGGCAGCGGTTAGACCGTTATTTAGAAAAATATATGAAGCTGGCGCCTAAGAGTTTCTTTTATAAAATGCTGCGCAAGAAAAACATAACATTAAACGGTAAGAAGGCAGCAGGCATGGAACGGTTGGAGTCGGGTGACAAGATCACTCTTTTTTTGTCAGATGATACCATCGCCGGGTTTCGGGAACATGCTGCCGGGGATGCTGTGCGATCCCGGCAAACGCAGATGGGAAAGCGTAATACAAAACCATTGCAAACGGCATCAGAGGGGGAATGGTGGAACGATCTGAAGATTATTTATGAAGATCAGGATGTGTTGGTGGTCGATAAACCACAGGGAATGTTGTCCCAAAAAGCGGACAAGAGTGATATATCTTTGGTGGAATACATCACAGAGTATTTGGCGAATCAATATGGAACACAGGACACGTTTAAACCCGGAATATGCAATCGTTTGGACCGCAATACCACAGGACTGGTGGTGGCAGGGAAATCCGTGCGGGGATTGCAATGGATGAATGCGTTGTTTCGGGAACGGACATTGCTCAAATATTATCTATGTATTGTACAGGGAGTCATACGTCAGGCAGACTATATCGACGGATATTTGGTGAAGGATACAAAGCACAATACCGTACACATTGTCAAGCGGTCAAGTGCAAATGCAGATCGTATTCTAACGGAATATGAACCTTTGCAGTATGGCCGGTGGGCGGGAGAGCGATATACATTATTGCGGGTGCATTTGATTACAGGAAAATCTCATCAGATCCGTGCTCATCTCAGCAGCATCGGGCATCCTCTGATCGGAGATACCAAGTATGGCAGTAAGGAGATCAATCAGGTGTTCCGGCAACAGTTTCAGTTACGTTATCAACTGTTACATGCATGGGAGTTGTTTTTACCGGAAAGAAGTTCAGTATTGCCGGAGCAATATCAGGGACAGTGCTGGGCTGCACCGGTTCCGGAGCAGTTTACGCAAATCATGCGGGGATTGGGGATGCGGTTATGATAAGATCATTCCCCACGGAGATGAAAGAGAGGAGAACATAAAATGCCATCATGGAATTCCAGGGGACTTCGGGGGTCGATGTTGGAGGAGGCGGTTAATTTCACCAATGAACGTTACCGGAAGGAACATTTGGCTCTTGTACAGAAGATACCGACGCCCATTACGCCCATCAATATTGACAAGACGCAGCACCATATTACTCTGGCATACTTTGAGCAAAAAAGTACGGTGGACTATATTGGGAATGTTCAGGGGATTCCCATCTGTTTTGATGCCAAGGAATGTGCAACGGAGCGGTTTGCTTTGCAAAATATACACAAACATCAGATGGATTATATGGAGGAATTTGAACAGCAGCAGGGAATCGCCTTTTTGATTATATATTTCAAAAACGTGGACATTTATTATTATGTACCCTTTCGGGATGTGAAGGTGTTTTGGGATAGGGCGGAACAAGGAGGCCGCAAGAGTTTTCTGCGGGAAGAATTGGATCAGAGTTATCAAATCAACACCACCAATCAGGTATTTATCCATTATCTGGAACCGTTAAATCAAGATTTGGCTGCGAGGGATGCGTAAAATCTTTTTTTATGTTATACTACGGATAACGGTCAGAAAAGACTTCTATCTGCAAGGAAAGTCACAGATGCATCTGTGGATAGATGCTGTGAAGCAGAAAAGAGGTAATTATGGCAAAGAAATTTTATTTGGTAGATACAGAAAATGTAGGATCAGTATGGGTAGATCTGTTGCCGTCGCTTGGGAAACAGGATCGTCTCTTGTTGTTTTATACCGTTAATTCTTCCGGTATTTCCTATGAGGATTTATTGCGATTAGTTGGTCAGGAACAAAAATATGAGATGATTCAGTGTTTCACAGGACGTAATGGTCTGGATTTCCAACTGGTTTCCTATCTGGGATATCTGATCAAGTCAAATGGAAAGGCAGAATATGTCATTATATCCAATGATAATGGATATGATGCCGTAGTTCGGTTCTGGGAAGCACGTGATATATCGGTGAGCCGGATCAGAGGCTCGGCGTTACGGCGTAGTTTAGAACAGGAAACCGAAAAAGATGATAAACTTCAGGAAACCGAGGATGAGATAAAACATGCGGTTTCGGTGGAAGTGAAGAAAAAGACTACGGCAAAGAAAAACAGTAGAAAAAAAATGCCGGATGTGGATTTAAGCATCTGGCTCCCGGAGGAAACGAAGGGGGAAACTGATAGGATGATAGAGGTCTTTCAGCAGGAGAATCGAGGAGAAGTCCACAAAATCTATCTGGGATTTGTGAAGCGTTTCGGACAGGAAAAAGGGCTTGCCTTCTACAGGGCATTAAAACCACATCTGAACGAAATCTACGATCATCTTGTGGGATAGTGCTATTCGTTTCAGAGATGCCTGACCGTTGGAACCGTCATTGTCTTTTGTACAAAGATAGTGACGGTTCTTTGTTTTTCTAAGAGATAACATAAATATTTTACTGATATTTTTACAAAAATTGGGGCTTTTCAAATGAAATACTTTGTGTTATAGTATCAAAAGATAAAGCGTTGAAGAGGAATAGTAGCTGGGGATCAGAATACAGAAAGCTGTTGGTAGATGCGAAACAGTGGACGTGAATCAGTGAACTGCCCTTGGAGCTGCCGGTTGAACCGATTGTAGTAGACTAGGACGGAGTCCCACCGTTACAGGGGAAAGGTATTGATAGGATTTAGATGTACCTGTGAGCGCATGATGATTCATGAAGAAAGAGTGGTACCGCGTGAGAACTGATCTCTCGTCTCTTTGATTAGCAAAGAGACGGGTTTTTTTGTTTATAGTAAAAATCGTGGTTCCCTCATATATATAATCAAGGATTGTTCTCAAGGTATACAAGAGAAGATGAATGGAGGATGCAACAATGAAAGGATTTGAAAAGTATCAAAAGAGTTATTTCATGCCACCGGAGGATTGTTTTGAATGGGTGAAAAAAGATGCCATTGGAAAGGCACCGGTATGGTGCAGTGTGGATCTGCGCGATGGTAACCAGGCATTGATAGAGCCAATGAGCCTGGAGGAAAAAGTAGAATTCTTTAAGCTGTTAGTGGAGATCGGATTCAAGGAAATTGAAGTTGGTTTTCCGGCAGCGTCTGATACGGAGTTTACCTTTTTGCGTACGCTGATTGAACGCAATCTGATCCCGGAGGATGTTACGGTACAGGTGTTGACACAGGCGAGGGAACATATTATCCGTAAGACGTTTGAGGCTGTGAAAGGTGCACCAAATGCCATTGTACATGTATACAATTCTACATCAGTAGCACAGCGGGAACAGGTATTTCGCAAATCCAAAGAGGAGATCAAGAAAATTGCTGTCGATGGTGCTAAATTATTAAAGGAACTGGCAGCAGAGGTAGAGGGTAACTTCCGCTTTGAATATAGTCCTGAGAGTTTTCATGGGACAGAGGTGGATTATGCAGTGGAAGTATGTAATGCAGTATTAGATGTATGGGAGCCGCAGGCAGATGCTCCGGCCATTATCAATATTCCTGCCACAGTAGAAAATGCCATGCCACATGTCTTTGCCAGTCAGATTGAATATGTCAGCAAACATCTCAAGTATCGTGATAGTGTGGTATTGTCTCTACATCCGCATAATGACCGTGGCACAGGCGTGGCCACTGCTGAATTAGGTGTTTTGGCGGGAGCCGACCGTATCGAGGGAACATTATTTGGCAATGGAGAGCGCACAGGTAATATGGATATCGTAACGATGGGAATGAATCTGTTTTCTCACGGTGTCGATCCAGAGCTGGATTTCTCCGATATGCAGCGTATCGCGGATACATATGAACGGCTGACCAATATGCAGGTATCCATGCGCCAGCCATATGCAGGCGAATTGGTGTTTACGGCATTTTCCGGTTCTCATCAGGATGCGATTTCCAAGGGTATGACTTACCGTGAAGAGAAAAATCAGAATCTATGGACAGTACCGTATCTGCCGATTGATCCAAAGGATGTGGGAAGGACATATGATTCGGATGTGATCCGTATCAACAGTCAGTCTGGTCGTGGCGGTGTTGCCTATGTATTAAAGCAAAATTTTGGTCTGGTATTGCCGGATCGCATGAGAGAAGAAGTGGGATATCTGATGAAGGGTGTGTCGGACCGTGCGCATGCAGAATTAAAGCCGGATGAGATGTATGATATCTTTTATAAGACCTATTACAATCCGGAGAAACAGTTTGATATTGTGGAGTGTCATTTTGTACAACAGGATGGAATCATTGCGAAAGTATCCATCCAGGAAGGAGAGCAGGTTACCGTAGTGGAAGCCAAGGGTAATGGCCGTCTCAACGCAGTGAATAATTCATTAAAGAAACATTTTGGTCTGCAATATACTTTGGATGCGTATGAGGAACATTCTCTGTCCAAGAAATCGGATGCCAAAGCAATGGCGTATGTGGGTGTTACAAAAGATGGACAGAAACTATATTGGGGTGTCAGTTCAGACGAAGATATTATTCGCGCTTCGATTGACGCATTAGTCAATGCAGTAAATCGTTTACAGCAGGCATAAATTGATGTGGATGACATGATGATTGTGAAGTGGTTTTTCGCTGCCTCATCATCATGTCAATATCGGAAGCGAGAATGAGATGAAAGGAGAAGGCTTCTATGGATAATCGTAATGAGTTAATACAGGAGTTGTTGCATTATGGGGAAAAAACAGGGTTAGTAGATCCTATGGACCGTACATATACTTTAAACCGGATTCTGGAGGTGATGCGGTTAGATGCATATGAAAAACCGGAGACTGCGCCAAAGGAAATGCCATTGGAGGATATTTTGGCGGGTTTGATGGACGATGCCTATGAGCGTGGTGTATTACAGGAAAATAGTGTGGCGTATCGGGATTTGTTTGATACGAAACTGATGGCAGCGATGGTGCCGGCACCGCATCAGGTGATCCGGGAATTTCGTGAGCTGTATCAGGAATCTCCGCGGAAAGCAACAGACTGGTATTATCAGTTTAGCTGTGATACCGATTATATTCGCAGATATCGTATTGCCAGAGATAGGAAATGGACAGCAGATACCGAATATGGTGTGTTGGATGTAACCATCAATTTGTCCAAGCCGGAAAAGGATCCTAAGGCAATCGCAGCGGCGAAAAATGCGCCACAAAGTGCGTATCCGAAATGTCAGCTTTGTATGGAAAATGAAGGTTATGCCGGCAGACTAAACCATCCGGCGCGCCAGAATCATCGTATTATACCGATTACGATTGATGGAGGAGACTGGGGATTCCAATATTCTCCTTATGTTTATTACAATGAGCATTGTATCGTATTCAATAGTAAACATACGCCGATGAAAATAGATGAATCCGCATTTCGCAAATTGTTAGATTTTATTCGTCAGTTTCCACATTATTTTGTGGGATCAAATGCTGATTTACCTATCGTGGGTGGTTCGATTTTATCCCATGAGCATTTCCAGGGAGGGCATTATGAATTTGCAATGGAACGTGCCGGGATCAGACAGGAGATCCGGATTCATGGATTTGAAGAGATGGAAGCAGGAATCGTCAACTGGCCAATGTCCGTGATTCGTATTCGTCATGAGGATCCGGAGAAGTTAGTTAAAGCTGCGTCCCATATTTTGGACACCTGGCGGGGTTATACCGACGAAGCTGCTTTCATTTTTGCGGAGACGGAGGGAGAACCTCATAATACCATTACACCGATTGCCAGGATGCGGGACGATAAATATGAGTTTGATCTGGTGCTGCGTAATAATATTACGACAGAAGAATATCCGCTGGGTGTGTATCACCCACATCAGGAATTGCATCATATCAAGAAAGAGAATATTGGTCTGATCGAGGTGATGGGGTTGGCGGTTCTGCCGGCCCGATTAAAGGGAGAAATGAAACGTCTGGCGGAATATATTGTGCAGAAAAAAGAGATTCGTGAGGATGAAGAATTAGCGAAACATGCAGATTGGGTAGAGCGATTTTTGCCGAAATATGATGAGATCAATACAGATACAGTGGATCAGATTATACAGGACGAGATTGGCATCGTATTTAAGCAGGTGTTAGAACATGCCGGTGTATATAAGAATGATGAAACGGGGATGCATCATTTCCTGAAATTTATTGATGCACTTTAGTCCGTGAAATGGGACATCATAATCGATGTTAAATCCCTGATCGATTAACGCCATACGATATAAAGGAGGACAAAACCATGAAATTGATATCCTGGAATGTGAATGGGATTCGTGCCTGTGTCGGTAAAGGATTTTTGGAGTATTTCAAAGAAGCAGATGCAGATATATTTTGTATTCAGGAATCTAAAATGCAGGCAGGTCAACTGGATCTGGAACTGCCCGGTTATTATCAGTATTGGAATTATGCAGAACGTAAGGGGTATTCCGGAACTGCTGTCTTTACGAAGCAGAAACCGATTTCGGTGGTGAACGGTATCGGCATCCCGGAGCATGATACAGAGGGACGAGTGATTACAGCAGAATTTGAGAACTTCTATTTTGTGACGGTATATACCCCAAATTCGCAGAATGAATTGAAGCGTCTTTCCTATCGCATGGAGTGGGAAGATGCATTTCGGGAATATCTTGAGAAGCTGGAGGAGACGAAGCCGGTGGTGGTGACGGGAGATATGAATGTGGCCCACGAGGAGATTGATTTGAAGAACCCCAAGGCTAATCATCAAAATGCCGGATTTACGGATGAGGAGCGTGGCAAAATGACAGAGTTGCTAGAGGCCGGGTTCATCGATACATTCCGTTATTTCTATCCCGATCAGACGGAGATCTATTCATGGTGGTCTTATCGTTTTCAGGCGAGATCCAGAAATGCCGGATGGCGGATTGACTATTTTCTGGTATCGGAATGTCTGAAGGACAAGCTGGAGGATGCAAAGATTCATACCGAAGTGATGGGATCGGATCACTGTCCGGTGGAGTTGGATATTAATCTGTAGTAATAGGGGGAGATAAAAATGAAAAAAATTGTAGAATATGTATCTGTAATTATTGCTATTATAGTGGCAGCCATTTTTTATATCAATTTTGATATGGAAGGAATTTTGTGGGACAGACAGTCCCAGAAAGCGGTGAGCCAGGCGGAGATCGAGGCAGATCGCGGTAAAGATTATAGCGGTAAGCCTGCCGGCGAAGGAATCATTGAGGTAAAGGACCGTGCCACATGGGAAGGTGTGTCAAATGATTTGGATTATGTGACAGTGAAGCCAAAGAGTGTGGAAAAGACTAATGTATATAGTCTGGCAAAATGGGCAGATCATTATTATAGAAAGAGAAATGGCACGACTGGGCGCAAGCGGGCGGAGACACAGACAGAGATCATAGATTATTCTGCCAGTTACAGTCCGTATTATATTATCGAGCTGGAGGATGGCACGAAGATCCTGGCGCAGATGAACCGTGGAATTGCGAAAAAGATTGCGAAACATCCGGGCGAAGTAGCATTGCCGTTGGGACAGAAGCTTGCCTATAGTCAGGCGGCTAAGAACGCACTGGCAGATATTTGTGCGAAGCAAAAGGTATCGACCGATTATGTGTTATATACGATTGATAACACATGGGAAAAGGAAAAAGAGAACGTGATCTTCTTTGGCAAGGCAGGGGCTACTGCGGCTGTCTGCCTGATTCTAGGTGTGGTATTTCTGGTGATAGTAGATATAATATTTGGGAAATCCAGGGAACAGGATTAGAGAATCCTGTTTAGGAAATAAAACGACGTTAGAATGTTTGTCAAGCATTTCGCTGATAACAACACAATGGGCAGGTTCCGGTGCGGGAACCTGCCCATATTTTTCGTTTTCTCTATTTTACAAAAGTTTTCTTCAACATATCCATGTCTAATGACTGCTGTGGATCAAAGGCGTCGGAGGTCACATAATCCAGTATGGACCGGGCAAATTGTCTTGCCTCAGGGTGATCTGCGATCTCACTTAAACGGCTGGTACAAATCATCAATTTACCATCGCCGACTTTGCCTTCAAAGAGGATACCTAATTTGTGGTTACGCTCAAAGTTATCCACCATCTGAACGATAGGGCGGTATGTCTTATCTGTGGTTTCATCCAGAATGGCACAATCACTGTGAGATACGATCTGATACCACTGTGGAGTAGCATATTTATGGCTTGGGAAGGAAGCCAATGCCGGATGATTTTTCTGAATCAACAGTCCCATCGTACCCACAGCAACAGGTTTTTTCATCCACTCACAGATATCACGGAACATCGGATAACACCAGAAGTCCGTGCAATAAAATCCTTCGATTGATTCCTGTAGTTCCGTTGGCAGATAGAGAACCCGTTTTCTCTCCGCTAATAGTTTTGTGGCTTCGGCATAATCTGCCGTGATGGATACCTGATGATCGTCCTCTCCGATGGAGGATGCGGAGAGATCTGGTGTCCCTAAATTAGGATAGCAGTACAATTCATATGTATTCTTCATATCCGTTCCCGGCACCGTGATCGTCAAAGTATATACAGTTGCCCGCGTAACATCTGGCAGGGTGCAGTCCACATGACCTAATGCTACCAGATCGAATGCGCCATCCGGGATCGCCACATCGCCTTGGGCGGTGATCTGATCGTTTGCAGTATCTGCTAGTTCCCAGTGTAACTGTTTATCGATTAATTTATCCGGATGATAATACCGGATCGCCAGGTCCATATGTAGATTTTCTCCAGCGGAATAAACATATTTCTCAAACTGTGCCAGCAGGATGCGGTCAGAACAATATCCGGCCCATTCTTGTGGTGTCACATGTCCTTTGCTGTCCATAAAGGCATCCAGGATGCCCACCAATGCAGTACCCTGACCAGAGAAATCTTGTATATCCAAAATCTGATAACCGGCCAGCCGCTTCGTGCGTGCGGCAGCTTCCAATTCTTCTTTGTAGCAGAGTACAGATAATTTGCCGCTGGTATAGAAGAAATCATCTGCCTGGTCTAACATGCCCTTTTCTTCTAAGCGGTCACGGAAGACTTCAAAGTTTCGTGCTTTTAAGACACCGGTATATTTATCAATCTCGCGGAAATTTGGATAGACCGCGAATTGTCCAATCTCATGGGAGACTACAGGAATATGTGGGATTAGTACCCCTTCTCCCTGTGCGGCTTTTACCTTCTTCACTCCGGTACCATACTGAATCTCGATTTCCTCTGCGCTGTCGCTTGCACTGTCCTGGGTGTTGGTGGGATAGATCATTTCATCATAATTATGGTTGGTGGATGGCTCTCCCCATTGAATATGACCCAGTGGAGCATCGCACATGCCATAGGAACCCCGGATCAGGCGGTTTTTGCTAAAACGTACACCCACAAAGAAGTCGTCTTCCGGTAATAATACCGGGGTGTGTTGGAAATTATTGGATCCCTGGGTATAGAGATGACGGTCATCTGTCTTACGGTAATTGGTGATGATCTCTGCCATACGTTCCTTACTTCCCCAAAGTTCATTCCCCAGTGACATCATACAGTAGGAAGCGTGGTTACCAAATTCTTCCATCATACGGTAGCCTTCCGTGATGAGATATTGCTGTTCTGCTTCATTATGTCCTTCTTCTCCGGGTGCAGTCAGTGTACCCCAGAAAGGTAACTGGGGTTCCATGTAGATTCCCAAAAGATCAGCCGCTACAAAGGCCGCATCGGGAGGGCAGCAGGTGTGGTAACGATAGTGATTAATACCATAGGATTTGGATATTTTCATCACACGAATCCATTCTTCCACAGAGGTGGGAACCGCCCCGGTCATAGGGAAGATCAGCCCATCGTGTTTACCACGAAGAAAAGTTGGTGTTCCGTTAATCAAAAATTCAGTTTCTGTCGTGGAAAATTTGCGCAGACCGAAGGTGGTGGCGGCTATTTCATCCGTTCCTGGTATCGTCAGTTCCAGAGAATAGATTACCGGGCTGTATTCGCTCCACAATACCGCATCCTCTCCCAAGGCATAGGTCAGGGTTTCGGTTCCTTTACCCACCGGGAAAAAGATATCCTGAAAATATTCCGGTTTGGTTTGCACTCCGGTAGTACCGCTGATATCCACCAGGGATGCTTTGGCACATACGGACAGGTTGCGTCCGGTCTGGGAAGTGTTATTGGTATGTATCTCGATCCGGACAGTCTTGGTATCTATGTCCGGGTAAGTTTTGATCTGCTCAATATAAATTTCATCATAAATACGAAGAGAGATTTCACCGATGATACCGTTCCAGTTGGTCTGGGTATCCGGGGAAGTCAGATGTCCGCCTTTGGTTGGATAATCCACATTCGATACCAGGATGGTTAAGTGGAATCGGTCCTTTTTGATATAAGAAGTCAGATCATAGTGGTGCGGGGTTGTGAGACTGTCCTGCTCCCCTACCAGAGTATCATCAATCCATACCTTGGTCAGGCGGGTTCGTTCCAGATGCAGAAATATATTCTTACCTTGGCAATCCCGGTCTAATTGGATTTCCTTATGATACCAGGCATATCCCTCAAATAAGTAAGGATCTGTCAAAAATCCGGTTTCTTTCACATCAGAAGGGCTTCCTTTCCGGGCCAGGGAAGTGGTTCCCGGCAGAGAGATGGTATCTTCCCCCGGTAATGTACGGTAATACTGATCCTGAATACCGGTTTTGTCTGCGTCCAATGCAAAATCCCAGTTTCCGGATAAATCAATTCTTCTAATCATAGTATAAACTCCATTCTGTGCGCCCTGATCCATTGTGCGCACCCATAGTTGTCAAAATGCTGTCGCGAATATTATACTATATTACCATGAGGTATTTCAATGCGAAATCACCTTGAGTTTTCGTGAGGAATGAGTTGCGGAATTTGGAGAGTTGTTGTATACTAAAAGGTGACTTTTGTAATAGATTCATCTGGGGAATACGCAGTATCAAATAGAGTACAAATGAGGGAGAAAGGCAGATCCTTAGAATACGAGGTGGATATGGAGCAAAAACAGTGGCAGAGCCTGATGGTACAGTGCTTTGGGATGTTTGTGGTTTGTTTAGTGTTATGTATGGGATTTTCGGGTGGCTTTGGTCAGGAACCGGAAACGACTATGGTCAAAGCAGAAGTATATCCGAATGCTGTGGCAAATCGGCAGACTATATCGCAGGCAACCGGACCGGCGGTTCGTCTGGAAGAAGAAAGGGCAATCGCCCAGATTTCGGAGCCGGCAGATAAAATACTGGTGTTGGATGCCGGTCATGGCGGTAATGATGAGGGGGCTTGGGACCAGTCCGGTAAACGCTTGGAAAAAGATTATAATCTGTTGATTGTGCGAATGTTAAAGGAAAGATTTGACCAGACACAAGGGGTCAAAGTATATTATACCCGTTTAAAGGATAAGAAGGTGACGAAGCAAAACCGGGTGGCGCTGGCAAATCAACTCCATGCAGATGCTTTTGTCAGTATTCATTGTAATGCATCGGAGCTGGGAGATACTGCTTCTCAGGGTGTGGAAACGTTGTATTCTAAGCGAAAGACAAAGACATCTCTGTCTAATAAGGCGCTGGCACAGACTATCGTGGATCGGTTGTCGGAAGTGACCGGACGTAAAAATCGTGGTACGATCAGACGGGAAGGGTTATATCTGATGCATCATTCCAAGGTGCCCACCACCATTGTGGAAATTGGGTATATGTCTAATAAATCTGATATGCGGTATTTAGATTCGGAGAAAGGCCGCAAAAAGATCGTGGATGGTATTTATGACGGCATTATGACTTCGTTAGAAGGAGAGACAAAATGAAGAAAGTGATTGTAGCAACCGGCAATGAAGGAAAAATGAAAGAAATCCGTGAGATACTACAGGGAGAGGATATTGTTTTTGCATCCCTGAAAGATGAAAATTTGCAGGACGTGCAAATCGTTGAGAATGGGAGTACATTTGAGGAAAATGCGATCATTAAAGCCCGTACGATCTCAGATCTGACCGGACAGATGGTGCTGGCGGATGATTCCGGCCTGGAGGTGGATTATTTAGATAAAGCACCAGGAATCTATTCTGCGCGGTATATGGGAGAGGATACTCCATATACTGTCAAAAATAATCATATAATCCGTCAGTTGGATGGAGTGAAAGGAGATGCCCGCAGCGCCCGGTTTGTATGTGCCATTGCCTGTGCGTTTCCGGATGGCAGAGATATTACCGTGCGTGGTGTTATTGAAGGGCAAATCGGTTATGAGGAAAAGGGAGAGCATGGATTTGGTTACGATCCGATTTTTTATGTCCCGGAGTTGGGCTGCACCACTGCTGAATTGCCGCCAGAGGAGAAGAATAAAGTAAGTCACCGGGGAAAGGCATTGATGGCGATGTATCAGGAATTAAAAAAGGAAAAGGTACTATAATGCGTCAGAAAATATTGATTGTGAGCGATTCTCATGGAAATCATAAATATTTAAAAAAAGCCATTCAGAATATGGGCAGTTATCTGGATTTGATGATTCATCTTGGGGATAGTCAGACTGACCCGGAAGTGATTACCGGGCTGGTGGACTGTCCTGTGGAGATGGTGCGTGGCAATAGTGATGGTCTGTCTGATCTGCCCGGGACGAAATTGGTGGATCTGGGGCCGCACAAAGCTTTGTTGACGCATGGGCACAGGTATGGTGGGCGTTATGGGATTTCCTCAATGAAAGAGTTGGCGAAAGACAATGGAGCGGATATTGTGATGTTTGGGCATATTCATGAACCTCTGTTAGAGCAGGAGGATGGTATGACGGTATTAAATCCCGGCAGTATCAGTCAGCCCCGGCAGGAAGGGCATCGTCCCACCTATATGGTTATGACGATCGAAGAAGACGGAAGGACGGATTATGCCACCATCTATATGGATTAGGGTGCGGACCGTTTGGTTCGCATTTTATAGGAATCACACAGGGTCAAGGCTTTTGCCTTGACCCTGTGTGTATAATGTATTATTGTGTATAAAGTAACATCTATTAATCGAATAAATCTCCCTGTTTCTGTAAATCTTTAGATGTGAAGGTTAATTCCGGATTGTTGACGCTAACCCTGGTCCCCGGTGCCACGGAAGAGGTGATAAAAGCGTTACCGCCGATGACAGAACCTTTTCCGATCACCGTTTCGCCCCCCAGGATCGAAGCATTTGAGTATATTGTCACATTATCTTCAATCGTAGGATGACGTTTCACATCCCGTAATAATTGGCCGCTGCGGGTGGAAAGCGCGCCCAGAGTGACACCCTGATAGATTTTAACATTATTACCGATCAAGGTGGTCTCACCAATGACGATACCGGTACCGTGATCAATGAAGAAATATTCGCCGATCGTGGCGCCCGGGTTGATATCAATTCCGGTGTGGCCGTGCGCATATTCTGACATGATGCGAGGGATAAACGGTACTTTCATCTGATATAATTCATGTGCCAGACGGTAAACAAATATGGCAAATAATCCCGGATAACAAAAGATGATCTCTTCTTTGGTTTTGGCAGCCGGATCTCCGTCGAAAGCAGCCTGCACATCCTTGATGAGCATCTTTTGAATATCATTAAAGGAAGAGAAGAACCGGAGGCAGATTTCATCGGAACGTTCTGTGATTTCTTCTTCGGAGGCACAGTTTGCGATACAATCCCGCGCACTATGTCGAAGGGCGAAGTGAATTTGTTCTGTCAGACTTTCATATAATTTAATGATATTATGTCCCAAAAAATATTCCGGGATGGTATGTCCTAACTGCTCTTTATCAAAGTAACCGGGAAACATAATTTGACGAAGCCCCATAATAATATGTATGATCGCATCGCGATTTGGCATCTGGTGATCTTCCTCCAGATAAAACAGATCCTCATTGGTATAATTTTCGGAAATGGACTGAATAATATCCGAAAGCTGTGATTTTGAAAACATAGTGCTATCCTTTCTCTAGTTTCTATATTCTATATAGTATATTTATATGCTCATTTTACAACGGAAAGTCAATACATGCAAATGTTACTTCATTTTTCGTATCCTATAAGAACGACAGAAGCACACCTCATTAATCTTTGAGAGTAATGGCCTGATTTGACAAATCGTATGATGCTGTATATAATGATTCTAAACTGAACAGTTCAATTTTAGACTTTATAGCTGTGGTGCAGCTATAATGACGTACGGTGGTGTTAGAGCCAAAAGGGTTTTTGACCCCAACATCAGACAGTTATCTGTATTTTGACGGATGGAGAGAAAAAAATGGATGATGGAATAGAATCATTGTTAAATGGGCAACAGTTTAAACGGTTCCAGGAAAAAATTTGGGGACCAATCACCGAGCAATATGCACTTTCGGTACTGGATGTTCGGATACTGCTTTTTCTGGACATACACAAATGTCTGGATACGGCAAGAGATATTGTCAGTGTTCATCATTGGACCAAATCTCATGTATCAAAAGCGATTGAGGAGCTAATCGAGCGTGGTTATCTCCAGCGGCAGGTAGATGCCAGAGATCGCCGGAAAGTACATCTGATTATACAGCCGGCAGCGGAGCCGATATTGGTGCAGATTCGTACAGAATATCATAGGATGAATCAGATATTACTGAAGGGAATCAGCGAAGAAGAGTTAAAGGTGGTTGCCCAGGTAGCAAGGAAGATCTCAGATAATATTGCCAGTTGTATGAAATAGGGTTACGATGCATGTCATATAGAAGATATCCGCATATTTGTCGGTTTGTAAGAATGTACGGATATCTTCTATATGACGGCGGGTGGTAACAAAATAGGAAATAAAAACCGGGCAGGTGCTGTATCTTTTCCCGGGGAAAGAGAGGTATATTATGCAGAGTGATTATGAAAAGATGATGCATGATTTTGCAGCCAGACATTGCAAGATCTGTGTGGAGAATAACTCGATTGATGCGGATTTATTTGATGAGTTTGGTGTGAAACGAGGATTGCGGGATAAAAGTGGTAAGGGGGTTTTATCCGGTATTACCAATATTTCTTTGATTAAAGCGACAGAGATCGCGGAGGATGGTCACGTCATTCCATGCGATGGTCAGTTGTATTACCGCGGTTATAATATTTATGATTTAACAAAGGGATTCCGTGAGGACGGACGCTTTGGGTTTGAAGAAGTGGCATATCTGTTGCTGTTTGGTGATCTGCCCAATAAAGAAACTTTGCGGGAGTTTCGCAAGATTCTGGCAAAAAACCGCAGACTGCCTACGAATTTTGTCCGTGATGTTATCATGAAAGCCCCGAGTAAGGATATCATGAATTCCCTGACGAAAAGTGTATTAACTCTGGCATCTTATGATGATCAGGTGACCGATAATTCTTTGGAAAATGTTTTGAGACAGTGTCTCATGTTAATCAGTGTTTTTCCAATGCTGGCGGTCTATGGATATCATGCTTATAATCATTATGAGTGCGATGAGAGTTTCTATATTCATAGGCCGGATGACAACTTATCAGCGGCGGAAAATATTTTGCGGATGCTGCGCCCGGATAAACAATACAGTGAAGTGGAAGCGAAAGTGCTTGACTTGGCTCTGGTGCTGCATATGGAACATGGTGGCGGTAATAACTCCACCTTTACTACCCGCGTGGTAACTTCGGCAGGGTCGGATACGTATTCCGTTATGGCGGCAGCGCTGTCATCCCTCAAGGGTCCAAAGCATGGAGGGGCAAATATCAAAGTAGTGGAAATGATGCAGGATCTCAAAGAACATGTCAAGGATATCACAGATGAGGATGCGGTGCGGGAGTATCTGCGTAAATTAGTCCGCAGAGAAGCGTTTGACCAACGTGGATTAATCTATGGTATGGGTCATGCTGTTTATTCTATCTCCGATCCGAGAGCCGTTGCATTTAAGAAATTCGTGGAGATGCTGGCGCAGGAAAAGCACCAGACAAAGGATTTTGAATTATATTCTATGATTGAGCGCATTGCCCCGGAAGTGATTGGGCAGGAACGTGCCATCTATAAGGGCGTCAGTGCGAATGTGGATTTTTACAGTGGATTTGTATATAGTATGCTAGGTATACCACAAGAGCTTTTTACGCCGATCTTTGCTATGGCTCGTATCGTTGGTTGGAGTGCGCATCGCATGGAAGAATTGATCAATGTAGATAAGATCATTCGTCCGGCATATCAGAGTATTGTGCTTCCAAGGGTATATGAAAGTTTGAAAGACCGTTCTACGCTTAGAATATCTCATAAAGAGGACCGCAAATTGAAACTCACGATGAAAGATGAGAGCTGTTAGTGTCATCGGGGGACATCAAAGAGAGTGCCACAGAATCAATGATTATTGAATGCATTGATTCTGTGGCACTCTCTTTTGGCAGGACAAGATTAACAGGGGAAACCACAAGAGACTTTCCTGACCATGAGAAAAAACTTTAAGATTTTCGTAAAGATTTCTGTCATTTGATATGATATGCTAATAATGTACATAGGGAAATATGTAGCTATATGTAGGAGGGCAGGAATGAACAAAGCAAACATACTGGTGGTGGATGACGATCAGGAAATTGCAGATTTGGTGGCCATTCATTTAGAGGAAGAGGGTTATGAGGTATATCGGGCGTATAGTGGGAAGCGAGCGATGGAGTTATTTGATGCAGAGCAGATTGATCTGGTGATACTGGACATTATGATGCCGGGGATGGATGGTAATGCGGTATGCAGTCGGATTCGTGAGAAAAGCACGGTGCCCATCATTATGCTTAGTGCGAAGGACGCAGAGATCGACAAAGTGACCAGCCTGTATCAGGGCGCCGATGATTATGTGACGAAACCATTTCGACCAATGGAATTGGTGGCGCGGGTGAAATCTCAGTTACGCCGTTTTCAAAATTTCAGCGGGAGCCAGGTCCGGCTCAGTGGCATCGTGGATATTCCCAATCTCTGGATGGAGAAAAAGACACATAGTGTAAAAGCATATGGGAAAGAAGTGAGTCTGACCCCAACGGAATTTGATCTTTTGTATCTGCTGGCTTCACATCCGGGGCAGGTGTTTACCACGGATGAAATTTTTGAACGGGTTTGGAAAGAAAAGAGTTTTGAGATGAGTAATACTGTGATGGTGCATATTCGTAGATTGCGTGGCAAGATTGAACAGGATCCGCGTAACGCACAGATTATTAAGACGGTATGGGGAGTCGGGTATAAATGTGAGTAGAAGCGAGGAAGAGACTTGAAAGGAAAAGGGATTAAGTTTCGCAGTTTGCGAACAGAACTTATCGTCTATGCCATAGTGAGCATGGGATTGGCTGTATTGACAGAGATCGTGGCGGGATGTTTGATCTATGCGGTTTCCCGGACACTGGGGATCGCCTATCCGGGACATGGCAGGGATCAGATGCCTTTGCCCACCAAAATGCCAGGATTTCGATACCGGAACGGTTCGGCGGCTGATATGTTCAATTATCGTCGCCTGTGGCGAATCGACCACCATACCGTTTTTGTGATCCTATTGGTGATCATTGTGGCATCTATGGGATTATTTATCATCTATTTCCTGTTATTTATGAAACGGATTATCCGGGATATGTCGTATATTTCCGACAGTATTACACATATTGCCACGGGAGATATGACAGAGGAAATCAAGATCGAAAGGCAGGATGAACTGGGAGAAATCGCAAAAAGAGTCAATGATATGCAGGAACAGCTTCATGCGCTGATGGATCATGAGAGGGAGGCTTTACAGACCAATAAAGATCTGATTACCTGTGTGGCACATGATCTAAGGACACCGGTGACTTCTATCATGGGATATCTGGAACTGGCGATGGATACAGAGCATTATCCGGTAGAAGAACGTCAAAGATTTGCGGCGATTGCTCTGCGGAAATCCGAGCGGTTAGAGAGATTGATTCAGGATCTGTTTAGTTATACCAAGCTGATGAGTGGTGAGATCACCCTGCATCGATGTGAGATAGATCTGATTCAGTTGGTGGGGCAAATGGTGGAAGAATTTTATCCGATATTTCAGGATCTTGATTTGGAATGTGAGTTTCACAGCAATGTAGACAGCCAGATTATGAATCTGGATGGAGAGTTGATTGCAAGAGCAGTACAAAATTTGTTGAGTAATGCATCTAAATATGGGCGGGATGGTAAACGGATTGACGTGAATGTGGAGAAGTTGGAACAGGAAATTCAAATTACCGTGATAAACTTTGGACAGATCATACCGGAGGAAAGCTTGTCGCATATATTTGATAAATTCTATCGTGTGGAAGGGTCTCGTTCTACGAATACCGGAGGAACTGGTTTGGGTTTGAATATTGCATATGAGATTATTCATCTACATGGTGGCCAGATCCGGGTTTCCAGTACGATCCAGGGGACACAGTTTACGATCGCATTACCATTGGTGATGGAATCCGGGAATCAAGCAGAAGGAGGAGAAAAACGTGAAAAGTGATGATAGATGTAAGAGGAGAGGGGAGAAAAGGATTCGGCTGGTCTGTGGAGTGATACTGGCATGTCTTCTGGGGATAGCAGGTGGTATGGCAGACTTTGGTCCGGCTGGCAGCATGATGAAAGTTCAGGCAAAGATGCTGACAGGGGAGAGCGAAAATTACCGCATAGTGAGTTATCGGGCAGGAGATTTGAATGTGGGGGTTCATATTGGTTTGCGGGATAATCTGGTTCAGGTGGGACGGTATGCGCCGGTTCAGTTAGAGATTCGAAATGATGGAGAAGATTTTTCCGGATATTTTCGTCTCTATGTCAATCCTATGGACGGAGAATATGTTTCCGATCAAAAAGCAGTAGTGGAGAAAAAGCTACAGATTGCTGCGGGAGAGACAAAACAGTATTCCATGATCGTCAAAATTACCAATGATGAAGGGATACAAACCTCCCTTAATGACAGCAGGGGAAAGATTCTGGGAAAACAGTATATAAGTATTAGCACCAAAGATTCTCTGTCACCGAATGAACCTTCGATTGGTCTGATCACAGAAGATAGCACAGCATTGTCTTATTTGAAACCAAAGGATGGGGTGAATTTACTGTACGATGTGCAGGACTTTATGCTGACAGAGGATTGGCGTACCCTGGATATCTTCGATATTCTGGTGATGAATCAGTTTGATACCAGCCAGTTCTCCGAGAAACAGGTGGAAGCGGTCATAGAGTGGGTGAAGCAAGGCGGTACGATTATTTTCGGTACCGGAGCGCAGCCGGAAAAAACAATAAAGGCATTTTCCGGAACATTACTTAACGGAACGATTGGAAATGTCAAAAAGATTCCGACGAAATATGGTGTCAGTCTGGATATCAGCGAATTGAAAATGCAGAATGCGGAAAGTATACTTTCCCAGGAAGGGGAAACTTTGATCAGCCGTTTGAACTATGGCAAAGGATGTGCGATGGTGGCTGGTTTTGATCTGAATATCACACAGGAGAAATTTGGTGCAGATCTACAAACGCTGTTTTACCAGAAAATGAGTAACGACAGACGGCAGCAGTTATTGCAGGAACAGCAAACCCTGCCAAATGATGAAAACTATAATTATTCTGAGTATTCGATCTCCAGTGGCTTGAAGGCCACTGAGGTGAATGGTCTGCCGAATATTGCACTATATGCGGTACTATTGCTTCTGTATGCAGTAGTGATTGGACCGGTGATGTATTCTGTCTTGCGCAAGAGAGGGAAGAGAGAATTATTATGGAAACTGATTCCGGCATCCGCGGTGGTATTTTCTGTTCTGATTTATCTGATTGGTACCAGTACCCGTGTGAAGCATCCTTATGTGAATTATCTGGCGAAGATGGATTGGTCGTATCAGAATGTACCATCGATGCAAACTTGTTTTGCACTGACCAGTCCTAACAATGATAAGTTCGATGTGGAGATATCCGGGAAAAAGGATATTACTTCCGGACTTGTAGTAGGGTATGACGGATATTCGGTGTTAGATCCTGCTTCGACTGATTATCGGTACGGGATAGAATACGCCAGTGACAAGACAATCTTGCATATGGATAATATGGCGTCATTTGATACGGTTACCATGCAGGAGCAGCAAACCATTGATACCAAAGGAAGGATGGAATTTACCAGTCTCCAGTTGGATACCGATGCTTTGGCGGGCATCGTGACGAATCAGTCTGAATATGATCTGGAGGATTGTGTGATTGTATGCAATGGAGATACGATTTTGCTGGGAGATATGAAGCAGGGGGAAAGTATATCGCTGGATCGGTTGGATACATCCAAGGCATGGATTCGTTCTACCAGTTCGCTGTGGACGGATGTGGCTGAGGAGATTCTGGATTATGAAGCGGATGATTTCCGTGGAACGGATGTGAAAAGTTTGCGTCGTATCACTCTGTTGGACCGGGATGGGGCCTGGGAAAATACGTCAGGGTATTATTTTTATGGATTTTTAGCGGCAGATCAGGAAACGGAGTTTACGAAACAATTTGACATGGATCTGTATGGGGAAACGGCGGTATTTCAGCAGCTATCCAGTCAGGATTTGGAGAGTAATGCACAGAATGTTTTGGGAACACTGGATCAGTATATTCAGGATTTGCCAGATGAATTATCTGCTGCAATGCAGTTGTATGATACGAGTGTGAGAGAAGTGAAAGTGACTTATGATCTGAGTGATATGGATTCGTTCGATCAGTTACAATTACGTTATCGTAATATGGGGAATCAGGAATTTCAATTCACAAATAGTTCAACCATATCACCTGGGGCTGACTCTCGCTGGATAGATGGAGATGTATTTCTGGGCAAGGTAATGGCGGTAAATCAGAAGTCCGGGAAATCGGAGGAGCTCTTTACCAGCGGAACAGAATCATTGGTACAAGATTTATCCAAGTATATTGATGGGCAGGGGAAACTGGAGCTGGCTTATCAATTTGAAGTGCCGCATGACTCGATTACTTATGAATATAATAATCTTAGATTGCCGCGATTGATACTGGAAAGGAGGAATGCGCAGTGATTGAAATACAGGGATTATACAAAAGTTATGGAAACTTTGTGGCATTAAACCACTTAGATCTCCACATTGATAAGGGGGAGCTATTTGGGTTTGTAGGACCTAACGGTGCGGGTAAGACCACGACCATGCGTATCCTCTCAGGATTGTTACGGGCCGATGGAGGTTCTGCGATGGTGGCAGGGATCGATGCCCTGCATCAAAGTCAGGACTTAAAGGCAAAAATCGGTTATATGCCGGACTTCTTTGGTGTTTATGATAATCTCCGGGCGATTGAGTATATGGAATTCTATGCATCGGCTTATGGGCTCTATGGGAAACAGGCCACGGATCTATGTATGAATTTGATGGATCTGGTGAATCTGTCAGATAAAGCAATGTTTTATGTGGATAGCCTGTCTCGTGGTATGAAGCAACGGCTGTGTCTGGCCAGAAGTATGGTTCATAATCCAGAACTTCTAATCCTGGACGAACCGGCTTCCGGTTTAGACCCACGGGCACGTTTCGAGATGAAGGGGATTCTCAGGAATCTGAATGATATGGGAAAAACGATCATCATTAGTTCTCATATTCTATCGGAGTTGGCAGAGATGTGTACTACGATTGGTATTATTGATCGTGGTCAGATGTTAGTGAAGGGATCGGTGGAGGATATTATTTCTCATCTGAATACATCCAATCCTTTGGTGATGAAAGTATTGGCTGGCAAAGAGCAGGCGATTACCTTGTTAAAAGAAAATCCATTGGTATCAAATGTATCGTTACAGGAAGATCAGATCGTCATTAACTTTAAGGGGAGCGAACAACAAGAGGCAGAATTGTTGAC
This sequence comes from uncultured Jutongia sp., assembly GCA_964521555.1. Classification (GTDB taxonomy): domain Bacteria; phylum Bacillota; class Clostridia; order Lachnospirales; family Lachnospiraceae; genus Butyribacter. Next base: position 203,344 of record CAZFSU010000001.1, on the reverse strand, counting down.
CAGCCTCATCTCAGCAAAGGTACAGATTTCTTCCTTTGTACACCAATCCAGCAATCTGGAGGAGGTATTTATGGAAGTGACAGGGAGAAAGGAGGTGTTATCCGCATGAAAGCAGCATTATCAAAACTGAAAAACATGCATTGGAATGCGGTGTATGCCAAGGAGTCCAAACTGCGGGTGCGGAATGTCAAGTTTGCTCTCACGATATTGTTTTATAATTTAATTCTGATTGGTATCGCCATCTTTGGATTTGAGGTGGCATTTAATGTGAGTCTGCGGGGGCAGGTAGAGTACTCCAATGCCATAGGGTTATATATTGTACTAATCGTTATTGAAGCCTTTATGGTGATGTTTCTGGTGCCGGCATATACGGCGGGAAGTATTGCGGGAGAACGGGAGAAGCAGACGTTAGAGATCCTGTTGACCACCACTTTGAAACCGAGGCAGATTGTTTGGGGGAAATTATTATCTTCGATTAGCATGGTTTTGCTATTAATCGTGTCTACTTTGCCGACGATTTCTATTATCTTTACAATTGGTGGTGTAGGATTAACCGATTTGTTGGAGTTTGTGATCGTAGTATTTGTCTTTGCGATTCTGATCGGCAGCATCGGTATTTGGGGTTCTGTGATGATTAAGCGTACCGTGCCGGCTACTGTATTTACCTATGGTGGGATTATCGTATTATGTGGTGTGACTACGGTGATTGTGGGCGTAGTATGGATCGTGAAAAATCTATATTATTATCAGGTATTGCAGCAAGCCAATACCAATGCTGCGGCACCGGATATTTCGTTGGTCTTGTTGTTTTTGTTGTTGAATCCGGCCTGTACTATGGCGGAAATGTTGTCCAATCAGTTTGCCGGGGAATCGGTGATGTCAGCACTGATGCTGCATAGTGGAGATCTTTTGCCTGATTTTGTGCGGGAACATTGGGTCGTCATCAGTTTGATCATCCAGATGATCCTGGCTGTCTTAATCATGCGTCTGGCAGAGAAACAGTTGGATCCGTTACGTAAGCGGAAAATCAGTAAACGGAAAATACGAAAGCAGCAAAAGAGACAACAGAAAATGGCAAAGAAACGGCAGGCGCAGATCAATCATCGATAGAGGAGGACCTGTGAAATGGCAGAGTATCCAAGTTCCTATGCAGAGCAGGAAATACAGATATTTGTGAAACAATTACAAAGACGGATCGCATTGCAACGGTTTTTGCGGTATATGGCGCGTTACGGCTTGGTGGGGATGCTGTTTGTCTTGGTTTGCAATTTGCTTACACTTTGGATTCCGATTTATGCGGGGATGTGGATTGGTTTCGGTGGGATGGGCCTGATTCTGCTGCTGGGGTGTATTCACTGGATCTGCCGATGGCCGAAGAAATCTGAGGCAGCTTTTGTGGGAGACCAGGCAGGATTTGAGGAGCGTTTGACCACGAGCCTGGAGCGATGGGGCAGAACAGATCTTATGAGTCAGTTGCAGCGGCAGGATACCGCCCGGCGGATTCCGGATTTTTCCATTGCGGAACGGCTGCCATATCGGACATATCCCAGATGGTATGTGGGGATCGGGATATGTATGGTGTTATCTCTGATCTGTATACTTTATCCGGCAGAAGCGAAACGACAGGCCAGAGAACAACATGCACTGAGGGCAATGCAGAAGGAAGCAGTGAAGCAGATTGACCAGGCGGAACAAAAGTTAGCGGATCAGGCAGGAGAGGGGAAACTGCAGGAAAAGGAGCAGAAGGCTTTGAGGGATATTCTGGAATCTGCGAAAAAAGAGGTTGCTTCCAGCCGGAGCAGTGCTGAAATGAAAAAGGCGAAAGAGAGGTTAGAAACGAAGTTAGTGAAGTCGTTGCCGGAGCAGATGAGTGCTGAGACAGCCAAGAATTTGCAGCCTCTCGTGCAAAATCAAGACCTGGCAGGTATGGCGGAGTATCAACAGGCATTAGACGCGATGGCACAGAGCAGCGAGACTATCGCCAATGCGAAACAGGCATTGCAGGATTTGGGAGAAGTGCTGGAGACAGCACAGAAAAAAGCTCTGATCGATGCGTTAAATCAGGCACAGTCTGATGGGTCCATCACAGAACAGGAATTATCCGATGCATTGCAGAGTTTGAATAATGCCAATGCATCCTATACACAGACTGAACTTAGCCAGCAGAGCGGTATGCAGCAGGCCGGCGGTAATGCGGCACAAACCGGGAAGAGTAGTCAGCAGGCAAATGGTGACTCCGGCAGTAACCAATCCGGTGATGCGAATGGTTCCGGGGGCAATGGCGATCCATCTGGTAACGGCTCTGGTGCAGATGCCGGAGAAGGTTCTGGAGGGAATGGGAATGGTTCCGGCAGTCATGCGGGTAACAACGGCGGTGGATATAATCATGGCAGCGAACAAGGCATGGAACGGGAGACACAGGCCGGGGAGGCAGAACAGGTCTGGATACCGCAGGAAACTGGGGATGATGAAAATCTGACGGGACAGAAAAAGGGAACATCCGGGATACAGCGTAAATCTCAGTCAGCAAATACCAGGAATGCCGGACAAAAAGCAGAGCTGTCCGCGGTATCCGGCAGTTATGAGAAGAAAGCATATTCCAAGATTAAGAAGCAAAACATACCGGATTCCTTGGAGGATTTGGTAAAAGAGTATTTTAGTTCTTTAGATTAGCGGAGGTATCAGGTGTGAAAGAAGGAGAAATCAAAGAGTTAGTAGAGAAGGTGGCTCGTTGTGAGGAGGAGATGGGCAAGGGAATTATCGGGCAGAGGGAGATTATCCGTCAGGTTATTTTGGCAGTTCTGGCAGATGGCAATGTTCTGTTAGAAGGTGTACCCGGGCTTGGGAAGACGGAACTTGTCAAGACCATTGCCAAAGTGATGGATCTGTCTTTTGCGAGAATCCAGTTTACTCCGGATCTGATGCCGGCAGACATCACAGGAACCAATCTGATTGAAAAAGAAGGAGAACGAAATGTGTTTCGGTTCCAGCCGGGACCGGTCTTTGCTAATATCGTGCTGGCAGATGAGATCAACCGCGCTACCCCCAAGACCCAATCGGCACTGTTAGAAGCGATGCAGGAAAAGACGGTCACGGTGGGGAATCATACGTATGAGATGCCGAAGCCGTATATGGTTTTGGCAACCCAGAATCCGATTGAGAATGAGGGAACCTATCCATTGCCGGAAGCACAATTAGATCGGTTTTTATTTAAATTATTGGTGGAATTTCCTGATTTGCAGGAATTGAGGGAGATTATGCATCTGACTGTGGAAGAGGAGAGGGAAGAGGTAAGACAGGTATTAACGGGAGAAGATCTGCTGCTGCTTCGGCAGGCGGTACGGGAGGTGCCGGTGGCAGAAGCAGTGGAGGAGTATGCGTTGAAGTTAGTGTTGGGAACTCACCCGGAGAGTGAATATGCTACCGGTCAGATCAAACAGTACGTGATGGCAGGAGCCAGTCCCCGGGCAGCACAGGCAATTTTACGGACAGCGAAGGCCAGAGCACTTATCATGGGACGGTATAATGTATCCTTTGATGATGTCGATTTTGTAGCATTGGCAGCGTTGCGTCACCGCGTGGCAATGAATTTTGATGCTTTATCCGATAATATCACAGCAGATACGGTGATTCGCGGTTTGCAGGAGGAATTGGATGGAAGAAAAGCTGTTTGATTCGATGTTTTGGGAACGTTTGCAACGTCTGCGCCTGGCAGAGGGGCAGAGGATGAACGGCGGCAGAAGTGGTGGCAGACGTTCTATGGCCAAGGGGAGTAGTGTGGAATTTGCGGATTTCCGGGAATATATGCCGGGAGACGATATCAGGCGGATTGATTGGAATGCATATGGCCGCATGGATCGCCTTTTTGTCAAATTGTTTATGCAGGAGCAGGAGGGCATATATACGGTGGTGGTGGACACCAGTGCATCTATGAACTTTGGGACACCTGCCAAGGCAGTCATGGCAGCGCGTCTGGCCGGGGCCTTTGGTTATATGGCTTTGCAGGCGCAGGACCGGGTGCGGTTAGCTTCGATTCGTGCCATAAATTCTGATGAGGTGTGGATGGGAGAAGGAAAGGGAGATTCCGATCACTTGGTTTCACAGGCACAGGTACAGTCCGGGCTAACGGGAATGCAAAGTCTAAGCCGTTATCTGGCACAGATCGAATCCTTATCTTTTGAGGGAAGGACGGATTTGTGGAGTTCCATGCGCAAGATTCCGTTTCCCAGACGGGGATGTACGATTGTTCTGTCCGATTTTATGGACATAGGGTCTGATCCGCTCCATATGGAACGTATTGCACAGGTATTGAAATATTTACATTTCCAGAAGCAGGATGTGATATTAGTCCGTATTGTGGCAGAGGAGGAGAGGAAACCTGATTTGCAGGGAACGGTGAATCTGGTGGATGAAGAGACGGGAGAAGAATTAAAGGTAACTGCCACAGCAAAGTTATTGTCGGAATATGAGAAACAGGAGGAGAGATACCGTCTGGAATTGCAGAAATTAGCGAAAGCCTATCAGGCCCGTCTGATGGAAGTGACCAATACGGAAACCATTGATCAGGTGATTTATAAAGGACTCCACAATGGCAGTCTGGAACTTTGAAAGGAGCATTATGGGAATTACGAATATATGGCCGCTGGCATTGGCGGTGTTTATACCGGGCATCATTTTGCTCTATTTATTAAAGACGCAGGCTGTCTCCCGGCGGATTTCTGCGCTGAATCTTTGGAAAGAAGCGTATGAAAATATGCAGGCGCAGACACCGTGGGAAAAGTTTCGGCATTATTTGTTGATGTATTTGCAGATTTTGGCATTGCTTTTATTGATTCTGGCATTGATGATGCCCTATTTACGTCTCAGAGGAGGAGACAGTGCCAGAGTAGTGATCTGTATGGATCTGAGTGGAAGTATGAATGGTTCCTATGATGAGAAATATACCAAATTTGAAGAAGAAAAACGACAGGCAAAGAAATATGTCAGCCAGTTGAAGCAGGGAACCAAGGTGACTCTATTAACCGCAGATCGTAACGGGAAAATACTGGCAAATGATGTTACCGATTTGTCAAAGATCCAAAAACTGATTCAGGAGCAAAATGCTACAGATGCGGAGGGAAATTTGCAGCCGGCCATCAAGATGTTGACCTCGATTGTGAAACAGTGGGGGGACTATCAGATGGTGGGATTTACCGATGAAAATGTGGATTTGGGAGATCTGACAGGAGAAATCATTGATCTTAGCACGAACTACAGGAATTGTTCGGTGGATTGGGTAAATCACACGGAGAATGAACAGGGTGGTGTTTGTGTTCAGGCAAGAATAGACAATCACAGTGCGGAAGAAGTGTCTCATGAGATTAATCTATATTTGGGCAAGACGTTATATGATGTGCAGTCGGTGACTTTGGAAGCGGGCGCCAGTCAGATTGTGACCTTTTCGGAGGTTAGTCAGACGCAGTATCAGAAATTGGCTGCCGGCGAGGGATATCTGTGGGCAGAGATTAATGAAAAAGACGGTCTGGTATCTGACAATGTGGCGTACGAAATTCTGGATATGGATTCCGAGAGACAGGTATTGCTGGTTTCCAAGCAAAATCAGTTTTTGGAAAAGGCATTGACATTAGGAGAACAAGTATCGTTGGAAAAGACCACCTCCATCAAAAATATTGATCCGGCTAAGGATTATGATTTGATCGTCTATGATGGACAGATGCCAAGAAAATGGTATGGTTCGGAGGATGTCTTGATACTGAATCCTCAGAAAGATCTGCGCATCGACGGAACGAATATTATTCAATGTCAAAAGAAACGCAAAAATATTCGTGCCTCCGTATCGTCTGGCGATTGGATTTCCGGTATGGAAGAATTTGATTTTGGTTGTAGTCAGGCAGAGGAATTCACTTTGCCATCCTGGGGATATTCTTTTTGTAATTATGGGACAGAAAGTGTGGCATATACCGGAGAACTGGATGGCAGGAATATTACGGTGATGGGATTTGATTTGCACAATACAGATCTTCCATTACAGATGGAGTTTCCGATTCTGATGCAGAATATTTTGAATCAGAGCGGGCAGTCTGTGAGCCTGGTAAAGCAAATGTTAAGTCCTTTGGAAACAGCGGATATGGTTTGTAAGGAAGGGGTGCAGGAGGTTACCTGGGTGTCACCGGATGGATCGAAGTCTACCGGTGTGCCAAAGGATGGTCATGTAAACTATACCTTGACGGATCGCACCGGATTGTATCAGGTGTCCATAAAGATGGATAGCGATACGTTAAAGCAGTATTTTTATGTGGAATTTCCGTCGGCGGAATCTAAGGTGCAACAAGGAATCTCGGTGGTTGGTCAGGGAGGCAAAAAGATAAATACCAGTGATGCGGCAGATCAGATTTTTGGTTCCATATCCTTTTTAAAACCGATACTGTTGTTATTAGTAGTAGTACTGATCCTGGAATGGATCGTATATCGGAAAAAGCGGCCTGTGTTTGGCAGTAATATCGGCAAAGTGACCACGTATGCATTACGGTTATCGGTGGTGGCATTGGTTATCGGTGCTTTCTTCGGCTTGTCTGTGACCAGGAAAATGGAGAAAACTACCACGATCTTTTTAGTGGATGTTTCGGACAGTTTCAAGGGAAATCAAGGTGCGGCGGCAGATCAGGTGAAAGCGGCATTGGAGAAACTGCCAGATGGAGAGCAGGCGGGTGTGGTGGCCTTTGGTGGAGACACGAATATGGAACAGCTTGTGACAGAGAAAGTGCAGTTCGATGGACTGGAATCCATGCCAATTACGTCGGAGACCAATCTGGAGCAGGCGGTGCAGACTGCGCTGTCTCTATATCCGGAAAATAGCAGTAAACGCATGGTATTATTGACGGATGGTAATGAAAATGCCGGGGATCTCTGTCAGATGAGCAGTAGTGTGATGGCGGCACAGGTGGATGTGCAGGTCGAAAAATGGGACAGCACTCCGGAGGAAGAAGTGTTTATCTCTGATCTGACGGTGCCGGACAGCATTGCAGTGGGAGATCGCTATAATGTGGAGGTACAGGTGGAAAGTACGGTTCATACCGGTGCCAAATTGCAATTATATAATGATAACACGCTGCGCCGGGAGGAAACGGTAGATCTACAGGAAGGAACGAATCAGTTTTCCTTTCAGGATGTTCGGGATCAGAAAGGATTTACGAATTATCGTGCTGTGGTGATCCCGGATCAGGATACGGTACAGATGAATAATGAGTATGTGGCATATACCGAAGCCAGTGAAAAGAAACCAATCCTGTTGGTGGAGGGAAACAAGGGGGAAGCCTCCGAATTTTGTAAGGTATTGGAGGCAACCGGTTATCCTTATCAGGTGGTGGAACCCTCCGGGGCTCCATCCAATGTACAGAAATTGAATCGTTATACAACGGTATTATTGGAAAATGTGTACATGGATGATCTGGCGGTGGGATTTGTGGATTCGATCGAGACATATGTCAAGGACTATGGAGGCGGATTGATTGCCATCGGGGGAGATCAAAGCTTCGCTTTGGGGGGATACCGTGATACGCCGCTGGAGAAAGTATTGCCGGTGAATATGGATCACAAAGATAAAGAAGAATTGCCAAAGCTGGCTATGGTGATGGTAATTGATCATTCCAGCAGTATGTCTATGAGTACAGGCAGCGAGAATAAATTGCGGGCGGCGAAAGAAGCGGCAGCCGGAGCATTAAAGAATCTGCGGGATAAAGATATGGTTGGCGTGCTGGCATTTGACGATGCATATCACTGGGTGGTAAAACCACAGCAATTAGATGACAGGGATACCATCAATCAGAAGATCATGGGAATCGGAGAAGGGGGATCTACCAGTATCTATCCGGCATTAAAGGCGGCCTATGATGCGGTGAAGGAGACAGATGCCGAGTTAAAACATGTGATTTTGCTGACGGATGGACAGGATGATGGCGGGCAGAATTATGATGCGCTGTTGCAACATTCGGAAGAAGATGGGATCACGGTGTCTACTGTAGCAGTGGGGGATGATGCAGACCGGACCTTGTTAAAGAAAATAGCAAAACTGGGGAGCGGACGTGATTATCAGACAGATGGAGAAGAATTATCTCGTATCTTTGCACAGGAAATCTATCTTTCACAGGGAGACTTTTTGATTAACCGTGATTTTACTCCGGTGATCACAGCGGATTCTCAGGTACTAGATGGTCTGGAAGATGGTTTCCCGGAGCTTCGTGGCTATATTGCCACATCCATCAAGGATAGTGCAACGGCTATTTTGATGGATGATGAAAAGGAAGATCCGATTTTGGCAGAATGGCGTTATGGTTTGGGACGGACGATGGCTTTTACTTCAGATGTGACAGGTGAATGGACCGGGAATTATGCGGGGTGGGAAGATTACCCGGTGTTATGGGGCCATTTGATCGAAGAAACGATCTATGATCAGAAAGACAGTGATAGTAAGATCACCACCACACAGCAGGGCAATACTGGTGTGATCCGTTATGAAAATGCCAAGATATCCGGAGATGCTAAAGTGACAGCAATATATACAGATCAGTCGGGAGAGCAGCAGGAGATCACTTTGGATGCGGTCTCCAGCGGAGTTTATGAGGGTCAGATTGCTTTGGGCGAAACCGGAGTCTATAGCATCAATGTGCGCCGGAGTGAAGACGGGGAATGTAAGGAGGCCGCCAATGTACAACTAACGAAGCAGTATTCTCAGGAGTATCTCTATACGAATGATAGCAATGCTCTGGATCAGTTTGTCGCAGAGACAGGAGGCCGTTTTGTAAGTGACTTACAGGAGATTTATCAGGAAAAGCCGGAGGACGTGGCGGCACGAACGGAACTGACCATACCATTTTTGCTGGCAGCAGTATTGTTGTGGCTGTTGGATATCCTGAATCGGAGACTTCCGGTGTTATCAAATGGGATTTGGATGAAGAAGATTCGGAATCGTAGAGACGTATGGCGTCAGAAGCATCGGGCGAGATATGCTATGCAGTCCAAACGGGAACCTAAAAAGGCGCAAAAAGAAGGGCGTAAGCATAGCAAGAACGCGGAACCGGAGTTATTGGATGTGAGCAGTTTATTACAGCGGCAGCAGGAACGCAAGAGATAAACGCAGGAATCTTTACAGGATTTTCTCTTTTCTGTATAATAGGATTGATTTTTACATGAGAAGATGTGTAAATAAGTAAAAACATTTCGGAATGGAGAAAGAGATGAAAAGAATCAGTGAGCGAAAGCGTATTGTGGTTAAGGTGGGAACTTCCACATTGACCCACCGGACCGGTAGATTAAATATACGTCGGGTGGAACAGTTGGTGAAGACATTGGCAGATTTGCAAAATGCCGGACATGAAGTGATACTGGTATCCAGTGGTGCCATTGGTCTTGGTATGGGGAAATTGGGTCTCATGGAACGACCAAAAGATACACCGGGAAAACAGGCATGTGCGGCGGTGGGGCAGTGTGAGTTGATGTATTTGTATGATAATCTGTTTTCCGAATACAGTATTACAGTGGCGCAGCTATTGCTGACCAAATATGTGTTGCTGGAGGATCGCCGTCAAAATGTGGTGAATGCATTAGAGCGGCTGATTAGTCATGGTGTGATTCCGGTGGTCAATGAAAATGATACGGTGGCCATCGATGAGTTGGAACTGGAGATGGGGGAGAATGATTCTCTGGCAGCTTTGGTAGCTACGATAGCAAAGGCGGATCTTTTGATCATCATGTCGGATATTGACGGTTTGTATGACAGCGATCCACACAAGAATCCGGATGCGAAACTAATACCGGTGGTGCATGAGATTAGCAAGGACATCCACGCAGTGGCCGGTGGCGCCGGTACCAAATTTGGGACAGGTGGCATGAAGACGAAGATTAATGCAGTGGAGATCGCTTATGAAGCAGATATCGATGTGGTTCTGATGAATGGTGGACATCCTAGAAGGTTGTATGAACTTTTTGAGGACAAACCGGTGGGAACCCTGTTTTCTAAAAATGAGAATGTTTAAAAGATATGGGAAGCTCTCTTGGGGCTTCCCGTTTTTTGGTTTTATTGTAATTTTTCTAAGATCACATGGAGTAATTTATCATTATCCTCTGGTTTCATAAAGCAGAAGCGGATGTATTTGTTATCCAGAAATGGAAAAGTAGAACAATCCCGTATCATCAATCCCTGACGGATTGCGGCATCAAAGAGATCTTCAGATGTCACATCTGCCTTCTGAATCTTTACCAGGATAAAGTTTGCATTCGGAGTGTAATATTTCACTTCCGGACAGGAATCCAAGATCGCACAGATCCGTTTACGTTCCGAGGTAATCAGTTCTCTGGTGTCACGGATATAGTCTTCATCCCGGAACATGATCTCCCCGGCGATGGCGGCCAGAGAATTGATGGTCCAGGGATTTTTGCGGCTGTCGATCTCGCTGAGTAATTGGCGGTTACCACAGATAGCATATCCCAGGCGCAGTCCGGGAGCAGCAAAAAACTTAGAAATGCCACGGAGAATGATGATATTGTTATAATATGCCGTGAGCGGAATCGACGTAATCATATCGGCGTTATCAGAAAATTCCACATAGGTTTCATCTACCATGACAAAGATCCCCTTTTCTTTACAGGTATCTAAGATCACACGCATGGTTTGGCGGTCAATCTGGGATGAGGTGGGGTTGTTGGGATTGCACAGTACCAACAGATCAATATCCGGGGTCAGTGCGTTCTGCAAAGCTTCCAGATCCAGATGAAATAAATCCGTTTCTTTGAGACGAAAATAATGGGAGCGTCCTCCGCCCAAGGCAATCTCATGTTCATATTCAGAGTAAGTAGGTCCCACGATTAACGCTTTCTTGGGATGGGTGAGCTGGATCACCAGGGAAATTAATTCCGTGGAGCCGTTGCCCACTAATATATTACGATAGTCTGTTCCCACATATTCTGCGATACATTTACGCAAAGAAGTATATTCCCGGTCCGGATAGGATGTGATGGCATCGATGTGTGCTGACAACTCCTGCTTGAGTTGGTAGGAGATGCCCAGAGGATTCACATTGGCAGAGAAGCTTGTGATATCCTCTTTCTTAATATGATAATACGCTTCGATTTTTTCCAAATCACTTCCGTGAAAATGTTCCTTATGTTCTATCATGTCTTAGTGCCTCGATTCTTATGGATTCTTGTGAACGCAAAAAGCTAAGTGCAGATTTAAGTAATTGCATCTTGCGGCTGCGCATGGTTAAACAACTCCGGCTGTGTGCTGTGGGTTGTTGATTTTCTTTCAACGTTAATTTATCATAGATTCAGAAAATGTACAAGCAGGAGGGCAGCGATGGAGTATGCAGGATTAGAGCAAAATATCATTGATGTGATACAGGAAGAGCAGGTGAAATTGGGCTATCGCAGGGAGAAGATTTACCTTTATTATCCATTGTCATCTTTGAATCGGTTTTTGAAACAGGAGTACAATGAGGCCGAGATGAATCAGGCATTGGAAAAATTTTGTGACAGAGTCCGTTCACGTTTGGGAAATCTGGTGATTTCCCATGAGAATCAACGGTTTTGTATCATGATTCCGGAAAAAGGGGTGCAGTATGTACATGAACATCTGACAGATACGGAATTTATTGTCGACTTTATCCGGACCATTGAAAGGCATGGATGTGATATGGAAGAAGTTTTCGAGGTGTTTCGAAAGCATTCCGGCCATGTGCATATCGAGCAGATGGATCATGGGGAATTTGATTACTTGGTGTATTTTGAGGATGGTGTGCCGGACACATACCGCTATTGTCTGACAAACGAGGGATGTCATATTATATATCATCGTTTTACACCGGAGGACTATCAGGATTTTGGTTTCCAGAAAGCATAGGGGATACAAAACAAAGGTACCTTTGCATGTGGTTGGCATTTGTGCTATAATCACAAAAAGCAAAGGTACCTTTATATTTGAAGGAGGGCTATCACATGGGAAATAAAGGCAGGGAACAGAGTTTGGAGAAAGCATTAATTCTGAATCTGCGTGATTTGGGATATATTGTGCGTAATCTGTATGAAGGCAAAGGAAGTCAGAAACGGGTTTTGATACTTTTGAAGGAATCCGGGGAAATGACACAGGCAAAACTTACGAAAAGACTTGGCATACGGCAGGGGTCTGCCAGTGAAGTGATCCGTAAACTGGATGCTGCCGGATTGGTCTGTAGAACCAAAAATGACAACGATAAAAGAACGGTAGATATTTATTTGACCGAGGCAGGGAAGGTGGCTGCTGAGGATGCATTATTACAGAGGAGAAAGCGTCATAAAGCTATGTTTTCCTGTCTGACGGAGCAGGAAAGGGAGGAACTGTTTCGTTTGACGGAGAAATTGAAACAAGACTGGGGGCAAAGATATCTGAAACAAAAACGGAAGGAGGAACAATGATGTGGAAATATGTCAAAGGGTATCTGCATTTTGCTATTTTGGCTGCACTTTTTATGGTTGGAGAAGTGATTGTAGATCTGTTTCAACCGAGGATTATGAGCCGGATCGTGGATGAGGGGGTATTAGGCATTGGGAATCATGGAAATAGCGATCTGCATCTGATTCTATCGTTAGGACTGCTTATGATCGTCATGGTTATTCTCGGTGGTTGTTCTGGTTCATTGAATAATGTTTTTGTTCATATGACCGGGCAAAATATTGGCAACGACATTCGTAAAGATTGTTTTGGGGAAATTATGACATTCTCTTTTTCGCAAATGGATCGGTATGGTACCGGTGCATTGGTGACACGAATGACGAATGATATCACACAGGTACAGAATCTGGTTTCTCAGTTTGTTCGGGGGATGATTCGTACAACGATGCTGACACTTGGCAGTATTTATTTCATTTATCGGCAAAATCAATCGTTTGGTTTGATGATACTGGCGGCGTTTCCGGTCTTTGTGGGAGGCATGGCTTTCTGTTTGCATCAGGCAGATCCGCTATTACCCAAATTACAACAAGAATTGGATGAGATCAATGAAATACTTCAGGAGGATATCTCGGGGATTCGTGTGATTAAGGCTTATGTGAGGGAGTGGTATGAGAAAGTTAGGTTTGGTAAGAAAAATGATACTTTGGTGCAGACACAGCTTCGCATATTGACGATTTTTGCTTTTATGAATCCGGTTATGAATATTATTATGTATCTGGTGGTTGCTTTGATCTTAGTAGTGGGCCACATACAGGTTGGAGATGGCATTACGACACCGGGGGTAGTGATGGCTGCCATTACATACACTACACAGATGTTGAATGGAATTTTGATGCTAGTAATGCTGTTTCAAACGATATCAAAGGGAGTTACTTCGTGGAAACGCATCAAAGAGATATTGTATGGTGAGCCGGAGCTTCCCGAGGGGCGCAATGCAATGGGAACAAAGCAAGGTGGAGAGATCGAATTTCGCGATGTATCCTTTTCGTTTCCGGGCAAGGGAAAGCCTGTTCTCCAACACCTGAATCTAAAGATTCATGCGGGGGAGACGGTGGCTATTATGGGTGCAACGGGCTCGGGAAAGAGTGCTCTGGCTGGTTTGATCCCCCGGTTTTATGATGCCACCGATGGAATCGTGTTGGTGGATGGATTGGATGTACGGGAGTACCAACAGAAATCACTTCGGGAAAAAATTGCGGTTGCTTTGCAAAAGAGTGAACTCTTTGGCACTTCGATTGGTAACAATATAACCTGGGGCAATCCGGGGGCAGCTTTTCAGGAAATTGAGGAAGCTGCCAGGATTGCCCAGGCAGATCTCTTTATTCGGGAAAAACCGGAAGGATATGAAACGGTGGTAGCAAGACGGGGCGCCAGTCTGTCGGGTGGACAGAAACAGAGGATATCACTTGCCAGAGCGGTTCTGAAAAATGCGGAGATCTTGATTCTGGATGATACCACCAGTGCGTTAGATCTAAAAACAGAATCTGATTTCTATCAGGCTTTGAAGCAGGCCAGACCGAAATGCACTAAGATCGTGGTGGCGCAACGCATTGCTTCTGTGCGTCAGGCGGATCGAATCGCTGTATTGGATCAGGGGAAACTGCTCGCTTGTGATACACATGAGAAATTAATGGAATCCTGTCAGTTATATCAGGACATATATCATTCTCAGATTGGAGAGGAGGGGTTATAGAATGGCAAATCTCAAGATGATAGAGAAAAGCATTCCCGGGGCGAATCGTGGGGCGCATTTTGCTACCGTCCAGTATGCGAAAGATCGGAAGGGAACGTTATATCGAATCATGGTATATTTTATGAAGGAAAAAAGACTGGTGGTGTCCATGCTGGGTGTGGTTATGGTGGGTACGCTGTGTGGAGTGTGGGCACCAAGTTTGCAGAGTCATGCCATTGATGTGATTGCCGGGAGTGATAGTGGAAACTTAAAAAGACTCATTTGTCTGATGGTTGTGGCATATCTGATCTATAGTGTCGGTCAACTCTTGCAGGGGATCGTCAGCGCGCATTTAAGCCAGAGGATTGTGAAGCGGATGCGGGAGGAGTTGTTTGGAAAAATCATGGATCTGCCGATTCAATATCTGGATATGCATTCCGGGGGCGATATCATGAGCCGTATGACCAATGATATTGAGAACATCTCCACCACAGTATCGACTTCCCTGCCTTCCCTGGTCTCCGGTATCATGACGATCATCGGTACGGTAGTGATTATGTTCTGGTATTGTCCTGAATTGGCTCTGTTAAGTTGGACTACGGTGATTCTGACGGTATTGGCTATGAAATTTCTCTCAAAACAAGTGCGTAAGTATTCCAGAAAACGGCAGCAGATTCTGGGGGATTTAAATGGCACGGTAGAAGAGATTATTACAGGATATCGAACAGTGGTGGCATATAATCATCAGGATATTTCGATGGGAGAATTTTGTGCTACAGCAGATTCCCTGACCAAAGCGGGGATCCGAACGGATATTTTCAGCGGTATTATGGGCCCGGTGATGAATTGTATTAGCAATATCGGGTTTGTGATTATTGCTGTGTTTGGTGGCTGCTTTGCGACCAAGGGTATCATCTCTGTTGGGTTAATTTCAGCATTTATCGTATACGCCAAACAGTTTAGCCGTCCTGTCAATGAGATAGCACAGATATATGGCCAGCTACAGACGGCGATTGCCAGTGCGGAGCGTGTCTTTGCTGTGATGGATGTGGAATCGGAGGATCAGACAGGGGAAGTGTTGTCGGAAGAAAAAAATGCCAGTATAGAATTTCAGCATGTGCATTTTGCGTATCAAAAGGGAAAACCTGTACTACAGGACTTTAGTCTGGTGGTGCCTCCCGGAACAAAGATTGCAATGGTGGGTCTGACAGGCAGCGGAAAGACTACCGTGGTAAATTTGCTCATGCGTTTTTATGATATCGACAGTGGAACGATTCGGGTCAATGGCAATGATATATCAAAGGTTTCCAGAGAAAGTTTGCGGAACGAGATTGCGATTGTATTGCAGGATACGGTACTCTTTTCCGATACGATCCGTAATAATCTTCTCTATGGAAATGACCAGGCTACGGAGAATCAGTTAGACCATGCGGTGGCCATGAGCCGGTGTGATGAAGTGATTCAGAGGATGCCGGACGGTTATGATACCGTTCTGTCAAACGGCGGCGCAAATATCAGTCAGGGGCAGCGTCAGCTTTTGACCATCGCCAGGGCATTTGTCGCAGATCCAAAGATTTTGATTTTTGATGAGGCGACATCAAATGTGGATACCCGTACGGAAAAGGCGATACAGGATGCCATGCATCAGGTGATGAAAGATCGTACCAGTATCATTATCGCGCATCGTTTGTCTACCATTCGGGATGCCGATATGATTGTGGTGATGGATCATGGTAATATTGTGGAGAATGGGACACATCAGGAATTGATACAAAAACAGGGGAAATATTACGAGCTGTACCAGACTCAATATGCCGGATTTGCCACCTGATCCTTATATGGGACATTTTATTAAAGAAAAAATATCAAACCTGTTTGCCATCCGTATATATCATATGTTATCATAATAAACAGAAGCAGGAGTTGTGGTACCAGGGTGTGATGAAAGGATAAAATATGCGTTTGTTTCATAGAAAACGAAGTGATGTTTCAGCAAAATACGATCCGAAAACCTGGAAACCGGTAGTGAAATGTAGTATTTGCAACGGAGAGCAGGTGGCGGGTTTGAAAAATATGCAGACCGGAGAGTGGAGAGATCAGACATTGATCTGTACTCCGGCAGATTTGGAGAAATTTCGGAAAAAGTATGGCATAGATGGCGAGATAACGAAAGAGTATTAAAATGGAGAATTTTATGCAATGAAATATAGTAATATTATTCACGGACGGTTTCACAGCCGTCCGAATCGTTTTGTAGCCAGGGTTTACATTGATGGTGTCCTGGAAACGGTACATGTAAAAAATACCGGAAGATGCCGGGAGCTGCTTTTGCCAGATGCGGAAGTGATATTAAGCAGGGCAACAAATCCTGAACGGAAAACAAAATATGATCTGATCGGTGTCCGTAAAGACGGACTGGGCTGGGTGAATATTGACAGTCAGGCACCGAATCAGGTGGTGCGGGAATGGCTGGAGCAGCAGGACTTTACTTTGATCAAACCGGAGTATCGTTATGGTGCATCCCGTATGGATTTTTATATGGAACGTGGGGAGGAAAAATATCTTCTGGAGGTCAAGGGATGTACTTTGGCCATAGATGGGATTGGCTATTTTCCAGATGCCCCGACAGAACGTGGGATCCGGCATTTGCAGGAATTGGCAGAAGCCGCAGAAGCGGGATACCATAGTATGATTGCTTTCGTGATTGCTATGGAAGGAATTTTTGAAGTCCGTCCAAATCGGGAGACCCATGCCGCGTTTGGTGAGGCATTGGAGCAGGCAAAGGCGGCTGGTGTACTCGTATTGTACCTAAGCTGCCGGGTGACCGAGAATACTCTGGAAGTGAAACAGGTCATGGCAGATGAGTAGTAGTCATGGCAGTGTTGTTATAACCTATTCTATGACCGGCATGGTCCAGACACTTTCTTCCGCATGATAGGTCAGTGACAGGGGGATGCGTCTGTCCCCATTGATGACCTGGCAGTGGAATTCTGTGCTATTTGCATATTGACTCTTGACCCAATAGGAGTCGATTTTGTAAGGGATTCCCTGTATCCTTACATAGAGCGGTTTCATGTGTCCGTCGGTATCAAATGATGCGATGACCGGTACGGTATCGCAGGCTTTATAATCAAAAGAATGATAAGAAATTTTCAAGGCAGATCATCTCCTTTCCCGTCAGTATTCCTATTTCCTGATCTGGAAATATTCTCGTATTGATAGCATAAACACAAGATACCTATATTATACAAACATATGTTTGTGCCGTAAAGTGGAAAATTTTAGAATAATTTAATAAGTTATTCATTGATAAAAATTATCAACAGACTATAATAATTAACATTGCAAATGTTTTAAGGGTATATTCCGAACAAGGGATATCATTTGATTATTTTGCCAAGGTGGAGAAAGGAGAAGTATACGATGAAGCATATCATCCGGAATATGATACCATATTGGCGTTCTGTGCTGTTGATCCTGTTATTGTTAATGATACAGGCGTATTGTGATCTTTCATTGCCTTTATATACGTCGAATATTATTGATGTGGGAATCCAGAATGGTGGCGTCGAACATATAGTGCCGCAAAAGATAACAGAAGAGGAATATTGGAAGGCGCAGATTCTCATGACAGAGGATGAGAAGTCTTTGTGGAAAAACCTGTATCAGTCGCAGGATACGTTTTATGTATTGCAGGAGAACCGGAAAGATCAGTGGTCCGGGGCAGATGAAACATTACTGACGGCGGTTGTGGCCAATTACCAGATGGGGCATATGAAAGAACAGGTTTTTCGTGACTATGTGAAACAGATGTTGCGTGGGGATGAGCAGACGAAGAACTTAGCAGATCGCATCGATACGATGACCCTGGATGAGATCGGCGCAATGATGCATGTGGAGATTCCAACAATGTCTGTGGAAGCGGAAGAGGGGAAAAGTAACGAAGATACCTATGTGGATATGCGTCCTATGTTCCAGAAGATGTTGCAGTCAGGCCAGATAGATGACAGTTTGCTGACGGAATCCAGACAGGAGATGGAGAAAGGAATCCGGGAGATTGGCGGCGAAGTATTGCAGTCTATGGGAATACAGTATGCTCTTGCCTGTGATGAGGCAGCGGGTATGGATATGGACCACATACAGATATCCTATTTGTGGAGAGAGGGCGGATTGATGGTGCTTCTGGCACTGTTGTTGACGTTTTCGGCGATTGCTGTCTCCTTTTTGGCATCTCGTGTGGGTGCAGGAATCGGTCGTGATTTACGTTCCAAAGTGTTTCGTAATGTGATGGAATACTCCAGTGCAGAGATTGGGAAATTTTCTTCGGCATCCCTGATCACCCGTGCCACCAATGATGTACAGCAGATCCAGATGGTATCCACGATGATGCTGCGAATGGTATTGTATGCACCCATCATGGGAATCGGTGGTGTGATTCGTGTGGTACAGACCGGAGCGGGCATGGGATGGATCATTGTGTTGGCAGTGGTCGTATTGG
This sequence comes from uncultured Jutongia sp., assembly GCA_964521555.1. Taxonomy (GTDB): domain Bacteria; phylum Bacillota; class Clostridia; order Lachnospirales; family Lachnospiraceae; genus Butyribacter. The sequence goes on along the minus strand of CAZFSU010000001.1, from coordinate 184,693 downwards.
TTGGATTTGTTTTGTTGCTCGTTTCGGTAGCGATGCCCAAATTTAAGATCATGCAGAAGATGGTGGATGCAGTGAATCTGGTATCACGCGAAATTCTCACCGGATTGTCTGTGATTCGTGCATTTGGCAGGGAACAGACAGAGGAAGCACGTTTCGATGTGGCAAATCAGGATCTAAAACGGACGCAGTTATTTACCAATCGTGTCATGACTTTCATGATGCCGGGGATGATGTTGATTATGAATCTGATTGTGGTGTTGATCACATGGGTTTCGGCCAGGCATATTGATGCTGGTGATTTGCAGGTAGGTACCATGACGGCGTTTATTACCTATACCATGCAGATCGTGATGTCATTTTTAATGCTTACCATGATGTCCATTATGCTTCCGAGAGCGGGAGTGGCTGCGGAACGTATTGATGAGGTAGTCAAAACAGAAACTTCCATCCGTGATCCAGAACAACCAAAGGAATTGAAAAATTCTACAGGTGTAGTCAGATTTGAACATGTCTCCTTTCGTTATCCGGGCGCAGAGCAGGATGTATTGCATGATCTGAATTTTACCGCAGAGCCGGGGAAAGTGACTGCGATCATTGGCGGTACCGGATCTGGTAAGAGTACATTGGTGAATTTGATTCCGCGGTTTTATGATGTGACCGAGGGAAGTATTACGATCGATGGTGTCGATATACGCCAACTGACGTTGGAAACGTTGCGGGATCAGATTGGCTTTGTGCCACAAAAGGGTGTATTGTTCTCTGGCACGATCGCATCTAATCTGCGATTTGGCAGGGCCGATGCCACGGAGGAAGCAATCCGTGAAGCGGCAGATATTGCACAGGCAACGGAATTTATCACAGAGAAGCAGGATGCTTATGAAAGTTATATTGCGCAGGGCGGACGTAATGTGTCTGGCGGACAGAAACAACGTCTGGCCATCGCCAGAGCCATTGCCAGAGATCCAAAGATTTTTGTATTTGATGACAGCTTTTCGGCATTGGATATGAAGACGGATGCAAAACTCAGACTGGCATTGGCAGATAAAGTGGCGAACCGGACAGAAATTGTGGTGGCACAGCGGATCAGTACGATTTTGCATGCGGATCAGATTTTGGTGTTAGATGAGGGTGAGATCGTAGGGAAAGGTACCCATGAAGAATTATTGCATCAATGTGAGGTTTACCGGCAGATAGCGACTTCTCAGATGTCTGTGAAAGAACTGGGTTTGCAGGGGGATTCGATAGGAAATCACGGAAAGGAGGACTGCCATGCGTGAAGAAAGAGAAGTGCGGACCGGAGGACCACGCAGACACATTGGAATGGGCGGTGGGAGAGGTCCCGGTGAAAAGCCTAAGAATTTTAAAGCGTCTATTTCCAAATTGGCTGTTTATATGGGCCGATATAAAATTGCCGTCTTGATGGTTATGATGGCTGCTGTGGTTTCAACTGTGTTTAATGTGGTGGGTCCAAAGGTTATGGGTAAGGCAACCAACCGGCTGGCGTATGGTCTGATGGCCAAGATGCAGGGAACCGGCGGGATTGATTTTGACCGGATAGGCCGGATCTTGCTCTGGACATTGGGGTTGTATCTTTGTAGTGCTATTTTTACTTTCATTCAGGGATGGATCATGAGTGGCATTACACAGAAAATTTGTTATCAGATGCGGCGGGAGATTGTTGAGAAGATCAACCGTATGCCCATGAAATATTTTGAAGAGAGAACGTATGGGGAAGTGTTATCCCGCATTACTAATGATGTGGATACTTTGGGCATGGGGTTAAATCAGAGTATTACACAGATTATCACTTCATTGACAACTATGATTGGTGTATTGGTGATGATGTTGTCTATATCACCGGTTATGACTTTGGTGGCATTGGTGATTTTGCCGATATCCATAGTGTTCCTGTCTCTCATCGTCCGCTTTTCACAGAAGCATTTCCAGACACAGCAGAAATATCTGGGGATCATGAATGGGCAGGTGGAGGAAAATTTTTCAGGACATTTGGTGATTAAAGTATTTAACAAAGAAAACGAGATGGTGCAAATATTTGATGACACGAACGCTGTTCTGTACGAATCTGCCTGGAAATCACAGTTTTTATCTGGTATGATGCAGCCGATCATGATGTTTGTGGGGAATCTGGGTTATGTAGGTGTGGCAATCTCCGGTGCAGTCTTGGCCATCCGAGGTGTGATCGGGGTGGGGGATATTCAGGCATTTATCCAGTATGTCAGGAATTTCACACAGCCGATTCAGCAAATGGCACAGATTATTAATCAGGTGCAGTCTATGGCAGCCGCAGCAGAACGTGTCTTTGAGTTTATGGGAGAAGATGAGGAAGAACAGACAGTGGAGAATCCGGTACATCTTGAACAACCAGAGGGCAGAGTAGAATTTGATCATGTCAAATTTGGTTATCAGGCAGATCAGATTATCATACAGGATTTCAGTGCGAACGTGGAAGCGGGACAGAAGATTGCGATCGTGGGACCGACAGGAGCAGGGAAGACTACTATGGTGAAACTGTTGATGCGTTTCTATGATGTGAATGAGGGGGCGATTCGTTTAGATGGTGCGGATATTCGTTCCTTTAACCGTCACGATTTGCGGGAGCATTTTGGTATGGTGCTGCAGGATACCTGGTTATTTAAGGGTTCTATTATGGAGAACATACGATATGGCAGGATGGATGCTACAGATGAAGAAGTGATTCAGGCGGCCAAGGCAGCTCATGCGGATCATTTTATCCGTACTTTGCCGGGCGGGTATCAGATGGAACTAAACGAGGAAGCATCGAATGTCTCCCAGGGACAAAAGCAGTTATTGACTATCGCACGTGCGATTTTGGCAGACAGTCCGGTGTTGATTTTGGATGAGGCCACTTCCTCCGTGGATACCCGGACGGAGGAACGGATTCAAAAAGCGATGGATAATCTGATGCGTGGCAGAACCAGCTTTATTATTGCCCATCGTCTTTCTACGATTCGAGATGCGGATTTAATCTTGGTGATGAAAGACGGAGATATCATAGAACAGGGAAATCATGACGATTTGTTAAAACAAGATGGATTCTATGCGGACCTCTATCACTCCCAGTTTGCCGAAGGATAAAGACATCTGTCTGCCTATGGGAACGAAATTGAAAATTGTCAGAGAAGTGCCGTGTTTTGCATATTTTTCGGGAAAACAGCGAAAAATGAAGATAGGAATGTATCTTGCAGAAACGGAGGAGTTATGGATGGGCGCTGATCGGTATCATGTTAAGCCATTTCTTTTTGGCTGTATCGGAGGGGCTGCCGGGGCATTGGCGGCCGGTGTGGTTCATGTGACAGTCCGTACGTATGGTATCACCGGGCTTTTTCCGTATCTGTTGGATATTTTGGCGGCGGCCGGGGTGATATTTGTGGTTTCCTGGATGCTGCATCGGGAGCCGCCGCCATTAGAGGCTCCAAAGTTAGCGGAGGGCGAGGCTGATGTGGAAGATGATGTGCCGGAAACGAAAGCGGAGACGGGAGTCGTCTATAGCCCATTGACGGGAACGGTAGTTCCCATAGAGGAGGTTCCGGACGATACTTTTGCGGCTAAGATTCTGGGGGATGGTATGGCAGTGATCCCCACAGAAGGAAAAGTTTATGCGCCCTTTGATGGCACTGTGGAAATGGTGTATGATACCGGACATGCAATCAGTATGCGCAGTGCGGATGGAATCGAGTTGTTGATTCATATTGGCATCAATACTGTGGAGTTAGACGAGAAATTTTATCATATCCATGTTTCCGATGGTGATAGGATTAAAAAGGGAGATTTGTTATTAGTTTTTGATCGAAAAGGAATCAAAGAAGCAGGGTATTCTTTGGCGACACCAGTGATTTTGACGAACTCGGATGATTTTGATACGATTCAGTTAGTGGGGTGCGGGGCGGTGGACAACCAGAATATCTTAATGAAAATATAGGACATGATGGGAGGATTATATGGAGCTCAGAAGAACGATGTCACAGGAGCAGGTAGAAGCGGTAGAACAACGATGTGGAAGCCGGGTTGCGGCAGATCCATATCGCATGAAGTATCATCTAATGGCACCGGTGGGGTGGCTGAATGATCCCAATGGCTTATGTTATTTTCAGGGCAGCTATCATGTTTTTTTTCAATATGCGCCCTTCTACCCGGAAAATATGTTAAAATGTTGGGGACATTATACCAGTCAGGACATGATACATTTTCAGTATCAGGGTGCACCGATTCTGCCGGATCAGGATTTTGACAGAGACGGTGTATATTCCGGTTCTGCCATTGGTATGGGAGAACGCATGTATTTATTCTATACTGGTAATGTCAAGGAAAAAGGTGATTATGATTATATTTTATCGGGCAGGGGTGCCTATGTGATCCGAATGTCTTCGACAGATGGAATCCATTTTGCGGAGAAACGGTGTATTTTAACGAATACAGATTATCCGGAAGACTGTACCTGTCATGTACGGGATCCGAAAGTGTATCAGGGAAAAGATGGGGAATACCGCATGGTATTGGGAGCCAGGCTGCGCGGGGACAAAGGTGCGGTTCTGTTATACCGTTCTTCCGATCTGGAGCATTTTGCTTATGAAGGGATGTATATGACAGAGAAGGCGTTTGGTTATATGTGGGAATGCCCGGATATTTTTTCTCTGGATGGGTACAATGTGTTATCGGTTTCCCCGCAGGGATTGGAGGCGGAACCATATCGCTATCAAAACATCTATCAATCAGGTTATTTTTTGGAGGGGAGTGAGAAATTTACCGAGTGGGATATGGGGTTTGACTTTTATGCGCCCCAGACTTTTGTGGATGCGCGGGGCAGACGGATTTTGATCGCCTGGGCCGGGATGCCGGATGCAGAGTATACCAGTGATCCCACACAGGCAGGCTGGGTGCATAGTTTAACCGTGCCAAGGGAACTTCAATATCGGAACGGACAGATCTATCAATATCCGGTGAAAGAATTGGAGGATTTGCGCGGGGAGAGGGTGAGCTCCAATGAGACCGGATATGTCGTATTAGAACAGGGGTGTGGTGATATCCTGATTCGTGCAGTAAAAGAAGGGATGGGGAAAATCTGTATTGGGTCAGGATGTGTCCTGAAATTTGGACAGGATGAGATCACACTGTCCTTTTTAGACGAGACAGGAGCCGGGCGCAGGGTACGCCGTGCGAAATGTCATCCGGTATATGACCTCCGTATCTTGGTGGATGTGTCCGTACTGGAAATATACGTCAATGGGGGAGAGATTGTTTTTACCAGCCGCATCTTTTTGCGGGGACAGGCAATGCAGATACAGATGGACTTGCAGGCAGAGGATATAACAGTTTTTAACATGAAAGGAATGGATAAGGGATGAGACATTTAGTAGCGATTGGAGAAGCGTTAATTGATTTTGCACCGGTTCGTGCGGGCAAATCGATTAAGGATACCGATGGCTTTATTCCTAATGTGGGAGGAGCACCGGCCAATGTGTGTGGGGCCTATGTGAGATTAGGCGGTACGGCAGTCATGCTAACTATGTTGGGGGAAGATCCTTTTGGTGATAAGATTGTGGAAGAATTGGCATCCCACGGCATTGATGTAAGCTATATTCAAAGAACGGAGAAAGCTAATACTTCTTTGGCATTCGTAGCATTGAACCAGCAGGGAGACCGGGAATTTGCCTTTTTCCGAAAACCGGGAGCAGATATGTTGTATCAGCCGGAAGATGTACCAAGAGAAGTATTTGGGAATGCATATGCGTTACATTTTTGCTCGGTGTCTCTGGGGGATTATCCGATGCGAGAGGCACATCGCCAAGCGATCCAATATGCCAGAGAAGAAGGTGTATTGATTAGTTTTGACCCAAATCTGCGTCCGCAGTTGTGGCAGGACGAATCTGCGTTACACTGTGCGGTACAGGAGTTTCTGCCATATGCAGACATTCTCAAGGTCTCGGATGAGGAGATTGCGTTTATTACGGGCAAGACGAAGATTGAAGATGCATTGCCGGATTTATTTGCATTGGGGATTTCCGTCATCCTGTACACCCAGGGGAGACAGGGAGCCAGCGTTTATACGAAACATGCGCAGGCACATGTCCCGGGCAACGGCATTCCTGCGGTGGATACCACAGGCGCGGGAGATGGGTTTATCGGGTCCTTCCTGAATCAACTGTCGATGGAAGAGAGAAGTCTGGAGGATATGGAAAATATGACTGAGGCAGAGTGGAGAACATATTTGAAGTTTTCGGATGCATTTTGTGGGAAAAGTATTCAGCGCAAGGGAGCGATCGCGTCTTATGTTACCAGAGCGGAGATGTAGGATAGTTTGCTTCGGAAATGAGGAGTGTTATGAACAAAGGAAGTCTGGTAGGAGTGGTATGCTGTTCTGACGGGATCAAGACATCCAGACAAAAGGAAATAGAGTTGTTAAGAGAGACCTTGGAGCAGATGGGACTGAATCCGGTATTTAGTGAATATATTTATGCGAAAGATACTGTTTTTAGTGGAACGGGGAGGGAGAGGGCAAAAGCACTGATGGAATTTTATACGGATCCTTCTATTGAGGCGATTTTCGATATCTCCGGAGGTGATTTAGCCAATGAAATATTGCCTTATCTGGATTTTGATGTGATCCGGGAAAGTCGGAAGCTATTCTGGGGGTATAGTGATCTGACCACGATTCTGAATGCAATTTATTCTCAGACAGATCAAAGTTCCGTGTTATATCAGGTGCGAAATCTGGTGTATGATCATGGAGAAAGGCAACGGGCAGAGTTTTACAGTAGTGTGCTGGAACAGGGGGATCGTTTGTTTTCTCTGGATACGGTATTTGTACAGGGAGAGTGCCTGCAAGGTGTCGTGGTGGGGGGCAACATTCGGTGTCTTTTGAAACTGGCGGGAACCAGATATTGGCCGGACATGAGAGATAAGGTATTGTTGCTGGAAAGCTGTAGCGGCACTGTTGCAAAGATGAATACTTATTTGAATCAGTTAGACCAGATCGGGGTGTTTGACCAGATTCGGGGTGTCCTATTAGGCACGTTCACAGATATGGAGAAAAGGGCATGTCATCCGACCATGCCTGCGTTAGTGAAACGGTTTGCGACGGGAGGGATGCCCATTGTCACAACAGGGGATATCGGACACGGAACCGATTCTAAAGCGATTATGATTGGGCGTGAAATAGAGTTATATCGTTGATGCTATAGTATGTTTATTTTAAGAGGTATTTCCTATAACGGGTTGGCGAAAAAAACAATAGCTGGTTTTCTTGACAGAGAGTGATGGTAATGGTAATTTGTATGATAAGGAAAACATATTAAAATGATATGAATATAATGAAAAGAGGAGCGCCATGTTACATGCACAGAATAAAAAAATAAGACAGTTGCTTTTGAAAGGGACGTTTGGTCTGGAGAGGGAAAGCCTGCGAGTGGACGAAAACGGCTTTTTGGCTCATACGGATCATCCCTTTCCGGACGATGACCACATTGTGCGTGATTTTTGTGAAAATCAGACGGAGATCAATACACCGGTAGCGGAGACTCCCCATGAGGCGGTGGAATGGTTGAACCATTATAACCAAAAGATACAGCAGAAACTGGCCACGCTGGATAAGCCGGAGTATTTATGGCCTTTTTCCAATCCTCCTTATATTCGTAATGAAAATGATATACCGATTGCCAACTTCCGGGGAAAGGAAGTCTCGAAAACGGAATACAGAGAATACTTATCTGCCAGATACGGGCGGTACAGAATGACTTTTTCCGGTATCCATTTCAATTTTTCTTTTGGGGAAGAATTATTGCAGGCGGATTTTGCACTGAGTGAGGAAACAGATTTCCACACATATAAAAATAACCTGTATGTGACATTAGCAGAACGGGCGGTGGCATACGGCTGGCTGATGGTGGCGGTGACGGCTGCCAGTCCGCTGATGGATAGTTCGTTTGTGGAAAAGGGAAAGTATGATGTAGATGTATTTAATGGCATGGCATCGGTACGGTGTGGAGAGTTGGGATATTGGAATTTCTTTGCACCAGTATTAAATTATTCCAGTGTGGATGCTTATGTAGATAGTATTCAGAGATATGTTAATGATGGTTGGCTGCGTTTTCCGTCTGAATTATACTATCCGGTTCGTCTGAAACCTTCCGGTGAAAATACTCTGGTCAATCTGCGGGAACAGGGCGTGAATCATATTGAATTGCGGATGTTCGATCTGAATCCTCTGGCGCCTTGTGGTGTGGATGAGCGGGATGTGGCGTTTGCTCAACTTTTTTTGGTGTGGCTTGCTTCGATACCACCGCAGTCGTTTTCGGACAGTGCGCAGGTACAGGCGATACAAAATTTCAAGAATGCGGCACATTATGATTTGAAAACGGTCAATATCCTGCTGCCCAATGGAGAAGTAGATGCGGTGGCGGATGCAGCGTTGGACGTCATCTCCAAGATGGAAACATTTTATCAGGACTTTTCCGAGGATATCCTAGAGTTACTTCATTTTCAAAAAGAGAAATTTGTGGAACAGGAGAACCGTTATTCTTGGAAAATTCGGAAACAGTTTGGAGATGGATTTGTGAAGAAGGGGCTTGCCCTGGCAAAGCAGAGGCAGGCTGAAGCATTGGTATGACAGGGGATGCATGATATCAGAGGAGGGGTGCAAGGTGTGTGAAATCTTTGGTGTGTCTTCCAAAGACGAGAAATATTTGAGTGAGTACATAGAGAAATTTTACAGCCATAGTAATGAGCATCCAGATGGTTGGGGACTGGCGATCCTGGATGGCAATGAAGCAATGATTGAGAAGGAACCGGTTCAGGCCAGCAAGAGTCTCTATTTGAAAGAACGCCTGTCTCAGCCGGTGTATGCCAAAAATGCATTTGCGCATATTCGTTATGCTACGATTGGAAATGTTGAGTATTGCAACTGCCATCCCTATACGATGAAAGACCATAGTGGAAGAAGATGGACACTGGTTCATAACGGGACTATATTTGAATACGATCCATTAAATAAATACAGTAAAATACAGGTGGGCGATACGGATAGTGAACGGATTTTGCTATATTTTGTGGAACAGATTAATCTGCTGGAGGAAAAATTAGGAAGAGCGCCAGATGCCCGGGAACGATTTGAGCTGTTGGATTCAGTGGTGGGTGACTTATCGGTGGACAATAAATTAAATTTTCTGCTCTATGATGCGGAGAACCTTTATGTTCACACGAATTATAAAAGTTCCCTTTATTATCTGATACAGGGAACGAGTATTCTGTTTTCCACCAGACCTTTAAGTCAGGAACACTGGCAGCCGGTGCCATTTACTACGTTGCTGGCTTATCATGAGGGCAGCCGTATCTGCACTGGCACCAATCATGGAAATGAATATTTTGAAAATACGGAAAATCTGAAAATGCTTTACCAGATCTTCTCCGGTCTTTAATTCGACTGCCGTTTTCTTATATTGCTATTTTCGTTTTTTATATATTGTTTTTTTCGATTATCATATCGCGATTCCATCTGCAAGGTTCAGGACAAAAATTCGACGTAATATCGACGAAAAATCGAGTGAAAAAATTCTTGACAAAACTGTTGCGGTATGATATATTTTATAGGTCGCTTGCGAGTGACAAATATATTCGTGCTTAGGGGCATAGTTCATCGGTAGAATAAGAGTCTCCAAAACTCCAGAGCCGGGTTCGATTCCTGGTGCCCCTGTTACATACAAGACCTCAGAATTCTGGTAAAACAGATATTCTGAGGTCTTGTTCGTTATATGTGTTTTATGAAATTAATCTTTGCAAATATTTCATGGAATCTCTTTTCTTGGCGGAGTGCTTTCTATCAAAGACAGATACCCAAATGATAAGATGTCGAATGGAAGAATCTCAGGTTCAGAAGTGTCGAAGAATGTCGAAAATTGCGGACAATTCTAATCAAAATAGAATCCTGGAAATGGTATATTGAAAAAAGATAACAATGGTGCCGTCAAATCCTGATCAGACAAAGCAGAATGATAAAACAACCCCAAATTACTATCTGCACTGTCTGCCGGTTTGTGTAGGCTTAATTTTTGTCATGGTGGCGGGGAGATTTTTCCTGTTCTTTTTTCAAGGATTCAAGCCCTAAGCGTATCAACTCCACAGTTGCTTCTGAGCGTGTCTGATACCGGCGTTCAAATCGGAAATCTTCAATCTGCTGGAACAATTCATTATCTACAGAAACTGTATATCGTGGTTTGTCAGTAGCCATATTTTTCCTCGTTTCTGCGCTGCATTTTACGCTTAAAGTAAAGTTTGTGCCGCAACGCAGACACAAACATATTGAGTGAAAATATTTTTCATTCATTATTTTCATACTGCGACTGATGTTTGAATCAATAGATTGACTCGCTAAATATCTTATATGCGATTATACACCAGTGAACCAGAGATGTAAAGAAAAAATCGTTGACAATGAACCAGTGAACCACTATAATAGACAAAGGTGGTTTAGTGATTCACTGAACCACTGTGACGAATAAAGGGGGTGAGCAAATGGCTACAGACTTAAAACGGTTCACAATATCCATTACTCCCAGTATGGAAGTCGATTTGGATGCGGCGAAAAAGGAGCGGTATTGTAAGGATACGCAAAGTGATATGATCAGGGATCTGATCATGCGTGGCCTGGCTTCTTTGAAATCGGAAACCGAAGAGTCTTGTAATCTCCCGAAACAATCAACTCAGTTGCAGAAGCCTGTATAGTTTCCCAAAAGTCCATATAAGTTTCTGAAAATAAAAAGTAACTTTATTTCAAGGAAAAAAGGCGGAAAGGAGGTATGAGGAGGGTGAAAGAGAAGGGAAAATGACAAAATAGGATACAGGCAAAAAATACATTTTCAAAGAAACACTTCTTTATCTGTTTTGTGAAACAAAATGGGATGGTAAAAGAAAGGGGGATTTACATGATCAAAAGTAAACTTTTAAGAAAAGCACTTAGCGTTGTTATGTCAGTTGCCGTCATCGGAACGACATTAGTGACGGGTGGTACTGCAAGTGCAACAGCATCTGATCCGCTGATTAGTAACGAGACTTATGCGGGCAATGCAGGGTACATCAAAACATTTTATAAATCAGAGTACCTCAATGGCGGTAATAACGCATTTGAACTGAAGTATGAGTATACCAAGCTGGGTACTGTGGCAGAGAATGATGATCTGGGCTACAATAACTCACTACAGTTTGTGGTATTCGACAGCGAGTGGGGCGGTTGGGAGCCTACCACGATAGGACCAAACGGTTATGATAAGACAGAGGCGGTGACTCCAGAACTTAACAAAGTGTATACCGTAACAGTTCCGTTTAGTGTGATCGAGGAAAAACTCTCTACTGGTAAACAGGTACTGGGTATCAATATTCAAACGGGTGGAATCAGTGACTGCACCATCAAGATCGATTCTCTGTCCTATATTTCAGAGGAGCGGATCAGCAGCCCGGTTGTGATCGAGGGTGCATGGCATAAGACTAGCAATGCAGAGGATACCGAAGCAGACTTTGGAACGATGAGTGTAAAATCCGGTTCCGCTTATGTATCTACCAATGCATGGAATATTGGTGTATCTGGCCTGGATGTGGATGACTTCAATGCACCAATCGTTGCAGTAACAGTAGAGTATGGTGAGATCACCAATGGACCGATTTATCCACAGGCTGAGATTTTGGATTCATCCGGACAGCCGATTGTACAGAATTATCCACAGGTATCAGCGGCAGGGGATGTTACTTATCTGACATCCATTCCTAAGACAACACAGAGCATGACCTTGGCATATGATACCTGTACTGTGAAAAAGGTTGAAATTTATGATGAGGATGAGGATTATTCTACGACCGTAAATAATCTGACGAATGATGACATTATCGATGCGATGGGTGCCGGCTGGAATCTTGGAAATGCACTGGATGCTGTAACAGAGCAGGGTGTAACCAGCGAGACCGCCTGGGGTAATCCGGTGATCAATAAATATTCCTTTAAGGAAGCTGCAGCAGATGGATTTAAGACTGTCAGAATCCCGGTATCATGGGTGGATGCAGTCACAGTCAATGGCGATACATACACCATTAATGAAACGCGCTTTAATGCTATTCTTGCAAGAGTAAAGCAGGTAGTGGATATGGCAAGGGATTATGATCTGTTTGTACTCATCAATCTTCAGCATGATGGCAGCGAAGGAGTGACCGGACAGTGGCTGGATATCGATGCTTCTAACCAGACAGGCATCCGCGCCGCTTTTGCAGAGGTTTGGAATAGGATTGCTACCGAGTTTCAGAGTTATGACCAGCATCTGATCTTTGAATCTATGAATGAGGTGATGGAGAATGGCAACTATAACACACCGAGTGATGCTACATGGGCTAATATCAATTATTTAAATCAGTCTTTTGTAAATGTGGTACGCGGTAAAGGTGGCAATAACCTGACTCGTTTTTTGGTAATTCCAGGATACAACACTAATATTGACCAGACAGTTTCAGATAAGTTTGTAATGCCGACATACAATGGCAGTTCAGATAGAATAATAGTATCCGTTCATTTCTATGATCCATATAACTTCACCTTAAATACCGGAGAAGGCAGTGTGACAACTACTTCCCGGTCGGATCGCAGTAATATTGAAGAAAAATTTGAGGACTTAAAGACTACGTTTGTGGATAAGGGAATACCAGTTATCGTCGGTGAATTTGGTGCTGTGAATAAAAACAACATTTCTGCTATTGAGACATATATCGATAAAGTAGTGGAAGAGGCACAGGCTAACGGTCTGGGATATATCATCTGGGATAACGGATATACCGGTGAGAATGGCATGGGATTATGGAACCGTTATACCTATGCTCAGTCCGACTTGGGCAAAGCACTGATTCCGATTCTGACAGAACAAGGAACAACAGAGTAAGAGTCTCAAAGATGTGAAAGGTATCCTTAGGATACAGCACAAAAGAAAAATATTGGGTTAGGTATGGGCTTGCCATACCTAACCTGATTCATGGAGAAGAAAATAATTAGATTTTATATAGAAAGGTGTTTAGAGTATATGAAGTGTAAGGCAAAAAAACTGATCAGCGTGGCTGCGTCTGCTGCTTTGGTGATTACCTCTATCTTTGTGCCGGGCATCTATGGTCAGGCAGCAACGGGATCGATTGAGAGAAATAGCATTGACCAAGGCAAGTATGGTGATGCGGAGTATCTATATTATAAGGGAAATACTAAGACAGAGTCTTTCCTGATCCTGGAGGGCACAGGGGCTATGCCGGATATTACAATCACGGATGAAGAGTATGATGATGTTGCATATAAATCTCAGTGTACTGCGCAGGGCTGGTATCCAGCCAGTCTGGGCTATACTGCCGAGGAACTGGCTGCATTGTCAGATAGTGATTGGTTCGGGGCGGATTGTAGATCTGAGGTGAATGAGGTCATTGTGGGCGGACAGGTTACTAACGTCGGAGATTTCGCTTTCTTTGTACAAGAAGGTATCCAGACAATAAGACTGGGGAGTAGTGTCACTGCGATTGGAGAAGCGGCATTTCTGTATGGTCAAATGAAGAATATTTATATTTATGGCGATATCCAGACGATTGGTACAGATGCCTTTGCGGATGTGAACAAAACGATGAAGTTTCATGTTATGACTCAGGAAACGGCGGACAAATTGATAGCAGCAGGGGTTAGGGAAGCAAATGTATCCGTGGATCTCACGGTAGACGATACTCCATTACAGATTGCTTTAAAGAAAGGTACCATCCAGCAAAACATGCATGAAAATGGAGCAGGCTTCACGACAGGAAGCTGGTCTGCACTGACTACTGCTATGGAGGAAGGCCAGACACTTCTGGATGCAACAGACAAGACAGAGGATGAGATCACAGCTAAGGCGGCAGCTATTGATACTGCTATCGCAGGATTGGTTGCTACCGCTGTGCTGGATCAGGCCATCACAGAGGCAGAAAAATTGTCTGGCAGCGATTATACTTCAGACACCTGGGCTGTACTGCAGCAGGCTTTGGAAGCTGGAAAAACTGGACTTGAAGAGGCTGGGACAGCGGATGAGATTAACGAGCTTGCAACTGCCATTGATGAAGCCATCGATGGACTGGTGAAGCTGACCGCAGATGTTGCTAAGGCAGAGTTAGATGCGGTTGTGGCACAGACAACCGATTTAGTTGAAAGTGATTATACAGAGAGTAGCTGGACAGCATTACAGGAGGCTTTAACCCAGGCTGATTCCGTGGCACAGAGTGATGTGATTTCTGAAATTGCGGGCGCAACAGAGGCACTTCAGAAGGCATTGGATGCCTTGGTTGTAGATTACCCGGCAGAATGGTTCTCGTTGGCAGGTATCCCTAGCAGTAAAGATAATTGGAATGATCCTACGAAGATTACCATCCTGTCTGGAAAAGTAGATTCGGAAATGGCAGGAGCTCAAAAGGTAGAGGTAACCTTTGACTGTACGGCAAAAACCTCATATAATCCTTATGCGTCGATTGACATAGAGATGGGGGATGCTTACGAGAGATTTATCGGAACTGATTCAAACTATCAACTTGGCGGAAAAGGCTGGAAAGAGACCCTGGAACTTACATCGGTACTGAAAGAGGGAGCAGCTTATGACCTGAAGTGCTATACATTTGCATGGGAATCAGAACCAGGGAATGTATATACCATCCAGTCTGTTAAATTCTTAGATGCGGATGACAATGTTTTAAAGAGTGTGGATGCACCAAAAGGGATTGCTGATCTGCTGAATCCTGCTATCCAGGCAGCCGAGGAACAGGTAGCGGCTATCACCACAAGCGATTACACAGAAGAAAGTGTCGCTGCTATGAACACTTCGATTGAGAATGTGAAGAACATGGACGATGTGGAGAGTCTGCTTCCAAGTCAGGTTAATGCGATTCTGGCAGAGTTAGAAGATGTAACATCTGCTTTAGTACCTTATGATAATGCAGCCGTAATGAAGGAACTGAATGCAAACATTGAGAAGGCAGAAGCGTTGAATAAGGATAATTATACCATAGCTAGCTGGACTGCATTAGAGAAGGCAGTTGCCGACGCTAAGAAGGCAACGGACAGCACAGTGATCAGTGAGATTGAAGCATTGAATCAGGCTGTGTTAGACGCGATTGCGGGCTTGAAGGAGACAGAACCAAGTCCGACAAAGGATCCGAACGCAACACCTGATCCGGGTGCGACAAAGGATCCGAATGCAACACCTGATCCGGGCGCGACAAAGGATCCAAATGCAACAACGAATCCAAATGCAACAAAAGATCCGACTCAGACAACGGCTCCAAATCCTACTAAGAAACCGGGTGGCTCTGTTGGTACAAAGCCAACCAAGGCACCGGTGACGGTTAAGAAGCCTGGCAAGGCAGCGATTAAGAAAGTAACTGCGAAGAAGAAGACTGTTACCTTGAAATTAAAGAAAAAGCTATCAGGTGTAACCAGTTATCAGGTAGTGATTTCAACAAACAAAAAGTTTAAGAAATCTACCAAAGTAACCGTTAAGAATGTAAAGAAGCTGAAATTTAAGCTGAAGTACAAAAAGCTGAAACTGAAGAAGGGCAAGAAGTATTATATCAAGATAAGAGCGGTCAAGAAGTCAGGTGGCAAGACTCTTTATGGTAAATATAGTGCAGTCAAGAAGTTTAAAGCGAAATAATCAGCTATGATTATCATGAAATAGTCATTAAACCTTAAAAGAAGGAGTGTCCGATGGAAAACCAGAGGGACACTCCTTCTTTTTTTGATGTTTCGGTATGGAACGGGTTTGGCATCAAGAAAAAAATACGGCAATGTAAGAATAATATCATTTTTCCTATTGACATACTAGGAAAAATGATGTATAACTATTTAAGAATTCATATAAAAGTAGTATGAAATGAATTTTGTGGGGGAGGTTAGTAGTATGAAAATATCAACCAAAGGGCAATACGCATTGCAGATGATGTTGGATTTGGCAATTAATGATACAGGAGAATATATCACGATCAAAAGCATTGCGAAACGACAGAATCTTTCCGAGAAATATCTGGAGCAGATTATCAATATCTTATCCAAGGCACAATATGTCAGTAGTGTGCGGGGAGCCAAAGGTGGGTATCGCTTGACAAAACGTCCGGAAGAATACACAGTGGGAATGATCCTGCGTACCATCGAAGGAAGCCTGGCACCCATTGCCTGTATTGAGGAAGGTTCAGAGGATTGTGGACGCGTGGAAGGGTGTTTACTTTGCGATCTGTGGAAACAGATCAATGATGCCGTTAATAACGTCATTGATAACATTACACTAGAGGATTTGGTCAAAAAATATCAAAGCAACGTCGGGTATGAATACATTATCTAACAAGCGAGAGCAGTTTACGCAGCATCAAGAAACACTGCTTGCAGTTTGTTTCTTGGTGCAAGTAAACTATTTGAGCGCAGCGAAAATCGAAACAGCCGACAGGCTGTGAGATTAGCTCTCGCTTGTTAGAGCAAGTGAGGGAAAGCGCAGCGAAAATCGAAACAGCCGACAGAAAGGAATGACATATGAGTAAATTGATTTATCTTGATAATGCAGCAACCACGAAAGTGCATCCGGAAGTATTGGAGGCTATGCTTCCTTATTTTGCGGAAGATTATGGGAATCCATCCAGTCCATATAGCTTTGCCGGCAAGAGCAAAAAAGCAGTGGAGGATGCCCGTGTGGCGATTGCTGATTTCTTAGGTGCTAAGGCAAATGAGATTTATTTTACGGGAGGTGGCAGTGAATCGGATAACTGGGCATTGAAAGCGACTGCCTTTGCCTGCCGGGAGAAAGGAAATCATATTATTACTTCTAAGATTGAGCATCATGCGATACTTCATACCTGTGAATACTTAGAGAAAAATGGTTTTGAGGTCACTTATTTAGATGTGGATGAAGAGGGGGTCATCAAGTTAGAAGACCTGAAGAAAGCGATTCGTCCCACCACGATATTAATCTCGGTGATGTTTGCCAATAATGAAATTGGTACCATCGAGCCGATACAGGAAATCGGAGAGATCGCAAAAGAACATGGCATCTTATTCCATACGGATGCAGTACAGGCATATGGACATGTGCCGATCAATGTGGATGAACTTCACATTGACATGCTCAGCGCCAGTGCCCATAAGATTAATGGCCCGAAAGGCATCGGCATTATGTATCTTCGCAATGCTGTCAAGATCGGTTCCTTTGTTCATGGAGGTGCACAGGAAAGAAGCCGCCGTGCCGGCACACATAATGTACCGGGAATCGTTGGTTTTGGCAAGGCGACAGAGATTGCAAAGCAGACGATGGAAGAGAGGAATCAATACGAGACAGAACTTCGGGATTACCTGATTCATCAGATCTTAGATGCTGTGCCATATGCCAGATTAAATGGACATCCTACGAAACGTCTGTCCAATAATACTAATATCAGTTTTGAATTTATCGAAGGAGAGTCTCTGCTGATCCTGCTGGATCAGAAAGGGATTTGTGCATCCAGTGGATCGGCTTGTACTTCGGGATCGTTAGACCCTTCCCACGTACTTCTGGCGATTGGCCTGCCGCACGAGAAAGCACATGGCTCTCTGCGCATGACATTATCCGAGGAAACTACCAGAGAAGATATTGATTTCGTCATCGAGAATGTTAAGGCAAACGTAGAACGTTTGAGAAGTATGTCTCCGTTATATGAGGACTTTGTGAAACAAAATCAATAGAAAAGATCGTCAGAGCAGCATTGAAAATAGAATGGAGGATTACGATGGAATATAGCGAGAAAGTAATGGATCATTTTAACAATCCCAGAAATGTGGGTGAGATAGAGGATGCCAGTGGAGTGGGTACTGTGGGCAATGCCAAATGCGGCGACATCATGCGTATGTATTTGGATATTGATGATAATCAGGTGATCCGCGATTGCAAATTTAAGACCTTCGGATGTGGCGCGGCGGTGGCCACCAGCAGTATGGCCACGGAGTTAGTCATCGGCAAGACGGTGCAGGAAGCATTAGAAGTGACAAATGTAGCGGTGATGGAAGCGCTGGATGGATTGCCGCCGGTGAAGGTTCACTGTTCTTTGCTGGCAGAAGAAGCCATCCATGCGGCACTTTGGGATTATGCCGAGAAACATGGGATTAAGATCGAAGGTCTGGAGAAGCCTAAAGCAGATATTCATGATGAGGCATAAAAGATGCTTATGTTTCCCCGTCCAGTCGTCTGTATTCAGACTTGACTGGGCGGGTTTATTCTTTGTAGTCAAAAGTGAATTTTTCATATCCGTTGATTATCGTAGTTTGATCATCATATTGATATTCTCGAGGTAATTTGTGATTATAATTTAAATGCATATGACCATGCAAAAAATATTTGGGATGAAACCGATCGATTAATTTTCGGAATATTTTGAATCCCATGTGCGGTAAATCCTTTCCGTCGTTTATTTGATATGCCGGGGCATGGGTGACCAATATATCGAAACCACGACGGAATAACAGTTTCGGTAATAATTTTATGACCCTGCGTACCATCTGTGCTTCCGTATATTGGATGGTACCATAATTATATTGCATACATCCCCCCAGACCTAAGATGCGTACGCCCTGGTGGACGTATACCGTATCATCGATACAGATACATCCTTCCGGGGGAGTGTCAATATAACATTCATCATGATTGCCATGCACATAAAGAACCGGTGCTTTCGTATATGTGGCAATAAAAGACAGATAATGCGGTTTGAGGTCTCCGCAGGAAATCACTAAGTCAATGCCGTCAAATCGGCCTTCTTCATAAAAATCCCATAAGTATCTTGATTCCACATCTGCCAGTACAAGTATTTTCATAGTAAGGATGTTCCTTTCTGTTCTGGTGTGACGGTATCCAGTCCGCGCAGTTCTACGACTGGTTTTGCCGAATCCTGTAGTTCCTCAAGTGTAGGTATACTTCCAACAACATTTTCTGCCAGCCAATTCATGGTTAAAATGTCTTCCGGATGAATGATATCCGTATCCGATATTCGTTCGATGCCACTTTGGTCGGTGATTGGTCCGACAAACGGATGGAAGACCCCGTGTTTGATAGATTTCTTCACCAAATGAATCAGTTTTTTCGTTTCCACCGGGATACGTTTGGAACAAATTACATCAATCACCCCTGCAGATAATCCCCACCAGTAATTCATCGCTTTGCTTTCCTTTGATGATGTTTCCGTAGACATGGCACCCTGAATAATACTATTGACCAGACGTTCATAGAAAACACCCCAGTTGTATATTGACATAGCCAGATTGTTTTTCTCTCCGTCATGGATGGAGTACAGCCCAAATTTCTTGGAATTTTCCTGTGGAACGATCATGTCCTGCGCAGAGATATAATTGATCTCTTCCTCCCAAAACAGTCGTTCTGCGTCGGACAGCTTCACTGTAGACCAGGACAGATATACTTTGGCATAAGGGTTCACCATTTTTGCTCCCAATGCAAAGGCATTAATATTAGCGGTCATACCGTAGATCGGATAGTCTGCGATGTAGCCGATTTTGTCATTTTCACACATGGCACCAGCGATCATACCTGTCAGAAATTTCGCCTCATACATGCGTGTATAGTATGTGCGAACCATATTATGCGGTGAGTTGGGTGCACAGTTTAAGAATTTAATCTGTGGATGTGCGGTGGCAACTTTTAAACTGGATTTGATTAATTTTGGTGTCACCGTAAAAACAATATCATACTTTTCCTGGCAGATTGATTCCAACAATTCTTCTGCCGATTCTTCCACATCTGTGACCTGGAAAGCCTTGGTCTCTACCGCATCGCCAAGTGCGCTATCCAAGTGCAGCCGTCCCAGTTCATGGCTATAGATCCAGTCAGATGCGCTGGGAGCTTTGTCATAAACAAAGGCGATCTTTTTCTTTGCCGGGATAATCTTATGGATGACAGATTTGACCACATTGGTTCCTTCCTGTGGATCCATTACCAGTTCCACAGTATCTGCTTCTGTTAATAAGACGATTTCCGGCCAGATTTTATCCAAATGTTTTTTTATCTGGGCCATAGTCAATTCTTTGGCTTCACGATAGGAGTAGAGAGAGAGATAAAAGAGCAGTGCATCCCCACAGGTGATGTTATCGAGTCTTAATCCTCCCTTTTCTTTGTATGCCTTATAGAAGATCGAGTGGAAGGAGGAAAAGTCCAGGCGTTCCTCGTCCGTCCACGGCTGGGTGCTATCTTTGCCCACTGTTTTTAACAGATTATTATAGCTTCCCAGTTTGGAAAATTGCAGATAATTGATTTTGGTTAATTCATAGAAATCCATGAATTCATAATAGATCTGAATTTCCAGATCATCGCTTTTTTTGGGTACCTTGCGGATGACCTCTGCGACCACGGTGGGAGAGTCCAGGTATTTTAGTACACTGACCCGTTTATTTCCTTCAATGACATAATATTTATTGAGGTATTCATATACCTTGATGGCATCCCGGATTCCCTCTTCGACCTGGGCATCCTGTAGAGAAGACCATTTCGTAGCAAATTCACTGCCATATTCTAATAACGGCATAAAATTTGATGCAAAGGCATTGGTTCTGCCTGCTGTGCTAGTGCCGATCACTTGGTATAACCGGATATCCATGATACCCAGATTGATTTCGCATTCTGTGTCGGCCAGTGACAGTATATCGTCCAATACCGGAAGATATGGATACTGACCTTTGGCTATACTTTTCTTAAATGCTTTCTGTCCTGATTTTTGTGCCCTGAGATATTCTTCGTAAGCCATAAATAGATTCCTTTCTGTTAGTGCAGAGATTGATATGCAGCACTGTTATGATTTTTTGAACAAAACCATCATATCACAGATTTGACAACGTTTCTACAGACAGATATACTTTTTTATCATATCAAAACTGTAAATGCATGGAAAAACTGTAGATACCGCTTCTGGTCATTTCAGTATCGAGAAGAGATGCGGTGATTGCACATATAGGAAATATACCTTATAATAAGGAAAGTAAAATTTAGGGGTGCAGAAATGAAAACATTTGATTATCATGTGGTTAAAGACCCACAGGTGTTTGCGCAAAACCGTTTGCCGGCACATGCAGAACTGTCTGTTCAGTACCGGGGGATGTCCCGGACGGAGACTGCTGGTAATGGGACAGATGCCTTCCAATCCATCCGTTTCCTGTCTCTGGATGGGACCTGGAAATTTTCCTATGCGGAAAATTATCATACCGCGGTTCGTGACTTTGAGAAAATGGAGTATGACTGTCATACCTGGGCAGATATTCATGTGCCGGGTCATATTCAGTTACAGGGATATGATGTTCCACATTATACCAATACTGCCTATCCCTGGGACGGCAAAGAAAATGTGGCATTAGGGGAAGTGCCGGAACGTTTTAATCCGGTGGCAGAGTATGTGAAATATTTCCTATTGCCGGGGGAATATGTGGGACAGGAATTACGTCTCTCCTTTCAGGGTGTGGAAAGTGGGGCAGCCGTATGGCTCAATGGGCATTATGTGGGATATTTCGAGAATAGTTTTGATCCCAGCGAATTTGATATCACATCCTATGTACAGGCAGGGGAAAATAAGTTAGCAGTCCAGGTGTTCAAGTGGACCACTGGAAGCTGGTGTGAGGACCAGGATTTTTTCCGCTTTTCCGGTATCTATCGTTCGGTATATCTTTACATTGTGCCGGAGATCCATCTGGAAGATCTAACGGTACGGACATTATTAGATGATACTTTTCAGGATGCCGTACTGTCTCTGGATTTGCGGACGAACCAGGGGAAGGGCAGTGTGGCGGTTTCTTTGTGGGAAGAATATACGACAACTGTAGAATGCAAGGAGGGACAAAAAGCATGTACCCCGGTATTTGCTACAGAAGAGCCGTTGTCCCAGGAGACGCATTTGGAATATCCGGTAAAGACACCGCGGCTGTGGAGTGCGGAGCATCCGCATCTGTATCTGCTTCGTCTGGAATTGCGTAACGGGATGGGAGAGACCATAGAATATGTAGAACAACAGGTGGGATTTCGACGATTTGAAATTAAGGATGGTATCATGTGTCTAAATGGCAGGCGGATCGTTTTCAAGGGAGTGAATCGCCATGAATTTAGCTCTCATACCGGCAGGGCAGTTTCTGACGAAGAGATTCTACAGGATATCCTGACCATGAAGCAAAATAACATCAATGCCATTCGTACCAGTCATTATCCGGATGATGTGCGGCTCTATGATCTGTGCGACCGCTATGGCATCTATCTGTTGGCGGAAAATAATATGGAGACGCATGGAACCTGGAGCAGACCGGAGGCTGCCGGACAGATTGAACAGATCATTCCGGGAGATGATATCAAGTGGGAACCTATGTTGTTGGATCGTGTCAATTCCTGTTATCAGCGGGACAAGAATCATCCATCCATTCTGATCTGGTCTTGTGGAAATGAATCTTATGGCGGCATCGTGATTCAGCATATGTCAGATCTCTTTCATCGTCTGGACCCGGATCGACTGGTACATTATGAAGGTATTTTCCATGACCGCAGATATCCGGCGACGTCGGATATCGAGAGTCAGATGTATCCATCGGTAGAAATGATTCAGAAGTTTTTGGCTCATGACCGCAGCAAACCATTTATTTGTTGTGAGTATTCCCATGCTATGGGAAATTCTTGTGGTGCATTACACAAGTATACCGATCTGGCCGATGCCGATTCAAGTTATCAGGGCGGATTTATCTGGGATTATATTGATCAGTCTTTGGATGCCGTAGATCGGTATGGACGGCCTTATCAGGCATATGGAGGGGATTTCGGGGACCGTCCGTCAGATGGGGCATTTAGCGGGAATGGTATCGTATATGCAGGAGACCGTATGCCGTCGCCTAAGATGCAAGAAGTGAAATATAACTATCAAAACATAAGTTTACAGATCGACCATCAGAACATCCATGTGATCAATAAGCATTTATTTACCGGTACACAGGAATTTCAATGTCTGGTTTCTTTATATCTGGAAGGTGTTTTGCAACAAAGTGTGGAATTGGAAACGGCGGTACCGCCTCTGGAGGAACGGGATTATCCCATGCCGTCATGGGACGAGACCAAATCGGGTGAATATCTGGTGATTGTTTCTTTTCGGATGACGGAAGACACGTCATGGTGCCGGAAGGGGCATGAGATTGCCTTTGGACAATATGTCTATATGGTCGAAAAGGGGGACACCAAAGAAGAAACATCACTACCGATAGAAGTGATTCGGGGTTCTCAGAATGTGGGAGTCAGAGGTGCGGATTTTGAAGTGCTGTTTTCCTATGGTGCCGGAGGGCCGGTGTCTTATCGGTATTGTGGCAGAGAATACTTGTCTGTGGTTCCCAGACCGAATTTTTGGCGGGCACCCACGGACAATGATTATGGTAACCGGATGGAACAACGATACGCCCAATGGAAGATTGCCAGTCTGTATATGGACCACAGGACAAAAGAATTTCAGGCTCGAGGTGGTCCTAAAATGGTACAGAAGGAAGATTCCTTTCAGATCACCTATATCTATCGGATGGCAACCAATCCGGTGAGCCATTGTTCGGTAACATATACGGTATATGGGGATGGCAGGATCGATATCCGCTTATCCTATGATCCGGTGAAGGAGTTAGGAGATATGCCAGAGTTTGGAATGCTGTTTACTCTGGATGCGGATCTGGATCATGTGGAGTGGTATGGACTGGGACCGGAGGAAACCTATGCAGACCGGAAACGGGGTGGCAAGTTAGGTATTTATCATAACCGGGTACCGGACAACATGGCCGGATATCTGGTGCCACAGGAGTGTGGAAATAAGGAAGAAGTCCGTTATATCAAAGTCACAGATACGGACGGCAGAGGCCTGATGGTCACAGGAGATCGGTTAAGTGTATCTGCGCTTCCGTATACTCCGCATGAATTGGAATATGCCAGACATGCGTACGAATTGCCCGGTGTATATCATACGATTTTACGGGTGTCTAAGGCACAGATGGGGGTCGGCGGTGATGATAGCTGGGGCGCCAGGGTACATCCGGAATATTGCATCGATGTATCCGAACCATTGGAATTGCAGTTTACCATACGTGGTATATCCGTGTGAGCAGAAGCTCGGAATGTTAGGAATGGAGGAAAGTGATATTATGGGGGAATGGATCGGTACCATCGGCGGTGCAATGATGATTGTGTTGATCATTGCGTTGTTTCTTAGGTTTTTGTCTGAGATGGGATGGATAAAACAGGAGGCAGAATTGCGGAAATGGCTGCCACGGATCGCGGGGATCGGTCTGGTGGAGTTGCTGCTATGTGGTGTCTATTATACTACAAAAGTCAATGGAACGTCGCTGTTGGATCTGGGGACAATCTGGGCAGAACATCCGTTGCTGTTACGGGATAGATATCCGCTCAACTGGTATCTTTCGATGGTGTGTGGAGTGATTACTTATTGGAATGTTTATCAGATTCTGCGGTTGTTTGTGGGAGACCAGGAAGCGGAAAATGGTTTATATTGCAGCCTGGCAGTACCGGGAAGCTATTTGTTGTTTCTGCCGTTTCGATGTTCGTTCCTCGGGATGGTGATGAGTCTGGTGTGTCGTTTGTTGTTATCGAATGGGTCTGCCGGAGGGTATCAAAAATGTAAGGAAGCGATGAAACCAATCTGGCAATGGCTTGGGAGTACGGGGTATCTTTGCATGATGAGTATATTGGTGATTTTGAACGGTGCATCTGTTATTATATTGTTAGGAGTATAGTATGAAAATCTGGTAATCACTGCGATTTTCATACGGACGCAAACAGGAGATATTCGTTGCCCCTTTGCAGCGAAGTTGCTCAGAAATGAGGATTAGTGATGAAACAAATGGCAAACAAACAGGAATGGAAGGATGGAAACAACCAGTGGATGAGGAATATGTCAATCGCTCTGCTGGCGGTACTCATCCACTGGCTTTTGATGTATGTTGCATATGTGGTCTGGCGGTTAGCGGGGGATCAGAGTATCTCTGGTTTTGCGATGGCTCTGTATCACCGATGGGAAGAAGCCGGAGATATCCCACACTATGTAAACATTGCGAAACACTGGTATCAAGCCACGGGAGAAAACGCGAATGAGATTGTATTTTTTCCGTTATATCCGGTGCTCATGAAAGTGTTTTATCTTTTTTGTAGAAATTATGTTGTGGCAGGTGTATTGGTATCCAACTTGTGTCTGGCTGTGGGAAGTGTATATTTCTTTCGGCTTCTGGAGATGGAATGTGACCGTATCTGTGCATGGGAAGGTTTCTTTTTGCTCCAGTTATTTCCGGTGGGATTTTTCATGATCGGAGCTTATACCGAGAGCTTGTTTATCATGTTGACGGCGATCTGTTTATATTATATCCGCAGGGAGCGGTGGATCGTGGTGGGCATCGTCGGTATGCTGGCGGCCTTAAGTCGTTCTCAGGGGATTGTCTTACTGGTGCCGGCAGTATATGAGATTTGTTTACAGTTTCGCACCAAGGAACATCGGACATGGTCTGCGGCAGGTGTCTGTCTGATCCCGGTGGGCACTTTGGTCTATCTGATGATGAACCAGATGATATACGGCAAATGGAATGCATTTATCAAATTTCAGGCAGCGGAGCCGTGGTACAACACATCTCACTGGATTTCAGAAAACCTAACACAGCATTATAGCATGGGCATCCAGTATCCGTATTTAGGTGTATTCATCTACTGGGCACAGATGATACTGTATTTTGGCGTGATGTTACTGTTGTTTTATGGTTTACATAAGAAAATACGTACTTCATATATTGCACTGGGAGGCGCATACATCTTTGTGACATATCTGCATGGATGGATGATTAGTGGCCCGCGGTATATGATGAGTTGTCTGCCTCTCTATCTGATTGCAGCATCCGGGCTGGGGAAAACGGGAAAGAGGGTGCTATTCATAGCATTTGGAATATTAGCCGTCTTTTTCCACATGTGGTATCTGCAGGGGCAGGCAATTATGTAAATGATATTACAAGAAAATGAGAGAGATGAAGGAAAGGATGAAAGTATGAGAACAAATGTGAAAAAGTGGGATTGGGATTATGTGATTATACCTGTTGTAATCTTGGCGGTATGCTGGGTCGTGGTGGCATTTACCGGGCTGTGGCCGTGGAAAGAAAACCCCTATAATTCGTATACATTACAGGCATGTTCCTGGTTGCAGGGAAGGCTGGATCTGGGGCAGAATTATGAATGGTTGGAATTGGCTATTTATCAGGATAAATATTATGTAAGTTTTCCGCCATTTCCGTCCTATGTGATGCTTCCATTTGCATTGTTAATGGGAGAGCATACACCGGATCATTGGATTGCCTGGATCGTCATGGTGGCAGGTGCGGTTTATGCGGTGAAATTATATAAAACGCTGGGTGGCGAAAAGGAACATGTGGAATTTTTCGTATTATTTTTGTATCTGGCCTCCGGGTTGTTGTTTGTGTCCATCAATGGTTATGTATGGTTTATCGCACAAAATATGTGTTTTACCTTGTCTTTGATGTCATTGTATTATGCGGTACGCGGCAAGGGTGGTTTCTCCCTGGCGTTTTGGGCGTGTGCTGTGGGATGCCGTCCTATGGTGGTTTTGTATTTTCCATTGCTTGTTTATATATTGTGGAAGGGATGGAAACAACAAAATCCAAAGGGGACTTTCTTACAGATGGTGTCCCAAAAGTGGAACTGGTGTATTGCTACAGGAATGATTGCTCTGAGTTATATGATCTTAAATTATTGCCGGTTTGGTAATATCACGGAATTTGGTCATAATTATCTTCCTGAATTTACCAGGACAAAAACGGGACAGTTTCATCTATCCTATCTGGCAGAAAATTTAGGTCATTTGGTACGGCTTCCGGGAAAAGGGGAAGATGGCGGTGCGCTGTCCTTTTTCACCTCAGATGGCATGGCATTTTGGCTAATGATACCACTATTTATCACGGTGATCGTAGCATGGGGATATGCTTTGGCACATCGAAGACAGGAGCAATTACCTGTCCTGATCATGGTACCGATTCTGGCCATTCTGCATGTGTTGTTTATTTGCTGCCATAAGACATTGGGAGGCTGGCAGTTTGGAGATCGTTATTTGTTAGATTTACTGCCATACCTGTTTTATGCTTTGATGCTTTGGAAACCGCAAAAGGAATGGTTTGTCAAATGGAATCGTCCTTTGTTGTATCTGGGTATCGCCATCAATCTGATCGGCATGACTGCTACCTATAATTATTGGATTTGACAGAAAAGGAATACAGAAATATGCGGGAAATCAAAAATAGAGCACAGGAGGCGTATCATTTGCTATGGAAAGAGATCTATCAGATGCGGAAAGCAATTCTGTTGATGCTTTGTTATATCCTCTTTACCCAGATTGTGTTTCATACCGTATGTCCCGTAGCTTATTTATTTCATGTTCCCTGTCCGGCCTGCGGGCTTACCAGATCTGCCTTTTATGTGTTTTCGTTTCAATGGGACAGGGCTTGGAATCTGCATCCATTGATTTTCTTGTGGATTCCATATCTCGGTTATCTGGCATGGAATCACTACTGGTTACAGAGGCGCCCGGTCTGGGGGGTACGTATGACAATCGTTGTGCTGGTGATCACGTTACTGTATTATGGTTACCGGATTTTATACGGTATGCCGGAGGGGATCATATGATCATTGACAAACAGGAATGTAGTGGCATATAATTCAATGGTATGGACGACCAGTGCGTTAGAAAAGGAGCGAAAATATGGCGGAGAACATAAAAGAAGAGATCATGCGCTTAAAGAGGGAGAAGGATGTAGTGATCTTGGCACATTATTATGTAGATGGAGAGGTACAAGCCCTGGCAGATCTGGTGGGGGATTCCTATTTTCTGGCAAAGAAGGCAACGCAGGTGACGGAGCAGAATATTCTGTTTTGTGGTGTATCTTTTATGGGAGAAAGTGCTAAGATTCTCAATCCGGATAAGCGGGTAATCATGGCAGATGAATATGCAGATTGCCCGATGGCACATATGTTGGATATCGAACGAATCGCAGCAGTTCGTCAGGAATATCCAGATGTGGCGGTGGTCTGTTATGTGAATTCTACAGCAGAGATCAAGGCACATTCGGATGTATGTGTGACCAGTTCCAATGCGCTGCGGGTGGTTCAGGCATTGCCCAATCAGGATATTTTCTTTGTACCGGATGAAAATTTGGGACGCTATATTGCGGGGAAATTACCGGAGAAGCATTTTATTTTTAATGATGGCTTCTGCCATGTACATACCAGCATCTATAAGGAAGAACTTTTGAAAGCCAAAGAAGCGCATCCGGATGCTTTGGTATTGACACATCCGGAATGTACCGGAGATGTGTTAGAACTTTCGGATTTTATCGGCAGTACCTCAGAGATCCTGGATTATGCCAATCAGACTGATGCAAAGGAATTTATCATTTGTACAGAGATGGGGGTTTTCTATGAACTGGAGTTAAAGAATCCGCAGAAAAGATTTTATTCTGTGGGTCATCGGCAGTTTTGCCCGAATATGAAAAAGATTACAGTGGAGAAGGTGTTACAGGCATTACAGACGTTGGAGCCTGTGGTGGAGATGGAGGAAGAACTCAGGCGAAAAGCGAATGTGCCACTTACCAGAATGTTAGAGTTGGCGAAGTAAGTTGACCGTGGTTTGGGGCCGGAATCGTTATATAGGATCTTGAAAAAATCAGCTTTCGGGCTGATTTTTTTGAAAACTTTTTAGATGGTAGAAAGGATAGAATATGCGGGAACAAAAAACAGTAGTAGTGGGTATGTCGGGCGGTGTGGATTCGTCCGTAGCAGCATATTTATTAAAGGAACAGGGATATCGTGTGATCGGTGTGACCATGCAGATCTGGCAGGATGAGGAACAGGCCGTCATGGAGCAGGAAGGTGGCTGTTGTGGCCTTAGTGCGGTAGAGGATGCCAGACGGGTGGCGCAGGTCTTGGATATTCCGTACTATGTCATGAACTTTAAGAATGAATTTCAGGCGAATGTGATTGACTACTTTATTCGGGAATATCAGGCAGGGCGCACGCCGAATCCATGTATTGCATGTAACCGCTATGTGAAGTGGGAGTCTCTGCTAAAGCGCAGTCTGGAGATTGGGGCAGATTATATTGCGACGGGACATTATGCGAAAATCTGTCATTTGGAATCGGGGCGGTATGCCATTGCAAATTCTGTCACCGCGAAAAAGGACCAGACCTATGCATTATATAATCTGACGCAGGAGCAATTAGCCAGAACACTGATGCCGGTGGGGGCATATGAAAAAGATCGTATACGGGAGATCGCAGAAGAAGCAGGATTGCCGGTGGCAAAGAAACCGGACAGTATGGAGATCTGTTTTGTGCCAGATGGAGATTATGCAGCCTACATTGAAAAAGCCACAGGAGTAACATCAGAACCGGGTGATTTCGTTGATACCCAGGGACGTGTGATCGGGAGACATCGCGGTATCATTCATTATACCGTGGGTCAGCGGAAGGGATTAAATCTGGCACTGGGATATCCGGCTTTTGTGGTGAAGATCAAACCGGAAACGAACGAGATCGTCATCGGCAAGATGGAAGATAACCTGTCCGAAAAGGTGTACATTCATCAAGTGAATTTTATGTCAGAACCGGATTTTTCCGAGGAAAAAATATATTTAGGAAAGATTCGGTATAATCATGCAGGTTCTCCCTGTACGGTGCGCCGTGTGGAGGAGGATTTGTACGAATGTACTTTCCCGGAGGCACAGAGAGCCGTGACGCCGGGACAGGCCTTGGTATTGTATGACGGTAGTGTGGTGGCTGGTGGAGGTACGATTTTGTGAGAGGAGATGCCCCGAAGATGAGTACAGAGAGGAGCGTGGATGATTTGCAAAGGCAGGCGGATCACTTGACAATAGCGGAGGGAAAAAATCTCATGGATCGGTTAGAGCAGGAACAAATTCTTGCGGCGGATGAGTTTGCGGCCCTGATCCGGTCAAATGATGAGGAATTGAGGAGATATGCCGGAGGGAAAGCCAGAGCCATCACAGATCGTCAATATGGCAGGAATATATACATTCGTGGACTGATTGAGTTTACCAATTATTGCAAAAATGACTGTTACTATTGTGGCATCCGTAGAAGTAATACCCATGCAGAGCGGTATCGTTTAAGCGAAGAGGAGATTATGGCCTGTTGCCGGGAAGGGGAAAAATTAGGTTTCCGTACCTTTGTATTGCAGGGCGGGGAAGACCCTTATTATACCGATGACCGCATCGCAGATCTAGTCAGACGGATTCGGGACGCACATCCGGACTGCGCCATCACGTTATCCATCGGCGAAAGAGACAAAGCAAGTTATGAACGCTTTTTTGAGGCAGGAGCAGACCGCTATTTATTGCGGCACGAGACGGCCACGGATACTCATTATCGGCAGCTACATCCCCACAGCCTATCTCTGAAACACCGTAAACAATGTCTGCGAACTCTCAAAGAGATCGGTTATCAGACAGGATGTGGTTTTATGGTGGGCAGTCCGTATCAGACAGCGGAACATTTAGCAGAAGATTTTCGGTTTGTGAAAGAATTACAGCCGGAAATGGTGGGGATCGGTCCTTTCATTCCGCACCAGGATACCCCGTTTGCCGGGGAGGCACAGGGAAGTCTGGAACTGACATTGTACCTTTTGAGCTTATTGCGGATTATGCAGCCGGATTTGTTATTGCCGGCAACAACTGCGTTGGCCACGATTCATCCCCGGGGACGGGAGTTGGGAATCGAGGCAGGAGCCAATGTTGTCATGCCAAATTTATCTCCCGTGGGAGTCCGGGATAAGTATTCTCTCTATGATGGCAAAGTATGCACCGGGGATGAAGCGGCGGAGTGCCGATATTGTCTGGAAAGACGTGTGGAAAGTGTGGGCTGCCATATTGTGGTGGACCGGGGTGATCACAAGTCGTAAAGTTAGCAGGGGACTTTAAAAACCTGTTGACATGGCAAGAATGTTAGTATATACTTTGAACATAACATAAAAACCTATCGGGATAGTATGAATTATTTCGGACAGTGAGGCAAAGGGGGAATCCTGATGAAACAAAGACAGATGTATCAGTATAAACAAAGCAAGTATCTATGTCATAATAAACGAATGTACTGTTAGGGGAATGTATCTGATATTACTTTATTAGCAAAGGAGATTATCGTTATGGCAAAGTTAGAAAGAAAAGATAGAAATTTAAGATTTGAGACATTACAGTTACATGTGGGACAGGAGAATGCAGATCCGGTAACCGATGCAAGGGCAGTACCGATCTATCAGACATCTTCCTACGTATTTCACAATAGCGACCATGCGGAGGCCCGTTTTGGGCTGGCGGATGCCGGAAATATCTATGGCCGGCTGACCAATCCCACAGAGGATGTCTTTGAGCAGAGAATTGCAGCATTAGAGGGGGGCGTGGCTGCTTTGGCAGTGGCATCCGGTGCGGCAGCGATTTCTTATACATTGCAAAATCTGGCGCAGGCGGGGGATCACATCGTGTCTGCCAAGAATATCTATGGCGGTACATATAATTATCTGGAACATACTTTTCCGCAATTTGGTGTTCAAACTACATTCGTAGATCCGTTTAATTTTGATGAGATTCGCGGGGCGATCCAGGACAATACCAAGGCGGTCTTTATCGAGACACTGGGTAATCCCAACTCGGATGTGGTGGATATTGAAGGCATTGCAAAAATCGCCCATGAACATAAGATTCCGCTGGTGATCGATAATACATTTGCCACACCTTATCTGGTACGGCCGATCGAATATGGTGCAGACATTGTCGTACATTCTGCCACGAAGTTCATCGGTGGACACGGAACTACCATCGGTGGTGTGATTGTAGATAGTGGTAAGTTTGATTGGG
The DNA here is from genome assembly GCA_964521555.1 of uncultured Jutongia sp. Lineage (GTDB taxonomy): Bacteria > Bacillota > Clostridia > Lachnospirales > Lachnospiraceae > Butyribacter. The sequence continues at coordinate 152,685 of CAZFSU010000001.1, read as the reverse complement.
AAGCTTCGGGCAAATTCTCTTCTTTGACGGAACCAAATCCTAGTTATCACGGTATCAGCTTCACGCAGGCGGTGGGCGCGGCAGCGTTTGTCACGAAGATCCGTGCGATCCTGCTTCGTGATACGGGGGCTACCCTGTCGCCATTCCACGCATTTATTTTCTTACAGGGATTAGAGACGTTGTCTCTGCGTGTGGAGCGTCATGTGGAAAATGCATTGAAAGTGGTGGATTATCTCAAGAATCATCCGCAGGTGGAAGCAGTGCATCATCCGTCTATCTCCACAGATCCGGAGCAGCAGGCGTTATATCAGAAGTATTTCCCAAATGGAGGGGGATCTATCTTTACTTTTGAGATCAAGGGAGATGACCGGACTGCCAAAGATTTCATCGATCATTTGGAGATCTTTTCTCTGCTGGCAAACGTGGCGGATGTAAAGTCGCTGGTGATTCATCCGGCCAGTACCACACATTCCCAGATGACCACCGGGGAATTAGAGGAGGTAGGTATCTACAAGAATACCATTCGTTTGTCCATTGGCACAGAGCATATTGATGATATTATTCAGGACCTGGAGGAAGCATTCCAAGCAGTACAATAATTTTATTCAGGATGTAGGTGAGGGTGTTCCCTTCGGCATCTAATGACTGCTCAAATATCCATTCTAAAATCTGGCACCATGAAATATTTCAAATTTGGAACTATTCATGGTGCTGTTTTTGTGTATATACTGTTATTACTGCAGGATATTAAATATGAGTAAGCGCCATAGAGAGGCCTTACCATCATCGTTAATCGAACGGAATATAGTCGGAGATTATCATAGATCTATGATGCGCGTGGTGAGATTTCTGACGGATAGGAGAACAGAGATGAGTAATAGCAGATATGAATTAAACAAGGAATTGGCACAGATGTTAAAGGGTGGTGTCATCATGGATGTGACCACACCAGAGCAGGCAAGAATTGCAGAAGAAGCCGGTGCTTGCGCCGTGATGGCTTTAGAGAGGATTCCGGCAGACATCAGAGCAGCCGGAGGAGTATCCAGAATGAGCGATCCGAAAATGATCCGGGGTATCCAGGAAGCGGTATCCATACCGGTGATGGCAAAATGTCGTATTGGCCATTTCGCGGAGGCGCAGATATTGGAAGCGATTGAGATTGATTATATTGATGAGAGTGAAGTGTTATCTCCGGCAGATGATGTCTACCATATTGACAAGACCAAGTTCCAGGTTCCTTTTGTCTGTGGTGCCAAGGATCTGGGAGAGGCATTGCGTCGGATTAGTGAGGGGGCATCCATGATTCGTACGAAAGGAGAACCGGGGACCGGAGATGTGGTGCAGGCGGTACGTCACATGCGCAAGATGAACCAGGAGATTGCCCGTATCACTTCCATGCGGGAAGATGAGTTATATCAGGCAGCCAAGGAGTTGCAGGTACCATATGATCTGGTGGAATATGTGCATGAGCAGGGCAGGATACCCGTGGTGAATTTCGCCGCAGGCGGTGTGGCCACTCCGGCAGATGCCGCATTGATGATGCAATTAGGTGCGGAAGGTGTCTTTGTAGGATCTGGTATTTTCAAATCCGGGGATCCGAAGAAGCGGGCAGCAGCGATTGTAAAAGCGGTAACGAACTATACAGATGCGAAATTACTGGCTGAGTTATCCGAGGACCTGGGGGAAGCTATGGTGGGAATCAATGAACAGGAGATCGAATTGTTGATGGCTGAGCGGGGGAAATAATGCGTCAGGTATTCTTATACAGAATGGAGGCAATATATGAAGATTGCAGTCTTAGCGGTGCAGGGTGCCTTTATCGAACATGAGAAAAAACTGGAACAGTTAGGTGCCACCGTTTTTGAAATACGGCAGAGAAAGGATTTGGCGCAGGAGTTTGACGGTTTGATTCTGCCGGGAGGAGAGAGTACCGTGATGGGAAAGTTGTTGCGGGAATTGGATTTGTTTGATCCCCTCCATGCCAAAATTCAGGCGGGACTGCCTGTGCTTGGCACCTGTGCCGGGCTTATTCTGTTAGCCGATCGTTTGTCGAATGATACGCATGTATATTTTGGGACGCTTCCGGTACAGGTGAAGCGGAATGCTTACGGAAGGCAACTGGGAAGTTTTCATATCGAGGAAGAATTTGGAGCATGGAAGATTCCTATGACCTTTATCCGGGCTCCCTATATCGAAACAGTATCCGAAGGGGTGGAAATTCTTGCCAGAGTGGATGGCAAGATTGTAGGAGTTCGTTATGCCAATCAGCTTGGCCTGGCGTTTCATCCCGAGGTGACAGAAGATCTGACCGTGCATCGATATTTTCTGGAGATGTGTCAGACAGCCACAGTCAGAGGATGAGATTTTATATCAAGTATTGACAATGATGGTTTATTGTTATAGACTTTCTGTAGAGGGGTCTATAACAATAAACCATCTTTGCGTTCTGAGGAAATGGGTTCTATAGGGCGATAACGTTTAGGAAGCTGTGATTCCCCGGGAGAAAATGCGAAGTACACTATGGCGGTTGGGGTGGCAGAGAGGAGAGAGGTAAGAGGGCAGCAGAAAGGAGAAAAGGATGGGATACTTGAAATTATGTGATAGTGATTACCGATTTATGCAGGTCGTATGGGCGCACGCCCCTGTAAATTCCGGCGAACTGGTCAAAATGTGCAATGAGGCTTTGGGCTGGAAAAAATCTACTACATATACTACTATTCGCAAACTGTGTGAGAAGGGATACATACAGAATAAGAATGCTGTGGTATCTGTGTTGATCGACAAGGATCAGGTGCAGGCCGATGAATCGGAATATTTTGTGGAAAGAACCTTTGGAGGATCTCTGCCACAGTTTTTAACCGCATTTTTAGGAGGAAAGAAGATCACAGAGGAAGAGGCAAGGAAAATCAAGGCATTGATCGATGAACATCGGGAATAGTTCAGGAGGATATGACAATGAATATTTATCAGGTTTTTTTCACTGTCCTGGAAATGGGACTGACGGCATCGGTGGTGATTCTGGCAGTGTTCATGGCAAGGGGATTGATGTTCCGTCTGCCCAAGAAATATGTTTATGCGATGTGGCTGGTGGTGGGGATTCGTCTGGTCTGTCCTGTGGCGGTTTCTTCACCGTTGAGCGTATTTAACCTGTTGGGAGCCCCGGTAGAGATCAATCAGATTCAGAGGATAGTATGGGAGCGTTTGGAAAATTCCATGTGGCAGCAAGACACGGAACAAAAGAGGGAGACAGAGCAAGAGCAGGCGGCACCGGAGGCAGCATCTGGAGACCATGATACAGATCATACGGCTGCCATACAGGGAGATTCTGTTTGGTCCTCCGGGCAGAAAACACAATCGGATGCGTCCGATGCATTACAGAATCAGGGAGATGGCCGTTCCAAGACGACAGATCAGACCTATACTGCCGGTGGAGTACAAGCAGGTTTGCAACATGAACCATCAGACACCGGGTTTCAGGAGTGGCTTCAGCAATCTTCTTCTCGGGAACAGGTATTGCAGATTGCTGCTATGGTGTGGATTACAGGGATTGCTATTCTACTGCTGTGGAATATATGGCTGACTCTTCGGATGAAGAAACGGTTATATAAAGCGGTTCGGTATGAGGAAAATGTCTATGAATGCGATGACATTCCATCGCCTTTCGTTCTGGGTCTCATGCGCCCCAGGATCTATATACCGTTTCGTCTTGGCGAGCAGGAGCGGGAGTATATTTTGCGGCATGAGAGATATCATATCCACAGGAGAGACCATGTGATTAAGCTGATAGCCGTATTGCTGACAACGGTATATTGGTTTCATCCGCTGGTGTGGTTGTCCTATTGCTGCATGATACGGGATATGGAAATGAGTTGTGATGAATATGTTTTGGATTCTATGGAACAGGACATCCGGGGAAACTATAGTACACTATTATTGGCCTTTGCTACGAATAAACGCAATATGTCTCTGGAATTTCTGGCATTTGGCGAGACTGGTACCAGAAGGAGGGTGCGAAATATTATGAGATTTCAGAAACAAAAGAAAAGGATTGGTTTTTTGGCTGTGGCACTGGTGTTGATCGTGGGAGTGGTTTGCCTTACGAACCGTATGGATCTGACGCAGGAAAAGGGACATGACAGCAAGGGAAAAAAGTCGGACAGTGCCATTTCCAGGACAGAGGACGGCAGATATCGGATCGGCATAGCCAGTGAAACGATCCACGGCTATACACTACAACTGGTGTATTTATCGGATAACCCAAAACCGGAGGCGGATGAGACAGGAGTATGGCAAGGTGCATTCTCTTTGATCACCACTAAAGAGGATGTGGTTTGCGATGAGCATACGCTGCAATTTCAGGGCGTGGATACAGTTGCATTTCCGGTGGAAGATATGTCTCTGGTGGTGAAAGATTATGATGGGGACCAGGATGTGGATGATTTTTCGTTGGGACAGGGACAGACCATGATTCCGGCTTTGGGAAATTGGATGCAGTATCAATTTTTTACAGTGGATGAGGATGGTAGTATTGTACAATTTTCGTTGATGGAATTTTCGTTGCAGGAGGAGGAAAAGGATTATATTGTCACAATGCCCGGAGATTACTCGGAAGATTTCACCTATGAATACGGATGGGTAAACTATCAGGGATTTACAGAAGAAGGGGTGGTTAGCACTCTGAACACCAGCCTGGTACGGAAAATGTCTGTCAGTGATGCCGTTATCGCAGAGATGTCTCCGCAGAAAGAATTGTGGCAGTCCATCAGTAAAACGATGCCAAAGACTGTGGTTCAAGAACTACAGGAAAAAGGAGTATGGAAGATTCGATATGCAGTGGATGACCAGGGGGCGATGGAAACATATTATTTCATAGAAAATGCAGAGAATGCCAGTCAATTTACTTTGCGTTTGTCTTTTGCATATGATGCCGATGGGAAAATGGTAAGATATTTGTGTGAAGATCAGGGATTTCTGGATACCTTAACTGCGCAGGAAAGTGGCGAGGGGAAGCAAATGAACGCAGTGATTTCCTTTGCAAAGGAATTTTGTGGTTTAGAGTTGTCGAAAGCGAAATTGACAGACCGGCTGCAGAAAAAAGTGGGAGAGAGTATGGTAGAAAGGGGTACGATAGAATTTGTGGATGGAAAGTCCGAGAGTGGCAGAATCGGTGTGTGGAAAGAAAAAAATAGCCGGTGGGAGAGTATCACATCGGAAAAATTGGATGAAAACTTATTTACTCTTTTCACAGATTCCCAATCCAACTGGTATACGGTATCTATAGAACAAAATATGGTTATGTGCTATGAATCTGTCTCTGACCAAAATTCTGTAGAGGAAGCAAATCCAGAGAGTGTTACAGGTGAGTAATTGTTTGAAGAGTGTGATTTTGTGCGGTTTCACTGGGATTTTTCATTGCGAAGGCAATTGCGAAGGCAATTGCAAAGGTAATTGGTGACATATAATTGACATATTTCAATGCATCCAGTACAATGAAGATTATCTGTAACTGTGTATCAATGAGAGGAGATTAATATGAAAAAAAATGTGACCGCAGTGATTTTAGCCGCAGGTAAGTCCAATCGGTTTGCGCCATTTACCTATGAGAAGCCAAAGGGATTGCTTCGTGTACGAGGGGAGATTTTGATTGAGAGACAGATCGAACAATTACAGGAAGCCGGGATCGAAGAGATCTATGTTGTAGTAGGTTTTATGAAAGAGAAATTTTTCTATTTAGAGCAAAAATATCAGGGTGTGCGTTTAGTCGTGAATAATGCCTTTGATAAGAAGGGGAACTTATTATCAATCTATGCCGCCAGAGAGTATTTTGGCAATACCTATGTATGTTGTGCCGATCAGTATTTTGTGGTCAATCCATTCTTTGAAGAACCGGACTATTCTTATCGTGCCTGCACATTCCAGGAGGGAAGGTTTCAGGAATTTCAGGTGGCCATGAGTAATGAAGGGATTATTACAGATTTTCATGTGGGTGGGCATGATTCCTATTGTATGGTGGGACATGCATATTTTACCCAAAGTTTTTCTGAAAAATTCCTGGCGCTGATCGAGGTTGAAAGAGAAGAGTTTGGTGTGGCAAATCTTTTCTGGGAGGAATTTTATGCCAAACATCAAAAGGACCTGACGCTGCATGGCAGGATCATGGAGGAGAATGAAGTATTAGAGTTTGATTCTGTGGAAGAGTTACGCAGCTTTGATCAGGATTTTCTCAATAATATTGATTCCGGTATTGTTAATAATATTTGCAATATTCTGAAATGTGAGCCAAATGAGATCAAACAGATTGAGGTGATCCAAAAAGGTCTGACGAATGTTTCGTTCTCTTTTTTGGTGAAAGATGTACAGTATATTTACCGTCATCCGGGTGGAACCTCCGGTAGTCTGGTGGACCGTAAGGCGGAGGTATATTCCCAGTATTTGGCCAGAGATCTGGGACTGGATAAATCTGTGATTTATATTGATCCCACCGGATGGAAAGTGTCCTATTTTGTGGGAAACCAGGTGACATGTGATTTTGAGAAATATCCGGAACAATTACAAAAGGGCATGGATTATCTCAAGAAATTGCATCAGTCAGAATTTGAGACGATCAAAGATTTTGATACTTACGAGGAGGCAATGCGGTTAATGGATATTGCATCTGCCTCAAAGGGAGATCTCAGAACGGAATTTGCTGATCTGGTGGAAAAGGTGGGACGTCTGGATCAATATATCAAGGCGGATGGATATCCGCGGGTGCTGTGTCATAATGACACGTATGAGCCGAATTATCTGGTGACAGAAGAAGGAGATATGTACCTGATTGACTGGGAGTACACCGGTGTCAATGATCCGGCCAATGATCTGGCATGTATCTTGTGCCGCGACTATTTCACGGATGAGCAGATCGAGGCATATTTTCGGGCATATTTTGGCAGGGATTTGACACAAGAGGAGCACAGACATTACATTGCCTATATTGCACTCAGTGGATTTTACTGGTTTTGTTGGGGAATGTACAAGGGCAGTGTCAATGATGACGACGGATTCTTTGTATTGCCGGCATACCGTAATTGTCTCCGCTTTATTGATCAGGCACTATCCAGCTATGAAAATAAATGAGAAAAGAGGAAGAAGATGAACGTCGGAATTATTTTAGCGGGAGGAGTAGGCTCTCGTGTGGGCGCAGATTGTCCAAAACAATTTATTGAGATACAGGGAAAGCCAATTCTGGTATATACCATTGAGAAATTTCAGAATCATCCTGAGATCGATGCTATTGAAGTGGTATGTGTGGCTTCTCATATGGAATATTTACAGGAATTGGTGGATCAGTATCATCTGACCAAGGTCAAATGGATCGTAGAAGGCGGCAGTGACTTTCAGCAGTCGGTGATTCATGGGGTGAATCATCTCAAGGGGAAGCTGGCGGAGGATGATCAGGTGTTGATCCATTATGGCGCATCTCCTTTTGTATCAGAGGATATTTTGACGGACGCCATCCATGTGTGTCAGGAGAAAGGAAACTGTACTTCTGCCACACCGGTCTTTTTGTTGACAGGGAAACGGGATGAAGATAATATTTCGTCCAGTACATGGGTGGACCGGGATGCTATTGTACAATTAAATGCACCACAGACCTTCCGTTTTTCTTATGTTACACAGCTTTATGAGGAAGCCATCGAAAAGGGGTATTTGGATCAGGTGGAGCCACATACCACCTCCTTGATGTTTAAGATGGGTCGTACGATTTATTTTTCCAAGGGGGACCAGACCAATATCAAGATCACAACCAAGGAGGATCTGGACCTGTTTGAAGGATATGTATTATTACAGGAAAAAAGGAAACAGGAAGGAGCGCAGTGATGCCCTCTTTTGTGTGAGAAACGGGAACCTTTTGATGAGGTTGCCGTTTTTTCATTTTAAGGGTTGACAAAATAGGAAGGTATGCTATAATGCATACATAACAGCTAATTCCTATTTATCAGGTATGAATACAGTGGAATTAAAAAGATTGGATGGAAAGGGGAAAAATTATGGCAAAGATTTATGAAAGCGTAACAGAATTGATCGGAGGAACACCACTTCTGAAAGTGAATAATTTTGCAAAGGAAGTGGGGGCGGAAGCAGACATATTAGCAAAGCTGGAGTATTTCAATCCGGCAGGAAGTGTCAAGGATCGTATTGCACTGTCCATGATCAACGATGCTGAGAAAAGCGGAAAGTTAAAGGAAGGTTCGGTCATCATCGAACCGACCAGTGGAAATACCGGGATCGGTTTGGCATCCATCGCGGCAGCCAAAGGCTATCGCATTATTCTGACGATGCCTGAGACCATGAGTGTGGAGCGTCGGAATTTGTTAAAAGCCTATGGTGCAGAAGTGGTATTGACAGAGGGTGCCAAAGGGATGAAGGGGGCGATTGCCAAGGCAGAAGAGTTGGCAGCAGAATTGCCGGATTCCTTTATTCCGAGCCAGTTTGACAATCCGGTGAATCCGGCTGCTCATAAGGCTGCCACAGGCCCGGAGATCTGGAATGACACGGATGGAAAGGTAGATATCTTTGTGGCTGGTGTGGGAACCGGCGGAACGGTGACAGGTATCGGTGAATATCTCAAGGAGCAAAATCCGAATATTCAGGTAGTGGCGGTGGAGCCTGCTACATCACCGGTTTTATCTAAGGGAACCCCGGGGCCGCATAAAATTCAGGGAATCGGCGCAGGTTTTGTGCCTGCGATCTTAAATACGAAGATTTATGATGAAGTGATTGCGGTGGAGAATGAAGATGCTTTCAAGACAGGCAGACAGTTTGGCAAGGCAGAAGGTGTATTAGTGGGAATCTCTTCCGGTGCGGCATTGTATGCTGCGTCTATTTTGGCCAAGAGACCGGAGAATCAGGGCAAAACCATTGTGGCATTGTTGCCGGATACCGGAGACCGCTATCTTTCTACGGCGTTATTCCAGGATTAATACGTTCGTGATGAGTGGATTATATTGATAACGGATCAGATCAGATGCAGGAACCGGATGTTTTCATCGGTTCCTGTAATAGTTTAGGAAGATCTGACGGCTGATATCAGAGTGGCGAATCGTATGTCAGAGAACGGCAGTGATGCAGCGACAGAAAAAGATGGGGGCAATGGATGATGAAAGAACATATTTCCAGAGAAGATGCGTTTATATTATTGCAGAAACACAATAAGGATCCCTTTCATATTCAGCATGCGCTGACAGTGGAAGGTGTCATGAAATGGTATGCGAAAGAACTTGGGTATGGAGAGGATGCGGAATACTGGGGCATTGTGGGATTGTTACACGATCTGGACTTTGAAGAGTATCCGCAGGAACATTGTATCAAAGCACCGGAATTGCTGCGTGAGGCAGGTGTCGGAGAAGATATTATTCACGCAGTATGCAGTCATGGTTATGCATTGACAGTGGATATCAAACCAGAACATGAGATGGAAAAGGTTTTGTATGCGGTAGATGAGTTGACGGGGCTGATCGGCGCGGCTGCTTTGATGCGTCCGTCAAAGAGCGTACAGGACATGGAATTAAAATCACTCAAAAAGAAATATAAGAGCAAAGGCTTTGCGGCGGGATGCTCGCGGGAGGTTATTGAACGTGGCGCAGAAATGATGGGAGTGGAATTGAATGATCTGCTTCAAGATACCATTCTGGCTATGCGCAGTTGTGAGCAGGAGATCGCAGAAGCTATGGAAACATATGAGAACGAATAAGCATAGAGAATATTGTGGTAATCGTAATAGACACACAAGAATATAGGGCATTTTTGAGGGCAGCGCGTTGACGTTGCCTTTTTTCATCGAATAGGATCAGTTTATATAAAAGAACTGCTTTGTTCAAAACGATCCCGCGTACCAGAGTGGGAGAAAGATACATGTTGTGGCACCGCAGTGATTTCGTCATAGAAAATATCTATAATAAGCCACAGATATTATCAATAGTCCTAAATGAGAAAAAATATTGACAGGTAGAAAGGCAGAAGGTATAATTTTATAAAACAACATATAAATCCTATAGAAATAGTAGGGATTGAAGAAAGGAGGATTATGAAATGAGGAAGTGTTATGTATTAAACCGGAAGAATGAAATCATGTGTTGCTGCTGTCAGGAAGTATGGCTCCAGACAGTCTATTATTCATATGTATAGTACACCTGAAATGATAGGATAGGAGCGCGGGTGCCATACATATGGTAGCTGCTATTTTTTTGCACGATTTCATGAGATGCTGTGGCCGTTGGTAAGGCATAGGTTTGCAAAACTGAAGTTGGTGGTTCGAATCCGCCCAGCATCATTCAATAACATTTGGAAAGAAGGAAGCCTATGAGTAGTAATACATATCAGGATTTGCAGCAATCTCATCCCTGCTTTGGGGGACATAAAAATAACGTGGGCCGGATTCATCTTCCGGTTAGTCCGGGGTGTAACATTGCCTGTCGTTTTTGCGACCGGGCAATCAACGATGTGGAGGACAGACCGGGAGTGACCTCAAAGGTGATCACGCCAGAGGAAAGCATCGAGGTACTGGACAAAGCGTTAAAAATATGTCCGGAAATTACGGTGGCAGGTATTGCCGGACCGGGAGACACCTTAGCCTCGGATTATGCTTTGGAAACATTCCGAAAGGTAAAAGAGAAGTTTCCGAATCTGATCAAATGTATGAGCACCAATGGATTGCTGTTATATGAGAGGGCAGAGGAAGTGATTGAGATTGGGATTGATTCCCTGACGGTGACTGTGAATGCAGTGGAACCTGAGATTGAAGCGAAACTAAATAAATATATTCTCTTTCATGGCAAACGGTATGAAGGTATCGAAGGGGCAGAGATATTGATTGAGAATCAGTTGAAGGGCATACGGAAAGTGTCAGAGGCTGGGATCACAGTGAAGGTAAATACCGTATTAGTGCCGGAAATCAACGGGGATCACATCGAAACAGTTGCCAAAACGGTGAAAGAGGCGGGAGCCAAGATTTATAACATTATCCCATTAATTCCCCAGGCGGAATTGTCAGATCAGAAAGCACCGGTCTGCGCACAGATTGATGAAGCCCGGACAAAGGCAGCGAAATATATCGATGTTTTCCGGCATTGTCAGCACTGTCGGGCAGATGCAGTGGGGGTACCCGGAAAATCGGAATATGGTGACCAGATCTATCAAAAAAGAATTGCGGTAAAGGAAACATTTTCACATGGATAATAGAGAATATCAATATCAAATCGCTGTGGCAACATCGGATGGGATCGTGGTTAATCAGCATTTTGGGAGAGCCGGTGAATTTTTGATTCTGGGGCTGGACCAGGAAAATCGAATCCACCGGGTGGAGAAAAGGGTGGTAGAACCGGTTTGTGACGGTGGCCGTCATGATGACCGCAGGCTGGAAGCGGTGGCAAAATCTCTGGAGGATTGTAAATATATTTTGGTCAGCAAAATTGGCCAGGGGGCTGCCTGCACCTTGGAAAGATATGGTGTTATCCCGATGGAACTGCCGGGTATCATCGAAGAATCGCTTCAAAGGCTGCTGGTATATGAGGAGTTACAAAATTTATTTTAGAGGTTTATCATCAGTGATTCACTGAAAATATAAAACAAGATTAGACAGAAAGGAAATGAGGAAATGGGTGAATTAAGACAGATTGCAATCTATGGAAAAGGAGGGATCGGCAAGTCCACAACGACACAGAATCTGACCGCGGGGCTGGTGGAGCATGGCAAGAAGGTGATGGTAGTCGGTTGTGATCCAAAAGCGGATTCTACCAGACTGTTATTGGGAGGTTTGGCACAAAAGACAGTGCTTGATACGATACGGGATGAAGGAGAAGACATTGAACTATCCAGAATCATGCGTGAAGGCTATGGGGGAACCAGATGTGTGGAATCCGGTGGCCCGGAACCGGGGGTTGGCTGTGCCGGGAGAGGGATCATTACCTCCATCAATATGCTGGAAAATCTGGGGGCTTACACAGATGATCTGGATTATGTGTTTTATGATGTTTTGGGTGATGTGGTCTGCGGTGGTTTTGCGATGCCGATCCGGGAAGGGAAGGCTAAGGAAATATACATAGTTGCCAGTGGGGAAATGATGGCACTGTATGCTGCCAACAATATCGCAAAGGGAATCAAACGATATGCCAGAACAGGAGGAGTGCGGCTGGGCGGTATTATCTGTAACAGCCGGAATGTGGACCGGGAACTGGATCTGCTTCGGGCGTTTTCCAGGGAACTGGGAACAAAACTCCTATACTTTGTGCCAAGAGACAATATTGTACAACATGCAGAGATCAATAAAAAGACGGTGATTGAGTATAAGCCGGATTCCCAGCAGGCGCAGGAATACCGCAATCTGGCAGAGGCGGTTATCCATAATACGGACTTTGCGATTCCGACCCCGATGACCCAGGAGAGACTGGAAGAGATTTTGTTGGAATACGGTCTCATGGATTTTGCCGATGATTACCGTATCTAAGGAATGACATAGTCCGGAGATAAACGGTCCGGCTATGTGGGAATAGAGTGTAACCCAAATTAGGAGGTGGAGAACGTGGCATTGAATTTAGAAAACTCCAACGTAGCCACAAGAGAAAACCGTATTGGATCGATCACGGGATATATCGGTAGTCTGAGCGATCTGGCGAATCAAAGTAATTGCGGAACTTTAAAGGGATGTTCCAGATGTTTTTCCCAGTCCAGCACTTGTCTGTCGAGCTGTGCACTGGCGCAGCTTTCTGCCATCCGTGATGTGGCAGTGATTCATCATGGTCCGGCGGGCTGTTCTGTGGCCAGTGCGGGGGCTTATTATCTGGATAAAGTAATGGCAAAGAAACGTGGTGTGACCAATAACACAGTCTATGTTGGAACAGATATGAATGAGAAGGATACCATCTTTGGTTCTGCGGAGAGCTTGAGAAAAATCATTCTCGAAGTGAATGACAGATACCATCCCAAAGCGATATTTGTCACCAGTTCTTGTGCCACAGGCATTATCGGTGAAGATATAGACAGTGTGGTGGACGATGCCAAAGCGGAAGTGGAAGTTCCGATCGTAGCGGTTCACTGCGAAGGGTTTAAGTCAAGAATCTGGGCTACGGGTTTCGATATTTCCGATCACGCCGTCTTAAGTTCCATCGTAAAACCGCCCAAAGAGAAGAGAAATACCATCAATTTCAAGAATTTTTATGAGAGTGCAAGACCGGAAATCATTGAAATGTTTGAACACTTTGATTTGAAACCCATCTTTTTGTATTGCAATTCCACGGTGGAAGAATTGGAGCATATGTCTGAGTCGCTGGCGACCACATGTATCTGTGGGACTCTGGGAAATTATCTGGGAAATGGTCTGGAAGAAAAATATGGTGTTCCTTATATACGAACCATCAACCCTCTGGGTATCGCAGGCTTTGAGACCTGGCTTCGGGAGATCGGTAAGGTGACAGACCGCAGTGACAAGGTGGAGAAATATATTCAGGAGCAGCGAGCCATCTATCTGCCTCAGATCGAGGAAATCAAGCAGGAATTAAAGGGGTTGAAGGCTGTGCTTGGTATGGGGCCGGGGTATACCTTTGAAGTGTCCCGCGTATTACATGAGCTGGGCATTGAAGTGGTATGGGCTTTGGCATGGCACTACGATAAGAAATATGAAAATGGGGATGTCCCCCCTTCTATGGAATATTTATTGGAGAATGATGTGGATTTTGAGGCAAGCGTTGCCGACCAGCAGAATTATGAAGTGATGAATATTCTGAATCAATACCAGCCGGATCTCTATCTGTCACGCCATCCGGGTTCTACTGTCTGGGCCATCAAGAATGGAACCCCAGCCGTCTATGTGGCAGATGAATATATGATTTTTGGATATAAGCATACATTGGAATTTGCGCAATCGATACTGGACAGCATTCATAACCGCAGTTTTGAGAAAAATCTGGCAAGACGGGTGAAACTACCATATACGGACTGGTGGTATGAACAGAAGGTGGATCGTTTCTTGGAGGGGAATAAAGCTTGAGTGAATGCACTTCGGAATGGAGGAATAAAGAATGGCAAAATTATTGGATAAACAACGATATAAATGTGCGATGGGTGCCATGCAGACGGTACAGGCGATTTCCAGAGCGATTCCGGTATTGCATTCAGGGCCGGGCTGTGCACAAAAACTTTCGGATTCCATCGGAAGTTCCGGGTATTTTTCGCCGAATATCTTCCCGTGTACGAGTATCAATGAGAAGGATGTTGTATTTGGCGGCGCCAAGAAGTTACATTCCACCATCGAAAATGCTTTGAAGGTGATTGATGCGGATCTGTATGTGGTTTTGACGGGATGTATTCCGGAGATCGTAGGTGACGATACCGGGGAGATCGTCAGTGAGTTTGCGGATGCAGATAAACCGGTAATCTATGCATCCACGGCTGGATTTAAAGGCAATAACTACAAAGGGCATGAACAGGTGATTGATGCCATCATTGACCAGTATCTTGAGAAAGCAGACACAAAGGAAAAAGGGCTGGTGAATATTTGGGCAGATGTGCCTTATCAGGATTTGTTTTGGCTTGGGAATATCCGGGAATTGGAAAAGCTGATCCGGGAGCTGGGTCTAACACCCAATACCATTTTCGGTTACCGGCGGGGGATTGAGAATATCAAGAAAATTCCGCAGGCAGAGTTTAACCTTTTGGTATCTCCCTGGGTATCGGTGGGCAATATGAAGAAAATGGAGAGAAAGCTGGGGATACCATATCTTCATTATCCGACCTTGCCGATCGGTGCATTTGAGACCGGTAAATTTCTCAGAGAAGTGGGGAAATTTGCGGGGATTGCCGAAGAAACCGTCGAGAATATTATCAATGAACATGAAAATTATTACTATTACCTCATTGAGCGGTATGCCGATATGTTTCTGGAAACACGAGTCATGGCAAAACAATTTTCCGTGGTTGCGGACGCACAGTATGCACTGGGTATCACAAAGTTTCTGGTCAATGATCTGGGATTGGTTCCGGCCAAACAGTTTGTGGTGGACGATACACCTAAGAAATTTCGGGAAGACATCAAAAAAGAGTTTGAGAATTTAAATTATGGATTGAAGGCAGAAGTCAGTTTTGAGACAGATGGTTATAAGATCCATAATGAAATCAGACAGCATGATTATCATGGTTATCCGTTGATTCTGGGAAGCTATTATGAAAAAGAAGTGACCGAGGAAATGTTTGGACACTACTTAAATATTTCGTGGCCGGTACAGGATAAGGTGGTATTGGATGACTTTTATGTGGGTTATACCGGAGGAATCCGTCTGATTGAGGATATCTATTCCGTGGCAGTACAGAGATGGAATTAGTGGAGGTGGTAATATGTCATATAGGATAGCCATCGCATCTTCTGACGGTATACATATTGACGAGACCTTTGGTGCTGCCGGGGAGTTTCGTATCTATGAGGTGGACGGCGAAGATTTCGCAGAAGCGGAAATCAGAAAGGTTTCCCAGACAAGAGGAGAGACAGCACCGGAGGGAGCGTGTGGCGGTCAGAAGGGCTGTGGAAAGGGTGGATGTCACGGTGAAGCAGAGGGATGTTCCGGGGGCGAAGAGGCATCCTCCAAAGTGAATCTGATTGCCGATTGTCGTTGCGTGGTATGCAAAAAGATTGGTTTTCGTATACAAAAACAGTTGGAGAGGAAGGCCATTACCTCGTTTGATGTTACCTGTACTATAGAGGAGGCATTGGAGAAAATAACCACGTATTTTTATAGGGTGGATACACACCAGTCGCTCAGGACAAAACAATTCTATTAAATTAGTATCCGTAAAAAGATGACCGTGGTGGTTTGTGACACCACGGTCATCTTATCATTTATTACAGGAAAGGAATCATACGATGATGACATTGATGCAATTAAATTATGCCATTACAGTGGCGGAGACACAGTCCATTAACGCAGCGGCAAAAAAACTTTATATATCCCAGCCAACACTTTCTTCTGCGATCAAGGAGCTGGAAGAGGAAATAGGGATGCAGATATACAACCGGACGAACCGTGGGATTTCTCTGACCAAAGAGGGGGAGGAATTTGTTCAGTATGCCCGTAATGTATTGATACAATATCATTTACTGGAAGAAAAATTTTTAGGCAACGATCATTCCAAAAAGAAGTTTAGTGTGACCATGCAGCATTCCACCTTTGCCGTGAAGTTTTTTGCTGAGCTGGTCAGGGAGCTGGGCATGGAAGAATTGGAATATGCTATCTATGAGACCAGGACGCAGGATGTGATCGGTGATATTCGTACTGGCAAGAGTGAACTGGGACTCTTGTATCTCAGTGCCTTTAATCAGGGGATTTATGATAAGATTTTTCGCGAGGCAAACCTCAGATTTCATCGAATCGCAGATTGTTCGATCTATGTCTATGTTCGCAGGGGCCATCCGTTAGCAGATCAGGAGGAGGTGTCGTTGCAGGAATTGGAGGATTATCCATGTTTGTTATTTGAGCAGGACCACCAAAGCAGCTTTTATTTTTATGAAGAAATGATCAGTGCCCATAACTATAAAAATGTGATCAAGACCAGTGATCGGGGTACTACGATGAATTTGATTGAAGGGTTAGATGCGTATTCCGTGGGAATTGGTATCGTGACAGAGCATCAGACAAACGAAATGATGACGGCAGTACGGCTGCAATCCGATGAAAGGATTCAGGTGGGATATTTAACGAGGGAGAATGCGGAGTTAAGCGTGCCGGGCAGACGATTCATAGAGAAAATTAAGAAATATTTTGGGGCAGTACCAGGGGAAGCGTAGATGTGAAATCCCCATTTTATCGAGGTTAGAAAGGTATAGTCAGGAGCGATAACAGGATCTCCCGGATCGCTATAATCAGAACTGTTGACTTTGGTTTTTGCAGATGATATAACTAGGACACAGAATCATAAGTGAGCAGTCATTTTCAGCGTGTTGGTGTCAGACCATGAAGTGGTAATGCAGACAAAGGAGGTTGCCGATGGATAAAATGAAAAAACAGGTATCTGAATTAACGGAGATTGATACATTGTTGGAATTTATAAGTCAAATCCGTTTTGGTTCTGTGATCGTCTCGGTACAGGATGGCAAGATCGTCCAGATCGAGAAGAGCGAAAAGATAAGGTTTCGATGAAGAAAAGCATCAGAAAAGAAAAATAATCACGGGAAACTGACCAGACAACTGGAGGTTTTGCAAGGATAGGAAGCTGTCTTTGCGGAATCTCCTTTTATTATTCATAAGAAACTTCCTGTTGCATTCGCTCGAAGATGAAACAATCACCTATTTGACTGCCAAAATGACTGTTAAACATGAGAAATGAGGTGGATTATGAAACAAATCATTAATCAGGGAATCAAAATTCTCCCAATATTATCGATACTTTTTGCCTGGATCATACAAAAGGTAATACCGGATTCTCCATTACAGCCGACGGCGAATGGTCCGTATTATTCTTATTTTCTATATCTTATTTTGGGTCTTTATCTGTTGTTTTACATTGCTGCTTTTTTTCACAAAGGAATTAATCAAACATTGATTCGGAAAGCCCCATTGTTAGCGGGGGCAGTATTATTGCTTAATGTGATTAATCTGGCAACCGGAAAATTCGCATTATTGCCGGTACTGTTTTTCCCGTCACTGGATAGAGTCTTTGGTGTGTTCGTCGCGGACAGAGCATTATTAGGAAAATGTATTTTATCTTCTTTTCGGCTTTTGGTCATAGGGTATTCCATAGGAGCGGCATTGGGATTCGTTACGGGATTGTTATTAGGATTTAGTAAGAAGTTTTCTTATTGGGTCAATCCGCTCACCAAGATCATAGGACCGATCCCACCTACCTCCTGGTCACCGCTGGTATTATCCCTATTTAGTACATCGTATCAGGCGGCGGTCTTTATGATTGCTTTGGCGGTATGGTTTCCCATCACGCTCATGACCAGCAGTGGTATTCAGAACATACAGCAATCTTATTTCGAGGTGGCAGATACATTGGGGGCAGGTGCTTTATATAAAATCTTTCGGATCGGTGTACCTGCTGCGATGCCCCACATTTTCCTGGGTGTTTTTTATGCGACTTGTAGTTCTTTTGTAACTCTGGTAACAGCGGAAATGTTTGGATGTAAATCGGGGATTGGCTGGTACCTGAACTGGGAAAAGAGTATGATGCTTTATGCTAATGTATACGCAGGATTGATCCTTCTGGCGGTGATTTGTAATTTAGTCATAACTCTTGTGTTCCGCGTTAAGGACCGTATATTGGTATGGCAGAAAGGAGTGATCAAATGGTAGGGGAAATTAAGATTAAAAATGCAGGAAAGAGTTTCACAAATCCGGATGGTTCCCGATTGGTGGCTTTGCAGGGAGTAAACCTGACGGTGGAGCCGGGAGCTTTCCTCTCTCTGATCGGGCCCTCTGGCTGCGGCAAGACGACACTGCTGCGGGCGATCGCCGGGCTGAACGTGGTAGATGAGGGTGCTATCTATCTGGATCGTGAGCTGATTACAAAGCCGGGTTATGAGAGAGGCTTTGCATTTCAGCAGGCAAATCTTTTTCCTTGGCTTAACATTCGCAGAAATATTGCTTTTGGTCTCAAGGCGAGAGGAATCTATTCCCAGGAAAGAGAAGAAGTGGATCGTTACATTGATCTGGTGGGGCTTAGGGGATTTGAAAAATCATTTCCCCATCAATTATCCGGAGGCATGAATCAACGCGCTTCCCTGGCAAGAGCGTTGGTGGGGCACCCAAAGGTGCTATTGCTGGATGAACCATTGGGAGCTTTGGATGCCTTTACACGTATGAATATGCAGGATGAGATTTTGCGGATCTGGAAAGAGCATCAGATGACAATGATCATGGTAACACATGATGTAGATGAAGCGGTGTATTTGTCTGATAAGGTGGTGGTGATGTCACCGAGACCGGCCAGAATCCAGAAAGTTATTGATATCGAGATGTCCAGACCACGTTCCAGAGGACGGGATACTTTTTTGCATTATCGGACGGAAATATTAAAAATACTAAACTTCACCGGGGAGATTCCGGAACCGGATTATTACTTATAAAAGTAATTAAGAATATGACAGGGAATCTCTGTGCATAAACCATTATAAGAAATTTATAACATCGTATCAGAGACATTGGAAGGAGAGTGGAATCATGAGTGAATTTCGTAAAAGAAGAAAATTAGCAGTATGTTTGTTAGTGGCAGTGATGGTAGTGTGTACCCTGCTGACAGGCTGTGATAACAGCAGTGGTAAGAGTGGTCAATCCACAGGAGATGGCAGCTCATTGACAGTAAAGATACTTAGAAATAAGGAAAGCCTCTGTCTGGCACCGGTGCATATCGCCATCATCAATGGATATTTTGAGGAAGAATTTGGGGCGATTGGTCAGAAGTATGAATTGGTAGATTCTAATGTGGACACCACAACGGAACAGATCAGCAGTGGTGAAATTAATGCCGGTTACGGTTTGACCGGTACATTGATGCAGCCAATATCCAATGGTCTGGCTATTTCCTTTGTAACAGGTCTGCATCGTGGCTGTACAAAGTTTTATGTTAAGAATGACTCTGATATCCAGTCTCTGGAGGGATTGAAAGGCAAAACCATCGGGGTGCCATCGTTGGCAGATTCAGCACCTATCCAGTTAAAGCGTAAACTGTATGATTTGGGGTTTCAGGTAAATGGAGAGAAAGCTGAGATTACGTTCGTCGCATATGCTATGACGGATTTACCGGCAGCATTGGATAGCGGAGCTGTGGATGCCATCGGTATTCATGATCCGGTGGCATCCACGGCTGAGGAATCATATGGTTTTAAGAAAATCTTAGATACCGGAGAGGATGAGAAGTTTGTGGATGAGTATTGCTGTCAGGCATATGTATCTCAAGAATTGATTCAGAAAAATCCGGAGGGGGCAGCGGCTTATGCCAGAGCAATTCAAAAGGCAGCAGCGTTCGTACAGGCACTGCCGGAAGAAACGGCAAAATTGCAGGTACAGAAGGGATATATGCCATCGGAATCAGAGGATGATGTGACGCGTTATGGCAGCATTCTGGCAAGTTTTAACTTTGAGCCTTCGGTCAAACTGGGGTGTGAGACATTTGGCAAGTCTTTTGATGAGCTTCAGAAATTTGGTGATATCGATGCATCACTAAATAAAGATGAATTTGTGAAGAAAGTTTATCCGGATTTGGAAGGGGTGCCAGAGGGGTATACTTATGATCCCACGACGGAGAAATTTACAGAAGTACAATAAATAGCCTGGTATCTGGATGATCGGAAGGATCATTGAATTAAAGATGTGATGGAAAGAGATAACTGGATATACCGAATCCCTATAATCTGGTGTATTGACATCTTATGGGTAGTTGGCTATAGTTAAAACAGAAGTAAAACATACTATTCATACAGAAGTTATATGAAATAAGGAGGACAGGATCATGGCAGATATTAAGAAATCCATTGCAGAGTTAATCGGACATACCCCGTTAGTGGAATTGACAAATTACGAGAAAGAGAATGATTTGGGGGCAGAAGTGGTAGTAAAGTTAGAGTATTATAATCCCAATCAGAGTGTAAAGGACCGTACGGCATTTGCGCTGATCGAATCGGCTGAGAAATCCGGCAAATTAAGGCCGGGTGGGACTGTGGTGGATTTGACCAGCGGTAACACGGGGATTGCGCTGGCGGCATATTCCGCGGCGAGGGGATATAAGTTCAAGGTTTACATACAGGATCAGGTAAGTGAGGAGCGTTTTAAGGTCATTCATGCGTTTGGTGGTGAAACCATTAAATTATCCGAAGATGCGGAATTATCCAAAGTTATCGAGGAGACCAGTGGTGATTTTGTAGCGGTTGCTAATTTCTTGAAAGAACGGGATGAAAAACAGGATAATGTGGCATTCGTGGATCAGACGAATAATCTGGCAAACCGCCAGATTCATATTGACACCACCGGGCCTGAGATTTGGGAGGATACCGATGGACAGGTGGATATCTTCGTGGCAACGGTTGGCACCGGAGGAACCTTGTCGGGAGCAGGTGAGTATCTGCGTTCCAAGAATCCCAATATTCAGATTGTGGGTGTAGAGCCTGGCCCGGATTCCCTCCCCAGTGATGAGCATCCGGAACCCGAACATGAGATCACAGGGGTACATCCTTTTGATGAGACCGTTCCAAAGGAGAGATTGCCATTAAATGTAAATCAAAACATCTATGATGAAATCATAGCGGTGGAGGCATTGGATGCCTATGCGACGGCACGAGCAGTTGCCAAGAGTGACGGTCTTTTGTTGGGCGAATCCTCTGGCGCCGCCATCAATGCGGCAGCACAGTTGGCAAAAAGGCCGGAAAACAAAGGAAAGAGAATCGTTGCCATTACGGCGGATAGTGGTTTGCGTTATCTGTCCAGCGGATTATTTGAGTAATAACCATGTGGTAGGTCAGGATACAGAATGAGAATTTCTGTATCCTGACCTATTATAGTTTCTCTCTATAATGAATTATAGAAAACATATAATTTTGTGGTGGTGGTGGAAATAGTATAATAAATATGATGTAAGAGCCCAGGGGGAAGGCATCGTACTTATTGTTATAAAACTGGAAGAAGAGGAAGAGAAAGATCGTATGAGTAAAATTAGCGAAAATAGCGTGGAATGTATCGTGCAGAATATTCTGGATGATTATGAAGATGGGCGGGCCATTAATAAAATAGATATCTATAATCAACCGGATAAGAAAGCAATTTTGGATATTATTCAAAAATTGTTTAAGATACTATACCCGGGATATTATAGCGATAAAGTTTACAAGATCTATAGTTTGAAAAATAATATGTCAGCAACCATTGAGGACGTTATTTTTCATCTCAACAAACAAATCATGATCGTCATGAGATATTGTCATACCTATCCGGAGTATTCCGATGATCAGCTAGAGGAGATGGCCCATAAGATCACCTATGATTTTATGGGGCGGATTCCGGAGATACGGGAGGCTTTGGATACGGATCTGCAGGCAGCCTTTGATGGTGATCCGGCAGCAGGCAGCAAAGACGAAGTGATTTTGTCGTATCCCGGTCTGTATGCCATATCAGTTTATCGGCTGGCACATGAACTGGTATTGTTAGGAGTTCCTATGATTCCTCGGATTATGACAGAACATGCCCACAGTGTTACCGGGATTGATATTCATCCGGGTGCAAGCATCGGCAGATATTTTTTTATGGATCATGGTACGGGTATCGTGATTGGGGAAACGACAGTGATCGGGGAACATGTAAAAATATATCAGGGGGTGACTTTAGGTGCGTTATCCACCAAAGGGGGACAAAAATTAAAGAGTGTGAAGAGACACCCTACTATCGGAGATAATGTGACCATTTATTCCGGGTCTTCCATCCTGGGGGGTGATACCGTGATCGAGGAAAATGTCGTTGTAGGCGGCAATACATTTATCACGAAATCGATTCGTCAGGGGACCAAAGTGAGTGCAAAGGATCAGGAATTGCAGTACAAGGAGTAAATGAAATTATGTGGAAAGCGGTTTATTTAGAGAGGAAGGGAAGAAACTGATATGGCTAATGTGAAATATTCGGGTATCCGGGAAAGCAGACCCGGCAGAATCAATGATCTGGGAAGCAGTAGCAAGGAAGTAGAAGAGAAATTCAAAAAAGGTTGTCTAAAGAGGGCAGACAGAAGTTTTGCGCAGGGCTTACAGTGTCAGCAGATCAACAGTATGGCCGCTTTGATGTCACTGGAAGACGCGGTATTTATCTCCCATTCCCCACAGGGGTGTGTGGGATGTTCCATTATGGCGGTGGATATGTATAGAGTGGGACAAGTGCACCGGGGAATAAAACATGTAAAAAATCCCCGGATCATTGTGACGAATATTGACCAGAAAAGTGTGGTATTTGGAGGGGAGGAAAAACTCAGACAATCGGTTCAGATGGCGGTAGACAGGTATCATCCTAAACTGATCTTTATATACGCCTCTTGTGCATCCGGGATTATTGGCGATGATATTGATGCCATCGCGGCAGATTTACAGAAAGAATTTGACAGTGTTATCGTACCGATTCACTGTGAAGGATTTAAATCCAAAATTTGTGCTTCCGGTTTTGACGCAGCATTCTTATCCATTAATAAATACATATTGAAACAGGAGAAACAACCGAAACAAAAAGGTTTGGTGAATTTGTTTGCGCCTACCACTGTCAGTTATGCCGATCAGCTTGAGATGGAGAGAATGTTATCTCTGATTGATGTCAGGGTAAATTATATTCCGTTTTATAGTTCTCTGGAGAAAATCAAAATGATTCCGGCGGCAGAGGCTTCTACGTCGATTTGTAAAGTATTTGCCGATGAATTTATGAAAACGTTATGGGAGGATTATGAGATTCCATATTCTCATACGGTGATGCCCATCGGGATACGAAACACAGATAAATGGTATCGCGGAATCGCCAAAGTGTTGGATAAAGAGCAGGAAGTCGAAGAGATCATCGCAAAAGAACATGAAAGAATCGAACCGCTGGTGGCGAAGCTGAGAGAACGCCTGGCAGGAAAAAGAGTTTTTGTTTGTGGAGGAACCGGACGTTCCTTTGCGGCAGCAGCGTTGATTGACGATTTTGGCATGAAACTGGTAGGGCTGGAAACTCCTACCTATGATGCGGATGCCCAGATGGATATTGAATATCTGAATGGGATTCATAAAGATTTCGTGGTGGATATCGCCAATATGCAGCCTTTTGAACAGGTGAATCTGGTCAATAAGCTGAAGCCGGATGCCTTTATCGGAGTGCCGGACTGGGCGGCAAAATTAGGCATTCCTACTACGCATGTTCTGGATGGAAAACGCCCGACGATGGGGTATGACGGCCTGCTGTTTCTGGGGAATAAAATTGCTGACCAACTGGAGAATCCGGGCTTTAATGTCAAACTGTCCCGGCATGTAAAGCTGCCATATAAGGATAGCTGGTATGAAGAAGATGCATTCAAATATATTCAAGGAGGAAATTGAGATGTCACAGATATTAGAAAATCCAAGAGGTGGCTGTGTGTTGGCGGGGATTTGTTCGGTGTTAGAGGCCATCGACAGGGTATGTCCGGTATATCATTCAGGACCAGGTTGTTGTATGCAGACCACTGCGGCAGAACAGGGACAATCTGGACATAAATCCTCCTGCTTTGTGAGTGGTGTATCCGTTCCTTCCAGTAATATGCTGGAGCGGGAAGTGGTGTTTGGCGGTGTGGGAAAACTACAATCAACCATTCAGGGAGCTGTGGATATTATTGATGCGGATGCCTATTTTGTATTAACAGGATGTACAGCCGGCATCATCGGAGATGATATTGTAAGTGTGACCGATGAATTTCAGCAGGATGGGATACCTGTATATCCCATAGAAACACCGGGATTTGCCGGGGATAGTAATCTGGGTTATGAAGTGGTCTGGAATACCATGATAGACCAGGTAATAGAAGAAAATATACCGAAAGATGACAGATTGGTTAATATTTTTGGGATTGTACCTTATCATGACCCGTTTTGGAGCGGCAATTTGGAAGAGATTGAGAGAATCCTAAGCCGATTGGATTTGAAAGTCAACACATTCTTTACGGGTCATCAGGGTATGGATACCATTCGTAAATGTTCTGGGGCTGCGTTAAATATTATTATAAATCCGTGGTTATTCAAGGGTCCGGCTAAAAAATTTGAGGAGAAGTTTGGTGTTCCCTCCATCCGTGTACCTGGATTGCCGGTGGGAGCCACCGATACCACCAGATTTATTCGTCAGGTGGCGGAAGCGTTGGAGTTGGACAAAGAGCAGGTGGAGAGTGTCATTGCGCAGGAGGAAGATTACGTATATCGTTATCTTGCCCAATCCATCGGTGTCGTTAGCTGGAAGAGATTTGCCGTGGTGGCCGATGCCAATAATGCCGTGGGGTTTACAAGATATCTGGCAAACGACTTTAGCTTTACTCCGGTATTAGTCGTCATATCAGAGCCTATCTTCCGGGAAGAGGATAAGCAGAGAATCATAGAACAAATTTCGGATATGGAATATGCCAAACCTCCCAAGATCATCTTTACAGCCGATCAATACGAAATTAATGAGGCGATTCTGAAAGAGGAAGAAGATATCACCTTACTGCTTGGCAGCAGTAACGAGCGGGAAGTCGGGCTGTTAAAGGATGTCCAGTTTATCACTGCGTCTTTTCCGATGAATGAAAGACTGGTGTTTAATCGTACCTATGCCGGGTATCGGGGAAGTCTGACATTGACCGAGGATTTGTATGATAATTTATAATTAGAGAATAGACATCATTATACGTATCATTAAAAGTGCAAGAATTAACGAATGTTTGATCGCTGATTATGGAAAAGAATTTATCATCCGGATTACATAAAGATTCTTCTCTTTTAAGCCGATACACATAGTACAATCACATATTTAGCTATGGAGAGCGCACGAATCAATGGATGGATCCTGATCGGTGCGCTTTTTCTCTGTGCGAAGGTATGTGATGTTACTTGTAGTTGAAGCAGCCACTTGGTCCATTAGGAGAGTGGGACGGTCCGGAATGCCAGAAGGATCGTAGAAAGGAGAAAATATGGTGATAGGAGGAGTAAGTGCCGGTTCCCGCAACGGGAATAAGTATGCCGGTGCGGACGGTATGCCCGGTATACCGAATGCCGCCAAAGAAGCATTGGCGGGTCTGGAATATCCATTGACACAGGCTGTTTCCGGTTTTTCGGAGGTACCGAGAGAACAAGCCGGGGAAAAAGCATTTTATCGCAACTTGGTTGACAAACCGGAACGGATGCAGAGAAATGTCAGAACAGAACAGGATACCTTGGCGGCAGATGAATCGGTGACGCCGGTCCATTCGATAACATTTCGTGAGATGTTGGCGAATAAGATCAATGAAATCGTGGAAAAAATAGAGGATGGTGTCACGGAGCCGTCTTTTGCCATCGGGGCTTCTTCGTTTACTCTGGAGGAATGGGAAATTTTTTTGAAACTATTTGATAAGATCGAGGAAGAGATGAAGAAAGCAGCAGGGCAGGAAGTGCCGCCGGAAGAAACTTTGATAGCAAATGAGGAAGAAATAAAGGCGGATTCCGATATGAATCTGATGATGCTGGTATCCGAATCCACCTCTTGTCGTTATCCCGCATCAGAGGAAACGGAGGATGATACGCAGTATATTACATATTATACCAGAGATGCTATTTACTGTAAGAAAGAAGGAGAATTTGGTTATGAATGGGAGATTTCTCTGACAGAGGATTCCCAGTATGATCAGGTCATGGAATTTTTAAACTATTTTGATGTGGAAGAAAATCTGAGATTTGCATGTCATGAAAATTTTTGGCAGGATTTTTTGAGTGGCGCATTAGACATGGATGGTTTTATGAATTTTATGGAAACCAGAGTCAGTGGTGGCATTCCCAATTATGTAAATGTGGATGGGGATACCATGTGGATCGATAGGGAGGCGGCACAGTATGCCAAATACATGAATGAACCGGACCTCTTTCATATTATCGCTTATACGGACGAAGAATTTTTTGCGTGGCAGGAGAAACAGATGGCAGAGATGCGGGGAAAATTAAAGGTGCTATTTGCAAAGAGTTAAGTAATGTTGTTTTGATATTCAAATCCTAATTCTTATAGAAATTCTATGTATCCGGTCTTCTTTTTTGGAGAAAATAAAAATGCAACATATTGTTATAATATGTTGCATTTTTATCTTGCATAAAGAATATCGGACTTTCATAAAAAAACTTAACCCCCCTTTTAAGAAAATAATTTTAAATTAAAATATTGTGAAATACCTGGTCTCTGTCATCCTGATCAATCCCTAAGTACCGTCTGGTGATGCGGTAGGAGGAGTGATTGTAGATATCCATTAGGACAGCGGGAGATACCCCTTGTTTCCATGCATGGTATCCGAATGTCTTGCGCAGGGAATGGCAGCTAATATGTTCTTCCATGCCGGCAGCCGTGGCTGCTTTTTTGATGATACGCCATGCCTGGGAACGGCAGATATAGTGGTAAGGATTATTGCTGATGCAAAACAGATAGGAGTCTTCGGGTTGTTTTTCGTGATATTGCATCAGGGCGTCCCGCAGACAGGCATTGATGGCAATCACGGAATGTTTTCCGGTTTTATGTTCTGTCAGGGTGATGTGTTGACGAAAATTTGCTGATTTTTCATCATATACATCGGTCCAACGCAGTGTAAGCATATCACTGATCCGCAGTGCCGTGTTAAGCCCCATGACAACCAGCAGATAATTTCTCCAGTTCTGCTGCTTGCGATAATAGGCCTTAAATTCTTCCAACTTCTTTTTGTCCCGGATGGGATACGTCATATTCATATGATCTCCTTCTTTCTTGTTTATTTTTATACCCTGCTGTGGTGCAACACATTATAACAAACAGTTTCCTATTGATGTGATGCAGGCGGGGGAGGTGAAAATATGCTGAGACTTACCGTGGGTCCTGAGGAGTATCTGATGATTGGTGACAACATCAAGATCGTGTTTCTGGGTGGAACGAAAAACCACTTGCGAATCATGATAGATGCGCCAAAGGAGATGAGTATCCTGCGCAGTGATGTGATCAAGCGGGACTATCCGGAAAAGGCAGATCACAGACATTATTATGAAGAGCCGGAACCACCGGCAAAGTATTTGAAACCCAAACAAAAGCCGTAATGAATCGGAGATTCATGTCAAACGGTACAGGCATCCCGAACGGAGTCGGGATGGGAAGACAAGGAGGTATTAATTATGATTGTACAACACAATATTACAGCAATGAATGCAAACAGAATGCTGGGACTGACCACAGGCTCCCTGGCGAAATCAACGGAGAAACTATCTTCCGGTTACAGAATCAACCGCGCCGCAGATGATGCAGCAGGGTTGTCCATTTCTGAGAAAATGCGTAAGCAGATCCGTGGGCTGTCACAGGCTTCTACCAATGCAGAAGATGGTATTTCTGCGGTGCAGACAGCAGAAGGTGCTTTGACCGAGGTACATTCCATGTTGCAGCGTATGAATGAGCTGGCGGTACAAGCGGCAAATGGAACCATGTCAGAAGAAGACAGACAGTCTGTACAAGATGAGATCGACAGTTTGGTCACCGAAATAGACCGTGTATCGGAAACCACGAAATTTAATGAGATATATCTGTTAAAGGGGAGTGGTGAAAAAGATGCAACAGAGACCGTTGTTACGGCAATGACAGCAAAGTTTACGGATATGGTAGGCGGTGAAGCAACCATTCAGCAGACCAGTAATGTTACATTTGGAGCTAATAATGGAGAGACACAATGGTATGCCAAGGATGGAACGATAGCTTTAACAGTGGCTGACATTGCTGCTAAGCTTACTACAGATAAGGACGGCAATGTTATTTTCAAGGCTGGCGAGGAACTATTTAAGGTAAAGGCTGTGGAGTATGTTGATGGTCAGGATACTACAGAGTATGGTGCACAGACATCAGAAACATCGGTTTCTATTACTGATATTCGTCAGCATTTTGGTGCTTCGGCAACAAAAGTCTATGCGGATGGCATGGGTCAAACCGAGGTGAAAGAATCCGATCTAAAACTCTACTTTAACGATGACGGTACAATGAAAGATAAGCTTTATGCCAAGAAGACAGATGATACTTATGTCGAAATAGGTGCAGAGCAGATAGATCGTTTCGTTGAGGTTACACCAGGAGCGACGGAAGAGAAGGATATTAAGATTATAGAGCCTTTGACGTTTAGACTGCATGTTGGTTCGGAATCTGCCAATGCGAATAAGATTACGGTCAATATTGATTCCATGTCTGCAAAGGGGATTGGCATTGATGGCCTCAGCGGAACAGGAGTGATGTCTGAAGAGTCTGCCACTGATGCGATTACGACCATTGGTGATGCGATCAAGAAAGTATCGGCGCAGCGTTCTGCGCTTGGTGCTGTTCAGAACCGTTTAGAGCACACCATCGCAAATCTGGATAACGTGGTAGAGAACACCACTGCTGCTGAGTCCCGTATCCGTGATACTGATATGGCAGAGGAGATGGTTTCTTATTCTAAGAACAACATCTTACAGCAGGCCGGTCAGGCGATGCTTGCACAGGCGAACCAGGCAAATCAGGGAGTATTGTCGTTGCTTGGCTAATTTTTGGTTCTTTCGCCGGATCACATTGTTTGTATATAATATTGCATGGTATTTTCAGTAAAGCCAGTCGGGGAAGTATTGATTTTCCCGGCCGGCTTTCTTATGTTGCAATATGTGCTTTTGGCATTAATTGTAGAAAAGTACAAAAACTCATGCATCGGAATCATCTTGACAGATACCCTGTGGGGGTATATAATATTGGCAGTGATCATACCCTATAGGGGTATGATTAAGTGTCATAATTTGGGATATGAATAATACGGTAAACCCCAATAGGCTATGACTATATCAATAAGGAGGTGCGTATGACAGAGAGGAAGGAAGAATGTTGTTGTCACAAGACAAAGGAGCGTTCCGGGCAGGAGTATAATGATTTGATTCACCGCTTAAACCGTATTGAAGGCCAGATACGGGGAATACGTGGTATGGTGGAAAAAGATGCTTATTGTACGGATATTCTGACCCAGGTGGCTGCGGCTAATGCCGCACTGAACAGTTTTAATAAAGTTTTATTAGCAAATCACATAAAAACTTGTGTGACGCGGGATATTAAAGAAGGAAAAGAGGAAACTGTGGATGAGTTAGTTAAGACATTGCAAAAACTTATGAAATAGTTTCCGAGAACAAAGAAAGAGTATCAATAATATATAGAAAGGATCAAGTCAATGGAACAGTATGTAGTGACGGGTATGAGTTGTGCAGCTTGTAGTGCCCGGGTGGAAAAGGCAGTCTCTGCGGTACCGGGAGTGAGTTCGGTATCGGTGAGCCTATTGACGAATTCTATGGGCGTGGAAGGAACTGCCGGTGCGGCCGAAATCATACAGGCTGTGGAGGATGCAGGGTATGGCGCATCACAAAAGAACAGAATGCAGGAAGAGACGCAGCAGGGTGGTGCGCCAGATGGTCTCGAAGCATTGCAGGATCATACGACCCCTTTATTAAAGAAGCGTTTGATATCTTCCGTGGTATTTCTGTTGATCCTGATGTATTTCTCGATGGGGCATATGATGTGGGGATGGCCATTGCCAGAGGTGTTGAAAGACAATCATATCGCTATGGGGTTGATACAGTTATTGTTGACAGGGATCATTATGGTGATTAACCAAAGATTCTTTATCAGTGGATTTCGGGGATTGTGGCATCGGGCACCCAATATGGATACCTTAGTAGCATTGGGATCTACTGCGGCATTTGTCTATAGTACCTATGCATTGTTTGCCATGACAGATGCACAGATGCATGGTGGAGCAGAGGCAGCGATGCCATATATGCATGAGTTCTATTTTGAGTCCGCTGCCATGATCCTCACTCTGATCACGGTGGGGAAAATGTTAGAATCTCATTCCAAGGGAAAGACCACAGATGCGCTCAAAGGCTTGATGCAATTAGCGCCCAAAACCGCTACGATTATAAAGGATGGAACAGAAGTAGAGGTGTCAGTGGGACAAGTGAAGTCCGGAGATATCTTTGTGGTCCGTCCGGGCGAAAACATACCGGTAGATGGTAAGATTCTAGAAGGAAGTAGTGCGGTCAATGAATCGGCTTTAACAGGAGAAAGTATTCCGGTGGACAAAGAAACAGGGGATACGGTATCTGCCGCCACCTTAAACCAGTCAGGTTTCCTAAAGTGTGAGGCAACACGAGTGGGACAGGATACCACACTATCGCAGATCATACAGATGGTCAGTGACGCAGCGGCCACCAAAGCTCCGATTGCGAAAGTGGCAGACCGGGTTTCCGGTTTCTTTGTTCCGGTGGTGATTGCTTTGGCGGTACTTACCATCGCAATTTGGTTATTGGCCGGGCGGACGATTGGCTATGCATTGGCAAGGGGGATCTCGGTATTGGTGATTAGCTGTCCGTGTGCGTTGGGCCTGGCAACACCGGTGGCCATCATGGTAGGAAATGGTGTGGGCGCCAGAAACGGTATCATGTTTAAGACGGCGCTATCCTTGGAGCAGACTGGTAAGATGCGGGTAGTAGCACTGGACAAGACAGGGACCATAACGAATGGTGAACCGAAAGTGACGGACGTGTTGCCGGAGAATGGAGTGGAATCCAGGGATTTATTATACTATGCCTATGCATTGGAGCAACACAGTGAACATCCTCTGGCCAAAGCCATCCTATTATACGGCCAGGAACAAGATGTGAAGCCGGCAGAGATCCGGGAGTTCGCTGCTCTTCCGGGAAACGGACTTCGTGCTGTATGCGGGGATGCCGACTTGGTGGGAGGCAATGCGGATTTCATTTCCGGTCAATCCCGGATTTCGGACAGCACTAGAAAGCAGGCGGAAGATTTGGCAAAGGAAGGTAAGACCCCGTTGTTCTTTGCGAAAGATGGCGAACTGTTAGGGATCATTGCAGTAGCAGATGTCATCAAAGAGGATAGCCCTCAGGCAGTGCGGGAATTGCAGAATATGGGACTTCATGTAGTTATGTTGACCGGAGATAATGAGAGGACAGCCAGAGCCATTGGCCAGCAGGTAGGGGTGGATGAAGTCATTGCAGGCGTATTGCCGGATGGAAAGGAAACAGTGATCCGTGATTTGCAGAAGCGCGGAAAAGTAGCGATGGTAGGAGACGGGATTAATGATGCACCGGCACTCACCAGAGCGGATATGGGGATTGCCATCGGAGCTGGCACTGACATCGCCATTGATGCGGCAGATGTAGTGTTGATGAAAAGCAGATTGCGGGATGTACCCGCTGCGATTCGTTTAAGTCGTGCTACCTTGCGCAATATTCATCAAAATCTTTTTTGGGCATTCTTTTATAATGTTATCGGGATACCGTTGGCTGCCGGGGTATGGATTCCATTGTTTCATTGGGAATTAAATCCGATGTTTGGTGCGGCTGCCATGAGCTTATCCAGCTTTTGTGTAGTATCTAATGCATTGCGGTTAAATTTCTGTCGCATCCATGATGCCGGCAGAGATAAAAAAATAAAAACTAATGGATCAGCGTTCACGTTAGAAGATGTGCGGACTGATCTCCATCAAAAGGAGGACAATCAAATGAATAAGACCATGAAAATCAAAGGAATGATGTGCGGACATTGCGAAGCAACTGTCAAGAAAGCTTTGGAAGCCTTGGAGCAGGTGGATGAAGCGGTAGTTAGCCATGAAGCAGGAACCGCGGTCGTATCTCTGAATGCGGATGTTGATGATGCGATTCTCAGGAAAACCGTGGAAGACAAGGATTATAAAGTATTGGGCATTGAATAATCCTGCGCTTTTATGTGCAATATTCCAAAAAAGGGTTATTACCGTGGTGGTGATAACCCTTTTGGAAATCAGGATTTTTTTCTATTTGTTCATATAACTTTAATATTGTTTAAATTGTATAAAATCAGGGACAAATTTGCTGTATTTGTCAATAGACAATGCCGTTCCTCCTGGTTATACTGAATATATAGAATTGATTCAAAACATAAAATTGTTTGGGAGGTGTATGATTGTCAAAAGTATATATTTTGCATGAAGAACGAGAGTCCAGTATAGACTGTAAGGTAATAGGTGCTTGGGGGTCTCGGAGTGTGGTGTGTCAGGTGCTGAAAGATATAATCAATAATAATGATTTATTTAATGAAAATAGTTTTATTGATTTAGAGCATGGTACGGCAGAAAGTGATCCTTATTACAACAACGAAAAATATTGCAATTACAATATTTTTGAATTCGAAATACAATAATAGGGAGTATCGTCTTTTAATGCAATTTGAGTTCAAGTTGTTGATCATTATTAACGTCTTTTTGTGAAAGAATGTCTATTTTAGAATCGGGTATTTCTAACCCCCAATTATCCCAACCGTTATAGTTTTTACGTGCAAAAAGTTCAATTTTTTTTTGACTTGGAAACATTTTTGTGATTCCATCAATTACTTCTTCAGGTTTTTCACTGTGCTTACCTCTGTGTTTACTTAAGAGTTGCCGGATGTTTCTTGCTCCGCGTGGGGTTGGAATTCGCCCTTTTTTGAATACTAAACAGAATTCTGTTTGAGATAATGTATATCGTCCGGGATTGTGAACCATTTTATCCCAAACGAATGCCATTGTTTTGTATTCAAAATTCCAATGTGTTCCCAATTCTATTGCATTTGATAGTTGGGGACCGGTTGTCCACATAAATAACAGACAATCATCTGCTGCAATAGAATTTACATCTAATTGTTTTAGTTCTTTTAGTTTTAACGTGGGATATTTGAACTCTGCTGAACTAATAAAAATATCTTTTTTGAATCCAATATTTTCAGATTTGATACTGGTTTTATCGTATTGCATCTTGCCACCATAATCCCAAGGCGGATCAGCATAAATTATATCATATTTTTCATTTGGCAAGGGAAGATATATTTCTTCTAGAGGATTGATTTTTTTTCTTCTTTGTGCATCTGGATTATATTTTGAATAGCCACTAATGTTTGTTGAACCCATGTTTGTTCCCTTTCTTAGATTATTACTCAATCATATTGTAGTATAAAGAAAGTTTTTAGTCAAGGAATTGTTACTTAAAGTCCGTTGATTCAAAGACAACAGATGTGTAAACTTCCCATATGGAGGTTGCTATGATTAAAGAAATTTTTGGTAAAAGGGTAAGAGAATTAAGAAAAAATCGCAATTTAAGTCAGGAGAAATTTGCATTAAAAATTAATATGGATCGAACATATTTAGCATCAGTTGAAAGTGGAAAAAGAAATATATCCATAGAAAATATCTATAAGATTGCAAATGGCTTAGAAATAACTTTGGAAGAATTATTTCATGGAATAAAAAAAGGAGATATCTAGATGGCAAGTACAGAATTAAGAAAAAGAGCAAATTGGCAGACAATTAGTGGTACTAAAGCATTGAAAACAGAAGAAAAATTTCAGATATCTTTACAGTCAGCATTAGATGCTGTATATCCGGATCAATTTGTTGTAGAGAGACATCCTAAGGAATTTGGGGATATCTATTCTACATATCCACTAGCACAAGATGTTTTAGATAAAATATATAATGTAGATATGAACGAAATTAGAAAAAATGGAAAACCGAAATATCAATGGGGAATCAGTATGGACTTTGCAATCCGAAATAAAAATAACGGAAAGATTTTATTTGGAGAAATTAAACGTCAAGATGGATGGATTGAAACAACGGATATGCAAGCAGGTCGCGGGAATGCTCATGAAAGAAGCTGTAAATATTTTACGCCTGGTCTTATGAAGATCATTCGAGAAACAGGAGGTATATCAGATGAAATTTTACCTTTTTGGCTCGTTATCGTAGGAGATATCACAAGGGATCCAAGAAGGAATCGAGAGATAGCATTCTGGTTTCAGGAATATACAAAAAATTACTATATGTGGAGAGATCAAGACAATATTGGCGATTTATTAGATTTTTTTGAAAATAATTTATTACCATATTTATTATAATTATTTTTTATGCATTTAATGTATCCTATTGCTCATATGCCAGAATAGGTTGTTCGCATTTTCAGTGTTCATAATCTAATATAGAAAGAAAACAAAATTGTCACGAACATATCGAGACGATTTTGTTTTCTTTTTTGGGAATCAGGTTTCTATTCCCGGAATTTGGATTGCTGAGAAAATATCATTGCGTTTGCAAAAAGATAATGTTATACTTTAGATTGGTTTGTAATGTTTTGAGGGGAGAGGACGATACAAACCAGAGTATCCCGTCCTCTGAGAAGGCAACGAATAGTTAGGAGAGAATTTCATGAGTGTATTTACTAAGATTTTTGGGACACACAGTCAACATGAAGTAAAGCGTATTATGCCCATCGTTCGTAAGATTGAAGCATTAGCGCCGGAGTATGAGAAACTTACCGATGAAGAATTACAGGCAAAGACACCGGAATTTAAAGAGAGGCTGGCGAAGGGAGAGACCCTGGATGATCTGTTACCGGAAGCATATGCAACTGTGCGGGAAGCAGCGACCCGTGTTCTGGGGATGCGCCATTATCAGGTACAGCTCATCGGTGGAGTGATCCTGCATCAGGGCCGTATCACCGAGATGCGTACCGGTGAGGGTAAGACCTTGGTATCGACTCTGCCTGCGTATCTGAATGCATTGGAAGGTAAAGGTGTTCATATCGTTACTGTCAATGACTATCTGGCAAAGCGTGATGCCGAGTGGATGGGACAAGTACATGAATTTCTGGGGCTGAGTGTGGGTGTGATCCTGAATTCCATGAATAACGATGAACGTCGTGATGCATATAACTGTGATATCACATACGCTACCAATAATGAATTAGGCTTTGATTATCTGCGAGATAACATGGTGGTTTACAAGGAAGAACTGGTTCAGCGTTCCCTTCATTATGCAATCATCGATGAGGTGGATTCCGTATTGATCGACGAGGCGCGTACCCCGTTGATTATTTCCGGTCAGAGCGGTAAGTCAACCAAGTTATACGAAGCATGCGATATCTTCGTGAAGCAGTTGACCCGCGGTGAAGCGAAGGAACTGTCCAAGATTGACATTCTGATGAATGAAGAGGAAGAAGAAACCGGAGATTATGTCGTAGATGAGAAGGATAAAAATGTCAACCTGACGGAAGAAGGTGTCCGTAAGGCAGAGCGTTTCTTCCAGGTGGAGAATCTGGCGGACCCGGATAACTTAGAATTGCAGCACAATATTAATCTGGCACTTCGTGCGCATTCCCTGATGTTTAAGGATAAAGACTATGTTGTGAACGATGATGAAGTATTGATCGTAGATGAATTTACCGGACGTATCATGCCGGGGCGTCGTTTCTCAGATGGTTTGCACCAGGCGATTGAAGCGAAAGAGCATGTGAAGGTGAAACGTGAAAGTAAGACATTAGCCACTATCACATTCCAGAATTTCTTTAATAAATATGCAAAGAAATCCGGTATGACAGGTACTGCGTTGACAGAGGAAAAGGAGTTCCGCGAGATCTATGAGATGGATGTGGTGGAAGTGCCTACAAATCTGCCGGTTGCGCGTATCGATTATAATGATGCGGTATATAAGACCAAAGAAGATAAATTTAATGCAGTCATTGCTGATATCGTAGAAGCCCATGAAAAAGGACAACCGGTATTAGTTGGTACGATTACCATTGATACTTCCGAGTATCTGAGTGCCAAGTTACAGCGAAAAGGGATTCCGCATAAGGTATTAAATGCGAAATTCCATGAATTGGAAGCAGAGATCATCGCCGATGCCGGACAGATGGGTGCGGTTACCATCGCCACCAACATGGCTGGGCGTGGTACTGATATTAAACTGGGAGAAGGCGTGAAAGAATTAGGCGGTCTGAAGATCATCGGTACGGAGCGTCATGAGTCCCGTCGTATTGATAACCAGTTGCGTGGACGGTCTGGCCGTCAGGGAGATCCGGGGGAATCCCGTTTCTATATTTCCTTAGAGGATGATTTAATGCGTCTCTTTGGCTCGGAGCGTTTGATGGGGCTGTTTGATGCTATGCCGGATGGTGAGCAGGTGGAGCACAAGATGCTTTCCGGTGCCATCGAAAGTGCCCAGAAAAAGATCGAGGGTAACAACTTTGGTATCCGTAAGAATCTGTTGGAATACGATCGTGTCAATAACGAGCAGCGCGAGGTAATCTATGCAGAACGCCGTCGTGTACTAGACGGGGAGAGTATGCGTGATACCGTTTACAAGATGATCACAGATGTGGCGGAATCCTGTGTGAATTCTGTGATTCCGGAAGACGGTCCTGCGGAAGCATGGGATATGAAAGAATTAAATCATGTGATCCGCCAGATTATTCCGATGGATAAGGTGAGACTTACAGAGGAACAATTAAAGCATGGTACGAAAAAAGAACTGATACAGCAGATCAAGGAAGAAGCAGTCAAAGTATATGAGGCAAAGGAAGCAGAGTTCCCGGATGCAGATCAGATTAGGGAAATCGAGCGTATCATTTTACTGCGTATCATTGACCGTAAATGGATGGATCATATTGATGATATGGATCAGTTGCGCCAGGGAATCGGATTGCAGGCATATGGCCAGCGTGATCCGGTAGTAGAGTACAAGTTCGCAGGTTTTGATATGTTCAATGATATGATTGATTCCATCAGTGAAGAAACGGTAAAAGCATTGACTCATATCCAGATCGAACAAAAGGTAGAGCGCGAGCAGGTGGCAAAACCAACCGGAACCAACAAAGATGACAGTGCTCCGGCAGAACCAAAGCGCCGTACCTCCAAGAAGATTCAGCCAAACGATCCGTGTCCATGTGGCAGCGGACGGAAATATAAACAATGTTGTGGGAAACGTGTTTAGATGTGAGAAGAAAGTATTTTCAGAAAAAGTATGAATGATAGAAAGAAGGTGAGCGGGAATGGTAGAGTTTGATAATATTAAAGCGACTTTGTCCAACTACGAACAGCCACTGCTTGAAATGGGGAATTCACTTTGACCTGGCAAACAAGAGAGAT
Organism: uncultured Jutongia sp.; assembly: GCA_964521555.1. Classification (GTDB taxonomy): domain Bacteria; phylum Bacillota; class Clostridia; order Lachnospirales; family Lachnospiraceae; genus Butyribacter. The sequence continues at coordinate 115,012 of CAZFSU010000001.1, read as the reverse complement.
CGGGTTGAAGAATTAGATAAGACTATGGAGGAGCCTGGATTTTGGGATGATCCCGAGAAATCTACCGGTATTGTACAGGAGTCCAAGAAGTTAAAATCTGTGATTGAACGTTATGAGGCATTATCTGACAGCCGGGAAGATATGCTGATGTTGATTGAGATCGCGGAGGAAGAAGGCGATGGCAGTATTGTGGAGGAGATCGAAGATTCGCTCAGGAAATTTGAGGAAGATTTTGAATCTTTGCGTATCGAGACCCTGCTAAGTGGGGAATATGATAAGGATAATGCAATCCTGACGCTGCACGCCGGAGCTGGTGGCACAGAGAGCTGTGATTGGGCAAGCATGCTATGCCGCATGTATCAGCGCTGGGCAGAGAAAAAAGGCTTTCAGGTCGAGATGCTGGATTTTCTGGATGGCGATGAAGCCGGGTATAAATCGGTCACATTACAAATAAACGGGATTAATGCATATGGCTATTTGAAATCAGAACACGGAGTACACCGTCTGGTGCGCATCTCGCCATTTAATGCTGCCGGTAAACGTCAGACCTCCTTTGTATCCTGTGATGTGATGCCGGATATTGAAGAAGATCTGGATGTAGAGATCGCAGAGGATGATATTCGGATTGACACCTATCGCTCCAGTGGAGCGGGTGGCCAGCACATCAACAAGACCTCATCGGCGATCCGTATCACACATTTCCCTACCGGAATCGTGGTACAGTGTCAGAATGAACGTTCACAGCATATGAATAAAGATAAGGCAATGCAGATGTTGAAGGCGAAACTCTATATGCTCAAGCAGCAGGAGCAGTTGGCAAAGGCCAATGGTATTCGAGGAGAATCTAAGGAAATTGGATGGGGCAGCCAGATTCGTTCTTATGTGATGCAGCCTTATACGATGGTCAAGGATCATCGGACGAATGCGGAAGTGGGGAATGTACAGAGCGTTCTGGATGGTAGTTTGGATCCCTTTATTAATGCCTATCTGGCATGGATCAGTGTCAGCCAGTCATCAGATACGAATGGTTAAAGTTTATGAGCAAATACATATGGAGGATGAAAGACAATGATAAACGTAGGAGTGTTAGGGTATGGTACCGTGGGTTCCGGAGTGGTAGAAATCATTCAGAAAAACCATGATATTATCGCCAAGCGTGTAGGAGAAGAGGTACAGATGAAATATGTATTGGATCTGCGGGAGTTTCCCGGTGATCCGGTAGAAAAGATTCTGGTACATGATTTTGAGATGATCAAGAATGATCCGGATGTTCATGTGGTAGTGGAGACTATGGGTGGATTACATCCGGCTTATGAGTTTGTTAAGGCTTCTTTGGAGGCTGGTAAGAGTGTTTGTACTTCCAATAAGGCATTGGTAGCAGATTTTGGACCGGAGTTGTTGCAGATTGCGGCTGACAAAAACGTAAATTTTATGTTTGAGGCCAGTGTAGGCGGCGGTATTCCTATTATTCGTCCTCTCAAAAGCTCATTAGCACCGGATGAGATTGAAGAGATCTCCGGTATCTTAAACGGTACGACAAACTATATTTTGACAGAAATGACCGATAAGGGTTCTGCCTTTGATACTGTGTTAAAGGATGCACAGGACAAAGGATATGCCGAGAAAGATCCTACAGCAGATGTGGAGGGATTTGATGCCTGCCGAAAGATTGCGATTCTGACTTCTTTAGCATATGGTAAGCAGTTAGATTTCGAGGATATCTATACGGAGGGTATCACGAAAATCACGGACCGGGATATCTGTTATGCGAAAAAGATGGGTGCTAAGGTTAAGATTTTTGGTTCCAGTAAAAAAGTCGGGGATCAGGTGAGTGCGATGGTGGCACCGAAGCTGATCACCAGAGAACATCCGCTATATAGTGTGGATGGTGTATTTAATGCAATTCTCGTCAAGGGCAATATGGTCGGCGATGTGATGTTCTATGGACAGGGAGCCGGGAAATTAGCTACAGCCAGTGCAGTGGTATCCGATGTGATGGATTGCGCCCGTCATCAAGGCATCAATATTAATACCTTGTGGGATGCTGAGAAGTTAGAGTTAATGCCGATGGATGATGTGAAAAATAAATTCTTTGTCCGCGTCTCCGGTTCGCAGGCAGAAAATGAGGCTAAAGTTGCAGAGGCCTTTGGGGCAGTCACGGTGATTGATGCCGGTTATACGGATGAATATGGTTTTGTGACGGATTATATCACAGAAGGCGCTTATGCCAAGGCAGCAGAAAGTCTGGGGAATGTGATAAGCAAGATCCGTTTTGATTCATAAAAGGAGGAAACAGAAAAAATGTTAATCGTTAAGAAATTTGGTGGCACATCGGTTGCCAACAAGGAACGTATCTTTAATGTGGCGAAACGCTGTATCGAAGATTACCAAAAGGGGAATCAGATTGTAGTCGTACTTTCTGCGATGGGAAAGCAGACGGATGTATTGTTAGATATGGCAAAGGATATCAATCCAAAGGCATCACGCCGTGAGTTGGATATGTTGTTGACGACAGGCGAGCAGACTTCGGTGGCGCTGATGGCGATGGCGATGGATTCTTTGGGTGTACCAGCCGTATCCATGAATGGTTTTCAGGTAGCAATGCATACCACTGAGGACTATGGTAATGCCAGATTGAAGAGAATTGATACCGAGAGAATCCGTTATGAGTTAGATAACCGACGTATCGTAGTGATCACGGGATTCCAGGGCATCAATAAATATGATGATTATACAACACTTGGCCGCGGCGGTTCTGATACTACAGCAGTAGCATTAGCGGCGGCATTACATGCAGATGCGTGTGAGATCTATACAGACGTAGATGGCGTGTATACTGCGGATCCTCGTATTGTGCCGGATGCGCGCAAATTAGATGAGATTACTTATGACGAGATGTTAGAGTTGGCTAGTTTAGGTGCGGGTGTATTGCACAATCGCTCCGTAGAGATGGCAAAGAAATATGGGGTACAGTTGGTGGTACGTTCCAGCTTAAATACCAATGAGGGTACAGTCGTAAAGGAGGAAAGTAATATGGAGAAGATGTTAGTTAGTGGAGTTGCTACCGATAAAAATGTGGCACAGATTTCAGTAGAGGGATTGGAGAATAAGCCGGGAGTAGCCTTCAAGCTGTTCCAGCATCTGGCTAATCATAATGTTAATGTTGATATGATTTTACAGTCTGTGGAGCATGGTGGTACACAGGATATCAGTTTTACCGTGACCAGAGATATGGCAGATACCGCGATGGAAACCTTAGAGCGTCATGCCAATACCAGCCTAAAGTGTGAGAAAACCACAGTGACCACCAATGTGGCAAAGGTATCTGTGGTAGGTGCCGGTATGATGACCAATGCCGGTGTGGCTGCTAAAATGTTTGAAGCGTTATACGATGCTGGTGTCAACATCCGTCAGATCTCAACTTCCGAGATTCGTGTCACAGTTCTGGTAGATGAGAAGTATGTGGAAGATGCTGCACAGGCAGTACATGATGCATTTGCATTAGCAAAATAAACCGCATTCGTGTAATAGATCAGACGGAACAAGGATAATAGACTTTGAAGGGCAGTCGTATGGGGGTTTCGTGCGGCTGTCTTTTTAGAAATGGAGACAAATCATGGACATCGCAAAGAAGATAGCGGAAGAGTTGAATATCAAAGTATGGCAGGTAGAAGCCACGATCAAGCTGATCGAAGAGGGGAATACGATTCCTTTTATTGCCAGATATCGTAAAGAGGCACATGGTTCTCTGGACGATGAACAGTTGCGGAGCCTGCATGAGAGATTAACCTATCTGCGCAACTTGGAGGAGAAGAAAGAGCAGGTATTGGCTACCATAGAAGAACAGGGAAAACTGACAGAAGAGTTAAAGGCACAGATTTTGAAAGCGGAGACGCAGGTAGTAGTAGAAGACCTGTATCGCCCATATCGTCCAAAGCGCCGCACCAGAGCTACGATTGCCAAAGAGAAAGGACTGGAGCCATTGGCAGAATTGATTTTGGCGCAGGAGGTTACAGAGAGTCTGGAGACAGTGGCGGCTGCTTATGTATCCCAGGAAAAAGAAGTGAAATCGGCAGCGGATGCCATTGCCGGAGCGAAAGATATCATTGCGGAAAATATTTCGGATGACGCGGATTATCGAAGCTATATCCGTGATATAACCAGAGAAGAGGGGAAGATTCTTTCCACAGCCAAGGATGAAAAAGCCCAATCGGTATATGAGATGTATTATGCATTTGAGGAACCAATCAATAAGATTGTGGGACATCGTATTTTGGCATTGAACCGCGGAGAGAAAGAAAAATTTCTGGTGGTGAAAGTGGAAGCGCCACAGGAGCGTATTTTGACTTTTTTAGGCAAAAAGGTTATTACAGGTGAAAACGAGTATACTACACCGGCGCTGGAAGAAGCCATCGAGGACAGTTACAAGCGTTTGATTGCGCCTGCCATCGAACGGGAATTGCGGAATGAATTGACAGAAAAAGCAGAAGACGGCGCGATTCGTGTTTTTGGGAAAAACTTAGAGCAATTACTGATGCAGCCACCGATTGCAGGTAAAACCGTGCTTGGCTGGGACCCGGCATTTCGTACCGGCTGTAAGCTGGCAGTGGTGGATCCCACCGGTAAAGTGCTGGATACTAAGGTCGTGTATCCTACCGCACCACAAAATAAGGTGGAAGAAGCAAAGCGGGAAGTGAAAAAACTGATTGATCAATACGATATCTCTCTGATCTCTGTGGGAAACGGTACGGCTTCACGGGAATCCGAACAGATTATCGCGGACATGTTACATGAGATCCCAAAACCGGTACAGTACGTGATTGTGAATGAAGCGGGCGCTTCGGTATATTCTGCCAGCAAATTGGCCACAGAGGAGTTTCCGAACTTTGACGTGGGGCAGCGTAGTGCGGCATCCATTGCCCGCAGATTGCAGGACCCATTGGCGGAATTAGTGAAGATTGATCCTCAGTCCATCGGTGTAGGGCAGTATCAGCACGATATGAATCAAAAGAAACTGGGAGAAACGTTATCCGGTGTAGTGGAGGATTGCGTCAATAAGGTAGGTGTGGATCTGAATACGGCATCGGCATCTCTTTTGGAATATATTTCAGGTATCAGCAAGACGATTGCCAAAAATATCGTGGTATACCGAGAAGAAAATGGGAAATTCTGTGACCGCAGGGAGCTTCTCAAGGTGCCGAAATTAGGGCCAAAAGCATATGAACAGTGCGCTGGTTTCATGCGTATTCTGGATGGAAAGAATCCTTTAGATGCCACCAGTGTGCATCCGGAATCCTATGGTGCAGCAGGGGCGTTGTTAGATAAATTACAGATTTCATCCGAGGAGTTAAAGAAGATCCAGACAGAAGCAGCCAAACAGCAGTCTCCGATGAAGAAACAGACATCCGCACCAAAGAAGAAACCGCAGGGATTTGTGGTACGTAATACCAATACAGCCTTTGGTGCTGCTTTTGCAAAAGCTTTTGGTGATATGACGCTGCCATCCGGTGAGGATACCGCAGCAAAACAGGATACTTCCGGGCGTAATCAGGCGGGTTCTTTGCAAAGGCGTGTCAAAGATAAGAAGGCGATGGCAGAGGAACTGGGCATCGGGGAACCGACATTGATCGACATCCTGAAAGAATTGGAGAAACCGGCCAGAGATCCCCGTGACGAGATGCCAAAGCCGATCCTGCGAACAGATGTATTAGAGATGAAAGATCTAAAAGAGGGGATGGTTCTCAAGGGAACCGTGAGGAATGTGATTGATTTCGGTGCATTCGTAGATATTGGTGTTCATCAGGATGGTCTGGTACATATTTCTCAGATGTCCGATAAGAAATTTGTCAAACATCCATTAGATGTGGTCAGTGTGGGGGATGTGGTAGATGTCAAGGTGATGAGTGTGGATTTGCAAAAGCAGAGAATCCAGTTGACCATGAAATTGTAGATTCCATGAAAGGAAGATGGATATGAGTTTTTGGAAAGATTTATTCGTAGAAGTGAAACGCGGTTCTAAAGTGACATACAGTCCTTCCGACTTAAATAAACTGGACCGGACGTATGAACGTGAGGTGTTAGAGCAGACCGACCGAAAAGTGTTGTCCCCCTTCCGAAAAGAACCACAGCGTTCTTTTACGGCACAGGTACGTGATTATGCGTTTGAACAGATTTTGGACCGCAGATTATATACCTTTTCGCATTTGCTGGTGATTCCCAATCCCTATGGATTGGCACAGCAGACCGCTTTAATCTTATTTAATACTTCCAAGGAATATAAAGTCCGATATAAGGTACAGGGGGATGACGGTGCTGATTTTGTGGCAGAGACAGAGATGGCAACACGTCATCGTGTGGCTGTTCTGGGATTATATCTCAACCGCAGCAACAAAGTAGATTTATATCTGGTGAATGAGGAAAACGAGATCATCAAACATCGCATGATCCGGATTTATGTACCGGATGCACCGATTAATCTACAGGGAATCGTATCGAAGGTAGACAAGGATTCGGATTTGCAGATGCCAATCATGATGGTAAATGGTGTTACTTTTAAGCCGGTGGCATTAGATGCAAATGGGGCGATTCGTTATGCGCTTCAGCTCAGGACAAACCGTATGGGTATGATACCGTTGCAAAATGGCCACTTCCTCTTTGCGGATCGCACGGCCAGTTGTGTAAATTCTTTGGGAGAAATACAGCCGTGCCGTTATCACGAGATGGATTATATAGGACGTGTCTACCGGACGTTTATCATCAAGGAGCCCATCAGTACTGTGGTCGCCCAGAATGGAGAATCTTTATATCTGGCGATGGCATCTGATAAAGAGCATATCAATGATTGTATTATTGAATTAAATATGAATAATGGTGAGATCGTTCGCAAAATAGCTTTGGTGGAGATATTAGGAGAGAAGTATCGTGATGTGACGGACTGGACGAAGATGTCTCATATGGAATATCGGGAGGGATGTTTGCTGTTGACATTTCGTCGTCTTCATACGGTTCTGTATCTGGATTTGGCTACACGCAAGCCGCGTTTTGTGTTATCGCCGGAAGGAGTATGGGAGGGAACCCCGTTAGAATCTTATGTACTACATCCGGAGGAAGGAACGGAGTTTCTGTTGGGTTGGCCTTGTAGTGCCACGTGGACTGCGGACAATACCATGCTGGTCTTTAACGGAAAAGCCAGAGGAGATTTGCCGCAGGGACATTCGGATATGGATCATTCTGAGGTGGTGGAAGTGTTATGGAATCCGGAAAAACAAAGTTATCACTGCCGTTATCATCATGAAAGTGACCGTACTTTAACCTATGGTACGGCATTACAGTTAGCTGGACGGAATATGGTGTATTTGCAGGGATCTGTTCAGAAAAAAACGGAGGAACGTCGTTCTGTACTAACCGTGGTGGATCAGGAGCGGGACGTGGAAGGAAGCCGGATTACTTTGTCTAAGGCATTTATTAATGCGTGGGAATTTAAGCCGGATATATCGTCTTTTAGTCAAATTATCGATGTGAAAGAGAAATGTGTTTATGGCAATTTGGATTTGCCGGAAGTCTTTTCGGGGAACTTACCGGAACTGACAGCAGAAAGACTGCCAAAAACAGTGTTCCGAAGACCGCATCTGTGTGATAATCTATTTCTGTTTTCTATGCTTCCCGGTGCCATTACCCGCATCTATTTTGTGGGCGGGGAACATGCATATGTACAGGATTATTCTCAGTTAGAAACAGGCAAACGTCAGGAAATGTTTGCTGTTCAGGTGGATGGTTTTGCGCCGGATGAATATTTTATTTATCTGGAATTTGATGGCGTGGTAAGCCGTTTGAAAAACGAGATCCGGATTGTGGAGTAGCGTTTGCGGTTACCCGGGTGCAATATTCCCATATCAAACTTTTGATGTGTGCTTTTCACCGCTGAATCAAATCCGGCAAAAAAATACGGAAACGCAAGTTGCAATCCTGATGGAAATTTTGTATAATTATTCTATTGATGTGTGTGAAAACGCAAAAAAATTATGCAAGATTAACAAAAAGGAGGATGTTGTAACATGGCAAACAGATTTGTATTAAATGAAACTTCCTATCATGGAGCCGGTTCGATCAGCGAGATTGCCACAGAGGCAAAGGGCAGGGGATTCCAGAAAGCATTTGTATGCTCTGACCCTGACTTGGTTAAATTTGGTGTGACACAAAAGGTTTTAGATGTGTTAGATAATGCAGGACTTACATATGAACTGTATTCCAATATCAAGCCAAACCCAACGATCGAAAATGTTCAGACAGGTGTAGAAGCCTTCAAGAAAGCCGGAACTGATTATTTAATCGCCATCGGCGGTGGATCATCTATGGATACGGCCAAGGCGATCGGTATTATTATCAATAATCCGGAGCACGAAGATGTACGCAGCCTGGAAGGAGCGGTTGACACAAAGAACAAGAGTGTACCGATCTTTGCAGTACCTACAACGGCTGGTACCGCAGCAGAAGTAACCATTAACTATGTTATCACAGATGCAGAGAAAAACCGCAAGATGGTGTGTGTAGATCCTCATGATATTCCTGTGGTAGCTTTTATTGACTCCGATATGATGTCATCCATGCCTAAGGGATTGACAGCAGCCACCGGTATGGATGCCCTGACTCATGCAATCGAAGGTTACATTACTGCCGGTGCATGGGAATTGTCTGATATGTTCCATCTGAAAGCCATCGAGATCATTGCACGTTCTCTGCGTGGTGCAGTAGATAACACTCCGGAAGGACGTGAAGATATGGCATTGGGACAGTATGTGGCCGGTATGGGATTCTCCAATGTAGGACTGGGTCTGGTACATTCTATGGCACATCCTCTGGGTGCGCTGTATGATACACCGCATGGTGTGGCAAATGCCATTATCCTGCCGACGGTTATGGCATACAATGCGGAGGCTACCGGAGAGAAATATCGTGACATTGCGAAGGCTATGGGTGTAGAAGGCACAGAGAATATGTCTCAGGAAGAGTACCGTAAGGCAGCAGTAGATGCGGTTCAGCAGTTATCGACGGATGTGGGGATTCCAGCGGACTTAAAGGAGATCGTCAAAGAAGAGGATATTCCATTCCTGGCACAATCTGCTTATGACGATGCCTGCCGTCCTGGCAATCCAAAGGAGACCAACATCGAGGATATCACAGAATTATATAAGAGTTTACTGTAATCTCGGAAGAAACTATGATAAATCTTGCAAGCGTCCTATTGTGTGAGACCGGATATATGAGCGGTTATGCAAAATAGGACGCTTGTATTTTGTTTTTCAATATCAAAAGTGGACGCTGGAAATTTCGCGATGGAAATTTTTTTGCTGAAAATCTTTGCAAAAAACTTGACATTGGGACGCTGGAAATTTTTTTCAAAAAAATGCTTGCATTTTTGAAAAGACTAGTGTATACTCTATCAAGTACGGTACAAATGACGTACATCATAAATTGTGCGCGTAGCTCAGCTGGATAGAGCGTCTGACTACGGATCAGAAGGCCGGGAGTTCGAATCTTCTCGCGCACGCTGTAAAGTCCTTGAGTGATCAAGGGCTTTTGTTGTATTCAGATCCTTTTATGGGGGATCGAATAAAATACGGAAACTCAAGTAGAAAAGGGGGAGATATGTTTCAAATGCAAGGTTTAGAACAAATTGTAGGAAAAGATCATATTCGTGCGCAGGAACCTTTATCCAGACATACGACTTTTCGGATCGGTGGGCCTGCCAGATGGTATGTTGAACCAGAGACAGCAGAAGAATTGGTGTTAGTGGTACGTTATCTGCGGGAACAGAAGGAACCTTATTATATTTTGGGGAATGGCAGTAATGTTTTGGTGGATGATGCCGGTGTAGATGGTGTGGTGGTATGTACACATAGTGGTCGTGGAGGCAGTTTGGAATCGGTAGGCTGTTTTACCGATGTAGATGGCGTGGTGGTATGTACACATAGTGGTCGTGGAGGCAGTCTGGAATCGGTAGGCTGTTTTACCGAAGCGCAGGAAATGCGGAAATTTTTTTACGATCAGGGTTATTGCACACCGCAGGAAGTAGAGAATAAAACACTGGTATATGCAGGAAGTGGCATTTTATTATCGAAGTTAGCATCGGAAGTGGCAAAAAAAGGCTTAACCGGATTGGAGTTTGCCAGTGGGATTCCGGGAACACTGGGAGGTGCTGTGACGATGAATGCGGGTGCCTATGGTGGAGAAATTAAGGATGTACTGGTTAGCGCCAGAGTGTTGGATCAGATGGGGAAGGTGCGGATTCTGGCGACAGAACAACTGGATTTGAGTTATCGTCACAGTGTGATCCAGGAAGAAAATATGATTGTGTTGGATGCTTTATTTGCCCTGGAGACAGGTGAAGTGAAGAAGATTCAGGAGCGGATGCGGGAATTGAACGAGAGACGCAGGGAGAAACAGCCTTTGGAGTATGGCAGTGCTGGCAGTACATTCAAGAGACCGGAGGGATATTATGCCGGTAAACTGATACAGGATGCAGGATTGCGTGGTTACCGGGTGGGTGATGTGATGGTATCCGAGAAACACTGTGGGTTTGTGGTAAATGTAGGAAGTGGTACCTGCGCACAGGCGGATCAGGTGATTGAGCATGTGCAGAGAGCAGTATATGAACAGTTTGGTGTGGAATTGGAGACAGAAGTAAAGCGTTGGCCAAATGGATGACAGCAGTGGTGCCGTGTCAGTCGAAAGACGGCGGCCAGACCGGAGAGGAGTATGGCGATGGACAGACGATATGTGATAGTGACAGGAATGTCAGGGGCAGGGAGAAGTTCCGTGCTTAAGATGTTGGAGGATATGGGATATTTTTGCGTAGATAATTTACCCGTACGGCTGATCTCCAAATTTACGAAAATGATGGGGACAGAAGGAGAGGCTTCCAAACAGGTGGCACTGGGAATTGATATTCGTAATCTGGAGGGACTGTCCGAATTAGATGGTATTTTAGATCAGTTGTCAGCAGAGGGATATCATTATGAGATTCTATTCCTGGAGGCGGACAATAATGTGTTAGTTAAGCGGTACAAAGAGACGAGAAGGAATCATCCGCTTGCATTACAGGGCAGAGTGGACAAAGCGATTGAAGCGGAACGGGTGGAACTATCCTTTATTAAAAAACGGGCGGATTATATCTTAGATACCAGCCATATGCTGATCCGTGAATTAAAACATGAAATTGACCGGATCTTTTTGGGAGAGGAAGAATATGAGAACTTTTTTGTGACGATCTTATCTTTCGGTTTTAAATATGGTATTCCGGAAGATTCGGATCTGGTCTTCGATGTTCGTTTTCTGCCAAACCCATTTTATATCCCGGAGCTAAAGCCTCTGACAGGAAATGACCGTGCGGTATATGATTATGTCATGGCGGTGGAACAGGCGAAAACCTTTCAGCGGCAGTTATTTGAGATGATCCGGTTTTTGATTCCGAATTATATTACCGAAGGCAAAAACCAGATTGTACTTAGTATTGGCTGTACGGGCGGCAAACATCGTTCTGTGACTATGGCACGTGCGCTGACAGAGCAAATGAAACGCTTGCCATATACGGTTAAGTTAGAACATCGTGATATCGAAAAATAAGATTTCAGAACGGAGTATATCATGTCATTTTCGGGTACAGTAAAGGAAGAATTGGAGAAGCAGGTGAGTCAGGCGAGACATTGTCAGCTTGCAGAATTTGCTGCGCTATTTTACCTTTGTGGAAGAGTGGTGAGAGGATCCGGAGGAAAAATTTCTTTGGAGATTCATACAGAAAACTTGACAGTTGCGAAAAAATCTTATATCTTAATAAAGATGGCGTTTGATGCCAAAACGGAAATACGGATTCGTAACCACAGTTTACAGTCTTATACACCGGTGTATTTTCTGGTGGTACGGGATGAGGTCGTGGTGAAGAAAATATTAAAGGCGGTAAAGCTGTTAAATGAGACGGGGGATCGATGGGGCGATTCCACGGGCATACCATACCGTCTGGTGCAGAATACCTGTTGCAAACGGGCATATTTGCGTGGGATTTTTATGGTGGCTGGATCAGTGACCAATCCGGAGAAGGGATATCATTTGGAGATTGCGGTAACTTCTGTGAAGCTATGCAGACAGTTGCAGGAATTAGTTGCATCTTTTGGAATTGATGCCAAGATCGTAGAGCGGAAGAAATATCAGGTGTTATATGTGAAAGAGGGATCTTTGATTGTTGATTTCCTCAACGTGATGGAAGCGCATGTGGCACTTATGGAATATGAGAACGTTCGTATCATTAAAGATGTGCGTAATTCGGTGAATCGACAAGTGAATTGTGAGACGGCGAATATTAATAAGATCGTGACAGCGGCGACGAGACAGATCGAAGATATTCGCTTTATTGAGCGTTACAAGGGGTTTAGTCAGTTAAAGGATGGTTTACGGGAGATCGCAGAATTGCGTTTGGATTATCCGGATAGTTCTCTGGTGGAGCTGGGGCAGATGTTATCCAAACCTTTGGGGAAATCCGGTGTCAATCATCGTTTACGAAAACTCAGTGAGATTGCAGAACGTATGCGGGAACAACAAGATATTATCCCAGATCCAAAGGAGGACGAAAGGTCATGATTACGAAAAAAATCAAGATTCAGATTAAGAGCGGATTGGAAGCCAGACCGGTGGCAATATTGGTACAGGTGGCGAGCCAGTATAACAGTAAGATTTATGTAGAATGCGAAGATAAAAAAGTGAATGCCAAGAGCATCATGGGGATGATGGCATTAGGGCTGGTATCTGGTGAGGAAGTGGTAGTATCTGCCGACGGTGAGGATGAGCAGGTCGCTATGACGGAGATTGAGAAATATCTGAGTTCCGTGCAGGCATAGCAAAGAGGATAGATTGGGATAGTCGGCTGCGGCTATCTCTTTTTTTTTGTCCCTGCATGGGGTATACTATAGAAGTAATCAATATGTAAAATCAAGAGATACACGAGATAGAAATGGGGAGAACTATGAGTTTTACACATTTGCACGTCCATACGGAATATTCTTTGTTAGATGGTTCCTGTAAGATCAAAGAATTGGTGACGAGGGCAAAAGAACTGGGGATGGAACATTTGGCGATCACAGACCACGGGAATATGTATGGTGTGATTGATTTTTACCGTGCCGCGCGCGAAGTGGGGATTAATCCGGTGATTGGCTGTGAGGTATATGTAGCACCCGGATCACGTTTTGACCGGGAGAATGCAAAAGGGGAGGAGCGGTATAACCATCTGGTACTTCTGGCAGAGAATAATCAAGGCTATGCTAATTTGATGAAAATTGTGTCCAAAGGATTTACGGAAGGTTTTTATTATAAGCCCCGGGTGGATTATGAAGTGTTAGAGCAATATCATGAGGGGATCATCGCTCTAAGTGCCTGTTTGGCAGGGATTGTGGCTACTGCCCTGCGTCACGGACAATACGAGACGGCTAAAAAGGAAGCCTTGCGTCTGGCAGAAATCTTCGGACCGGATCACTTCTATTTGGAATTGCAGGATCATGGTGTGCCGGATCAGGCGACGGTGAATCAGGGATTATTGCGAATGAGCCAGGAGACTGGTCTGGAACTGGTTTGTACGAATGATGTTCATTATATCCATGCAGAAGATGCAGAACCTCATGATCTATTGCTTTGTATTCAGACACAGAAAAAGGTGCAGGATGAGGATCGTATGCGGTATGAAGGAGGTCAGTTCTATTTAAAATCAGAAGAAGAGATGTTCGCTTTATTTCCTTATGCGAAACAGGCAGTGGAAAATACCGCTAAAATTGCGTCGCGTTGTCATGTGGAGATTGAGTTTGGCCATTACAAACTGCCACAGTTTGATGTACCGGAGGGATTTACCGCATGGGAATATCTCAATAAGCTGTGTCAGGAGGGGATGGAGAAACGGTATGGTGAATTGACACCGGAGTTATCAGAACGGCTGGCATATGAGTTAGAGACGATTCACACTATGGGATTTGTGGACTATTTCCTGATTGTCTGGGATTTCATCAAATACGCCAGAGATCATGGAATCAGTGTGGGACCGGGGCGTGGTTCTGCGGCAGGCAGTATTGTTTCTTATTCTTTAGGTATTACAAACATCGATCCCATTCGATATGATCTTCTGTTTGAGCGTTTCCTGAATCCGGAACGTGTGACCATGCCGGATATTGATATTGACTTTTGCTATGAGCGACGGCCGGAAGTGATCGAATATGTGATGAATAAATATGGCAAGGATCATGTGGTACAGATTGTTACCTTTGGTACGATGGCAGCCAGAGGTGTGATACGTGACGTGGGAAGAGTGTTGGATCTGCCATACAATTACGTGGACGTGGTGGCCAAATCTATCCCGATGGAACTGGGGATCACTATAGACAAGGCATTACAATCCAATCCGGAACTGCGTACGATATATGAGACGGATGACCAGGCAAAGAATCTGATCGATATGTCCAGGAGACTGGAAGGATTGCCCAGACATACTTCCATGCATGCGGCCGGTGTCCTGATCAGTCCGAAACCGGTGGATGAATTTGTACCGCTATCCAAGGCATCCGATGGTACGATCACCACCCAGTATACGATGACCACCTTAGAAGAACTGGGGCTGCTCAAAATGGACTTTCTGGGTCTGCGTACATTGACTGTGATTCAGGATTCCGCAAAATTAGCGGGAATAGAAGATGAGGATTTGATGCATATTGACTATGGGGATGCCAAAGTCTTCGAGATGATCAGTTCCGGAAAATGCGAGGGTGTGTTTCAGTTGGAAAGTGCCGGCATGAAGCAGTTTATGAAAGAATTAAAGCCGCAGAATATGGAAGATGTGATCGCCGGGATTTCTCTATATCGTCCGGGACCGATGGATTTCATTCCGCAATATATCCAGGGTAAAAATAATCAGGATAGCATTGTGTATGATTGCCCGCAGCTTGAGCCGATTTTGGCACCGACATACGGTTGCATCGTGTATCAGGAACAGGTGATGCAGATTGTCCGTAATCTGGCAGGTTACAGCTTTGGACGAAGTGATTTGGTGCGCCGGGCCATGTCCAAGAAAAAGGCCAAGGTGATGGAAGCGGAACGCCAGAATTTTATCTATGGTAATGAAGCGGAGGGGGTCAAAGGTTGTATTGCCAATGGAATTTCTGAATCGGTTGCCAACAAAATATATGATGAAATGATCGATTTTGCAAAGTATGCTTTTAATAAGTCTCACGCAGCAGCTTATGCAGTCGTGGCATATCAGACGGCATACCTGAAATACTATTATCCGGTGGAGTTTATGGCAGCGTTGATGACATCGGTTAAAGATAATACTCGTAAGATCACAGATTACACTATGGATTGTCGGGAGATGGATATTCAGATTCTTCCTCCGGATATTAATAAAGGATATGCTGCGTTTTCTGTGGATTCAGGTGGTGTGCGCTATGGTATGGCGGCGATCAAAGGCATTGGAACACAGGTGATTGATGTGATTGTAGCGGAGCGGAAACGCGGTGGAGAATACCGTTCCCTACAGGATTTTATCGAACGTATTAATGGAAAAGATGTCAATAAGAGTGTCATTGCCAATCTGATCAAGGCAGGTGCTATGGATTCTCTGGAAGGCAACCGGCAGCAAAAAATGTTGGTCTATCAACGGATCATGGATACGGTGAGCAGAGAACGTAAAGATAATCTGGCAGGTCAGATGTCATTGTTTGATCTGGGAGATGAGGAACTGGCATCCAGGAAGGATATTCCGTTTCCAAATGTGGAAGAATACGAAAAGGAAGAACTGCTGGGATTGGAAAAAGAGGTTCTGGGTATCTATATCAGTGGGCATCCGTTGGAGGATTATGCGGCATTGATGGAGAAAAACTGTACACGCCGGTCTGTTGATTTTCTGCCGGAGGAAGAGGGAGAAAATATGGGTATGCCGCGCGTGGGAGAAGGGGAGAATGTGATCATAGGCGGTATTATTGAGTCTAAGACTGTCAAAACCACCAAAACAGGGTCTCTCATGGCATTTCTGACGATTGAGGATATGTATGGGACAGTGGAAGTGATTGTATTTCCTAGAGACTACGAGCGTAGAAAAAATTATTTAGTGGAAGAGGCCAAAGTATTTATCCGTGGTCGTGCCCAGACAGAGGAAGAACGTGCCGGCAAGGTGATTTGTCAGGATGTGATTCCGTTTGACCAGGTACCTTGCGAACTGTGGATTCGGTTTACGGATAAAGAGACATATCTGGAACAGGAAGCAGATTTTCTTCGTAAGATTGCGCCATATGATGGCAGAGATCTGGTATGCATCTATTTGGACGCAGAGAAGCAGGTTAAGCGGCTCCCAAGACAATATCAGGTGGATGCCAGAAAGATTGTGGCAGATCAGATATTGGTGGGCTTTCCCGGGGTTTCAGGAGGAGAAACAGAGGCACTGGCAGGACATTCTGTGGCAATTCAGGAAAAGAGTATTGAAAAATCATAAGTTTTGACGTAAAATTTCCTAAGAGAAAGAAATACGTATTGGAGAGAAATGACAGGACATACACGAGGACATAAGGAGGAAGAGGATGGATAGTGCAGTAAAGACAATAGGCGTATTGACAAGTGGTGGAGATGCACCGGGAATGAATGCCGCCATTCGCGCTGTGGTGCGTACTGCGATTGCAAATGGCGTGAATGTTAAAGGGATTCGTCGTGGTTATGCCGGTCTGCTGGAAGAAGATATCTTTGATATGGATTCTCTGTCTGTATCTGATATCATTCAGTTGGGTGGAACCGTTTTGTATACCGCCCGCTGTCTGGAATTTAAGAAAGCAGAGTACCAGCAGAAAGCGGCAGAGATATGTCGCAAACATGGGATTGAAGGCATCGTTGTGATCGGTGGCGACGGTTCGTTCAATGGTGCCAGCAGGTTATCCGAGCAGGGAATCAATACCATTGGAGTGCCGGGAACGATCGATCTGGATATCGCATGTACCGAGTATACCATTGGATTTGATACGGCGATTAATACAGCGATGGAGGCCATTGACAAATTGCGTGATACTTCCGAATCTCATGAGCGTTGCAGTATCGTTGAAGTGATGGGGCGTACGGCAGGTCATATCGCACTGTGGACTGGTATTGCCAGTGGTGCAGAATATATATTAACGACAGAGGAATATCATGGCGATATTCAACGTATTATTACCAAGATTCAGGATCGTCGCAAGATGGGCAAAAAGAATCATATCATCATCAATGCAGAGGGGGTAGGTAATTCCAATGAGATGGCCAAAGTGATCGAACTGGCAACGGGGGTAGAAACCAGAGCTACGATTTTGGGTCATATTCAGCGTGGCGGCAACCCTACCTGTAAAGATCGTGTCTATGCTTCCGCTATGGGGGCGAAGGCAGTGGAATTGTTATGTGAGGGGGTAAGTAATCGCGTCGTTGCTTACAAGGATGGTGAATTTCTTGACTTTGATATCCAGGAAGCGTTATCGATGGAAAAAGGTTTGGATCCATATTTATTCCATATTACCAAGAAATTGACAACACGTATCTGAGAAAACGGGGTTGATAAACATGGCATGCGTGAGACACTGCCCGCATGGCATGTAACAATAGCAGAAGGCGGTGTAGGAAAGAGAGGGATTTATGAAAAAATTAGTGAAATTTATTGTTGCGGTGGCCGCAGCGGCAGGCGTTGTGTTAGGTGTGTTGTATGTATTGCGTGAGTATTTTGGCCTGGGCGAAGAGTCAGAGGAAAAGGAAGAAAGCGATTTTGATGAAGTGTTTGCCGATGAAATGGACGATCGTGAGTATGTTACATTGGACATTGATGGCGAGGAAGACGAGGAAACAGACGAAGAAACAGAGGAAAACTAGTATTACTACAGTTGTAGAAAAAGGGAATCGCATTGTGTGATTCCCTTTTTCTGGGGCTTGAAAAGGAAATGATGCAAGAGTTTGCATTTTTTCTTTCCTCTATGCTATAATAGCAACCGAATCGAAAATAGGTTCGATTTTTGTGATAACAAATAGAAACAAAAAGAAATGAGGTATTGGAAGTGGCGGAATATTCGGGAAAAGATATAGTCATCTTAGAGGGATTGGAGGCTGTACGGATGCGTCCGGGTATGTATATCGGCTCCACCGGCTCCCGCGGATTACATCATCTGATTTGGGAGATATTAGATAATGCCATTGATGAGCATCTGGCGGGTTATTGTGATGAGATACATATTACGATGCAGAAAGACGGTGGGATCTGTATCGAGGACAATGGACGAGGGGTACCGGTGGATCAGCACCCGACCCAAAAAATTCCTACCGTACGTGTGGTTTATACCGTACTCCATGCCGGTGGCAAATTTGGCAATGCGGCTTATAAAGTATCGGGAGGTTTACATGGTGTTGGTTCCTCCGTGGTCAATGCACTATCGCGTAGTATGAGTGTAGAAGTCAAGAAGGATGGATTGATCTATCATGATGAATATGCGGACGGTGGAAAGCCGGTAAGCCCATTGGTCAAAGGTGAATTAGAAGTGATTGGCAAGTGCAGGAAATCGGATACCGGTACCAAGGTTACCTTTTATCCGGATCCGGAGATTTTTGAGTCCGTTATTTTCAAACCGGAGATTGTCAAGAAAAAGTTAAAAGAGATCGCCTACTTGAATAAGAATCTGAAATTAATATATTTTAACGAGGCAGAGGAAGAAGAAAGAATATATTTGGAAGAAAATGGCATTCAGAGTTTTGTCACTTATCTTAACCGGGATGCCGCCACGATACATGATACCCCGATTTATATTGAAGGAAAGAGTGGGGATATCGAGATCGAAGTGGCTTTTCAATATACCACTAATTTCACAGAGCAGATCAATGCCTACTGTAACCGGATCAATGTGGCAGACGGTGGTACTTTGGTGACGGGGTTTAAGACAGCATTGACCCGTGTGATGAATCAGTATGCCAGAGAGCTTGGGGTTCTCAAAGAGAAAGAGGAGAATTTTGACGGCAAGGATATCCGAAATGGGATCGTAGCCATTATCTCCATTAAGCATCCCGACCCACAGTTTGAAGGACAGACCAAGACAAAACTGGGAAATACAGATGCGAAAGTGGCAGTAGATGAAGTTTTCAGTGCCGAGGTGCAGCATTACTTAGATAAAAATGTGGACATATTAAAAACGATTCTGGAAAATTCCAAGAAATCTTATAATGCCCGTAAGGCAAGTGACAAAGCCAGAAATGCTGCGCTAAAACAACTGAATGACATGGATACAAAGAGTAAGCTTGCCGCCTGTACTTCCAAGAAACCGGAAGAATGCGAAATCTATATCGTGGAGGGGGATTCCGCGGGCGGTACCGTAAAGACTGCCCGCAACCGTAAGACACAGGCAGTCTTGCCTCTGCGTGGTAAGATCCTAAATGTGGAGAAAGCAGCTTTAGAAAAAATATTAGTCAATAACGAAATCAAATCCATGATTTCAGCCTTTGGATGCGGTATCGGAGATGCTTTTGACCTGAGCAAACTTCGTTATGACAAGATCATCATTCTGACCGATGCCGATGTGGATGGGGCACATATCAGCACATTGCTGCTGACTTTTTTCTATCGCTTTATGCCGGAACTGATCTATTCCGGTAAAGTATACCGGGGATTGCCGCCACTCTATAAAGTAGACTATGAAAAGGCATCCGGTGCGAAACCCACTGCGGAAGATCTGGCTGTGGAAATCGCTGGCAGTAAGGCAAAGAAAAAGGGAAAAAAGAAATATTCCCGATATGTTTTCAATGATTTTGAACTAGAGAAATTCCGCAAAATCAAAGGAAATAAGATTCTGGGCATACAACGCTACAAAGGTCTGGGAGAGATGGACGCAGAACAGCTTTGGGAGACGACGTTAGATCCGGATAGTCGTATTTTGGCGCAAGTCAGCATCAGCGACACGGTGGAAGCAGATGATATCACCACCACCCTGATGAGTAGTAATGTTCCGCCACGCCGCGAGTTCATTATGGAGGAAGCCAGGTACGCAACCGTTGATATATAGCATCATGCGATGTATCGGCGGCAGGAGAAAACAACATGATCCACAATGGGATCAAAAATTTATTTTCTCCACATATTGGAAAGAGATAAGGTCTGGAGGATAGAGAATGAGCACACAAAATGATTCGATTATACAATTAGATTTTACCGAGGAAATGCGCAACTCCTATCGTGATTATGCAGTAAGTGTTATTATTTCCCGTGCGTTGCCGGATGTACGGGATGGGTTGAAACCGGTCCAGCGGCGTATATTGTATGCGATGACAGAATTGGGGTTGGACCCGGATAAGCCGCATCGAAAAAGTGCCCGTATCGTCGGTGACACGATGGGTAAATATCATCCGCATGGGGATAGCTCTATCTATGAGGCATTAGTACATATGACCGAAGATTTTTCTCTGTCGATTCCGTTAGTGGATGGTCATGGTAACTTTGGTTCCATTGATGGAGACAGTGCCGCCGCCATGCGTTATACCGAAGCCAGATTATCCAAAGGCGCGATGACTTTATTAGACAATCTGGACAAAAATCTGGTGCCATTTGGTCCAAATTTTGATGAAAGTGAGAAAGAACCTCTGGTATTGCCGGCGACGATACCGAATCTGCTGATCAATGGTACGACGGGAATCGCGGTTGGTATGGCGACCAATATACCGCCGCACAATCCGGGCGAGATCATGGATGGCGTGATTGCCTATATGAAACATCCGGATATCACCACCAAGGGATTGATGAAATATATCAAAGGTCCTGATTTTCCCACGGGAGCCATCATCACCAATGCAGATGAGATCGAACAAATCTATGAGACCGGCGAGGGAAGACTACGGGTTCGCGCCAAAACAGAGATTGAGAAAAGTGATTATGGCAGACAAAACATTGTCATCACCGAGATTCCCTATACCGTATCGGGTAATAAATCTAAATTATTGGAAAATCTGGTTGCTTTGGCCAGAGATAAAGTATTCGAGGAGATCTATGATGTTCGCGATGAGTCATCCAAGGAAGGAATCCGCGTTGTCATAGAAGTTAAGAAAGACCGGGATGTTCAGAATTTATTAAACGGATTATACAAGAAAACCGCTATGGAGGATACTTATAGTGTAAATATGCTGGCGGTGAAAGATAAACAGCCCATCACATTTTCGCTGAAACATCTCATTCAGGAATTTGTCAGTTTCCAGGAGGAACTATACACGAAGGAATACACAAATCTCCTGGAAAAAGCCTATGCCAGACAAGAGATTGTGGAAGGTCTGATCAAAGCCACGGATGTGATTGATCTGATTATCGAGATTTTGCGCGGCAGTTCTTCTGTGAAACAGGCGAAGAGGTGTCTGGTCAGCGGTGATACGACAGATATTCAATTTAAGTCAAAATCGTCGGAGAAACAGGCGAAAACACTGGATTTCAGTGAGGCACAGGCAGATGCTATTCTGGCAATGCCGCTGAGCCGTCTGGTGGGACTGGAGTTATTAAAACTGCATCAGGAAAATGATACCCTGACTGCGAATATCCAGGAGTATCGCAGGATTCTTGGGGATACTGCAGAACTTCACCGCGTGATCATTGCCCGCTTAAAAGCATATAAAAAAGAATTTAATATGCCACGTAAGACAGAATTGGATAATCTGACAGTGAAAAATTATGTGGAAGAAGTCAAAGAAGAGGAATTGTTTGTGCTGATCGATCGTTTTGGCTATACGAAATCTGTGGATTCTGCGGCTTATGGCCGTATGGCTTCGGAAACATTACAGGAATTTTCCTATATTGTACCGGTGAAAAACACGGACAAGATTTGTGTCTTTACCACTGCGGGAAATATGTATCAGGTCAAGGCAAAAAACATTCCGAAGGGCAGACCGAAGGACAAGGGAGTTCTGATTCATAATCTGTGCAAGATTGATAACGAAGAACCATTGTTATATATTTCCTTTGAAGCATTATTTGATTCGCAGTTGTTGTTTATTACCAGATATGGTTTCGTGAAATTGGTATCCGGTGTGGAATATGAAACAAATCGGCAGCAGATTGCCAGTACCAAGCTGGCAGATGGGGATTCCCTGGTTTGTGTACAGCCGGTTACCGTCGATGATGTAATCGCAGGAGACCGCAAAGTGATTCTGATTACAGAACAGGAATTATCGTTAGGTTTCCCATTGGAGGAAGTCAGTGAATTGAAGAAAACCAGCCGTGGCGTGAAGGGAATCTCCCTGGCAGGGGACGATCTGGTGCATTATGCCGGATTCGTCACACCGGAGCAGGATCGGATCACGTTCGATGGGAAAGAATTTCAGCCGAAAAAGATTCGTAACCGTAAACGTGCCGCAAAGGGACAGAAGGCACAAATTCGGGCATAGATAGCAGAGCACGGCAGGGATTTTCCGTTCAAACAGTTGCAACGAGAAGAAAAGTCTGCTATGCTTGTCCATAGACAAAATTATACAGAAAGAAGGCATAAGTACCCATGAAAAAGAAACCATTTGTGACCAGAGAACAGATTGAAACAATAGCAAAAACATATCCGACTCCTTTTCACATTTATGATGAAAAAGAAATCCGGGAGAATGCCCGTCGATTAAAGGAAGCATTTTCATGGAACAAAGGATATCGTGAGTATTTTGCGGTGAAAGCAACACCAAACCCATTTATCTTGAAGGTATTGCAGGAAGAGGGCTGTGGTGTGGATTGTTCCTCCCTGACAGAATTAATGTTATCGGAGGCATGTGGTTTTCAGGGGTCTGATATCATGTTTTCTTCCAATGTGACACCGGCGGCAGAATACAAAAAAGCAAAAGAGCTGAATGCATTTATCAATCTGGATGATATTACGCATATTGATTTCTTAGAGAAGTCTGCCGGGATTCCGGAGACGATTTGCTGTCGATATAATCCGGGTGGTGTGTTTAAGATGGGCACAGATATCATGGATAATCCGGGAGATGCCAAATATGGTCTGACGAAGGATCAGATGATAGAGGCTTTCAATCGATTGAAAGGAATGGGGGCAAAGCGTTTTGGTATCCATTCATTTTTGGCCAGCAATACAGTGACCAATGAATATTACCCTACTTTGGCTGGCATTTTATTTGAACTGGCAGTGGAGTTGCAGGAAAAGACAGGTGTGGAGATCGCTTTTATCAATTTGTCGGGTGGTGTCGGTATCCCGTACACACCGGACAAAGAGCCAAATGATATCGCTGTCATCGGAGAGGGTGTCCGTAAGAAATTCGAGGAGATCATGGTTCCGGCTGGCCTGGGCGATGTGGCAATCTTCACGGAATTGGGCCGTTTTATGCTGGCACCATACGGTGCACTGGTAACCCAGGCGATTCATGAGAAGCATATATACAAGGAGTACATCGGTGTAGATGCCTGTGCCGTGAATCTGATGCGTCCGGCTATGTACGGTGCATATCATCACATTACGGTATTGGGCAAAGAAAATGAACCATGTGATCATAAATATGATATCACGGGATCTTTATGTGAAAATAATGATAAATTTGCCATCGACCGTATGCTGCCAAAGATTGATATGGGAGATTATTTGTTTATACATGATGCGGGTGCTCATGGTTTTGCGATGGGATATAATTACAATGGTAAGTTAAAGTCTGCGGAGCTGTTGTTGCAGGAGGATGGCAGTGTTAAAATGATCCGTCGTGCAGAGAAGCCACAGGATTATTTTGCCACGTTTGATTTTTGTGATATCTTGAAGGATATGAAGTGGTAATTTTAACATATGTCAGGTTTTTAGTTAAATCAGACGGAATAAAACCGATCTCAAAGCCAATGTCTTTGTAACATATGAGACATTGATGAAGGGACCGGTTTCTTTTTGCAATTCTTTGCGAATTTTTACTTTTTGATAATTTGGCTAAAGTATTCTAAAAAAACTCCGATAAAATATGTGAAACAGAAGTTAATATGAGGATAGGTGGTGAATGACATGAGAGTAGACGCATTAAATCAGGTCAGTCAGTTATACAAACAGACGAAGCCAAAGAAAGTCACCCAGACAAACACATCTTATGCAAAGGATGAGTTTCAGATTTCTCAGACAGCACAGGATTATCAGATCGCTAAGAAAGCGGTTAGTGAGGCATCTGAAGTGCGGGAGGAAAAGGTTGCAGAGTTCAAAGAGGCATTAGCTTCCGGAACATACAATGTATCATCACAGGAAATTGCAGATAAGATGGTGAGCAAATACTTTGATTCCTTATTCTAGGAATGAAGTATTTGCCAGAGAAATGAGGTTACAGATTGGCTAGTTTGATTGATGAATTGATTGCAGTATTGCAAAGTGAAGAAGAGATCTATCGCGAATTAATACCAATTTCTGAGCGCAAGACAGGGATCTTGGTTCAACGTGACCTAAAGGCATTGCAACAGGTGACGGAAGAAGAACAGGCACTTTTAGATCAGGCCAGTGTGTTGGGTCATCAAAGGGAGAATGTGATCCGAAATATGGGGATGGTGCTTAATCGGGATCCGAAGGATTTGGATCTGGTGAGTTTGATCGATTTGCTGGCGAAGCAGCCGGCGGAGAAGAAGCGTCTCAGCAAGTTGCATGATTCGTTGATCCAGGTGATGAAACGCCTGGTGGATGTGAATGAGAAGAATAAAGATTTGATAGAAAATTCCCTTGAAATGATTGAATTCAATATGAATTTCATTCAAAGTACACGGATGTCGCCGGGAAATAATAATTATGATAGAAATGCAGCATCGACCAATGGTATGAATCAGGGATATTCCGCTGGTACCTTTGATGCGAAGCAGTAAGTATGGAGCGGCAGGAGAGATTCACTGCTCCGGCTTACATTTTCTTTCCCGAAAGGACAGACGTGTATTTTGCGTTTAGGGAAGGATTTGATTGATATAGATTAGATGGAAAATATGAGAAAGCGAGGGTGTCATGAGTTTATTTACAAGCTTTAATGTGGGTGTGTCTGGGATTCGTGCATCGCAGGCCGGTCTCAATACCGCCGCGCATAATTTGTCCAATACCAAGACCCAGGGGTACACCAGACAGCAAAATATCCTGACAGATACCTATTATCAGAATTACCGCTACACGGACAAATCCACATTGCAGATCGGTTTGGGTACTACAGTGGCGGAGGTCCGTCAGATTCGCGATATATTTCTGGATAGGGAGTATCGCCTGGAAGTGAGCCGGGCGAATTTCTATGAGGTTCAGTATGATGCAGTGACCGAGATCGAGGATGTGCTGGGTGAGATGGAAGGTGTGGAGTTTCAGTTTGCATTGGAGGATCTCTGGGACGCGATAAACGTATTTTCATTGGATACGCAGAACGTGACCAATCGTGAATTGTTTATATCCGAAGCGGTTTCCTTTCTGAAACATGCACAGGATGTTTATGATGAATTTTATGATTATCAGGTTAATCTCAATACCGAGATTAAAGCCCAGGTGGAAAAGATCAATTCCATTGCGGAACAGATCGCACAGTTGAATCTGAGCGTCGCCAGAGCGGAGGCTGCGGATCTGGAGAATGCCAATGACCTGCGGGATACGAGAAATGAGCTGATGGACCAGTTGGCAGAGATCACCTATTATACCTATCATGAGGATGCCACAGGTAAGGTGGATATCTACATTAATGGTGCGCCGTTGGTTACCGGAACGAAAAATTACCATATGGGAGTGGACCGGATCAAGTATTATGACGAAGACGGGAATGTCACATCGGTATCGCAGATGTATGATGTTCATTGGCTGGATAACGGATACGATCAGGTATATGATCTGGATCAGGCATATTCCTATGCGCAGAAGACGGATACAGGTTATTTGTTGGGTGTGCTGACGGCCAGAGGCCAGATTCGGGCAAACTATACGGACATTCCGGTGAAGCCGGATAAAGAGGACGAAAAATATTTTGAGACAGGCGTTTTTGATTCTCAAGCATATGAGATTGATCTGCGTCAGTATGAAGAGGAATTAGAGGCATACAACAATACCACGCGTAACTCGGTTTTGACCGAGGTGGAGGCACAGTTTGACCAGTTGATTCATGGCATTGTTACTCTGATCAATGATACTTTCTGCCCGAATATTGAGCAGGATTTAACGGGAGTGCAGGGGACAGATGCCAGAGGCAATACGGTTACTTTAGATGATGGAACATATAAAGTTTTGGATGTGATCAATTGTCCTGTGGGTACAGACGATGATGTTACTATTGGAACGGAAGTGTTCTCCAGAAAGATGGTGGACCGGTATCAGGTTTTGACCTTGACGGATCAGGTTTATGGAACGGATGAGGAAGGGAATCAGATACCTTTAGCACAGGAGATTGTTGCTGCCGATGGTTCCAAGACATATCAATTATATGTATATAATGAGGAAGATCCGTCTGATCCGGATACCCTTTATACCTTAATGAGCCTGGATGTTAATCCGGATCTGGTTTCGGATTATGCGTTACTTCCGGTGAAGTTAAATCCGGTACTGGGTGAACAGGATGGATACCATATGACGTTGTTAAACGATTTGAAGAATCAGTGGTATGAGGATTTTGCTGTATTAGATCCTAACAACCAGACCAGCTATTCGATTGAAGAATATTATCAGGCGATGGTTACCGATCTGGGTGCCAGAGGACATACGTGGAAAAGTATTACGGAAAATCAGAATATGGAGGTAGAGAATCTGGAGCAGCAGAGACAACAGGTGATGGGGGTATCCAGTGAAGAGGAAATGGTGAACCTCTTGCAGTTCCAACATGCATATAATGCAGCATCCAGATATATTACTGTGATTGATTCGATGTTAGGGTATCTGATTGAGCGTTTGGGTGCTTAAGATAAAGACTTTTGGGTCAAACAGGTCTAATCAGGTATAGATAAAAACATAGACACCATCTGAGAGCAGATGAATTGATAGAATGGAGGAAGAGATATGCCATCAACATTTTTTGGATTAAATATCGCAGCATCCGGTATGGCCACTTACAATGCCGGATTAAATACAACAGGACATAATATCTCAAATCTCAAGACAGAGGGATATACCAGACAGTCTGTGAAACAACAGGCGAAGGAAGCGATTTCCCTGCGTACTTCCTACGGTATGCTTGGCAGTGGTGTCATTGCCACAGATATTGTCAGTGACCGGAGTGAATATTACGATACCAAATACCGTCAAACCAACAGTGTCTATGGTAAATATGAAACGGAATCCTATTACCTCAAAAGTATTGAGAATTATTTTTGGCCGGCAGATAAGGACGGCGGCAGTGTTACGAATTCCCTGACAAATTTCTTTGCTTCTTTGGAATATCTGACCACGTCTGCGATGGATACCACGATCCGGACAGAAGTGACAGGATATGCGGGGACGTTAGTATATTATGTAGAGCAGACTGCGATCCAGTTACAGGATTTGCAGGAAGAAGTCAATGCAACGATTCAGGCGACGGTGAAACAGATCAATGCGTATGCATCTGAGTTGGCATCTTTGACCAAACAGATTAACACGATCGAAGTCTATGGTCAGACTGCGAATGATCTGCGAGACCAGAGAGCGTTAATTGTCGATAAATTATCTGAGTTAGCGGATGTTACGGTGACTGAGAAAGCGCCAGCGGATGGGATTGGAACAAATCAGTACATCGTTACACTGGGTGGTGGTATATTGGTGGATACGACCCAGTATAATACGTTAAATTTGGTGACCAGCGATAGTAAGGTGAGTCAGAATGATGTGGAAAATTTGTATTCTTTAGAGTGGAGTTATGGTCAGTCCTTTGATTGTCACAGCCCGATTCTGGGAGGAAAGTTACAGGGATTATTTGAGATCCGGGATGGTAATAATGCAGATAATTTCAAGGCGACTATGACAGACGCCACAGCCACCAGTATTACCGTTACATCGGATGCTTTTAGCAGTCCGAATGCCTCTGATCTTTCACAGTTGGATCTGCCAATCAGTGACGGTGTCTTGACTATTGGTAAGATGGATTATGTATATTCTTCCTTTTCGGTGGATGTGGCAGCGGATGGTACATATACCTATACTTTTACCTTAAAAGAGGAGTTAAGCACCGAGGGACTGGCTCGTTTGGAACGGATTCTGGCAGAGCAGGACCCGGAAAAGACAGCGGCAACCGCAGGAGATTCCATTGCGTTTCGCGGGATTCCATATTACATGAGACAGTTAAATGAATTTATTCGTACTTTTTCCGCGAACTTCAATGAGTTGCAAAATAAAGGGTATGATCTCAATGGTGATTTAGGAAGAGATTTGTTTGTTGCTACTGGCATTGCCAGTGGAGAAGAATATGAGATGACAGAGTTCCTGAAAAACACGGCGGATGGATTTTACTATCTCAATGGCTACAAAGTCTTTGATACCAATAAGCAGGATGCATACCTTGATGAAGGATATACCTTTGAAGCCATTGCCGGGGAACAGGATTATTATGAACTCAAGGATAGTGATGGGAATTTTATAGAAAAAGTATATATTCCGGCAGATGATACCAAGATTTTCTCTTTTGATTCTTTACCGGGAGAGGCGACTGCGGTTAGTTATTATGCGATGACAGCTCTGACCTACGCGGCAGCAGAAGATCTGGTGGCAGATGGCAGATTGTTAGCATGTTCTGCCGAAAATGTGGAGGGTACTGCAGGATGGGAAGAAGCAAAGAATCTGACGAAGATGTTGGCATTACAGACAGATAACTCCATGTTTAAGCAGGGAGATCCGCATTCTTACTTGAATGTATTGATCACAGCTACGCTGGGTGTGGATTCCGGACGGATTCAAAGATCAGCAGAAAATTATGAGAATATATTATTTGCGGTGGATAACCGGAGAACTTCATTGACCGGTGTGGATGAAGATGAAGAAGCACAGAATCTGGTGATTTATCAAAATTTATTAAACTATCAGTACCGTGTGTTGTCAGTCATGAATGAAGTGTTAGATAAATTGATCAATGAAACTGGTGTATAAATTCGTGTGATGCTTTGTCAACGAAATAGAACTTTTGGCATGAGTTTTTGAATGGGAGGAATAGTATGAGAGTAACGAATTCAATGATTTCCAATAGCGCGAGACAGCATATCTCTATTGCGAAAAATAAAGTGATGACGGCGGAAGCGCAGTATACAACAGAGAAAAAAATTCAGCGTCCATCGGATGATCCTACGATCGCATCCCGTTCTCTGAAGTTTCGCAGTACAGTTGAACATTTAAAACAGTACGTAGAGAAAAATGTAAAGGATGCAATGGACTGGATGGATACCACAGAGGGAGCACTGACCAATGCCAGTTCGATTTTGACGGACATGAAAGGTGTTATGAATGAAGGTGCTCACGGAACATTGGCGGCACAACAGAGAGTTTCTGTGTTAAAGCAATTACGGGAGTATGCCAATTCGATTTTTGAAGAAGAAGCCAATTCAAATTATGCCGGACGTTATCTGTTTACCGGATATCGTACGGATACCTCGCTGTTATTTCCTACAGCCAGTGAATCGCTGGAATATCAGATCACCCAAAAGTTTGAGAGTTCCGATATCAGCTTGATTCGTAATGTGACCTCCAATATCGTTTACCAGGAAGGAGCTACCGCAGAGGAATATGCGGAAATGGAAACCAAGATTAATGAGTGCTACCGCATTCAACTGGCATATAATAATTGTTCCAAGGATCCGATCACTGGTGGGACCGATGCTTTCAGTATGGGATTGGTTACCAAAGATGCAGACGGTGATTTGCAGACAACACCAGTAGAACCGATCGGAATTGTCTCCAAGGACGATCCGTATGTTTATGATCTGGAGCAGTATAATCAGGAAAATGGTACATCCTATACGGCTTTATATGTCTATGATGCCGGAGATGTGGTTTTGAGTGAAGATTTATATGGTCAGATACAGGCAGAAGATGCCTCCATCACCATTGACTATGCAAAGAAATCATTTGAAAAAAATTCCATCCGTCCAGAGATGTATTTCCAATGCACCAGTTATAATACGGTATCTTTAAAGACGATTCAATATAATGATCCGGATGGACAGGATATTGATTACGAAGTCAATACCCGCCAGTATATCACCGTTAATACGCAGGCGAAAGATGCGTTTAGTACAGACATTTACCGCGTGCTGGATTACATTGAGCAGACCATCGAGGGTGTAAATGATGTAGAAGAACGTATTGCAGAGGTCGAGAAACGGATTGCCAACACACCGGAAGATGATGAGGAGACATTAGAAGCATTAAAAACTTTGAAAGAATCTCTGGAGAATGAAGAGGAATTACGAGTAAGTGTCATGAATAGTGCTTTTGGTAAGGGACTTACTATGGTGGACACCACCTCCCAGGTATTAGATGTGGCTGTGGCGGAATTGGGGGCAGTCTATAACAGATTGCAGTTGACCTACGATAAATTATTGGATCAGCAGACCATAGCGGATGAACAGTTGTCGAATAACGAGGATATAGAGATCTCAGATGCGATCATTAATCTGACGCAGGCGGACAATTTGTACCAGGCATCGTTGTCTGCAACAGCGAAAATATTAGGCAATTCTTTATTAAATTATATTTAATGAAATATTACTATTTATGCCGCCAATCGAAGGCAGGGAATGGAGATTAAGATGTAGAAATGTAAGCAGTCTTATATTTCTACATCTTTCAATATAGCATAAGGACCAGAATGGAGGAGCATATGAAAATCAATACGAGATATTTTGGAGAAATTGAGATCGGGAAAGAGAAGATCATTCATTTTGAGAATGGATTGTTTGGATTTGAACAATATAAAGATTATACGATTTTGTTTGACGTGGACTCAGAAGAGGAACCGTTTTTTTCCTGGTTACAGTGTGTGACAGCGCAGGATTTGGCGTTTCCGGTGGTAAATCCATTGAAAGTGCAAAGCGATTATGATCCGATTGTGGAGGATGAGCTGCTGACTTCCTTAGGCGATATGGGAGAGGACGATCTCTTAGTATTATTGTTAGCGACAGTGCCACAGGATGTCAAGAAAACTTCCGTGAATATGAAAGCACCATTAGTGATTAATGCCGGAACCAGACAGGGTATCCAGATCGTAGCAGAAAACGCTGACTACGAGATCAAGCATT
This sequence comes from uncultured Jutongia sp., assembly GCA_964521555.1. Classification (GTDB taxonomy): domain Bacteria; phylum Bacillota; class Clostridia; order Lachnospirales; family Lachnospiraceae; genus Butyribacter. The sequence continues at coordinate 83,805 of CAZFSU010000001.1, read as the reverse complement.
ATCTGATCAAAGAATAAATGAGGCAGAAATAACACAAATCAGACATGCACAAGATGTGCAGGATTGGAGGAAAATATGCTGGCATTAGCACGTAAAGTAAATGAATCCATCATTATTGGTAATGATGTGGAAGTAACAATCCTAGAGATCAAGGGGGATCAGATCAAGATTGGTGTCAATGCACCAAAGTCGGTACCGATCTACCGAAAAGAATTATATATTCAGATTCAGGAGGAAAATAAGCAGGCAGTGGCAGCCGTGGATCCGTCCGCGTTAAAGGGATTATTTTCAGATGGTAGTAAATAATTTTTGAAATATGCCGATAAATCATATAGTAAATCTATGTCACAGGAGGTGACAGATGTCCCGGCAGGGATAGATAACATGGAAAGGTAACATCACATGGAGGTGAGACGATGGAAATCAATGCATTAAATGGAGCGAGCAGGACATCAGGGACGACTGCGCCGGAGGTACAGGTGACTGCGAATCAAAATGTACCGAGGGCAGAGGTGGTAGAGATAGAACCAGTCGTCAGAATGGAGCAGACGTTAAGTCAGAGGGAAACGGGTCAGGAGGAACAGCAGGGGATTTCTTTTGAGGAAAAGGAACCTACCGTTAGTTCGATTGATTCCGCAGTATCTAGCGCAAATAGTAAACTGTCCAAGACACGTTGTGAGTATTCTTATAATGAGGCAACAAGACGTGTATCAATCAAAGTATTTGATAAAGATAGCGATGAGTTGATTCGCGAAGTTCCGCCAGAGAAATCTTTAGAGATGCTGCAAAAAATGTGGGAACTTGCGGGAATCATGGTAGATGAAAAGAGATAGGAGGGTGTATTATGGCAATCAGAATGACAGGTTTAACTTCTGGTTTGGATACCGAGTCAATTGTTGCGTCTTTGATGGAGGCGCAGAAGGCAAAAAAGACGAAAGTAGAGAATAATAAGACAAAATTAGAGTGGAAACAGGAGATTTGGTCCAGTCTCAATAAGAAACTGTATAGTTTTTATACGGATTATGCTGGTAAGTTGCGTTTCCAGACAAACTATATGACGAAGAAGGTAAGTTCTTCTAATTCCTCCAAGGTAACGGCAACTGCCAAGTCCAATGCTGCCACTGGTTCTTATTCGGTCAAAGTGAATAAATTGGCATCGGCACAGAAAGTAACCAGTGCGAAACTGGGTACATACCAGACAGTCAATGATAAGGGAGAAGTGGTTGACCAGAAGGTGACGGGATCTACCAAACTGGCTGATTTGGGATTGGTATCCGATGGAACTTCACAGATTCAGGTCACTTCTGCCGATAAGACCGTATCTTTGGCAGTGAATGAAAATACAACGGTGAATGATTTTATTCAAACTCTGCAGAATGCGGGATTGAATGCATCTTTTGATGAGAATCAGGGGAGATTTTTCATCAATTCTAAGACCAGTGGTCAGGATCAGTCATTTACCATCACGACGAAACAACTGGATGCAAGCCAGGCGAGTGCATTACAGGATGTTAAGAATGCGGTGGGATATGATACTTTATCCGCATCTAATCAGAATACGATTATGAATGCATTGACTACGATGCAGAATAGTACCTCCAGCGATAGTGTCGAAAAGGCGATTAAGACCATCGAAGATATGCTGGATGCGAATGCTAAATCGGCCGCTACGAAGAAATATACAGAAGAGTTGACTGCGGGATATGATAATTACTTTGTGAAAGATGCAGATGACAACGTGACGGGATTGACAGAAGAAGGCATTCAGGCATTGAAGGATGCTGGTAAATATACCGAAGCCAAGATCAACGATACGATGACGGAGGAGCAGAAGGCGAAAGCCCAGAAAGCTGCGGATACTGCTAATTTGAAGGCGGCACAGAATTTGGTGAAAAGCAAAGTAGCAGCAGAGCTTAAGACGGATGAGTATCAAGATAAGATCGAAGCGGATATACAGGCCGCCAGAACTGCCAGAGGCACCAGTGTATCCGATGCTGTGACAGCATATTCTGCCAGTGTGTCTGGTGGACTTAGTGACGGTGATGGATCTGAGCTGCGTAAGATTGGTTTAGATCATGTTGATGGATCTGAGGTAAAGGAAACCAGTGCGGGCATGGGGATGGTAGTGATCGCAGCAGGAGACTCTGAGGTAGAGTTAAACGGTGCGACTCTTACCAGTAGCAACACCACATTAGACGTGAATGGATTAACCCTGAATTTAACAGGGGTGACTGATGAAGCAGTGACCTTATCCGTTTCTAATGATACACAGGGTGTATATGATATGATCAAGGAGTTTGTGAATCAGTACAATTCCATTCTGGCTGATTTGAATAAATATTATAATGCAAGTTCTGCCAGAGGGTATGATCCACTTACCTCTGAGCAGAAAGAAGAAATGTCAGATGATGAGGTGGAGAAGTGGGAAACGAAGATCAAGGATTCTTTGCTTCGCCGGGATAGTACATTAGATGGCTTGATCTCTACTATGCGTACTACGATGGTGGGAACGACGATCAAAGCATCCAATGGCAAGACCTATTCATTGGCAAATCTGGGCATCACCACAGGTAAAGATTATAAGGAATATGGATTGTTGCATATCAAGGGTGATGAAGATGATACGGATTATGCGGATGAAGATAATACATTAATGAATCTGTTGAATGAGGACCCATCCATTGTGACGGAAGTATTGTCCGGAATTACGACGAAGTTGTATGATAATCTGACCAAGAAAATGCAGGCCACCTCATTGAGCAGTGCTTTGACTTTCTATAACGACAAGGAGATGAATAAGCAGTTATCTGATTATAACAAGGATATTAGCACTTGGGAGACGAAACTGGCCGACATGGAGGAACGTTATTATAACCAGTTTACTGCGATGGAGAAAGCATTGGCAAGTCTTCAGTCTCAGCAGTCCGCATTGTCAGGTTTGTTGGGTGGCTGATGTACAGAAAATGGTATGCCGGTATTGGCATAGAATGTAAAATGCTGGTATAGTTTATATACTATACGGAAATGGAGTGAATAATGGCAACATATAATAAAGCTGCGATGCAATATCAGAGGAATGCAGTACAGACGGCATCACCGGCCAAGCTGACATTGATGTTGTATGATGGTGCGGTTAAATTCTCTAATATTGCGATCGAAGGTATCGAAGAGGGAAATATAGAGAAGGCACATAAAAATATTATCAAAGTACAGAATATCATCGTAGAATTTCGTTCCACCCTCGATATGAAATATCCGGTGGCAAAGGATTTTGATGTGGTCTATGATTACATTTATCGCCGTCTGGTAGAGGCAAATATGAAAAAAGATAAGGAAATCATGGAAGAAGCATTAAAGTATATCAAGGAAATGCGGGATACATGGAAAGAAGTTATGCGGTTAAATAATGTGACTTAGAACGATGTTTCGGGTTTTTACACAGACCGGATCATGACTATGGAATGGCAGTCATGATCCGGTCTGTTGGGGATTTTGCCGGGCATCACAAACAGATAATAGGAAGAATGAGGGATTACTATGAGCACAGAGACAAATGTATACATTAGTGCATTACAGGATTCATTGCGCAAGAAACAGCAGGTTTTACAGACGATATTAGACATGACGAAAGAACAAAGGGATGTTTTGGCACAAGAGCATCCGGATATGAATCGGTTTGAGGAAATAATGGACGATAAAGAAGAACAGATCTCCAAATTAAGTGAATTGGATGCAGGCTTTGAGTCTCTGTTCAAAAAAATAGGAGATGCCTTGCAAAAACAGCGTTATCAGTATGAAAAACAAATCAAACAGATGCAGGAGCATATTCGGAGCATTACGGATATTGGGGTACAGATCGAGAGTATGGAACACCAGAACCGGGATACGTTTCAGAAGTATTTGGTGAATGAGCGGAAAGAGATACGGGCAGGACGTGCCAGCAGTCGAACGGCAGTGTCCTATTACCAAAATATGCCGAATCAGCATCATCAGTGGCAGACATATTTTATGGATCAAAAACAATAGTGACAAGGGTGTTATTATCGAAGGGATTCAGGTGTGGGAAGGGGCTTCCCGCACCTGAATTATTTAAAAGATACGGTACCTCAAATTGGTGAGAGGAGAAGGAATGAATTATCTGGATGATTTCTTTGAAGATGAAGTAATGGAGGGATTTTATGTCCCAAGCATTATGAAAATGTCTTGGGCTGCCAAACTGGAAGTGCTGTTGGACATCGGAAAGGTGTGCAAAAGGCATCAGATCAAATGGCATATCAGTTTCGGAACTCTTCTTGGCGCAGTGAGACATCAGGGGTTTATACCCTGGGATGATGACATTGACATTGCCATGTGTAGAGAAGAATATGAACGTTTTTTGAAAATTGCACAAACGGAGATGCCGGAGTATATCATCAAAAATATGTACACGGATGCGGGCTATTATGATTTTACTACAGTAGTGGCAAACGGGGAAAACTTTTCATTTCAAAGAGAGTTCTTAGATAAATTCTATGGTTTACCTTATCCGGCAGGCGTGGATATTTTCGTGCTGGATTACATTTCCGGTAATGAGGAAGAGGAAAATCTGCGCGAAAATTTATTGCATCTGATATGGGATACGGCGTACAGGATGGCAGAAGATGATCCGATGGATCAAAGTATCTGTGATAAATTAGAATTGATTCAGCAGGCAACAGGGGTTGAAATTACCCAGAAAGCAAACAAGAAACATGAGTTATTTGTTTTGTTTGATAAATTATGCGCGATTTATCAGTCAGAGGAAGCAGACTATGCTGCATACCTGCCCTTTAAAGTGATGAGAAAACATTATACTTTTTCGAAAGAAATATTAGAAAATGATATCGATATGGAATTTTGTGGAGAAAAGCTTCCGGGAATCAGAGACTATGATCGGTATTTGCGGGAAGAATATGGAGATTATACGATAAAACATCGTACAGGAGGAGACCATGAATATCCGTCGTTTCGGAAATATGAAAAACCTTATCTGGAGGTCGCAGACCATATTCCGTACCGATATGAATTTGTAGAAGAACATCTGCAAACATCAAGAATCTATACAGAGAAAAGGTCAAGCACATCCAACACCAAGATTTTGTTTATTGTTTATAAATATGATTCCTGGAAATATATGGAGGATGAATATTTCTATTGGACGCAACAGGATAATGTCACAGTAGATATCCTGGTCATACCCTATTACCGGACAGATTTTTTTGGAAACCAGGTGGCGAAATTCTATGATTATGACAAATTTGCAAATGTATTGCCTGTGACAGATATCGCAAATTATAATCTTGAGGAAGAGCGACCGGATATCATCTACACCAATAATTTGTGGGATGATTGTAATGCCACCACCACGATACAACCCGAATTTTATTCGGCTGTGATCAAACATTATACGGACCGGCTGGTATATATTCCGGATTTTGAAGTGGATGAGATTGATCCGGCAGATGGGAAAGGGATGTATAGTACGAACTTTTTTATAAAAATGCCGGGAGTGATTCATGCGGATGAAGTAAGGGTGATTCAACCGAAGATTCGTGACTTATATATAAATATTTTAATAGAGTTTACAGGGAAAAGCAGAGAATATTGGGAAAAACGAATAATCTGCCCGGGATTGGAAAAAAACAAAAAATTTTAAAAAGAGGGTTAAGGATCTGGAAGATTATCCGATATATATATCAGGTAAGATAATTACCATTAATATCTTCAGAATTGATACGTACGGGTTGAGAGGAAGAGGATGCAACAACATAATTTTATCACCGTTGGCAAGGACGCCGACGTAATTTCAAGGAGGAATTATTATGATAGTACAACACAATATGACAGCGTTAAACGCTAACAGAACCTTAGCTGTAACAAACACAAACCTGGCTAAGAACACAGAGAAGTTATCTTCTGGTTACAGAGTAAACCGTGCAGCAGATGATGCAGCAGGTCTTACTATTTCTGAGAAGATGCGTGGACAGATCCGTGGTTTGAATCAGGCTTCTACCAATGCTGAGGATGGTACATCATTGATCCAGACAGCAGAGGGTGCTTTAGCAGAGATGCATTCTGTTATCCAGAGAATGCGTGAGCTGACCGTTCAGGCTTCTAACGATACTTATGTTACCTCTGACCGTGTAGCTATTGCTCTTGAGCTTCGTGCTCTGACATCTGAGATTGATCGTATTTCTAGTCAGACAGAGTTCAACACAATGAAGCTGTTATCTGGTGGATTTACCAATAAGACTCTCCAGGTTGGTGCTAATGCAAATCAGTTGATTACATTTGGTATCTCAGCAATGAGTTCTACTGCTTTAGGTATTCAGGATAGTGCAGTTGCCGGTATCGTTTCTGCTTCTGCAGCAGGTTCTAGTATTACTGGAGTTATCTCTGTCGTAAACGGTGCTCTGACAACGATTTCTTTACAGAGATCTACCTTGGGTGCTATCCAGAACAGATTAGAGCATACGATTGCAAATGCTGATAACACAGCAGAGAACTTACAGTCAGCAGAGAGCCGCATTCGTGACCTGGATATGGCTGATGAGATGGTTAAGTACTCTAAGAACTCTATCCTTCAGCAGGCTGGCCAGTCTATGTTGGCACAGGCTAACCAGGCTACACAGGGTGTTCTGTCATTACTTGGCTAATAAAGTTAGTTGGATTATCAAAAATCGATATGGGGTCTGCTCTATGGCAGGCCTTATATTTGTCTTAGGAGGAAGAGATGGATAATATGAAAGAATTGGTTGGTCAGACCATCACTGCCATTGAAGAAGTGGTGAAGATGTTTTACCAGCAAAGGACGCAGGAAGCTTATACACAGTTAGATTTGGTGCTGGGAAAGCTTTTATCGACGATAGAAACCGTTATGGCTTATCAACAGGAACATACAGAGATAGAGATTGATATAGATGGGCTGACAGACGCATTAAAGGAAGCATTATCTGCGATGGAAGAGAAAGATGCAATCCTGGTGGCAGATGTCTTACAGTATGAAGTTATTGAAAAACTAGAAGCGATCGCTTCTTTATTATAGATAAAGCGGAGGCCGTGGTATGGATTACTATCAGAAAAATATTGAAATCTTGCAGCAAAAGCGGGAGAAATTATACGAAAGATATGAGAATTGTATACAGACTGGGGAATGGGCCTACCCTTGCGATGACATTTTGACTGGGGAGGCAAAAGATGGTAATATCATATTTCAAGTGAAGCGGGAGGGACAGGATGTCCGGTTGAATAGTCTATATCGGCCTTTACAGGAGGCCGAGCGATGGGCAGACCAGTTCTCCGGAGACAATATTCTGGTGAATGCGATGCTGTTTGGCTTCGGCAATGGCATGTTTCCCAGAGCTTTATTGAAACGTTTGCAACAGGATGCGAAGCTATTTATCTATGAGCCAAGTATTGAAATTTTTGATACGGCATTACATCAGTCGGATCTTTCGGATTTGTTAGAGGATGAGCGTGTGTTGTTGTGCTTTGAGGATATTAATCCGGATGAATTCAATGACCTGCTTCGCCAGAATACACATTGGACGAATCTGGAAACTCAGATTGTAGGTCATCATACAGGTTATGATACATTATTTCCGGAAGTATATCGGGATTTTTTAGTATCGGTGAAAAAAACCAGTCAATTAGTGCAGGTAAATAAGGATACACAGGCATATTTTGCAGAGAAAATGGTTCCTAATATGATAGAAAATATGGTCTATCTAAGAGAGGGCCGGATCATTACAGATTATGTGGATGTGATTCCAAAGGATATTCCGGCGATTATTGTGGCAGCGGGACCATCTTTGGATAAAAATATAGAACAATTAAGGAAGGCGAAAGGAAAGGCTTTTATTTTAGCAGTTGATACTGCCATGCGGCATTTGATCAAGCATGATATCATGCCGGATGCTATGGTGACATTGGATGCGGGGAAGCCTTTTAGCTATATGAATCATCCGGCAATAAAAGATATTCCCCTGTTTTGTATTTTGGAGTCCAATCATGAGATCATGGAATTTCATGAGGGCATCAAAATCTGGTTTCAGGGTGGATCTTTTTTGGCAGAATTTTTTGACCGGTATGGCAAGGGATTTGTGGATTATAATCCGGGAGGTTCTGTGGCAACAGCAGCGTTTGCGATCTGTGCGGCGTTGGAATTTGAGCGGATTGTTTTCGTAGGGCAGGATTTGGCATATCAGGGAGATGTGACCCATGCCGGAGGGGAAGTGTCTACGGTATTAAACGAAGAAAAGGGGATCCAGATGATCGAAGGAATCGATGGTAAGCCGGTGAAATCCCGCCATGACTGGATCATCTATCTGGATTGGTTTGAGGAGTCTATCCGGGAAGTGGAGGATAAGATTCAAGTGATCGATGCGACAGAGGGGGGAGCTATGATTCATGGCAGTCAGATCATGACCCTGGCAGAAGTCATTGAGCAGTATTGTGTAAGAGAGGTGGATCTGGATACGATGCTTCGGGGACAACCGCCCGTTTTTACACCAGAGGAGTATCGGCACGCATGTGAAGAATTGCAGGGCTATGCCACCCAGTTACAGGAGATGGAACGCAAGGCAGAGTGGGCTGCTAAGAAATGTAAGGAAGCATTGAAGCTGTTGGATAAGGACCCGAAGAATGTGAAATTAGACCGATTGCATCGCGCAGTGCTGGATACCATCGGTGAGATTAGCGAATACAGGATTTATAATATGGTGGATATTTATATGTCCCAGACGGCAAACAAATACTTGTCAGGGGTATTTGTGGTGACGGAAGATAGTCATCAGGATGAGATCAATATCTATCATAGTTCCCAGATGATTTTTCAGGGCATTGTAGAAGCAGTGCAGGCGTTGTATCCAATGTTTATAGAAATGACAGACAAAATAGGACAATAAGGAAAAAGAAAGGATTGTAGAAATGGCAGATGGACTATAATCCTTTTCTTTGTGTCAGGGCAAAGTGAGAGGTTGTCGGCAATGATTAAATTAGGGGAGAAGACAGGATGCAGATACTATATGTAATTGGACGGTCACAGTATGATTCCACAGCAGTTTTTTTACAGGAAATGGCAGAGAAAATGAAGTCTCTGGGGCAAGAGGTTACTTTGCTGGATGGCAGAGATGTCGTACATTATGAATCACAGAGAGAATGGGTGATACAGCAGAAGTACGATGCGATCATTACCATCAATGGGATGCTGTTAGAAGAGGACTCCCTCTTGGGCGAGACATTATTACAAGGGGAGAATACCATCTATTGTACATATCTGATGGATCACCCGCTGATTCATTATAAGCGGTTACAGAGTCGTTATCCCAAGATATTTGTACTTTCGCCGGATCGCAATCATGTGCTTTATACCGATACGTATTTACCTAATATTTGGGGAACCGCATTTTTGCCACATGCGGGGTGTGTCGGCAAGAGGATTAAACCATATGGCGAGCGGACGATAGACATTTCTTTTATGGGATCATATACGGCTTCTGTACAAGTACGTGAAGAGTTTGAGAAATTTCCGGCAGAAATGCAGCGGTTGATGGGTGCAGTGGCAGATCTGTTGGTGCGGGAAAATAATCTGACACTGGAACAGGCAGTGGAGCGCTGTTTTGGGCAATTTGGGATACAGGTTTCTGCCACAGAGCTGCCGGAAGTAATGCAGGAATTTCGCCCTGTGGACCGTTTTATACGCAGTTATTACCGGGAACAGGTGATCCGTACACTGGTGGAAGCGGGGATATCGGTGGATGTATATGGAGACGGCTGGGATCAGTTTTCATGTAAGCACCGTGAAAATCTGATGGTACATCCGGCGGTTTCTTATGAAAATTCTCTGGATATTATCGGGGATTCCAAAATATCTCTCAACATCATGCCGTGGTTTAAGGACGGTTCCCATGACCGGGTATATACAGCCATGTTGTGTGGTGCGGTATGTCTGACAGATAGCAGTACATATCTGGAGGAGCAGCTTCGGGAAACGGAAAACGTATACTTTTATTCCCTCAAGGGGTTAAAATATCTGCCGGCAAAAGTGAGGAAGATCCTGAATGATGTGGAGAAGAGTGCACAGATTGCAGAGAATGGCAGAAAATACGCTGCGAAAGAGCATACCTGGGCAAACCGTGCAGAGGAGGTAATGGATTATTTGCAGCAACTAATGGACATGGATGGTGCAGAAGATCAAAAGATGTTGTTACACAGTTTTTGGCAGGAAGTGGTTTGTCCTGATATCCAGTTGCTTCATGCCTTATCAAAGACGGTGAGATACATCCGCAGACAGGAATACCTCTATGCGATGCGTGAAACCACGGGGGTGGTGGATGCTTTTGGAGCGTTATTACCGGTCTGGCTGCGGTGGAAAGAATGGATCAATGCCAGTGGGGATATTGTGGAGGAAAGCGCCTTATTACTCACATTGCAGGAGTTATTGGAGGCGCAGGAAAAACAGGATTATATCTTATTGGCTGATTTGTTGGAGTTACGTCTGATTCCATTTGTCACATCCATACAGGAAATGTACGCCGGTTTGGCGGTGATACCGGAGTGCATCGGAAAGCGATACCGGATTGAGGCGGCATCCAGTGGGGAGTTTACGGTGGCCGCCCTGAGTGATGATGTATGGAGATATTTACATTCCAATGGTGACCCTTATGAGGAAGGGAAAGTATTGGCTCAGAGCTGGTTTGATTGTGAACACTACGATTATGTAGTCTATGGCTTAGGCTTAGGTTATCACATAGCCGGATTACTAGAGATGGATGAGGCAGTCCGCGTGAAAGTGTTAGAGCCCGATCCGCAGATGATACAAATAGCAGAACAGTATGGGTGTCTGGGGGCCTGGATGGATAGTGAGCGTTTAGAGATTGTCGCAGATTCTGAATTTAAGGAGTTGACCAAGATTGCAGAGCGGCTGGATGAAACATGGCGATTTGTGGTTCATTATCCGTCTTTGAATCAGATTACGCAGGAACATTACCGGACGCAACTGGAGCAGTATTTCATCGAGTATAGTTCGGCACAGACCCAGTTACCCCGTCTGAATGGAAATTTTGTACGGAATCAGCAGTATTTCGGGCAAGAGGTGTCCATGTTAAGAGAGCGGTTTGCAGGGAAAACGGTTTATATCATTGCCGCAGGACCGTCATTGGATCACAATATGATGGAATTAAAACGAGTGCAGGGAGATGCTATTATCCTGGCAACCGGGACGGTGCTTAAAAAGTTGTTAAAAGCTGGGATTACACCGGATTATGTGATTGTCATCGATGGAGGTGCATCGACCTATGGGCAGACGGAAGATCTGACAGAAAAGTCGGTTCCTTTACTATATTTACCAACGGTATATCACAGGATTCTGGCAGAGTATCCCGGGGAGTGTTATTTGATCTGCCAGAGGGGATATCAAAAAAGCGAGCAGTATGCGAGGGAACAGGGCTATCCGTTGTATGAATCCGGCGGGTCTGTGGCGACTACTGCTGTGGATATCAGTATCCGTCTGGGGTGTCGGCGTGTGGTATTTGTGGGATTGGATCTGGCGTATACGGGGCAGAGGGATCATGCTGCGGATACGGCTTATGCCAGAGAGGTGAAACGGGGGAATATGCGGGTGGAGGATATTGATGGAAATCAGGTGGAAACCGCTAAGAATCTGGATATCTATCGGCGCTGGATCGAAAACCGCATTTCGAGGGAGGATGCGAAGCAGGTGGAATTTATGGATGCCACAGAAGGCGGTGCCAGGATACAGGGAACCAGAGTTATGAAATTGTCTGAGGTGATACGATGAAACAACCGACGGAGCATAAACGGGACAAATATTATTACTGTGGAAAGATAGCCGGTACGATTTATCTCGTTATATTATGGAGTGTATACAGGAAATTGTGTTAGAAAAAGGCTATCGTGTGCAGATGCAGTCTCTCTCCATACCAAACGCCTATTATATATTGGATCAGTCGATCGCTGGCATCCGTGATGAAATTTGTCTGGTGTTTACTCTGGATGGTGCCGGCATGGAAATACCTTCTATGGGGGATGATTATTGGATGAATACGATGCCATGTTTATGTGTTTCCTATTTCATGACAGATTTGATGCAATATGATTATCTTTTGTCAAATCACTGGGGATGGAATCTTATTTTTTATACCTTAAATGATAGGATGATGCAGTATATGCATCAATATTATCCTTCGTTAGAAGATGTGTCGAGCCCGCCATATCTGTCATGGGATCGAAAGACGGAGCGGGCATTGCATTTGCCGGAATATGAAATCAGTGTGTTGGGGTCTTATGTTCCGCCGGTGCATTATCGGAAACGGATTCGTCAGATGCCGGAGGTGTTTCAACAGGTTGCGAACCGGATGATGGAAGTGTTGCAAAATCAAAATGATATAACGGTCAGAGATGCGCTGAAAAGAGCAGGTTTGTTACTGGGGGCGGCTTTTTCCGAGGAAGAGATCACGGCTCTCCTGCCGGAGATGATGGTGGTGGCAGATTATGTGCAGATGGAGTCACTGCTATCCGGTATGGATGATTTGCTCAGTCGGGGAAAAGAAATTTATGTGTGTGGCAGCAGTTGGTTAGAGTATCCGGGGGCTTGCCATCCTGCGTTTCATGTGATTCGGTCAGAGTGGGAGGATGGGGCAGAAGGAATCCTGGAGATATTGGAGAAATCAAGACAGATCTATGTGCCACAGACCAATGGGCGTGTCTGGAGTGAGTCTTGGATTGGGACAGCTCTTTCTATGGGTGTAGAATGTCTAAACCGAGATGGAGATACGATTGTATATACCGATGAAGATTATATGGATCTTTCGGATTTTGTAAATGGGTTACTTCACCTGGAGGATTAGTTATGTCAGTTCTGCCATTTGCAGCATTTTGGTGATCATGGCGGGATAATGATAGTATTTTTGTACCTTTTGATAACCGGACCGTGCGATTTTTGAGCGTATGGTTTCGTGTGACAGGTAATATCTGATTTTGTCCGTCAGTTCTTCCAAGCTGTCATAATACACCAGATCCTGTCCCTCGATAAAATATTCATCCAACTCTGGCTGATGATTGGTCAACAAAAATCCTCCGGCTCCCAGGATATCCAGTATACGCAAGGGAATCCCCGACTGTATGGTGGACAATGTGAGATTGAGGTTGATCTTACTGAGGCGGAATACCAGTGGCATCTCGTGATAGTAATCAACCGGTCCCTGTAAAATCACATGGGGAAGCATGGAGGTATCCGTATCATAGGGAGAGTATAGTTTTAATGTAAATTCATTCGATGCCTGTTGCAGCATCTCAATACGTGCCTGAGATGTGGTATGATAAAAGGATGCCGCTTCCCGCTGGTACAATTTTCCCACAAAGGAGACATCGGAGGAGAAGCGTGAGATTTGTGCCTGGGTGGGGAGAATATGATCCAGGCGGTTCGTATCCACGGCAAGAGGCAGATGATATACATTAGTATGTCCTGCCTGCTTCAAAGATTGATATTCTGTGTGATCAAAGAAAAAAATCCGGTTACAGGAATGTTCGATATGTTGCAGGGAAGGAGAAGGACTATCATAGATCCAAGCCAGGTAGGTCAGGCCGTGTTCCTCGCACAGCGTGGATAAGATGGGGAAGTAATTGAAGGAGATCAGAGCATCGTACCGTCTGCCTTCCATATACCGATGGAACTTGCGTTCAAAAAAAGGGTCGGAACTCTTGTCGTGAAAAGTGTATTGAATCACATCTACACCATGTCCCATCTGTTTCAGATTGTGGATTAAATCCATTTGCATAAACCCATTCCATTTATAGAATAAAAAATTCATTGTCTCCTGTCCTTTCTCATAACCGCATGAAATTCTTTTAGTTATCATACGTGATCAAAGCAGGATTTACAAGTGGAAATTGTCATAGAAAGCATGGGAATGGTCGATATATATACTGGATGAATACAGATGGAATAGTAACATGACCGTAAGAGGGAAACTATGGCAAAGGAATATGAATTGGAGATCAATGGACAACCAACCAGATATAGTGATGCAAGCCGGACGATGAAAATGTACTTTGCAGAACCGGATCAGGGGGCAGGGGATCACACCGGGATTTTGTTATTAATCGCGGGATATGGCGGACATGCCCGGTCCCATGTGTATCAAAAGATGCGAAAGACGTTTGCAGACCGGTATGATTTGATCGTGGTTCAGTGTGATTACCTGGGCTATCGTTATATGCAAAACGATCAACATCTGACCGTGACGGAAGATATGCTGCGACAGGTGTTGACACCGGACGAAATAAGAATATTGGCAAAAGACTATGCAAACCATCAGGATTTGCTGGCGGGGAAAACGTTGTCCGGCTATATTTCGTTACAGGAATGCGCAGAGGATTATAATGAGATGGGTCTCATACAGGCGATGGATAATCTGATGGCTGTGACAGTATTGATGGATATTGTACAGGAAAATGGGATTCCGATATGTTGTGATCGGTGTTATATTTATGGGCAGTCTCATGGAGCATATCTGGCGTATCTGTGCAATTATCTGGTTCCGGGATTGTTTACTGGTATTATCGACAATAGCGCGTATGTATTTCCCTATTTTTTGGAACACGACCGGGAAGTGACATGTGTGGGAGAATTTTTTTCATTACAAAAAATCTATCATTATCGATTGGCAGATCAAAAAGTAGACCGGGAAAGTTATGATCTGAGATGTTTATATGCAGATTTTCAGAATCGAGCCAGAATCGTGGTGTATCATGGCGCAGAGGATGAGATGATACCATTGCAGGAGAAGGTGGGATTTTTGAATCAGATAGACCACGTGATATTGCATGTGATATCCGATCGGGAGGTGGATGGCGTCATTTTTCGGTCAACAGGGCATTCCTTAGAGGCAGATTTGCTGAAAGTATTTGCGATGGCATTGGAAGAATTGGAGAGTATGTCCATCCCTGTAAAAGATGACAGTGAGATCAAAAGGAATAAAACGTTTCAGACGAAACAGTGCCGTTATGAAATACACTGGGAGACGGGAGTACCGGTTCTATATTGTGAAGGGTTTAATCATTTGGTATCATGATAGAAAGTATATTGTTAGAAAGGGGAGAAATGTGAAAAAAATTAGTATCATCGTTCCTTGCTATAATGTGGAATCTTATATTGATCGTTGCGTAAATTCACTGGTAAATCAAACGATAGGAGTAGATGCTCTGGAATTGATCTTTGTGGATGATGCTTCTACCGATCATACCTATGAAAAATTGTGCGCCTGGGAAAAGAAGTATTTGGATTCCATACTGGTCATACATTGCGAGACAAATTCCCGTCAGGGAGGTGCCAGAAATATTGGGTTATCTTATGCAAGTGCAGATTATATTGGTTTCGTAGATTCGGATGATTGGGTGGATCTCTCCATGTATGAGAAGTTGTATTCCAGAATGCAGGAAATAGGTGCAGATGTGGTGGGGAGCTTATTCCAGCGGGAAAATAGTAATGGAAAGATTATATATCAGGCGGCAGCAGATGCAACGATGGATCAGCTCGTAGAGAGAGAACCATATGGTGACGGTGGGCTGGGGATGCCCGGAGGTATATGGTGTAAATTATACCGTCGGGATATGATTGTGAATCACGAAATTTATTTTCCGGAGGGGCTTAGCTATGAGGATAATTATTGGAATACCCTGTTATCGTATTATGTGAAGTCCTATTACGTTATACCAGAAGTATTATATCATTATTTGGTCAATGAGGCTTCTACTGTTGTGAAAAGAAATTCGGATCGGCATTTGGACAGGCTGCAGGTGGAATTATTGAAACTGGAGGAATTAAAACGGAGAGGATGCTATGATCGCAACCAGGCGTGGATAGAATTTGGTTTTTTGCGGTATTTTTATATTAATTCTTTGCATTTGTTTTTCACCAGATTTGATACGTGTCCTTATGATACCATTTGCTGGATGCAGCGAAAGGTATGTGAATTAGTGCCGGGATTTGAAGAAAACCCATATTTGGACCGCTTGAATTGGATCGAGCAGTTTTTCCTGAAGACGGCGAAAATGAAACTGACACAGAAGGAATTTGAGGAGATCGCAGCGGGATACCGTGCGGATGTGGGGTTGTCAGAGACCGTGTGATGTGAGAATATGAGGAATTTATGTATGGGATCTGGGGGCGTACAATGGTGATTCCGCAGAATCCTTTATTCATAATTATGCCGGGAGATATCAGAGGATATATTGTTATGAAATGGCTTCGGATAATATGGAGAAATGCAAAGAACGGCTGCAGCAATATGATAATATTATCTATCGCAATGCCGGGGTAGGGCGGAAAGCAGGCACGTCATACATGGACAAATCGGGTATGGATTCAGCTAATGTGTTATCAGATACCGGCAAGATACCAGTGCCCATCGTATGTTTGGATGAGGATATCACAGAGAAAATAACATTTATCAAGATGGATATAGAGGGCAGTGAATTGGATGCCATAGAAGGGGCTGGAAATCATATTATCCGGGAAAAACCGAAACTGGCAATTTGTACCTATCATAACAATCATCATATCTGGGAAATACCCAGGAGAATACATGAGTTGCGTCCGGATTATCAATTTTATATGAGATATAATGGCAGTATGAATGGTGGTGTGGCATCGGAATATGTGTTGATAGCCATATAAGCCCGGAAGTGAATTTGTCATGCATATCTGTATAGAGTTTACAGTTAGGATTTGGGTGTGGGAAGGGGCTTCCCACACCCGGATCCGGTTAGAGCAGAAAGGATCAAATAAATGGAAACACGGAAACCGTATCAGGTGATTGTATGGGGATCGTTATCCGAGTACAATTCCTTTGCCAGAGGATTTGACATAGAGATTCAAAAGGGAAATATGCATATCAAAGCGATTGTGTTTCATGAAGAACATTTGGTGCATCAACTGGATGGGGTTCCGGTTGTGACGGTTGAGGAAATATCAAAGATCGCATTTGATTACTTGATTGACATGAATCAGAACAACAGGGAAGTGGCCGATCAAATCTTAAATTTGTTGCAGATACCCAGGGAAAAAGTCGTTTTGGCAAGAATATTTAATTATCCACAGTTTGATTTCAAACGTTGGGTGCAGGTCAGAGAAAGTAATTTGTCGATTCTGTGCAATAACTGTTGGGGAGGCTTGACGTATCATGCTATGGGACTACCCTTTTTGTCGCCCTTTATCAATCTGTCTTTGAAGGATATGGACTTTATTCGGCTATTGCATCATTTTGAAGAATATATCAATTTACCATTGGAATTCGTGGGCCAGGGGAGGAGGACACAGGCGGAACATTATCCCATTATGGCACTGGGAGATGTCCCCTTGCATTTTATTCACTATGATGATGTAGAGGAGGCGGAGACGATATGGCATCGCCGTAGGGACAGATTAAATATGGACAATACATTGATAGCGATGTTGCTTCAAACTCCAGAGGCGATAGAGCAGTTTGAGTCGCTGCCATATCCATATAAAATTGCATTTACTGCCTTGGATTGTCATGAGCCGGATATTGTATCCATGCCAACACCGAATCCCGCATATTATCAGACGGTATATGATCATGATTGGCAGGTTATGATGGACTGGGCATATTATGATGGGGAAATTTGTAAGGTATATGATGTTTTGAAATTGTTACATCATGAGGAGGACTATCGGATCGGATGGTAAACAACAAAGCGGATCAGAAATGAGGATTTATATGAAAGTATTATTAGTTACAACCTCAAAGGATATTTCAAAGGTGCATCGTTCACTCAGGAACCGTCGTACGATTTCAAAGACGGTATATTGGGATCGCAGGTTAGACGATGTTTTGTTTGATATAGAATCTTTGAAACAATATGATGCGATCATCATCGCAGTGAGTGATGAGGGGGAATCTTCCGGAGTGAAGGAATTATTCGCAGAATTGCTGGGAGAATCGGATCGTATTATTGATTATTATTTGTTTTACCAGACGATGGTACCTCAGATGCTGGTGGATTGCGCCATGAAAGATCCGGTAAATTCCGGTTACCGGGGGATGGTACTGGGCATTTCCCATTCATATGTGGGCATTCTTGCAGAAAACTTCTCTGTTCCGGTTTGTAATCTGGCCTTCAATTCTCAGGATATTTATTACAACAAAAAAATTTTAGAATATTGTATTGAGAAGTATCGTGATAAAATTTGTGATCTGGAATTTATCATCTTGGATTTGTTTGACTATACATATTTCAATTATGATGTATCACGTAGCAGATCCGCGTCAGGATATTATTTCAGAGGATATACAAAAGCTCCACATCATTTTGAAGATAATAAAAATACATCCTTTCATTTTGATGAGATGATGACATTTTTCCTGCGGGAAAAATATAAGGACATCAACAATCAGAAAATTAATTTGTTTGATACTTTGTTTCAGGATATTCATGCAGTGGATGATTACCAGGCGTATAAAAGTGTGCCGGATATGGCTGTGACGAGAAATAAAATGGTTTCCGATCAGGATGTGGATGAATACAAAGTGGACACAAGTATCGTGAAAAATCAATATTCCGAAACGATAGAAGAGAATGTTTCGCTATTTTATCAATTATTAGAATTGATGTATCAACTGAATCCCCGGATGAAAGTATATTTGTTGAATTTGCCACAGTATTATAAAACGATAGAAAAGGCAAAAGACATGTATGCGGGATGGAAAAAGAGGTTTTATGACATCATACAAGAAGCCAATAAGAAGTACCCTTTTGTTTTTTGGGATTATAAGGAACATGAGATGTCGTATGAAAAAGTTTGTTTTTATGATGCAACGCATCTGAACTATTATGGGGCCAATAAATTTACGCAAATCCTACAATCCAGGATTTTACGAGAACCGTTGCAGGCGCAGAAGAAGAAAATTAGTGTGATTGTGCCCTGCTATAATGTGGAAAAACAGATTGATCGTTGTATTGCTTCTCTGGCAAGTCAGACGTTCGGCATAGAAAACATGGAATTGATCTTTGTGGACGATGCCTCCACGGATCAGACGATGCTTAAGTTATCAGAATGGGAAGCGAAGTATCCGGAGCAGATTCTGGTGGTTCATTGTGAGGAAAACGGCAGACAGGGAACGGCCAGAAATATTGGATTATCTTATGCGTCTGGGGAGTATATTGGATTTATGGATGCGGATGACTGGATCGAGGCAGATATGTACCAGACCCTGTATGACTATTCTGAGAAATATGCTTGTGATCTGTCTGGTGTGATCTATCAGAGGGAGGATGATGAAGGGAATATATATCCAATTGATACAAAGAAGTTTGATATGTATAATCAGTATGTTATGATAGAAAATGAGATGCAGAGAAAGAAACTGTTACAATCAGGTTTTCCTGGTGGAGTTTGTACAAAGTTGTTTCGGGCTGATTTTTTGAGAGAACAGCAGTTACTGTTTCCTGAGAAATTAGCCTATGAGGATAATTTTTTTGGCTGTATCTTACAGTATTGTGTCCGTTCCTATTATCACAGCGACCAGATCAAGTATCATTATGTGGTAAATACGGAATCTACCACGATGCAGGAGGGATCAAGGCATTTTGATCGGTTAAAGATTGAGATGATGAAAATAGAGGAATTGCAAAAACGTGGATACTTCAAAACGTTTTATGATGAGATTGCATTTGATTTTATCAAATTATTCTTTTGCAATTCCCTGGCCTTGTTTTTTACCAAATTTCCGGTTACACCATATGAGATGATCCATCTGATGGTACAGACCATGAAAACCTGGTTTCCTGATTATCAGCAGAATCCGTATTTGTATCAGTTAAATAGTACGGAAAAGATATTTTTGCAGATTGTGAGTCAGCAGTTAGATGATACAGAGATCGAAAAAATTGCAGATGCGTACCGGAAGGCGGTTATGGAGTATTTTCAATAAAACAGCAGCCATACTTCGCTTTGTATTGTCTGTTGAAAATGAATTTTGTTAGAAAAGAGGATTGCGATGAAGAAAATTAGTGTAATTGTGCCATGTTATAATGTAGAGTCATATATTGATCGATGTGTAGCGTCTTTGGTCAATCAGACATTAGGAATGGACGATATGGAACTGATCTTTGTAGATGATGCGTCCACTGATCATACACGGGATAAGTTGGCGGTATGGGAAAAGAGATATCCAGATAGTATCATGGTGATTCATTGCGGGGAAAATCGAAAGCAGGGTACGGCACGCAATATCGGTATGCAATATGCATCGGGAGAATATATAGGATTTGTTGATTCGGATGATTATGTTTCCCTCGAAATGTACCAAGTCCTGTATGAGAAAGCCGCAACATATCGGTGTGATTTGGTGGGGTGCCTGTCTGTCAGAGAAGAACAGAATGGCATTGTTGCGATGGATGCGGAACCATTTCAGCAGGGTGACAGATATTTGCAGATTCAGAGCGTATCGGAGCGAAAGCAGTTGATGCGGCGGGGACTGCCGGGAGGAGTCTGGTGTAAGATATATTCTCATGCATTGTTAGCGGAATCAGAATTATATTTTCCGGAGCAAATCCGATATGAAGATAATTACTGGGGAGCTTTTTTGCTTCAGGAGATTTCGGATTATTATATTGTGAATCAGCCGTTGTATCACTATATTGTCAACGAACAGTCCACCATCATGAGACAGGATGCCATGCACCATCTTGATCGTCTGGTGATAGAATTAATGAAGGTGGAGGAGTATCAACGGCGTGGATTGTTTGAACGATATCATGATGAGATAGAATTTGATTTTTTGCAGATGTATTTCATCAATACGATTCGTATTCTGTTTGTAAGATTTCGGGAGATACCGTACGATATAATATATACGATGCAGGATAATGTGCGGGATTTGTTTCCAAATTATTGGGATAATCCATATCTGGATGAATTACCCCAATTACAGAGAGAGTTGTTGAAGATGATCGACGTTTCACTGGATCGTGAGAAAATTGATGTTTTGGCAAATGCTTATCGGAAAGTGTTGACAGAATATATGTAAATGTGGTTAAAGTTTATGATAACTATTTTGTGTCACCTGGTGGTGGCGGAATGGAGATGAACGTGGAAGATAAAATATTAGTTACCAGATCCTCTATGCCTTCCATAGAGGAATATATCAATATGATACGTCCACTATGGGATAGCCATTGGCTGACCAATATGGGGGAATTACATAAGTCGTTAGAAATGAAATTAAAGGAATATCTACAGGTACAGGGATTATCTCTGTTTGTCAACGGGCATATGGCTTTGGAACTGGCGATTGCGGCAATGCACTTTCCACAGGGAAGCGAAGTGATTACTACACCGTTTACATTTATTTCCACCACACATGCCATCGTGCGCAATGGATTGCAGCCGGTATTTTGTGATATCAAATCCAGTGATTATACGATAGATGAGGATAAGATCGAGGAACTGATCACAGACAAGACCGTTGCCATCGTGCCGGTACATGTGTATGGACAGATTTGTAATGTAGAACAGATTCAATTCATTGCAGAAAAATATAATCTAAAGGTGATCTATGATGCATCCCATGCATTTGGTGAGAAATATAAGGGAGAAGGCGTAGGAAACTTTGGGCAGGTTTCCACCTTTAGTTTTCATGCCACAAAGGTATATAATACGATAGAGGGAGGTGCGGTTTGCTTCTCTAATCCGGATCTCGAAACTACGCTGTACAATCTGAAGAACTTTGGAATACGGTCAGAGGAAGTGGTGGCTGAAGTGGGGGCCAATGCCAAGATGAATGAGTTTGCGGCTGCTATGGGATTATGTAATTTGCAACACATCGATCAGGAAATTGCCAAGAGAAAAAAGGTAGTAGAGAGATATCGGGAGTTGTTGGGCAATATACCCGGCTTACGTCTTCTCTCGGAGCAGCCGGATGTAACATCTAATTATGCCTATTTCCCTGTCTTGATAGATGAAACCAAGTTTGGCAGGACGAGAAATGAAGTTTATGACCTTCTGAAGACTTGTAATATATATAGCAGGAAATATTTCTATCCTCTGACATCGGATCAGGCGTGTTTTCGCAATCGGTATCGAGGTCTTCCGTTACAAAATGCCAGATATGTTTCAGCGCGGGTGTTGGTATTGCCGTTGTATGCAGATTTGTCTCTGGATGATGTGGGGAGGATTTGTCGCATTATTTTAGAAGGAGAGTCGGAATGCAGATGAGTTTTGAAGATTTTTTGGAAGAGATAGTTGCATTTATTAACGAGATAAGAGGGGAAACACGTGCAGAAGTATATCAGGCACATGCTTATCGGATTCTTGAATATTATTTGGCACATCAGAACGAGGATGTGATTGGTCAGTTGAGGCATGGTTTGGCTTCAGATGTGGAATTATTATCACTGGTACTGTTTGTTCTTCAGTTTATCACGGAAGATCCCCGATGCATCAGGGAATTACAGGAGTTGGTACAAAGAGAAGATATTGATATTTTTGTGGCATTGGATATCGTTTTTCAGATTTCCAATATATCGTTTCGGGATCATAAGATTCATTTATCCTATGCAGATAACCGGACAGTTCAGCATCATCTTTTGGAACGGATCGAAGCGGAACTATTAGAGCCGGCTTGTTTTCTGCCCTATGAGCAGAGGAATCGAAAGAGAATCATCATTGCAACGGATACTTTGTTAGAGGTACTTCACGCGCCATCCAGGATTGTGTACCGGATAGCGGATTATCTTCATACGCTGGGATACGAAGTGATGCTGTTGGTCAATGTGCGATTGCAGCCGATGGAAAGAAGCGAACAATATTGTCTGGCACCATACAGCCCTAATTATAATAAGTTATTGGACCAATATACTTCCATAGAATATGAAGGAAATACATATCCGGTATATCAGTTCTATTTTTCGAAGGATACCTGGGACCAGCAAAAGAAACTGTTGGATTTTATTTATCAGTGGAAGCCATTGTGCGTATGGAATATTGGAAGTTCATCACCGGTACAGGACATATACCGTAATATTGTGACACAGATCTCTATGGGATGTACAGACGGTTATGCCTGTTCAGAAGCACCGGTGCTCATCAGTTATATGCAAAGTGGTTCGGATGATGTGAAAGAAAGTATTGAATATGCGGAATCGCATGGACAGAGATTAATCAATATTAAATTTGGCAGCAAATTTGATCGGGAGAACTGGTCTCTCAGCAGAAAAGAATTGGGGATACCGGAGGACAGTTTTGCCCTGTGTGTGGTGGGAAATCGTCTGGATGGTGAGATGTCAGCAGAGTTTATCCACATGCTTCGGGAATTGGTGGAATCCTCTGCCTCGTATCACATTGTTTTAATTGGACAATGCAAACCGGATCTCTTGCGTGGTATAGATGCCGGCAGATATTCCTTATTAGGCTTTCGAAAAGATCTGATCGATGCCATCGCCATGACGGATTTATTTGTGAATCCTCCCCGTCAGGGAGGTGGCGGCGGTGCTGTACGGGCATTTGCTGTGGGTGTACCGGTCGTGACATATCCGGATTGTGATGTAAGTAATGTGACCGGAGAAGATTTCTGTTGCCGTGATTTGCAGGAGATGGAAATGTTGATTCATCGATATGCCACTGATCAGAATTATTATCAGTCACAGCAGGAAAAAGTCAGAGCCATATATAGAGAGCGGGAGAAGGCTTCGGATTCTGTGATAGAGGAAGTCAGGAAGATGTTAGAGCAAGTAAATGAATGGTTAGAGAGTGGAGAGATAGCATAGAACAGAGAGGAGGGACGACAAGATGAAATTGGGAGTGATGCAGCCCTACTTTTTTCCTTATATAGGATATTGGCAGCTCTTAGCCTTTGTGGATGAATATGTTATTTATGATGATGTAAATTATATTAAGCGTGGCTGGATTAATCGGAATCATATTCTAATTAATGGGAAAAAACAGCAAATCAATCTACATATCAAAAAAGCAAGTCAAAACAGATTAATCAAAGAAACTGAAATATCGCAAACAAATCAGGATAATGAAAAACTTCTGGCAACGATCAAAATGGGATATCATAAGGCACCATACTATGATACAGTGTATGATTTGCTAGAGCAAATTTTGTATTATAATTCTTCTGACTTAACCGAGTATTTACACCATCAATTATTGGTGATCTGTAATTATCTTGGGATTGATACAAAACTTATATTATCTTCATCGATAGAAAAAGATAATACTCTCCGGGGGGAAGATAAAATATTAGAGATATGTAAAAAAAGATCTGCCAGCCATTATATTAATGCGATTGGTGGTAGAGAATTATATCATCATGAAAGGTTTACAGAGAGTTCGATTCAATTAAATTTCTTGGAAACAATACCGGTAGAATATTTTCAGTTTGGCGATCCGTTTGTTTCCAATCTGTCTATTATAGATGTGATGATGTTTAATGATGTGAATGACATCAGAAAGATACTGAATAGTTTTCGACTGGTGGAATAGGAGGAAAATACTATGTTTGAAAAAGTTGTTGCATTGTATGGGGTTCCCAGATCAGGTACATCGTGGCTTGGTCAGATTATAGATAGTTGCCCGGATGTGGTTTTCCGGTTTCAGCCTTTGTTTTCGTATCGATTTAAAAACCGTATACTGGCCGAAGCAACCCGGGAGGATATACAGGCTTTTTTTGAGGAGTTGTATTTGGAAAATGAAGATGACTTTTTGAATCAGGCAGATAAGAGAAAATCCGGTTATTATCCATGCTTTCAAAAAATGAAAAATACTTGTAATATACTTACATATAAGGAAGTTCGCTATCTATATACGGTACCGATTCTTTTAGAACGATATCATGATATTAAAATTATTGCTATCGTGAGGAATCCATATGATGTGTTAGAATCATGGATTAATGCTTCATCAGAATACAAAGCTGAATGGGATTTGTCTAAGGAGTGGATGTTTGGTCAGAGTAAAAATGAGTATAAACCAGAAAATTATTATGGATATTATAAGTGGAAAGAATGGATTAAAATGGTATCGGATCTCAAGAAGAAATATCCAGAACGCTTATTTGTTGTAAAGTATGAGGATTTAAATGAAAATGCAGTTACAACAGCGCAAACTATCTTTTCTTTTGCGAATCTACCTTTTACCCAGCAAACGGAGCAGTTTATTATAGACTCACAGAGTAAAACGGATACAGATGCATATAGTGTCTACAAGAAAAAAGGAGATAATCGCAATAAAAAATATTCTTTACCGCAAGAGATACGGACGGTGATCCGAGAAGATTTGAAATCTTTTGAGGAAGCGCATATATGGAACTATTAATCCTGATGATCGGAGGAAAACTTATTCATGAAAATTCGGATATATGCAAAGAATACGAATCAGATTCGGATGTACATACCATTGATTCGTTCGGATGTTGTGATTGAAGGGATTTGTGTGAATGAAGAAGAAGAAAGAAAATCATATCTGTTGTTTCAAAATTTGACGAAAGGACTGGCATATTTTTTAAAGGCAGATTGTGGGGACCGTATGTCGGATTTGAGTAAACTTGTTTCGTATATTATGGTGGCGATCGATTCTTTTACGGAAAAGGATATACCGCTGGTTGATCAGTTGGTATCGGTGCTCGAAGAGCTTGAGCAAGGTGGTGCAACAGACCCAATGATATTACAAAGGTTTGATTCGATTTGTAATGAAGTGATCTCTCTATTCTGTGAGTATCAAAATGTGATTTCAGAATTGCCATTTTTGGAAGAGGAAGCAGATGAGGATGTGTGGTATGTTTGCTTACCGTATGGGGAATGTCCGGAGAGGAGCAAAACGTTACGTCTAAATTCGCTGTTGTTTTATTATTATTTGCAGAGTCCTGAGAGATACCAGATATTGCAGCAATTTGAAAAATTAAATCATGAAAGTATTCAGGGCGTTACACTGGGACTGTCCTATATTCAACGTGGGTTAAATACACATCGTCTAAAGAAAAAGACGGCATGTCTGGCGGCACCGTCACAGGATCTTTTCTACGATTATCAGATGTGTCGCTATGCCATTTCCAGAGTGAAAGATTTGCAATTTGTGATATGGGGCATCAGTCCGTATAGTTTATGGTATGATTTGTCGTTATCTTCTGCGAAGAGCAGAGCAGCATATTATTATCCCCAAACGCAGGCATTGCATCACTATCAGATTGATGATACAGATTTAGGAATCCTATTTCAGCAATTAACGATCGTGTCGAAAGAAATCTTTGTTCCGGATTTCATCCCCAAAAGCTTTGAGCCTTTGGCGGAAGATGTGGATTATTTACACAATACCAGGATCTATGCGTTAGAACGGGATACGCAGAAAGATCTGGAGCAAATCCACAAGTTATTTGATAAACATTATCCGAAGACCTATACGGAAAATGTGGAAATCATCCGGGAGATGCTTCTATATTTGAGGAATCAGAGCATCAAACCATATATCGTGATGTTACCCTATCCCTCTTATTTTCTACAGAATATGGATCAAGCCATGTATGATCAGACAGTGGAAGTCTTAAAAGCATATCAGCAGGAATTTCCGGAGATGGAATTTCTGAATTATACCTATGATAAAAGGTTTGACGATTACTATTTTGCGGACAGCCATCATTTGAATTATTGGGGTGCCAATATGATGGCAGATTTATTAAATGAGCGGTTAGTGTGATTTGCTTGCAATAATCGGGATTCAAAGTATAATATAATTTAGAGTTATTGATGGTATAGAGTATATGGGATGGAATCTACATAGCAAAGAAAGGGAGACGATGATGGCGGAGATAAGCAGAACAGAAAAAATGGAAGCGATAATAGACATTAGTAAATACGATCAAAAACTGGTGAAAGCTTTTGGGATACTGGCAGAGGAATTGTTGTCTGGCCGGACAGATATTCATTCGGTGGAGTTTGGGCAGATCATGCAGGGAATTAATTGGACTGTCGAGGTGTTAAAGCGGGTGATGGATGTCATTTTGGAGGAGCCGGAGCAGCTTGATATTGTGTCTATTAATGACGCGTTGACTGCCTTTCATCATGCCTATGAGCAGGAGGATACTGTACAACTGGCAGCCATACTCAGAGATAAAATGGTTCCGGCATTCCAGCAAATCTGCGAGTTGGGAACGAGATATCAAGCGTAACCTGATTCAAGAAAAAGGGACAGAGATACGATATATATTCTAGAAAGTGCAAATTAAGGAGGTTTACATATGTTAAACGGAAAGGTAATCTTAATTACAGGAGGTACTGGATCCTTCGGTAAGAAGTTCTTAGAGATGATATTTGATCGTTATGAGCCAAAGAAAGTCATTATTTATTCCAGAGATGAGTTTAAACAAAGTGTCATGCAGACAGAATATAGGGACCGGGTGGACATGAGCAGGGTGCGTTTCTTCATCGGAGATGTGCGTGATCGTCAGAGATTGTATCGTGCTTTTGAAGGAGTGGACTATGTGATCCATGCCGCTGCTATGAAGCAGGTGCCGACTTGTGAGTATAATCCGATGGAAGCGATCAAGACTAATATTCACGGTGCGCAGAATGTGATTGATGCGGCACTGGATAAGGGTGTGAAGAAGGTGGTGGCATTGTCTACTGATAAGGCAGTGAATCCGATCAACCTATATGGTGGTACGAAGTTAGTATCCGATAAACTGTTTATCGCGGCAAATGCATATAGTGGTGAGGATGGCACAGTATTTAGTGTGGTTCGCTATGGAAATGTGGCTGGCAGCCGGGGATCGGTTATCCCGATCTGGCAGAACATTATTGATCAGGGTGGTACTGAGCTGGGTGTCACTGATATGCGCATGACCCGTTTCTGGATCACTTTAGAGCAGGGGGTAGAGTTAGTTTTTAAAGCGATGGAAGAGTCTAAGGGAGGGGAGACTTATATTTCCAAGATTCCATCTTTCCATATCGGAGATTTGGCCAAGGCTATGTTACCGGATTGTACGATCCGTGAGATTGGCATTCGGGAAGGCGAGAAATTACATGAGGTTATGGTGACCAGAGATGATTCCCGCTCTACATATGAATATGATAAGCACTACATTGTATATCCAAATTACACATGGGTACCGGATGGTACCATCGCACCAGGAGGCAAACCGGTGGAAGATGGATTTGAGTATAATTCCGGCAATAATACGCAGTGGCTTGATGTGGATGAGTTGAAAGAGGCATTGAAGCATATATAATAGAAGGTGAAATCATAATGACCGAAAAGTGTATCGCCATTATTACAGCCAGGGGTGGCAGCAAAAGAATACCGAAGAAAAATATCAAGGATTTTTTGGGGAAGCCAATCATAGCGTATTCCATCGAGGCAGCGATATCTTCTGGGATATTTGATGAAGTGATGGTATCTACCGATAGTGAAGAGATTGCAATGATTGGGAAAAAATATGGTGCAAAGGTGCCATTTATGCGTAGTGAGAGAACCTCGAATGATTATGCCACAACCGCTGATGTATTGTTGGAGGTTTTAGAAGAATACAGTAAAAGAGGTAAAACATTTTCTTATATGTCTTGTATTTACCCCACGGCTCCTTTTGTAACGGCAGAGAAATTACAACAGGCATATCATTTGCTCTCAGATCAAGAGGAGGCTGCCGCGTTAATGCCGGTGGTGCCGTTTTCGTATCCTCCACAGCGGGGCTATATCATGAGTCAGGAATATTTGAAAATGAAATGGAACGAAAATTTCAATGCCCGGTCTCAGGACTTAGAAAAGATATATCATGATTGTGGGCAGTTCTATTTTTATCGTGTGGACAAATATCTTGCTGCCAAGGGGCAGATATCAGAGGGAATCGTTCCTTATGTACTGGATGAACTGGAAGTACAGGATATTGATCATGAGACAGATTGGAGATTAGCAGAGCTAAAGTATCAATTAATGCTGCAAAATCATCAGTCCTGATGGCAGGCATGGTCGAAAGGAATGTAATATGATTGGATTTCGTGTGGATGCCAATGAAAGGATTGCCACAGGGCATTTGATGCGCTGTCTTGCGATTGCGTCTGCGTGTCGCAGTCTCGGAGAAGAATGTATCTTTTTTCTGGCGGAGGAAAAGGAGACAGACAGATTGCGGGAATGGCAATTTCCTTATCGGGTTATGGATACGGGATGGGATGAGATGGAGCAGGAGCTGCCGGTGTTAAAGCAATGTTTACAACAGGAACAGGTGCAATATCTGGTGGTGGATTCCTATCAGGCAACGGCAGAGTATCTGCGGCAGTTAAACCAGTGGATACCAGTGCTGTATATTGACGATATGGCATGTGAAAGATATGCAGTAGATGCGGTCTTGCATTATGGAATGTGTGATGACAAACAAGAATATTTAGCGAGATATCAAGATACAGCTACGGAAGTGTTGACAGGAATCGAGTACACCCCGTTGAGAGAGGAATTTCAGGGTGTGATACGGTCAGAGGACACAGAGCAAAAAATAATATTGATTACCACCGGAGGAACTGACCCGTATAATGTCACAGGCGGGATACTGCAAAAATGTCTGCATAAGGTGTTATTTCAGGAATATACCTTCGATGTGATCGTGGGAAGTATGAATCAGCATGTGGAAGCCTTGTACCAGATGCGGCAGGAGTATCCGCAGATTCGTTTATATCAAAATGTGAGTCATATGAGTGATCACATGCGCCGGGCTGCGATGGCAGTATCAGCGGGGGGGACGACTTTGCTGGAACTATGTGCCTGTGGCACACCCACCATATGTTTTTCCTTTGCCGATAATCAGCAGGAAGGTACATGCTGTATGCATCAAAAGCAAGTGATGCGGTATGCGGGGGATGCCAGGACGGCTGATGTGGTATCGGCGGTGGTAGAAGGTTTAGAAGCGTGGATACAGAATCCGTGTGACCGAGAGGAATATATGACCAGGATGAAACAACTGGTGGATGGGATGGGTGCGAAACGAATCGCAGAGTTTGTTTGTTCCAGATAAGTAGGTTTGCTTGTGGAGGAGAGTGTCAAAACAGAATTTTCGACCCACTAATACAAGAGAAGGATGGAATGGAGATCAGATATGAGGTTATATGAAAAGATCAATCGTGGTGAAGCCTATATAATTGCGGAAATGTCCGCGAATCATGCGGGGAAAATAGAGAATGCATACCGGATTATTGAGGAGGCCGCGGCGGCAGGGGCGGACTGCGTCAAGATACAGACCTATACTGCGGACACCTTGACGATTAACTGTGAGGATGACCCCTATGTAATCAAAGGGGGATTATGGGATGGTTACAATTATTATCAGTTATATCAGGATGCATTTACGCCTTGGGAATGGCAGGCGGATTTGAAGCGGAAATGTGAAGAGGTCGGAGTGGATTTTTTATCCACACCGTTTGATTCTACGGCAGTAGATTTTTTGGAAGATTTAGGAGTTGAGTTTTATAAGATTGCATCCTTTGAATTAATCGATATTCCTTTGATTGAATATGTGGCATCCAAAGGAAAACCGATAATTATGTCCGTGGGAATGGGGAGTGAAGAAGAAATTCAGGAGGCATTAGAGGCCTGTTATGGTCAAAAAAACGATCAGGTGGTATTATTAAAATGTTGTAGTCAGTATCCGGCAAAATATGAAGATATGAATCTTCGGGCGATTCCGGTATTGAAGGAACGGTTTCGTGTGCCAGTGGGATTATCGGATCATTCCTTTGGTTCGTTGGGGCCGGTGGTGGCAGTGTCATTAGGTGCACAGGTGATTGAGAAACATGTTTGTCTAAGCCGCGAAATGGAAAGTCCTGACGCCGGTTTTTCGATGGAGATGCGTGAGTTTGCACAGATGGTACAGGATGTTCACGATGCTGTGTCAGTAATGGGACATCCGACTTTGGAATTGACACAACATGAAAGAAATGGACTGAGTGGCAGGCGTTCTCTGGTGGCAGTGCAGCCGATTGCAGCAGGAGAAGTTTTTACAGCGGAAAATGTACGGAGCATTCGTCCGGCGATTGGCATCAAACCGAAATATTATTCGCAATTATTGGGAAAAAAGGCAAAAAAGCCATATCAGTTCGGTGAACCCATTGACATGGAGGCCCTGCACTAGAATATTTGGAATCAAGGTTATCAGCTTGTGGTCGGGAAAGTTTCATGGAAGGAACGGGCAAAAGAAATGATACAATGCATTTCAGGTGTTTCAGTTGATGCAATGGGTTCATGGGAAGAACGGTAGATTGTGTTCAAAGAAAATCCTGTAGTGTAGGAAATGAATGGGATATTTTATGGCGATGGTTAAGAAGATTTTACTATATGACTGGGGAAGTTTGTCTCAACCGGATTTGCAGGAGGCGCTAGCGAAGTTTGCGCCGGAGTATGAACTATTTATATGTGATCTGACCTGGAAGAATTATGATGAAGATCCACAGTTTACGGAGGCGTTTGTACAGATCTTAAGAGAGAAGCAGATTAACCTTTGTCTCTCCTTTAACTATTTTCCGCTGATTGCCAGAATCTGTGCAGAGTATAATTTGTTGTATGTGTCATGGATCTATGATTGTCCGCATAATACGCTATATTCCGATACTCTGAAATTAGATACGAACCTTATCTTCACCTTTGACCGGATGCAGAGGGAACAATTTCGCGGGAAAGGGATTTCACAGATTTATCATTTGCCATTGGCGGTGAATGTGGGGCGGTTGGACGCCATGCGGGCACAAGTCTCGTCAGAGACATTACAGCAGAATTTTGCCGCTGAGATCTCTTTTGTAGGCAGTTTGTATGAAAATAATTTTTATCGGCAAATCTCATATCTGCCTCCTTATCTCAAAGGATATCTGGATGGGGTATGTCGTTCACAGATGTGGTTATACGGGGTGGATCTATTGGAGGATGTACTAGAGGAAACATTACGGGACCAGCTTCAGCAATATGTAACTCTGTCTGTTGATGAGGGCTATTCCATGACTTACCGGGATTTGTTTTGTGATAATTTTTTACGCAAAAACATTTCTTATCTGGAGAGGACGGAAGCCTTGCATCGTTTGGCGGAACGATATCAAACGGTGCTGTACAGTGACAATAGTATGCATAATGAAAAAGTGATGTGGCGTGGCAGGGTGGATTATAGGAATCAAATGCCGTTGGTTTTTATGGCATCGGAGTTAAATCTAAACCTTACGATTCGTAGTATCCGTTCCGGTATTCCGTTGCGTTGTCTGGATATCATGGGGGCTGGCGGTGTGCTTCTAAGCAACGTTCAGCCGGAGTTAATGGAATATTTTGAGGAAGGAGTTGAGTGGATTGGTTTTGGCGATGTGGATGAATTGTTGGACAAAGCAGGATTTTATCTGGCTAGAGGGGACCTGAGACAGCAGATTGCCGTCAGAGGGTATCAGAAGGTAAAAGCAGAATTTACCTATCAGCATGCACTACAGAGGATTTTTCATATAGTGGAGCAATATTTATAAATATAGATTATATCCATTATGATTAGAGAAAGGAGTCTCATTATGATGAAACGCAGGAGAATGAAAAGTATTGTGTTGCTTCTGATTGTTGCGTTAGTGACTGCGGTAATACCTGTAGGGACACAACAAACGGAAGTGCAGGCAAAGGGATTGGCATTAACCAAACAAATGCCTTCCAAGGCTTTACAGCCTACCGGGGATCTCTCGAGCAAGACATTGAAGTATACCAAAGAGTCAGCGGAGGCAGTAGAGTATTCCCAGATGAAGGGAACCGTGGCCAAACGCAGGATGGGTGCTGTACAGGACTTACAATTTGCATCGGCATCCTATGAGGATCAGTATGGTTATGATCAATTATCGTCAGCGCAAAAGCTGCTTTATGCAGATGCTTGCAGTGCCTTTGAGACCTATGTCAATAGCAGTGCATACCAGACAGAGGATTACACAACATCCAGCAGTAATTATGATGCGGATAATGGTGTCTATATGGCTTTTGCCATGTCAAAAACTTTTGCAGATTATGGTCTGACCACTACACAGGGGTTGCAGGTATATTTTACCATTCGTCATGATAATCCACAGTATTATTGGGTTGACACCGCATATTATCCGACAGCAAAACGGATGATTGTATTGTTAAATGAGTATTATGTGAAAGCTGCCGAGCGTAAAGCGGCAGAAAGTCGGATTTCAAAGGGGATAGATCAGTATGTGCAGGCCGCTGGGAAGTGTTCTACCACGTATGAAAAAGTAAGAACGGTACATGACATGCTGATTGACCGTGTGGAATATGCATACAAGAGTGGGACGACTCCGGAAACGGCGATCTGGGCACATAATGTCGATGGTGCTTTTTCTAATAACTATCAGAATGGTCCGGGCGTGGTCTGTGAGGGATATGCCAAGACGTTTGAACTGGTGCTGAATGAGTTGGGGATAGAGAATATCTATATCGTAGGAACTGCCAGCGGTGGTGGTCATGCATGGAATGCTGTCAAACTGGACGATGGCAAATACTATTATGTCGATGCCACATGGGATGACGCCAAGAAGGGGAATAATGATGGCAGGAAATATACTTATTTCTGTGTACCAAAGACCTATTTCCAAAAGACACACTCTGCGTATAAATCCACTTCCACTTCGATTGCAAAATGGTTGTATGCATTACCGGCAAATCTGGCGGATACGATGGAAGGAACCTATTATACCCGCTATGAGTCTTATCTGACTGGTATCACATCCACTGAGGAGGCAAAGACAGCCATCAGAAAGGCTGCTGCGGCAACACCATCTACATATTTGCATCTTTTGTGCGATGCATCCTCAACCAATTATGTATGCTGGGCATTGGGGGTATCATCTTACCAATCCTATAGTGGTCTGGGCAACGTGGTAATTGCACTTCCGGGGGAATATGGGATTACTTCTCCGGCCACGTCTATTTCGTTGAATAAATCCTCGGCAGCAGTAGACCGCGGTGTCTCAAATCAGTTGACTTTGACGGCTGTGTTATCTTCGGGATCGGATGATGTGGTTCAGTGGTCCGTGACCGGGGCAAATTCCCTGTCGGTTACCACAGGGAAACAGACAACGGTTTCCTTTTTACAAAATGGAACTTTTACCGTTACAGCCACTGCGTTACAAGGAAAAGTATCCGCGAAATGTACCGTAACCGTTACCAAGAGTGGTCAGGTCAATGGTGCGGATGTTGTCTTATGGGCGAATGGTAAAAATTATGTCAAGAAAGAGCAGCTTACCACAACGCTGAAAGCGACAACCTGGGTCAATGCCAAAGGAAAGACACAGAAGGGCAAGCTGGGATGGATCGTATTAAATGACGGAAATGCGGATTTGCAGTTTAATACACAGAAGCATACCCTGCTTACCAAGGCTGGGAAAGAAGATCGGGCGATGGCAACGATCACGGCAGCAGGTCTGGTCACATTAAAGGAGCCGGGTACCGTATATGCTTATGCATATGATACAGGAAGCTGTCAGGCCGGCGATCCGATTGAGATTTCGGTGTCCAGACAGGATATGCAGAAAAAAACATACACACTAGTACCGGATATTGCAGCATCCACCTGGTATAATGACAAAGGAAAAGCACAAAAAGGCAAACTGGTTTGGGTGGCAAAAGCGCAGAGAACCAATATTACTTTTAACAGTTTGAAGCACACAGTGCTGACGAAAGCGGATAAGGCTGACCGGGCAGTTGGTACGGTTAGTGCCAAAGGTCTGGTGACAGCCAAGGGAGCAGGGAAACTATATGTATATGCTTGCGATACAGGCAGCATGACTGCAGAGGAGTTTGTAGTTGAGGTGAAGAATGCACCTGCTGGAATTAAGTTTTCCACGGCTGCCGGTTCCATTGACAAAACTGCCATCAAAAAGAAATTGAATGTTACCGTGGATGGCGCGGCCGTGGCAAACGATACAGATACCGCTTATGTGATCGGGACGATAGGGAATAAAATCAATCAGCCTATCGATGAAGATACCACATATTCCGTAACTGTGCCGGATAAATATCAGGATTATTTAACGGCAGCCGTGGCAAAGGATTCATCCGGCGCATATGTTTTGACAGTGAAAGCAAAGAGTAATGCAACAACACAGGCAATGAAAAAGCTGGTATCGGTTAGCATCAAAGTGACTTGTGATCAGAGTATGAGGTCTGCGTCCATTCCGGTGGCAGTTTCACCAAAGGCGTAATTTTATGGGATTCTGTGGAATCTTACAGGCTGTAATGTGATGATGGTACAGGAAACTTCAAAAATTTGGTAATTTGTCTAAGGTTTTTTCTGTTTTGTGTCGATATATTTTCTATAAACAGGTGGAGTGAATCTGCTTGTGAGGGTGTAATCATAACATCAAAGGAATACTTTATGTTATGGAGGCATGGGAAAGGAGCCCTGAGAAACATTTCATTTACAAGGAGGTAATAACATGAGAAAAATTTTAACAGGAGCATTTGTACTGGCTATGGCAGCAACTGTACAAATCGGTGCTTCCGCAGTGGACGCATCTGCTGCGACAACATCAAACAGTATTGCAGATACTGCGGTTACCATTGATTACCAAAACCAGACATTAACAGTTAAGGATGCACTTACCAATGATCTGGAGATTGGTTTTGGTATTGCCACAGTGAAGTTAGCGAAGGATAAGTCAGTGGAAAGTATTACTTCACCGAAAGATACTGCATGGGAGTGGTATGATAATTCATCTACAGGTGTAGTGATTGATTTATCTACACTTTCCAGCGCCAAAGATAACTATATTCAGATCATAGGTGACAAAAAGACAGAACCATTGACGATTAAGATTCCGGCTGTTAAGACAGCAGTCAAAGGTGCTTATGATGGTGCGACTGGTACAGTTACGGTAACAGATTCTACGGACAAAGCGAATCCGGTAGAGATTACAGGTTTAGAGTATAGAACCCAGTATAGTGGCTGGGCTGCCTATACAGCAGGTACTACAAGTTTATCGAAGTATGCTTATCGTGGTGCTGCTTTAACATTCCGTCAGGCGGCATCAGCAAGTGAGTTGATTAGTAAGACCACCAAGGCTACCATTGCCGATACGACTGTCTATACTACAAAGACATTTCCAGGCAAGGAAGTGAAAGTATCAATTGCAAAACTGGCCAATGGTCCAAAGGTAACAGCAGATTATGTTAATGGAGTATTTAAGCTTCCGGCAAACTGCCAGTATCGTATTACCAAGTCTACGGATAAGGCATTAGGTGCATGGACTAATGGAGAAGCTAAGGCAAGTACATTAGAAACCGATATCACGGTAGCAGGTACGATTGAAGTTCGTACAGCAGCAGACAGTGTCAAGAAGAAAGCAGCATCCAAGGTTGGTAAGTTGGCCTATGTTGCACAGGATAAAGTAACGGTTGCCGGTAAAGTAGGTTCAACCAATGTTACTTCTGGTACTGCCGCAAATAACACAAAACTTTTAACAAACGATATTTCTGCGAATAAGGCAGATACTGATGTAACCTGTGCATATGATGCAAAGAAGACTGGCGTTATGATTACCAATAATACTTCCGCTGCATATCAGGTAGTGGTAATGTCTGCGGATGTTACAACAGCACCGGAAGCTAAGGTGAAGGGAATTGCGGTTGCCGCAGGAAAGACTGTTACAGTTAAGGCGGCAGCAGGTCAGCAGTTATATATCCGCAAAGCAGGTGATGCAAAGACGGGTGTATGGTCTACAGCTTATATTGGACTGGGTACTGTTAAGTTTCCTACTGAGTAATTAATTGAGCATTGGACATAAATAGATGATTGAGAGAGGGTTGCATAAAGCAGCCCTCTTCTTATCGAACCGGAAATCCCTTCGCTTGAAATCGGAGAATAGGTTTTATACTTTTGGCAGTTAAAATAGGAGGACAGATATATGAAGGCAGGAAATACGATCAGAAATATGGCAGTATTTATGTTGGCGATGGTCTTGTTGTTGTGCCTGTGTGTAGGATGTACGAATCAAAAACAGAAGGATACGAAATCACAAACCCAAAAACAGAGCGGGAAGCAAACAAAAGGTCTGGATCGCTTAGAAGTCGCCTATGATTCCAACTATGATGCCATCGGAGGAGATGGTCTGTTGTTTCAGATTGACGAAGAGAAGCAGGAAGCAATGGTAGTGAGTTATTATGATGTTGAGATAAAGGATTTGATTTTGCCGGATGTAATCGTATATGAGGAAACAGAATATCCGGTGACGAAGGTTGGGGAAAGTGCGTTTGAATCAGATCAGTCGATTCAAACCGTTACCTTTGGAAAGAATATTAAATCCATCGATGCCAGTGCATTTTATGCTGCTGCTGTTCTCAAAAGTATTGTCTTATCTGATACAGTGGCATCCATTGGGGAGTATGCTTTTGCATCCTGCACAGAGTTAAACAAGATTACCTGGGGAAAAGCAGTTTCCTTTGTGGGGAATGCGGCATTTCAGGGGGATGAGAGTTTGAAAACTTTGGAATTACCCGCTACAGTCACAGATTGGGGGATTGAGGTCTTTATGGATTGTGTTGGTTTGACAGATTGTAGCTTTGAATCGGGTTCACAAGTGGTAGGGGAAGAAATGTTCTGTAATTGTTCTGCGCTTACAAAGGTGAAATTGCCAGATACGATAACGGCGATTGGGGCCGGTGCCTTTTGGGACTGTGCTGAACTACAGGAACTGGTCATTCCGGATACAGTTCTCATGATTGGTGATCAGGCATTTTATAGCACTGCGATCCAAACATTACGCCTGCCGGAGCATTTATCCGGCATTAAACTGGAATTGCTGGAAGGGATGGCTGGATTGGAGAAAATTCAAGTACCGGAAGCAAAGGTATCCGAATACACGAATGTTTTTAAGAATTATGGTATAACCATTGACTCATACTAATGATATGAAAAGCCCCAGTCGTGGCGAATAGGCCTATACTCTTTTCAAGGGAGACCGGTTCGCCGTGACCGGGGTTTTTGCTTTCATTGTCTTAGTTAATGTCCTGGGTGGTATGTACAGTGGTATCGACTTTATAGGATGCGATCGGGATGAGTTCGCCATCGGTATCGTAGATATCAGGAGCTTTGACATATGCCGTATCATAGCTGTCTTGTGGAATGTAGATGGTTTCCTGATATGCATCCACCAATGTATGTTTACTGTCATAGAAGTAAATGATATAGGAACCTTCCACATCATAAGTGGCATTGTTGGTGAAGGTGATATTATAAGTTCCATCCTCTAATGTGGTAGTGGTCTGTACACGGTTGGTAGTATTATAACTGTAAAATTCTGTATTGTCTTCCACGGTGACTTCCACAATAGATTGATCCAGATCAATACTTTCTAATTGTTCAGCGCCGATGTCTATGGCGATCGCCTGTGTTTCACCGGCTTTCATGGATAATAAACTTCCTGAACCGCTGGTGACATAATTATCTTCTGTATCATAAAAGCTATAATCCACATAGACGGCACTTAACCAGCTTTTATTGTTATTTTTGACATTGACAAGCAATGTATTGGTGAGTTTTTGCGGTGTTAAGGAAACATTTTTGGTCAGTTCTGACATTTCATCGGTTTCCTCGAAACTATGTGCGAAATAGACGATGTCATATTCGGTTGAAAGAATCTCCATCTCTCCTGTTTCATCATCCATGCGATATGGTAAATTGATGATTTCATCGTAACTCGTCTTGGAATTGGCAGTATAAGTATTGCAGACTGCATCAATCAAATTATGTTCTGTATCATAGAATAATACAGCATAGGAGCCATTGGCGTCATATGCGGAATGATTAAAAATAGTAATTGGCATGTAAGCATTCAGAGTGTCTATTTCTCCGGCGGTGATCGTTACTTTTTCTTGAAGATCCAGATATTCCCCATCATTGTCGGCTTCGATCACATCTATCGTTGTTTCTGATAATGTTTCGTCAATGGCTGAAAATTCATGTTCAAATGGGATGGAGATATACTGTGTTTCCTGTGGAGGTAAATAATAAAGACTGGTAAATCCCGATGCAATATTTTCTCCGGAAACATCATAGTAATCATAGCTGATATCTACGGTATCCATCCATACTGTATTATTATTTGTCACCGATAACAGAATGTGCTGTGACAGGATCTGTGTGGTCGTACTGATATTTTTTGCCAAAGGATTCATTGTAGGAGCAGGGGCTGGCACAGTAGTTGCCGTAGGCACCGGAGTGGCAGTGGAGGTTCCAACGGGGGCAGAACCTGCGGGCGTGTTGGTCGCAGGGCTTTGCGGTGAAACCGGAGTGTTTGGTTGATTATTCGGTGCTTTGGTAGGTGTTGCTTTTTTTGGTGTGGCTGTCACTTTAGGACTAACCTTGGAAGATGCCGCTTTCGTAACTTTGACACGGCAGTTGTACCGTTTCCCCTTTACCTTAGCAGAGATAATGGTGGTACCGGCTTTTTTGGCCTTCACTTTTCCCTTGGAATTAACCGTGGCAATTTTCTTTTTGGAAGAACGCCATTTAATTTTCTTTTTACAGTTCTTTAATTTTAGTTTATAGGTGTCACCTACTTTCAGTACCAATTTCTTTTTATTTAATTTGATTTTTTTTGCCGCACTGGCATGCGGGGCCGGCATCATAGTACCTGCCAGGAGCATGGAGCAGGATAAGAGGATTGCAATCCCTTTTTTCTTTTTCATAATATACCTCATTTCCGCGAGACACATCCGGTTCGTTTTGGTTTTAGCTGTTTTCGCAAATCAAACGAGTGAAGCGCCGCATAATTATTTTTTGTTAGTATAGTTGTTATTTTTGTCAGAACTGTGCACATTTCACTGCAATGATCAGACCACTTTTGTATATGTCTGCATACGTTGCACTGCCAGATCCGATAAATGCTGGTTCAAAAAAATTTTAGCCTCTCTTTTTATATCGGCTGAAAAAGGATATTCCAACCTCCAAAGACAAAATTTAATTTGTTGATAGAATGAGAGGATTGCGTTCAAATTTGATGGTACCATAGTGAAAAGATGTCCCGGGATATCCGCTTCCCGTTCTGCTTCATCGATGCCTGCGAATAGACAAAGGACGCAATATTCTTCATCTTCCTGATATTCTGCCATATGTGATTGTAATAACCGGATCGCAGTGTCATATTCCCCGGCTGCGATCTGTTGCAGGGCGATGGCTTTAATTTTATTTGCGGCAGTCAGTGCAGATTGTCTCTGCGCAGCCGTCGCTATGCTTTGATCGCAGCTTGCAATTTCGTCTGTGCGTTCCGGAAAATATTC
This sequence comes from uncultured Jutongia sp., assembly GCA_964521555.1. Lineage (GTDB taxonomy): Bacteria > Bacillota > Clostridia > Lachnospirales > Lachnospiraceae > Butyribacter. The sequence continues at coordinate 43,475 of CAZFSU010000001.1, read as the reverse complement.
TTCTAAAAAGATTTTGCGGGACTGGTGATATCCTCCAAGATGTAAAAAGCCATTATCGTGTAATGCCCAGGGAGTTTCCTGATATGGTACCACAATGCGGTAGCCAGCCTCAGAGTATTCCAGAGATTGGGATACATCATAAAAATCCCATCCCAGATCCAGGTCTTCCCGCCAGGGAATGTCATACCGGGTCATGATGAGTAAGCCATCTACAGCCTGAACCGGGGCATATCCCTTAGCCCGGCTGACGGGCAGATCAAAATAATCATCCACAGTATTTAATACACAGGAACGTAATGCACCCGTTCTCATTGGAGTTGTCCACATACAGCCATTGTCTGGCAGGCGTTTCGTGCCAACCAGACCCAGCATTCCGATATTATCATGGGAGGCAAAGACCGACAATGTGTCGGCGATGAAATTCTGGTTCAAGAGAAAGACATCCTGATGGAGATATACTTTATATTTGGCATCAGACTGTCTCATCCCCTGATTATATCCTGCTGTCATGGAAGGGGCATTTGTTATAGGGACTACTTCTGTAGAATAACCGGCGGGTATCTTCAGTGCATCAATATATCGCTTACATTCTGTGAAATATTTCTCATGGTTTGTACAAATGATAAAACTGATTTTTTGATTATGCATGATTTGCCTCCATCCAAGACTATCCATTCGTGTTATTCTAATGTTTTAATATAACAGATGATATCTCCCGCTGAAAACTCTGAATAAAGATTATCTATAAAACACTTTTTGGAAGATTCGTTTGTGTTCTGCACCAGACCAGTTAATGCTTTTATGTCATGCGGTACGATACTTTCGGACAGCTCGATGATTTTTTTTCCATATCCCATCTTTCTTTTGGCTGGTGCAATCATATAACTGATTTCGCCAATGTCATTCACTCTATCAATCCTTAGGTGTCCTATCCGTTCTGTGCCATCCATTAATATAAACATCAAACAATTTTTATCTGAAAGTTTATTATGATACCAATGCAAGTGGGTGTCCATATCAATCCATTCTTTAGAGAAAGATTGATTTCTGGTCAGGGGATCATTCCGCCATTCCAGGATTATTTGTGCATCGTTTGTGTTAGCTTCTCTAAGAAATATACTCATATTATTTTACCTCTGAAAGATTTAGTTTTGCAACAGGGATAACACACTGTTGGAATTATTTTTGGTTTGCGCCAGTATAGCGATACCGGTTTGTTGCAAGATTCTCTGTTTGGCATTGGCCATCATTTCCTCTGCCAGATCTGCATCACGATCTCCGGATTCGGAATCCTGTAGATTTTCTGCGGTGGTATTATTGCCCTGAATGACATGCTCCAAGCGGTTTTGACTGGCACCATACCAGCTTCGACACCTATTAAAATAATTCAGGGCCTGATCAATGCGATCCAAAGCCTTTTGGGCATATTTGGTTTTGCTTACTGTCAGGGAATTGATTCCCAAACTAATGGTGCTGACACTGAATCGTTTTATATCCAGGAGTTGTCCGCTATTGGCACCGACTTGTATGTATAGTGTAGAATCATAATCCTTGCGCCCGTTTGAGGTATAAAACAGATCGGGTCTCGCTGTTCCGCGGATGTTGGAAATCTCATGTTTTCCAATTTTTTTGTATGATATTTTCAGTGCATTTCCAGATATGGATGGCTCAATCAGTGCTGTTTTACCGTGATTATCCGGAGCGTCAAAAAGGTCTGTCAGTGTTTGAATTAACTCATCAGAAGTATAGGTACCTTCGGGGATTGTATAAGTATAGGTCACTCCGTCCACATCCAGAGACAATTCATTGTTTTCCGAATCGATGGTGGTTCCCTGGGAAATGTCCTTTGTGCCAGTAATATAAGCAGGAATAGGGTCGCCGGTCGTCTTATAAAAAATTTCAAAAAGGGAGCTTCCAGTGAGTCCGTCAATTTTATAATTTCCGGCTTCCAAATGGATATCCGGATTGATATATATGTCCAGAGCGTTGGCATCATCAGCACCAATTACACCGCTGTTGAATTTGCCAACAGCGACTTGGACCAAATGTTCCGGTAAGCCCTTTGCTGCCACCTGTTCATCAATTTTTTCCTGAAGCTGTTGTAATAAATCATTGGTATTATAAGTGCCGGGTTCCAAAGTCATCTGCAGAGTATGAACATGGTCATTGATGGTGACATCTATGGATAGTCCATCAGTGAGCCCCTCCCGTATGGTGACCGGTGAGTGACGGACATCCTTTCGGCCAATGATATATGTGTCTGTTAAAATTTGATTGCCATCTATATTGGAAGGGGTAAGTGTTGCTTGCCGTTCTGACGTTCCCTTCAATATATATTCATAAAAACCACCAGCCAGATTGGCAAGGGAATATTCGCTGCCGGGGTAGACAGATTGGATTTGCAAACCATTGCTGGCGGTAAGGTTCACCTTTAATGTATTATCATTTCCTAATGCTTCATTTAATTTCATCTGTAGCATATCACGTAATTGAACAGCATTGTAATGTGTATTGGCATCCAGCGCTATGGAGATATCCTGATATCCGTCCGGAGAATGGAAAGTGAACGACAGATCCCTGTTATAATCTTCTATATCCACACCATTGGATATGGAATTTGAAGATGTTAAGGTATAATAAGAAATCGAAACACTTCCGGTATGTGTTACAGGGGATACGGTTTTGGTTGTGGCAGTTGGTTTCAAAAAAGCAGAGTCTGGAGAAGGGGTAACAGACAGGGTATACGAACCGCCCGCATCGGAACCGGTCAGTACCAATTTGCCATCTTCTACTGACGCAGTGACATCGGGACTGGTGTATGTATTTTCTCCAAACATTGCTGTCGCAGCAGATCCGCCAATGGAATTGTTTACTTGGATGCTGACATTACTTCCGGTTGCTTTACTGGTAAAAGTCAGATAATTTCCGTTATGTTCCACAGTGATATCATCACCATACAATTCATCCATTTTCGTTGTCAATTCAGCCGGGGTATAAGTTCCAGCCGGGATCTGGATGCTGTAATCTTTGGCAATACTGTTCTCTATGATACGCACTTTAAATTCATTCGCACCGTCTTCGATTTGAATGGAATTTTGCAGTGGGGTATTTAGTGTTGCTTTTGCCGCACTGTTGGTCACCAAATCACCAAACATCGCAGTACCTATAGTACCACAATTTTCGGTATCAAACGCTAATTTGGAATTGCTTCCCTGTGCTTCTGTGGTGGTCAGTACCAGATTATTTCCCGAGAGCGATGCCGTCATACCGATGGATTTTGCGGTTAGCTGACGATTCAATTCGGAAATAAAATTAGTGCGGGAATATACGCCATTGTTTAGCTTGACGGTATAATTATTCCCGTTGACACCCACAGTAAAGGTATTGTGACTGCTGTCCACGTTAATGGAACTTTGCAAAGCAATGCCGGTGTTGATGGCAGCCGCAGTTTTTTCATGATTAATGCTGTTCATCAGAGAAGAACTATCATCAAAAGCCATAGTAATAGATTTTCCCATAGCAGAAGTCGTAAATGATAATTTATTTCCTGTGGTCAAAGTGACATTGACTTTATCTGCGCTGGTACTGATTTGATCATTTAATTTATCATTGAGTGCTTTCGACAGTTCTTGCGGGGTATAATTCTTGTGATCTAATTGAACGGAATAATTATGTCCATTAATCGTGATCGTAAAACTGTCATTATCAGCGGTGATTCCGATGGTGCTATTTAATGCAACCGGAACAGTATAAGAGGCTGGCTTTGGATTGACAATCGCGGTAGAACCATCCTGAGAACCGCCCGATCCGGTAACGTTGCAGTTGATGGTTCCCAAAACGCGGTTCTGTCCGGTGCTGGCAAAGTTCTTGTTTTTATTGGTGGTACTGCCCGTGCCGGAACCGGAATATGTTTTCGGAACCGTCTTGGTATACCCCTTGAGTTGTTCGTTGATTTTATCCAGCAAAGATGCCTCGTCATAATTACCGGAAGGAATGGTGACGGTTTTTGTCTCTCCCCCTACCTTTACATCTAACGTTCCGGAGGAATTGGTGAAATCAGACGGATTGATGGGGTCCAGAGTGATCTTGGGCGTGGTGCCGGAACTGGTAACCGGTTTGGTGGAATATTCGGTTTTTTTGCCAACAAATAATGCATTATATCCACCGTTGTAAAGGGCATTTCCTGTGTTGACCAGGGTCAGGCTTTTCATTGTCAGATTATCCACCGGTGCAATCAACTGGATGGCATTGCCATAGGCAACGGCTTGTACTTTATCCTTGAGTCCGGTAGGGGTATTCGTTCCATTTAATTGTTCGTTTAATTCTGCCAATATTTCATCCAGACTATGGTAATCTTTCTCGGTCAACGTGATGGTATAAGTGTCATTAGTAGAAGAAGCAGTGCCGTTGTTGGTAATTAATTCGCTTATTTTTAACTGAAATTGTTTATTGCTTTCGTCTATAGTTAAAGGCAGGGTATCAGAAGTAAAGTTTTTGCCTCCGATCAAATATGGAAGGTTATGACTATAAGTACCGTTGCTGGTGGATGTTTTCTGGCCGCTATCGGTATACATGCGGTCAGTGAATAATGTATGATAAGCGGTACTGTTGGCAGTATCAAATTGGATAGTACTATCGGGTCCCTGTTCCTTTGACGTGATTTTGATGCCGCTAAAGGATAGGTTATTACCGTTTGTGGTATGTACGCTATTGGTAAAACTGCTGACCGTAACATTCAAACCTGCGGAATTAAATTTGTTTTGAAGTTGGGCAATCATTTGTGACATGGTATAGTCACCCTGATCCAACGTGATCTCTTGGTATGTAGTGGCAGTTGGGTCATTGGTTTTCATATATAGTTTGTTATTTTGATCGTCTATATGAAAATGATGATATTTGGTATCCGATGCATTATTCACAAGTACCGCTCCACCTTGAAATATGGCTTCGGTTAGTTTTACACTGCCGTATTTTGTGTTATCATAAAAGACAGAAACCATAATTTCCCCGGTATCATCAATCTGGAACATATTTCCTTTTAATCCGGTAATAATACCGTCTTCTCCGCCTAACTGGATGGAATAGTCCCCATATTTGCTGGCAGTCATGCCGGTGCCTGCCAATTTATTATTGAGATAGTCAATCATATCTTCTCTGGTATATGCTCCTGAATCAATGATGATATCTACCTTCTTTTTTGTGCCATCATAATTTTCAATCGTAAATGATAGTTCGTTGTTTTTTTCATTGATAGTGAGCGGAAAACGAGGATCAAAAATTGTTGTACCAATCAGTGCGCCTACTTGAGAGCCGGTAAATTCATCATAGAATAAATAAGATAATCCCCCGGTTATATCTGAAATATTTCCTGCATTCTGTAGTGCCAGATTGCACGTACCCTGGCGCGTATATTCCAGATATAGTCCATCCGCGTGATCCGGCTGCGCTGTAATAAAACTATCCATTTCGTCCATGAGTTCCTGTGTGGTATATGTGCCGTTTGGAATCTGTAATGTGATGGTTTTGTCTGTGAGTACTTCGTTGCCATCCGGATCGGTGCTGATCAGTTGATAAGATACATCGAGAGAATTATTGTCATCCGTAATGATATGAAGTTGATCCTGGCTCCATATGCGGTTTCCTTCAAGTGTATAAAAGTTATCTGCATAATGTTCAAAGACGTTGAGCGTATTATATTCTGTTTGGTCATTGATTCGGTCAATTTCTGATTGTAACTGGTCAAATTCCATTTGGATCATTGCACGATCGGCATCCGTATAAGTATCATTGCTGGCCTGCACACAAAGTTCACGCATTCTTTGCATTAAGCCTGCGATTTCTCCCATTGCACCATCTCCTGTTTGTACAAAACTGATGCCTTCATCTGCATTTTTGACAGCACGGAGTAATCCACGGATTTGTGCACGTTTCTTTTCGGAGACTTGAAGTCCCGATGCATTATCTGCCGCACGGTTAATCTTATATCCGGAATTTAAGCGTTCTGTGGATTTTGTGAGGTTGGTGTTGGTGATGCCCAGTTGTCGCATAATATTGGAAGCTGGAATATTGTGCTGAATAATCATATGGATAACCTCCTTCGGCCTGTTTATCAAAACAAGAAAAAATAAATACTGTGTAGAAAAATAGTGTACCATAAATCAGATCATAATAATGCGAAAGAGCAAAATTAGTTGTCAAAATGGTAAAAATAATTTGGAGAATCACCTATGGGCAATGCGAAAGGGAATGCCAGGATGTGTTTTTTGAAAGCAAGATTTCTGAATCTATGAAATCCTGTGTTTCCGTTCTGGATTTATCCAAGGACAGATAACATCTCTTTTAATCGCTGTTCATAGGTATGCTCCGCACAGACTTTCTGGCAGCCATTTGCTGCGATGGTCTGGCGTTCCTCTTCATGTTCCAGATAATAGTCAATCTTGTCCATCATATCTTTCGGACTATCGTAGCTGATATAATCCTCCCCTTCGACAAAATGCATGGCAAAATCATTCTGGTGGTTGGTCAGGAGAAATCCCCCTGCCCCCATGATGTCCATAGCGCGCAGGGGGATGCCGTTGGCAATGCTGCGCAAAGTGATATTCAGGTTGATACGGCTATACCGGAAAACTAAGGGCATCTCCATCATATAATGAACCGTCCCCATGTTTTGAATATGTTGAAATTGTGGTGTGGGATTTGGGGTGTATAGTTTGGTACACAGGTCCGTTCGCTGATCCAGCATGGCGAAGGTATCCTGGCGGTCCATCTGTGTCATTTTGCGGCAGAGAAAATAATTTGCGTAGAGATACTCCAAAGTCTCATGACCATCGGAATTGGTTTGGAGTGGTACGGTTTGTACTAATCGATCTATGATATCCGGTGTCAGTACCCTCTCCAGAAAATGATATCCATAGATCTTTCGCTGCGCCTGCATGACGCCCTCCAGATAGCCCCTGGTATATTCGTCTAATTGATCGAAACGATCATACAAATTATGTTTTTCATTATATAATGCACCTACAAAAGATACATCCGCATCTAAGATTTGTTGTTGTGCCGGAGTGGCAGTTAGTTTATCTAAACGTGTCGGGTTCACCGCCATTGGGAGATAATATGCCTGGGTGACACCGGCATTTCTCAGGTCCATTACCATTTGACTGTCAAAGAGAAAAATGAAATTGCAACTGTTAAATACAGTGTCAGAATATAATAATACTAGTGGATTATCATAACACCAGCTTAGATACGGCATTTTTAACTCCTGACAGACGGTAGATAGGATGGGATAATAATTAGAAGAAAAAACGGCATCCATCTGATGTTCCCGTAGAAAGTGCCGAAGTTCGGAGCGGAATTTTGGATCTCTGCGGTAACTTCTTGGTTCATCCGTATAATATATGACCTGATGTCCCAGTGCTTCTAATGTTTCCTGAATGTCCTCTTTGCCAAAGGATTTCCAGTCGGGAATTAAAAATTTCATATGTTCTGTGTTTCCCCCATTTCTGCGAGACGAGTTTGGTTCGTTCCCGTCTTGGCTTTCTTTTGCATCAAACAATGTTTGTGTCGCAATCCGACATAACATCTGCAATGTATGATAATAGTTTATCGTAGAGTAAATCTTCTTGTCAATACAAATGGGGTTCTAAAACAGGGCAAAATGTGGTACACTGATATGGTAACAGTCAACTCATATCAGGAGGTCCAGCATGCGGAAAACGAAGATTATTTGTACCCTGGGTCCGGCAACGGATTCCGAAGATATTTTGAAAGCACTTGTTAGAGAAGGAATGGATGTGGCGAGGCTGAATTTCTCTCATGGTACCCATGAGGAGCAAAAACGGAGACTGACGACACTCAGGCTTTTGCGGGAACGTTATGGCAAACCGGTGGCGGCATTGTTAGATACGAAAGGCCCGGAGATTCGTGTAAAAGATTTTAAGGATGGACAGGTAGAACTTCATGCTGGAGATACCTTTACCTTAACGGGACGGGAAGTGGAGGGGGATGCGTCGATTGTCAGCATCACCTATCCGAAGTTAGTGAAGGATATTCAAATAGGAGAGCGGATCCTGATTGATGATGGGTTGATCGAGATGGAGGTTACGGAGATTGATGATTTAGATATTCATTGTCTGGTAAAAAATGAAGGGATTGTTTCTAATCATAAAGGGATCAATGTGCCGGATGTGCATCTGAGTATGCCGTATTTGAGTGAAAAGGATCGTGAGGATATCCTGTTTGGTATCCGGGAGGATGTGGATTATATTGCAGCGTCCTTTGTCAGAACTGCGGAAGATGTGTTACAGATACGGGATCTGCTAAATGACAATGGCGGTGAGATGATTAAGCTTGTTGCAAAGATTGAAAACCGGGAAGGTGTCGATCATATTGATGATATTATCGAAGCATCCGATGCGATTATGATTGCCAGAGGGGATATGGGTGTGGAGATTCCGACGGAGGAAGTGCCGGTGATCCAGAAAATGATCATTAAGAAGGTATATGAAGCAGGAAAACAGGTTATCACGGCTACACAAATGTTGGATTCCATGATGCAGCATCCCCGTCCAACCAGAGCAGAGACAACGGATGTTGCCAATGCTATCTATGATGGAACCAGCGCGATCATGTTATCGGGAGAGACAGCGGCCGGGTTGTATCCGGTGGAATCCCTGCAAATGATGGTGCGTATTGCCAATCGAACCGAAGCCGACATTGATTACCGTAAACGCTTTTTCCACCGGGACCGTAAGGTAGATCCCGATGTGACGGATGCCATCTGTCATGCCACCTGTACTACGGCGCATGATATTAATGCCAGGGCGATTATTACGGTGACGAAATCCGGCAGATCGGCCAGAATGATTTCAAAGTATCGTCCGGAATGTGATATTATAGGGTGTGCCATCTCCGACAAAGTATATCGTCAGTTGAATCTGTCCTGGGGAGTGACCCCGGTTTTATTACAGGAAAAGAAAGATGTGTTTGAATTATTTGAACATGGTATCTGCGTTTGTCAGCGCATGGAGCTGGTAGAGCGGGGGGATACGGTAGTGTTTACCTCTGGTGTGCCGATCGGGATTTCGGGTACCACAAATATGATCAAGGTGCAAACTGTGGATTGACATAGAGCAGGTAGTGGTAGATAATAATATTAATTGACAGAAAGGATGGAAATAGAGATGAGCAGAATCTTAGTGACAGGTGGTGCAGGATATATTGCCAGCCATACTAATGTGGAACTGTTAAATGCCGGATATGAAGTTGTGGTAGTGGATAATTTGTGTAATTCCAGCAGGGAATCAATTCGCAGAGTAGAGCAGTTGACTGGCAGACAGATTACATTTTATGAGGCAGATTTGGTGGATGAGGATGCAGTGGAAGAGATCTTTGCGAAGGAATCCATCGATGCGGTGATTCATTTTGCCGGACTGAAGGCAGTGGGCGAATCATGTGAAATTCCGTTACGTTATTTTGATAATAACTTATGTGGTACTTTGAATTTGCTAAGGAGTATGGAAAAGCACGGATGTAAATCGTTGGTCTTTAGTTCTTCGGCTACCGTATACGGTAAACCGGCTACCGTACCGATTACAGAAGATTTTCCGTTATCCGTTTCAAATCCTTATGGACGGACCAAGTTAATGATCGAAGATATGTTACGTGATATTTATAAGGCAGACGACAGTTGGGATATTGCTTTGCTTCGCTATTTTAATCCAATCGGTGCGCATGAAAGCGGTATGATCGGAGAGGATCCGAATGGGATACCGAACAATCTGATGCCATATATTGCCAAAGTTGCAGGTGGAGAATTAGAGCAGGTTAATGTATTTGGTGATGATTATGATACACCGGATGGTACGGGAGTACGTGATTATATCCATGTTGTGGATCTGGCCATTGGTCATATTAAGGCATTGGAAAAATTAGAGAAGCATCCGGGATTGGTTACGTATAATCTGGGTACGGGTGTTGGCTATAGTGTTTTGGATATCATTCATAATTTTGAAAAAGCCTGCGGACATGAAGTGCCATATCGTATCACAGCACGTAGACCGGGAGATATTGATGCCTGTTATGCAGATCCCACCAAAGCCAAAGAAGAATTGGGTTGGGAGGCAGTGCGTGGTATCGACAAGATGTGCGAAGATACTTGGAGATGGCAGCAGAAGAATCCAAAGGGATATCTCGCATAAAGAATCATACGATCCAGGGGTCAAAGGTTTGCTTTTGACCCTTTTTATCGGGATGCTTTTTAGGGACAGGTGGTGCGATGAGATTTTATATTGCAGATTGCCATTTTGGACATGACCGTATCCGGGAACTGGATGGCAGGTCATTTGATTCGGTGGAAGAGATGGATGCCGAAATGTTAGCCAGATGGAACGAGACAGTGCGGCCAAAGGACGAAGTGGTGATCTTAGGTGATCTGTGCTGGGGAAAGGGTGAACAGGCCAATGATCTTTTGGCACAGTTACATGGCAAAAAATATCTGGTGGCCGGTAATCATGACCGGCTGTTTTTACGGGATAAGACCTTTGAAGCGGAACAGTTTGAGTGGATCAAACCATATGCTGAATTACGGGACAATGGACGCAAGTTAGTGTTGTGCCATTATCCGATTATTTGCTATAATGGACAGTATCATGGTGACTCCACCTATATGTTATATGGTCATGTTCATGCGACACCGGATTATGATAATGTGAAAAGGTTTCAGCGGGAATCTATGGAATTGCAGTATCGGCCGAAAGCCAGGGGTGGAGAGCTGGGAGAACCCAGACCACTGGCATGTAATCTGATTAACTGTTTTACCATGTTTTCCGATTATCGTCCGTGGACATTAGATCAGTGGATAGATCAACAGAAAGAACTATTATCAAAATAAAATAAAAGAGATGAGAATCGCCAGACAGCGTTTCAGAATGGAGGAAGATGATGACAAACGCAGAGAAAGCTATTGAATTACATAAAGAATGGAATGGAAAATTGGATACAACCCCGAAATGTCATGTGAAGTCCAGAGAAGATCTGGCTTTGGCATATACGCCGGGTGTTGCAGAACCTTGCAAGATCATTGCGGAGGACAAAAAGGCAGCCTATCAATATACGATCAAATCCAATACTGTGGCTGTTGTGTCGGATGGCAGTGCGGTATTAGGACTGGGTAATATCGGGCCGGAGGCTGCGATGCCGGTGATGGAGGGAAAGGCAGTATTATTTAAGGAGTTTGGGGGTGTCAATGCATTTCCGATCTGTTTAGATACCCAGGATGTGGACGAAATTGTACAGACCGTGATCAATATAGCCCCGGCATTTGGCGGCATTAATCTGGAAGATATTTCTGCTCCCCGCTGTTTTGAGATTGAAGCCCGTCTGAAGGAAGCACTGGATATTCCGGTCTTTCATGATGATCAGCATGGTACCGCCATCGTGGTATTAGCGGGGATCATTAATGCGCTGAAGGTGGTCCATAAAACCAAGGAAGATTGTCATGTGGTGATCAATGGTGCAGGCTCTGCGGGTGTGGCCATCACGAAATTATTACTTCGTTATGGTTTCCGGGATGTGGTTATGTGCGATATTACCGGTATTTTGTCCAAGAAGTCGGACAATCTCAACTGGATGCAGAAAGAGATGATGGAGGTTACTAATCTCACAGGCAAGACAGGTACATTGGCGGATGCCCTGAAAGGGGCGGATATCTTTGTAGGGGTATCCGCACCGGGTATTGTGAAACCGGAGATGGTGGCATCCATGAATCCGGATGCAATCTTGTTTGCGATGGCAAATCCGGTGCCGGAGATCATGCCGGATCTGGCGAAGAAAGCGGGAGCTAAAGTAGTGGGAACCGGTCGTTCGGATTTCCCAAATCAGGTTAATAATGTAATCGCGTTTCCGGGCATCTTTAAGGGCGCACTGGAGGGACGTGCCCGACAGATCACCGAAGAGATGAAACTGGCAGCGGCATTGGCATTGGCTGATCTGGTATCCGAAGAACAGTTAGATGAGGAACATATTTTGCCGGAGGCATTTGATCCAAGGGCAGCAGAGGCGGTAGCAAATGCAGTCAGATCCAATATCTAAACGCTGGGGCGGGAAGCCGTATTATTCACTGGACTATCATCTCCGTCAGGTGTATGGCGAAAAAGTATATAAGATTGCATTAGACGGTGGGATGACCTGCCCGAACCGGGACGGAACGCTGGACACGAGAGGATGTATCTTTTGCAGCAATGGAGGATCTGGTGATTTTGCGACACAGAGAGATGGTTCTGTGACAGAGCAAATCGATACGGCGATACGGCGATTGGAAGCAGGGGATAAATATACCGGAGGAAAATATATCGCTTACTTTCAGTCTTTTTCTAATACCTATGCTCCTGTTGAATACCTGCGTCCATTATACCGGGAAGCGTTGGCGCATCCAAAAGTGGTAGGACTTGCCATCGGTACCAGACCGGATTGCTTTGACGAGGAAATTTATTGTTTATTAGAAGAGTGTAATCAGATTGCGCCTACATGGGTGGAACTGGGATTACAGACCATGCATGAGAAAACAGCAGAATATATCCGCAGAGGATACTCCCTGTCAATATTTGAAAAAACGGTGCAACAGTTACAGGAAAGAGCGATTGATGTCATTGTACATGTGATCCTGGGACTGCCGGGGGAAGGTGAGAAAGAGATTCTGGACACGATTCATTATCTCAACGGACAACCCATTCAGGGAATTAAGTTACAGTTATTGCATATATTGCGGGGAACTGATCTGGCGGCACAGATGGAACAGGTGCATATACTGACGGAAGAGGAATATGTGGGTCTGGTGTTGCGCTGTATCAGCGAATTGTCGCCGGATATCGTGATTCATCGCCTGACGGGAGATGGGCCGAAGGATCAGTTGATTGCTCCCAGGTGGAGCCTGAATAAACGAGGGGTGTTAAATCATTTGATGCATGAGATGAAGGTTCAGCAGATCTATCAGGGGAAAACTTGTGAGTAAATATTTAGATTGCTTACGAAAATTAAATTAATTCAGAAATGAGGAAATTATATGACACCAGAGGCATCAAAATTATATAAATTGATTATCTTGTACTTTTTGAAGAGAACCGGACAGGAGATGAGCAATGCTATCCTGTCCGATTTTATACTGGAATATCAATACACGGATTATTTTACGATACAACAGACATTACATACCATGACCGAGGATCAGATGGTCTCGGTGAAACAGACGAGACGTGCTGCTTTGTATCAGATTACCAAAAAGGGAGCGGAGATCCTAAATGATTTTGGATCTCAGCTCCCAGCCGATACCAAGCATCAGATTGATACTTATTTGCGGGAAAACAAAATTTCCATCCAACAGGCACTGTCCGTTTATACGGACTATACCAGATTAAAATCCAGAGAATATCTGGCAACTGGTACATTAAAGGAACGGGGCAATACCTTGTTGTCCGTGTCTCTGAATGTGCCCACGGAAGAGGATGCTATCCGTGTCTGTGACCGTTTTCAGGAGCATCAGGAAGAAATCTATCAATCCCTGTTTCAGATTCTTACTTCATCAGAATCTTCATAAACTTTTTCTTGCCGCGTTTTAAGATTATGCCTTCGGTACCGATTTGCTCTCTGGTTACCATTGCTTTGACATCACTGACTTTCTCTCCGTCAATAGATACACCGCCCTGTTGTATATTTCGGCGGGCTTCTCCGTTGGATGGTGCCAAACCTGCTTTTACCATCAGGTTCAGGATACCGATGCTGCCATCTTCAAAATCATCTTCTGTCAGTGTGACTTCTGGCATATTCGCGGCATTTCCACTGGAGAACAGTGCACGTGCACCTTGTTGTGCTTTGGTGGCCTCTTCTTCGCCATGAACAAGTTTCGTGAGTTCAAAAGCTAAAATTTCTTTTGCCTGGTTTAACTGACTGCCTTCCCATGTATCCATCTCATCGATCTGTTCCAATGGAAGGAATGTGAGCATACGCAGACATTTTAGCACATCGCCATCACTGACATTTCTCCAATACTGATAGAAGTCAAACGGACTGGTTTTATTCGGGTCCAACCACACGGCACCAGACTGGGTTTTGCCCATTTTCTTGCCTTCAGAATTTAATAACAGGTTAATAGTCATCGCATAAGCATCTTTTCCTAATTTACGGCGGATCAATTCCGTACCACCTAGCATATTGCTCCACTGGTCATCTCCACCGAACTGCATGTTACAGCCATATTTCCGGAACAAGGCATAGAAATCATAACTCTGCATAATCATATAGTTAAATTCCAGGAAACTTAATCCTCGTTCCATACGCTGTTTATAGCACTCTGCGGTCAGCATACGGTTGACGGAGAAATGTGGTCCCACATCCCGCAGCACATCCACATAGTTCAGATCCAAGAGCCAGTCTGCGTTGTTTACTAACAGGGCTTTGTCGTCCGAAAAGTCAATAAATTTGCTCATTTGTTTTTTGAAACAGTCTACATTGTGGTCGATGGTTTCTCTGGTCATCATCTGACGCATATCCGTACGTCCGGATGGGTCTCCGATCATCGCTGTGCCGCCGCCGATCAGGGCGATCGGTTTATTGCCTGCCATCTGTAGACGTTTCATCAGACATAATGCCATAAAGTGTCCTACATGTAAGCTATCCGCAGTGGGATCAAAACCGATATAAAATACGGCTTTCCCTGTGTTAATCAGTTCTTTGATTTCTTCTTCATCGGTTACCTGGGCGATCAGTCCTCTGGCAACTAATTCTTCATATACTGTCATGATGTTATCCTCCTTAATAGAAATAAAAAAGTCCTTTTGTCATATGACAAAAGGACGATTGCTCGTGTTACCACCTTTTTTTACAGTATGCTCACACATACTGTCTCTACAGGATACGCTTGTGATATCCCTGCACGTTAACGGGTGCATCACCGGCCAGATCTACCAGATAGTGATTTCTATCCTTCCATCCGCAGCTCCAAGATGTATTCATAACAGGCTTCCCCTGCGCCTCTCATCTGCCGGCAGCTTTCTGTAGGTTTCCTCTGCTATTACTTGTTCTTTTCTTCGCATTTGTATGTATTCTAACAGAATAATGTTGCGTTGTCAAATGAAGGCAGTCTTTACAGCAGGCGGAAAATCATGTATACTAGAGATGTTTATATCTACAAAATCAAAAGTTTAGTCTGGAATATGATGAAATTCAGAAGTATTGTTTTCAATTTATTTATCCAAAGTGACTAGTATCAAAAGCAAAGAGGATTCCCATACATATTACGGGAAAATATTTCAAGAAAGAGGTAAAGTATGTCAGAATACGAAAAATTGTCATTAGTAGAGTTGCGTGTAGCGGCCAGAAAGTTAGGTATTAAGAGCGTCACCAGCTATAAGAAGCAGGAGTTGTTAGATAAGGTGCGAGAGGTAACAGAAAATGGTGAGGTACGAGCACAGGAGGAAGAGAATAATAAAGAGGAACATACGTTAGAACAGATAAAAGCACCGAAGACGAAAAAAACTGCGGTGCGGAAGAAAAGCAATGCGGCAGAAAAGTCTGCACCAAAGGCAAAAGCGGTATCTCAGATGGAAGCAAAGGCAGAGACCAAGGCTGCGTCACAGAAAAGAGCAGAAACAGATAATAAACAAATGTTACGCAAGAAGAACGAGACAGGGGCGAAGGCGGGAACTCACAAAAAGAATCTTCGTCAGTCTCATCAGGGACAGTTTGGTTCCCGCACTTTTTCTAACAATTCCGGTGATCGTCAGCAGACGATGGGACAGTCCAAAACGACACAAAATCAAAATATGCAGATGGACCGCCAGACATCACAGACGGGACAGAAGCGGATACAAGATTTGACACCGAACGAGATTGAACAGTTGGATAGTGGGATTGAACGCGAGGGAATTCTGGAGGTTATGTCAGAGGGATATGGTTTTATCCGATGTGATAATTATTTACCGGGAGAGCGTGATATTTATGTAGCACCAGCGTTGATTCGTAAGTATCATTTACGTACCGGGGATATTCTGTCTGGTAATTTGCGGCAAAAAAGTCAAAATGAAAAATTTGGCGCATTATTGTATCTAAAGAAAGTGAATGGCTGTTCGCCGGATGACATCATGGACCGCGTGAAATTTGAAAAGCTGACCCCTGTTTTTCCAAATGAGAGAATCCGTCTGGAAACACCGGGTTCCCAGATTTCCATGCGTATGATGGATTTGATTTCTCCGATTGGTAAAGGGCAGCGTGGTATGATCGTGTCACAGCCCAAAACCGGTAAGACAACATTGTTAAAACAGGTTGCCAAAGCGGTCAAGACCAACCATCCGAAGATGCATTTGCTGGTATTGCTGATTGACGAGCGTCCGGAGGAAGTGACGGATATTAAGGAATCTATCCTGGGACATAATGTGGAAGTGATTTATTCTACGTTTGATGAACTGCCGGAGAATCATAAACGTGTGTCCGAGATGGTGATTGAGCGCGCCAAGCGTTTGGTAGAACACGGAGAAGATGTGATGATTTTGTTAGACAGCATCACCCGGTTGGCCAGAGCCTATAACCTTACAGTACAGCCTAGCGGACGTACATTATCCGGTGGTTTGGATCCGGCGGCCTTATATATGCCAAAGCGGTTTTTTGGAGCCGCCAGAAATATGCGGGAGGGAGGCAGTTTGACGATTCTGGCAACGGCATTAGTAGATACCGGCAGTAAGATGGATGATGTGGTATTTGAGGAATTCAAGGGCACAGGTAATATGGAACTGGTATTGGATCGCAGATTATCCGAGAAACGTGTATTTCCGGCGATTGATTTGCCGAAGTCCAGTACCCGTCGGGAAGATCTGTTGCTGACCCAGGAGGAAATTGAGGCCAATTATTTGATGCGTAAGGCGTTTAATGGTGTGAAATCCGATGAAGCAGTGGAGAAAATTATCGAGATGTTCCGCCGTACCAAAAACAATCAGGAGTTTATTCAGTTGGTACGCAAGGTAAAGATTGTATAGGTGCTGTTCGTTACGGTCAGTTCACTGGCATATATTATGCTTATGCGTGGAGTTGGCGGAAGATCGTGATATAGGAGAGAAAAGCTGAGTTTTTTGCAAAAAAATCTTGCAAATGAATTTTATCTATGCTATACTGAAGCAGTTGTGTTAAAAAATGAATATGAAAAGATCGATGCGTATCTTTTTCGTATAGGAAGGAACTATCCGGGAGATAGTGGAATGGAGGTAAATCAAGATGAGAGAAGGAATTCATCCGAATTATTATCAGGCAAAGGTTGTATGTAACTGCGGTAATGAGTTTGTAACTGGCTCTACAAAGGAAGAGATCCACGTAGAAATCTGTTCCAAGTGCCATTCATTCTATACTGGTCAGCAGAAGTCTGTTAAGGCTCGTGGTGCGATTGATAAATTCAACCGTAAATATGGCATTCAGGCCAACTAGCAATATAAGCGGTCGGATTTTCGACCTTGTCAATGGTCACAGGACTCATTATAATGGGAACTGTGACCATTTGTGTTATTCGTAGAGAAAAGAGTTGGAGGGTACTGATATTATGAAGTCATCTGGAATCGGAGGACAGGCTGTCTTAGAAGGCGTCATGATGCGTAACAAGTCTGAATACGCTGTGGCAGTGCGAAAGCCTGATGGAGAGATTGAAGTAAAAACAGAAAAATGTAAGAGTAATGCAGACCGTGGCTTGTTTTTCCGCCTGCCATTAGTGCGTGGGATTTTGGCTTTCGTGGATTCTCTGTATCTGGGGATGAAAACGTTAGCATATTCTGCCAATTTCTATGAGGAAGAAGAGGGAGAAAAACCGGAAAAACATTCCGGCAGGAAGCAGACCAAGGCAAAGAGTGACAAAGTAGAAGAAACCAAGGAAACAGAAACGAAGGCTGCGAAGGCGCAGGATGTTGCCAAGGCAAAGAGCGATACCAGGGAGCAGGTTGAAATGGTGCTGACGGTGGTATTGGCAGTCGTGTTGGCATTGGCTGTTTTTGTGGCACTTCCTTTCGGTTTGTCTTTGTTATTACAGGATTGGATTCATTCCAGCGCATTATTGGCATTGATTGAAGGTGTGATTCGTGTGGCACTGTTTATAGGATACGTCTGTGCTATTTCTTTTATGGAAGATATTCACCGGGTATTTATGTATCATGGTGCGGAGCACAAGACTATTAATTGTGTAGAGCAGTGTGAGGAATTGACTGTGGCGAATGTACGCAGGCAGTCGAAACAGCATCGCAGATGTGGAACCAGCTTTCTATTTATCGTAATGTTTATCAGTATAATTTTCTTCATGTTTCTACACTTTGATAATATGTGGATGCGTGTGGTCAGTCGGATTATATTGATACCGGTAGTGGCAGGTATTTCATATGAATTTATCCTGTGGGCGGGTAATAGCGATGCCAAAATTGTGAGGATTTTAAGTACACCGGGTATGTGGCTGCAGAAGATGACCACCAGAGAACCGGATGACGCGATGATTGAGGTGGCCATCGCTTCAGTGGAAGCCGTGTTTGACTGGAAGGCATATCAAAGCCGTGTCATTGCTATGGAAAAGAGCAGAGAACGTAAATTGCAGAAAAGTGGAAAGGCACAGAAGGATGTTCTCAAAGAAAAGGATAATAGAAAATCCCGGGCACAGATGGCAGAGGAGTTGCGCAAACGGGAAGAGGAAAATGCGAAAAGAGCTAATGAGCGCGCCCGTCAAATCAAGGAACGGGAACAGCATGAGGCAGAAGTGATCCGCAAAGCAGATGAAGCTGCGAAGCGTCATGCACAACGGGAATCCCTGAATAAAGTGGTGGATGAGATGGAGGATGATGAATTGGACCATCTGGATCATTTTTTTGATGAAGAGAACAGCGATGGTGAAACCAAACCATCCGTTGATTCACAGGAATAAAGAGGAAAGTATATGACCTATGTGGAGGCATTAAACTGGGGAAAACGGCAGTTGTCAGAGGCGCAGGTGGCAGAAGCGGAACTGGATGCATGGTATTTGCTGGAATATGTGACCGGAATGAATCGGGCAAACTATTTTTTGCAGCAACAGGATGCGATGAAGCAGGTTGATTATACATCTTATCAACAGTTGATATGTCAGAGAAAAGAACGGATTCCATTGCAGTATCTCACAGGAACACAGGAGTTTATGGGCTTGACATTCCAGGTGAGTGAAGATGTGCTGATTCCCAGGCAAGATACGGAGATTCTGGTGGAATTGGCACTGCCGGAGGTAAAAGGTAAACGGGTGTTGGATGTTTGCACGGGTTCCGGATGCATCGCCATTTCTTTGCAAAAATTAGGAGAACCGGCAGTATGTCATGGAGTGGATTTATCCCTGCGTGCATTGGCTGTAGCGGATCGTAACAGGAAACAGCTTCAGGCAGATGTGACTTTATGGCAGAGTGATTTGTTTTCGCAAGTGACGGAAACGTATGATGTGATCGTATCAAATCCACCGTATATCCCTCCTATGGTCATCAGGAATTTAATGCCGGAGGTTAGAGAACATGAGCCGAGGATGGCATTGGATGGGGGAGAAGACGGGTTGGATTTTTACCGCCGCCTGGCTTCGGAAGCCGGCCTCTATCTGAGAGAAGGTGGCAGGATTTACTTGGAGATCGGTCATGATCAGGGGGCGGATGTATCTGCTTTATTGGAAGGACAGGGATTTTGTGATGTGGTAATCCATCGGGATCTGGCCGGACTGGACCGGGTCGTGTGTGCAAAATGGCAAAAATCGTTGGAAGGAAAGAAGGAATAAAATGTTTGATAAGTTAGAGGATTTAGTAAATCGATTAGAGGAATTAAATATTGAATTGACAGATCCGGATGTGATCGGGGATCAGGAGCGATATCGCAAACTGATGAAGGAACAAAATGAATTGACGCCGATTGTGGAAAAATATCAGGAGTATAAAAGTGCCAAAGCCGGAGTGGAGGATAGTCTCGTCCTGCTGGAAGAAGAAAGCGATGAGGAGATGCGGGAACTGGCAAAAGAAGAACTCAATGAGTGCAAGGCAAAGGTGGAAAGCTGTGAGCAGGAGCTCAAGATCCTGATGCTTCCAAAAGATCCAAACGATGATAAGAATGTTATCGTGGAGATCCGTGGTGGTGCGGGTGGAGATGAGGCGGCCTTATTTGCGGCGGATCTGTTTCGTATGTATTCCAAATTCGCGGAAGCAAATCGCTGGAAAGTGGAAGTGATGAGTGCCAATGAGAATGGTATCGGTGGATTCAAGGAAATTGTTTTTATGGTGATTGGTAACGGAGCGTACTCCAAATTAAAATATGAAAGTGGTGTGCATCGCGTACAGCGTATTCCTTCCACTGAGTCCGGTGGACGTATTCATACATCCACTGCCACGGTGGCCATCATGCCGGAGGTGGAGGATGTGGAGGTTTATGTAGACCCTAATGATTGCAAGATCGATGTATACCGGGCATCGGGTAATGGTGGACAGTGTGTCAATACCACAGATTCTGCCGTTCGTATTACTCATATTCCCACTGGCATCGTTGTAACCTGTCAGGATGAAAAATCACAGTTGAAGAATAAAGATAAGGCTATGAAGGTGTTGCGTTCCCGTATCTATGATATGGAGCAGGAAAAGGCAACCAGTGAGCAGGCAGCGGAGCGTCGCAGCCAGGTGGGAACCGGGGACCGTTCCGAAAAGATTCGTACTTATAATTTCCCACAGGGACGTGTGACCGATCATCGAATTAAATTTACCAGCCATCGTTTAGGAGAGATCCTGGATGGAGATATCAATGAGTTATTGCAGAATATTATCGCCGCTGACCAGACAGCGAAATTGGCTAAATTAAATGAAGCGGGGTAAAGTCTTTTTTGCTATGAATGTGAAGATGTAATAGGGAAGTTGATATACTCCGCATAGAAATACTGTGCTATATTTGTATCACTATATTCATTTAAGACTGGAAGACAATATGAATTTGTCAGTTTTATAATAAAAGGCAGATTTTGATGGGATAAACGGATGGACGAAGGAGGTTTGTATGAGAAAACCAGCACGAAGAGGTTTATGTTTCCTAATGGCATTGTTATTAACCCTGGCGGGGATTTGTCCGTCTTTTGGGACACCTTGTGCCAGTGCCGCGGTGAAATTAACAGGACGTACGAAATCCGTGTCCTATAAGCAAACTGCCTATGGCAAACATGGGAAATTAAAAGTCAAAGGAAGCAAATTAGTCGATAAAAATGGAAAGGCGATTCAGTTAAAAGGGATTTCCAGTCATGGGATTAACTGGGATGTGGGAGAACCCTATGTCAATGAGAAAGCGATGCAGAATCTGCGGGATGAGTGGGGTGTCAACTGTTTTCGGGTGGCCATGTATACGGAAGATTACAATGGATACTGCGTCACCGATGCTGCCAGCCGTAAGAAGTTGTTGAAAACCATTGATACCGCGGTGAAGGCAGGTAAGAAGCTGGGGATGTATGTGATAATTGACTGGCACATTCTAAATGATGGTTCTCCCAAAACACACCAAAAGGAAGCAAAAGCATTTTTTAAGAAAGTAGCCGGGAAGTATAGGAAATATGGTAACGTACTCTATGAAATCTGTAATGAGCCGAATGGAGGAACGGATTGGAAAACCATTAAGAGCTATGCCAAAACTGTCATCAAAGTGATCCGAAAGTACAATAAAAATGCAATTATTATCGTAGGTACCCCCACTTGGAGTCAGGATGTGGATATGGCGGCTGTGTCACCGCTGAAAGGAAAGAATATCATGTATGCGTTTCATTTCTATGCAGCAACACATGGAGATTATCTGCGTGAAAAAGTGAAAACCGCATTATCGAAGGGGCTTCCGGTATTTTGTAGTGAATTTAGTGCCTGTGATTCCAGTGGCGATGGCAGCTATGATTTTTCGTCAGCAAAACAGTGGATGAAGCTCATGAATCAAAATAAGATTAGTTATTGTTGCTGGAGTTTAAGCAACAAGCAGGAATCGGCTTCTCTTTTGAAGCCGGGATGCAGGAAAACCAGTGGTTTTCGAACATCGGATTTGTCCAAAATGGGGAGATGGCTGGTGAGACAATATAAATAAGGGGGAACTACCGTGATTAGTAGTGAATCCAACGGTCAGATCAAAGAATTAATCAAATTACAGAAACAGACGAGATATCGGAAAAAACAGCAGACTTTTGTGGTGGAAGGAATCAAAATGGTGCAGGAAGCAGCACATCATGGCAAGCTACAGAAGATATATATTTCCGAGGGAAAATATCAGGAGATTTCACAGGCGGTTTCTGTCTTATTAAATACGTATGAATATGAGATTGTTTCGGATCAAGTGTTGAAGCAGATCTCTGAGACAGTGACCCCTCAGGGAATCCTGGGGACTGCGACGCTTCCGACATACGATCTGGAAGATATTTTGCAGCAGGAGAAGCACCGTTTCATTCTGCTGGATGATCTGCGTGATCCGGGAAATCTGGGAACCATTATGCGTACTGCGGAGGGGGCCGGCATGTCAGGGGTGATTCTCAGCAAAGAAAGCGTGGATCTTTTTAATCCCAAGGTGGTTCGTGCCACGATGGGAGCCATTTTCCGTGTGCCATATTGTTATGTGGAAAATCTGGCAGAGGTGGCAAAGCAGATAAGAGAAATAGGATATGAGGTATATGGTACGGCTATGAAGGGCAGTGTAATATATGATGAACCGGATTATACAGCCGGAGCCGCTATAGTTATTGGTAATGAAGCAAACGGGATCTCGGATGCTGTCTTTCAATCTGTGACGAAACGTATTCGCATTCCGATGGAGGGACAGTTGGAATCGCTCAATGCCGCCGTTTCCGCTGCGATTGTTATGTATGAGATGAACCGGCAGGAACGAAGAGACCGGCAATAGTGTGATAAGTCAAGTGATACCCCCTGGCTTGCCGCGAGAGGGTGATTACGGATATAAGGTACTATGGGTTGAAAAAACAGAGAAAATATTCTATAATGCTATCAATTATGGATAGAAGGAGGGAGTTGTATGGAGCCATTTTATTGGCTGATTATCTTAGTGGTTTTCTTGGTAATTGAGATCATCACACTGGGACTGACGACAATTTGGTTTGCCGGGGGTGCATTGATTGGTTTCGTAGCGGCGGTATTGCATGCGCCTATATTGGTGCAGATCATACTGTTTTTACTGGTGTCATTGATGTTGCTAATCTTTACGAGACCGGTGGCAGAACGTTATTTTAATGCCGGTCGTGAGCAGACCAATGTCAATAGTATGATAGGGAAAGAAGCCAAGGTGACGGTAGCGATTGATAATTTCAATCAGACAGGTACGGTGTTGTTAAATGGGGTGGAGTGGACGGCCAGAAGTGAGAAAGATGAAGTGAATATAGCATCCGGATCACGTGTGGAAATATGCCGTGTAGAAGGAGTTAAGGTTTTTGTAAAAGAAGTGGAAGCAAAATAATTGCAGAAAGGAAGAGGTAGAAGTATTATGTGGCCATTTATTGTGTTTGTAGTGATCGTAGTGATCATATTAGCATCCTGTGTCAATATTGTACCACAGGCAAAAGCATATGTAGTGGAGCGTTTAGGGGGATATCAGGCAACTTGGGATGTGGGTATTCACTTCAAGGTTCCTTTTATTGATAAGATTGCCAGACGTGTGCTGTTAAAAGAGCAGGTAGTGGATTTCCCTCCGCAGCCGGTTATCACGAAAGATAATGTTACGATGCGTATTGATACCGTTATTTTTTATCAGATTACCGATCCAAAGCTTTATGCTTATGGTGTGGATAATCCGATTGTAGCGATCGAAAATCTAAGTGCTACAACATTACGTAACATCATTGGTGATCTGGAATTAGATGAGACTTTGACCTCTCGCGAGACTATTAACACCAAGATGCGTGCATCTCTGGATGAAGCAACAGATCCTTGGGGGATCAAGGTGAACCGCGTAGAGTTAAAAAATATTATTCCTCCAAAGGAAATACAGGATGCGATGGAGCGTCAGATGAAAGCAGAGCGTGAGAAACGTGAAGCGATTCTACGTTCGCAGGGTGAAAAGGAGTCTGCGATCCTGGTGGCACAGGGTAATAAAGAGGCTGCCATCTTAGACGCAGAGGCAGAGAAGCAGGCAGCAATCTTACGTGCTGAGGCAAAGAAGGAAGCAATGATTCGTGAAGCGGAAGGTCAGGCGCAGGCCATCAAAGCGGTACAGCAGGCCAATGCAGATGGTATCCGTATGTTAAACGAAGCATCTGCCAGCGACGCAGTCATTCAGTTAAAGAGTCTGGAAGCATTTACAAAGGCAGCCGATGGCCAGGCAACTAAGATTATCATTCCATCTGAGATTCAGGGGATGGCAGGACTGGCGAAATCAGTGGTAGAAGTCGCAAAGGAGAAATAATAGACGATGAGTGTTAATTTGACAGGAAGAAATTTTTTGACCTTAAAAGATTTTACCAAAGAAGAAATCGAATATTTATTGCAATTATCGGCAGATTTAAAGACCAAGAAAAAGCAGGGGATTCCGGTGAATCATTATCAGGGAAAAAATGTTGCATTGATTTTTGAGAAGACCAGTACCCGAACCCGGTGTTCCTTTGAGGTGGCTGCCCATGATATGGGAATGGGGGTGACCTATTTAGATCCGCAGGGCTCCCAGATAGGCAAGAAAGAAAGTATTCCCGATACAGCAAGAGTATTAGGGAGAATGTTTGATGGTATTGAGTATCGTGGATTTCAGCAGGAGATCGTAGAGGAATTGGCGAAGTATGCCGGTGTACCGGTGTGGAATGGTCTGACCAATGAATACCATCCGACACAAATGTTGGCAGATCTGTTGACGATACGTGAACATTTGGGACGTTTGGAAGGCGTGAGATTGGTATATATGGGCGATGCCCGTTATAATATGGGTAACTCCCTGATGATTGCCTGTGCCAAGATGGGAATGCATTTTACCGCATGTACGTCAAAAGAGTATTTTCCAAATCCGTCACTGGTGGAGCAGTGTCAGGAATACGCGAAACAGTCCGGTGGTTCCATCACCTTGACGGAAGATGTTCCGACAGGGACCAGGGATGCGGATGTAATCTACACAGATGTATGGGTATCGATGGGAGAGCCGGATGAAGTGTGGAAGGAACGGATTGATGCGTTGCTGCCATATCAGGTGAACAAGGCGGTGATGGATAATGCAGGTTCTCAGGCAATTTTTATGCATTGCCTTCCGGCATTTCATGACTTAAAGACCGGGATCGGACGTAAAGTATATGAAAAGTTTGGATTGGGTGAGTTGGAAGTGACTGACGAAGTATTTGAATCGGCACAATCCGTAGTCTTTGATGAAGCAGAAAATCGCATGCATACCATCAAAGCGGTGATGGTGGCTACTTTGGGAGAATGATGAAAAAGCAGATTTTGAAGATTCTCAGGGATGCAGGAGAAGAATTTGTATCCGGGCAGAGTTTATGTAAGCATTTAGGTGTGACCAGACAGGCGGTATGGAAAAATATCAGATATCTAAAAGAATACGGTTATGAGATTGAGTCGGTATCCAATAAGGGGTACCGGCTTGTCGCGAAACCAGATAAACTTTATGGACCGGAGATCGAAAGCTATCTGTTGCCGGAGAGTTTTTGCAAACGGATTGAATGTCATGAAAGTATTGATTCTACAAATTTACGTGCAAAACAGTTAGCAGAGACCGGGGAGCCGGAGGGGACTTTGGTGGTGGCAGATGAGCAGACCGCAGGCCGGGGCCGCAGAGGACGTGGATGGGCATCGGAGCCGGGAGTAGGGATATGGATGACATTGATCTTGAGACCTGATCTGGAACCGGCATATGTACCGGGTATCACGTTGATTACAGCCTTGGCAGTGAATCGGTCGATCCGGGAAGTCTGTGGTGTGGAATCCCAAATTAAATGGCCCAATGATATTATTTTAGACGGCAAAAAGATTTGCGGTATTTTGACAGAAATGAGTTCCGAAGTGAACTATATTCACTATGCTGTGACCGGAATCGGGATTAATGCCAATACGATACAATTTCCGGAGGAAATCCGGGATACTGCCACATCCATTTACCGGCAGACCGGAAAACGGGTGGACCGGGCAGTCCTGATCTCCCGCTTTGCTAATGTTTTTGGGACATATTATAATCGGTATGTGACGGATGGCAACTTGGGAGCTTTTGTGGAGGAATACAATCAAATGCTGGCAAATCGGGATCAGCAGGTGAAGATTTATCATGGTATGGTAGAAGAAGCAGATCCATCGAAGACCGAGACAGGTGTTGCCAGAGGGATTGATGAGACGGGAGCCTTATTAGTGGAGATGGATGGACATTGTAAAACGGTGGTGTCCGGTGAAGTGTCAGTCAGGGGGATTTATGGATATGTCTGAGGAAACCAGAGAAGGTGCACTGATTTTATGCGCTGCCAGTGCCTACGAAGAAAAATATTATTTAAATGAAAATTTTATAAATCTGCCAGAGCCGATCAAAGAAGAACTGCAGATTATGTGTGTGTTATATACAGCGGATATTGGTGGAGTGCTAACACTGCAATTTGATGAACATGGAAATTTATTTTTCCATGTTACGTCAGAGGAAGATGATTTTTTCTTTGACGAGATCGGCAGTGTGTTAAAGATCAAACAATTACAGGCCGAAAAACGGGAACTGTTAGAGGCTTTGGAACTCTATTATCGTGCGGTAATATTGGGTGAGGATATCCATGAATATCTGGAAGGAGAAATATAGTCATGTTATTAGCGGTAGATGTGGGGAATACAGACATTACTTTTGGTGTGTTCCGGGAAAGTGAGCTAACCACAAGATTTCGTGTGACGGTGAAAGTTCCGAGAAGTTCGGATGAATATGGGGAATTGATTTGTAATATTTTGGAACAAAAGGGGTATTCGCCCAGTGATATTACAGAGGTTATTATTGCTTCCGTAGTTCCCAAAATGATGTATTCTTTTACCAGTGGTATTATCAAGTATCTGGACTGTCATCCGTTGGTGGTGGGAGCCGGAACCAAAACGGGTATTCGTATTGAAACAGCTAATCCAAAAGAAATTGGACCAGATCGTATTGTGGATGCGGTGAGTGCGTATGAACAGTATGGCGGACCAATTATCGTGGTGGATTTTGGTACTGCTACCACCTATGATTTGGTGACAGCAGATGGTGTGTTTCTGGGGGGCGTCATCAGTCCGGGGATTCGTATTTCTGCCAATGCCCTGTGGAATAATACTGCGAATTTGCCGGAAATTGAGATCAAAAGTCCGGGGATGGTGATTGCCAAGGAAACAGTGTCCTCCATGCAGGCGGGACTATTTTATGGTACCATCGGCCAATCGGAATATATTATCCGTAAGATTAGGGAGGAGTCCGGTTTGGCAGAGGTCAAAGTAGTGGCAACGGGAGGCTTAGGTAAGATTATTGCAGAGAATACGAATGAGATACAGGTGTATGACAGCGATTTGACGTTAAAGGGATTACAGTTAATCTATCAAAAACAGAGGCGGTAGTTGGCGAGGAAGGATGCAAGCAGCATATGAGCGGTTTTGACATAGGCAGGGTACATATACCGGGAGATCTGATTCTGGGACCGATGGCAGGAGTGACAGACCTGCCGTTTCGTTTGTTATGCAAAGAGCAGGGAGCTGATCTGGTATATACCGAGATGATCAGTGCCAAAGGAATCTACTATCATAATAAAAATACCGAGAAGTTGTGGACGATATGGGAAGAGGAACGCCCGGTGGCTTTGCAGTTCTTTGGATCGGAACCGGAGTTGATGGCAGAGATGGCGAAACACATCGAGGATCGCAATTTTGATATACTGGATATCAACATGGGATGTCCGGTGCCAAAAGTGGTAAATAATGGAGAGGGTTCTGCGCTAATGAAAGATCCTGCTTTGGCGGGAAAGATCATCCGGGCGGTATCGAAGGCGATTCAGAAACCTGTGACAGTAAAGTTTCGTAAAGGGTTTGCGGCAGAGCAGATCAATGCGGTGGAATTTGCAAAGATAGCGGAGGACAATGGTGCGGCGGCATTGGCAGTGCATGGCAGGACCAGAGAACAATATTATAGTGGTGAGGCTGATTGGGAGATCATAGCACAGGTTCGGGAAGCAGTGTCGATACCGGTGATTGCCAGTGGTGATATCTTCCAACCGGAGGATGCTTTAAAGTGTAAGAACGTTACCGGATGTGACGGATTGATGCTTGCCAGGGGTGCCAGAGGGAATCCTTGGATTTTTGCACAGATGAAAGAATATCTGGAGACGGGCATCATGCCAGAGAAGCCATCGGTTCCGGAAGTATTAGAGATGATTTTGCGGCATGGCAGACTACAGATGGAATTTAAGGGCGAGTTGATGGGGATGCGGGAAATGCGTAAACATGTGGCATGGTACACCGCAGGATATCAACATTCGGCAGCCATCCGCAGAGAGGTTAATCAGGTGGAAACCTATGCGCAACTGGAGGCATTGTGTGATAAGGCATCCGGTCTTTTGTGCAGAGCATGTGAAGAAACATAGCGGTCTGTACTAATCGCGTGTCATCAAACGGAGACGGAAGAAGTCTGTCCGGCAGAATTTAAGAAAAGGGTGAATGTTATGAACAAACGAAAGATAAATCAAAGAAAGAAAATATTGGTATCAGGATTGATATCCGTGATGATATTGACATTGGCAGGGTGCAATAATCCAACTATTAAAAAAGCCACAACAAGTATAACGGATTCTTCTTCCTCGGAGGAACAGACAGAAGAGACGGAAGAACCGGAGATTCAGTTACCAGAGACTCAAACCATTTCTTTGAGCGAGACAATGGATCTTGGAGAGGAGCTTCGTGTAAATGAGCAGGATTATCAGGTGGCCAGTGCGGATGAATCGATTGTGAAGGTGTTAGAAGATGGTTCGATCTTTGGAGTGGCACATGGAGAGACCACCGTGACCATTACGTCTGGTGATACCAGATATCAGACGAAGGTAACCGTTCGCAAGAGAGGTATGGTATATCCTGTCTTTGGAATGATGCAGGGCGAAAAGTTGGACATTCAATTTAGCAGTAAGTCTCAGGCCACAGAGTATACATGGACTTCCACGGATGAAGCCGTTGCCAAGGTGTCCCCAAAAGGAAGAATCAAAGCGAAGGGAGTTGGCACTGCTGTGATCAAAGGAGTTTCGGATGCCGGAATCTATCGTTGTGAGCTGACGGTGACAGAAAAGATTGATAAGGCGATCTATTTGACTTTTGATGATGGTCCCAACCGTTATTCCACTCCGAAGATATTGGACATTCTCAAGAAAAATGATATCAAAGCGACGTTCTTTGAACTGAAACCCGCCAAAAAGGATTTTGATCTGACAGAGAGAGTCCTGGCAGAGGGACATACCTTAGCAATGCATGGCTATAAGCATAAGTATGATGAAATATATGTATCCGAAGAAACCTATCATGAAAATTTGGATAAGCTGCGGGATCTGTTTTTTAAAAAATTTGGGGTATGGTGTACTTTAACCCGTTTTCCGGGGGGCAGTTCTAATACGGTCAGCGATTATAATCCTGGAATCATGACTAAATTAACGCAGGAATTGGATGACTGGGGATATCATTACTTTGACTGGAATGTTTCATCGGGAGATGCGGGGGGTGCCAAGACGGCAAAAGAGGTTTACCGTAACTTCAAAAAAGAATTGTCCACCAGTCATGCCAGTGTGGTGCTGATGCATGATTTTGACAAAAACGATAAGACGATCAATGCCTTAGACCGGATTATAAAGTATGGCAAGAAACATGGATACACTTTCCTGCCGCTGACAGCCAGTACCGAGGAAGTTCATCATGCAGTAAATAATTAAAATGGGAATTTAATCGCTGAGGTATTGCCGCTTGCATTTAACAGAGAATTAGTATATTATTTATTATAGCAACTTAATCAGTTTCGGTAACGATTCAATTAGTCGCTCAAAAGAATTAGAAATTAGGAGGAAATTTATGAAAAAGGCAAGAAAGAAATCAACGATAACAAGATGTGCTTTGGCTTTTATGGCAGCATTTTTTACCTTGGTTTTGGTGGGAACCACTGCGAATGCGGCGGAAGGCGACAGTACAACGGCAATCAAGTTAGACAAATATTCTTCACTGGATACGAAGTCTGTGGATGCTTCCACAGGAACAGTCAGTGGAAGTTTTAAGGCAGAGGCAGGGGAACTAAGTACCGTGTCCAGTGCAATACATAAAATCGTATGCCCGGAAGATGGATATTACCGCATCAATTATAGTGGTATTTTCCGCGGAGAAGAGGGTATAGTACGTGATTGGGATAACAATTCTGTTAAACTGACTCTCTGTGCCAATGCACAGGGGACAAAGGTGATTGGCGAATCAGTGGTGATCGGTTTTGATGATCCGATCATGGACCGGTTTATCGAATTGACCAAAGGAACGTATTATCTTTTGGTGGAGCCGCAGTTAAACCAGCCGGAGAAAAACGTTGATACTACATATGCAGTGTCCTTTGGTTATCTGCCAAAGAACGTTTCCTTCATTTCCGTTAAGAAGACGGTAGATGTAGCAGGGAAAAAGGTGGTTCTGACTGTAAATGGACTGGATGCAGAGAAGCTTCAGATCAAAGAAGGTACAGGTTCAGATCCTGGAGTTGGGATTCTGTGGGATGGTTGTCCTGAGATTGTCAACGGAGGAACCTATGCCATTACCTCTGCCGGCGGAGATGGTTATTACACGATTCGTATGATTGATATCTATGGAAATGCGTATGGATTGCCGGTCAAGATTACGGAGTTTGATACACCGGCGGCCCCTGCGGTTCGCGTATACAAATCCGGGACAAAGGTTGTTTCCGGTACAGCCGTAGCGGATAGTGCTGTTAAGGTTTTGGTGGGCAACAAGAGTTATAGTGCGAAAGCAGATAGCAAAGGTGCATGGAGTGTCAAGACAGCAACCTTAAAGGTAGGCACAGTGATTAAGGCGACGGTCACCAGTCAGTTTGGCAAGGTGTCTGCTGCAACAACGGTTCGTGTCAAGAATCAGGCATTAAAGAAACCAACCGTAACGAAGGCAAAGAAAAACACGAAAAAGGTGATTGGTAAGGCCAAAGCAAAGTGTACCGTTTATGTCAAGATTGGAAAGAAGACATATAAGGCGAAAGTAAATGCCAAAGGTAAATTTACGGTTAAGACTAAGAAACTCAAAAAGAAGATGAAGCTTACTGTTTATGTACAGGATGCCGCAGGAAATACCAGTAAGAAGGTTACCTATAAGGTAAAATAACGGAATGTGTAAAATGGTATTCATACCATTACAGTAAGAACGATTTATCATAAGCAGTTCATAAAATCATAACAGGGATCATAAGATTCTTGTTATGATTTTTCTTTTGATTAGGACAGGAAAAAGCGGGGGTTAAATTTCATAGGTGCGGGAATCCTGGAAACATGATACAATAAAGTGAAATTGACAAGGAAGGACAAGTTATTGATATGAACAGACAGCAGGAGAAAGATAGCAAATATGGAATCCTCTGGGGAGGAATATGTACTTTACTTATCGTTGTAGCGATGATATTTGCATCGGAATACTGGGGGGAACGGGAAATTATCTTCCCGGAGACTGCGGCATTGGCAGTGGGAGCCTTTTTGGCACCGAAACTGGCTTGGCGTACCGATTATCTTCGTTTGGTGCTTTGTATGACACTATGTGCCATCGTGGGGGAATGCATCGTGGCATTTCTGCCAGGCGGTTTGTGGATACAGATGGCAGTGGCTTATGTGATCAGCCAGATCATCTATCTATGTTCCGGGACGACATTATCTCCCATGATCTCTGCGGTTCTTTTGCCGGTATTATTGCAGACAACGGGATGGGTCTATCCGGTGGCGGTATTTTTTCTATGTGTGTTTATCGTGCTTATTCGTGCCATCTTGGTGCGGAGCGGGAGTAGAGATGGCATAGCTTATCAACCGGCGCCGCTGTTTTCCATCCCGGCACTTCAAAATACTGTCTTTCGGTGTATTGCTGTGACTGTTTTGATCTATATTGCTTTTGTCTTCCGCCTGCCTTTTTGCGTCGCGCCGCCTTTGCTGGTGGCATTCACGGAGCTGGTGGGACGGGAGCATCCGGCGAGGGAACGGTTGGTATCTGTGATGGAATTGGTGGCACTTTGTGCTTTGGCAGGGACTCTTTTCCGGTATTTTCTGAGTATGACTTTGGAAAGTCCTCTGCCTTTATACGTTGTGGCAATTCCGGCAGTTTTAGTCATGATCCTGTGTATGTATCTGATGCGATTGTATTTTCCGCCCGCCGGAGCAATACTGGTGTTGGCTCTGTTAATCCCAGAGCAGTATGTATTGTTTTATCCACTACAGATATTAGTGGGAATCTTTGTATTGGGGTTGGCGGCATGGCGGCTGCCGCAAAAGAGTAGAGAAGAACAATAGGAGAGGAAACGAGTGTGACAGAGTTAGAGGAACATTATAATAAATTTTGTGAAGATAAGCGTTTATCCAGACGGCATGGCATCGTGGAATATGTAACCTCGATGAAGTATATTCATCAATGTCTGGATGCATTAAAGCAGGCCCGTATCCATGCATTGGGTGAAGATTGTACTGAGAAACAGGCAGGGATGGGAGAGCCGGATTCTCACAACGGGGACATCAAAATATTGGATGTGGGAGCCGGCACAGGTGGTTATAGTGTGGCACTTGCTGAGGAAGGCTATGATGTGACAGCAGTAGAGCTGGTCAAATACAATTTGGGCATCCTGAAATCAAAAAATAGTGCCGTGAAAGCATATCAGGGAAATGCATTGAATCTGTCCCGTTTTCGGGACAATAGTTATGACTTGACACTATTATTTGGTCCGATGTATCATTTGTATAGTTTCGAGGACAAGTGTCAGGCATTATCAGAAGCGAAGCGGGTGACGAGGCCGGGAGGACGAATCATGGTGGCTTATCTGATGAATGAATATGGTGTATTGCTGTACGGCTTTCGGGATGGCCATGTGCGGGAATGTCTGGAAGATGGCAGATTGACAGAGAAAGATTTTCACTGTGTTTCAAGGCCAAAAGATCTGTATGAATATGTACGGACGGAAGATATACATCGGATCAATGAGACAGTGGGATTAACCAGAGAATGCATTCTGACACCGGATGGTCCGGCGAATTATATGCGGCAAACATTAAATGCGATGGATGAAGAGACGTTTGAACTGTTTATACAATATCATTGGTCAGTCTGTGAGAGACCGGATCTGATCGGTGCGGCGGCACATACGCTGGATATTTTGCGAGTAGAAGAGGAAGTGTTGTGAACAACGCTTCGGAATGGAGGTTACTATGTGGATAGCGGATCATTGGAAGGATTATGAGGTGATTGATACTTCCGGTGGAGAAAAACTGGAACGGTGGGGGAATTATATTTTGGTTAGGCCGGATCCGCAGGTGATCTGGGATACACCCAAGACAGCAAAGGGATGGAAGCATTGCAACGGACATTATCACCGCAGTAACCGGGGCGGTGGCCAATGGGAATTTTTTGATTTACCAAAGACCTGGCAGATTCATTACCGGGATCTGACATTCCATTTGCAGCCGTTTCAATTCAAACATACAGGTTTATTTCCGGAGCAGGCGGTGAATTGGGACTGGTTTGGCAGTAAGATTCGTCAGGCGGGACGCCCGGTCAAGGTGCTGAATCTGTTTGCCTATACCGGAGGTGCCACCTTGGCAGCGGCAGCAGCGGGAGCCAATGTGACCCATGTGGATGCATCCAAGGGAATGGTGACATGGGCAAAGGATAATGCTGCCGCATCCGGTTTGTCAGATCGTCCGATACGCTGGCTGGTGGATGACTGTGTGAAGTTTGTGGAACGGGAGATCCGCAGAGGAAATCATTATGATGGGATCATCATGGATCCGCCTTCCTATGGTCGTGGTCCGAAAGGGGAGATCTGGAAGATTGAAGAGAAGATTCATCCGTTGATTCAGTTGTGTACCAGGATTTTGTCAGAGGATCCACTCTTCTTTTTGGTAAATTCTTATACCACCGGTTTACAGCCGGCTGTGTTATCTTATCTGATCAACACGGAGGTGACACGTAAGTTTGGCGGGGATGTGGAGGCGCAAGAGATCGGTTTGCCAGTATCATCCAATGGTTTGGTCCTGCCCTGTGGTGCATCGGGCCGTTGGGAAAAGTAAGGCTTATCGGTACACGGGAGTATTGACTTCAAACCTGCCGTAGTGCGATCTGCGCGGACTATTGATATCGTATGGCAGTATTTTTGCGTTTAGGAAAAAAGGAGCATCCATCGAAACCGGATGCTCCTTTTTCTGAACTTGAATCCCAGAAGTATTTATTTCACTTTTTTGCTCTTGACCTTGCTCCATTTGCTTTGTTGTTTTCCCTTGATTGCGCAAATGCGAACATAGTATTTCCTGCCGGATTTCAATTTCTTGAATGTGACTTTCTTTACCGATGTTACGGTTTTGGTTTTCACATTCTTCTTAAATTTCTTATTCGTAGAAATCTGAATTTTATATTTTTTGGCATTTTTCACTTTCTTAAATGCGACAGTTAATGTTTTCTTCTTGGCAGATGTCAGCTTTTTGATCACAGGCTTTGTTAATTTACCAGTGCTTTGTTTCTTCTGCTTATCGGTCGGTGCCGGAGTAGGAGTGTTCTTGGCATCTGTCTGATTGTTGTTTGTGTTACTATTATTAGTGTTCGTGTTATTGTTATTTGAAGTTGCCTTTTTCTCTACGATGTTAAATGCAATTTTGATACTGGTACTTGCCCAGTCACCTTTTCCGGTAATGATGGCATATGCGGTGCCTATCTCAAGATTGTCAATATAGGTGACCGTGTAGTCCGTACCTTCTGTCAGTTTCTTCTGGTCTGCTGTGATGGTTATGGCTGGCATGATTTCCTTACCGGTATAAACCTGATCTTCGATTGGTGAAACCATCTGACAATTGATGATTTGCAAATGATCAGAAACTTTGGCAGAATACGTTGGTTCGGTCATGTCATACAGACCCTTCTGCTGATCGGCGGTACGGATACAGGCATTTAAGCCGCGTAGAAGCTGTTCCGGCTGGAAGGCATACTCACCACCGATTAACTGTGAATCTACACTTTCTTTCTCAATATCCACAAAAGTAGCAGAGATATCAAATAAAGTTTTTCCATTTTTGATAAAACGGATATCAGATAATGGATTGATTTGGAACAATCCTGCTGTGGTCATGACCTGTGCCAGAGTCCAAGGATTGCTTGCACCGTATGCGACATAGGTACCGTCCGGGTTCTGCATATTGGATAATAAACCAATCACCTGATCACAAGCGGCAGAAACAGCCGTCTGGTCAACACCATCTATACTGGTGTCTGTGTATGGCGCCAATGCCTGAATAATCATAGCAGCAGAATCATAAGAATCCCATTCAAGGCTGGTGGCTATTTTTGCTTCCACATCCTCCACTAAAAGGTTGATCAGATCTGCCTTTTGAATGGAAGTTTCGCTGGTTGGCCAGCTTGCCTGAATCCCATCCATAGTGAATAAAATTAATGTTTCACGAGACAGGGTGGTATCTTTGGAGGCAGCGTCAAATACCTTTTTATCGGTGATTTTCTCTACCAGATTAATACCGGATACATCTGTGATATCCTGTCCCAATGCGGCCAGACATAATGCAATTTTACAGTAATTGCTGATGGCATATGCATTGCTGTCCAGATACTCATAGGTAATATCTGCATCATATACAGCGCCATAGGTGGAACCATTGTTTTTGATGGCTGTAAATTGTGCATTAATTTTATTTACGACGGCATCATAATAGGCATCAGCCTGGAAACCTGCCTGAGCCAGAGAAAATACCACATACAGTCCGCTGGTGTCTTCGATACCTGGTACATAAGCCCCATTTTGTAAATTTACTTCAAATATTTTTTTTGCTAATAATGCCTGCTGTGCTTTCGCGTTTTCTAATAATACTGCCTGTGCCGCCTGATCAGGAGCTAAGGAAGTATCATTGGCATAGCTGGAACATTCATAAGAAGGCAGTTCCCAACCACCATAGATTAAACTAATCTGATCCTGATCCTGTAGTTCATAGGAGCCGATGCCCACAGAAGCCATTTCGCCATTGACACAGAAGTTCCAGTAAGAGGAATAATCTGCGGTTGTTGCTAATGGTCCGATCGAATCTAACAACTCTCCCCAGTCAGTATCGGAGATCACATAGTCTTCCGGATAGGCTGTATCTAATACAGGTCTAATGGCATCTACGGCGGTACTACCTTCGTCCAGTAACACAGGTGTTTTGTCAATGGTCACTGCTGCGCCGGATGCATTCGTTCCTTCTGCTGCCACATATACAATGATTTTTTTGGCTGTCTCGGCTGCATTGGCTGTAGTAAAGGTGATTCCGGATACGGAACTAAGCAGCAGTGCAAAAGACAGCATCAAACTTAACACTTT
This sequence comes from uncultured Jutongia sp., assembly GCA_964521555.1. Lineage (GTDB taxonomy): Bacteria > Bacillota > Clostridia > Lachnospirales > Lachnospiraceae > Butyribacter. The sequence goes on along the minus strand of CAZFSU010000001.1, from coordinate 6,917 downwards.
TTTTGTTCTTGTTTTCATTTGTTTTCCTTTCTTGATTTTTCAGATTTTGCGCTCGATTTCCTCCCGAAATACGAATCATGCAAGATGTGTCAGCAGGTCTCCTGGCTTGAACTCAGGCTGTGTTTTTCCCTTCCCATAGAGTCTGATCTACAGTGGTGCTTCGGCAAAGTATGTTTGCGATGTAGTTCCTATCCACCATGTAACTGTGGCAGCAGATTAGATCGTAGATAGGAGTGATACCGCTTTCATCGTTTTGCTATAAAAAACACATCATTCATACAGTAGCGGGGGCTGCTGCAGCTTCTCACTGCATTCCCTTTTCAGTCTGCATCACAATATCCCCCCTAAGCGGTGGTATGTTTGCAGTTCACTGACAACCGTATCATTCTATCATGTCTACTTGTACACTGTCAATTTTTTGATTCCTTGAGTTTCCGTGATGTTATTTCATTCTCCCATCGTCTAAAATGATAAGGAATCTGGAATCAGGTACTCTTCTGATGCATACAATGAAAAAAACAGAGATTCGGAGAATATTATGTTGATCTATCTTGTACAAAGGGGAGATACCATTGACAGCATTGCTGACAGGTTGGGAGGCAGTGTGGAAGAAATTGCGTACGCCAACCAGATACCTTATCCATACAAACTGGCGGTGGGACAGGCGGTGTTGATTCCGGATGGTGAGGAGATGACAAACCGGCGTATTGTGACTGCCGGGGGATATGCCTATCCTTTTATCAGTCCGTGGGTATTACAGCAGACACTGCCTTATCTGACCAATTTACTGATTTTTTCCTATGGTTTTACGACAGAAGGAGCTTTGATACCTCCGTTGGTTTCGGAAGACTGGATGCTTTTAGAGGCTGATGTCAGCAATGTCAATTCTGTATTGGTGCTGACACCGTTTGGGGAAGATGGAAATTTTAATAATCAACTGATTCATGCAATATTAACCAATGTGGACGCAAAAAATCGTTTAATTCTGGAACTCAGGAATCTTACCGCAGAAAAAGGCTATGGAGGAGTCGATGTGGACTTTGAATATATTCTGGAGGAGGATCGGGATCTGTTTACAGAATTTGTTGCAGAATTAACTGCCGCTATGCATCAGGATGGGAAAATGGTCAGTGTAGCCCTGGCACCGAAGGTTTCAGCAGACCAAAAGGGATTATTATATGAAGGAAAGGATTATCGGGGACTGGGAGAGGCTGCGGACGAAGTGCTGTTGATGACGTATGAATGGGGATATACCTATGGTCCTGCTATGGCTGTGGCCCCGCTCAATAAGGTGCGTCAAGTGGTGGAGTATGCTTTGACAGAGATTCCGTCAGAAAAAATCAATCTGGGTGTTCCGAATTATGGATATGACTGGACGCTTCCCTACGTGCGGGGAGAGAGTAAAGCCATTACCATCGGTAATATAGAGGCGGTTCAAATAGCCATCGCGAATGATGCGGTGATCCGGTTTGATGAGACCGCGCAGTCTCCTTTTTTTACATATGAGAGCGAGGGAAGGCAGCACGAGGTATGGTTTGAGGATGCCAGAAGCGTGCAGGCTAAATATAATCTTTTGACGGAGTATGATCTCAAGGGAATCGGTGTTTGGCAAATCATGCGGTTTTTCCGGCCTATGTGGCTTGTGTATGCAGATATGTTCTATATTCTATAAGGGTGCGGGAGTCAAAATCACTTTGGCACCGGAAACCATATTTCTCCTGGGTTTCTTGGGAATTTGTGACGCACTGGCAGAATAGGGAATTTGTGACGCACTGGCAGAAATATTGACTTGCACAATCAAATCATGTATACTTTTATGTTGGATTTTGAGGTGTTGTTTTGTAACATCTGGCAATACTATGGTCAGAGTGTTGTTGGCACTTTTGAATACCTGATATGGGTGTCAAAAGCATGACACTCTTACCATTGATCGAAGAACAAGAGAATTTGAGCAGGGCTTAGAAAGGACAGAGGGTTGTAAAAATGAGTAAAAAACCGGTTGTTTTGATGGTACTTGATGGGTATGGATTAAATGATAAAACAGAAGGGAATGCCATTGCTATGGCCGATACTCCTGTGATGGACAAGTTAATGGCTACTTGCCCGTTTCAAAAAGGGAATGCCAGTGGACTTCATGTGGGTTTACCGGATGGCCAGATGGGTAACTCGGAGGTTGGTCATATGAATATTGGTGCAGGCCGCATCATTTATCAGGATCTTACCCGTATTACCAAAGCGATTGAAGATGGTGATTTCTTTGAGAATAAGGTGTTGTTAAATGCGATTGATAATGTGAAACAGAATGGTTCTAAATTACATTTGTTTGGTTTGTTGTCCGATGGCGGTGTGCATAGTCATAATACCCATCTATATGCGTTATTAGAGCTGGCCAAAAAGAATGATGTCAAAGAGGTATATGTACATTGTTTCCTGGATGGGCGTGATACCCCTCCGGCATCCGGCAAGGATTATGTGGCAGAGCTACAGGCAAAGATTGATGAGATTGGTGTCGGACAGATTGCCAGCATACATGGCCGCTATTATGCGATGGATCGTGATAACAACTGGGATCGTATCGAGAAGGCATATAATGCGTTAGTGGCAGGAGAAGGCAAAAGAGCCACGGATGCAGTGCAGGCAGTGGCGGATTCCTATGCGGAGGATGTGACCGATGAGTTTGTCGTACCTACCGTAGTAGAAAAAGAGGGAAAGCCTTTGGCTACCATCGGTGCCGGCGATTCTATTATTTTCTTTAATTTCCGTCCGGACCGTGCACGTCAGATCACCCGTGCTTTCTGTGATGAAGCGTTTGATCATTTTACCCGTGTTCATGGTTATATGCCATTAACCTTCGTCTGCTTCAAGGATTATGATGAGACCATAGGCAATAAGCAGATTGCCTTTGAAAAGGAAAATATTGTCAATACCTTTGGTGAGTATCTGGCAGCCAATGGCAAGACACAGCTTCGCCTGGCAGAGACAGAGAAATATGCCCATGTTACATTCTTCTTTAATGGTGGTGTGGAAGAACCAAACAAAGATGAGGAACGTTCTCTGGTGAAATCTCCAGCCGTGGCAACCTATGATTTGCAGCCGGAAATGAGCGCGCCGGAAGTAGGAGAACGGTTAAATGCAGCGATTACTTCCGGAAAATATGATGTGATCGTGATCAATTTTGCAAATCCGGATATGGTAGGGCATACCGGTGTGATTCCGGCAGCCGTTAAGGCAGTGGAGCGCATTGACCAGTGTGTGGGTGCAGCGGTGGATGCAGTCCGGGAAGTGGATGGTGCATTATTTATCTGCGCGGATCACGGCAATGCAGAAAAGATGATTGATTATGAAACCGGGGAACCGCATACGGCGCATACCACGAATCCGGTTCCGTTTATTCTGGTGAACTATGATGAGGCATATACACTGCGTGAGGGTGGATGCCTGGCAGACATTGCGCCTACTTTATTAGAGATCATGGGATTGGAGCAGCCGGCTGAGATGACAGGAAAATCATTATTGATCAAGAAATAACACTTGAAATGATAAAAGTTCTGTGGTATTATATAAAGGTATGGTTCTGTGTTGCTTTATATATTATGAAGAGCAGAGCGCATCTTACAGGTTTATACAGATAGAATGGAGGAAATTTGGATGATTCATAATATTCATACGGTATTATTGTTGGTATATATTTTGGTATGTTGTATTCTGACGGTAGTCGTATTATTACAGGAAGGTAAGCAGGCCGGTTTGACAGGTGCCATTAGTGGTGCTGCGGAGTCATACTGGGGTAAGAACAAGAGCCGTTCAATGGAAGGTGGATTAGAGTTAGCTACGAAGATTTTAGCAGTATTATTTGTAGTATTATCTTTAGTATTAAACTTAAAGATTTTCCAGTAGTCTTTGGATGAATACATGTGATATCAGGGATTGCCAATAGCATGCGGCTGTTTGCAATCCCATTTTTTCTTTATGCGGTATATGAGTTGCGAGGAGGGATGGATATGACGAGAGAAGAAGCGGAAGCGAAGAAAAGTCTGGTATATGATTTTATAACAGACCGGGAATATATGCCGATGTCCGTGAAAGAGATGGCAATGGTGTTACAGGTGCCGGCAGCCGAGAAAAAGGATCTGCGTCGGGTGATTGAAGAGCTGGCAGCAGAAGGTAAGCTGCATATTACACAGAAAGGAAAAGTGCAGCCGATGGCAGATCATTTGTTGCAGGGGCGTTTCATGGCTACCCAGAGAGGGTTTGGATTTGTGCGTGTGGAAGGAGAGTCGGAAGATTATTTCATTGCTGCGCATCGGACCCTGAATGCGATGGATGGAGATACTGTGCGTATTGCTGTGGATACGAAGCAGCATGGCAAGCGCAAAGAAGCGGAAGTGGTCAGCATTCTGGAACGTGGCAATGCGATTTTGGTGGGAACCTATTCCAGCAGCAAAAGTTACGGTTTTGTGGTGGCAGATCATCAGAAATTTACAAAGGATATTTATATTCCCAAGGCGGAGACCAAGGGAGCGATCACGGGACACAAAGTGGTGGTGGAAATCATGGATTATGGGGATGAAACCCGTAATCCGGAAGGCAGAATCCTCGAGATCATAGGGCATATTAATGATCCCGGTGTGGATATTTTATCGGTGATCAAAGCATATGGATTACCAGAGGAATATCCGGATGCCGTGATGGATCAGGTGAAGGATATTCCGGAGGAAGTGGCGGATCAGGAGAAAGCTGGTCGTGCAGATTATCGTGACTTGCAGACGGTGACCATTGATGGGGAGGATGCCAAAGATCTGGATGATGCCATCACTCTGACCAAAGAGGGGGATCTCTATCATCTGGGGGTGCATATTGCCGATGTCAGTCAATATGTCACGGAACATTCTCCATTAGATAAAGAAGCCGTGAAGCGTGGTACCAGTGTGTATTTGGTGGATCGCGTGATTCCGATGCTGCCGCATAAATTATCCAATGGTATCTGTTCGCTGAATCAGGGGGTGGATCGCCTGACGTTGTCTTGTATGATGACCATTAATGCAAAGGGAGAGATCATAGAACACAGTATTGAGGAAGCGGTGATCAATGTAGACCGTCGGATGTCTTATACCAGTGTGAATAAGATCATCGAGCTTCAAGATCCTGAAGAACGGGCAGAGTATCGGGAACTAATACCTATGTTTGAGTTGATGTATGAACTGGCGGCAATCCTGCGGAAACGCAGAGAAAAGCGTGGTTCCATTGACTTTGATTTTCCGGAGAGCAAGATCATTCTGGACCCGAACGGGAAACCGCTGGATGTGATGGAATATGAGCGTAATAATGCACATCGTATCATTGAAGAATTTATGCTGGCCGCGAATCAGACTGTGGCAGAGGAATATTTCTGGCAGGAATTGCCCTTTGTGTATCGAGTACATGAGACACCGGACAGTGAGAAAATACAGCAGTTGAGTATCTTTATTCATAATTTTGGATATACCATCAAGACAGGGGCGGAGGATGAGATTCATCCGAAGGAGATCCAAAAGCTGGTGGCACAGGCGTCTGGTACTCCGGAGGAGGGGCTGATTAGTAGATTGGCACTGCGTTCGATGAAACAGGCGAAGTATACTACAGACTGTGAGGGGCATTTCGGTTTGGCGATGAAATATTATTGCCATTTTACTTCTCCGATCCGGCGTTATCCGGATCTGCAGATACACCGCATTATCAAGGAAAATATTCATGGTAAGCTGGTGGAGAAACGGATCAGCCATTATCAGCAGATTCTGCCGGATGTGACGGCAGAGGCCAGTCGTTTGGAGCGGCGGGCAGATGAGGCAGAACGGGAAGTCGAGAAGATGAAAAAAGCGGAATATATGGAACAGTTCATCGGAGAGAGTTTTGATGGCGTGATTTCGGGAGTTACCACTTGGGGAATGTATGTTGAACTGCCCAATACCATCGAAGGTATGATCCATGTGGCAGATATTCCGGGAGATTATTATTACTTTGAGGAAGAAAAGTATCAGATGGTGGGAGAACGCACCGGCAAGTTGTACAAATTAGGAGAGCCGATTCGGATCACGGTATCTGCGGTGGACAAGATCACGAGAAGTATTGATTTTGTCATAGCCGATGAGAAGGAAGATTCCCAGGGGACGAGGGATGCTGAGACCGCCGTAGCGTCTGCGTCCGAGTCTGAGATCAAGGAGAAGCAACAGAAGGCGGAGGATGCCTTCGCGAAATTAGTGGCAGCAAAGAGGGCGGAAGAAAAGGAGTAATCCGGTTCCGGTTGATTATTTTGGGTTGTTGGAAGCGGTATGGAGGATTGAGATGGCAAAGGAGACAAAGAAGCTGATCGCGGGTAATAAAAAGGCATTTCATGATTATTTTATTGAGGAACGATATGAGGCAGGGATATCTTTAGCCGGGACGGAGGTAAAGTCTCTGCGTATGGGCAAATGCAGTATTAAGGAAGCATTTATCCGCATTGAGAAAGGGGAAGTTTATGTGTATAATATGCACATTAGTCCCTATGAGAAAGGTAATATATTTAATAAGGACCCGTTAAGAGTGCGGAAATTATTGCTCCATCGGCAGGAAATCCGTAAAATCGAGGGGCATATTGCACAAAAGGGGTACACTATGGTACCTTTGAATGTTTATTTTAAGGGTAGTCTGGTCAAGGTAGAGATCGGTTTGGCCAAAGGTAAAAAACTTTATGATAAACGACAGGATATTGCGAAAAAGGATCAGAGACGAGAGGCAGAGCGGAAATTTAAGGTATCCAATCTGTATTAAAGTTGGGTAGAGAAGGAAAAAAGGAGTTATCGTTATTCATTACCTTTTCTCAAATATCAAGATCTTTTGTGACATTTTGCGGATAATCGGTATCCCTGCAATTAGCTTCAACGCCGGGAACATCACCG